>CAWJOQ010000001.1:0-253028 GCA_963844485.1 uncultured beta proteobacterium
TACGACATTGGCCGCGCGAAATTGTTCAACGCGCGCTGCGCCACCATCGGCCAGCGGCTCTGGGTCGGCCAGGCGCGCCTCGGCTGGCAGCGCAATGCCCACAAAGCGCTGCTCGATTTGCGCAGCCGCCAGTGCCCGGCGGGCCAGCGCCGCTTCGAGCTGGGCCTGCACCTGCGTCGCAGCGGCTTCGGCCTGCTGCTGCTCCAGCGTGGCTGCGGCGCCGAGTGCACGCCGCCGTGCTGTTGCTGTGAGCTGCTCACGCTGCAGCGCGGCCTGCTCCTGCCAAACGCGCACTGCTTCCTGTTCGCGCCACCAGCCGCTGGACGCGTCGAGCAAGGCGCGCGACTGTTCGCGCCAGGTGCGGCTGACTGCGGCTTGCGCGCGCAGCATCTGCGCCTGGCCCAGGCGCTCGTAGCCCGCCGTCTTGCCTGGCCAGCGCACGGCGCGGTCCAGGCCCAGCTCCCATTCGCTGCTGCGGGCAGGCTGCCCGTCGCGTTGGCGCCGGTTGGCCGAGCTGGCGCTCACCGACCATTCTTGCGAACCGGTCTTCAGCTGTTGCGCCACGGCGTCTGCGGCCTGCGTGTCGCGCAGTGCCGCGCGGTAGGCCGGCAAGGCACCCAACACCTCCACCACGCGGGCCTCAGGCGGCATGCCCGGTACCTGCACGGGCTGCGCCTGGGCTGCAGACCAAGGGCCTGCGATCAGCAGGCAAAGACCTGCCAGGACCGCCAGCGGGCGGTGTCGATTGCTGCGCAACGTCATTCGAAGTCCTTGAGAAACGATGAACGGCGGGTGGGGAACTCGCCGGCATGAACAAGCCGCTGCACCCGCCGCCGGCACTGCTGTTCGGCCAGCAGATCGCGCAGTTCGTCCCCCACACCGCCCAGGCGGTCGCCGGAGACCAGCAGTTGCAACTCGGTGCGCCTCACGAAGATCTGCATCGCGCCTTTGTGCGAATGGCCTTTGACTTCGGGGCCCCGCGCACCGCCACCACGCTGGGTGCATGCAATGTCCCAGCGCGGCCGCGACAGCAGCCAGCGCAGCACGCGGTCTGCGCATTTCTCGGGCAGCAGCAGCGCCACGCCGTACAGGCTGGTGCTCATGCTGCGGCGGGCTCCAGTTCCAGGTCGGCGACGGGTGCCGGCACAAAGCCGAAGCGCTTGAACAGCAGCGGCAGCAGGATCAGGGTCAGTGCGGTCGAAGACACCAGGCCCCCAATCACCACGATGGCCAGTGGCTTCTGAATCTCAGAACCCGGGCCGCTGGCAAACAGCAGCGGCACCAGGCCGCCGGCGCTGATGGCGGCGGTCATCAACACCGGCCGCAAACGCCGCCGTGCGCCTTCGACCACGGTGTCGGCCATCGACAAGCCCTGCGCCAGCAGCTGGTTGAAGTGGCTGACCAGCACCACACCATTGAGCACTGCAATGCCGAGCAGGGCAATGAAGCCCACCGAGGCCGGCACACTGAGGTATTCACCCGCCACCACCAGGCCGGCAATGCCGCCAATCAGTGCCAGCGGCACATTCGCCAGCACCAGCAAGGCCTGACCGACCGAGCGGAAGGTGGAAAACAGGATGAAAAAAATCAGCCCCAGCGCCAGTGGCACCACCAGCAGCAGGCGGCGTGCCGCGCGTTGCTGGTTTTCGAACTTGCCGCCCCACGCCACCGCATAGCCCGGCGGCAGCTTGACCTGCTCGGCCACCATGCGCTGCGCCTGTTCGACAAAACCGACCAGATCGCGGCCCTGGACGTTGGTCTGCACGACGACGAAGCGCCGGCCCAGTTCCCGATCGACCTTGACCGGGCCTCCTTCACGGCGCAGTTTTGCCACCGCAGACAGCGGCACGGACATGCCATCAGGCGTGCTCAGGCGCAGGGCTTCGAAGTCGGCGGCCGAGCCGCGCAGCGCCTCGCTGCCCCGAAGCACGATAGGCGTGCGGCGGCCGGCTTCGTGGACCAGGCCCACCGGCTTGCCCTCGACCCAGCGCCGCAGGTCCGCCTGGATCTGGTCGGCCGCCAGGCCAAAGCGGCCGGCCGCCATGCGGTCGATCTCGATCTGCAGGTACTGCACGCCGTCGTTGCGCACGGTCAGCGTGTCCACGGCGCCGTCGATGCCGGCCACGAGCTTTTCCACCTGCGCGGCCAGTTGCCCGAGCTGGACCAGGTCGGTGCCGTAGAGCTTGATCGCCAGGTCGCCGCGCACGCCGGTCAGCATTTCCGAAACGCGCATGTCGATGGGCTGGGTGAAGCTGGCGTCCACCCCGGGGAAGTCTTCCAGCACCGTGCGCAGTTCCTGGGTCAGCCATTCCTTGTTGTCGCGCCGCCATTCGGCGCGCGGTTTCAGGACCAGAAAACTGTCGGTCTGGTTCAAACCCATCGGGTCCAGACCGAGTTCATCCGAACCCGAGCGCGCAACGATCCCCCGGACCTCGGGCACCCTTGCCAGCAGCGCGCGCTGCACGCTCAGGTCGATGTTCACGGCCTGGTCCAGGCCGATCGAGGGCAGCTTCTCCAGCTGCACGATCATGTCGCCCTCATCCAGGGTCGGCATGAAAGACTTGCCCACCACGACAAACAGCGCGCCCCCCACCAGCAGCGCCGCCGCCGCCGCGCCATAGACCTTCTTCTCGTGCTGCAGGGCCAGGCCCAGGGCGCGGTCGTACAGGCGCGACAGATGCTTCATCACCCACGGCTCGTGGGCAGGGCCCGCCCGGAGCAGCCACGAGGCGAGCACCGGCACCACCACCAGGGACAGCACCAGCGACACCAGCAGCGCGAACACGATCGTCAATGCCACTGGCGCAAACAGTTTGCCCTCCAGCCCTTCCAGCGTGAGCAGTGGCAGGAAGACGATGACGATGATCGCAATGCCCGACACCACCGGCATTGCCACCTCCTTGCAGGCGTGGAACACGACGCCCCGTTTCGAATGGCCCAATGCCTGTGGCCGGGCGAATTCGGTTTCGATGTTCTCAACCACCACCACCGCACCGTCCACCAGCATGCCGATGGCGATGGCCAGACCGCCCAGGCTCATCAGGTTGGCCGACAGGCCGAAGTAGCGCATCAGCACGAAGGTGCCCAGCGCCGACAGCGGCACCATCAGCGCGACGACCATCGCAGCGCGCACGTTGCCCAGGAACAGCAACAACAGGCCCACCACCAGCACCACCGCTTCGGCCAGGGCCTTGCCGACGGTGCCGACCGCGCGGTCCACCAGCTGGGCGCGGTCGTAGAAGGGCAGCACCGACATGCCGGGCGGCAGCTGCGCCTGCAGCGTCGCCAGCCGATCTTTGACCGCAGCCACCACTTCGCGCGCATTGGCGCCGCGCAGGCCCAGCACCAGGCCTTCCACCGTCTCGCCCTGGCCGTTGCGGCTGACGGCGCCATAACGCGTGAGTTCGCCGTAGCGCACCTCGGCCA
Source organism: uncultured beta proteobacterium (assembly GCA_963844485.1). Classification (GTDB taxonomy): domain Bacteria; phylum Pseudomonadota; class Gammaproteobacteria; order Burkholderiales; family Burkholderiaceae_C; genus Pseudaquabacterium. The sequence goes on from CAWJOQ010000001.1 coordinate 3,427, forward strand.
CGTCACCCACACGCACGAGCCGCCCGTCCGCCGCGCGCACCACCGTCTTGCGGGCGTCGTCCAGGGTCTGGATGGCGCCTTCGGCGCGAACGATCAACGCCTCTTCACCGGCCACCAATCGGCCGGCGCCATCGTTCTTGTTGCCGCTGACGAGGGCCTCCTCGAGCTGGTTCAGCGTCAGACCGCGGGCCAGCAAGGCGCCGGGCTGTGGCACCACTTCCAGCGTGCGCACGCGTCCACCCAGGCTGTTCACCTCCGCCACGCCCGGGATGGTGCGCAGGGCCGGCCGGACCACCCAGTCCAGCACGCGGCGCCGCTCTTCCAGCGACTGCGGCCCTTCGATGGTGAACATGAACATCTCGCCCAGAGGCGTGGTGATGGGGGCCAAGCCACCAGTGGTGTTCAGCGGCAGGTCCTTCATCACGCCGGACAGGCGCTCGGCCACCTGTTGCCGCGCCCAGTAGACGTCGGTGCCTTCCTCGAAGTCGAGCGTGATGTCCGCCAGCGCGTACTTGGATGTTGATCGCAGCATGGTCTGCCGCGGGATGCCCAGCACTTCCTGTTCGATGGGCACGGTGATACGGGACTCCACCTCCTCGGGCGTCATGCCGGGAGCCTTCAGGACCAGCTTGACCTGGGTGGAGGAGACATCGGGAAAGGCGTCGATCGGCAACTTCAGGAAAGACCAGGCGCCTGCGGCCAGCAGGACGGCCGTGCAGATCATCACCAGCGGGCGCTGGCGCAAGGCGGCGTCAATGAGCTTGGACAACATGGAAGATCTGCCTCAGGACTTGCCGGCACTGCGCAGCGCCTTCAGCGCGGCGGTGCCTTCGACGACGACTTTCGCGTTGGGTGCGAGGCCCTTGACTGCCGTGCTGCCGCCGGTTGCCGACAGCGGCTGCACCACGACCCGGCTGTAGCGGCCGCCACCGGCTTCGACAAACACGTAGGCCTGCGTGCCTTCACGCACAACGGCGGCATCGGGCAGCTGCAACACCCCGGCTTCGGGCCGCTCGAGCGTGGCCTCCACGGCCTGGCCGGCACGCAAGTTGGGTGGCGGATTGCGCAGTTCGGCCCGTACCAGCACGGTTTGCGAGGCCGGGTCCACGGTCGCGCCTGTCACCAGCACACGGGCCGGTGTCGATGCGCCCTGGATGCGCACGTTCATGCCGGGCCGCACTGATTCCGCCTGCTGCGCCGGCACCTGCAGTTCCACCCACAGGGGCGACAGCTGGGCGATGCGATACAGCGCTGCAGCACCTTCAACGCGCTGCCCGATGGCAGCCGGCCGCTCGACGACGACGCCTGCCACGGGCGCCAGCAGGTTGATGACGCCGCCCGCACCGGCCGGCCCGAGGCGGGCCAGCATCGCTTCGCGCTGGTCGCGCTGGGCCTTGGCAAGTGCGGCCTGGCCGCGGGTGGCCTCCAGCCTCGACGTGGCGATCAGGCCTTCCCGGTGCAGCGCATCGTCGCGCGCCAGCGCACTGGCGGCCACGTCAGCCTGCACGCGCAGGCTGCCGAGTTCGACGGCCATCTCCAGCGCCTGCGGACTGCGGACGCGGGCAATCACCTGCCCGGCCTTCACCGCGTCACCGACGCTGACGAACAGCGCTTCAACCAGGCCTGGCAGCGGCGTCGCGACCACACGCTCTTGCCCACTGGGAATGGTCAGCACGCCAGGGTAGCTGGCTGCGGCCGCTGCCCCCGACGACGGCGCCTGCGTGCGCACACCCAGCGCCTTGACCTGCGCGGGGTTGAGCGTGACCGGCGGCTCTTCGCTGCCGGTTTTGGTGCTGGCCGGCATGGCAGCGCCGCTCCAGACCAGAAGCGGGATGGCGACGCGCAGGACGGCCAGGCGCAGCCGATGGCGATGGTGGTGATTCATGGCGAAGCGGACCCTTGCTAGCCCTGGGATGGGCTTGATCGACGAAGGATCGCCGGCATTGCTGAAGCGAAGCTAATCCAATGCCGCCAGTCGCCGTGCTACCTTGGATGCACTGAAAGGACACCGGCATGCGACTGCTTTTGCTTGAAGACGACCGCGGCCTCGGAGAAGGCCTGAAAGCCTTTCTGGAAACCGACGGACACGCCGTGGACTGGTGCCAACGCCTGTTGGAAGCGCGCTCGCTGCATGCCGAAACCTACGACGCCTTTTTGGTCGATTGGCAGCTGCCCGACGGCTCAGGCGTCGATTGGGTGCACCAGCTGCGGCGCCAGGGCGTGAAGACGCCGGTGATCATCCTGACGGCCCGCGACTTGATCGCCGACCGCGTGCAGGGCCTGGACACGGGCGCCGACGACTACCTGGTCAAACCCTTCGACCCGGAGGAGCTTTGCGCCCGCGTGCGCGCCATCACGCGGCGTGCAGCCGGCATGAGTTCGCCCCGGCAACGCTTTGGATCGGTCGAGATCGACTTCAGCACCCGTTCGGTCTTTGTGGATGCGGTGATGGCCAGACTCACGGCGCGTGAATGGGCTCTGCTGGAGGCCTTGGCCCGCCGCGCCGGGCGCCTGGTGGCCAAAGCCGACCTGGAGTCTCTGGTGCACGGCCTGGAAGGCGAGGTCGCGAGCAATTCGATCGAGGTGCACATCTCGAACCTGCGCGCCAAGCTCGGTCGCGATCTGATTGAGACGGTGCGTGGCATGGGCTACCGGGTGGTGCCATGAAGAAGCTGCCGTCGATCCAGCGCCGGCTGCTTGGCGCCTTGGTGGTCATCGGCCTGGCCTGGGGCATCGCCACCAGCATCGCGGTGGGCTATGTGGTGCGGCACGAAGTGGAAGAGGTCCTGGACCACGGCCTGAAGGAGTCGGCAGAAATCATCCTTGGCGTGCTGCAGTTCAACAGCGCGTCGCTGCAGCCGGGGCCTGACCGGTCATTGCCCGCACCCGCCCACGATGAACAGCTGGTGTGGCAATTGGTGAATGCATCGGGAACGGTTGACCTTCGCTCGCACCGCGCGCCGGACAAGGCCCTTACTTCGCAGCGGACTGAGGGCTTCTCCGTTGCCGGTGGCTGGCGGGTGTTTGCCATGCCTTTCGGTGCGCAACAGCGCATGCTGCTGGTCGCCCAGGATGGTGCTGAGCGGAGCGAGGCGCGGCGCGAGGCAGTGTCATTCACGATCGGAGCGGCATTGCTGGTCGGCATGGCTGCGGTGCTGTGGCTGCGCGTGCGCACCCGGCGCGAACTGGCGCCACTGGGCGAATTGGCCGCTGCGGTGCGCGGGCACGATCCGCTGGCGGAGGCATCTGCCCTGCCAGCACCCAGCAGGGAGGAGTTGGTGCCGGTCCACGCGGCCATCACTGAACTTGGCGCGCGGCTGGCCAAGCGCATTGCCAACGAACAAGCTTTTGCGGCGCATGCGGCCCATGCCTTGCGTACACCGCTGGCCACCGTCATCGCCAACCTCGCGGTCGTGCAACGCCGCGCCACCCAAGACGAGGACAAAGTCTTCCTGCAACGCTGCCGCGACGCTGCCAGCCGATTGCGCCGCGTCGTCACGGCCTTGCTGACCATGTTCCGCACCGGCAGCGAGCCGCAAGCGCAGCCCATCGACCTGGAGTCGCTGGTGGCGCAGTTGCCGTTCGAATCCCTCTCGATGTCTTGCGAGTCGCAGGTGGCGATGCACGGTGATCCTGACTTGCTGGCAGCTGCGCTCATGAACCTGTTCGACAACGCTGAGCGCCACGGTGCCACCTGGGTGAGTGTGCGCGCTTCGGCCCACGGAACCACGCATGCCTGCATCGTGGTCAGCGACAACGGGCCCGGCATCCCGGAGCCGGAACGGCAGGGTTTGCAGGCCGCCATGGACGAAGAAAACTACAGCGGCAGGACCGGGCTCGGTCTGATGCTGGCTGACCTGGTGGCGCGGGCCCACGGTGGGCGCTGCACCCTGGTGGCAACGCCCGCCGGGTGCACGGTATCGCTGACGCTGCGTCAGCTCCCGGGTCGAACCGATCCGGGGTTGCGACCCGATCCCGGCGAGGCGTCCCGGCTTTAAGCTCGATCAGGGCCGCCCATTGAAATGGCCGGCTCCATGTTCTGCTGGCAAAAAGCCCGCCCCTTCAGGTTGACCGTCAGCACTGAGGTGCTGGTGCTGAGCGTGTAGGTCACCGCCACCGCCCACTTCGACCGCCTGAGCGTCCCCAGACTCTCCTGACCCCAGGCGCGCGAACCGCCGGGTGCGGACCCGCACGCCGGGTGTTGTGGCAGGGGCGCCTCCTTGAACGGAGGTCCCCCCTCTGCCGATCTGCCGGGTGCGCGATGCGGCTGCACACCTGGCGGCTGTCGCCGGCGGTCAGTTGGTTGGGGTCAGTTGTTTGAGGCCAGCGCACTGGTCTGGCCGGCCTCGGCCGAACCGCCGGGCCGGCACCAGGCCGGTCAGCGCCGTGGCAGCGCTTCGACGCTCAGGCTGATGAAGCGGCTGTCCCAGCCGTCGGGCTGGGTGTCGGACGGGCGCAGGTCGACGGCGCTGACCAGCCAGCGGGCGGCCAGCGGCAACAGGGCGTTGACCCAGCCGTCGGCGTCGCTGCGGTGCCACAGCGCCAGCGGGCTCAGGTCATTGCGCAGCACCACCGGCAGGCCGGCCAGGGGCTTGCCGTCGCGCAGCAATTGCACACGCAGCGTGTCGCCCACGCGCAGCGGGCCGGCGGGCATGTCGGCCTGCAGGTCCAGCCCGGGGGCGGCCGCCGGGCTGCCGGCACCGCTTGCCTGGCCGGCCTGACCGGCCGTGGCGGCCGACGGCGTGGCCGCCGGCAGCTCGATGCGGGCATGCTTGACATAGCGCTCTTGCCAGCGCACGCCGCGGGCCTTCAAGCTGGCCCAGCGCTCGCGCACCGTTGGCAGCGCGCGGATCTCGTCCAGGTAGAGGTTCACGATGGCGTCATCCAGGTCGATGGCCAAAGGCTGGGCCTGCATCCAGCAACTCTGCCGGGTGTCGGCCTGCGCCGGCAATGCGCTGCGCAGCAGCACCGCGTCCGGTCGGTAGGCCACCCACTGCAGCGGCTTGGCCGCTGGCTGGCGGGTGGGGCCCATGCCTTGGCAGGCACTGGCCTTGATCAGGTCCTTGTCCAGCGGCGTCTGCTGCTTGGGAAACTGCTCGCCGGTGCCCAGCGACAGCACCACTTCGCCCTTTGGGCCGGTGGGCAGCTGGGCAAACCAGGTGTCGTGGGCCTGCGCGCCGCCGCCCAGGGCCAGCAGCAGCGGGGTGAGCCAGCGGCGCTGGCGGGTCATCAAAAAGGGCAGTCGCATGGGCTTGTGTACGCAGCCCCGGGGGCTGCAGATGCAGTGTTTACCAGTGGTTCCAGCGTGGCCAGTCGGCCAGCGTGCCATCGGCCTGCAGCGCCTGGTAGGCGCCGAACTGCGCCGCCGTGGCGCAGGCATGGTTGGGCAGGATGCGCAGGCGCGTGCCCACCGGCAGCGCCTGGGCGATGTCCGGCGGGGCCGTGCTGCCGCTGGCGCCCGCCAGCCTGGCGTCGAAGGCCACGATGCCGTGTTCCTGGTTGGCGCCGGCCATCACCCAGCCGGGCAGCAGCCCGCCGGCCAGGTCACAGACCTGGCCATAGCCGTAGTCGCAGGCCTGGGCCTGGGTGCCGCGGTCGCGGCTCATCGCCATCCAGCCGGCGTCGACCAGGGCCCAGCCTTTTTCAGGCTGGTGGCCGATCACCGTGGCCAGCACGCTCAGCGCGATCTCGTCGGGCCGGCACACGCCCACGTTGGCCATCACCAGGTCCATGAAGGCATAGACACCGGCGCGCACCTCGGTCACGCCGTCCAGCCGGGTGGCCGACAGCGCGGTGGGCGTGGAGCCCACGCTCACCACCGGGCAAGGCAGGCCGGCCGCACGCAGGCGCTCGGCGGCGCGCACGCAGCCGGCGCGTTCCTGCTCGGCCATGGCCTGCAAGGCGGCGGGGGTGTTGCACTGGTAGCTGGCGCCGGCATGGGTCAGCACGCCGGCCAGCAGGCTGCGGCCCAGGCCGGCGCCGCCCTGGTGCAGGGCGCGGCCCAGGTCCAGCAGCAGGTCGGATTCGGGTGCGACGCCGCTGCGGTGCTGGTCGGTGTCGATTTCGATCAGCACCGGAATGGCTTCGCCCTGCGCGCGGCAGAAGGCGGCAATGGCCGCGGCGCTGGCCAGGTTGTCGGTCAGGATGCTGAGCGCCGCGCCGCTGCGGCGCAGCGCCAGCACCTGTGGCAGCTTGGCAGCGGCAATGCCCACGGCATAGGTGATGTCGGTGATGCCGGCGTCCAGGCACTGCTGCGCTTCTTTCAGCGTCGACACGGTGACCCCACGCGCGCCCAGCGCCAGCTGGCGCTGCACCACCGCCAGGCACTTGCTGGTCTTGATGTGCGGCCGCAAGGCCACGCCCAGCGCGCTGATGCGGTCCTGCATGTGCTGCAGGTTGTGCTGCAGCCGCGCCACGTCCAGCAAGGCGGCGGGGGTGTCCAGGGTCTGGAGGGGGTTCAGGGCAGGCATGCGCCGATTGTCGCCATGCTGCGGTGTCCGGTGCGCGCCACCTGCGCTTCACCTGCGCGCCACGCGCCCGTCAAGTGCGCGACGTTGCTGCCGACAGGCCGCCACCACAATGCACTGCACCATGGCCATTGCCCCCCGCGCCCGCCCCGACGACCATTTCACGCCCGACCAGTGGCGCCGGCTCAGCGCCAAGTCGTCCTGGCGCGGCCTGTGGCTGGTGGCCCATGCCTGGGGCACCATCGGCCTGGCCATGCTGGTGGGTGCGCGCTGGCCGCTGCTGCTGCCGCTGTGCGTGCTGGTGATCGGCACCCGCCAGCTGGGCCTGGCGATCCTGATGCACGATGCCGCCCATGGCCTGCTGCACCCCACGGCGCCGTGTCAATGACTGGGTGGGCCACTGGCTGTGCGCCGCCGCCCTGCACAGCTACCGCCCCTACCACCTGCAGCACCACCGCTATGTGCAGCAGGCCGAAGACCCGGACCTGGTGCTGTCGGCGCCCTTCCCCATCAGCCGCGCGTCGCTGTGGCGCAAGGTGTGGCGCGACCTGAGCGGCCAGACCTTCTACAAGCAGCGCATCGCACCGCTGCTGCGGCGCGGCGGGCCGGCGGCCCTGCCCACGCTGGCCTCGCAAGACCGCCATTTCTGGATCGCCAACGGCCTGGGTTTTGCGCTGTTTGCCGCCGCCGGCTGGTGGTGGCTGTGGCTGGCGCTGTGGGCTCTGCCGATGGCCACCTGGCTGCCGCTGGTCACCCGGCTGCGCAACATTGCCGAGCATGCGCTGGTGCCGGTCGACCAGCCCGACCCGCTGCGCCAGGCCCGCACCACCCGGGCCAACTGGCTGGAGCGGGCGCTGATCGCACCCTACTGGGTCAACTTCCACGCCGAGCACCACCTGTTCACCCAGCTGCCCTGCTGGCAGTTGCCGGCAGCCCATGCCCTGCTGCAGGCCGCCGGCACCACCGCCCGCATGGAAGTGCAGCCCGGCTACGCCAGCGTGATGCGCCTGGCTGCGCCGCGCTGAGCTTGGGGCCTGCCGCCCCCGGCCTGCCCAGCCGTCCACCCAAGCAGCCCACCCAAGCACCCAAGCACCGGAGCCGCCATGCCACCCAGTCCCTTGCAGTTTTTTGGCGTGCATGGCTCGCCCTACACCCGCAAGATGCTGGCGCTGCTGCGCTACCGCCACATCCCCTACCGCTACAGCCACAGCAGCACCGGCATCCCTGGCCTGCCCGCCGCCAAGCCCGCGCTGCTGCCCACCTTCTACTTGCCCGACGCCAGCGGCACGCTGCAGCCGGCCACCGACTCGACGCCGCTGATCCGCCGGTTCGAGGCCGACTTTGCCGGCCGGGCGGCGGTCCCGCCAGCGCCGGCGCTGGCCTTCATCGACGCGCTGCTGGAAGACTTTGCCGACGAGTGGCTGACCAAGGCCATGTTCCATTACCGCTGGGCCTACCCGGCCGACGCACAGCAGGCCATGCGGGTGCTGGCCTGCTGGCGCGCTGCGCCGCAAGACGATGCCGCGCTGGCCGCCACCGCAGCGCTGGTGCACGACCGCCAGGTGCCGCGGCTGCGCTATGTGGGCAGCAATGCCAGCACCGCAGCGGTGATCGAGGCGGGTTACCAGCGTGTGCTGCTGGCGCTGGAAGACCATTTCCGCCACCACCCCTTCTTGATGGGCGACCGGCCGGGGGCCAGCGATTTTGGTGTCTTCGGCCAGCTGACGCAGTTGCTGCAGTTCGACCCCACGCCGACCGCCCTGGCCAGCGCCACAGCGCCGCGGGTGATGGCCTGGACCGGCCGCATGGACGACCTGTCGGGCCTGGACGTGGCCGACACCGGCTGGCTGGACGCCGGCCAGCTGCCCGCCAGCCTGCGCGCCTTGCTGGCTGAAGTGGGCCGGCTGTATGCACCGCTGCTGCTGGCCAATGCCCAGGCGCTGGCCGCCGGCCAGGCCACGCTGCGCACCACCATCGACGGCCAGCCCTGGGCGCAGCAGGCGTTTCCCTACCAGGGCAAATGCCTGGCCTGGTTGCGGCGCGACCATGCCGCGCTGGCGCCCGCCGCCCGCGCCCAGGTCGACGCTGCCCTGGCCGGCACCGGCTGCGAGGCGCTGTTTTGCGCTGCCTGATCGGCGGCCTCTTCCCGATCTGAACCGACCCGAGCCCGGCCCGAACCAAGCCGACCGCTTGGTGACAGGCGCGCGGGCAGTTTGGCGGCAGACTGCGGCGCATGCCTGAACCCACGCCCCACCTGTTCACCCCGCTCACGCTGGGCCCGCTGACCCTGCCCAACCGCATCGTCATCGCGCCGATGTGCCAGTACAGCGCCGTCGACGGCAACGCCACCGACTGGCATTTGATCCACCTGGGCCAGCTGGCGCTCAGCGGCGCCGGCCTGCTGATCGTCGAGGCCACGGCGGTGTCGGCGGCCGGCCGCATCACCCCCGGCTGCCTGGGCCTGTACAACGACGCCAACGAGGCCGCACTGGCCCGGGTGCTGCAGGCGCTGCGGGCGCATTCGCCGATGCCGCTGGCGATCCAGCTGGGCCATGCCGGGCGCAAGGCCAGCAGCCATGTGCCCTGGGACGGCGGCCAGCTGATCCCGGCCGACCAGGGCGGCTGGCCGACGCTGGCACCGTCTGCCCTGCCCCATGCCGACGGCGAGACCGCACCGCTGGCGCTGGACGCGGCGGGCCTGCAGCAGGTGCGGGACGAGTTTGTCGCCAGCGCCCGGCGCGCCTGCCGGCTTGGCTTCCAGGCCATCGAGCTGCATGCCGCACATGGCTATCTGCTGCACCAGTTTCTGTCGCCCATCGCCAACCAGCGCCACGATGCCTACGGCGGCAGCCTGGAAAACCGCATGCGCTTTCCGCTGGAGGTCTTCAGCGCGGTGCGGGCGGCGGTGCCGGCCGGTGTCGCCGTGGGCATGCGGCTGTCGGCCACCGACTGGGTGGATGGTGCCGCGGCCGGCACGGCCGGTGCAGAGGCCGGCAGCTGGGACGTGGCCCAGAGCATCCGCTTCACGCAGGCGCTGCAGCGCCTGGGCGGCGACTTCATCCATGTCAGCTCGGGCGGGGTGTCACCGCGCCAGCAGATCCCGCTCGGCCCGGGCTACCAGGTGGCGCTGGCCGCGCAGATCAAGCAGGGCGGCGGCCTGCCCACCATCGCCGTGGGCCTGATCACCGAGCCGCAGCAGGCCGAGGCGGTCATCGCCGACGGCCATGCCGATGCGGTGGCCATTGCCCGCGCCATCCTCTACGAGCCGCACTGGCCCTGGCAGGCGGCAGCGGCCTTGGGCGCGACGGTGCAGGCGCCGCCGCAGTACTGGCGCAGCCAGCCGCGCGGCATGGCCGGGCTGTTCGGCGACGTGCGCATCGGCGCGCGCTGAGCGCCCACTGCGCGCCCACCAGCGCCCACCAGCGCCCACTGAGCGCCCACCAGCGCCGACCCAGGACGAGTGCATCCCAAACCCGACCATGACCCCAGACACGCATTCCCACGCCATCGATGTGCTGATCGTCGGCGCCGGTTTCGGCGGCCTGTACATGCTGCACAAGGCCCGCCAGCAAGGCCTGCAGGCCCAGGTGATCGAAGCGGCCGCTGGCGTGGGCGGCACCTGGTACCACAACCGCTACCCGGGCGCGCGGGTCGACATCCAGAGCCTGGAGTACTCCTTCGGCTTCGACGACGCGCTGCAGCAGGACTGGCACTGGACCGAACGCTACGCGCCCCAGCCCGAGCTGCTGCGCTATGCCAACCATGTGGCCGACCGCTTCGGCCTGCGCGACGGCATCCGCCTGAACACCCGGCTGACCGGCGCCCAGTGGGACGAGGCCAGCCAGCGCTGGCTGGCCCAGGTGGACGCCGGCCCGGCCTGGCGCGCGCGCTTTCTGGTGCTGGCCTGCGGACCGCTGTCCACACCCAACCAGCCTGATTTCCCCGGCCTGGCCGATTTCCAGGGCCCCGTGCTGCACACCGCGCGCTGGCCCACGACGCCGGTGGACTTCACAGGCCAGCGCGTGGGCGTGGTCGGCACCGGCTCGTCCGGCGTGCAGGCCATCCCGCATGATCGCGCAGCAGGCGGCGCCAGCTCACCGTGTTCCAGCGCACCGCCACCTACGCCGTGCCGGCGCACAACGGCCCGCTGGACCCGGCGCTAGAGGCCAGCATCAAGGCCGACTACCCCGCCTTCCGCGCCCGCAACCGCCAGATGATGGGCGGCTTCGGCAGTGCGATGCCGCCCAACCGCATCAGCGCAGGGTCGGTCACGCCCGGAGGTGCGCCAGCAGATGTTCGAGGAGCGCTGGGCAGTCGGCGGCTTCGGCCTGCTGGGCACCTTCAGCGACCTGATCGTCAACCCTGCGGCCAATGATCTGGCCGCCGAATTTGTGCGCGGCAAGATCCGCGAGACGGTGACCGACCCTGCCACCGCCGCCGCTGCTGTGCCCCAGCCACCCCATCGGCTGCAAGCGCCTGTGTGTGGACACCGGCTACTACGCCACCTTCAACCGGCCGAACGTGCGCCTGGTGGATGTGTCCAAGGCGCCGATCGAGCGCTTCACCGCCACCGGCCTGGTCACCGGCGGCGTGGAGCATGCGCTCGACAGCGTGGTGCTGGCCACCGGCTTCGACGCCATGACCGGCACCGTGCTGCGGCTGGACCTGCGCGGGCGCGACGGCGTGCGCATCCAGGACCACTGGCGCGCCGGGCCGCTGAACTACCTGGGCATGGCCATCAGCGGCTTTCCCAACCTGTTCAACCTGGTGGGGCCGGGCAGCACCTCGGCCTTCACCAATGTGATCGTCGCCATCGAGCACCAGATCGAATGGATCGCCCAGGCCATCGCCGACCTGGACGCCCGGGGCATCGCCAGCCTGGACCCCACGCCCGAGGCCGAGGCCGACTACATCGCCCATGTCAACACCGTGGCCGCCCGCACCATCTACCTGAACTGCAACAGCTGGTACCTGGGCGCCAACATCCCGGGCAAGCCGCGCATGTTCATGCCGCTGTTCGGCTTTCCGGCCTATGTGCAGAAATGCGCCGAGGTGGCGCAGCAAGGCTATGCCGGCTTCCGGCTGACGCCGGTGCCGGCTTGACGGGCTGCGGGCTACCATCAATCCCCCTGTCTCCCTGGCGTTCTTGTCTGCGCTGCCCGCCCTGCATGGCTTCGCGTCTGCCCATGGTCTTGTTGCTGGCCTGTGCCCTGGCACTGGGCTGGATCCTGCAGCCCTTCTGGGGCGCCATCCTGTGGGCGGTGATCATCGCCCTGCTGTTCCAGCCGGTGTTCCGCCGCCTGCTGCCACGGGTGGGCATGCGGCGCAGCCTGGCGGCCTGCTGGTGCTGGGCTGGTGCTGCTGATCGGCGTGCTGCCGCTCACGCCTGGTGGCCGCATCCCTGGCGCGCGAGGCCGCGCTGGTCTACCAGCAGATCGACAGCGGTGCCTGGGCGCCCGGGCAGTACCTGCAGGCCGTGTTCGAGGCCCTGCCGGCCTGGGTGGGCGAGCTGCTGCGCAGCCTGGGCGTGGGCAGTTTCGACAGCCTGCAAGAGCGCCTGGCTGCAGCCGCCGCCGAAGGCTCGAAGCTGATTGCGACGCGGGCGCTGGGCGTGGGCCTGCACACCTTCGACTTTCTCAGCAGCCTGTTCATCATGCTGTACCTGGCCTTCTTCCTGCTGCGTGATGGCGACCAGCTGCTGCATGCAGCGTCGTCGGGCGTGCCGCTGGAGCCCATGCACCGGCGTGCGCTGGGCAGCAAGTTCAGCACCGTGGTGCGCGCCACCGTCAAGGGCAGCCTGGTGGTGGCCGTGGTGCAGGGCACGCTGGGCGGGCTGGCGTTCTGGGTGCTGGGGGTACAGGGCGCGCTGCTGTGGGCGGTGCTGATGGCGTTCCTGTCGCTGGTGCCGGCCGTGGGCGCGGCCCTGGTGTGGGCGCCGGTGGCGCTGTGGCTGGCGCTGCAGGGCGAGTGGCCAGTCGGCCATCGGCCTGGCCGCCTGGGGTGTGCTGGTGATCGGCCTGGTCGACAACCTGTTGCGCCCCATCCTGGTGGGCAAGGACACCCGGCTGCCCGACTATGTGGTGATGATCTCCACCCTGGGCGGCATGTCGGTGTTCGGCCTGAACGGCTTTGTCATCGGCCCGGCGATCGCCGCGATGTTCATCGCCGCCTGGCAGATCTGGGTGCCTGGCTCGGCGCCAGAGCGATTGCATGTCCGCCGCCCACATCACCGGGGTCGGCCTCACGCCCTTCGGCCGCCACGCCGGCAGCAGCGCCCTGGGCCTGATGGCACAGGCGGCGCAGGCCGCGCTGGACGACGCCGGCCTGGAGCGTGGCCAGATCGACGGCCTGCTGTGCGGCTATGCCACCACGCTGCCGCACCTGATGCTGTCGACCCTGTTTGCCGAGCGCTTTGCGCTGCGGCCGGTGTATGCCCACAGCCTGCAACTGGGCGGCGCCACCGGCGCGGCGCTGCTGATGCTGGCCGGCGACCTGGTGCGCGCCGGCCGTTGCCAGCGGGTGCTGGTGGTGGCGGGTGAAAACCGGCTCAGCGGCCAGGCCCGGGACAGCGCCATCCAGACCCTGGCCCAGGTGGGTGACGCCGAGATGGAAGTGCCCAACGGCGCGTCGGTGCCGGCCTATTACGCGCTGCTGGCCGCCCGCTATCTGCACGAGACCGGCAGCACCGAAGCCGACCTGGCCGAACTGGCGGTGCTGATGCGCCGGCATGCCCAGGCCCACCCCGGCGCCCAGCTGCGCAGCCCGCTGGCCGTGGCCGATGTGCTGGCCAGCAAGCCGATCGCCACGCCGCTGAAGCTGGCCGACTGCTGCCCCATCAGCGACGGCGCGGCGGCGCTGGTGGTGTCCGCCGCAGCCCGGCCCGGGCCCGCGCGTGGCGCTGCAGGGCGCCGGCCAGGCCCACCTGCACCAGCACCTCAGCGCCATGGTCTCGGTGCTGGACTGTGGCGCGGCCGCCGCCGCACAGCGCGCGCTGGCCGAGGCCGGTGTGGCGCTGGCGCAGATCGACCACCTGGGCATCTACGACTCTTTCACCATCACCCTGGCCATGCTGCTGGAAGAGATCGGCCTGGCGCCGCGTGGTGGCAGCGCGGCGCTGGCGCGTGCGGGGGTGTTCGGCCCGCAGGGTGCGCTGCCGCTCAACCTGCACGGCGGCTTGCTGTCATACGGCCACTGCGGCGTGGCCGGCGGCATGGCGCATGCGGTGGAAGCGGTGCTGCAGCTGGGCGGCCGCGCCGGGGCCCGCCAGGGCCGGCCCGGCACGCATGCCCTGGTGCATGCCGACGGCGGCGTGATGTCCTCGCATGTCAGCCTGGTGCTGACGCGGGCCGGCTGATGGACAGCAGCGCCTCCCCCTTCGCCCAGGGCCTGGCCGCCGGCGTGCTGCGCTACCAGCGCTGCGGCGGCCTGCGGCGCGGCGCAGACCGGCCAGCGCTTGGCCTGCACCGCCTGCGGCAGCCAGCAACTGGCCTGGTGCGACGCGGCGGGCACCGGCACGGTGTATGCGGTCAGCACGGTGCACCGTGCGCCCACCGAGGCCTGGCGCGCGCTGGCGCCCTACACCCTGGTGCTGGTCGACCTGGACGAAGGCCCGCGGCTGATGGCCCATGGCGCAGCCGGTCTGGCCATCGGCGCACGGGTGCGGGCGCAGCCGGTGGTGCTGGCGGGCGCGCGCTGGTGCGGTTCGTCGCTGCGGGTTCTGCTTGACGCATGCCAGCCAGCGCCGCGTCAGCCCGGCGCAGCTGATCAATCCACACCGAGGTGTGGGCCAGGATCATTCGGCAGGCGCTTTGCGCCGACGCGGCACGGCCTCCAACCTGGGCTGAGAGCCACCCAGGCGCGCCAGCCGGCGGGCGCTCGCGCGTTCGATCAACGCCTTCAGCGCTTCGTTGATGATGGCGGTGCGGTCCATCGTGCCGACCAGATGGGTGGCCCTGGCCAGCAGTTCGTCGTCGATGTTGATCGTGGTTCGCATGCGGACCTGCCAGTACAGACGTCGATTTGGGCATCATTTGACATGGCGGACGGTGCCCCAATGGCGCTGACGCAGCGGTGCCTATTCAACGCCAACCGCGATAACTGTCGCCGGCGCACTGCAGCTAGCCAATCGGCCAGGTGCCAGGCGCGGGCCATGACGTAGGCATGGGCCATGCCCGAAGTCGTTGCCGGTGCCGCCATGGCCCTGGATGGCCTAGTCACTCCCTTCCAAGCCCTGGCCTGCACAGCCCCCTTGATCGGGATCTCGGCCTTGGCCAGTACCGGACGACCACGCCAGCGACAGGATGTTGTGGCACAGCACTGCGGCCTAGAATCGACAGCCATGGAGGCGCAGCGCATCACCTTGGCCCTGGTGGACCGCTCGGCAGGCTTTGAAGCCTCGCCCGAACGCGTGCGTTTGGCCGACCTGGCCCGGTTTGCCGACGATGTGCAGGCCTTCTTGCGCGGCGAAGCGCGTGAAGTCGACACCCAGGCGTTAGAGGTGGCGGTGCGCCACGGTTCGTTCGCGATCGAGACAGCGCCCTTCGCCGCCGCGCCCCGCCTGGTGCAGGATCTTCAGGCCTTGCTGCGCAGCGATCTGCTGGACAGCTTGGACGCGCGCCGCAAAGAGGTGATTGAACGCTGGCAGAAGGCGGCCCGTCAGGGCCGCGACATCTCGTTTCGCATCAGTGCGCCGTTTCTGTCGCAGCCCGTGGTGGTGAGTGCCCATACCGACTACCGCGCTGACGATGCCGACCAGTGGGTGCAGGTGGAGCGCTACATCCGCGGCGAGATCCAGAACCTGGGCGGCGCGGGCAAGGCCAACGCCCATGTGCGTCTTCCCGACGGCCATACCCTGATGGTGACCACCGACAAGCAGCTGCTGCGCGACAACAACGTCAACCGCTTGTACAAGACCGCCATGCTGCGCGTGAAGGCCGACTACAACGTGCTGACCCGCCAGCTGCGCAACGTGCGCCTGCTGGAGTTTGTGGAGTACGCCACCCATGTGGACGAAACCCAGCTGGCGCGCCTGGGGCAGCGTGGTGCGGCAGCCTGGAAAGACGTGCCCGACCCGGTGCAGTGGGTTGAATCACTGCGCGGAGGGGCTGGCATTGCATAGCGTTCTGCTGGACACCAGCTTCTTAATCAGCTTTGCCGACCCTCAACGACCGCACCATGCGGCGGCAATGCAGTACTTTCGAGAATGCGTGCGTCGGCAAGTCCCGATGCTGTTATCGACCATCGTGGTGTCGGAATTCCAGGTTCGGCAAGCGATCAACGACCTCCCGCTGCGCAATTTTCAGGTGCTGCCCTTCAATGTGGACCACGCTATGCGCTGTGGCATCCTGATGCGGCAATGGCCACGCGATGATGGCGATGACCGGGTGCGCGTAAAGGACGACCTGAAGTTGATCGCCCAGTGTGATTGCGAAGGCGTGAGCCACCTGCTGACCGAGGACGCCAGCACCTTGGTGAAGTACCTCGAACGGGCGCAAGGCACTGACCTGCTCCCCACGCGTGCCATCCTGTTGAAGCACGGCTTCGACGCCGCCTGGTTCAACAATGGCCAGGGCAGCCTGCTGCCGGATTGACCCGCTGCGCTGGCCGGCTCAGCGGTAGTTCTTCAACGCCATCCGCTCCAGCGGCTGCCGGCGCACTGCATCGGGCCGGCCGAACTGTGCGCGTTCATGCAGTCGCGCAGGCAAGCTTGCCGGGCCTGCATCTTGGGGCTGGGGTCGACGCCATGGCGGGCGGACCTTCCACGCGCACTCAACCGACTGCGGCGGCCGTGGCTTCCAGTGGCGCCACCAGCGGCCCCTGGGGCACCACGCCGCCGCGTGCGCCGGGCACCACGCTGCCGTAGCGCTGGGCATACACCGGCGGCAGCGGCCGGGCGTTGGCCGGTGCCAGCCACAGCCGCAGCAGGTGGCGCCGGCGGGCGGGCTCGGGCCAGTCGGTGAAGGCGGTGCGGTCGTGCAGCAGGGTGTGGTTGTGCACCAGCTGGATATCACCACGCTGCAGCGTCATCAAAAAGTGCATGTCCGGGCTGTTGCACAGCGTGTCGAACAGGTCCAGCGCCTCGGTCTGCAGCGGGCTCAGCTTGGGCGCGTCGGCAAAGCGCTGGGCGGATTCGATGTAGGACCGGTGGTAGAAGCCCGACAGCCGGCCCTCGAACCAGTGCAGCACCGGGATGGTGTAGAACGGTTGCTGGCCGGGCGGCACCTCGCCGCGGCGGTCGGTGGCCACCGGCAACAGCAGCGCGGCGGCCAGGTCGGGCCGCTGCTGCAGCACCGCGTTCCACACCGCGCCGGTGCTGACCAGGGCCGAGTGGCCGCCCTGCTTGGCGGTCTGCAGGCACAGCAGGCCGACGATGTCGCAGCTGTCGGTGTGGAAGGTCTGGCGCTCGGCCGTCTGGTAGATGCGCACGCTGGGGTCGTCGCTGCGCAGCCCCATGTCGCGCACATGGCCCAGCAGGTGGCCTTGCGCGTTCTGGCTGACGGCCCGGCCCAGGTGCAGGCCCAGGCCGTAGAAGGCGGTGGCGCTCAGGCGCAGCGGCCACTGGTCCACCGGCAGGCCGCGCAGCAGGGCAAAGCCGCGGCCCTTGCAGCACGGCGTGCTGGATCTGCGCCAGCCGGCCCGCCAGCGTGGGCAGCGGGAAATCCTGCAGCTGCAGGCCGGCGATGTCGGCGCCGCGCGCGGCCAGCGGCGCGGCAGCGGCTTCGATTTCGGCGATGTCGGCGGGCGACAGCGGGTTGATCCAGTCCTGGCGCGCGGCCATGTCGGGGCCCAGCCAGACCTGCGGGCCTTGCTGCATGGGGGGAAGTGTGTCGGGCTGCATCGCGCCACTGTAGGCGGCTGGCTGCAGGCCGTCTGTCGCGGCCGTGCACGCCCCAGGCTGGCCGCCGGTCACTGCGGCGCTGGCCGGGTGGCTTGCGCCGGTGCGGTGGGCATGGCGGTTGTGGATGCTGCGGCCACGGCGCCGCCGACGCCCCCGGCGTCCCCGGCGGCCACAGGGCCCACAGGGCCCACGCCGCTGCGGGTGGCTCCGGCGGGGGCCAGCCCGTGGCGCCACTGGCTTGCCTTCAGCCGCCACGGCAGCGGCGGGATCTCGAAGCGCGCCAGCTCTTGCGCCATGAAGCTCAGCGCCAGCACGGCGATCGGCAGGTAGTGCAGCGCCATCCACACGCCCGACAGCTCGTTGCCGGCGATGCGTGGCAACAGCAGGGCGCCCACCACCAGGCCCACCGCGGTCAGGGTGGGGATGCTGCGCCGCAGCACCACCCCCCAGCGCGCGGCGCGGAAGCGGGCGTGGTACTGCGCCGGCGGCATGGCCAGCACCTGGGCCAGGTGGCGCGCGGCCTGCGCCAGCGCACGTTCGGCCGCCTGGGTGCGCGCCGCGCCGCGGCCACGCAGGCGCAGCTTGCTGGTCCAGCCGTCGGTGGCGGGCACCAGGCGCACCCAGTTCCAGCCCATCACCGCCAGCAGGTCGTCGGGCACGGCCAGTTGTTCGCCAGGCAGTGGGCGCAGGCTGATGTCGCCCGCCACGTTCTTCACGTCCATGACCTCCAGGCCCAGGTGCAGGCCGTCCAGCCAGGCGGCACCGCGCCTGAACTGCAGCACCGGCGGCGCGCCAGCCTGGCCCTGCGGCAGGTCGTAGCTGCGGGCGATGCGCCAGCCGGTGCCGGCGTCAAAGTGCTGGGCGGCGGGCACGGCGTCCACCCGGGCCAGCAGGTCGGCCAGGTCGGTGCCCATGGCCTGCAGCGTGGCACTGGGGCCGTCTGCAGCGGCCAGCACCCGGGTCAGCCGGTGGTTGCCGGTGTCGTGGCATTCCAGTTGCAATGTCTCGGTCAGCGCCGGGCAAGGGCCGCTGGCGGCGTGCGCCACCGGCTTGAAGTGCAGGCGCCGGGCCATGCGGTCGCTGGCGGGCAGGTCCACCTGCCGGCCACTGCGGGCGAACGGTGCCACCAGTTCCAGGATCTGGTGGTGGGTGAGCGGCGGTGCGGGCATGGGGTGGGTGCGGGTGAAGACTGGCCCGGCAATGGAATGGCGGTATGCACATTTTGAGGTGGCTCCGCCCCGCCGGCCTGGCCGCACGGCAGATTCCTTGCGCCGGTGTCCGCATTCCGCCGGCATGCCGGCACGCTGGGCTTGGTGACAGGCCCAGCCGCACCACCTGCGTGGCCGGGCAGCTTGCGCATGCAGACACCAGACGTTGGAGACAAGGCCACGCTGGAAAAGCGCGATCTGACACTGTCGTTCGCCACGTCATTTGACGATTTCGAGTACGCCTGGCACCGCAGCGCGGGTGGGCCGGCGGCGGCGCCGGCCTTGAAATTCGGCATCGACACCAGCGAGGCCAATCCGAACTCGGCCACCGCCATCTCGCGTGGCGAGGACCGGTTCGACAAGACCCTGGTCTATGAGCCGTACAACCAGGGCGCCACGGCTGACAACACCTGGACCACTGAATCCATCAGCTTCGGGTCTGGCTGGTGGTGGATGGTGAATCTGACTGGCGGGTCTGCCCGGCGGCTCCGCCATCCAGGGTTCAAACCAGGCAGACCTGCCGACGCTGGATGCTTGGCGGGACGTATTCACCACCGGTGGCCTGTTGGCAGGCGCGGTAATCAACTCGATCCAGCTGGGCATCGGGTCGGGCAACGCGGGGCAGGACAGCAACGTCGGCCAAGCCCCGCCGTGCTTGGTGTGCTCAGCGCCTGGCCAGCAGGCCTTGCTGCAAGGTCTGCAGCGCCTGCACCAGGTCGGCGGCCTGCAGGTGCTCAGGCAGGCGCGCCAGCGCCGGTGCTGCCAGGTGGCCGTGCAGGTGGAAGCCGTCGTCGGCCTGGGCTTGCGCCGCCGCCAAGGCTGCCAGGCCACCGGCCGAGGCGCCGCCGCCAGCGGCCAGCTGCTCGCCCAGGCGGGCGCACAGGTGGGCCACCGCCAGGCGGCTGCCCTGGGCGGCCGGCAGTGCACCCACCGGGGTCACCAGCAGGCGGTCGATGGCGCGCACCTCGTTGACGATGGTCGCCGGCAGGCCCCATTCCTGCAGCAGCAGCGCGCCAATTTCCGCCGCGCCCAGGCCCAGCCGGGCTTGTGCAGCGCGGGTGCGGTCCAGCAAGCTGCTGCCGGCCGGGCCGCTGTCGGCGTCTTGCTCGGCCAGCAGCGTGGCGGTGGCCAGGTGGCCCAGAAAGGACAGCAGCACCTGCGCCACCAGGGCGCTGGCGTCGGCCAGGCCCAGCTTGGCCGCCACCCGGGTGCACAGCTCGCTGGCCAGCGCGCTGGCGCCCCAGATGTCGGCATAGGCCCGCTTCAGCCGGGCATTGGTGGGGGCGAAGGAATCGTCCAGCAGGTACTGCAGGCAGATGCTGCGCACCGTGTTCAGGCCCAGGAAGGTGACAGCCTGGCCAATGCCGGCCACCGGGCGCTGCAAGCCGTAGTACGGCGCATTGACGGTGGCCAGCACCTTGGCGGCGATCTGTGCCTCGCTGGTGATCAGCTCGCTCAAGGCGTTGGAGCTGGCGCGCTCCAGAAACTGCGGCGACAGCAGTTGGTGCAGCGCGGCCGGCGGCCGCGGGATGCGGCGCACTGCCACCACCAGGGCCTGCCGGCGGTCGGCGGCCAGGCTGTCGTGGTCCAGCCACTGGAAGCTGGCCAGCGCCTCCGGCAGCGGCAAGGCCGTGGCCACCGCAGCGGCGCTGGCGGCTGACGCGGTGCTGGCTGGGCTGCGGGTGGCTGTGTGCTCGGTGCCGGGCTGGCTGCCTGGGGACATGCGCCCGCTGGCGGGCAGCGCCGCCGTGGCTGCGCCATCGGCCGGCATGCCCACCGCAGCCGGCCTGCGCGCTGCCCGGGCGACAGGCGCTGGGGTGGGTGGGGCAGCGCGGCTGCGCCACAACAGCCAGGCGCCGGCCAGGGCTGCCACCAAGACCAGGGAGACGAGGAACATGCTCATGGGCGCAACTTCTTGAGAGTCAAGCCCTTCTATCGTCCACCCAGCCGCCAGCTTGAGCGGCCGGCGGTGCCCGAACCGGGCTTGTTGCGCACGGCCCGCTTTGTGGGCTGAGTTGGCGGGCGGGGCTGGCGGGCGGCGCTGGTGATGGCCGGCCCCGCCCGCAGGCCCTCACTTGCCGATCGACAAGCTCAGGCTGTTGTTGCCGGTCAGGCCCACGGCGCTGATGCCGGTGCCACGCAAGCCCAGTGCGATGAACGGCGACACCGCGCTGCTGCTGCCATCGCTGGCGGTCACGGTCTCGGCCACCCGCTGGCTGTAGCCGTCACGCGGGTTGTTGATGCGCAGGGTCTCCGGCCGCGTGACGCCGGTGCCAATGTTGATCACCGAATCGCGCAGGAAGCTGTTGGCGGTGGCATCGACCGAGCGCACGGTGTTGAAGCCATCGGTGATGGCGCCGGCCGTGTAGTTGTTGTTCTGGCTGATGTTCCAGAAGCTGCTCTCCCGGCCCACGGCGGGCAGGCTCAGCGCGACCTTGCGTGTCCAGAAGCCGATGTGGCCGCCGGCGTTGGCCAGGTTCACACGCAGCAGTTCGCCGCCACCGCTGCGGTAGAGGAAAACCCGTTCGTTGAAGCCGCCATCAGCTTGGGCCCAGTTGAAGCCGCCGGCGCTGTTGACAGTGCTTGTGAAGACCGGAAAGCCGGCCGTGGCCGTCGTACCCGATTCACAGGCCTTGCCGTTCTCGCAGAAGGTGATGGCCGTCACCTTGCCGGTGCCGTCCAGTGTCCAGCTGCCATGGGTCAGCACGATCGGGCCGTCGTCTTCGGTGCGGTCCAGCTGCAGGCTGTTCCACTCGCCGGCCAGGGCCGACAGCGGGTGGCTCTGCTCGGGGAAGGCCAGGCCCAGCGTGCGTTCGTTGGCCTCACCGGCCTGGAATACCACCACGCCGGCCGGCGACACCACCGCCTCGCGCAAGCCTGCATCCAGCTTGAAGCGGCAATTGCCATTGGCCACCAGCTGCTCGGTGCTGTTGTCGGCATTGGTCACCACCAGTGTGGCGGCATTGATGCTGACCACCTCGGTGTCGAAGTCGGCACTCTCTGGCCGGTTGCCGTTGATCACCACCCGGTACCTGCCGCTGCGCAAGGCGCTGCAATTGGCGGCCGCTGGTTGCAGCAGCAGCTCAGCCGGCAGCGACGCCACATTGCTCAGCGCGGTGGTCGGCGCAACCGGCGATGCCTTGGCCACGGTCTCGGCCAGGGCTGCCAGCGTGGTGCCGCTGCTGGCCAGCTTGGCTTTCAGGCTGTCCAGGGCTTGGTCGAGGGCATTGCCGGCGGTGCTGCCCGTCGCGGCCACCAGGGGCCCGGTCAGCACATTGCCGGCGGCAGCCAGGTCGATGCCGGCGGCCTGCAGGGTGGCCACCACGGCCGTGACAGCGGCACTGGCCTGCGCCGGTGTCAGCGCAGCAGCGGCACTGGCGTTGAAGCCGGCGTAGTAGTTGGCGGCTGCACCGCCGCTCAGCTGTGCCAGCACCAGTTCACTGACCGGTGTGATGTTGGCCGTGGCGGTGCTGCCGCTGCCGGTGGCCAGGGAATGCAGCACCGTGCCGTCGGTGGCCGTCACCTGCAGCACACAGGGCAGCGCGCCGGTGGCCAGGGTCTTGCTGTAGTTGCCGTCGGCGCCAGTGGTGGCGGTTTCGCTGCCGCCGTTGCACTTGATGGCCACCAGGCCGCCGGCAATGGCAGCGCCGGTGGCGGCCGTGCCGCTGACGGTCAGCGGCGCGGCGGGCGTGACCACCGGCGGCGTGGTGGTGGTGCCGCCACCGCCATCGCCACCACCACAGGCGGCCAGGGCCAGGACCACGGGAAGAACAGCAAACAGCCGGCGCGGAGCGGCCGGGAAAGAAACGTGCAGCATGGGAATGGGTCTCCAGACGCGTGTCGATGTGCCGGCGGACCACATGCCCACCGCGCCACGCCATGGTGCAGCGCGACACCCGCGGCCGCATCGTGAAAAGGCCCTGTGGCGGCCTCAGCCAAATGGCTGATGGTCAGCGGCTGTCAGATCGGGCAGAGCAGGCCCAGCAGGGCCGGCCGGGCATACAGCGCCACGGCGTTGTCGGCCTGCACGCCCGGCACCCAGCGCTGCAGTTCGGCGGCGGCATTGATGGCCGAGGCCAGCAGCTGCGCCGCGATGGCCGGGTCGTGCGGGCGCAGGCTGCCGTCTTCCAGGCCGTCGACCAGCAGGCCGGCGATGTGCTCGGTCAGCTGCTGCAGCTGCCGGCGCACCAGGGCGCGCTGGGCGTCGTCGGGCAGCGCGCTGGTGGCGGTGCTGCGCAGCAGCGGCCCCAGCGGCCCGAGCTGAAAGCGCACCAGCGCGGCGGTGCCGGCGCAGGCGCGCAGCCAGGCCGGCGCCGGCGCCAGCGCTGGCCGCGCTGCAGGGTGCCGCGCAGCACCGCAAAGCTGCGCTCGAAGCAGGCGCTGATCAGGTCGAGCTTGGTGTCGTGGTGGTGGTAGAACGCGCCCTTGGTCAGGTTCAGCCGTGCCGAGATGCGTGTCGACCGACGCACCCCGGTAGCCCTGCTCGTTGACCAGCTGGGTGGCGGCCCGCAGGAAGGCCTCGGCCATCTGGCTGTCGTCGGGCAGCGGGGCCGGGCCACCGGCCTGCAGCGCGGCGGCAGCCACGGCGTCCAGGCCCAGCGATGCCAGCGCGGCATCGGCCGGCCAGTGCTGGCCCGCAGCCGCCAGGCCGTGCAGCAGCAGTTGTGCATGGCGCTGCGCCACCCGCGGGTAGTCGTCGACCGCGTGGCGGTGGATCCAGGCGCGCAGCCAGTGCGCGGCCGACAGCAGCAGGTGGGCGCGGGCGTTCAGGTCGTCACGCTGCAGGCCGGCGGTGCAGGGGCCGGCCAGCAATGCGCGCACCTGGCGGAACATGGCGGTGTAGGCGGCAAACACCTCGGCGGCCTGGGCATCGGGCAAGGCCCGGATGTCGGCAAAGCCGATCAGCGGCGGGTGGGCGCCGGTCTGCATGTCGGCCAGCAGCTGGGCATGCAGCGCCAGGAAGCGGGCGACCCGGGCCGCCACCGTGGGCTCGGTGCGCGGCCTGCAGCGCCAGCGCCTGGTGCACCGCAATGGCCCGCAGCAGGCAGGCGGTGGCCAGGTCTTCCTTCTTGCGGTAGTAGTAGGTCAGGCTGGTGGTGACCAGGCCCACCTGGGCCGCGATTTCGCCCAGCGTGGCCGCCCGCACGCCGCTGGGCATTGAAGTGGCCGGCGGCCGCGGCCAGCAGGGCTTCGCGCTTTTCCTGGAAGCGTGCAGTCTGGGCAGCGGCCAGAGGCAGTGGGGGCCGGGCCGATGCGCTGCGGGGCAACATGCGGTGGCGGCGCGAGCGGCAGCGGTCGGCGGCGTCAGGCGGCCACCGGCACCGGTGCCTGGTTGGTGCTGGTGCTGGTGCTGGCGCCTGCCGGATGCAGGTGGCAGGCCACGGCGCGGCCGCCGCCCAGGTCGACCAGCGGCGGGTCGTCGGTGCGGCACTGCGGCCATGGCCTGCGGGCAGCGGGTGTGGAAGCGGCAGCCCGAGCGGCGGCTTCAGCGCGCTGGGCACCTCGCCCTGCACCACGATGCGCTGGCGCGCCCGCTCCACCACCGGGTCGGCCACCGGCACGGCCGACAGCAGGGCCTGGGTGTAGGGGTGCAGCGGCGCGCGGTACAGGTCGTCGCGGCTGGCGATCTCGACGATGCGGCCCAGGTACATCACCGCCACCCGGTGGCTGAGGTGGCGCACCACCGCCAGGTCGTGGGCGATGAACAGGTAGGCCAGGCCCATGCGCTCCTGCAGCTCCTGCAGCACGTTGACCACCTGGGCCTGGATCGACACGTCGAGCGCCGACACCGGCTCGTCGCAGATGATCAGGCTGGGCTCCAGCGCCAGCGCGCGGGCGATGCCGATGCGCTGGCGCTGGCCGCCGGAGAACTCGTGCGGGTAGCGGTCGGCCATGTCGGGCAGCAGGCCCACGGTGCGCATCAGCTCGGCGATGCGGTCGTCGTAGGCGGCGCGGTCATTGGCCTTGCCATGCACCACCAGCGGCTCGCCGATGATGTCGCTGACCTTCATGCGCGGGTTCAGCGAGCCGAACGGGTCCTGGTAGACCATCTGCAGGCGCTGGCGCAGCGGCCGCATCTGCGCCTTGCTGTGGTGGGTGATGTCCTGGCCCTCGAACTCGATGCGGCCGCTGGTGGGCTCCAGCATGCGCAGCACGGCCAGCCCGGTGGTCGACTTGCCGCAGCCGCTCTCGCCGACCAGGCCCAGGGTCTCGCCGCGGTCCAGCGTGAAGGACACGCCGTCGACGGCATGCACGGTGGCGACCTGGGTCTTGATCACCACGCCTTGTGCACCGGGAAATGCACTTTCAGATCATCGACCCGCAACAGTGGATCGGACATGGTTCAGCTCTCCAGCACGCAGGCCACTTGGTGCAAGGGGTGGATCTGGCGCAGCGGCGGCGGCGCGCTGCGGCAGATGTCGGTGGCCTGGCGGCAGCGCGGGGCAAAGGCGCAGCCTGGCGGCAGGCGGGCGAGGTCGGGCGGCTGGCCTTCGATCGGCACCAGGCGTTCGGCGGTGTTGCCGTCCAGCCGGGGCACCGAGGCCATCAGGCCCTGGGTGTAGGGATGGCGCGGGCGGGCATACAGCTCGGACGCGGGCGCCGATTCGACCACCCGCCCGCCATACATCACCACCACCCGGTCGGCATAGCGCGCCACCACGCCCAGATCATGGGTGATCAGGATCAGGGCCGAGCCGGTGCGTTGGGCCAGGTCCTTGAGCAGGTCGAGGATCTGCGCCTGCACCGTGACGTCGAGCGCGGTGGTCGGCTCGTCGGCAATGATCAGCCTGGGCTCGCAGGCCAGGGCCATCGCGATCATGGCGCGCTGGCGCATGCCGCCCGAGAACTGGTGCGGATAGGCGCTGCACGCGCGAGGCGGTGTCGGACATGCGCACCATGCCCAGCAGCTCACGCGCTTTCTCCAGCGCCGCTGCTCCAGGGTGTGCTTGCGGTGCAGGTTGATCGGCTCGCCGACCTGCATGCCCACCGTCAGCGACGGGTTCAGCGAGCTCATCGGCTCCTGGAAGATCATCGCGATGCGGTCGCCGCGCACGTCGCGGATCTCGGCGTCGCTGAGCTTGAGCAGGTCCTTGCCTTCGAACAGGATCTCGCCGCTTTCGATGTGGCCGGGCGGGTCGGGGATCAGGCGCAGGATCGACAGCGCGGTGACGCTCTTGCCCGAGCCCGATTCGCCGACGATGGCCAGCGTCTCGCCGGCGTTGACGTCGAAGGAGACATGGTCGACAGCGGTGAGCGTGCCGCGCCCGGTGCGAAAGCGGGTGACCAGGTTGCGGACGCTGAGCAGAGGTTGGTCCATGGTGTTGGGTGTGCTGGGGCTCAGAAGCCCATCTTCTTCTTCATCGGCTGGTCGATCCACATGCGGGCGTGGATCGGCCCCGACGCGTTCGGCGCCGGCGCGCAGTTCGCCGTCGTAGTTCTTCACCCAGGGCCACCAGGCGGTGTAGGTGTGCTGGATCGGCAGCCAGATGTAGGGCGCCTTGCTCGACGATCTCGCGCGTCATCAGCTTGAGCAGCAGCTGGCGCTTGCTCTCGTCGGGCTCGACGGTAGACCTGCTCCATGCGCTTGTCGTACTCGGCGTCGCTCCACATCGACGGGTTCCAGGTCTGCTTGCTGACGAAGCTCTTGCGGATGCTGGTGGTCGGGTTGGAGTGGCCGTTGTTCATCAAATAGCCAGCGGCATGGGTCTTGGTGGTCATGGCCGACAGGAAGGCGCCGTACTCCATGGTCTGGATCTCCATCTTCACGCCCACCTTTTCCAGGTAGGCGGCGATCAGCGGGATCAGGTCCATGTGGTCGGGGTTGCAGGAGCAGACCTGGGTCTTGAAGCTGAAGCCCTTGGGGTAGCCGGCCTCGGCCAGCAGGGCCTTGGCCTTGTCGGGGTTGTAGGTGAACAGCTCCTGCGCTGCGTTCGGCATCTTGTCCAGCGGCTCGTAATAGCCGGTGTAGTCCGGGTGCATCGGGTAGGCGAACAGGTCGGCATTGCCGCCGTAGTAGGCCTTGACGATTTCCTGCTGGTTGACTGCCAGGTTCAGCGCCCGGCGCACGCGCACGTCGTCGAAGGGCTTGGTGTCGGTGCGCAGCGCGACGAAGGTGCCGAAGGTGTGCACCCGCTTCTTCCATTTCAGTGCCGGTGCGTTCTTCTTCAGCTCGTCGACCGCGCTCCAGCGGATGTTCTCCAGCACGTCGAGCTTGGCGGTGCGCAGCGCGGTGAGAAAGCTGGCCTCGTCCTTGATGGTGCGGTAGATGATCTTGTCGACGAAGGGCAGCTTGTAGCTCTGGCCGCCGATCTTTTCCTTGTCCCAGTACAGGTCGTTCTTGCTGAAGGTGACGGCACTGCCCTGCACATAGTCGGTCAGCATGAACGGGCCGGTGCCGTTGAGGTTCTTCCAGTTGCCGGCGCCGGCGTCGGTCACTTCCTTGGGCACGATGGCCGAGTAGTAGCCCCAGCCGAAGCGGTAGTCCCATTCGGCGAAGTAGTGCTTGAAGGTGAAGCGCACCGTGTGCTTGTCGATCGCCTCGACCTTGTCGATGTGGTCGAAGTAGGTCGGGATGCGCTTGGGGCTCTTGTCGTAGCGGTTGTAGCTGTAGACCACGTCGTCGGCCACCAGCTCGCGCGACTTCATCACGCCGGGCTTGTCGGGAAACATCACGCCCTTGCGCAGCTTGATGTCCAGGCGCAGGCCCTTGTCCGAAAACTTCCAGCTTTCGGCCAGCTCACCGCGGATGGCGTCTGAGGGCAGCCAGGCATCGGAGATGAAGCGGTGTTTGCCACCGCGGCCGGTGGACTGCGTCAGGTCGGCTGCAAACAGGTTTTCTGTTGCCAGGCCGGTGTCCTGGTTGAACTTCCAGGTCCAGTCGGCGGCGTCCCAGGACAGCGGCGACAAGGTGACATGGTGGTGGCCGATGTTGAGCGTGCCGCCGTACTGCGGTTTTTCGGCCTGGGCCTGGGCTTGTGTCGACAACAGCAGCGGCGCGGCTGCAGTCAGGCCGGCCAGGGTGGCGGCGCGCAGCGCGCCGAGGGCAGTGGTCTTGTAGGTCATGGCAACAGGCCTCCGCGGGCAAGCTGGGGTGGGTCGGACATGCAGCGGGCCGGGCCTGGTCTTGCGACCAGGCCGGACCGTCTGCCGGTGCTGCTGGGTGTGGCCGGGGATGGTTGGCCGGCGGGTCAGAAACCCATCTTCTTCTTCATCGCCTCGTCGACCCACATGCGGGCATGGATCGGGCCGGGACGCTCGGAACCGGCGCGCAGTTCGCCGTCGTAGTTCTTGACCCACGGCCACCAGGCGGTGTGCACGTGCGGTGTCGGCAACCAGATGTAGGGCGCTTTCTCGACGATGTCGCGCGTCATCAGCTTGACCAGCAACTGGCGCTTGCCCTCGTCAGGCTCCTGGTAGGTTTCGTTCATGCGGCGATCGATCTCCGGATCGCTGTACTGCGACGGGTTCCAGGTCTGCTTGGTGACGAAGCTCTTGCGGATGCTGGTGGTCGGGTTGGTGTGCCCGTTCTGCATCATGTAGCCCGCAGCGTTGGTCTTGGTGGTCATCGCCGACAGGAAGGCGCCGTACTCCATCGGCTGGATCTCCATCTTCACGCCCGACCTTCTCGAGGTAGGCGGCGATCAGCGGTGCCAGGTCCATGTGGTCCGGGCTGCACGAGCAGACCTGCGTCTTGAAGCTGAAGCCCTTGGGGAAGCCCGCTTCGGCCAGCAGCGCCTTGGCCTTGTCGGGGTTGTAGACGAACAGCTCCTGGGCGGCGACGGGCATCTTGTCCAGCGACTCGTAGTAGCCGACGTAGTCCGGGTGCATCGGGTAGCCGAACAACTCGGCATTGCCGCCGTAGTAGGCCTTGACGATCTCGTGCTTGTTGACGGCCATGTTCAGCGCGCGGCGCACGCGGATGTCGTCGAATGGCTTGGTGTCGACCCGCATCGCGATGAAGGTGCCGCCGGTGTTGACCCAGCGCTTCCACTTCAGGGCGGGCGCGTTTTTCTTCAACTCTTCGACCGCGCTCCAGCGCACACCTTCGAGCAGGTCGAGCTTGGCGGTGCGCAGTGCGGTGAGAAAGCTGGCCTCGTCCTTGATGGTGCGGTAGATGATCTTGTCGACGAAGGGCAGCTTGTAGCTCTGGCCGGCAATCTTCTCCTTGTCCCAGTAGATCGGGTTCTTGTTGAAGGTGACGGCGTTGCCCTGCACGTAGTCGGTCAGCATGAAGGGGCCGGTGCCGTTGAGGTTCTTCCAGTTGCCGGCGCCGGCGTCACTGACCTCCTTGGGCACGATGGCCGAGTAGTAGCCCCAGCCGAAGCGGTAGTCCCACTCGGAGAAGTAGTGCTTGAAGGTGAAGCGCAGCGAATGCGTGCCAGTGACCTCGACCTTCTCGATGTGGTCGAAGTAGGTCGGGATCTTCTTGGGGCTCTTGTCGAGCCGGTTGTAGCTGAAGACCACGTCCTCGGCCACCAGCTCGCGCGACTTCATCACGCCGGGCTTGTCGGGGAACATGACGCCCTTGCGCAGGTTGATGTCGACGCGCAGCGGCTTGTCGGTGGACATCTTCCAGCTCTCGGCCAGCTCGCCGCGGATGGCGTCGGTGGGCAGCCAGGAGTCAGCCACGAAGGCATGCTTGCCGCCCCGGCTGATCGACTTCGACAGGTCGGCGGCAGAACAGCGTCTCGGTGGTCAGGCCGGTGTCCTGGTTGTACTTCCAGGTCCAGTCGGCCGGGTCCCAGCTCAGCGGCGACAGGGTCAGGTAGATCATGCCGATGTTGAGCGTGCCGCCGTACTGCGGTTTCTCGGTCATCGCTGGCGCCAGCGTCTGGGCAATGGCACCGGCCGAGCCGAGTGCCAGCATGCTGGCCAGCGCGATGTCGCGCAGGGGCCGGTAGGTCGTCGAGCGGATCATGGCAATGTCTCCAGTTGGAATGGGCAGCGTGGCGCTGCACGGAATGGGCGGTCTGCGCCGCCCTCTGGTCGGATCGGGCGTTACTTCGAGCCGCGCATGCGCGGGTCCAGCAGGTCACGCAGCGCGTCGCCAAAGACGTTGGTGGCGTAGACCACGGCGGTCAGGCACAGGCCGGGCGCCAGGGCCAGCCAGGGCCCCTGGAACATGTAGGTGCGGCCGCTGCCCGACAGCAGGCCACCCCAGGTGGGGGCCGGCGGCGGCACGCCCAGGCCGAGGAAGGACAAGCCCGACTCGATCAGGATCACCGCGCCCACGCGGGTGGTGAACAGCACGATGATCGGCGGCATGATGTTGGGCAGCAGGTGGCGCCACAGCACGCGGGTGGTGGACGCACCGATCGACTGCGCTGCGTGCACGTACATGTTCTCGCGCGCCGTCACCACCGCGCTGCGGATGATGCGCGAGCCACCGATGCCCAGCACCAGGCTGAGCACGCAGATGATCTGCACCATGCCCGGGCCGAGCACCGAGACCACGGCGATCAGGATCACCAGTTCGGGGAAGGACATGTAGGCATCGACGATGCGCTGCACGACCATGTCGAACTTGCCGCCCAGGTAGCCGGTGAGGATGCCGATCAGCACCGAGATCACGGTGGCCAGCGCCGCTGCCGACAGACCGATGATCACCGACAGCTGCGCGCCGTAGAGGCAGCGCGAGAACATGTCGCGGCCGAGGTTGTCGGTGCCGAACAGGTGCGTCAGGGACGGCGGCTTCAGGCGCGCCGCCATGTTGATTTCGTTGTAGCCGTAGGGCGCCAGCAGGTCGGCAAAGACGCCGCAGAACACAAACAGCAGGAAGACCAGCGCGGCGGCCGCACCGACCGGCTTTTCGCGGAACAGCCGCCCCAGAAAGTGGCGGATCGGGCGCGGTGCCGGCGGCGGCAGCTCGACGCCCAGGGGCAGCGGATGGGCAGTGGTGTTCATCGGGGTGCTCATTGGTGCCTCACGCGGGGGTCGAGCAGGCCGTAGCTGAGGTCGACCAGCAGATTGATCAGCATGACGGCCACGCCCACGACCAGGAAGACGCCGCTGATCACCGGGTAGTCGCGCTGGCTGACGGCGTCCAGCATCATCAGGCCCATGCCGGGCAGCACGAAGATCTGTTCGATGATGACGGCGCCGCCGATCAGCAGCGGCGCTTGCAGGCCGATCAGCGTGACCACCGGGATCATGGCGTTGCGCACCGCATGGCGCACCACCACCACCCGCTCGCGCAGGCCCTTGGCCCAGGCGGTGCGGATGTAGTCCTGGCGCAGCACCTCCAGCATCATGGTGCGCGTCATGCGCATGGTGATGGCCGACAGCGAGGTGCCCAGCACCAGCGCCGGCACCAGCATCTGCTTCATGTTCTGCCAGGGATCGTCGCTGAACTTGACGTAGTTGACCTCGGGTGACCAGCCCCACCAGATCGACGGAAACACCATCACCATGGTGCCGAGCCAGAAACTGGGCACGGCCAGCAGCAGGATGGAAAACGAGCGGAACAGCAGGTCGCTCTTGGTGTCCTGGCGCATGGCGGAATAGACGCCGATCGGCAGCGCGATCATCAGGCCGATGACCAGCGCCATCAGGCCCAGCTCGAAGGTGACGGGCATGCGGTTCAGCACTTCCTGCAGCACGGGTGTGGAGTGCCACAGCGAGTTGCCCAGATCGCCATGCAGGATGCCCCAGACCCAGAGCAGGTACTGCTGGAACATCGGCTTGTCCAGCCCCAGTGCGGCCACCAACTGGTCGCGGCTGAGCTTGTCGGCGCCGATGTCGTTCTGGCTGAGCATCATGTCGATCACGTCGCCCGGAATCAGCCGGATCGTGACGAAGACGATGAGGCTGGCGATGATCAGCGTCGGCACCAGCGCGAGCAGGCGGCGCAGGATGTAGGCACCCATCAGCCGGTGCTCCTGGCGTGCTGGTGGCGGCCAGGCGGCTGCGTTTGAAGATGCTGCGCCTGCGTTCGAAAATGGGGCATGGCCATGGTGTGTCTCCAGGTAACCGTTGCTTCTGTGAGCCTGTCGGCCACTGCATCTTGCAAAGAATAGAAGCGCAGGTATGTTGGCGTTTTCCCTAGAATTGCGTGGGAGCCGGCCCTGAAAACGAATTTTTAGAAAACAGGGTTTGCGAGTAGGGGCCGGACTCTGCTAGCCTTGCACCCCTGTAGCAGCCAGCGCGGGAGTTGCCGTGACGGTCACCAAACTGGTGCGTTGGACGCGTCTTTTCCCGGCTGGGTTGCTGTGGCCCGCCGGCTTCCGATTGCACGCTGCCACCGTCTGCCAGCGTGGCTGGACCCGGACCACCTGGTGGCCTGAACCTGCGGAGATCCCATGGTCGAAGTGACTGCAAGTGAGACCTCGCCCGCGCTGGCGGACTTCCGCGCCGAGACGCGCGCCTGGCTGCTGGCCAACTGCCCGCCCGAGATGCGCGCGCCCATGGCCACGGAAGACGAGGTGTGCTGGGGTGGCCGCAAGTTCCGCTTCAGCACGCCGGCGCAGAAGCTGTGGCTGGACCGCATGGCGCGAGCGCGGCTGGACCGTGCCGACCTGGCCCCAGGCCTATGGCGGCGCGGGCTTGAGCGGCGCGCAGGCCAAGGTGCTGGCGCAGGAGATGCGCGCGCTGAACTGCCGCAGCCCGCTCAACAGCTTCGGCATCTGGATGCTGGGCCCGGCGCTTGCTGCAGTTCGGCACCGAGGCGCAGAAGCTCGAACACCTGCCGCCGATCGCCCGCGGCGAGATCCGCTGGTGCCAGGGCTACAGCGAGCCCAATGCCGGCAGCGACCTGGCCAGCCTGGCCACCAAGGCCGAGGATCGCGGCGACCACTTCATCGTCAACGGCCAGAAGATCTGGACCAGTTATGCCGACCGAGGCCGACTGGATCTTCTGCCTGGTGCGCACCGACACCGACCAGCAAGCACAACGGCATCAGCTTCGTGCTGTTCGACATGGCCAGCCCGGGCGTGCGCACCCAGCCGATCGCGCTGATCTCCGGCGCCAGCCCGTTCTGCGAGACCTTCTTCGACAACGTGCGGGTCGACAAGCGCAACCTGGTGGGCGACCTGAACCGCGGCTGGGACGTGGCCAAGGTGCTGCTGGGCCATGAGCGCGCCATGATCGGCAGCATCGGCGACCGCGCAGCGGCCAAGCCGCTGGGCCTGCAGGCCGCCGCCGCCATCGGCCTGGACGCCCAGGGCCGGCTGGATGACCCGCTGCTGCGGGCCCAGATCGCTGAATTCGAGGTCGACGAAGCCGCCTTCCGCCTGATGATGGAGCGCGCCGGCGACCTGGCCGCCAGCCGGTCGGCCAACCAGCCGGCCCACCCGGCGCTGCCGTCGATGCTGAAGTACTACGGCGCCGAACTGAACAAGCGGCGCTGGGAACTGATGATGGCGATCTTCGGCAGCGACGCGCTGGAATGGGAGAGCGACCGCTCCCGCCATGGCGACCGTGCCCGCACCTGGCTGCGCACCAAGGCCAATTCGATCGAGGGCGGCACCAGCGAGGTGCAGCTCAACGTCATCGCCAAGCGCATCCTCGAATTGCCCGGGGCATGACCCAGCCCCGAAGCGCCTTCGGCGCTCCCCCTCCAGGGGGCGCCCCCAGCGGCCCGGCAAAGCCGGCTCCGCGGTGGCCGCTTGCCTCCATGGCAGCGTGCCTTGTCCGTGCGACGGAGACCTGAAATGAACCCACCCCCGCAGCGGCTTCGCCGCTCCCCCTCAAGGGGGCGGCCCCAGCGGCCGGGCAGAGCCCGTCCGCGGCGCCCGTTTGCTTCGCCCGGTTCATGCGGCGGGATGGCGCACGCGCGCCATGGAGAACTGACATGGCTTTGATCCTGAATGACGACCAAGTGCAGCTGCGCGACAGCGTGCGCAGCTTCCTGTCCGAGCAAAGCCCGGTGGCGGCCCTGCGTGCGCTGCGTGACAGCGCCGACGCCGACGGCTTTTCACGCCCGCTGTGGGCCCGCTTTGCCGAGATGGGCTACAGCGGCGTGCTGGTGCCCGAAGCCCATGGCGGCCTGGGCCTGGGCCCGGTGGAAGCCGGCCTGGTGATGGAGCAGATCGGCCACCAGCTGTGTGCCAGCCCGCTGCTGGCGTCGGGCATCGTCGCCAGCACCGCCCTGTGCCTGGCCGGCAGCGCCGCGCAGCAAGCGGCCTGGCTGCCCCGTCTGGCCGCTGCCCAGGCGATTGCCACCCTGGCGGTGGACGAGTCTGCCAAGCACCGGCCGCAAGCCTTGGCCACGACCGCGCAGGCCGACGGCAGCTGGCTGGCTGCTCGACGGCGCCAAGACCCTGGTGCTCGACGGCCATGTGGCCGACCTGTTCATCGTCGCCGCCCGTGTCGGTGCGGCCGGCACCGGCCTGTTCCTGGTCGATGCCCGGGCGGCGGGTGTGTCGGTCGAGCGCACCGTGATGGTCGACGCCCACAACGCGGCCCGTGTGCGCTTCCAGGCCGTGCGCCTGGGCGCAGACGCGCTGCTGGGCACACCCGAGACTGGCGCTGCCACGCTGGCAGCCGCCCTGGCCGCCGGCCGCTGTGCCGCTGCTGCCGAGCTGCTGGGCCTGGCCGACGAGGCATTTGCCCGCACCCTGGACTACATCAAGCAGCGCCGGCAGTTCGGCAAGCTGATCGGCGAATTCCAGGCGCTGCAGCACCGTGCTGCGGTGCTGTATGCCGACCTGGAGATCAGCCGCGCCGCGCTGCTGCGCGCCCAGCAGGCCCTGGACGCCGACCGCCCTGCCGCAGCGCCCGCCACCCAGGCCGCCGTGGCGGTGGCCAAGGCCCGCGCCGGCCGCACCGCCACCACGGCGGTGCAAGAAGCGGTGCAGATGCACGGCGGCATGGGCATGACCGATGCCTTCGAGATCGGCTTCTTCATGAAGCGCGCCCGGGTGCTGCAAGAACTGTGGGGCGACAGCCATTTCCACGCCCATGCCTTTGCGACACACCAGGGTTACTGAACCGGTGCAGAGTCGCAATTTCCTGTCTGACCTCAACGAAAGAGAGACACCATGACCCAAACTGTCAGCGTCCACGTGCAAGGCGCGGTGGCCGTGCTCACCATGAACCGGCCGCCAGTCAACAGCCTGGGCTACGACCTGCGGGTCGGCATTGCCGACGCGCTGGACGTGGCCAATGCCAACCCGGCGGTGCAGGCCATCGTGCTGACCGGCACCGCCCGCGCGTTTTCGGCCGGTGCCGATGTCACCGAATTCGGCAGCAGCAAGGGCGCGATGGAGCCCAACCTGCGGGTGGTGATCTCGATGCTGGAGGACAACCCCAAGCCGGTGATCGGCGCCATCGCCGGCCAATGCCTGGGCGGCGGCCTCGAGCTGGCCATGGGCTGCCACTTCCGGGTGGCGGCGCCCGACGCGCAGCTCGGCCTGCCTGAAGTGAAGATCGGCCTGCTGCCCGGCGCCGGTGGCACCCAGCGCCTGCCGCGCCTGATCGGCCTGGAGGCCGCGCTGAACATGATCGTCAGCGGTGCGCCGGTGGCCGCCGCCAAGTTTGCCGGCACGCCGCTGGTCGACAAGGTGATCGCCGGCGACCTGACCGCCGGTGCCATCGCTTTTGCCGAAGAAGTGATCGAGAAAAAGCTGCCGGCGGTGCGCGCCCGTGACCGCAAGGTCAAGGACCCGCAGGGCGAGGCCTTCCTGCAGTTCGCCCGCAACAACGTGGCGGCGATGAGCAAGAACTTCCCCGCGCCGATGAAGTGCCTGGAAGCCGTGGCCGCCAGCGTCGGCAAGAGCTTCGAGCAAGGCGTGGCCGCTGAACGTGAGGGTTTCATCTCGCTGATGGCCAGCCCCGAGAGCAAGGCCCTGCGCCATGTCTTCATGGCCGAGCGTGCCGCCGCCAAGATCCCCAACCTGCCGGCCGACACCGCGCTGCGCCCCATCCAATCGGTGGGCGTGATCGGCGCCGGCACCATGGGTGGCGGCATCACCATGAACTTCCTCAACGCCGGCATCCCGGTGGTGCTGCTGGAGACCAAGCAAGAGGCGCTGGACAAGGGCCTGGCCACCATCCGCCGCAACTACGAAAACACCATGAAGAAGGGCAAGCTGAAGCCCGAGCAGGTCGAGCAGCGCATGGCCGCTGTCACCGGCACGCTCAGCTACGACGCCTTTGCCGATGTCGACCTGGTGATCGAGGCGGTGTTCGAGAACATGGACGTCAAGCAGACCGTGTTCCAGACCCTGGACAAGGTGTGCAAGCCCGGCGCCATCCTGGCCAGCAACACCAGCTACCTCAACATCGACACCATCGCCGGCTTCACCAAGCGGCCGCAGGACGTGGTGGGCCTGCACTTCTTCAGCCCGGCCAATGTGATGCGCCTGCTGGAAGTGGTGCGCGGCGCCAAGACCGCGCCCGACGTGCTGGCCACCAGCATGGCCGTGGCCAAGACGATCAAGAAGATCGCCGTGGTCTCGGGCGTGTGTGACGGCTTCATCGGCAACCGCATGCTGGCGCGCTACGGCGCGGCTGCCGCCGGCCTGATCAACGCCGGCGCCCTGCCCCAGCAGATCGACGGCGCGCTGCAGGCCTACGGCATGGCCATGGGCCCGTTCCGCATGGGCGACCTGGCCGGCCTGGACATCGGCTGGGCCACGCGCAAGCGCAAGGCCGCCGAGGCCGGCGTCGAGCTCAAGCCCAACGTGGCCGACAAGCTCTGCGAGGCTGGCCGCTACGGCCAGAAGACCGGCTCGGGCTGGTACCGCTACGAAGCCGGCAAGCGCGACCCCATCCCCGACGCCACCGACCGAGCAGCTGATCAACGACTACCGCAGCGCCAACGGCATCACGCCGCGCAAGATCAGCAATGACGAGGTGGTCGAGCGCTGCATCTATCGCGCTGGTCAACGAAGGCGCCCGCATCCTGGAAGAAGGCATCGCCGCCCGCGCCAGCGACCTCGACATCGTCTACCTCAACGGTTACGGCTACCCGCTGCACCGCGGTGGCCCGATGCTGTATGCCGACACCGTGGGCCTGCCCAATGTGGTGCGCGCGCTGCGCCGCTTTGCCGCCGAGCCGGGGGCCGATGCCTCCTGGCAGCCGGCGCCCTTGCTGGTGCGTCTGGCCGAAGCCGGCAAGACTTTCAACTGAAATCGCGGAGCCCACATCATGATTGACGCAGTCATCGTTTCCACCGCACGCACCGGTCTGGCCAAGAGCTGGAAGGGCGCCTTCAACATGACCTATGGCGCCACCCTGGGCGGCCATGCGGTGCAGCATGCCGTGGCCCGCGCCGGCATCGACCCCGCCGAGATCGAAGACGTGCATCATGGGCGGCACCTTCGGCGAAGGCACCACCGGCGGCAACATCGCCCGGGCCATCGCCTTGCGTGCCGGCCTGCCGGTCACCACCGCCGGCCTGACCATCAACCGCTTCTGCTCGTCGGGCCTGCAGAGCATCGCCCTGGCCGCCCAGCGGGTGATGACCGAAGGCTGCCCGGCCATCGTCGCCGGCGGCGTCGAGTCCATCAGCTGCGTGCAGAACGAGGCCAACAAGCACATGCGCGTGCGACCCCTGGCTGATGGAGCACAAGCCCGAGCTGTACTGGAACATGCTGCAGACCGCCGAGCAGGTGATCAAGCGCTACAAGATCCCCAAGCTGGCCCAGGATGAATACGGCGTGCGCAGCCAGCAGCGGGCCTTTGCCGCCCAGGCGGCCGGCAAGTTCAAGGACGAGATCGTCGCCATGACCACGGTGATGGGCGTGGTCGACAAGGCCAGCGGCCGCCTCACCCGCAAGGAAGTGACCATCGATTCCGACGAAGGCATCCGCGGCGACACCACGCTGGAGGCAGTGAGCGGCCTGCGCTCGGCCCTGCCGGGCGGCATCGTCACCGCCGGCAATGCCAGCCAGTTCAGCGACGGCGCCAGCGCCTGCGTGGTGATGAACGGCAAGCGCGCCGAGCAGCTGGGCCTGCAGCCGCTGGGC
Source organism: uncultured beta proteobacterium (assembly GCA_963844485.1). GTDB lineage: Bacteria > Pseudomonadota > Gammaproteobacteria > Burkholderiales > Burkholderiaceae_C > Pseudaquabacterium. Next base: position 40,849 of record CAWJOQ010000001.1, read on the forward strand.
ATCTTCCGCGGCTTTGCGGTGGCCGGCTGCGAGCCCGACGAAATGGGCATCGGCCCGGTGTTTGCCGTGCCGCGCCTGCTGCAGCGCGCCGGGCTCAAGGTCAGCGACATCGGCCTGTGGGAACTGAACGAGGCCTTTGCCTGCCAGGTGCTGTATTCGCCGCGACACGCTGGGCATCCCCGATGAGCTGCTCAACGTCAACGGCGGCGCCATCGCCGTGGGCCACCCCTATGGCGTCAGCGGCGCGCGCCTGACCGGCCATGCGCTGATCGAAGGCAAGCGCCGTGGTGCCAAGTATGTGGTGGTCACCATGTGCATCGGCGGCGGCCAGGGCGCGGCCGGCCTGTTCGAGGTGGCTTGAAACCCATGGCCCACCCCCTCCGTTCTTCGTTCGCCCCTCAAGCGGGCACCGCCAGCAGCCCGGCAAAGCCGGTTCTGCGGCGATCGCCTGGTCACGCCGTGCCTTGCTGGCAGTCGGCGCTGCTGCCTTGTTCGCCCCCGCTGTGCAGGCCCAGGCCGACTATCCGAGCAAGGCCATCAAACTGATCGTCGACGGCCCGGCTGGTGGCATCAACGACATCTGGGCCCGCCGCTACACCAACGTGATGGGCCCGGCGATGAAGGCCACCTTCATCATCGAGAACCGCAGCGGTGCGTCGGGTGCGATCTCGGCCGAGGCGCTGACCCAGGCCGCACCCGACGGCTACACCATGTACTACGGCGGCATGGTGCCGCTGGTGCTGTTCCCGGGTGCCGGCGGCAAGGTGCGCTACGACCCGCTGAAGGACTTCCTGCCGATCGCGCTGGGCACGATGGGCTTTCCCACGCTGGTGGCTGGCGCCCATCTCGGCGCCAAGACCATCGCCGAGGCCGTGGCCAAGGCTGCGGCGGCCGAACGCACCTGCGGCACCGGCGGCAACGCCTCGGTGGCGCACTTCGCCTGCGACAGCCTGGCGCGGTCGGCCAAGCTCAAGCTGCTGAACGTGCCCTACAAGGCAGCGGCGCTGGCGGCGCAGGATGCGGCGGCCGGTCAGGTCGAGCTCACCGCCGCGTTCTTCAGCGAGATCGACCCCCTGGTCAGCAGCGGCCGGCTGGTGCCCTTGGCGGTGTACGGCCCGCAGCGCCTGCCCCGCTACCCCAATGTGCCGACCATGGCCGAAGCCGGTTTCCCGGAGCTGTCACTGCCGTCCTTCAGCGGCTTCTTCTTCCCGACCGGCACGCCGGCGCCGATGGTCGCCAAGATGCACACCGAGCTGCTGGCCGCGATGAAGACGCCCGAGTTGACCAACATCCTGGCCAATGCCGGCGGCGTCTACCAGGTCATGACCCAGGAGGCGTTTGCCGCCTTCTACCGCCAGGAGATCGCCAAATGGAAAAAGCTGTCAACAGAACTGAACATCCGCGTGGAGCAGTGATGCCGTTCGCCGTCAGCCAGCGCAGCCTGCATGCGCATGCCAGCACGCTGCGGGCGCCACCGCCCGCCGCCGCTGCCGGCAGCCCCGCAGGCGCGGCCACCGCTGCTGCCGGGCCTGCGCCCGGTGGAGAGCCAGCGCATCGAATCGGGCAGCTGGTTTGCCGGCCTGTCTGGCAATTTGCGTGCGGCCATCCTGGCCGAGGCCCGGGTGCAGCATGTCAAGCGCGGTGCGCGCCTGGTCGAGCGCGGTGCCGTGGCCACCGACTGGGTGGGCGTGGCCAGCGGCGCGCTGGGCCTGGCCACCAGTTGGCGCGACGGCCGTGCCTTCACCATGGAGCTGCTGGGCCCGGGCGACTGGTATGGCGACATCGCGCTGATCGACCACAGCCCGGTCGACCTGGACATCGTGGCCCAGGTGCACAGCACGGTGCTGATGGTGCCGCTGGCCAGCCTGCAGCAGCTGCTCAACAGCCAGACCGAGCTGCGCCATGCCCTGCTGCAGCTGGATTGCCGGCGCCTGCGCCACATGTTCCGCCGCCTGGAAGAGCTGCAGACCCTGCCGCTGAGCCAGCGTGTGGCGATCAAGCTGCAGCGCCTGCTCAAGCAGTTTGGCCGGCCGCCGGTGATGGGCGTGGTGCCCACCCAGGCGCGGCTGATCGAGCTGTCACTGACCCAGGGCGACCTGGCCGCGCTGCTGTGCGCCAGCCGCCAGCGCATCAATGGCGTGCTGCGCCAGTTGCAGGCGCTGGGCGTGCTGGGCGGCAGCCATGGCCGCATCGAGGTGCTGCTGCCGCAGAAGCTGGCCGATGTGGCCAACGGCAAGCTGGTGCTGGACACCTCGGGCGGCTGAGGCCCGGCCTGCGGCCTGGCACCAGCTGCCAGGCCAGCAGGTGTCAGGCATCAGGCGCCAGGCGCCAGGCGTCAGGCGTCAGGCGTCAGGCGTCAGGCGTCAGGCGTCAGGCGTCAGGCGTCAGGCGTCGAGCCTCACGCCACCTTGGTGACCAGCGGCGCCATCGACACCATGGTGGCCGGCCCGTAGATGGTGGCAAAGGCCACGTCCTTGGCGTCGCGGCCGGTGGCCACCCGCACCAGGTCGTCGATCGGCGACATGTGGGTGGCGTCGAACATCACCCAGCGCCCGCCCAGGTAGGCCTCGAACACGGCGTGGAAGTCGGGCGGCGGTTCGTCGAAGCGGGCGTAGCCCACCACCAGCCGGGCCGGGATGTTGAGCGCCCGGCAGAAGGTCACGCCCAGGTGGGCAAAGTCGCGGCAGACGCCAGCGCCGTTGTTGAAGACATCGCGCGCGCTGGTCAGCGCGTTCGAGGTGCCGACCTCATAGCGGATGTTCTGGTGGATCCAATCGACCACCGTCTGCACCCGGCACAGGCCGCGCTGCATCTGACCGAACATCTGCTGCGTGACCTGGCTCAGCGCATCGGATTCGCAATAGCGCGTCGGGTGCAGGTTGTGCAGCAGCTCGTCGGGCAAGGCGGCGATCGGCAGCTCCTGCGCCAGTGGGTCCAGCGGCTGCACAAGGCGCTGCACCCGCGCCCGGTAGTGCACCGTCAGCGGCCCGGCCTCGGCCTGCAGCCGCAGGAAGCGGTGGCCGACATGGGGGTCGGCAAACACCCGCCGTTGCAGATTGGGCGTGATCTCCAGCGCCTCGCTGAGCACCTGCTGGTCCATGCCCTGCTGCGCATGGATCTGGAACACGAAGTCGGTCGGGCCCTGCACCTCGTAGACCAGCGTGCAGTCGATGTCGAAAGTCTGCGTCACCGGTTGGTCGGGCAAGGTGGCGCGCTGGGTGTAGATCAACGCGCTGGGCGATTGCGCTGCGGCGCCGGCACCGGTGCTGCTGGGGCTGTTGGGGGCGTTGAGGCTGGTGTGGAATGGGTTGTTGGACATGGGGTGTGCCGGGGACGGCGAGCGCAGCGGGGAGTTTCGCCGAGACATTGCACCGCGTGCGCCACCACCACGGCATCGGCGCCTTGCCTGCCCTGGGGTAGGACAAGCGCCTGCGGCCCCCGCTGCCGTGCAGCGCGGTGGTGCACTACAGAGAAAGCGGCTGTGCCACCGTCGGCATGCGGCGACGGCTTTCCACCAGGCGGCAGGCGACAGCAGCCCAATACGGCAAGGATTGGATGAACAGGATGGCGATCCAGCCCAGCCGGTCGATGTCGCCCGGGCCGCGGCTGAGCGCCAGCAGGCCGATGCAGAACACCAGGCCGGCGAGCAGTGCCAGCTCTTCCTCGATGTCACGCGCGAAGGGCGGGCCGATGTAAGGCGCAGGTGCAGCGCCCAGGCTGCCGGCATCGGTGGCATCGGCGGCATCGGTGGCCTGGGTCGCTTGGGTGGTGCTGGTGACTTCGGCGGCTTCACCTGCTTCTGCCGGGCTGGCTGCCGACTTGCGCGTGATCTCGAACACGGCGCCTTTCCCGCGCAGCCCCTGCAGCACACCGCGTGCGATGCGGTGCGACAGTGCCATGCCGGCCACTGCGCCACCCAGGCGGTCGGCCAGGCCACAGGGAACACAGCGCATGTAGAGCAGAGGCCCGATCAGCAAGCGGGCGGTGAAGAACGCAAGCAGCGGGGCAACAAACAGCCACAGCGGCGGCTCCACACTGTTCGGCAGGTAGACCATGCCAAGGCTGAAGATGATCATGATGATCGAGAACAGCAGGTGCAGTGCGTCGCCCAGCCAAGGCAGCCAGCCGGCCAGGAAGTGGTAGCGCTGCGCCCAGGTCAGCGGCGAGCGGCCCAGCAGCGACCCGGCATGCAGTCTGCAGGATCTGCATGGCACCCAGTGCCCAGCGCTTGCGCTGCCGGCCGTAAGCCGCAAAGTCCTGCGGCAACAGGCCGGTGCCGAGCACGCGGTCAACGTACACGGCGCGGTGGCCGTCGCGCAACAGGCGCAATCCCAGCTCGGTGTCTTCGCAGATGCAGTGCTCGTTCCACCGCAGCCGATGCAGGTCGGCCGCACGCACCAGGCTCATGGTGCCGTGCTGGATGATGGCGTTGCGCGCGTGGCGGTGGTGCATGCCGATGCGGAAGAAGCCTTCGGTTTCCCAGTTCATCATCCGGTCGAAGCGGCTCGCAGCCCAGTTGCGGTGCGCCTGGGGCGCCTGCACCACGCCGACGGACGGGTTCTGCAGCTGCGGCAACAGCACGCGGAACCATTGGGGGTCGACGACATAGTCGGCATCCACCACGGCGATCCACTGCGCTGCAGGGTCGGTGCGCGTCAGCGCGTGGTTCAGGGCGCCGGCCTTGAAGCCCGGCAGCACGGCAAACTGCGCGAACCGCAGGCGCGCATCACGGCGCGCCGCCATCCAGCGTGCCAGGGTCTGCCGCGCCTGCGGGTCGGTGGTGTTGTTGTCCACCACGATCAGCTCGAAGGCCGGCCAGTCGAGGGCCAGCAGTGCATCGACGGCGTGCATCACCATGGCTGGCGGCTCGTTGGCGCAGGCCAGATGGATGCTGATGAAGGGCGCTGCTGCGCCCACCGGGGCAGGCTCTTCGGTGCTGGGCTGCGGCTGGCCGGGCCAGAAGCGCTCCACGAACTCAAAGGCCTGGGCCAACAGCGTGGCGCTGATGAAGGCGAGCGCCAGCACCACCAGCAGCAGGCCCAGCACATCGGTGGCTGTCAGGTAATGGGCCAGCGGGATGGACAGCAGGATCACGCCCAGCGAGGCAATGGCCTGGGCGGTGGCACACAGGGTGATGCGCCCGGCCAGCCGCAGCCCCGGGGCCGCGAGCAGGAAGGGCAGCGCCATCGCCAGGCCCAGCAGGCTGGCCGCCCAGGCCTTGCGCTGCCAATACGGATCTGTCAGCACCGGGCCGGCCAGCGCAAACTTGGGCTGGCGCCAGGTGTCCCACAGGCCCCAGTAGGCGCCCGCCCTGCCCTCGGTGGCGATCTTCCAGGGCTGATCGAAGGCCTCGATCAGCACGTAGTCGATGCCCAAGGCCTGGGCCTGCTGCAAGAAGCCACGGATGAACAGCGCCTGGTTGGCCGGCGTCGCCCGGGCCTGGCCCATGGGCGGGCCGTTGCTTGGCCAGCCGATTTCGGCGACCAGCACCTGGCGGCCGGGAAACCGGGCCTGCACCCGTGCGATCTGCGCCAGGCTGGTCTCCACCGCAGTCTCGATGGACTCACCCTCCCAGTAGGGCAGCACGTGGATGGCGATGAAGTCGACATGCCGGGCCAGCTGCGGCTGGGCCAGCCAGACATGCCACGGCTCGGCGGTCGAGACTTGCACCGAGGTGGAGCGCAGTGCCGAGCGGGCCTGTTCCAGGTAGGCCACCAAACGGTTGGGCGGCAGCTTGGCCTTCAACTGGGTTTCGTTGCCGACGATCAGCTGGCGGATGTTCGTGTGGGTGCGTGCCAGCGCGATGGCTGCGGTCAGCTCGCGCTGGTTGCTGTCCAGCCGTTCGTCGATCCAGGCCCCCAGGATCACTTCCAGTCCGTTTTGACGGGCCAGCTCAGGCAGCGCGGGCGTGTCGGCCGCCGAATAGGTGCGGATGCGCCGGGTGTGGCGGGCCATCAGTTCCAGGTCCTGCGCCAGCGCGCCGGCCGTCGCTTGCTGGCCCTCGAGCGGGCTTTGCCAGCGGCCTGCGCCGTTGTAGGACAGGCCGGCCACTGGTGCGCGCTGGTCGAAGGCCTGGAGGTCGGCGTGCAGCAGGTGCCAGAGGCCGAGGTTCAAGGCGGCGACCAACAGCGCCATGGCCAGTGCGAAGGGCATTCGGGCCAGCCGGGACGGTGGTGCAGGGACCTGCATGCTCAGGGCGATGGGAGGGCAAGGTCGGGCCCGAAGCCGGTGAGCAGCAAGCTCGTCAGGTGGTGCAGCCCGCCCAGCACGCGGCGGTCCGGCCACAGGCCGTCGGAGAAGCCCTGCGCCTTGAAGCGCTCTAAAAGCGCAGGATCGCGGCTGACGATGTGCACCGGCACGTCCCAGGGCACGCGTTCACCTGTGATGTTGGCCGTGGGCTGGTGGTCACCCAGCAGCACGTAGACGGTGTCGCGCGCTTCAGGCAGCGTGAAGTAGCCGCTGAGCCAGCGGTAGACATAGTTCACGCTGGCCACGTAGTGGCTGCGCATCTCGAGCCAGTCCACCGGCTTGGCGATCGCCGCCGCCAGTTCGTCGGCGTCAAAGGGCGTGGCGGTCACGGCGCGTTGCCAGTCCGGTTGGTACGGAGGCACCGGCCCGAAGGGAAAGTGCGAACTGATGGTGGGAAAGAAGAACACCCGCGGCGGGCTGTCGGCCATGCGGGGAAAGCGCTGTTCGAAACGCGCCAGCGCAATCTGGTCGGGAATCTTCCAGAACGTGATCGGCGGCCCGTCGTAACGCAGCGCCGGGCCATCGACGTACTGGTCAAAACCGTAGTGCACATGCTCTGGCCAGGGCCAGGAAACGGCGTGGTACAGGCCGAAGGACTGGTAGCCGGCTTGCTTGAACAGGTGCAGCAAGGTCGGTCGGCCGGTGGTCAGCAGCAGGTCATGGCGCCGTGGATCCGACAGATCGACACCCGACAGCAGCGACAAGTGCGCCAGGTCGGACGCACCGCCGATCGTGGGCGATCGGAAAAAGCCTGACACCACGTGCCGGCCGCTGGCCGACAGCGCCTGCTGCAGCGCATGGCGCGCTGCTTCGGTGGCCGGGCGCGCCTGCGGGTGGTCATAGAGCACCGCGCCGAAGGACTCCAGGAAGACGAAGCTGACGTCGCGCCCGCCCAGTGTGGCGAGCGCCTGCGCGCCATGTGTGGCGAGCGCGTCTTCCACGGGCGTCAGGCTGGGCAGTGCGTGTGTCAGTCGCCCGGGCATGCTGGCGTCCCACAGCAGCCTGATCTGCCGGGTGTAGCTGGGCAGCACGGCATTGGACACATAGCGGCCCGTGCCGGGTACCTCGGCCACATGCGCCGCAGCGAGCAGGGCCGCAGCGAACGTGAGCAGCCAGACCCAGAGCGAGCCCAGGACCCGCGGGGCGACCCTGTGCAGCAGGGTCGACAGGCAAAGCCGGATGATCGCCAGCAACAGCCAGCCCGCGCCCAGTGTCAGCGCCACCGCCGCGACGGACATCCACCAGGGCTGGGCGCGGGCCGACACCCAGAGAAAGCGCGGCACCTGGGGCACATCCCAGTACAGGCTGACCTGCCGACCAAACAGGCTGGGTGCAGTGACGTCGGCATAGCGGCCCAGCACCAGACACAGCACGGCCGCCGACAACGCCCACAGCAGGCGGCTGGATGGCGGGCGCTGGCGTGTTGCCAGCCACAGCAGCAGCAGCCAGAGCGCGACCAACTCTGGTGCCAGCCTAGCCTGCAGCACGATGCCCGGCGTCGGCCACCAAGGCCCGAAACTGAGCAAGCTGTTCAGCACCGCCAGTGCCAGCAGCGCCAGCAGCACCCCGACCAGGCGCCGCCACGGCTGCGGCGCTGCAGCCGCTGCGGGTTGGGTGTGGCTCATGGTGTCAGGGCATGCTGCCGGGTGTGCCCAGCGGCTGCATTGGCGCTTGCGGCCATGGCGCGGTGTGCCAACCAGCGTCGGCCACGCGCTGCCGCGTCTTGCGCGCGGACCGGCCAGCCCGGGCTGCCGCAGCGCCCGTGCGGGCCCGGGCGCAGGCGGTGCGCCAGCCGCGCGGCGGCGCGCAGCTTGGCGTCGGGGTTGATTCGGAAGGCTGGCGGGAGCGCGGGCATGGGCAACAAAAGCTGGGCCTTGGTCGGTGCTGACCGCCCTGACCTTACAACCGAGCGCCGCAGCGCTTGCCGGGCCTGCCCCGGCAAGCCTGGGTTTCTGTCCGGCAGGTGTGGGTTTCCGGGGGCCATGCAGCCTGTGTGAACGACCACCGGTGCCGACCCGCCTGCCGCGGCAGCGGACCCAGGCCGCAGGGTCGTCGGTGCCTCAGGCCAGGCCCGAGACCCGCGCCGCATGCTGGCAGATCGCACCGGGCGTCGCCAGCCACACCTGGCCGGCATCACGCGCGGCGGCCACCGCCTGCAGCGCCCGGCGCAGATGGCGCAGGCGGTAGGGCTGGCCCACGATGTAGGGGTGCAGCGCAATGCCCATCACCAGCGCTGGCGCAGCGGGCGCGCGGGTCTGCTCCAGCATCTCGGCCAGGTTGTCGATCAGCAGCTGGGCAAAGTCCTTGCCGTCCATCTGGCGCGCAATGACCATCGGGATGTCGTTGAGCTCTTGCGGATAGGGCACGGCCCACAGTGGCTGGCCGTTGTGGCTGGGGCTGCGGGTGCGCATCGGCAGCGGCTGGTCGTCATGGCACCAGTTCAGCGTGTAGCTGTAGCCGGTCTCGGCCAGCAGGTCGGGCGTGTGCAGGCTTTCGGAGATCCAGGGCGACAGCCAGCCGGCCGGCGTCTGGCCGCTGTGCTGCTGCATCTGTTGGCGGCAGTGCAGCAGCAGCTGCCGCTCGTCGGCCTCGGCCAGCACACCCTGGCGCTCGGCATTGCTGTGGCCGTGGCCCACCAGCTCGTCGCCCCGTGCCACGCAGGCGGCCACCAGTTCAGGGCAGTGGCTGTAGAGCGCGGTGTTGATCAGTGCCGCCGACGGCATGCCCAGCTGGTCGAACAGTTCCAGGCAGCGCCAGGCGCCCACCCGGTTGCCGTATTCACGCCAGCTGTAATTCAGCACATCGGGTTGCGGGCTGGCCGGGCCGATGGCCGCGCCCATGCCTTCGCCAAAGGCGAAATGCTCGATGTTGAAGCCCAGGTACACCGCCAGACCGGCGCCGCCCGGCCAGCGGTAGTGCGGGCGCCGGGTGATCGGCAGGTAGTCGAAGCGGCCGTGGCTGGGCAGCGGCCCGGTGTAGAGCGCGGCCACGGCCTTACAGGCTGGCCAGGCCAGCGCGCACCATCAACCACTCGGCGCTGTCGTTCCACACATCCATCTGGGTGATCAGGCCGCCACGCACCACATAGCGGTCGACATAGCGGTTGCCCTCGAACGGCGTGCCGTCGGGCCAGGCACCGTACAGCGTGCCCAGGCTGTAGACCACCACCTCCTCCGGGTCGGCCGGCGCCGACGCACCGGCCTGGGTGGCATGCACCAGGATGGCGGCCACCGTTTCGGTGCGCTCGATGCGCTTTTTCACCCAGGCGTAGCGGCTTTTGTTGAACGCGGTGCATTCGGTCGGGTCGGCCATGGCCCGCCCGCCGGTGAAGCGGATGGCCAGACCCGGCGCGGTGTAGCGGCGTGCGGCCACCGGGTCGGGCAGCATGATCAGGCGCAGGAATTCATCCACCACCTCGGCGGGTGTTGAGGGGGCAGCAGCAGCGGTGGTGGGTGCGGTCATCAGACGATCACTTCGACATTGGAGGCGCGGGCCACGGTGCGCCAGTCATCGATCTGGCTGCGCACCAACTTGACGAAATCATCGCCGATCAGCTGCGGCTGGCGGGGCAGGGTTTGCAGGTCTTCCAGCCGCGCAGCCACATCGGGCTTGGCCAGGATCTCGGGGATCAGGGCGGTCAGCCGCTGGGCAATGGGTGCGGGCAGGCCCTTGGGCGCCGACAAGCCCAGCCATTGCGAGCCGGTCAGCTTGGCATAGCCCAGTTCGGCAAAGGTGGGGATGTTGGGCAATGCGGGCAGGCGCTTGGGGGTGCTGACCGCCAGCGCCCGCAGCGAGCCGGCCTTGAGCGTGGCCACATTGGTGGTGATGGGGTCGAGCACACTTTCGATGTTGCCCGACAGCAGGTCCTGCATCGCCGGTGCGCTGCCCTGGTAGGGCACGTGGTCGAGGTTGGGCGCCTTGCCCTCGATCTTCAACAGTTCACCAAACAGGTGGTTGGCCGAGCCGACACCCGAGCTGCCATAGCGCACCGGCTTGGTCCGCGCGGCGTCCACAAACTGCGCCAGGGTCTGGAACGGCGACTGCGCCCGCACCACCAGCACCATGGGCGCTTCCACCAGCAAGCCCATGTGGGTGAAGTCGGTGACCGCGTCAAACGGCATGCTGCGGCGGGTGGCGGTGGCGTAGACATGCACGGCCGCGTGGCTCATCAGCAGGGTGTAGCCGTCGGCCGCCTGCTTGGCCACATAGTCGGTGCCGATCATGCCGCCGGCGCCGGCGCGGTTTTCCACCACCACCGATTGCCCCAGGGCCAGGCTGAGGTGTGGCGCCATCAGGCGTGCCACCACGTCCACCAGGCCGCCGGGCGGAAACTGCGCCACCAGGCGGATCGGCCCGCGCGACGGCCAGCCCGATTGGGCGCCGACAAAGGCAGGTGCAGTCAGCAGGGAGGCCCCTGCGGCAAGAACATGGCGGCGTTTCATCGGTGGCTCCAAACGGCGGGGCGCGGGGCAGGCGCGGTGGTGGCGCCGGTGCAGGCGCAGCCCGGCGGAGCGATAGCAAATCGGATGCCAAGGCCGGGCCGCTGCAGCTGCACCGGTCAGGTGCGCTGGCAAGACAGACCGGCCGGGCAGCGGGCAACACCCGTGCGGCGCGCAAGTGCATCTGCCGGGCTGGCGCCCATGCGAACGCCCGCCATGCGAGGATCTCAGCGCAATGCCTGCGACTGCCGACCCCCGCCCTGCCCCCGATCCCGCCCGCCGGCCAACGCGCTGGCGCCGCCGTGCTGCCGCCGCCGCGCTGGCCGCTGCTGCAGCACTGGGCCTGGCCAGCGGCTGCGCCACGCTCGATGAAAAGCAGCGGGCCTGGATCTTCCAGCCCAGCGACCGCAGTTGGTCGGGCGGCCTGGCGGCAGCCCAGGGCATGGACGAGGTCTGGATCCCGTTCCGCTCGGCCGAGACCGGCCAGCCGGTGCGGCTGCACGGCCTGTGGCTGGCCCAGCCGCGCGCTGACGCGCCCGTGCTGCTGTATCTGCACGGTGCGCGCTGGGATGTGCGCGGCAGCGCCCACCGCATGCGCCGCATGCACGACCTGGGCTTTGCGGTGCTGGGCATCGACTACCGCGGCTTTGGCCAGAGCAGCCCCGGCCTGCCGTCGGAAGACCTGGCGCATGAAGACGCCCAGGCCGCCTGGCAGTGGCTGGCGCAACAGCAGCCGCTGGCGCGGCGCTATGTCTTCGGCCATTCGCTGGGCGGCGCGATTGCCGTGCGGCTGGCGGCCGATGCGCCCGATGTCGCCGGCCTGATGGTCGAGGGCAGTTTCCCGTCGATCCCGGCGGTGGTGCGCAGCTTCAAGTGGGGCTGGCTGCCGGTGTCGCCGCTGATCACCCAGCGCTTCGACGCTGCCAGCCGCATCGGCCAGGTGAAGGCGCCGGTGCTGGTGGTGCACGGCAGCGCAGACAGCCTGATCTCGCCCGACCTGGGCCGCGCACTGTTCGAGCAGGCGCCCGAGCCCAAGCGCTGGGCCCTGGTGCAGGGTGGCTCGCACCACAGCACCCACGGCCTGGGCATCGGCGAATACCGCGCCGCCATGGGCGACTTGTTTGGCCTGGCGCCTGTGGCGCCTTGAGCCTGGGTTGTTGCGCTAGACCCGGCGCGGCGTGCCGGCCGGGCCCGGCAGTGCGTCCAGGTTGACCGTGCTGGCGCAGGGCAGGCCGTCGGGCCAGGTGCCGCAGGCAATCAGCGCGGCCCAGCCGGTTTGCTGGCTGCTCTGGTCTTGCAAGGCCACCAGCGCCTGCACCAGCCAGGCCGTGGACGGTGCATCCAGCCCGGCGGTGGGTTCGTCCAGCAGCAGCAAGGCCGCGCCACTGGCCAGCGCTGCCGCCAGCAAGGCTTTGCGGCGCATGCCGGTGGACAGCATGAACAAGGTCTTGGCCGCATGCGGCGCCAGGCCAAAGCCGTCGATGTGCCGCTGCCAGGCCGCCACATCCAGCGCCGGGTGGCGCAGCCGCAGCTGCTGCATGCAATCGGCCGGTGTCTGGTCGTCGGATGGCTGGCCGCTTCCAGTGCCGCTGCCGCCATCGCCGCGCAGGTCGGCATGGCAGACCTGGGCGCGCCAGGCGGTGCTGTTGGGGTCGGTGGCCACGCCCAGCAGCTGCGCCCGGCCCAGGCCCGGCAGGTCGCCGGCCAGCAGGCGCAGCAGGCTGGTCTTGCCGCTGCCCGCGTCGCCCTGCAACCAGTGCAGGCCGGGGCCCAGGTTCAGGGCCAGGCCATCAAACAGGGGCGCTGCACCCGGGTAGGCAAAGTGCAGGGGTGCAAGCTGCAGGACAGGGTGCGCGGGCATGGGCAGGCGTGGGGGCAGTGGCAGGTGGGCACCGATTGTTGCGCCGGGTCTGCCGTGCCGGACCTGTCGCGCCACATCTACTGCGCCACACCTGTCGCGCCACGCGTGGCGCTGCCGCTTATTTCTTCTTGCTGTTCTCGCTGCCGATCACGCCACCGATCACCGCGCCCACGGCCGCGCCGCCGGTGCTGCCGGTGAGCACCTGCCCCGCCACCGCGCCGACACCGGCGCCGATGCTGGTGTCGCGTGTGCGGTCGGACATGCCGGCGCAGGCGCTCAGGCTGAGTGCGGCGAAACAAGCGGCGACGCAGCTGGCACGGCGCAGGATGGTGGTCTTGGAATGGGTCATGCGGTACTCCTGGAGGCTAGACAAATCAGTGCCCTCAGCATGGCCGCTGGCGCCACGGCTGGCCATCGGCCGGCAGCGCCTGCCGGTGTGGGTCCTGTCCTACGCCCTGCCGCCCTGCCAATCTGCCGCTCAGCGCTGGTCGGCGCCTGGCTTGAAGCGCGCTGCCAGCGCACTGGCAGCAGCCACCAGCAGCAAGGTGTCCACGCCCACCGCCACAAACAGCGCGCCGGCGTCCAGGTAGCGCTGGGCCTGGGTCGGGTCGGTCATCAGGATGCCCGGCGCCTTGCCGGCCCGGCGCACCGTGGCAATGCCGTCCAGCATGGTCTGCACCACGGCGGGGTGGCCGGGCTGGCCGGGGTAGCCCATCGACGCCGACAGGTCGGCCGGGCCGAAGAACACACCGTCCACACCCTCGGTCTCGGCAATCGCCTGCAGGTTGCTGATGGCGGTGGCGGTTTCTGCCTGCACCAGCAGGCACATCTGGGCATCGGCCTGGCCCAGGTAGTCCTCGACCTGGTTGTAGCGCGACGCCCGGGCCAGCGCGGCACCCATGCCGCGGATGCCGGCCGGCGCATAGCGCATGGCCTGCACCATCAGCGCGGCCTGGGCGGCGGTGTCGATCATCGGCACCAGCAGGGTCTGGGCGCCGATGTCCAGGTACTGCTTGACCAGGGCCACGTCGCCGATCACCGGGCGCACCACCGGCTGCACCGGATAGGGCGCGACCGCGCGCAGCTGCTGCAGGATGCTGCGTGGGTCGTTGGGTGCGTGCTCGCCGTCGAGCAGCAGCCAGTCATAGCCGGCAGTGGCCAGGGCTTCGGCGGCGCTGGCGTCGGCCAGGCCGACCCACAGGCCGATCTGCGGCCGGCCAGCGGCCATGGCGGCCTTGAAGGTGTTTTGTGGCATTTGCATGGGGTGTCTCCTGCTGGGTAGTGGACGGGTCGCTCAGCCCTGCTGCAGCCGGCGCTGCAGGAAGTCCAGCCGGTCCTGGCCCCAGAACAGCTCGCCGTTCAGCACATAGGTGGGGGCACCGAACACGCCGCGGTCGCGGGCTTCGGCGGTGTAGGCGGCGTAGCGTGCGGCGGGCTCGGGCTGGCCGGCGGCGCCCAGCAGCGCGGCCGGCAGGCCGGCTTCGGCCAGCAGCGCGGCCAGCACGGCCGGGTCGGCCAGGTTGCGCTGCTCGCACCAGACGGCGGCACCCACGCGGTAGGCCAGGTCCAGCGCGGCGGTGCTGCCATGGGCGGCGTCGGTGGCGATGATCAGTTTGGCGGCGTCATTGCCCTGCACCGGAAAGTGCGCCGGCTCGGGCACCAGCGGGATGCCCAGCCAGTCGGCAAAGCGGCGCAGTTCCACCAGCCGGTAGGCCTGGCGCTGCGGTGCGCGCTTGGCCACCGGCAGGCCGCCCGAGACCGGGAAGATCTCGCCCAGGTCCACCGGCTTGACCCGCACCGTGGCGCCGGCGGCCTGGGCCATGGCGGCAAAGCGGGCGTGGCCCAGAAAGGTCCAGGGCGATACGGTGGCGAAGTAGTAGTCGATGGTGGGGGTGGCCATGGTCTGGGTTGTCCGGTGTGGGTGCGGTGGTGGCGGCGCCGGGGCGGCGGCCAGTGGGCGGGGCAAGCTGGCCATGTGCTGGCTGGCCGCTGGCAATGATCGCGCAAAAACACCTGGGGCCTGGGCGGGCGTGGGCCTGGGCCTGGGCCTGGGCGTGCGACGGCGACAGCGCTCAAGTCGCTGCGGCTGGCAGCCGACAACCCGCAGACAGCCCCAATGCCCCGCACACGCCGATTTCGCCGAGTACGCCCAACATGCCCAACCCGATGCTGCCGTCTGCCCCTCGCCTGGCAGGCGCTTGATGGCTGCTGCACCCACCACCGCAGCGCCGGCCGCCCGAGCGATCGGCCTGAACCGCCTGCCGGCCTGGCTGTTGCCGGCCACTGTCTTGCTGCTGGGACTGCTGGCCGCGCTGGGCGGCCAGCGCCTGCTGCAGGCGCGGGCCCAGGCCGAGGCGGATGCGGCCTTCGGCCGTGGTCTGGCGCGTTCTGCCGCCGAGATCGGCCAGCATGTCCGCACCCCGGTGTATGGCTTGAACGGCGCGCGCGGCGTCTTGGCCACCCACCAGACCGTCAACCGCGAGACCTTCCGCACCTATGTGCAGTCGCGCCAACTGGACGTTGAATTTCCCGGCGTGCGCGGTTTTGGTTTCATTGAGCAAGTGGCCCCTGCCGCCCTCGATGCCTTCATCGCCCAGACCCGCGCGGACGGTGCGCCCGACTTCGCGCTGCGCCAGCTTGACGACCGCAGCCAGCCCGAGCACTTCGTCATCAAGTTCATCGAGCCGGCTGCGCGCAACCGCGGTGCCCAGGGCCTGGATGCGGGCTCCGAGGCGGGCCGCCGGGCGGGCATCGACCGCGCCCTGGACACTGGCCAGCCCAGCCTGTCGAACACCATCACGCTGGTGCAGGATGCACGGCAGAGCCCGGGCGCGCTGCTGTTTGTGCCGGTGTATGCCGACACGCGCAGCGATCTGCCAGCGCGGCAGCGGCGCTTGCGTGGCCTGCTGTATGCCCCGATCGTGTATGCCGAACTGCTCAGCGGCTTGAGCGATGTCGACGCGGCCCAGCTGCGGGTTGAGCTGTTTGACACCGCCAGCGGCACGGCCGCAGGGCCACTGATGTTCGATTCGGCCCGTGATGCGGCTGAGCGCAGCCACCAGCCGCGCTTCGAGGCGATGGCGGCGGTCAGCCTGCCTGGCCGCCTGGTGTCGCTGCGGGTGCGCAGCACCCCCAGCTTCGAGGCGCAACACCACAGCCGCGCACCCTGGCTCTTTTTTGCCGGCACGCTGGGTGCCAGCTTGCTGCTGGCCGGCCTGCTGCACCAGCAGGCCACCGGCCGGCGCCGTGCCGAAGCGCTGGCACAAACCATGACCGCTGACCTGGGCCGCCTGGCCCTGGTGGCCAGGCGCAGCGCCAATGCGGTGGTCATCACCGGGCTGGACCGCCGCATCACCTGGGTCAACGAGGGCTTCGAGCGCATCACCGGCTACAGCGCCGCCGAGGCCATCGGCCAGTCGCCGGGCGCCCTGCTGCAGTGCGAGGCCACCGACCCGGCGGCGGTGCAGCAGCTGCGCGCAGCGCTGGATTCGAAACACGGCGTCAACGGCGAAATCCTCAACCGGGCCAAGGACGGCAGGCTGTACTGGTTGTCCCTGGAAATCCAGCCTTTGCTGGACGACGCCGGCACGCATGTGGGCTATATGGCCATCGAGCTTGACATCACGGCGCGCAAACAGGCCGAGCGCGAGGTGCAGCGCCAGCGCCGCAGCCTGGCCAACATCATCGAAGGCACCCAGGTCGGCACCTGGGAATGGAACGTGGAGACCGGCGAGACGGTGTTCAACGCGCGCTGGGCGCAGATCATCGGCCATGACCTGGCCGCGCTGGGCCCGACCAGCATCGAAACCTGGTCCAGCCTGATCCACCCCGACGACCTGCGCCAGTCGGCGGTGCTGGTGGAGCGCCACTTCGACGGCTTGAGCGAGGCCTATGTCTGCGAGGCCCGCATGCGCCACAAGGACGGCCACTGGGTCTGGGTGCTGGGCCGCGGCAAGCTGTTCAGCCGCACCGAGGACGGCCGCCCGCACTGGATGGCCGGCACCCACATGGACATCACCGAGCGCAAGCTGGCCGAGGCCGCGCTGCGCGCCAGCCAGGCCTTCCTGAACCAGACCGGGCGCATCGGCGGTGTCGGCGGCTGGGTCATGGACTGCGCGACGCAGGCCATCGCCTGGACCGACGAGACCTGCCGCATCCACGACCTGCCGCCCGGCCACCAGCCGACGCTGGCCGAAGGCCTGGGCTATTACGCCGCCGAGGCGGTGCCGGTGATCCAGTCAGCGGTCGAGCGCAGCCTGGCCAGCGGCGAAGGCTTCGACCTGGAGCTGCCGTTGGTGACTGCCACAGGCCGCCGGATCTGGGTGCGGGCCGTGGGTGAGGCCGAATTTGCCGACGGCCAGCCGCTGCGCATCGTCGGTGCGCTGCAGGACATCAGCGCGCGCCGGGCCATGGCCGAGGCACTGGCCCGCAACAACCAGCTGCTGGCCAGCGTGATCGAGAACCTGCCTTGCGGCCTGGCGGTGTTCGACGCCGACCTGACCCTGCTGAAGGCCAACGGCCAGTTTGGCCACTTGCTGCGCCTGCCGCCGGCGCTGACGCAGCCCGGCCACAGCGCCTTTGCCGACATGATCCGCTTCAGCGCCGAGCGTGGTGACTACGGCCCGCTGCAGGGCGACGCGCTGGAGGCGCATGTGGCGGCCACGGTGGCGCGTGAAAGCGGCGAGGTGCAGCCGCACCAGCTGGAACGCACTGTCACCGGTGGCGGCTTGCTGGATGTGCGGGTGGGCCCGCTGCCCGGCGGCGGCCTGGTCGTCACCTACAACGACATCAGCGCGCGCCGCCGCGCCGAAGACGAGGCCAGCCGCAGCACCGCGCTGCTGCGCGGTGCGATCGACGCGCTCGACGAGGCCTTTGTGCTGTTCGACCCCGATGACCGGCTGGTGGTGTGCAACCAGCGCTACCGCGATGTCTACGAGGGCCTGGCCGAGCAGATCGTGCCCGGCGTCGGTTTCGAGGCGCTGGTGCGCGCTGGCGCCGAGCGCGGCAACTATGCCGAGGCCATCGGCCGGGTCGAGGACTGGATGGTCGAGCGCCTGGCCCGCCACCAGGCGGCCGACAGCACGGTGCTGCAGCCGCTGTCGGACGGGCGCACGCTGCGCATCGTCGAGCGCAAGTTGCCCGACGGCCACACGGTCGGGTTCCGCATCGACGTCACCGAGCTGATGCAGGCGACCCAGCGCGCCGAGCAGGCGTCGCTGGATGCCAGCCGGGCGCTGGCCCGTCTGCAGGCCATCTACGACATCCTGCCGGTGGGCATCACGCTGACCGACCCGCAGGGCCAGATCATCGACTGCAACCCGGCGTCGGAACAATTGCTGGGCATCAGCAAGGCCGAGCACCTGGCACGCCGGCACGACGCCAGTGCCTGGCAGATCCTGCGCGAGGACGGCACACCGATGCCGCCGCAAGAATTTGCCAGCGTGCGGGCCTTGCAGGGCGACACGGTGGTCGATGGCGTGCTGATGCAGGTGGTCACACCGCAGCGCCAGGTCTGGTTGTCGGTCAGCGCCATGCCGGTGCGCCATGCCGGCCTGGGCGTGGCGGTGGCCTATGTCGATGTGACCGAGCAGCGCGCGCAACAGCAGGCGCTGGCCGAGGCCAAGGCTGTCGCTGAACAGGCCAGCCTGGCCAAGAGCCAGTTCCTGGCCAACATGAGCCACGAGATCCGCACGCCGATGAATGCGATTCTGGGCATGCTGGCGCTGCTCAAGCGCAGCGGGCTGTCACCACGCCAGGCCGACTACGCCGGCAAGACCGAGGGTGCGGCGCGTTCGCTGCTGGGGCTGCTCAACGACATCCTCGACTTCAGCAAGGTCGAGGCCGGCAAGATGACGCTGGACCCGCAGCCCTTCCAGCATCGACCAGGTGCTGCGCGACCTGGCGCGTGATCTTGTCGGCCAGTGTCGGCAGCAAGCCGGTGGAGGTGCTGTTCGACATCGACCCGGACCTGCCGCGCCCGCTGCTGGGCGACGCCATGCGGCTGCAGCAGGTGCTGATCAACCTGGGCGGCAATGCGGTCAAGTTCACTGCCGAGGGCGAGGTGGTGGTGTCGGTGCGGGCGCTGGCGCGCGACGCCGATGCGCAGACGCTGGGCTTTGCCGTGCGCGACACCGGCATCGGCATTGCGCCGGAGAACCAGGCGCGCATCTTCAGCGGCTTCACCCAGGCCGAGGCCAGCACCACCCGGCGCTTTGGTGGCACCGGGCTGGGCGTGGCCATCAGCCAGCGCCTGGTGGCGCTGATGGGTGGCGAGCTGCAACTCGACAGCGCAGTCGGGCATGGCAGCAGCTTCCATTTCACCCTGCGCTTGCCCCTGGCCAGCGTGGCGGCCGCCGGCGTCGCAGCCGACACCGACACCGACACCGACACTGATATTGACCTTGCCACACCAGATCAGCCAGCGGCCGCCCCGCCCGGGCTGCGCATGCTGGTGGTCGACGACAACCCCACCGCCCGCCAGGTGCTGCAGGCCATGGGCCAAGGCCTGGGCTGGGCCGTCGACACCGCCAGCGACGGTGCGGCAGCCCTGGCCCAACTGGCCGCAGCCCAGGCCCAGGGCTGGCAGCATGACGCGGTGTTCATCGACTGGCAGATGCCTGGCCTGGACGGCTGGCAGACAGCGCAGCGCATCCGTGGCGACGGGCTGGCGGTGGGGGCACCGCTGCTGGTGATGGTGACGGCCCATGGCCGCGAGAAGTTTGAAGCGCGCAGCGCCAGCGACCAGGCCCTGCTCGACGGCTTTCTGGTCAAGCCGGTGACGGCGTCGATGCTGCGCGATGCCGTGGCCGATGCACGCTGCGGCCAAGGCCAGCCGCAGCAGTGCGCGCCTGCACGGCCGGCCACGGCAGGGCAGCCCGCACGCTTGCATGGGCTGCGCCTGTTGGTGGTGGAAGACAACGCCAACAACCAGCAGGTGGCCCGTGAACTGCTCGAGGACGAAGGTGCCAGCGTGCAAATCGCCGGCAACGGCCAGCAGGGCGTGGACGCGGTGGCAGCCGCAGTGCCGTGTTTCGATGTGGTGCTGATGGATCTGCAGATGCCGGTGATGGACGGTTTTGCGGCCACCGCGCGCATCCGCCAGCACCTGGGGCTGGACCAGGACGCGCTGCCCATCGTGGCGATGACGGCCAATGCCATGGCCAGCGACCGCGAAGCCTGCCTGGCCGCAGGCATGAACGAGCACATCGGCAAGCCCTTTGACCTGGACCGCCTGGTGGCGCTGTTGTTGCGGCTGCGCAGGCGCCCGGCAGCCGGTGCTGCATTGGCGCTGCCAGACCACGGCCCGGCGCCCGGCGTGAACCTGGCCCCGGCGGCCGTGCTGGCGGCAGCGGCCGGGCCGGGCCTGGCCAGCCCGGCCGCGCCTGCCCTGCCGGCGGCATTGGCCGCCGCCGCCGCTGTGGCCCAGGTCGACCTGGTGGCCGCGCTGGGCCGGCTGGGTGGCAAGCAACCGGTCTATGCCCGGCTGCTGCGTGGCTTCATCGGCGATCTGCAGGCCCTGCCGGCGGCTCTGGCCCTGCAGCTGGACGGCGGCGACCTGGTGGCCGCCGCACGCAGCCTGCACACGCTCAAGGGCCTGGCTGCCACGCTGGGCGCGCTGGCCTTGTCGGCCTGTGCCGCCCAGGCCGAGCAGCGCCTGGCCGCCGGGCCGGGGCTGGACCGGGCCGAGGTGCACGCTGCGCTGCAGCAGGCCGTGCGCGCCGCAACGCCAGCACTGAACGCGCTGCTGGTGCAGCTGGAGTCGGCGGTGGCTGCAACAGCGGCGGCGGCTGTTGCAGCGCCTGCGGCCGCCGCCACGCCTGCCACCAAGCCGTCTGCCACCGCCGACCCTGGTTGGCCTGCCAGACCCCCCCACGCCGCGACACCGGTGCTGCTGCATGCCACGCTGACCAGGCTGGCCGCTTTGCTGGCCGAGTCGGACATGCAGGCCACCGAGGTGGTGGCCACGCTGCAGCAGCAGGCCGCAGGCCGCGCCTGGCCCGACCTGGCGGCACTCGACGATGCGGTCGCAGGGCTTGACTTCGAACGCGCCGCCGCCCTGTGCCAGCGCCTGATCCTGGAGATCTGCCATGCTGATGCCTGACCTGCCCGACCTGCCCGCGCTGGATTTGCAACAGCGCCAGCCGCGCCTGCTGGTGGTCGACGACCAGCCGGCCAACATCCAGGCCCTGTACCAGGCCTTCAGTGCCGACCACCAGGTGCTGATGGCCACCAGCGGCGCGCAGGCGGTCAAGATCGCCACGGCCAAGCTGCCCGACCTGGTGCTGCTGGACGTGGTGATGCCGGACATGGACGGCCACCAGGTCTGCCACCACCTGAAAGCCGACCCGGCCACGCGCGACATCCCGGTGATCTTTGTCACCGCGCATGCCGACGAAGCGGCCGAGACCCTGGGCCTGGAATTGGGCGCGGTCGACTTCATCAGCAAGCCGATCAACCCCAAGGTGGTGCGCGCCCGCGTCAAGACCCACCTGACCCTGAAAGCGCAATCCGACCTGCTGCGTGACTGGGTCTACCGCGACGGGCTGACCGGGGTGCGCAACCGCCGCTATTTCGACGAACACCTGGCCAGCGAGTGGGCGCGCGCCATGCGCAACACCAGTGCGCTCAGCATCGTGCTGCTGGATGTGGACTTCTTCAAGCGCTTCAACGACTGCTACGGCCACCAGGCGGGCGACGACTGCCTGCGCCGTGTGGCAGCGGCACTGCGCCAGGCGCTGAAGCGGCCGGCCGACGTGCTGGCCCGCTACGGTGGCGAGGAGTTTGTCTGCCTGCTGCCCGACACCCCGCTGGAAGGGGCGATGGCGGTGGCACAGCAGCTGGGCGACGCGGTGGCCGCGCTGGCCATCGCGCATGCCGATTCCAGCGCCGCGCCGGTGGTCACCGTCAGCCTGGGCGTCTGCAGCAAGCCGCCCCAGGCCAGCGGCAGCGCGGCCGCCCTGCTGCGCTGCGCCGATGCCCAGCTCTACGCCGCCAAATCGCAGGGCCGCCGGCGCGCCTGCGGGGCGCTGCTGAACCAGGGCTGATTGCGCTTGCTTGCGGGCTGATTGGCGGCTGGGCGCGCTGGTGCGGGGTGCGCTGGTGCAGGGCGCAGTCGCCGCTGTCGCCTCGGCGCACGCCAGGCCGCCCGGCGCGGACGATCATCGCCGCACCACCAACCCGGGAGACCACAGCATGTCCACGCCCCTGCAACGCCTGGCCGGCAAGACCGCCATCGTCACCGGCGCCGCCTCGGGCATCGGCCAGGCCACGGCCCAGCTGTTTGCCGCCGAGGGCGCCACCGTGCTGGCCGTCGACCGGCCGGGCAGCGCCATCACCACGGTGCATGCCGGGCTGGACCGCATCGTGCCGCTGGAACAGGATGTGGCCACCGACGCCGCGCCCGCGGCCATCCTGGCGGCTGCGCTGGCCGCCGGTGGCGGCGCGCTGGACATCCTGTTCAACAACGCCGGTGTCTCGTACAACGCGCTGGGCGAGCTCAGCACCGACGAGCACTGGGACCGCGTCTTCAGCGTCAACACCCGGGCGGTGTTCCGCCTCTGCCGCGCTGCCATTCCGGCGCTGCGCGCGCGGGCTGCCGTCACCGGCCGCGCCCGCATCATCAACACCGCCAGCGTGATGGCCGAGCGCACCGACATCGGCCTGAGCGCCTACACCGCCAGCAAGCATGCGGTGGCCGGCCTCAGCAAGACCCTGGCGCTGGAGCTGGGCAAATACGGCATCACGGTGAATTACCTGCTGCCTGGCGCCATCCACACCGGCATGACGGCGGCCAGCTTCCAGGACGAGAAGATCCGCGCCATCTGGGCCAAGAAGGCCGCGCTGCGCCGGCTGGGCCAGCCCATCGACATGGCGCGCTCGGTGCTGCTGCTGGCCAGCGACGAGGCCGACTTCATCACCGGCCATGGCCTGGTGGCCGACGGCGGGCTGACCTTGCGCACCTGAGGCAGGTCATGCGCCGCCGAGCGCATGCCCCAGCTGTGCACTGCGTCACAACCTGGGTGGCGGGGCTGGCCCGAAACTGGCTTGGCTTTGGATGGACGGAGGGCCTACAGGTCGTTCGGCACCACAGCCCAAGCGCGGAGGCACCAACACCATGCACACCTGGGTCATCGACCAAATCACACCGCTGCCCAACGACCCGCAGATCCTGCAGGCCTTGCGGCCGGGGGCCGACCTGCTGACCGGTGGCGGCATCGCCCTGAACCTGGGCATCCTGGCGCGTGATGGCCAGGTCTACCGCATTGCCCGGGCGTTCGGCCTGGACGACTACAACCGCGCCGCCGACGCCCTGGCGCGCCTGGGCCTGGTGCCCACCGGCCGCAGTCTGCGGCTGCAGGACGTCAGCCTGGACGATGTGTTCATGGCCCAGGCCGCCGCCAGCTGAACTGTGTCAGGCCGGTACAAGCCGGCCAGCTGCGGGGGGCTGGCGGCGGCCGACAGCCACCGTGATCTGCACCAGCCCGGCCGCCAGGCCCAGGCCCACGCCCACGCGCCAGGCCAGTTCATAGTTGCCCAGCCAGGCGTACAGCAGGCCACCACCAAAGGCGCCCAGCACAGCTGCCCATCTGGTGGCTGAAGAAGGCCAGGCCCTGCATCATGGCCTGCCAGCGCAGGCCGAACATCTCGGCCACGCTGCCGGCCACCAGCGGCGCCACGCCCAGCCACAAGAAGCCCATGATGGCGGCAAACACCAGGGTGCTGGTGGGCGTGGGGGCGGCGATGAAGTAGCCCGCCAGCACCAGCGAGCGGGTGCAGTAGAGCAGGCCCAGCAGCAGCTGCTTGTTCCAGCGCCCGCCGGCCCAGCCGAAGAACAGGCTGCCCAGCACGTTGAAGCCGCCGATCATGCCCAGCGCCTGGGCGCTGAGCATCGGGTCCATGCCGCAGATCGCCAGGTAGGCCGGCAGGTGGGTGGTGAGAAACACCAGCTGCATGCCGCAGACGAAGTAGGCGCCCGACATCACCAGGAACGGCGTGTTCTGCAGCGCCCGGCGCAGCACCTGCCCGGCGGTGGCGCTGTCGGCCGAGCCGGCCACCGGCGCCGGCAGCGCCACCTTGTCGGCGCGCCCGGCGGCCCAGGCCGCCGGCAGCATCACCAGGGCCAGCACCGCAAAGCCCAGCACGCCCCAGCGCCAGCCGAAGCTGGCCGACAGGGTCTGGCCCAGCGGTGCGGCCACCATGGCGCCCAGCGATCCCATCGCCGAGACGATGCCCAGCACCAGGCTGCGGCTGGCCGGCGGCACCACCCGGGTGGCCACCGACAAGGTGAGCGCCGACCCGGTGCAGGCCAGCGACGCACCGATCATCACGCCCGCGCCCAGCATCACCGCCAGCAGGCCCTGGGCACTGGCCAGCAGCAGCAGCGCGGCCACGTACAGCGCCGCGCCGGCCAGCATCAGCGGCCGAAAGCCCACCCGCGCCGGCCCAGGCGCCGGCCAGCGGCTGCAGCAGGCCCCAGGCCAGGTTCTGCACCGCCACGGCGGCGGTGAAGTCGGCCACGCTGATGCCGATGTTCTGCGGCCCCAGGGTGATGGGCGGCATGAACAGGCCCAGGCTCTGGCGCAAGCCCAGGCTGAGGCTCAAGACGGTGGCCGCACCCAGCAGGATCGGCCACACCGGCCGCAGGGCGCCCAGCCCCGTGGCGGGTGTGGCAGCAGCAGCGCTCACGCGGCGCGCCGGTTCAGCCCGCACCAGCGGGCGATGTACAAGGCCAGCACGGCGGTGACGCGCTGCATGCTGGCCAGCGACACCCATTCATCGATGCCGTGGATGTCGGCGCCATCGGGGCCGTAGCAGGTGCTGGGGATCTGGCCGTAGAGGTGGAAGAAGCGCACATCGGTGGTGGCCGGGCTGGCCACCAGCGGGGCGTCGGCGCCGGCGATGTCGCGGTGGCACTGCAGCAGCTGCTGGATGGCGGGCTGCTGCACATCGACCACGCAGCCCTGGGCCTGGAAGCCGTGGTAGCTGACGGTGTACTTCAGGCTGGCATTGCCCGGGTGGCGGGCATGGCTGGCGGCCAGATGGGCTTCGACCTCGGCGCGCACCTCGGCCGGCGTGCGGCCGGGGTAGAAGCCCAGGCGCATGTCGACGCGGCAATGGGTGGGCACGCTGCTGGTCCATTCACCGCCCGAGATCTTGCCCAGGTTGAAGTTGATCGGGTGCGGGTGGTCGGCATAACAGGCGTGGCGCATGGCCGGGCGGTTCCAGGCGGTTTCCAGCTCGCGCAGCCATTCCACCATCTGCTGGGCATAGCCGATGGCCGACAGGCCGGTGTGCGCCACCGAGGCATGCACCGGCAGGCCGTGCACGTCGATGCGTCAGCCACATCACGCCCATCTGCGCGCTCATCACGCCTTCGAAGGGCTCGGGGATCATCGCGGCGTCGGCGGTGTAGCCCTCGACCAGGCAGGCCAGCGCGCCGTTGCCGGTGCATTCTTCCTCGACCACGCTCTGCAGGTAGACCGGCGCGGCCGGCTCGAAGCCCAGGCGCTGCAGCGCCCGGAAGGCCTGGGTGTAGGCGACGATGCCGGCCTTCATGTCGGCTGCGCCGCGGCCGTACATGCGCCCGGCCAGCGGGTCGCCTTCGATGCGCGGGGCAAACGGCGGGCTGCTCCACAGGCTGTCGGTGCCCACCGGCACCACGTCGATGTGGCCGTTGAGGATCAGGCTGCGCCCGCGCACCGGCCCCGCCGGCTGGTGGATGCCCACCACATTGCGCCGGCCGGCATAGGGCAGGATCGATGGCGAATAGCCGGGATGGTCCTTGATCTTGGCCTCGTCCACCTCGAAGTCATGCACCCGCAGGCCCAGCGACGCGGAATTCGCGCTCCATCAGCACTTGTGCGCCGGCTTCGTCGCCCAGCAGCGAGGGCTGGGCCACCAGCTCGGCCAGCAGCGCGACGGAATCGGGCTGCAAGGCGGCCACCGCATCGAGGATCTGCTGCTCGGTGAGCGGATTCAGGGTCTGGGCGTCCATGGGGTGTCCTCGGGTGGCTGGTGGTGCTGCTGCTCGGCATGATGCAAGCCTTGTACCCACGTTCCCAGGATCGCCCGATGGCTGCATTCACTTCCGCGACAACTGCCCCCTCCTCCGGTGGTGATGGCAACACGGGCCGCCCCGGCCGCTTGTCGGGCCGCCGGGTGCTGGTCACCGGCGCCAGCCGCGGCATCGGCCAGGCCATCGCGCTGCGCTATGCCGAAGAAGGCGCCGACCTGTGCCTGGCCGCCACCACGCTGGACGGCCTGGCCGAGACCCGGGCCCAGGCCGAAGCCCGTGGCGCGCAGGTGCTGGCGCTGGCGCTGGATGTGGCCGACCGCGCCGCGGTGCAGATGCTGGTCGACACCATGGTGGCGCGCCTGGGCGGCATCGACGTGCTGGTCAACAACGCCGGCGTCTACCACGCAGCGCCGCTGCTCGACACCACGCCCGAAGACTTCGACCGGGTGATGCAGGTCAACCTGTACGGCGCCTTCCATGTGCTGCAGCTGTGCCTGCGGCAGATGCGCAGCCAGGGTGCGGGCAAGGTGGTCAACATCGCCAGCACCGCCGGCAAGGGCGGGTCGATGAACCAGAGCGCCTACAACGCCAGCAAGCATGCGCTGGTGGGGCTGACGCGCTGCGCGGCGGTGGAACTGGGGCCGCTGGGCATCTGCATCAATGCCATCTGCCCGGGCTTCGTCGAGACCGACATGCTGCAGTCCTTCAATGCCCATGCCGCCATCACCGGCCTGAGCTTTGAGCAGATCCTGGCCAACGGCCGGGCGCGGGTGCCGCTGCGGCGCTTTCTGCAGCCGCAGGAGATCGCCCACCTGGCGGTGTATCTGGGGTCGGCCGAAAGCGACGGCATGACGGGCCAGTCCATCCTGCTGGACGGCGGCATGCTGATGGTGTGAGGGTGTGAGGGTGTGAGGGTGTGGGTGCGCTGCCTTGCCCGCAGCCACGAGGTGCCGCTGCCTCAGCCCGCGCTGCGGGCTTGTGCGTCAGCCCGCGCTGCGGGCGAGTGCCTGGCGGATGCGTTCCACGGTCTCGGCCATGGGCGCATGTGCCGACACGTCCAGCCCCAGGTTGCGGGCGATCTGGTTGACCTTTGCCGGATGCAGTGGCAAGCCACCCCGGTCGATGGCGGCGATCAGCGCCTGGGCCTGCTGGCGCTCGGTGCGCGGCGGCGCGCCGGGCCTGTGTTTGCCGTTGCGGTTGCGCCACCGCTGCCACCACTGTCGGATCCACTGCATCCGCCCAGTTTAGGGGCCAGTGCAGGCCGGCCTGCGCTGCTGCCATACTGCCTGCGCCTTGGTTGCCGGCCCGCCCAGCGGCTGTGCATCCAAGATCTGCCCCATGCCTGAGCGAGCCCACCCCACTACGCCCGATACCGCCGCCAGCCAGGCGGCGGGGGCCTGGCTGTCCGCCGCCCGTGGCGTGGCGGGCGGTCTGGACGGGCCTGCGGCGGGGTCGACCCAGAGCCGCCTGTGGGTGGCTGGCCGTTGGCGCCGCCGCCCGGGGCTGCGCGCTGGCCTGTGGTTGTTGCTGTGCATCGGCCTGTTGCCCGCGCTGGCAGGCACGGGCTGGTACCTGGTGCAATTGCGCCAGGCTGCCATGCAGGACGCGTATGCCAAGGCCGATTTGATGGCTGTCGGCACCGCCGAGGCCCTGCGCTGGGTGGTGCAGGACGCCCAGGGCATGCTGGCGGCGGTGGCCGCACGGCCGAAGGTGCGGGCGCTCGACCCCGGTGATTGCGACCCGGTGTTCAAGGACTTTCAGCTGCTGGTGCCAGCCTACAAGGCGCTGGCGCTGCGGCGCAGCAACGGCGCGTCGGTCTGCTCCGAATTGCCCAGGCCACCGGCGGCTGACGTGGTGGCGGCCGCGCCCTGGTTCCAGGCCGCCGTGCGCGCGAACGGTTTTCGCATCAGTGGTGTGCATCCCGGGTCGGTGCAGCAGCCTTGGGCGGTGCGCATCACCTATCCCATCCTGGGGCCCGGCGGCCAAGTGGATGCGCTGCTGGTGTCGCCGCTGGATTTGATGCAGCTGCACCAGCGCCTGTTTGCGCGCCTGCCACCGCAGGTGCGGGTGGCGGTGGTCGATGGCAGCAACCGCCTGGTGCTGCAGTCGCAGCATCCCGACGAACGTGTGGGCAAGCAGGCGGTGGCCTGGATGACGGGCGCGGCGGACCAGTTGCGCCGCCAACTGGCCGACCCGGGCAGCCCGGGCGCGCGCCCTGCGGTGCTGCAGTTTGTGGCCGACGGATTTGACGGTCAACAGCGGCTGTTTTCGGTGCGTGCGGTGCCGCTGACCGACTGGGTGGCGGTGGCCTCGCTGCCGCTGGACGAGACATTGCAGGCCTACCGCGACACCCGCAACCGCAGCCTGGCTGCGGCCTTGGCGGTGCTGCTGCTGGTGGCCCTGGTGGCCTGGCGGGTGGGCCGCGGCATCCTGCTGCCAATGCAGGGCCTGGCCAGCGCAGCGCGTGGTGTGGCGGCCGGTGACGACAGCCGCCGCGCCCCCGAAGCCGGGCCGCGCGAGACCGTGGCGGTGGCGCGGGAATTCAACCGCATGGTCGCCACCAAGGCGCTGGCCCGCACCCTGTTGCGTGCCAGCGAGGCGCACCACCGGGCGCTGATCCAGAACCTGCCGGTCGCGGTGTTGATTTACCAAGCTGACGGCACGGTCGAGGATTGCAATGCCCAGGCCTGCAACCTGTTGCGCCTGCCTGCGGCGCAGCTGCAGGCCCGCACCGCCTCCGACCTGCCCTGGTGTTTTGTGGACGCGCAGGGTCGACCGCTGCAGGCAGCGGCCGACCCGGTGCACCAGCTGTTGCAGACCCGGCAAGCCCTGGCGCCCACGCTGCTGGGCCTGGCGGCGCGGGCACCCGCGGGGGCTGCGCCCGAGCCGCACACCTGGGTGATGGTGACCGGCTACCCGCAGTTCGACGCGGCTGGCCAGTTGCAGCGGCTGATCGTGGCCTTGGTCGATGTCACGGCGCAGCGCCAGGCCGAAGCCCTGCGCGAGGCCAAAGACCGTGCTGAAGCGGCCAATGCGGCGAAGACCGCATTCCTGTCGCGCATCAGCCATGAGCTGCGCACACCGCTGCACGCGATCAACGGCTTCTCCGAGCTGGTGCTGCTGGACCCGCAGTTGTCGGCTGGCAGCCAGGACAAGATGCGCCATGTGCTGCAGGCCGGCCACCACTTGCTGTCCTTGATCAACCAGGTGCTCGATCTGACCCAGGTTGAAGCGGCGGCGCGGCCGGCCGCGTTGCAGCCGCTGGCCTTGTGGCCGCTGCTGACCGACTGCGTGGCCCTGTGCGCGCCGCTGGCCCAGGCCCGCGGCGTGACGCTGGACCTGGCAGCCGCGCCTGTGCCGGCGCCCTGGGTGCTGGCCGAACCCACCGCGCTGCGCCAGGTGCTGCTCAACCTGCTGTCCAACGCCATCAAGTACAACCGCCCGCAAGGTTGGGTGCGCATTGGGTTGGCGCCGGACGACGGCAGTGCACGGTTGGCCTTGCAGGTGCAGGACACCGGGCCGGGCCTCAGCGCGGCGCAGCAGGCAGGGCTGTTCCAGCCCTTCAACCGCCTGGGTGCGGAGACGCGCGGCATCGAAGGCCATGGCCTGGGTTTGTCGATCGCCCGCCCGCTGGCGCAGGCACTGGGTGGCGACATCCTGGTGCACAGCGTGGTGGGCGAAGGCGCGACCTTCAGCGTGCAGTTGCAGCGGGCCGCACCGGGCTGAGTGGCGTCAGGGGCGCCTGGGGCGGCCAGCGGCGCGGGTCGCAGCCAGTGGATGGCGGCGTGGTGCGTGCTGTGCTGTGCTGTGCTGTGCTGTGCTGTGCTGTGCTGTGCTGTGCTGTGCTGTGCTGTGCTGTGCTGTGCTGTGCACAGGCAGGTGCCCCATGGCAGGCTGTGGTGTTGCCTTCTAAAAAATGAACTAACGCCGTAGCAGCGGAAGGCCGGATTCGGATTCGGATGCGGCGTCGGTTTGGTCATGGCGGTTTTGACGGCGTTGTAACAATCACTGGCGTTAGTTCATAATTATTGATGCCTGCCAACAGCGTCTTGCTGCAACAAGCCTTCGACGACTGGTTGGCACACCAGCGCATCGCGGGCCGCTTGCGCCGAGGCTCATCAGAAGCGGTGTACCGGGCGATGTGGCAGGCCTTGGCCGCCTGGTGCACACATCAACAGCCCACGCTGCAACTGGCCGACTTGCATGGCCACACGCTGCGGGCCTTTCTGGCCAGCCGCCACGGTATGCGCGCGGCCGACGCTGCCCTGACACCGCGCTACCAGCAGCGCCTGGTCAGCCTGGTGCAACGGGTGCAGACCCACCAGACCTGGCGCCGGCAGCAGGCTGCAGCCGGCCCGGCGCAGGCCTTGGCGTTGGCGCGCGGCAGCGGCGCCATGTCCCCAAGTGCCCCCAACCACCGGGCCAGGCTGGTGGCCGCCAGCGCCAGCGATGACACACCGCCGCCGCTGCACCTGTTGCCGGATGAAAGCGCACAGCTGCGCGCCCTGCTCTGCCGGGCAGACGACGATGCCCAGGGCCGCTGGCAGCGCCTGCGTGACCGCTGCGCCGTGGCGCTGCAATTGGGCGCCGGCCTGGGCCCGGGCGATGTGCGCAGCCTGCGGCTGCAAGACCTGCGGCCAGACCCGCTGCCTGGTGAGTGGGCTAGTGGCATGGCGGGGCCGCAGCCCACCATGCAAGCTGCGGCGCCGCCAGACAACCGCGCACCAGGCCGGCCGGCGCGTTGGCACCTGCAGGTGGCCGCCACCGGCAGTGCAGCTGCGCACGCGGCACCGCTGGCCGATTGGGCGGCCGCCGTGCTGCAGCGCTGGCTGGCCCTGCGCCAGGCCCAGGCCCTGGGCGGGCCCTGGCTGCTGCCCTCCACGCGCAGCGGCAAGCCCTGGGGCAAGGTGGCGCAATACGAGGCGGCGCGCCGGGTGCTGGCCGATGCCGGGCTCAACCCGGATGGCGGTGGTTCATTCCGCCTGCGCCACAGCTTTGCGCTGCAGCAGTTGCAGCAGGGCCACGATCCGGCGCGGGTCGCCAGCTGGCTGGGCGTGGTCGATCCGCAGGTGATGCTGCGCTACCAGCAGGCGCTGCTGCCCGCGCCCACGCCCGCGCCTGCTGCCCAGGCCGGCGCCGCGCCATCCGTTGCCACCCTGCCGCCCTGGCCACTGTGACGGCTGCACGCGCCCGCCCGGTTGCGTCCAGCCGTTCGGACCATCCAAGCATCAGGCGACCAGCTGCTTGACCGGGCACCAAGGCATCAACGCCACTGGCCGGCGTGCAGGCCACAGCCGGCGCAGCCCGCCCGTCAGGCCTGCCGCATATCAAGCCGCTGCGCTGGCAGGGTAGAGCCCACGCACCTGGCCGTGCAAGCGGGCCAGGCCTAGCAGTGCGTCGATGTTCGGCGTGGCCACGCCCACACGCTGGGCAATCTCCTGCACCACGGTCACCAGCGCGTCCAGCTCGATCGGCCGGCCGGCTTCCACATCCTGCAGCATGCTGGTCTTGAAGGCGCCCAGCTTGCGGGTGATCTGGTGGCGGTCCTCGGGGGTCTGGTCGATGGCGCAACCGACCATCGCGCCCACCGTGGCGGCCTCGGCCATCGCCTGGGTGCAAAAACGCCGCGTCAGCGGGTCGTCCAGCACCTTGTCGACCGTGGCGCCGGTGATGGCGGTCAGCGGGTTCATGGTCATGTTGCCCCACAACTTGTACCAGATGTCCCGGCGCACATCGGCCGATACGGTGGCATCAAAACCGGCCTGCTGCAGCCGCGCTGCCAAAGCCTGCACCCGGTCGCTGCGGCCACCCATGGGCTCACCAATGATCAGGCCCTGGCCCATCTTGTGGTGCACCAGGCCGGGCGCCGACGTGGCGCAGCTGGCATGCACCACGCAGCCGATCACCTGGGCCAGCGGCAAGGCCGCTGCGATGTGGCCGCCGGGGTCGATGCTGACCAGCGGCGCCGTGCCCAGCGCCGGCGCGCCGGCGGCAAACCACCAGGGCACACCGTTCATCGCCGGCAACAACAGGGTGTGCGGGCCGACCAGCGGCGCCATGCGCGCGGCCACATCGCCCAGGGCCGGGCCCTTCACCGCGATCACCACCAGGTCTTGCACGCCCAGCGTGGCAGGGTCGTCGCTGGCCAGCACCGGCGCCGTCAGCAACTGCCCGCCCTGGTGCAGGCGCAAGCCGTGCTGCTGCAGCGCCGCCAACGTGGCACCGCGGGCCACGGCGCTGAGCTGGCAGCCGCCGGCCAGCGCCAGGCGCGTGCCGATGAAGCCGCCGATGGCGCCCACGCCATAGATGCAGACCTTCACCGCAGCGCCTTATTTGGCAAAGACCTGGCCCATGTCGGCAAACGACTTGAACTCCAGCGCATTGCCCGACGGGTCGAGGAAGAACATCGTGGCCTGCTCGCCCACCTCGCCTTTGAAGCGCACATGCGGCTCGATGATGAAACGGGTGCCGGCGGCCTGCAGCTTGGCGGCCAGCGCCTCCCAGTCGGCCATCGGCAGGATGGCTGCCGAAATGGCGCACCGGCACTGCGTCGCCGTCCACCTGGCCGGTGGCTGCCGGCCGGCATTCGTCGGGCGACAGATGGGCCACCACCTGGTGGCCGTAGAAGTCGAAGTCGACCCAGGTCTCGGCGCTGCGGCCTTCAGGGCAGCCCAGCAGACCGCCGTAGAAGGCGCGTGCGGCGGCAATGCTGTGGACGGGGAAGGCAAGGTGGAACAGCGGCGTGGCAGGCATGGCGACAAAGGTCCTGGCAAGGGGTGGCGCCGGCCGGACGGCCGGGCAGCGCAGATTTTGCACCGCCCGCTGGGCTGGCGCTGGCGCGGCAGCGCGGCTGTTCGCCCTGGTGGCCCGCACCGACAACCCACACTGAAGGCCCACCCTGCTGGGTGCTGCATCGACAATACGGCTTGCGCGACCCCGCCCGACACTTTCCGCACTGTGACCGCCCCCGCCCAGCCGACCGCCCCCGCCCAGCGCGGCATCCAGAGCATCGAAGTCGGCGGCCAGCTGCTGCGGGCCCTGGCCCATGCCGGCCGGCCGCTGCCGCTGAAAGACCTGGCCGCTGCAGCCGGCATGGCCGCTGCCAAGGCGCACCCCTATCTGGTCAGCTTCAGCAAGATCGGCCTGGTCGAACAAGACCGCGCCAGCGGCCGCTACGGCCTGGGCCCGCTGGCGCTGCAACTGGGGCTGATGGCCCTGCAGCAGGCCGACCCGGTGCGCATCGCCACGCCCTTGATCGAGGACCTGGCCAGTGCCAGCGGCCACACCGTGGCCATGGCGGTGTGGGGCACGCATGGCCCCACCATCGTGCGGCTGGCCGAATCCCCCGCTGCCGTGCATGTGAACATGCGCCACGGCACGGTGTTCTCGCTCACCGGCACCGCGTCGGGCCAGCTGTTTGCCGCCTTTCTGGACGCTGCCCTGGCGCGGCCGCTGTACGACGCTGAACGCCGCAGCGCCGGCCCGCGCAAGCTGCCCAGCTGGACCCAATTTGCCGCCACCACGCTGGCCGAGGTGCGGGCCCAGGGCCTGGCGCGGGCCGATGGCGCGGTGGTGGCCGGGGTCAGCGCACTGGCCGCGCCGGTGCTGGACCACCGCGGCCAGATCGTGCTGGCGCTGACCGCCATCGGCCCGTCGGCCGCACTCGACACCCGCTGGGACGGCCCGCTGGCCGGCCAGCTGCGCCTGGCCGCCCAGGCCGCCTCGGCCCGGCTGGGCTGGCGGCCCAGCCAAGATCCCTTGCCCTGAACACTTGCCCTGAAAGCCCTGCCATGCCCCAGCTGCCCAACCCCCTGCCCCGTCCGATGCGCTTGACCCGTCTGCAGCGCCTGCTGCACCTGAACCTGCACCTGCAGCAGGCGCTGGGCGCCGGCCTGCTGGCCCTGGCCAGCACCGCCAGCCTGGCCGCCGACCCGGTGGGCGAGGTCGACACCGTGTTCAAGTTCTTCGGCCCCGACCACAAGATCGTGGTCGACGCCTATGACGACCCCGACGTGCAAGGTGTCACCTGCTATGTGTCGCGCGCCAAGACCGGCGGCATCAAGGGCGGGCTGGGCCTGGCCGAAGACAAGTCCGACGCCAGCATCGCCTGCCGCCAGGTCGGCCCCATCCGCTTTGCCAAACCGCTGCGCAAGCAGGACGAGATCTTCACCGAGCGCACCTCGCTGGTGTTCAAGCGGCTGCGGGTGGTGCGCATGGTCGACGCCAAGCGCAATGCCCTGGTCTACCTGACCTACAGCGACCGGGTGATCGAAGGCAGCCCGCAGAACGCGGTGACGGCGGTGTCGGTCGACCTGAGCCAGCCGATCCCGCTGCGCTGACGCATTGGGCCGCTGGCCGGCGTCATTCGGCGGTGGCCATCGGCAGCGTGGGGTCGGCCGCCCATTCCTGCAGCGAGCCGTCGTAGACCGCCACGTTGGGGTGACCGGCCAGGGTCAGCGCCAGCGCATCCAGCGTGGCGGCAATGCCGCCGCCGCAGTAGCACAGCACCTGTTTGGCGCCCAGCGCGCCCACGCTGTCCAGCGCGCTGCGCAGCTGTGCCACCGGCAGGAAGCGGCCTTGTGCATCCAGCAGCGCGCTGTAGGGCAGGTTCACGCTGCCCAGGATGTGGCCGGGCCGGCCGTAGTGCATGGGGGCCTGGCCGTTGTGCAGCGCCGCCGACAGGGCATTGAGGCTGCACACCCGCGCCTGGCCGATGGCCAGCAGCATGTCTTGCTTGTCGGCCCAGCGTGCTGGCTGGGGCCGGGGCGTCAGCTGGGCAGGCGCATGGCGGGTGGCGGTGGCGTTTGGTGACGTTGGTGGTGGCGTTGGTGGTGGCACCTTCGGCCGCCACGGCGCTTGCCACTGGCCGGCCTTCGGCGCGCCACAAGGGCAGCCCGCCGTCCAGCACCC
Organism: uncultured beta proteobacterium; assembly: GCA_963844485.1. GTDB lineage: Bacteria > Pseudomonadota > Gammaproteobacteria > Burkholderiales > Burkholderiaceae_C > Pseudaquabacterium. Next base: position 75,323 of record CAWJOQ010000001.1, read on the forward strand.
GGGCCGGCACGCCGATGGATTGCAGCAGCCACCACACCCGGCTGGCCCACATCGGCAAGGTGCTGCTGTAGAGCACGGCCTCGTCGCCGTCGCCCAGCCCCGCCGCGCCAAATGCCGCTGCCAGCCGCGCCGGCCCGGGCTGGGTGAAGCGCAGCGGCGCGCGGCTGTCAGACAGCTCGGCTTGCAGATCGATGAAGGCCGCGCCGGGAATGTGGGCCGCCAGGTAGTCGGCGCGGCCACTTTCCACCCGCCAGGGCCCAGGCGTGGCCGGGCGCAAATGGGCCGTGACATCGAACAGCCGCAGAGGGCGGGCGCCAGTTGCAGCGGGGTGTTCAGCCAGCCGGTCGGCCAGTTCCTGGGTGCTGATCAGCGGATGCATGGCCATGGCTCCTTCACCAGGTCAGGGTGGCTTGTGCGGCGCGCAGCCTGGCGCCGCGCTGCACGCCCGGCGCAACCAGGGCGGCATCCAGCTGGCGCAACCGGGGAAAGGCCTGGAACAGCCCGCCCAGCGCCAGCGACTTCAGCTGCTGCGGCTGGGCGCACTGGAAGCGGAAGCTGGCTTGCAGATCGGCATGGCCACCCGCCGCCTGGCGGGTGTCGGCAGGGGCGGGCGCAGCAGGCGGGGCGCCAGCCGTGCCGGTGGGCCCAGCCGCCAGCAAGGCGGGGGCGATGACATCCGACGCCAGGTCCACACCTTGCAACTGGCAGCCGGCCGCAGCCGTCGGCAGCACCAGCGTGGCGCTGGTGCGCAAGCGCTGCGCCAGGGCGCGCACGGCGGCGCGCTCGGCGTCGGTGCGCGGGCCACGCTCAAAGCCCAGCAGGTTGTCCAGCGGGCTGTCCAGGCGGACAGTGAGGCTGTTGCCATCGGCCACCAGCTCCAGGCTGGCGACACCATGCTGGTGGGCGCCAGCGGCGTGGCTGGGCAGGGTGCTCCAGGCGCCGATGCCGCTGGCGGCCAGCGCCAGGGCCAGCGTGGCACGGCGGTGTGCGTTGGTTGCCATGGCGTCAGGCCTGGCGCACGGCCACGGGCACCGGCTTGCCACGTGCTGGGACACCATGTGCTGGGCCGCCATGTGCTGGGGCGCCATGTGCTGGGGCGCCATGGGCCGGGCTGGCAGGTGTTGGTGCACGCTGCACGGCCAGCGCCGGATCCAGGCCTGCACAGTCCTGGCAGCAGCCGTACAGCGTCAGTTCATGCCGCTCCACCAGAAAGCCTGCCGGCGCCATCTGCGCCATGTCGCCCGGGCAGCGGTGCACGTCGAACACCCGCTGGCAGCGGGTGCACTGGAAGTGGTGGTGGTGGGCCTGGCGCGCCGGCTCGTAGCGTGCGCTGTCGCCGGGCAGCGTCACCGGCTGGATCTCGCCCGCCTCGACCAGCAGCTTGAGGTTGCGGTAGACGGTGGCCAGGCCCAGGCCGGCCACGTCGGCCTGCGACGCGGCCAGCACCTCCTGCGGTGACAGCGGCCGCTGCGCGGCGTCGATGGCGGCGCGGATGGCGCTGCGCTGGCGGGTCGATCGTTCCATGGGGTGACAGCCTCGGTCCTCAACAGACCCCCATGCTACGATATTGAGAGTTCAATTTCATTAAAAAGCGCTGTCACCGTGTCCAGACCCGCCGCACCGCTGGCCTCTGTCGTGCCCATGGCTGCGCCCATGCACGGGCACAGCCATGGGTCGCACGGCGGGCATCGCCATGACCACGGTGCAACACACGACCACGGTGCAACACACGACCACGGTGACCACGACCACGGTGCACACGACCATGGGCCTGGCCAAGCCGATGGGCACGGCCACAGCCATGCGCACGCCACTTTTGCCAACGCCACCGCCAACACCAACGCCACCACCAGCGGCCCGCTGCCCAGCTGGCACAGCAGCCTGCTGATGGCCGGTGTCGGGTCGCGCCTGCTCGGCGTGCTGGGCCTGCTGGGCCTGCTGTGGGCCGCCGTGGCCTGGGCCCTGGGAGAGCCGGCATGATCACGCTCGACAACGTCACCCTGTGCTACCGCGACCGGCCCGCCGTGCACCACCTCAGCGGCCAGTTTGCACCCGGCAGCCTGACGGCCATCGTCGGCCCCAACGGCGCCGGCAAGAGCACCCTGCTGGGCGGGCTGATGGGCCGCATCGCCCCCAGCACCGGCCGCATCCACCTGCCGCCCGGCCTGGCCGGCCACATCGCCTACCTGCCGCAGCAGGCCGACATCGACCGCAGTTTTCCGGTGACCGTGCTGGACGTGGTGATGCTGGGCCACTGGGGCCAGCTCGGCGCCTGGCGCGCCGGCGGCGCCGCCCACCGGGCCCAGGCCCTGGACGCGCTGGCCGCCGTGGGCCTGGCCGGGGTGGAGCGGCGGGCCATCGGCGAGCTGTCGGCCGGGCAATTCCAGCGCGTGCTGTTTGCCCGCCTGCTGCTGCAGGACGCGCCAGTGCTGCTGCTCGACGAACCCTTCACCGCCGTGGACGAGCGCACCACCGCCGACCTGCTGGGCCTGCTGCACCGCTGGCACGCTGAAGGCCGCACCGTGGTGGCGGTGCTGCACGACCTGGCCCAGGTGCGGGCGCACTTTCCGCGCACCCTGCTGCTGGCGCGTGAGCCGATTGCCTGGGGCGCCACCAGCGAGGTGCTGCAAACCCAGCACCTGCAGCGCGCCCGGCTGCAGGCCGAGCATTGGGAAGCGCAAGCGCCCTGGTGCGCCGTGCCCGACACCGCGACCGACACCGCGCCCGGCCCGCAGTGGGTGGCATGACGCAGCCCATGCCAGCCGAAGCGTGCAGGCCGGGCTCTGGCCGCTGGCGGCCCGCCGTCCCCCGGGGGGCGGCATGACCCTGCATGCGGCGCTGGTCCAGCCCTTCATCGAATTCGGCTTCATGCGCCGGGCCCTGGTGGCCTGCCTGGCGCTGGGCCTGAGCTGCGGCCCGGTGGGCACGCTGCTGGTGCTGCGCCGCATGAGCCTGGCCGGCGACGCCATGGCCCATGCCCTGCTGCCAGGCGCGGCGGTGGCTTTTTTGCTGGTCGGCCTGAGCCTGCCGGCGATGAGCCTGGGCGCCTTCATCGCCGCACTGGCGGTGGCGGCGCTGGCCGGCGGTGTGGCGCGCTTCACCGCCCAGCGTGAAGACGCCAGCCTGGCCGGCTTCTATTTGATCGCCCTGGCCGCCGGGGTGATGCTGATCTCGCTGCGCGGCAACAGTGTGGACCTGATGCGGGTGCTGTTCGGCAGCATCCTGGCGGTCGACGACGCCGCGCTGCTGCTGGTGGCTGCGGTGTCCAGCGCCAGCCTGCTGGTGCTGGCCCTGGTCTGGCGGCCGCTGCTGGTGGAATGTTTCGACCCCGGCTTTCTGCGCGCGGTGGGCGGCCACGGCGCGCTGCACCACCAGCTGTTTCTGGTGCTGCTGGTGGCCAATCTGGTGGCGGGGTTCCAGGCCCTGGGCACGCTGATGGCCGTGGGCCTGCTGATGCTGCCGGCGATTGCCGCGCGCTGCTGGGCCCACAGCGTGGCGCGGCTGTCGGCCATCGCCTGCGCCATCGCCGCGGCCAGTGGTTATGGCGGGCTGCTGCTGTCCTACCACTTCGGCCTGCCGTCGGGCCCGGCCATCGTGCTGCTGGCCGGCGCGGTGTACCTGGTGTCGCTGTGCATCGGCACGCGCGACAGCCTGCGCGCCCGCTTCTTCACCGCCCACCGCCACCGCATGGCATGACCCACCCCCGTAGCGCCTTTGGCGCTGCCCATCCAGGGGGCGCCGCCAGCGGCCCGGCAAAGCCGGTTCCGCGGCGTCGGCTTGCCGAAGCCGGCCTCAGCCGGCGCGATGCCATCGGCCTGATGGCCGCTGGTGTCGTGCCAGCGTTGGCGGCTGCCCAGACCCCGGCGCCGCTGCAGGTGGTGGCCAGCTTCAGCCTGCTGGCCGACATGGTGGCGGTGGTGGGCGGCGATGCGGTGGTGGTGCATGCCCTGGTCGGGCCCGATGCCGACGCCCATGCCTTCACGCCCGCACCGGCCGATGCCCAGCGCCTGGCGCAAGCCGGGCTGATCGTCGTCAACGGCCTGGGCTTCGAGGGCTGGATCGACCGGCTGGTGCGGGCATCGGGCAGCAAGGCGCCGGTGGTGGTGGCCAGCCAGGGCATCGCCGTGCGGCGCATCGGCCCGGTGGTCGACCCGCATGCCTGGCAGAGCCTGGTGGCCGCGCAGCGCTATGTGCACAACATCCGCAATGCGCTGGTGGCGGCATTGGGGCCCGGCCAGGCCGCGCAGGCGGCGGCCATCCAGGCCCGCGCCGCCGCCTACAGCCAGCAGCTGGCCGCGCTGGACGCCAGCGTGCGCAGCCGGCTGGCCGCCATTCCGCCCGACCAGCGCAAGCTGGTCACCGCGCACGACGCCTTCGGCTACCTGGCCGACGCCTGGGGCCTGGACATGCGCGCCGCCATGGGCTGGACCAGCGCCGGCGAGGCGTCGGCGGCCGACGTGGCGCGGCTGATCCGGCAGCTGAAGGCGCAGCGGGTGCGGGCGCTGTTCGTCGAGAACATCAGCGACCCGCGGCTGGTGCAGCGCATTGCCCAGGAAGCCGGCGCCACTGTCGGCGGCACGCTCTACAGCGACGCCCTGTCACCACCCGGCACCCGCGCCGACACCTACCTGAAGCTGATGGCGCACAACGCCGACACCCTGCTGGCAGCGCTGCAGCCGGGGCGCTGAGCCAGGGCGGCCGACCTAGGCCACCGAAGCGCCAAGCAAACGCCGTGGACCCGCTGTGGAACCGGCAGCGGCGGGCCACCAGCGTGCCATGCAGGCCGCGCCGGCCTGGCCGGCCAGGCTCAGCCCCAGCCCCCGCTGGCCTGCAGCCGGCCGGCCTTGTCGACCACCACCACGTCCACGCCCCAGCGCCGCGCCTGCACCAGCGCCTGGGCGGCCGTGCCCATGAACAGCACCTTGCTCAGCGCATCGGCCAGCGTGGTGGACGCGGCGGCCACCACCACCGCCGACAAGTGCGGCGGCGACTGGCCGCTGCGCGGGTCCAGGATGTGGTGGTGGCGGTCATCGCCCGGGTCGCTGCCAAAGCGGTAGGCCGCGTCGGTGGACACCGCCACACCCCGGCCGCCGGCCTGCAGCCTGGCCAGCAGGCGGGTGCTGTCGCGCGGGCTGGCCAGGCCTAATTGCCAGGGCACGCCGCCCGGGGCCTGGCCCAGCGGCGCCCATTCGCCCGTGTCCAGCAAGGCATGGGCAATGCCATGCTGGCGCATCAGCTGGCGGGCCTGGTCGGCGGCAAAGCCCTGGGCAATGCCGTTGAGGGTGATGGCCATGCCCGGCCGCGCCAGGCGGATCTGCTGCGGCGACACCTGCACCGCGCGCCAGTCCACCCGCGCCCGCGCTGCCGCCAGTTCGGCCGGCGTGGGCAGGCGCCCTGCGGCCTGGGCCTGCTGCCAGGCCGCCCACAGCGGCTGCACCGTCACGTCAAAAGCGCCCTGGCTGCGCGCCGACACCTGACCGGCCTGGGTCAACACATCCACCAGCGCCGGGTCGGGGCGGTCCAGCACGCCGTCGCGGTTGAGCCGGCACAGGGCACTGGCCGGGTCGAACAGACTCAGCTGCCGCTCCAGGTGGCGCAGCCGGGCGACACAGGCGTGCAGCGCGGTGTCGGCGCGGGCCGCATCGGCATGCGCAGCACGCAGGTGCAGCGTGGTGCCAAAGCCCAGCATGGCCCGTTCACGCCAGACCAGGCCGGCCGCGCTTGCAGCGGGCGCACCTGCACTGGCCGCACCTGCGGCGGCCATCCCTGCGCCAGGCACGCCTGCGGCCGCCACGGCCGCGCCGGTGCCCAGGGCCCAGCCCAGCCACTGGCGCCGTGCGGGCCGGCTCACCGCGCCACCCCGATGGGCACCACCCGGCGGGCCTGCTGCAGCAGCGGCAGGCACTGCTGGGGGTCCTGGTGGATGGCGACGCAATCCAGGCACTGGAAACATTCGCTGTACTGCACCGCACCCGCCGGGCTGATGGCCTGGTAGTTGCAGCGGTGGCGGCAGGTCTGGCAGGGCGTGCCGCAGGCGCTGCGCCGCGGGATCCACTGCCAGCGCCGCAGCCCGCCCAGCACGGCCAGCGCTGCGCCCAGCGGACACATGTAGCGGCAATAGCCGCGGAACACCAGCGTGCCCGCCGCCACGCAGGCCAGGGCCCAGGCCACATAGGGCCAGTCACGCATGAAAGTGCTGGCTGATGGCGGTCTTGAACGGCTCCACTTCCAGTGCCGCATCGGTCCAGCCGGCCGCCAGCGCCGCGCCGCTGCACAGCGCGCCCAGCACGCCGAACTTCAGCCACTTCAGGCGCTGGTCCAGCCGGCGGTGCAGGCTGCGCTGGCGCAGGCCCAGCTTGCGCGCCACCAGGCTGGCCAGCTCTTGCAGCGCACCGAAGGGGCACAGCCAGCCGCAGAAGGTGCCGCGCCCCCACACCAGCAGGCTGATGCCGGTGAAGGCCCACAGCAGCAGCGCCACCGGGTCGGTCAGCAAGAAGTCCAGCGCACGGCCGGCCACCGTGGCTTCGATGGCGGCAGTGATCGACACCACGCTGAGCTGGCCCTGCGCCCACCAGCCGACAAAGCCCAGCGTGAACACCAGGTAGGCGGTGCGGAAGGCCGCCAGCCGGCCAGGACGGGCGCTCAGCCAGGTCTGGCGCAGCAGCGCCACCACCAGCACCACCAGGCCGGCGGCCAGCACCGCCAGGTCGACCCCGCGCTGGGCCCAGCCCGCCTGCCAGGCCGGTGGCTCGGTCTGCGGCCGGTAGCTGGCCACATCGGGCACCGCAAACGGCCGCTGCACCTGCACCCGGATGCTGGCGCCCGGCTCGGTGCTGCCACGCTGCAGGTCCAGCACCAGGTCCAGCGGCTGCTCGGCATCCAGCCGGCTGCCGTCGGCCGCCGGGGCCACGGTGAACAGGCGCGGCACGGCGTCACGCGGCACACCCGAGCGCGTGCCCGACAAGGCCATGCCGCCCGGCCAGGGCAAGGGCTGCAGGCTGAAAGCGCGGCCCTGCTGGCGCAGCTGCAGCACGGCAGCGCGTGGCGCGTCGGGCGCAGCGGCCGCCGCCACCGGGTAGCGGCCGCCGTCCAGCAGCAGCAGCACGGTGTGGCCTTGTTCGCGGGCGGCGCGCACCGCCTGCCAGCCGCCGGGGTCGAACAGGTTGCGGCCGGCCTGCGGCAGGCCGGCCAGCGCCACCCACAGGTCGACCGCCGGGCCGTCGGGCCAGCTGCGGCCGCCGGGGTCGCGCCAGGCGGCCGGGCCGTTGTCGAACGCGGCCTGCACCTGCCGGTTGCTCAGCCGCCAGGGCTGCACCAGGCCCAGGCGCACCAGCTCGTTCCAGCCGGTCTTGCGGTAGCGGTCGTTGGCGCTGCGGGCCAGCGGCAGGGCGGCCTGGCCCGCGTCGGCCTGGGCCCGCAGGTGGGCCAGCTGGGCGGCAGATTCCAGCACCGCGCGGTCGATCGCCAGCGCCGAGACCGTGCCGGTCAGCACACCGTGCAGCCGGGCGGTGGTGTCGGTCTGGCTGGCGCTCGGCGTTGGCGCCCAGCACATGGATGTCGTGCTGCAGCGACAAGCCCCGGTACTGCTGCGCAAAGGCCGCCAGCAGCGCCGTGCCCTGGGTGGAGGTGAACATCGGCTCGGCATGCGACAGCAGCCGCACATCCAGGAACACACCGTCGCGGTCCAGCAGCACCAGCAGATTGACCGGCCGGCCGCCATAGCCGGCCACCGGCTCCAGGTCGATGGTCTCGAACACATGGCCTTGCAGCGTCCAGCGCCGCACCGTTGCGGCGGAACACCGGCCAGGCCGGCAGGCTGGGCGCTGCGCTCGCCCAGCAGCAGCGGCGGCGGCAACAGCGCCTGCAGCGCCGCCCGGTCCAGCGTGCCGGCAGCAGCCGGTGCGGCCAGGGCCAGGGGCAGCAGCAAGACCGCCAACAGCCATGCCAACACCCAAGCCAACAGGCCCTGAATCGGCAGCAGCAGGCTGCGCATCCCGATCAGCCGGCCAATGGCATGCCCAGGACCAGGGCCAGGGCCCCAGCCCATGCAGCGCCCCCAAGCGCCCACCCGCGTTGTCACCAAACCCATCTCCATGGCTGCCCAAGGGGGCCACGCAGCATAGGCGCGGCCTGGCCAGGCACCTGTCACCTGCGGGCTCCGAAGGGCTGCCTGTTTAGGCGGCAAAGGTCTTGACAGCCAGGGTTGGCGCGGCTTTGCGCGCCGCGCCGGCCACTTGCGCACAGACTTGTCCACAGCATCGGTGGATAAGTCGGCTGCGGCCGGCTGCGGCCGGCCAGCTCAGGCCGGCCCGGGCCCCACCGGCAGAGGCCCGTGCGGGTGCAGCGCGGCCCACAAGACCATGTCGCAGGGCTGGCCCTGCAGGTCACGCTCGTGCCGGCGCAGCAGGCCTTCACGCTGCAGCAGGCCCAGGCTGTCGGCAAAGTGCAGCGCGCGGGCATTGCGGGCGTCGCTCATGGCCTCGATGCGCTCAAAGCCCAGGTCGAAGCACAGGTGGATGACGGCGCGCACCGCCTCGCGCATCAGCCCCTGGCCAGCCAGGCGCACATTGCCCACGTAGCCGATTTCGCCGCGCGCGGCGCTGAAGTCGATGCTGTGCACGTCGATGCGGCCGACCCAGGCGCCGCTGGCGCGGGCAAAGGCATGGAAGGCCAGGTCTTGCCCGGCCGCCCGGCTGCGGGCATCGTCTTCACAGAACCGCAGGGCCCAGGCCAGGTCGCGCGGGCGCTGGCCCCAGGCCACAAAGCCCAGTGCGGCCATGGACGCGGCCACACCCTCGGCAAACGCTGCGGCATGGGCGGCGCATGGCGCAGCCAGTTGCAGGCGGTCGGTGTGCAACAGCTGCGGCGCGGTCTGCAGGTCGATGGGTGGCATGGCAAACCCCGGCGGGTGGACAAGCCGGCGATGCTGCGCTGCCGGAGGCCCCAGCGTCAACGCAGGCCAGCGGCGCAACGCAGAATGCCCGGCATGCGATTGCACCGACGATCTGCCCTGCGCCAAGGCGCCACCCTGGGCCTGGCGCTGGCAGCGCCGGCCTGGCTGCTGGCCCTGCCCGGCTGCAGCGCGCTGGCATCCAGCCCGGGCAAGCCGGTGGCCCGCCCAGCCCCGGCCGTGCCGCCCTTGCGGGCAGGCCCCGGCCAGGCCCTGCTGCTGGGCGAGGTGCACGACAACGCCGCCCAGCATGCGCTGCGCGCCGAACTGCTGGCCGCCCTGCTGGCCCGGGGTGACCGGCCGGCACTGCTGCTGGAGCAGTTCGACCGTGAATTCCAGCCAGCGCTGGACAGTGCCAGCCGGCCCGGCACCGACCGCGCGCCGGCGGCACTGGACGCCCAGGTCGACGCGGTGGTGCAAGCCGGCGGCAACGGGCGCGGCTGGCACTGGCCGTTCTACCGCCCCTACATCCGCCTGGCCCTGCAGCATGGCCTGCCGATCGTGGCGGCGAATGTGTCGCGCACCGAAGCCCGCCGCGTGGTGCAGCAAGGCCTGGCCGCCAGCGGTTGGCGCACCGACGTGCCCGACGGCGTCCAGCAGGCCCAGGCGGCCATCATCGAAGCCAGCCATTGCGGCCAGCTCGACGCTGCCACCGCTGCGCGGCTGGCCTTGGCCCAGCTGGCGCGCGACCAGTTCATGGCCCGCCTGGTGGCCCAGCATGCCGGGCGCGGCGCGCTGCTGCTGGCCGGCAACGGCCATGTGCGGGCCGACATCGGCGTGCCACGCTGGCTGGCGCCCGGTGTGCGGGCCCAGACCCAGGTGGTCGGCTACCTGGAAAGCGGCGACGACCGCCAGCCCAGGCGCCTACGATGTGCAGATCCGCACCGCCGCCCAGCCGCGCACCGACCCCTGCAAGGACCTGCAGATGGCGCCACCGCAAATGGCGCCCCGGCGCTGACAGTGCAGCGTGCCAGGCCCGCCGAGCACGCCCTGCCCCACGCGGCTGCCACCGCAAGCGCAGCTGCAATGCCAGCGTCGATCGCCACTGCAAGCGCAGCAACCACCCGACCCCCCGCCATGAAAAGGCCCGCCATGCGCTTGCGCCCCACTTTGCCCTGCGCCAGCACGCTGGCCACCGCCGCCCTGCTGCTGGGCCTGCTCAGCGGCTGCGCCGGCGGGCCGCCGTTGCTGCCGGTCTCGACCGGAGCCGCTGGCGCAGCGCCTGCAGCCCCGGCATCCGGCCTGGCCATCGCAGCCACGCCACCAGCGCGCAGCGCAGCGGCCACCGCGCTGCACCAGCTGTTCGACAGCGCCTGGGAAAACAACATGCGGCGCTACCCGGAATGGGCCACCTATGCCGGCGACAACCGCTACGGCGACAAGCTGGAAGACGCCTCCCCCGAGGCCGAGGCCGCCGGTTTTGCCACCCTGCACCGCCAGCTGGCTGCGGCCCGCGCCATCGACCGGCAGGCGCTGGATGCCACCGACCGCACTTCGCTGGACCTGTTCATCCACGGCATCGAGGACAACCTGGCGTTCGAGCCGCTGCGCGGCTTTCGCCGGCTGAGCCTGGGCGCCATCGGCGGCTTCCACACCAGCCTGCCCGGGCTGCTGCAGGCCAGCCCCGTCGACACCCCGGCCCAGGCCGCGCAGGTGCTGGCCAGGCTGGCGGCCTATCCGCTGCGGGTCGACCAGGAACTGCTGCGCCTGCGCGACGGCATGGACCTGGGCTGGGTGGCGGCGCGGCCGGTGCTGGACCGGGTCTTGCGCACGCTGGACCTGCAGTTGGCGGCGTCCAACCCAGCCGGTGCAGCGCTGGACAAGAGCCCGTTCTACCAGCCCTTCACCCGGCTGGGCAGCGCCATTGCGGCGGCCGAGCAGGCGGCCTTGCAAGCCCGGGCACGCACGCTGATTGCGGACCAGGTGCTGCCGGCCGTGCGCCGCCTGCGCGACTTTGTGGCCGGCCCCTATGCCGCAGCGGCCCCGGCGGCCGGCAACCTGGGCGGCTACCCGGGCGGCGCGGCGGTGTATGCCGCGCTGGTGCGCAGCAACACCACCACCGCGCTGACACCGCAGCAAGTGCATGCCATCGGCCTGCGCGAGGTGGCACGCCTGCGTGGCGAGATCACCCAGGTGATGCGCGACATGGCCTGGACCGGCGATTTCGACAGCTTTGTGCGCCACCTCAACACCGACCCCAAGTACTTCCACACCAGCCCCGAAGCCCTGCTGGCCGGCTACCGCGACATCGGCAAGCGGCTGGACGCTGAACTGCCGCGGCTGTTTGCCGAGCTGCCACGGGCGCCCTGGGGCGTGCGCGCCATGCCGGCGCACATGGGGCCCGACGCCGCCGAGTCGTACGACGGCCCGGGCCTGGACAGCGGCCGCGCCGGCTGGTTCAACGCCAACGCGCTGGGCTACAAGACCCGGCCGATCTGGGCCATGGAGACCCTGGTGGCGCATGAGGCCGTGCCCGGCCACCACCTGCAGGTGGCCCGCGCCAGCGAGCTGGGCGCCTTGCCACGCTTTCGGCGCGACGCGGGCTACGTGGCCTATGGCGAAGGCTGGGCGCTGTATGCCGAGACCCTGGGCTTTGCCATGGGCCTGTACCAAGACCCCGCCAGCCGCTTCGGCCACCTGCAGTGGCAGATGCTGCGCGCGGCGCGGCTGGTGGTCGACACCGGCCTGCACGACCTGGGCTGGACCCGGCAGCAGGCCATCGACTACATGCTGGCGCAAACCGGCGAGGACCGCGGTTTCGTCGAAAGCGAGATCGACCGCTACACCAGCTGGCCGGGCCAGGCCCTGGGCTACATGCATCGGCCAGCTGAAGATCATCGAACTGCGCGACCGTGCCCGTGCGGCGCTGGGGCCGCGCTTCGACATCCGCCACTTCCACATGGCGGTGCTGGACCAGGGTGCGGTGCCGCTGGGCGTGCTGGACAGCCAGATCGACGCCTGGATCGCCGCGCAGCGCCAGTCGCCCTAGAACCGCAGCGCCGGCGCGCCCGCGGCCCGGCGCCGCCAGCGGCACCGCCGCCGCACGGCCCATGGCCCATGGCCCATGGCAGCATGCCGCCATGCCCAAAGCCCTGCAGACCAGCCTGCTCATGCTGCGTGAACTGCTGTTCACCGCCGGCCCCTTCGCCCTGCTGGCGGCCGGCCTGCTGTGGGCGGCCTATGTGCTGCTGCAGCCCAACCCGCCCCGCACGGTGGTGCTGGCCACCGGGGTGGACCAGGGCGCCTATGCCGCCTTCGGCAAGCGCTATGCCGAGAGCCTGGCACGCCACGGCATCACCGTGCAGCTGCGGCCCACCCAGGGCTCGGCTGAAAACCTGGCCCTGCTGCTGCAAGCCGATTCCGGGGTGGACCTGGCCTTTGTGCAGGGCGGCACCCGGCAGCTGCCGGCGGGCGCCGCTGCCGGTGGCGCGGCGGGCAGCGTGGCAGGTGCTGCGGCAGGTGGTGCTGCAGGTGGTGCGGCGGATGGGGCGGCCGGCGCCGCCGCCGATGGCCAGCCGGCGCTGCAATCCCTGGGCCGCATGTTCCACGAGCCGATCTGGCTGTTCTACCGCAGCGACAGTGCCCAACGCCTGGCCAAGGCGCCACAGATCACCCGGCTGGCGCAGCTGGCCGGCGGCACGCTGAACGTGGGCGCGCCGGGCAGCGGCGTGCCCCCGCTGCTGCAGACCCTGCTGGACGCCAACCGCATCCCGCCCGGCGCCATCCGCCTGCAGCAGGCGCCCACCACGCCGGCAGTGGTCGACCTGCTGGCCGGCAAGATCGACGCCCTGGTGCTGGCGTCGGCGCCTGAATCCCTGATGGTGCAGATGCTGCTGCAGACCCCCGGCGTCCAGCTGTTGGACGTGGCCCAGGCCGAGGCCTACAGCCGGCGCTTTGCCTTCTTGACACCGGTGCTGCTGCCCAGCGGCGTGGCCGACCTGTCACGCGACCTGCCGCCCAGCGATGTGCGGCTGCTGGCGCCCACGGCAGCGCTGGTGGCGCGTGCCGACCTGCACCCCGCGCTGGTGCAGCTGTTCATGCAGGCCGCGCAGCAGGCCCATGGCGGTGGCGGCTGGTTCCAGCGCAAGGGTGATTTTCCGAACGCGGGCGACAACGACTGGCCGATCGCCGCCGAGGCCCAGCGCTTCTACCGCAGCGGGCCGCCGCTGCTGCAGCAGGTGCTGCCGTTCTGGCTGGCCAACCTGGCCGACCGCATGTGGCTGGCGCTGCTGGGCATCGTGGCGGTGCTGATCCCGCTGGCGCGGGTGCTGCCGCCCCTGTATGAGTTCCGCATCCGGCGGCGGGTGTTCCGCTGGTATGCCCAGCTGCGCCAGGTGGATGAAGCCGTGGGCCAGCGCCCGGCCGCCCAGCTGCTGGCCGAGCTGGCCGAGATCGAAGCCAAAGTGGGCCGGGTGACCGTGCCGCTGAGCTATGCCGACGAGCTGTATGCCCTGCGCGGCCACATCGACATGATGCAGGCCCGCATCAGCCGCGACGCTGCGGCTGACACGCCCAGCGCCCCTGCCAGTGCCGCCAGTACCGCCAGCACTGCCAGCACCCCCACCACCGACACAGCCACCGCCCCCACCCCGCCTTAAGCCGGCGGGCCGCAGGCCGCGCCACTGGCCTGGCGCAGCTGCTGGCCCGACTGCAGCGGGCCGCCCGCCGGCGCGGCCAGCAGGTGCAGCGTGCCGTCGTCGCCGGCCTCGGCCACCCAGCTGGCGCCGAGCCCGGGGCCCAGCAGCTGCAGGCGCTTGCCATGCAGGCGGCCGGACAGGGCCTGTTGTTCAGCGCCCTGCCCCAGCGTGGCCTGCACCGCCTGGAAGCGCTGCTGCAGCTGCAGCGCCACGCCGCCCGGCCCGCACCACAGGCCTTGCAGCCGGGCCGGCACCACCCACAAATGCAGGCGGCTGCTCTTTTCACGGCCGATGGCCTTTTCTGGCACGGCCAGGGTCTGTGTGCGGTCGGGCGGCCAGTCGGCCATGTCCCAGTCATGCGACACGATGCGGGTGCCCGCCGGCAGGGCCAGCAGGCGCGGCCGCAGCCGCAGGTTGAATTCAGGCAGCAGGTACAGGGTGACGACGCTGGCGCCGGCCAGGCTGGTGTCGAACAGGTCTTGCACCCGGAAGCTGGCCCGGTCGGCCACACCGGCCTGGGCCGCGCTGGCCTGGCTGCGGGCCACCAGGTCGGGCACGATGTCGACGCCCAGGCCGCGCGCGCCAAAGCGCAGCGCCGCTGTGATGACGATGCGGCCGTCCCCCGAGCCCAGGTCGACCAGCACGTCACCCGGGCCCACGCCGGCCAGCTGCAGCATGGCCAGGGTGACGCGGTCGGGGGTGGTGATGAAGGGCACCTCTTCGTCGCTGGCGGGCTGGGCCAGGCCGGCAGGTGCGGCCAGCAATGCGGCCAGCAATGCGGCCAGCAATGCGGGCAAGCATGCGACCAGCACGGCCAGGGTGGCGGCCGGCGGCCGACGGCGATGCCAGGGCAGCGCCGTCACGCGCCCATGGCGGTGGCCTGCACCGCCGCCGCATCCACCCCCAGCTTGGTGGCCGCCGCCAGAATTTCTTGCCAGGTGGTGCTGTCGACCGGCACCCCTTCGGCGGTGCGGCGGGCGCGGTGGGCGCGCTCGGGTTCACCGGCGATCTGCACGGCGTCAAAACCCGCGCGTGGGGGCGAGGCACGCACCCAGTCGATGAAGGCCAGGGCTTCGGCTTCAAAACCGGCGCGGTCGGCCAGGGCAGCGGGGTCGACCAGCACGCTGAACATGCCGTTGAGCACCCGGCGCTGGCTGGCGTCGGCATCACGCTGGGTCATGCCGGCGGCCAGGGCGCCGCCCAGCAGCTCACACATCAGCGCCATGCCAAAGCCCTTGTGGCCGCCAAAGGTGAGCAGCGCACCGAAGGGCGGCACCACGCTGAAGCGCGGGTCACGCGTGGGCTGGCCCTGGTCGTCGATCAGGCAGCCGGGGTCGACCTGTTCGCCCTTGTTCATGGCGACACGGGTTTTGCCCTGGGCGATCATGCTGGTGGCGAAATCCAGAATCACCGGTGGCCGGCCGGTGAGCGGCACGCCGGCGCAAAACGGGTTGGTGCCAAACCGTGCATCACTGCCGCCAAAGGGCGCGACGATGCCGCGCGAGATGACGTTGACAAAGTGCATCGACACCAGGCCGGCGGCAGCGGCCTGCTCGGCCCAGGCGCCGATGCGGCCCAGGTGGTGGCTGTTGCCCACCGCCACCACGCAGCTGCCATGGGCCTTGGCCCGGTCGATGCCCAGCGCCATGGCCTGCGCGCCGATGACCTGGCCAAACCCCCGGTTGCCATTGAGCCGCAGCAGCGCGCCGGCATCCAGCTCGGTGCTGACCGCGGCATTGGCCTGCAGGCCGCCTTGCAAAAACGCATCGGCATAGCGCGGCAGCATGCCGATGCCGTGCGAATCATGGCCGGTGAGGTTGGCCTCGATCAGGTTGCCGGCCACGGCGGCCACTTCGGCCGGGCTGCTGCCAAACCCGCGCACCACCAGGTGCATGGCCTCTTGCAGGCGGGGCAAGGGAATCAGGTGCATGTCGCTCATGAAAGGTGTCTCCAAAGCCCTGCGGGCCGTAGCGTGCATGCTAGACGCTGCACTGCGCCGGGCTGCAGCGGGAGGACCCGGGCTTGGCGCGGGCCGCTGCCTGGTGTTGGCAATGCGGCGGGGGCCGGCGGGGATGTATTTGTGCTTCGGGTTGTGGCTGTGGTTGTAGCCGCAGTTGCCGCGGCGTACGCAGGTGCGCATGCCGGGTGTGGATGCCCATGGACAAGCCACCAAGCCGGCGCTTATCCTGCAATCAAAGACGACACGCTGGCATGGGCCAGACGGTGCGCAGCGGAGGAAACCCCATGGTTGAGGCTTGGTTGGGCGGGCTGCGGCTGGCGCCAGGGCTTGGACGGCAGTGGCGCGCGGCTGACTCAGGCAATGCATTTGCCCGCCGCCGAATAGCCGCCGGCTGCTGCTTTCAACCTGCGTCCATCGACTTGCAGTTGGTTTGCCAGCGGAGGCCGACGCCCGGCGCGGTGGCTGTGGTGCACCTTGCGCAGCGAGCGCAAACACCGGGTCAGCCGTTCGGGAAAGCCAGATGACTGTTGCGCCTGCCCATGCGCTCAGCAGCTGTCCTGATGCCTGCGAAATAGAATTGCAACCAATACCAGAGGGTCGTTAGATGTGGAAATACCCCTGCCTACATCGACCCAGCCCTGACTACGACGTAGGCAGGGCTGGGTTTACGACCATGCTGCCGATATCACGTTAGGCGTCACGAATTCACGATTCCGCATGTCTGATAATATTACATCCGCACTAATTGGTCTGACAGGAGCGCTGCTCGGTGCCTTAATCGTTTACTGGACTACACTCAGTATGACGAAGTGGTCTCGAACTATGGACCTACACAGAGAGTTCAATGCTGAACGCATGAATATGGCACGCAGCGGAGCATTCAAGTTTATTAAGCTTCATTGGTCGAAAACATTTCTCGAGATCGCTGACGACGATAGTTTAGATCTGGATTCTGTACCTCTCTGGGAGGTTCTCTATTTCTACCAGAGAGTGTGGGCACTTATAGATCATGGCCAGATTAACTCATCAGTGGCCCCAAAACTCTTCGGAGAGGTGTTTCTCTGGTGGCACATAGTGGTGTTTGAAGGTCGCCTTTTTCAATCAAACTGGCAATCAGCACAGGACATTGAGCGGCTATACCAGTGGATGAGAAGAAATGCGCACAGGAATGACTGGAGTGATTGGGACGAACGATACACATCGGAAAGGTTACGGCTAGACCAACGATACAAGACCGCGACCGTACCAACGTGACGCCTAACCATTCGCTCAACCGGACCCATTGCGGCGTGCGGCCAAAAGCCCGCCATTTCATTCTGGGCTTTTAGCCACACACCGCAACGGTCCGGTTAGCTCAAACGTTAGGCGTCGCGGTTTCAAGTCTGAAGTGCAACACCCTTTACCAATGGAGGGAGAGTGGCAATACTTGCTGCTTCCTCTATCCGGCAAGAAGGGGTTGCAACATGGGATACCACCATCTCTCCCAAGAAGAACGATACATCGTGGGCACGATGCGGTCCACTGGGAAAAGTGAGCGGCAGATAGCTCTGGAACTGGGTCGATCGCCGTCGACGATCAATCGTGAGCGCAAGAGAAACGCGACCAGGCACGACGGTGGATACCGCGCGGAGAAGGCGCACAGCTACGCCAAGACGAGGCGACGAAAGAGCAAGGTTGAGAAGCTTGATGCGGTGCAATGGGCAACTGTGGACGCGCTGTTGCGGGAGGAATTTAGCCCTGACCAAGCGGCACAGCGGCTGGCCGCAGAGGGTGCCTTCGAGGTCAGCCACGAGACGATCTACAAGCGCGTGCGGCGTGACAAGGCCGACGGCGGTGCGTTGTGGAAACACATGCGCATCATGTCCAAAGTGGGCCGCAAGAGGCGTGGCAGCCCAGTGACACGGGGCAGGATGGCCGGCAAGCGGCACATCAGTGAAAGGCCTGAAGCTGCCAATGAACGAGACGAGATCGGGCACCTGGAGGGCGACACGGTGATTGGCTCAGACAAGAGGCACTGCGTGCTGACGCTGGTGGACCGAAAGACCGGGTACACGGCAATCGAGAAGATGACTTCGCGCACCAAGGAGCAGGCCAACGCGGCCATGGGCAGGGCAATCGCCAAGCTGCGCTTTCGCGTCAAGACAATCACCTTGGATAACGGTACTGAATTCCATGGTTTCAATGACATCGAGTCTGCACACGGGGTTCAGATCTACTTTGCCACGCCGTACCATTCTTGGGAGCGCGGAACCAACGAAAACACCAACGGGCTGATCCGACAATACATTCCAAAAGGCAAGGACATGAGCGGCGTCAACCAGCGAGAATGCGATAGGATTGCTTCGAAACTAAACAATCGCCCACGCTGGCGACTGGGTTATGAGACACCCGCTGAGAAGGTATCAGCGTCTATTTAGGTGTTGCACTTCAAGCTTGAATCTAAGCGTCATCAATGCCAGCAGACCCACACATCTACGCGAGCAAACGTCTCGCGCACTCATACGCGAACTATCGCCCACCAATTCATAGATTGGTCTGCGAAAGAATAGCAACGGAGATCCCCGGGAACCGACCGTTCGATTCAGCGCTCGACGTTGGCTGCGGCGCGGGTACATCCACAGCCGCATTGCTACCAATAGCAAAATCCGTCCATGGAATTGATCCATACATGGAAATGATTGACGCAGCCAAGAAAACCGTCCCTGGCGCTTCCTTTGCGTGCGGCCAAGTCGAGCGCATTCCATTCGGATCAGGTTGTTTTCAACTTGTCACTGCGGCTGGTTGCCTAAACTATACCGATACAGAGGCTGCACTGCTAGAGATTGATCGAGTCCTTGATCCCGCAGGCCATCTAGCGGTCTACGACTTCTCAGCAGGAAAGAGCATCCCCAATGATCCACAGCTTTCAGAACAGTTCTCATTGTTTCGGCAGCACTTCCCATCGCCACTAGGCTATGCACTTAATATCGGAAAGCTGCCTTATTGCAAGGCACATCTAGAACAGACTTTATACTTAGAGTTTGATGTTGAGATTTCGATGTCTGGCACCGAATATATTCAATATATCCTTGGCGATGCTGGAGTCGAAACCGCGCTTAGAGGCGGCGCATCAGTTGTCGAATCGGAAGGCCTCTGCTCGGCAATCTTCAATTCCGTCTTTGAAAACTCCAGGCGAAACGTAATATTCAGCGTACAGCTTGCGATCGCCAGGAAGTACAAATCGGCATCAGCGCGAGATGACGCCTAACCATTCGCTCAACCGGACCCATTGCGGCATGCGGCTAAAGGCCCGCCATTTCATTCTGGGCCTTTAGCCACATACCGCAACGGTCCGGTTAGCTCAAACGTTAGGCGTCTCAGTTCACCAGCTCGAGCCAAACACTGGTGTCGAAACAAAGGAAAACAGTGGAAACTCTGCCCGTACACCTGTTTAAAGAGAGCTTCGCCGAGATTCTGGAACTCTTGCGCAAACATGATGTGAAGTTCCAAATGCGCGAGGTACGAATGAACGTACCTATGGCATCTGGCGGAACACTCGAGATTATCCAGGCAGTCGGCAATGTTGCAATGTGGGGATCACTCGCAACAGTCATAGTTGCCTACATCAAGAGCAGACGAGGTCGCAAGGTAATCGTTACGACGAAGGATGGAACCGTCGTCCATGCCGAAGGATTATCTCACGCGGAGTTGAATGACTTGTTGGAGAGGGCCCAGAACTTGACTGTTTTCGACCCGAGTAAATCCACAAATGAAACATCCGTCAAATGACCCGAGAGACGCCTCTCAAGAAACTCCCCGTAAATGACTGACGCACAAGGGTTTTTTCAAGCCGCTTGCGCCGCTGGCGCGGTCGGCACCAGCGTCATACCCAACTGCTGCGCGCGCCGGTTGAGGTTGTGCAGCACGCGCTGCCGGTAACGCTCTTCGTAGTAGGCCTGGCCTTGATCGGTGTATTCCTCGCCCTTGGTCAGCATGCTGAAAATCAGCCGCGCCAGTTTGTGCGCGGCGGCCGTCACCGCCTTGGGTTTGTCCATGCGGGCGCACATGCGCCGGAAGTACGCCCCCAGCGCAGACTGGCTGGTGCGCAGTGCGGCGGTGGCCAGCCGCAGCGCCTGGGCCGCGCGGTTGGCGCACCGCTTGGTCTTGCCGCTCATCACCTTGCCGCCGGTGATCTTGGTGCCCGGGCACAAGCCCAGCCACGACGCGAAGTGCTTGTCGCTGGGGAATCTGCTCATGTCGGTGCCGATCTCACTGACGACCACCAGCGCGGTCGTCACATCGATGCCGTCGATGCGCGTGAGGTCCACGCCGCACATCTGGAACAGCCGCGTGCGCAGGTCGAACTTCGGCGCGTTGCGGGCCTTGCTGCGCTTCTTGCCCTTGTCCGGCTCGACGTCGGTGATGTGCAGCCGCTGAAGCTGCGCCTCGATCTCCTCGTCGCATTGCTGCAGCTGTTTGCCGCAGAAGTCGAACGCGTCCAGCGCCTGGCGCAGCGCGAACAGGTGCTCGGCGCGCCAGGTGCCTTGCAGGCTGCGAGCGATCTCCTCGTCGCTGGCGCGCACCCGGCTGTTCTTCAGGCCGGCCAGCACGTACGGGTTGCGCTCGCCGGCCACGATGGCCCGCAGGATCGCCTGCCCGCTGGCGCCGGCCACGTCGGCAATCACGTTGGCCAGCTGGATGTTCATCTGCACCAGCGCCTTCTGCATGTGCTGCACGCTGCGCGCCTGGGTCTTCAGCAGCGTCGAGCGCTGGCGAGCCAGAGCGCGCAGCACGCACACCTGATCGTCGGGGCGGAAGGCACCCCGCAGCAGCCCGTAACTCATCAACTGCTGCAGCCATTGGCAGTCCAGCACGTCGCTCTTGCGGCCCGAGACGTTCTTGACGTGGCGCGCATTGACCAGCAGCACGGTGAAGCCGCGCGCATCGAGCAGCTCGAACAGCGGGATCCAGTACACCCCGGTCGATTCCATTGCGACGGTGTCCACACCACAGTCGCGCAGCCAGTCGGCCAGGCGGTGCAGGTCGGCGGTGAACGAGGCGAACTCGCGCACCGGTTCGTCGTCGCGGTCTGCCGGCACGGCCACAAAGTGGCTGGCGCTGCCGATGTCGATGCCCGCAGCGTTGGGGTGGGTCAATTCCAAGCCCTTGCGGCTGAAACTCCGATTGCGTGTGGCCAAGGCGTCCTCCATCATCGCGTGTGGAACGTGGCGCCGGATCGGGCTCGTCGTCGTGATCACTCTCTCAAACGGGATACCGCCCAGCCGGCTGCACACCGGCCAGTCGGTTCACCAATGTCGATGACGCAGCCCAAGACCACGCTAACCCGCGGGCAGTGCGCACCATTGCCGTATCGGTCTTCCCCGGCGCCACGCTCTACCTTGCCAAGCAGGTCACGATGGCGTCAAGAGTTTCTTCGGGACGATTTGCGGTCAGGTCGGGCCGATTGGGTCGCTAACCCCTCGCTCAAGCGGAGCGCCAACGGCAGGCCACACAGGCAAAACGACTGCCCTTGACGCACACTTTTATCGTAGCTACACTAAAGCATGCGAATCGAGTTCGATCCAGAGAAAGACAAGATCAATCAAGGCAAACACGGATTGTCCTTGGCTCTTGCCAGCGAATTCGATTGGGAAAGCTCTCTCGTTTGGGTAGATGAGAGAAAGGACTATGGCGAAGTTCGCATGATCGCTTTGGCACCATCGACAGGAATTCTGTACTACGCTGCTTACGTTGATCGGAGTAGTTCAAGGCGAATCATTAGTCTGCGCAGAGCAAACAGGCGTGAGGTCAAACACTATGTCAACAACATCTAATCGTCCGAAAATCAAGATGCCTACGGTAGAAGAGGACAAGGCTATCACTGCGGCGGCAAAAGCTGACCCTGACGCTCTACCTTTGACGCCTACGCAATTGAACTCAATGGTCCCAGTCCGAGCGCTTCGCGGCCGCCCAAAATCCACCAACACCAAACTATTGGTTTCCGTTCGCTATAGCCCTGAAGTCCTTGAGTATTTCAAGTCAACCGGGGCTGGTTGGCAATCCAGAATGGATAGCGTTCTCAAAGATTATGTATCAAGCAAGGGCAACCGGTCGTAGCGGTGTGGCCTCTCAAGAAACTCCCCGTAAATGACTGACGCACAAGGGTTTTTTCAAGCCGCTTGCGCCGCTGGCGCGGTCGGCACCAGCGTCATACCCAACTGCTGCGCGCGCCGGTTGAGGTTGTGCAGCACGCGCTGCCGGTAACGCGCTTCGTAGTAGGCCTGGCCTTGATCGGTGTATTCCTCGCCCTTGGTCAGCATGCTGTAGATCAGCCGCGCCAGTTTGTGCGCCGCCGCCGTCACCGCCTTGGCCTTGTCCATGCGGGCGCACAGCCGGCGGAAGTACGCCCCCAGCGCCGATTGGCTGGTTCGAAGCGCGGCAGCGGCCAGCCGCTGCGCATGGGCCGCGCGGTTGGCGCGCCGCTTGGTCTTGCCGCTCATCACCTTGCCCCCGGTGATCTTGGTGCCCGGGTACAGGCCCAGCCACGATGCGAAGTGCTTGTCGCTTGGGAACCGGCCCATGTCCGTGCCAACATCGCTGACGACCGCCAGCGCGGTCGTCCGGTCGATGCCGTCGATGCGCGTGAGGTCCACGCCGCACATCTGCAACAGCCGCGTGCGCAGGTCGAACTTCGGCGCATTGCGGGCCTTGCTGCGCTTCTTGCCCCTGTCCGGCTCGACGACGGTGATGTGCAGGCGCTGCAACTGCGCTTCGCTCTTCTCGTCGCACTGCTGCAACTGCCGGCCGCATAAGTCGAACGCGTCCAGCGCCTGGCGCAGCGCGAACAGGTGCTCGGCGCGCCAGGTGCCTTGCAGGCTGCGCGCAATCTCCTCGTCGCTGGCGCGCACCCGGCTGTTCTTCAGGCCGGCCAGCCCGTACGGGTTGCGCTCGCCGGCCACGATGGCCCGCAGGATCGCCTGCCCGCTGGCGCCGGCCACGTCGGCAATCACGTTGGCCAGCTGGATGTTCATCTGCACCAGCGCCTGCTGCATGTGCTGCACGCTGCCTATCGCGTCGGCCCTGCGAATATCGTAAGCTGTTGTTCTATAACGACTTTCGGGTGAATTCGGATGGTGCTTTCTCGCGGGAATCATTCCAATGGTGATCAATTCCTGAGGGATTTGAGGACCACAGCCGATGGCCACCGACGACTTCTTCCGCTCGCGGCTGGACCAGATGATCGACCTGAAGCATCCGCTGGCGGTGCTGGCCACGCGGCTGCCTTGGGCGGCGATCGAGGCGGCGGTGGCGCCCAAGTTGGCGCACCAGGCGAAGCCTGCCAAGCGGGTGGCCGGTGAGGATCTGGCTGGCGCGTTTGACGGTGAGTTCGGCGGCGGCATCAGCCCGGCCGGCCGCCCGCGCTTGCCGATCCGCCTGATGGCCAGCCTGCTGTACCTGAAGAACAGCTTCAACCTGAGCGACGAGGAACTGGTCGAGCGCTGGGCCGAGAACGTGCTCTGGCAGTTCTTCAGCGGCATGGACTACTACGAGCCGCGCCTGCCGTGCGACGCCACGCAGATCGGTCGCTTTCGCCGCCTGCTGGGCGAGGACGGCATCGAGCAGTTGCTCAAGGCCACCATCGACTGCGCGGTGGACATCAAGGCCGTCAAGCCGGCCGATCTGGAGCGCGTGATCGTCGACTCCACCGTGCAGTCCAAGGCCATCGCCCACCCGGTGGACAGCCGGCTGCTGGAGATCGCGCGCCACAAGGTGGTGGGTGCGGCCAAGCGCTGCGGCATCAGCTTGAAGCAGACCTACGCCCAGGAGGGCAAGACGCTGCGCCGCAAGGCCGGCGGCTATGCCCATGCCAAGCAGTTCAAGCGGCTGCGCAAGACGGTCAAGCGCCAGCGCACGATCCTGGGCGTGGTGATGCGCGAGGTGCAGCGCAAGCTCGACGCCGACAAGGCCGCGGTGGCCGCCGGCGGCGCCCCGGCGCAATGCGGCCAGCAGCCCCAAGGCGCTGAGCGATCTGGCGATGTTGCTGGAGCGCGCCGAGCGCATCCGCACCCAGCAGCGCAACACCAAGAACAAGCTGTACGCCCTGCACGCGCCCGGAGGTGGAGTGCATCTCCAAGGGCAAGGCCCGCAACCCCTACGAGTTCGGCGTCAAGGTCAGCCTGGCGGTCACCCACAAGCAGGGCCTGATGGTGGGCGCGCGCAGCTTCCCCGGCAACCCGTACGACGGCCATGTGCTCAGCGCCCAGCTCGAGCAGACCAGCCAACTTGCTGCAGGACACCGGCCGCGCGCCCAAGCAGGTCATCGTCGACCTGGGCTACCGGGGCGTGGACGCCGACAACCCGGGCGTGCAGATCATCCACCGGGGCAAGTACAAGTCGCTCAGCGATCACGAGAAGCGGCTGCTCAAGCGGCGCCAGGCCATCGAGCCGCTGATCGGCCACACCAAGGCCGACCACCGGATGGACCGGTGCTGGCTGCAGGGTGCGGTGGGCGATGCGTTGCATGCGCTGAGCTGTGCGGCGGGCTACAACATCCGCTGGCTGCTGCGGGCCATCGCCCGTCTGGGCCTGAGGGGGCTTTTTTGCGCCCTGTCGGCGATGGCGCTGTGGGTGCTCTGGCTGGTGGGAGTGGCCACTCGCGCGAGCGGGTCGGCTGCGTGCGCCGATGTCAGGCTGGCTGGGCGCCACCCGGCGACCGCGGCGATGGGGTTCGGCACCGCGCAGACTTGCCTAGGCTGAATTTTGCAGGGGCGACTAAATACCCGCCATGGCCGTCTGCAGTGGCGAATCGACAAGAACAGGCGCACTGTGTAGACTTCCACACAAGGAGACACACATGGCAACTAACCTTGCAATCGATCCTGACCTTCTTGATCGGGCCGTCCAAGTCAGCGGCGAAAAGACCAAAAAGGCCGCGGTCACCCGAGCGCTCCAAGAGTTCATCGCGCGCAGGGAGCAAAGGCGCATCGCTGATCTCATGGGCACCCTGCAGTGGGACGAATCGTTCGACTACAAAGCCGAACGCGCTCGCTCATGACCCTGCTGGTGGACACAAGCGTTTGGTCTTTGGCTTTGCGCCGATCGACGCCGAGCGCCGAGCCAGCCGTACTGATGCTCAAAGACGCTTTGCTCGGCGCAGATGTCATAACCACCACTGGGGTTGTATTGCAAGAGTTGCTTCAAGGGTTTGCCGGCCCAACTTCAAGGTCAAGTATTGTCGAACGCTTTGCAGCACTTCCTTTCATTCAACCAGATCGCCAGGATCACATCGAGGCCGCAGAGATTCGCAATGCATGTCGCAGAGCCGGAATTCAGATTGGTACGATTGACGCACTCATCGCGCAACTTTGCATGCGGCATGAAATGCAACTACTAACCACCGATCAAGACTTTACTTTAGCGGCGGCGCATTGCTCATTGCGAGTCTGGTCGGCGCTGTAGGGGCAGGTGCACCCAGCGTCTGCGCTGGGTTCCAGCATTGGTCGTCGCAGCGGGCTTTGCATGCGCATTTTTGCGCCGTCGCGGTGGAGTGGTATACCCACCGGGCACAGGTCTCTTCTGGAACCATCTGCACCATGCTTTGACAGTGCAAGCCGCAATGTTGGTGGCTGCACTGCTGTTGACTGTGAAACTTGATTTCGCTGACCGCACAAGAGAGGTCTGAACGCGCGCGCAAGCGGTGCAGCGACGGCAGGCCTCACCAACCCACTCCATCCCTGGCAGGCTTGCGATGCGTTACCAACTGACCCTCACCGACGCTGAAGACCCAGCAATCGAGCAAGCAATCGTTGCCCCGCTGGTGGCCTACAACGACAGCAAAGCCGGGCCAGGCAACGGGCGAGCCCTGAGCATCACCATTCAAGACGCGTCAGGCTTGGTCACCGGTGGCCTCACGGGCCACACGTCCCGCCAGTGGCTTTTCATTGAACTGTTTTTTATTCCTGAGTCACTGCGCGGGCAAGGCCTGGGGACGCGCATCATGACCATGGCCGAAGACGAGGCGATCGCCCGGGGCTGCGTCGGGGCTTGGCTGGACACGTTTGAATTTCAAGCACGGGGTTTTTACGAAAAGCTCGGCTACGCCTGCTTCGGCGAAATCAAGGACTACCCGCCAGGTTTCTCGCGCTATTTCATGCAAAAACAACTGGGAAGCCAAATCCACAGGGTTTAGATTCAAGCTTGAAATTTGCTTATGGTATGTCGATGAAAACTGGTCTGGAAGCTATATCAGCCACCAAGCCAATCAGCCATTTGAATGGCGCGAAAATGAACGCAGCGAAGCCGATGATGGCCGCGTGTCTGCCGGTGACAAACGCCTGGTGCTCAGTTGCACGCGCTGCAACATCTCGCGCGACGGCATCACTTATTCTTGCGGCGGGTGATGGCGCCCGGGCATTTGCACAGCGGGTTTTTATCTGTCACCAGGCGGCTGCGCGGGCTGTCATCTGTGGCCTGAAATTGACCAACTGAAAATACCAGCCCATCCAAACTTCAAGCCGCGTGCTGGCCGCACTGAAAATCACTTCAAGATGATCGGCATTGTCTGGACAAACGCCGAGCCAAACGTTCGTCGATTTTCTCTCATTTCTGGGCGATAGTCGGGTGGTCTTGAACAGCCCTGGGCAATGCGCAAGCGCTCAGCACAGCCTCCGCAGACCCGACAACACGCCATGCGACACCGAGAAAGCCACAACACACACCGCACCGGCTGGTTGCGCGCCGCCGTGCTGGGCGCCAATGACGGCATTGTCTCGACCGCCAGCCTGGTGCTGGGCGTCGCCGCGTCGGGCGCCAGCACACGGGCCATTTTGGTGGCGGGCGTGGCGGGCCTGGTGGCCGGTGCCATGTCGATGGCTGCGGGTGAATATGTGTCGGTCAGCGCACAAGCCGACACCGAACATGCCGACCTGGCGCGCGAACGCAAGGAACTGGCGACCAACCCGGTTCAAGAGCATGCCGAACTGAAGGCGATCTACGTGCAGCGCGGGCTCACGGACGCACTGGCCGCCAGCGTTGCCACCCAATTGATGGCACACGATGCGCTGGGCGCACATGCCCGCGATGAACTGGGCATTTCCGACACCTTGGCTGCCCGGCCGGTGCAGGCGGCGTTCGCGTCGGCCGGCACCTTTGCCGTGGGCGCGGCCTTGCCGCTGGTCATGGTCGCCGTGTTGGCGCCACCGTTGCTGATGTGGGGGCTGGCCGGCAGTGCGCTGGTTTTTCTGGCGCTGCTGGGCTGGCTGGCAGCACGTGCCGGCGGTTCGCCCTGGTTGGCGTCTGTCGCCCGCGTCACCTTCTGGGGTGCGTTGGCCATGGCGCTCACCGCCGGCGTGGGGTCGCTGTTCGGGGTGGCGGTGGGCTGACGCCGCTGGCGTGCCAGCGCAGGTCGCCCAGCCCGCAGCCCTAACCCATAGCCCGTAGCCAGACCGGCGGCGTCAATGCGCCGGCTGCACCCTGGGGCAGGCGTATTCACGGCCCACCATGGCGCGCGCACCCAGGTAGGCATTGCGCAGGCGCTCGGTCAGCTGGTTCATGTCGACCTGGCCGGTGGCGTCGCAGGGCACGGTCAGGCCGCGGCCGGGGTGGAACAGCGAATCGAAGCGCAGCTCGTGGGACAGCGCCGGCGCGGTGGCGCGGGCAGCTTGGGATGGCGCTTGGGCTTGAAACTGGTGTTGGGTGTGCATGACAGCCCCCTTGCTTGGTTCGGTGGGAGGGTGGGTGCACGGTGCGCTGACTGCCGCTGTGCACATGGCCATTCTTCGGCCGATGGGCATGCCTGCATTCGGCCGAACAGCGGACATCCATGCCCGCTTCTCCGCCTACAGATGGACGCTGCGCTGCCAAGCCGGGGCGGTGCCGGTGGGTTTTGGGGGCGCCAGCCACCCGGCGCGGGCGCCTGGTTGAGAATCGGGCCCCTTTCACCAGCCTGGCGCCGTGCATGCCCCCCCGCTCCTCTGACGAAATCGCCACCCGGCGCATCAACAACCTGATCGGCCTGTTCGCGGTGTCGGTGTTCTTTTTCTTCCTCAGCTGGATGCTGGGCCGTGGCAGCAGCAACCCCGACGCACATCTGCTGCTGTGGTTCTTCGGCTTGTTGAGCGGGCTGAGCCTGGCGGGCTGGATCACGCTGTCGGCCCTGCGCGTGGTCAAGATCGACAAGCTGCTGCCCTGATGCCTCAGGCGTAGCGCTGGCGTGCCAGCGCAGCGCCGGCGGCCAGTGCGCGCAACTTGGCTTCGGCCACGCTGCGCTGCATCGGCGCCAAGCCGCAGTTGGTGCAGGCGATCAGGCGGTCGCGCGGCACAAACTGCAAGGCCCGGCCGATGGTGTCGGCCACGTCTTCCGGCGTTTCCACCACGTCGCTGGCCACGTCGATCACGCCCACCATCACCTCTTTGCCGGTCAGCAGGGCCATCAGCTCGGGCGGCACCTGGCTGTGGATGCATTCCAGGCTGACCTGGTCGATGCTGCTGGCGGCCAGCGCCGGGAACACGGTCTCGTACTGGCGCCACTCTTCACCCAGCGTCTTCTTCCAGCTGATGTTGGCTTCGATGCCGTAGCCGTAGCAGATGTGCACGGCGGTCTTGCAGCGGCGGCCGGTGGCGGGGTCAGGCTGCTGCAGGCCCTGGGCGGCGCGCTCCAGTGCCTGCACGCCCCAGCTGGCGGCTTCGTCCAGGTAGACATTGAAGGCCGGCTCGTCGAACTGGATGATGTCGACGCCGTCGGCCCGCAGCGCCAGCGCTTCCTGGTTCAGCAGTTCGGCAAAGGCAAAGGCCATGGCCTGGCGGTCGGGGTAGTGGCGGTTGGCCACGGTGTCGACGATGGTCATGGGCCCGGGCAGGGTGAACTTGATCTGGCGCTGGGTGTGGGCGCGCAGCAGGCGGGCCTCGGTGGCATGCACCCGGCCTTTGAGGCGCAGCGGCGCCACCACCTGCGGCACCATGGCCTTGTAGCGGTCATTGCGGATGCCGATTTCCACCTTGTTGGCAAAGTCGATGCCGTCCACCTGCTCCAGAAAGCCGTGCACAAAGTGCTGGCGGCTCTGCTCGCCGTCGCCGATCACGTCCAGCCCGGCGTCTTCCTGCAGCTTGACCCACAGCAGCGTGGCGTCGGCCTTGGCGCGGGCCAGGTCCTCGCCCTCGGCCTGCCACTTGGGCCACAGCTTGCCGGTTTCAGCCAACCAGGCGGGTTTGGGCAGGCTGCCGGCGATGGCGGTGTCGAACATGGGATGTCTCCTGTTGGTTGTGTAGGGTGCGCTTGCTGGGGTGGGCGGGCGGGCGTGGCCGGGCTGCTGGACGCAGGCCGATTCGGCGCGGGCGCAAGGTAGCACGGCGGGCACAATTGCGCGCCGCCCAGGCCACCTGCCGGGCATGCACTGGTCTGCACCCGCCTTGACCACATCCGCCGACCCCGAAGCAGGGCACGCTGCTGCGCACGCAATGCAGCAAGCCGCAGTGCAAGCCGCACAGCGGCGCCAGCGCCTGGCGCGGCTGCTGCTATGGCTGGTGCCGCTGGCCTGGTCCAGCAACTACCTGATCGCCCGCGCCGCGGCCGGGGTGATCTCGCCGCATGTGCTGGCGCTGGGCCGCTGGAGCCTGGCCTTTGCGCTGATGCTGCCGCTGGCATGGATGGGCCTGCGCCGCGCCGGCCGGCCCTGGCTGGCCGCCGAATGGAAGCAGTTGCTGGTGCTGGGCGCGCTGGGCATGTGGGTCTGCGGCGCCTTTGTCTACATCGGCGGGCAGACCACCTCATCGGCCAACATTGCGCTGATCTATGCCGCCACGCCGGTGGCGATTGCGGTGGTGGGCGCGGTGCTGCTGGGGGAGCGCATGGCACCCAGCCAGATGGCGGGTGTGGCGCTGGCGCTGGCAGGGGTGCTGTTTGTCATCGCCAAGGGCGACCTGCGCAACCTGCTGGCGGTGCGCTTCACCGCCGGCGACGGCTGGGTGCTGGCGGCCGGCATCAGCTGGGTGGCTTATTCGGTGCTGCTGCGGCTGTGGCCCAGCCGCCTGGGCACGGCCGAGCGGCTGGTGGCCATCACCGCTGGTGGCATCCTGGTGCTGCTGCCCTTCACCGCGCTGGAACTGGCGCTGACCACGCCACCACCATTGGGCTGGGCGGCACTGGGCCTGGTGGTGGCCGCCGCAGTGCTGCCGGGCATGCTGGCCTACCAGGCCTATTCCTTCATGCTGCGGGAACTGGGCGCCGGGCCCACCGCCCTGGTGCTGTACCTGGGGCCGGTGTATGCCGCCGGCACCGCCTGGCTGTTGCTGGGTGAGCCACCGGCCTGGTACCACGCGGCGGGCGCCACGCTGATCCTGCCCAGCATCTGGCTGGCCACACGCCGCCAGGGCTGACCCGGCGGCGGCACAGGCCGCTGCCACCCGGCTGCGGGCGCGCCCTGATCGCCAGATGTGGCCCGGCGGCGCACACTGCAGCGGCGCTGCCGACGCCCACCGCTTTGTCGCTGCTGGCGCAACCAGTCCCCTCCCCCATCAGCAACGGAGACACCCCATGCATCTGCAATCCAGCCTCGACGAACTTCTGGGCCAGGCCGCCGCACAAGGCGACGTGCCCGGCGTGGTGGCCATGGTCACCGACCGCAGCCACAACCTGTATGCCGGCGCCTTCGGCCAGCGTGTGCTGGGCGCCGACCCCGCCACCCATGCGATGACCACCGACACCGTGGGCTGGATCGCGTCGATGACCAAGGCCCTGACCGGCGCGGCCTGCATGCAGCTGGTGGAACAGGGCAAGCTCAGCCTGGACAGCCCGGCCAAGGCGGTGGTGCCGCGCCTGGGCGAATGCCAGGTGCTGCAGGGCTTTGACGCGGCGGGCCAGCCGATCATGCGGCCGCCGCAGCGCGACATCACGCTGCGCCACTTGCTGACCCACACCGCCGGCTTCGGCTATGAGTTCTGGGACGCCGACACCGGCCGTTACCAGGCCGCCACCGGCACGCCCGGCATCATCAGCTGCAGCCGCGCGGCGATGCTGCAGCCGCTGGTGTTTGAACCGGGCGAGCGCTGGCTGTAC
Source organism: uncultured beta proteobacterium (assembly GCA_963844485.1). Taxonomy (GTDB): domain Bacteria; phylum Pseudomonadota; class Gammaproteobacteria; order Burkholderiales; family Burkholderiaceae_C; genus Pseudaquabacterium. The sequence continues at coordinate 105,901 of CAWJOQ010000001.1, forward strand.
GGCATCAACATCGACTGGGCGGCGCGCATGGTCGAGGCGGTGAGCGGCCAGACCATCGGCCAGTACCTGCAACAGCACCTGCTGGGCCCGCTGGGCATGACCGACACCGCCTTCCAGATCGGCGCCGACCAGCGCAAGCGCCTGGCCAAGATCCACCACCGGGGCGACGACGGCACGCTGGTGGCGGGCGACCTGGAGATCGAGCAACACCCCGAGCATGAAATGGGCGGCGGCGGCCTGTACGGCACGCGTGGGCGACTACATGCACTTCATCCGCATGATGCTCAATGCAGGCCGCGCCAGCAGTGGCGCACAGCTGCTGAAGCCCGAAACCGTGCAGCTGATGAGCCACAACGCCATGGGCCCGCTGCGGGTGACGAAGCTGCCCACCCAGGCGCCGTCGCTGACGCTGGACGCCGAGTTCTTCCCCGGCGTGGAAAAGACCTGGGGCCTGAGCTTCCAGATCAACGCAGCCCGCACCAACACCGGCCTGCCCGCCGGCAGCCTGATGTGGGCCGGCCTGGCCAACAGCTATTTCTGGATCGACCAGGCCAGCGGCATCGGCGGCGCCTACATGACCCAGATCCTGCCGTTTGCCGACAGCCGGTCCTTGCCGCTGTTCTACGCCTTCCAGTCGGCCACCTACCAGGCGCTGCGCTGACCGGTACCGGTACCGGCGCCGGCTTCGGTTCGCCGGGTCATTTCACCCACAGCCTGGCGGCGCTGGCCAGGGCCCCCAGCGCGGCAAAACCGGCGCCCAGGGCCAGGGCCAGCGTCGGCCCCTGGGGGCCGGCAATGCCGAAGCACAGCGCCACCAGCGCCGCGCCCAGGGCCTGGCCATTGAGCCGCGCCATGGCCACCATGCCGCTGGCGCCGCCGGCACGCTCTGGCGGGGCGGCCGACATGATGGCCTTGAGGTTGGGCGACTGGAACAGCCCGAAGCCGGCGCCGCACAGCGCCATGCTGGCGGTGATGCGCAGCACCGAGGCATCGCCCGGCAGCAGGGCCAGCGCGGCCATGCCGGCGCCCAGCAGCAGCAGGCCGATGCCGCCCATCAGCCCTGGCGCGTGGCTGTCCGACAGGCGGCCGGCAAACGGCGCCGCTGCCGCCACCACGATGGCCCAGGGCGCCATCAGAAAACCGGTCTGCACCGGGTCGCGGTGCAGCACCGTCTCAAAGAAAAACGGCAGGCTGACAAAGGCCAGGCCCTGGGCGCAGAACGCTGCCAGCGCGGTGGCGATGGACAAGGCAAACATCGGCCGGCGCAGCAGGTCCACCGGCAGCATGGGCGACGGGTGGCCGCGCTGGCGGCGCAGCAACAGCGCGCCCGCGCCCAGCGCCAGGGCCAGCACCGGCAGCACCACCGCCAGCGGCTGCTGCTGGGTGGCAGCGCTGAGCGCGCCGACCAGGCCGGCAAAACACAGGGCGGTCAACAGCGCCGTCAGCGGGTCCAGCGCATGGCCGCGGGCGGCGCTGCGCGGCAGTGCCGGCCAGGCCATCAGCAGCGCCAGCAAGGCCAGCGGCAAGTTGATGGCAAACAGCCAGGGCCAGGCCGCCACCGACAGCACCAGCGACGCGATGCTGGGCCCGGCGGCAAACGACACGCCCACCACCAGCGCGTTCAAGCCCATGCCGCGGCCCAGGGCCTGCGGCGGAAAGACCGCCCGCACCAGGGCGATGTTCACGCTCATCAGCGCGGCCGCCGCAATGCCCTGCAGCGCACGGGCCACCGCCAGGCTGCTGAGGCTGTCGGCCAGGGCGCAGCCCAGCGACGCCAGCATGTAGGCGATCAGGCCGCCCAGGTGCACCCGGCGCGCGCCCAGCCAGTCGCCCAAGGCCGCAAACGGCAACAAACAGGCCACCACGGCCAGCTGGTAGGCATTGACGACCCAGATCGACAAGGCCGGCGGGGCCCGCAGGTCGGCGGCAATGCCCGGCAGCGCGGTGTTGACGATGGTCGAATCCAGCGTGGCCAGGGCCACCGCCATCAGCACCGCCACCAGGGCCTGGCGCTGCTGGCGGTTGAGCGTGGCGCTGGCGGGGGCCGGGGGTTGGGGGCTGGCGGACAGCTGGGCGGACATGGCGCGCACGATAGCGGCTGCACGCTGGCAGGGCCTGACACCGGCCGGACAGACCCGCCGGCGTGATCCGTGTCAGCATGCATGCCCGGGCGCCAGCGGCACTGGCCGGGCGCCCACCCCCACCGCAGCCTGCGGTGCCCCCATTCGACGGAGACCCCCCATGCGTGACTACCTCAAGTTCTACATCAACGGTGCCTGGGTCGACCCCGCCACCCCGAAGACGCTGGACGTGATCAACCCCGCCACCGAAGGCGTGGCCGGCCGCATCAGCATGGGCAGTGCGGCCGACGTGGACGCCGCCGTCAAGGCCGCGCGGGCAGCCTTTGCCAGCTATTCGCCAGACCAGCGTGGCCGAGCGCGTGGCCCTGCTCGAGTCCATCCTCAACGAATACAAGAAGCGCTACGCCGACATGGCCGCCGCCATCACCGAAGAAATGGGCGCGCCGGCCATGCTGGCGCAAAAGGCCCAGGCCGCGATGGGCGTGGGCCACCTGACCACCGCGCTGAACGTGCTGAAGGACTACAAGTTCAGCGAGCAGCGCGGCAGCACCCTGCTGGCCAAGGAGCCGATCGGCGTGTGCGGCCTGATCACGCCCTGGAACTGGCCGGTCAACCAGATCGCCTGCAAGGTGGCGCCGGCGCTGGCCGTGGGTTGCACCATGGTGCTCAAGCCCAGCGAGCTGTCGCCCGTTCTCGGCCCAGATCTGGACCGAGATCATGCACGCCGCCGGCGTGCCGGCCGGTGTGTTCAACCTGGTCAACGGCGACGGCCCGACCGTGGGCGCGGCGATCTGTCCAGCCACCCCGAGGTCGACATGGTGTCGTTCACCGGCAGCACCCGCGCCGGCATCGAGGTGGCGCGCAATGCCGCGCCCACCGTCAAGCGGGTGCACCAGGAACTGGGCGGCAAGAGCCCCAACATCATCCTGCCCGATGCCGACTTCCAGAAGGCCGTGACCGCCGGCGTGCGCGGCGTGATGAGCAACAGCGGCCAGAGCTGCAACGCCCCCACCCGCATGCTGGTGCCCAACAGCCGCATGGACGAGGCGCTGGCCATCGCCAAGGCCGCCGCCGAGGCCACCACCGTGGGCGAGCCGGCGACAGCGGCGCCGCGCTGGGCCCGGTGATCTCTGCCGCGCAGTGGGACAAGATCGAGACCCTGATCGCCAAGGGCATCGACGAAGGCGCGACCGTGGTGGCCGGCGGCCTGGGCAAGCCCGAGGGCCTGGCCACCGGCTACTACGTCAAGCCCACGGTGTTCGGCCATGTCAACAACCAGATGACGGTGGCGCGCGAGGAGATCTTCGGCCCGGTGCTCACCATCCTGGGCTACGACACGGTGGACGAGGCGGTGGCCATCGCCAACGACACGCCCTACGGCCTGGCGGCCTATGTGTCGGGCACCGACGTCGACGCCACCCGCAAGGTGGCATCGCGCCTGCGCGCCGGCCAGGTCAACATCAACAGCGCCGGCGCCCGACCTGATGGCGCCGTTTGGCGGCTTCAAGCAGTCGGGCAACGGCCGCGAGTGGGGCGAGCACGCCTTCGGCGAGTTCCTGGAGACCAAGGCGGTGCTGGGCTACGCCGCCAAGGCCTGAAGGCTGGCGGTCACGCTGCGCACCGCGGCCACCGCTGGCCTGGCCGCAGCGGTGGCGCTGGCGGGCCTGGCTGCTCAGCTGAACAGGTTGGACAGGAAGAAGACCAGGGCCAGGCCGGCGATCCAGCGGTAGCTGGCGGTGAACCAGCCCACGCCCGCGCCGATGATGGCCGAGCCGCCGACAAAGGCCTCCGGTTCGGCTGTGCCGGCCACGAACAGATAGGGCAGGGCAGCCATCAAGCCGCAGATGACCGCGCCCGCTGCGGCCATCTGCCAGGTGCGGCCCGCGCTGACCACCGCAGTGACCGCCGGGGTGGTCGGCGCATTGACCGGCGCCGCCACGGGCGCCGCCACGGCCGGGGCGGGCGGCGGCCGCCGCTTCGGCTGCGCAGCTGGCGGCGGCTGGGCCTGATCCGGCCGCCCCGACGCCTGCGCTGCGGCTGCCGGCCTGCGTTCTGGCGCCGCCGCTGCGGCGGCCTGCAGCTGCGCCCGATGGCGTTCCTCGGCAGCCGCCAAATGCGTCTGGTGGATGGCGGCCACGTCAGCCTCGTCCAGTTCCAGCACCTGCGCCCGCACCTGCAGGTCGGCCAGGGCACTGGCGCTGAGCGGAAACTCGGCCGCGATGGTCTCGGTCAGGTCTTGCCGGTACTGGTCCAGGCGGCGCTGGCGGTCGTGCAGCGGCGCCTCGATCGCTTCGGCCGCCTCGGCCGTCAAGCCCAGCTTGTCGCGCAGTTCGACCAGGGACTTGCGCTCCAAGGCTGAAATGCTGCCGTCGGCCAGAAACTGCGCCACCCTGGCCTGGTAACGCGCCGATTCGGCCGGCCCCGCGGCCGGGGCATGGGCCAGCCCAGCGCCTGGTGTGGCGGGCGCCGCCGCTGCGGCCCCGCTCTGCGGCTGCGGCTGCGGCTGCGGCTGCGGCTGCGGCTGTGGCTGCACATGCCTGGCGAGCGCCTGCAGCAGCGGCTGCACATCGTTGTCCCAGCCCTCGTGCGACAGCACCACCGCATTGCGGAAGGCCAGATCGCGCAGGTCCTCGGGCAGATCGGCCGCCGTGGGCATGGCCGCCCGTTGCACCAGCACCGGCACCACCGGGATGTCGCGACGCAGCGCGGTGGCCGTCTCCAGGCGCACGAAGTCGCTGTCGTCGTCCAGCCGGCGCTGGCCACGGGCGTTCTGCAGGCTCAGCCACTGGCGGCCCATCAGGGCCAGCAGCACCGAGCAGCTGCCCAGCTTGGCGTCCAGGGTCTTGCGGAAGTCGGCGCCGGGCTCGATGCCCACCACGTCCATGAACACCGATTCGGCCCCGAACTGCTCACGCAGCTTGTGCAGCAGCAGGCGGGCATCACTGTCGGTGTCGCCACGGCGGTAGCTGATGAAGATTGCACCCATGCGTCGCCCCTCGGAACTGCGTGGCAGATCAAGCAACAGCGATCCAATGTCCCCGGATCCATGCCTCCAGGTCAATGTAGCCGGATCACCGCGCCAGGGCCAGCGGCAAGCGGCGCAACAGGCGGTTTCCACCCTGCCCTGCCGCCGGCCTGCGCACTATGATCTTTGCCAAGTCAACCAGCCCCGCTCGCCATGACCGCCACCGCCACGCCCCATGACGTCTCGCCTGCCGGCCGCAGCGACATCGCCCACCACCTGCACCCCTACACCCAGCTGCGACAGCTGGAGCAGGACGGGCCGCTGGTGATCGTCCAGGGCGATGGCGTGCATGTGATCGACGAGCACGGCAAGCGCTATCTGGAAGGCATGGCCGGCCTGTGGTGCGCCAGCCTGGGCTTCAGCGAGGGCCGGCTGGCCGACGCCGCCGCGCGGCAGATGCGCCAGCTGCCCTACTACCACGCGTTCAGCGGCAAGGTGCCCGGCCCGGTGACCGAACTGGTCAAGACCCTGATGGCCTGGGCGCCCACGCCCGCGCTGCGCGCCGGCCGGGTGCTGTTTGCCAATTCAGGCTCGGAGAGCAATGACACCGCCTTCAAGCTGGTGCGCTACTACAACAATGCGCGCGGCCGGCCGCAGAAGAAGAAGATCATCGCCCGCCAGAAGGGCTACCACGGCGTGACGGCCGCTGCCGCGTCGATGTCGGGCCTGCCGACCATGCACCAGCATTTCGACCTGCCGCTGCCGGGCATCCTGCGGGTCAGCGCACCGCACTTCTACGGTGTGGGCCTGCCCGGTGAAACCGAGGCGCAGTTCGTCGACCGCCTGGTGAAAGAGCTGGAAGACCTGATCGCCGCCGAAGGCGCCGACACCATCGCCGCCTTCATCGCCGAGCCGGTGCAGGGTGCGGGCGGCGTGATCATTCCGCCGGCGGGCTACTTCCCGCGCATCCAGGCGGTGCTGAAACGGCACGACATCCTGTTCATCGCCGACGAGGTGATCACCGGCTTCGGCCGCCTGGGCCAGGCCTTCGGCACCAACGTGTTCGACCTGCAGCCCGACATGGTGACGGTGGCCAAGATGCTGACATCGGCCTATGTGCCGATGTCGGCGCTGATGGTCACCGATGCGGTCTACCAGGTGGTGGCCGACGCCAGTGCCAGCGTCGGCACCTTCGGCCATGGCTACACCTACAGCGGCCACCCGCTGGCCTGCGCCGTGGCGCTGGAAACCCTGCGCATCTACACCGACGACAAGGTGATCGACCATGTGCAGCAAGTGGCGCCGCGCCTGCAGGCCGGCCTGCGCCAGTTTGCCGAGCATGCACTGGTGGGCGAGGCGCGTGGCCTGGGGCTGATCGGCGCGCTGGAACTGGCCGAGGTGCCGGCGCAGCGCAAGCCCTTCGACCCCAAGCGCGGCGTGGGCGCCTATCTGGTCAAGCGGGCCCAGGCGCATGGCCTGATCCTGCGGGTGCTGGCGGGCGATGTCATCGCCTTCTCGCCACCGCTGATCATCAGCGCCGCCGAGATCGACGAACTGCTGGCCAAGACCGCACGCGCGCTGGACGAGACCCTGGCCTGGGTGCGGGGCGGGTTCTGAGGACCCCCAAGGGCCGCGCCTTGCCCGTCCCGGCCCCCCGTGGGGGCGCCAGAAAACTTGGGGCGGCCCGGCTGCCGGGCGGGCGCACCGCATGGTGATCTTCGACTGCGATGGCGTGCTGGTCGACAGCGAACGCCTGACCCACCAGGTGGTGGTCGACATGCTGGCCGAGCATGGCGTGGCGCTGTCCTTCGATGAAGCGGTCGACCGCTTCATCGGCATGTCCATGGCCTCGGGTCTGGTGCAGCTGACAGCGCTGCTGGGCGGCACCCTGCCGGCTGACTTTCTGGCCGACATGGGCCGGCGCACGCGGGCGGCTTTTCGCGCCGGGCTGACCAGCGTGCCCGGCATCGAGGCGGTGCTGGACAGCCTGCAGGCGCCGCTGCAGGACGGCAGGCGGCGCAGCGCGCCAGCGCGGCCGTTCTGCGTGGCCAGCAACGGCAACCTGGCCAAGGTGCAGTTCACGCTGGGCCACACCGGTCTGCTGCCGCGCTTCACCGGCCCTGCCGGCAGCCGCATCTTCACGGCCGACGATGTCGCCCACCCCAAGCCGGCACCAGACCTGTTCTTGCTGGCCGCCCGCACGCTGGGTGCGCTGCCGCAGCACACCACCGTGGTGGAGGACACGCCCACCGGCGTCACTGCCGCCCGCGCCGCCGGCATGCGCGCCATCGGTTTTGCGGCGATGACACCAGCCGCCCGCCTGCAGGCCGCCGGCGCCCATGCCATCGCCCACAACATGGCCGAAGTGGCCGCGCTGCTGGCGGCCGAGCCACCCACCTGAGCCCGCCAGCGCCGGCAGCGGCCCGGCAATGGCCCTGCTGGCCGCTGGGTCCGGCAAGTCGCCTGTTGTATTTCAGGCCGAATCCGGCGCGAGCCGCAGCCACAGCCGCAGCCGCGCCAGGCAGCAGCCTGGCCGCCAAAGGCGCGCAGGCGCCAGCATGCTGTCGTGATCCGCCACCCATCAGCCAGCAACACCCGCGATCTGGCAGGCCACTGGCGGCGAGTTTGGGCGCCCGCCCGCAGGCGACTGGCGCCGTTTTGCCACGCCCGCCATCAATGCGGGTTTTCACCGTCACCCCCCGGTTTTGTCTCTGATATACCCCCATCCGGGTTGCGCAGTTGCTTGGATCGCTGGTGTCGATGCGATGCAAACAATTGGGGAATCTCAAAAAGCGGTCAATTATTGGTACTGGGTATGGCGGTCTTTGAAAAAATCAATGGCGCCTGCCCCAACACACCTCGGAGACAAGATGAAAACCAACATGATTTTAAAAGCCGGTGTCGTTGCCGCGAGTTTGCTTGCGTCTGGCGCGCTGTATGCGCAGACCCCCACGCTGACGACAGAAGTCGTGGTCAGCAAGCTGGAACTGCCGTGGGACATGTCGTTCCTGAAAGACGGCACCATGTTCTTCACTGAGAAGTGCAAGGGTCTGTCGGTGCGCATGCCCTCGGGCACCATCAACAAGCTGCACGCCATCGGTGGTGTCGCTGGTTACGCCTCGTCCAGCGCTGACCTGTTCTGTGACGGCCAGGCCGGCATGATGGGCGTGGAAGTGGACCCCGACTTCGCCACCAACCGCCTGATTTACGTCTACTCCAGCTCCAAGCTCAACGGCAAGCTGAACAACCGCCTGATGCGCATGAAGGTGGACGCGGGTTTCACCAATGTGTCTGACCGCACCGACATCGTGCCGGACGTCAATTACAAGCCGGCCGCGTCCAAGCACCCGTTTGGCGGCCCAGGCGCGCACAACGGCGGCCGCGTGCGCTTCAGCCCGACCGATGGTTTCATTTACCTGACCACTGGCGACAACCATTTGGGCGTTGGCCCCACCAGCCCGACCATCATCGCCGGCAAGGTGCTGCGCATCGACCGCGACGGCAAGGCCGCCGCCGGCAACAAGCCGCCGGCAGGTTTTGATGCCCGCATCTACACCTACGGCCACCGCAATCCGCAAGGCATTGCCTTCCGCCCCAGCGACGGCCGGCCGTTCACTGCTGAAAACGGCCCCTGGCATTCAGACGAAGTCACCGCGCTGAGCAACGGCGGCAATGCCGGCTGGGACCCGCGCCCCAACATGGCCGGCCGCAAGGACTGCCCGGACGACTACTGCGGTTATTCACCCAACCAGATGGGCGCCATGGACCCGAAGGAACGCGCGGCCTTCATGCCGATGACCGACCTGAAGACCTACCCCGACGCCATGAAGCCGGCCTGGAACAACAACGGCCTGTCGCAGGGCATGTTCTCCAACGCCTTCCTGTCGGGCAAGCAGTGGAAGGACTGGGACGGCCGCATGGTGGTCGGGTATTCGGGCATCGGCATCCACGGCACGCCCGTCGGCAACCGTCTCGACGTGCTGAACATCAGCGCCGATGGCATCTCGTCGACCGCTGTCCAGGCGTCCTGGCCCACCGTGACCGGCCGCTTCCGCGCCGTGTCGCAAGGGCCGGACGGCAACCTGTACGTGGCGCTTGAAGACCAGGGCGTCATCATCCGCGTGACACCGCAGTAATTGCGGGCCATGGTGCGCCGGCCTGCGGGCCGGCGCACCCTTGAAGATCTTGCGAGAATATCTAAATGATTAAACCGGTCAAGTTTGTGGTGTTTTCATGCCTGATGGGCGTGCTGGGTTCGGCCTATGCCGATTATGAATTGCTGGTCAAGAGCAATTGCCTTGCCTGCCACTATCTTGACAAGAGAAAGTACGGCCCGAAATTGAATGAAGTCTCCAGCAAGTATGTCGGCGATGCGAATGCGGCTGACAAACTGGCCAAGAAAATCAGGGCCGGCGGCTCGGGCGTGTGGGGCGAGGACATGATGCCGCCGCAACCGCAAGTCTCCGAAGCCGACGCCATGGTTCTGGCTAAGTATATTCTGGCGCTGAAATAATACTGCTGCCGGCGGCGGATTCAAAGCAAACAGCATGGGATGCCCGGTCAACCAGGGGCGGATGCGCAGCACCCGAGCAGCCCCCATGCAGCCAATGTTGTTCGCACTGCTGCTGTGCGTCAGCACCGCCGCATCTGCCGACTGGTTGAAAGTCGGCGGTGATGCAGCCGCGCCGGCCGACGTGTTCATCGACAGCACGGCGATCCGGCAGTCCGGCCCCATGAACACCATGCGCAGGGTCTGGGAACTGCGCAACCTGGGGCAGCCCCGGGCAGACCTGGCCTGGTCGGTCAAGAGCCACGTGGAATACGACTGCAAGGACCGCCGCCGCCGGGTGCTGGACGCCATCCCGTTCGCAGCACATTGGGCGCAAGGCTCAGCCTTGCCCCATGCTGCGCAAGACGCGTGGCCCGAGGCCTGGCGCAACATCGACCAGACCGGCCTGCACGCGACGGTCTTCAAACGGGTCTGCCCGAACGACGATTGAGCGTGCCGATGGTTGCGGGTTGGCGCCAGCCACACCAGCGCGCGGCGTGCGCTACAGCAAAGGCTACTTGCCTGTGCACCAGGCGCACAGGCAGGTCGCTTCAACGCCCAGTGCCCGCGCCCTGCCCTGCAAGGCAGCGCGCACCAAGGCCGATCAGCCCTTCTTGCCGCCCACGGCGAGCAACACGCCACCGATCACGATGGCGCCGACACCGGCCCACAGCGGCACGTTGACGGTCTGCTTCTCCTTGGCGGTCAGCTCGATCGGGCCCACCTTCACCACCGTCGTGTCTTTGGTGAAGCTGAAGCCGCCATAAGCCAGGCCAAGCACGCCGGCAATGATCAGGGCGATAGCGACGATTTTGATGGGGTTCATGTGGTTTGCCTCCGGAGGTCGCAGCCGGGCCATCGCAGCGCCGGTGGCGCGCCTGCCCTGCTTGCGCGTGCATTGAAGCACAGCTTGCAGCCGTGCCAGCCAGCGTGACGGATACCACGCGCGGGGGCCACGGCCTGCGGGATAACCGGCATGCAGCGGCCGCAGCAGCACAACGACACTGCCAAGCCCATCATCTGTCGCCGCAGGATTTCCCATGCACCAACACCGCCGCCTTGTCCTGACCACCCTGGCCACTGTGCTCGCCACGCTCGGCAGCGCCGCCGTCCAGGCCCAGGCCTACCCCAGCAAGGCCATCACCCTGGTGGTGCCCTTCGCTGCCGGTGGCCCCACCGACATCGTCGCCCGCACCCTGGCCGGGGTGATGAGCAAGGGCCTGGGGCAGACCGTGGTGGTCGAGAACAAGGTGGGCGCGGGCGGCACCATCGCTGCAGCCACGGTGATGCGCGCCAACCCGGACGGCTACACCTACTTGATCCACCACAACGGCATGGCCACCGCGCCGGCGCTGTACCGCAAGCTGACCTACAACCCGCAGACCGACTTCGAACACGTCAGCCAGGTGGTCGATGTGCCGATGACGCTGCTGGGCCGCAAGGACCTGCCGGCCAATACCTTCCCTGAACTGCTGGCCTACCTCAAGGCCAACGGCGACAAGGTGAACCTGGCGCACGCCGGGCTGGGTGCGGTGAGCCACCTGTGCGGCATGGTGTTCCGCCAGGCCGTGGGGGTGGACCTCACCACCGTGCCCTATTCAGGCACCGGCCCGGCCTTCCAGGCCCTGCTGGGCGGCCAGGTCGATGTGCTGTGTGACCAGACCACCCAGACCACGCCGCACATCAAGGCCGGCACGGTGAAGTTCTTCGGCGTCACCACCGCCAACCGCATCAAGGTGCTGCCCGATGCACCCACCCTGGCCGAGCAGGGCCTGAAGGGCTTTGACGTGGTGGTGTGGCACGGCATCTACGCGCCCAAGAACACGCCCAAGGAGGCGACTGAAAAGTTCGCCAGCGCGCTGCGCGTGGCGCTGAAAGATCCGGTGGTGGTGCAGCGCATGACCGAACTGGGCGCCGAATTCGTGCCCGACGCCAAGCTCACGCCCGAAGGCCTGCGCAGCCATCTGAAGGCCGAGACCGAGCGCTGGGGCCCGGTGATCCGCGCAGCCGGCGCCTTCGCGGATTGAGCCTGGCCGGCCGGCCGGCTGGGCGCCAGCCCGGGGGTTCCCCCCGACGGCCGGCATGGCCGGGCGCCTGGATACTGGCGGCCCGTCCACACCCCGGTCAATGCCATGTCTGCTGCCCACCGCTTCCTCCCATCACGCCGCCAGGCCCTGGTCGCGGGCGCCGCTGCGCTGGCCACGCTGGGCAGCACCGCCCGGGCTGAAACCTGGCCGGCACGGCCGGTGACGCTGATTGCGCCCTACCCGCCCGGCGGCGGTGTCGATGCCGTGGCCCGCCTGGTGGCCGAGCGCCTGGCGCAGCGCCTGGGCCAGGCAGTCAACGTCGACAACAAGCCCGGCGCCGGCGCCACACTGGGGGCTGCGGCGCTGGCCCGCAGCGCGCCCGATGGCTACACCCTGATGCTGGGCAGCATCGTCGATTACGCGATTGCGCCGCATGTGCACAAGGCCCTGGCCTTTGACCAGCAGCGCGATTTCATCCCGGTGGTCGAACTGGGCTTCGGCACCGTGGCCCTGGTGGTGCATGCCGACCTGCCGGCACGCAATGTGGCCGAGCTGGTGGCGCTGGCCAAGGCCAAGCCCGGCACGCTGAGCTACGGCTCCACCGGCGTGGGCGGGCTGCAGCACCTCAATGCCGAGATGTTCAAGCAGATGACCAGCATCGACATGGTGCATGTGCCCTACAAGGGCACATCGCAGCTGCTGCCCGACTTGATGGCCGGCCGCATCCCGCTGGCCATCGACAGCCTGCCGGCACACCTGCCGCACATCAAATCCGGCAAGACCCGGGCGCTGGCGGTGGCCAGCCGCAACCGCAGCCCCTTGCTGCCCGATGTGCCCACCATGGCCGAAGCTGGCCTGGCGGGCTATGAGTCAGCCACCAACTACACCCTGTTCACCCCGGCCAAGACACCGGCCGACGTGGTGGCCTTGCTGAACCGCGAAACCAATGCGGTGCTGAAGCTGCCCGAGGTGGCCGACAAGCTGGCCAGCCTGGGCATCATCATCACCGGCGGCAGCACCGAGGCTGCCGTGGCCCGCACCAGCGCCGAGATGGCGCGCTGGGGCAATGTCATCCGCAAGGGCAACCTGCAGCTGGGCTGAACGCCTGGCCCGGCCCTTGGCAGTGCCTCAATACAGCTGCCAGGGCAGCGGGTCGTAGGCGTAGCCGCCGCCCTCACGCGGGCGCAGCTTGCCGATGGCGGGGAACGGCAGGTGCACGGCACCGATCAGCATGTCTTCCTTGACCGCCATCTCGAACAGCTCTTGCCGGCGGCTGCGCGCCAGGTCTTGGCGGAAATCGAACATCACGGTCACCTCGGGCCGCGGCAGCTGCACCGGCGCCACATGCAGGGTGTCGCCCAGCAGCAGCAGCTTGGCATTGCCCGACGTGACCAGGTAGCAGCTGTGGCCGGGCGTGTGGCCCACCGCCGCCACCGATCGGATGCCGGGCGTCAGCTCACTGCCCAGCTCGAAGGTCTGCAGCCGGTCGCCATAGGCCGCCACCGCACGCTTGGCCGCCACGAAGCGGCCTTTTTCATTGGCCGGTGCGGCGGCCTCCACCGCCGCGCTGGCCCAGTAGTCCACATCCAGCTTGGGAATGCGCAGCACCGCGTTCGGAAACATCTTGGCGCCTTCGGGCGTCACGGCGCCGTGCAGGTGGTCGCCATGCATGTGGGTGATGTAGACCTCGTCGACCTGCTCGGGCTGCAGGCCCAGCTGCACCAGGGCCTGCGGCATGCGGCCGGCATTCGGGCCCAGCATGCGGGCACCGCCGCAGTCGATCATCACCAGCTTGCTGCCGGTGTTGACAACAAAGCAGTTCACCGCCGTGCGGATGGTGCCGGCACCCAGGCCGCCGGCCTCCATCGCGCGCTTGAGCATGTCGGCGTCCCCTTGCAGGATGCTGGGCGGCAGTTCGATGAAGCCGTCGAGCACCGTGCTCACCTCGAAGCTGCCCAGCTTCATGCGGTGCACGCTGATGGGCATGCCAGCGGCCATGGGCGCGGCGGCAAAGGCGGTGGGTGCCAGCAGGGCACCAGTGGCAGCCAACAGGTGGCCAAGCGCCTGGCGGCGGGGTAGGGGCTGTGACATCGGGGTGGTCTCGGGTGGGGCCCGGCCACACCATGCGGCCGGGCCGCGCGATGCTAGAGCCTGGCACCGCAGGCAACCAGCGTGGCAACCCGCAGCGGGGTGGCCAGGCAGCTGTCTGGCAGGCGGTGCCGGGTGGTCGGCTTACTGCGGCTTACTGCGGCTTGATGCCCGCGCTGGTGACGATCTGCTGCCACAGCTGCATGTCGCGCTTGAGCGTGCGCGCAAAGGATTCGGCGTTGTCGCCCACCGGCATCAGCGTCTGTTCATACAGCCGGGCGCGCACCTCGGGCAGCTTGACGATGCGCACCATCTCGTTGGAATACTTGTCGACGATGGGCTGCGGCACGCCGGCCGGCAGCAGCACGCCGATCCAGCCCAGCGGCTCGAAGCCGGGCCAGCCGGACTCCAGCAAGGTGGGCACGGCCGCCAGCAGCGGCGCCCGGCGCGGGCCGGTCACCACCAGGGCTTTCAGCTTGCCGGCCGCGATGTGCTGGGTGGCGGTGCTCACATCGGCCCAGGCGCAGGGCACCTGGCCGCCGAGCAGGTCGCTCATCATCGGCGCCGAGCCCTTGTAGGGCACATGCGCCAGGTCCAGCGCGGCCTTGCGGGCGAAGGTCTCGCCGACGATGTGCGAGGACGAACCGGTGCCGAAGGAGCCGAAGCTGTACTTGCCCGGGTTGGCCTTGACCAGGGCGATGAACTCCTTCAGGTTGCTGGCCGGAAAGTCGGGCTTGACCACCAGCACCAGGTAGGACAGGCAGATCTGCGAGATCGGCGTGAAGTCCTTCAGCGGGTCGTAGGGCACCTTGGCAAAGATGGCCGGGTTCTGGATGTGGGTGGTGATGGCCACCAGCACGGTGTGGCCGTCGGGTGCGGCGCGCGCCACCTCGGCGCTGCCGATCATGCCGCTGGCGCCGGCCTTGTTTTCCACCACCACGTTCTGGCCCCAGCTGTCCTGCAGCTTGGCCGCCAGCAGCCGGCCCACCAAATCGGTGGCGCCGCCAGGCGGGTAGGGCACGATGAACTTGATCGGCCGCGACGGAAAGCCCGCCTGGGCAAAGGCGCCGGGGGCGGCGGCCACGGCGGCGGCCGACAAGCCGGCCTGCAACAGTTGGCGGCGGGATTGGGTGGACATGGCGGTCTCCTTGGGGTGGGGGTGGAAGGGTGGGTGTGGAAGGGTGTGTGCAGTAGGCTGGCCAGACAGATGCGGCCGAGCACCGCACTGTGCCTGCACCGCAGCCAGGCGCCATCCGGGTCAGCCCCGCAGCAGGGGCCGCCGCACGCGGCAGGGCTGCCGGTCGCTCTGGCGACTGCAAAGCCGAGCCCGGGCCCACAGCATCGCGCTGCACGATCCCGCCACCACCCGAGACACCATGCCCGACCTGTTCATGCCCCCACCAACACCCGCCTCCACAGCCTTGACCGGCCCGCTGGCCGCCCCGTTCGCCGTCCCGCTCACCAGCCGCCGCACCGCCCTGCTTGCCGGCACCGCCCTGCTGGCCGGCAGCGCGCTGGGCTGGAGCCCCAGCGCCCGCGCCCAGGCATTGGCAACTGCCGCGCCGGGCGATGTGGGCCTGTCGCCGCAACGCCTGTCACGCATCGGCGACTGGCTGCGTGGCGAGGTGCAGGCGCGCAAGATCCCGGGCGCGGTGGTGATGGTGCTGCGCCGCGGCAAGCTGGCCTATGTCGAGGCAGTCGGCCAGCGCGGGCCCGACAGCCCGGCGGCCATGCAGGTGGACGACATCTTCCGCATCTACTCGATGACCAAGCCCATGGTCAGCGTGGCCGCAATGATGCTGGCCGAAGAAGGCCGGCTGCTGCTGGAAGCGCCGGTGGCGCAGTACATCCCGGCCTTCGCCAATGGCAAGGTGGGGGTGGAAAAGACCGACGCCGCCGGCCAGAAGACCCTGGACCTGGTGCCGGCGCAGCGGGCCATGACGGTGCAAGACCTGCTGCGCCACACCTCGGGCCTGACCTACGGCTTTTTCGGCCCCGGGCTGGTCAAGAAGACCTATGTCGACAACCAGGTGGGCACCCGGGGCGAGCTCAGCAATGCCGAATTTGCCGAGCTGATCGCCCGCATGCCGCTGGCCTACCAGCCCGGCAGCACCTGGGACTACAGCAATTCCACCGATGTGCTGGGCCGGGTGCTCGAGGTGGTGAGCGGCCAGACGCTGGCTGCCCATCTGCAGCAGCGGCTGCTGGGGCCGCTGGGCATGCCCGACACCAGCTTCTACGTGCCCGAGGCCGCACGCCAGGCGCGCCTGGCCGAGCCGCTGGCCGACGACCGGCAGTTCGGCGTCAATGCCGTCATCAGCGACCCGCGGGTGGTGCAGCGCATGGAATCCGGCGGTGGCGGCATGGTGAGCACCGCGCCCGACTACATGCGCTTCTTGCTGATGCTGCGCAACGGTGGCCAGTTGGACGGCCGCCGCTACCTGAGCCCACGCACCGTGGCCTACATGACCAGCAACCACCTCGGCCCGCAAGTGCAGCGCACGCCGCTGTACCTGCCCGGCCCGGGCTACGGCTTCGGCCTGGGCTTTGCCGTGCGCACCCAGGCCGGCGAGGCCGGCAGCATTGGTGCGGCGGGTGAATACAACTGGGGCGGCGCCGGTGGCACGGCGATGTGGGTGGACCCCGCCAGCGACCTGATCACCGTGTTCATGATGCAGAGCCCGCGCCAGCGCGTGCTGTACCGGCCGATCCTGCGCAACCTGGTCTACGGCGCGCTGACCGAGCCGGTCTGAAGCCTGGCGGGCGCCTACCGTCCGCCGGGGGCGGCAGGCGGTGGGCGCAAGCTCACAGCTGAAACGCCGGCCGTTGCGCCAAGGCGGCGCGCCAGCGCTGCAGGTGCTGCTGGTGATCGGCCGGCTTGACCCGCACCACGCGGGCAAAGTCCAGCGCCACGGCGGCGGTGATGTCGGCAATGCTGAGCTGGTCGCCGGCGATGAAGGCGCGGTCGGCCAGCCGTGCGTCCAGCACGCCGAAGAACTGCTGCACCCGCGCCAGACCCCGCTCGGCCAGCGCCGGGATCTGCGCATAGTCCACCGGGCCGGGCAGCGCCCGGTTGGCCATGGCCGGTGCGCTGTTGCGCAGCGCCTCGGCAATCGCCAGCAGGCCTTCGAATTCCACCCGCCAGTTCCAGCTGGCGATCTCGGCCTGCTCCAGCGGCGTGCGGCCCAGCAGCGGCAGCTGCGGGTACTGCGCCTCCAGGTAGGCGGCAATGGCGGCGTTGTCGGTCAGCACCACGCCCTCGTCGGTGCGCAGCGCGGGCACGGTGCACTGCGGGTTGATGGCGCGAAAGGCCGCCGCCCAGTTGCTCGCCGCTGCGCAGGTCGATCTGCACCGTGGCGTGCGGCCACGCCCTTCTCGGCCAGCAGGATGCGCGCGCGCCGCGGGCTGGGCGCGGTGCTGCAGTCGTAGAGCGTGATCATGGTGCTGTTTTGGTCTTGCCCTGCGTTGCCTGCTTGGCATAGAGCTTCTGCATGCCCCCCAGCCAGCGGTCGTAGTTGGCGGTCTTGCCGCGCAGGTAGTCCAGCACCTCGGGGTGCGGCAGCACCAGAAAGGTCTCGTCGCGCAGGGCCGCCACCACGTCGGC
This sequence comes from uncultured beta proteobacterium, assembly GCA_963844485.1. GTDB lineage: Bacteria > Pseudomonadota > Gammaproteobacteria > Burkholderiales > Burkholderiaceae_C > Pseudaquabacterium. The sequence continues at coordinate 123,215 of CAWJOQ010000001.1, forward strand.
CGCCACCTGGGCCGGCTGACAGCATGCCGTCCACCGCGGCCGACCCGGCGCCGCCGGCTGTCATGGCAGTGGCCACACCCTGCGGGCACAGGCAGGCCACGCGCACACCCCGGCGGCCGTAGCCGATGCGCAGCCATTCGGCAAAGGCCACGGCGGCATGCTTGGTCACCGCATAGGGCGCGCTCTCGACGATGTTGAGCAGGCCGGCGGCCGAGGCCGTGACCACAAAGCCGCCCTCGCCGCGCTCGGCCATCTCGGGCACCACTGCGCGTGCCGCCCACACATGGGCCATGCCGTGGACCAGCCACATCTTGTCCCAGACCGGGTCGGCGACATCAAAGCCGCCCGAGCCGCCGCCGATGCCGGCGTTGGAGATGTAGAGGTCGACCTGGCCAAAGCGGGCGCGGGTGGCGGCCACCAGGGCCTGGATGTCGGCTTCCACGCTGACATCGCAGCGCAGCGCCAGCGCGCGGTTCTGGCCGTCGGCATTGATGGCCGCAGCCACGCCTTCGGCCTGCGCCAGGTGCAGGTCGGCGACGACGATGCCGCGTGCGCCGTCGGCGGCGAAGCGTTCAGCCAGACCGGCGCCGATGCCGCTGGCGCCGCCGGTGATGATGGCAACCTTGCCTTGGATGTCCATGGTGTGTGTCTCTCGTGGGTCTGGGGTGGGTGCGCTCAGCGGCCGCTGAACTGCGGTGCGCGCTTCTCGACAAAGGCGGTGGCCGCGCCCTTGTGGTCGTCGGTCTCGAAGGTGCGCATCATGTGCACTGCCTCGGCGTCCAGCACATCCGACAGCGAGCCGCGCAGCCCGGTGTTGAGGTTGCGCTTCATGTAGCCGATGGCCACGGTGGGCAGGGCCGCCAGCTCGGCCGCCCAGGCAGCGGCGGCGGCGGGCAGCTCGGCGGCCGGCACGGCGCGGTTGACCAGGCCGATGCGCTGGGCTTCGTCGCCACGCAGCACCTGGCCGGTGAAATACATCTCACGCGCCCGCGCCGCGCCCACCAGGTGGTTGAGGAAGTAGCTGCCGCCAAAGTCGCCCGACAGGCCGATCTTCGAGAAGGCGGTGGTGAGCTTGGCGTCGTCGGCGCAGATGCGCATGTCGCAGGCCAGCGCCAACGACAGACCGGCCCCGGCAGCCGGGCCGGGGATGACGGCCAGCGTGGGCTTGGGCATCTCATGCAGCCAGCGCACCACCTCCATGCGCAGGCGCAGGTCGGTCACCTTGGTGTCGAAGGACACCGCCCCGGCCGCGCCGACGGCGTTGCGGGCAAAGCCCTTGACATCACCGCCGGAGCAGAAGGCCCGGCCGGTGCCGGTCAGCACCACCAGGCGCACCGCCGCGTCGTTGGCCAGGCGCTGGCAGTGGCCTCGGCCAGCGCCAGCATCATGTCGCGGCTGAGCGCATTGCGCGCTTCAGGGCGGTTCATCGTCAGGGTGGCGATGCCACCCTCGGTGGTTTCCAGCAGGTCGGTGGTCATGGCGGCAGGTCCAGGTTGGATGGCAGCGGGTGTGCAACAAGGTGCACGGCCTGCCATCCTGACCAAGGCCAGCGCCCCGGTCTGTCACCCTGGTACCTGCTGCCTGGTACCTGCTGCCCGCCGCGCCGGCCCGGGCGGCGCTGGCGCCGGCGTCGGCGGGGCGGCAGGCTGGTGCTCAGTCCTCGGCCCGGCGTGTCGAGCGCAGCCAGGTGTAGGACAGCCCCAGGCCCACGGTGGCGCCGGTGGTCTGGCGCACCAGCGGGCTGTCCTGGTTGGCCGCGCCTTGCACGGTGTCGACACGGGCAAAGCCGAACAGGCGCCAGTCGGGCGACAGGTCGCGCATGAAGCCGGTGGCCAGGCGCAGCGCCACCAGGCCGGCCTTGGCCTCATAGGCCGGCCGGCCGAAGATGGCATTGGCCGGCGCCACGCCGTAGAAGGTGTCGGCCAGCTTGCGGTCGGCCAGGATGGCGCTGCCGCTGACGCTGACGCGCCAGGGGCCGCCGCGCCGCTCCCAGCTGAGCTCGGGCTCCAGCGCCCAGCCGCGGTGGGCCAGGCCGTCGCTCAGGTCGAGCACCGCACGCAGCGGCACATCGACCCGCCAGCGCCCGCCCAGCGGCGCGTCGCCCAGGCGCCAGCGCGCGCGCGGGCCAAATTCCAGCAGCGTGCCCAGGGTGGGCATGTTGCGGCGCGCGTCCAGGCCCTGGCGGCCGGCACCGAAGGCGCCGGCAAAGCCGACGTCCAGCTCGAAGCTGTCGGACTTGATGGCCCGCAGCCCGGCGGTGTCGCCATCGGCCCGGAACACCTTGCCGCGGTAGATGCCGAAGGGCAGCAGCGCGGCCCGGCGCACGGTTTCGTCCGACCCCGGGTAAGCCTGCTGTGACAAGCCGGCGGTGAATGCGCCCAGCTCCCACAGCGCAGCGCCGCCTGCAGCCGGCAGCGATTGCGCCGCTGCAGCACCGGCCCAGCCCAGGCTGAGCGCCAACAGGCCGGCCGCGCGGCGCTGGCGACGCCCGCCAGTTGGGGGCCGGGGACCGGCAAGCGGAAACAGTGTGCGCATGGGGTGTCGCTTTGGCTTGGAGAACTGGGAAGGACGGCCGGAGCATGCGCCGGCCGCGCGGTGCCAGGCCTGGTCAGGCCTGGGGCAGATCAGGCCAGCGCCGGATGGAAGGGGAAGTCGGTGTAACCCTCGGCCGTCGGCGCCGACCAGGTCTGCTCGGCCGCCGGCGGGTTCAAGTCCCAGCCATGGGCAAAGCGCGCCACCAGGTCGGGGTTGCTCAAGAAAGGCCGGCCAAAGGCGATCAGGTCGGCCTGCCCGGCGACGATGGCGGCTTCGGCGCTGTCCTGGGTGTAACCGCAGTTGCCCATCAGCGGGCCATGGAACACGGCGCGGAATTCAGTCAGCGTCATCGGCTCGCCCAGGCCGTGGAAGCCGAAGGCCAGGCCGTCCATCACATGCAGATAGGCCAGGCCATGGGCATTCAGCTGCCCGGCCACATAGCTGAAGGTCTCGCGGAAATCGGGCGAGCCCATGTCGTTGAACACGCCGTTGGGCGACAGGCGCACCCCCACCCGGTTGGCCGGCCAGACGCTGAGCACCGCGTCCAGCACTTCCTTCAGGAAGCGGTAGCGGTTCTCGACCGTGCCGCCATAGCCGTCGCTGCGCTGGTTGGTCTTGGACTGCAGGAAGCTGTCGATCAGGTAGCCATTGGCGGCATGGATTTCCACACCGTCAAAGCCGGCTGCCTTGGCCCGCTCGGCGGCGGCGCGGTAGTCGGCCACGGTGGCGGCGATCTCGTCGACCGTCAGCGCGTGCGGCACCTCGTAGGGCTCCTTGCCCTTGGGGGTGTGGATGGTGTCGCCGTTGATCTTGATGGCCGACGGCGCCACCGCCGGCTTGCCACCGTGGAAGCTGCTGTGCGAGGCCCGGCCGCAATGCCAGAACTGCAGGAACATCGGCGCGCCTGCGGCGTGCACGGCGTCAACGATCGGCTTCCAGGCCGCCACCTGGGCGTCGTTGTAGATGCCGGGTGTGTCGACCCAGCCGTTGCCCTGCTCAGAGACCACGGTGGCCTCGGCAATGATCAGGCCGGCCGTGGCGCGCTGCACGTAGTACTGCGCCATCAAGGCATTGGGCATGCGGTCGCTGCCGGCGCGGGCCCGGGTCAGCGGCGCCATCACCACGCGGTTGCGCAGCGGCAGGCCCACCATGTCGAAGGGCGACAGCAAGGCGGGCGGGGTGGAAGCAGACGGTGTGGTCATGGTGTTGTCTCAGTGAGGGCAGTGTGTAGAAAACGGGGTGAACGGCGCAGGCGCCGGCTCACGGTGGATGGGTGGCAAACAGGCTGGGGTCGATGGCGGTCTGGCGCATCACTCGGTCGGGCGGGTGGCGCGGCGTGGGCACGGCGCCCGGTGCCAGGGCTTCCAGCCCGGCGCCCAGCTGGCGCCCGCGCTCGACCACCGCCAGGCCGGCGGCGCGGCGCTGCAAGTCGTAGTGGCGCAAGGCCTGCGGCGTGGCGCCGAATTCAGCAATCGCCTGCTGCAGCGCCAGCGCGTCGTCGGCGGCCTTGGCCACGCCCATGCCCACATGCGGCCGCGCCACGAAGGCCGCGTCGCCCAGCAGCGCCACCCGGCCATGCGCCAGCTGTGGCGCGGCCAGGTCGAAGATGGGCTGCACAAAGGGCATGGCGGTTTTTTCCAGCACCTCGGCAAACTGCGGCGCCAGCACGGCCCGTGCGGCAGCGCGCACCGCCGCGATCTGCCGCCACGACACCGCCTGCGGCGGCAAGCCACCGGCATGGTGCTGGCCATCGGCGTCGGTCTGCAGCGCTTGCAGCGCCGCCTGATCGGCCGGCCGGTACCAGACGAAGTTCCAGCGCCGCTGGCCCACGGCCGTGCTGTCTTGCAGGCCGGCCACCGGATAGCCCAGCATCTGCTCGCCGGCCGGCAGGCCGAAGCCGAAATGCGGAAACAGGGTCTCGCGGGTGAAGCGCGACAGCACGGCCTCGTCACAGACACCACGCCAGGCCACGTAAGCCGCATACACCGGCTGCACCGCCGGCAGCAGTTGCGCCCGCACCGTGGAGCGGATGCCGTCCGCGGCCAGCAGCAGGTCGCCTTGCAAGGTGTCGCCGCTGGACAATTGCAGCTGCACACCGGCCTCGGTCTGGCTGAAGCCGCTGACACTGGCGCCCAGGCGCTGGCAGCCAGGCGGCAGCGCAGCGCTGAGCAGGGCGTACAGGCGGCCCCAGCTGGTCAGGATCTGCGGGTGTGCGCAGCGGCACAGCGCCTGGCCGTCGCTGCCCAGCACCACCCGCTCGGCGACGTGGATGCCCAGGCTGTCGTCCACCGCCACCCCGGCCAGGCGCAGCACCGCACGCTGCCCGGCATGGGTGACGATGCCGGCGCCCCGGCCCTGCAGCGACTGGGCCGAGCGCTCCAGCACCAGCACATCGTGCCCGGCGCGGTGCAGCAGGTTGGCGGTGATCAAGCCGCCGAGTGATCCACCTGCAATCAGGATGCGTGCCATGGTCGGTGCTGTCCGATGCTCACCGTGGGGCTTCGCTGGCTGGGAAATTCAGTTCGACCACCACGCCGTTCGGGTCGTCGACAAACACCTGGTGCAGGCCGAGCAGCGGCACGCTGCGCTCGCGCACCGCAATGCCATGCTGCTGCAGCCGCGCCAGCATGGCCGCCAGGCCGGTGCCGAAAAAGGCGACATGGTCGACCGCACCGCTGCCCTGCAAACCGGCTTCGGCGCGGTCGCCCAGGTACTGCTGCAGGCCGGCGGGGTCGTCGCGGTCGATGGCGATGATGTGCACCGCCGACTGGGCGAAATCCCCGGTGTCGCCCGGGTACAGCCACAGCCCCGGAAACGGAAACGGCGGCCGTGGCCCGACCCGCAAGCCCAGGGCGTCGCAATAAAAGCGCTCGCAGGCCGGCAGGTCCAGTGTGCGGATGGAAAAGTGGTTCAGGGCGAGGGTCATGCGGTCGGTCCGGTGGCGGGCTTGGTGGCAGACTTGGCGGCAGGCAGCAGCAGCGCCGCCTGCGCCAGAAAGCCCTGGATGCGGTCGGCGATGAAGCGGTCGGTCAGCGCTGCATCGCCTTGGCCGGTGTAGGTCTGCTGGTAGATCAGCGGCCAGATGCCCAGGTGGTAGATCAAGCCGCCGTGGAAGCCCATCAGCAGCGCCTCTTCACGCGGGCTGGCCTTGGCGCGGCTGCGGCTGCCCCCCGCGCGGCGGGCCTCGCGCAGCAAGCGCGGAAACAGCCGCACCCGCACCAGGCCGAAATAGCGGTTGGGGATCAGCCCGTCGGACATGCCTGAATAGACCAGGATGCGCAGCCAGTCGGCCGTCAGGATGGTGGCCAGGTAGTCGCGGTAGAAGGCCAGCAGCTTGTCGGGCACCGGCAGCGCCGGGTCGTCCAGCAGCACTTCCCAGCGCACTTGCCAGCGGCTGGCGATGGTGCTGTCGTAGACCCGCTCGATCAGCTGGCGCTTGGTCGGGAAGTAGTGGTAGAGCAGCGTGTGGGCGATGCCGATTTCGGCCGCCAGCTCGCGCATTTGCGCATCCAGGCCACGGCGGGCAAAAAATTCAGCCGCGCCGGCCACGATCTGCTGCTCCCGGTCAGCCGCCAGCAAGCGCCGGCGCACGGGGGCCTTGCCCACGCCAACCGGGGCGCCAGCACTGGCCTGTGCTGGCGTGTCGGCGCGACTGGGCTTCTTGTTGAGCATGTGCTCAATTATGAACATGCTGTTGAGCACTTGCTCAACAACAGGGCTTTTGGCAGCAGCCGCAACCCATGGCGCAGCGCACTGGCGCGCCGGCGCCGTGCGATTTGGCACACTGCAGTGCGGGCGCCTTGCATCGCCCGTCCATGGAGTGCCGTGAATTCAGAGGCTTTCATCCACCTGCCGGCCCTGCTGGGCCGCTTGACGCCGCCCGATGCGTCGGCGCTGCGGGTCACACCGGCGGTGCTGGCCGAATGGGACGAACGGGCTCGGCTGCAGGGCCGTGGCCCCGACTGGCGGGTGCCTTGCGACCAGCGCGAGGCCGGACGCCAGGCGCTGTTGGCGCAGCACCCGGCCGGGCAAGACCTGTGGATCTATGCCTATGGCTCGCTGATGTGGGACCCAGGCATCCGCTTCACCGAGGTGCGCCAGGCCGACTTGGTCGGCTGGCAGCGCCGCTTCAGCTACCGCATCACCGGCGGCCGCGGCTCCCCCGAATGCCCGGCGCTGATGCTGACCCTGGAACGCCAGGCCGGTTGCTGCACCGGCCTGGTGTTCCGGGTGCCGGCCGCACACATCGAGGCCGAGACCACGCTGCTGTGGCGGCGCGAGATGCTGCGCGACGGCTACTGCCCTGCGCTGTTGCCCTTGCAAACGCCCCAGGGCGACCTGCCGGCGCTGGTGTTCACCGCCAACACCCGGCACCCCGAGTACGTGGGTGAACTGCCGCTGCAGGAAACCGCCGCCACCGTGGCCACCGCCTGCGGCCCGCTGGGCAGCAACCGGCACTACCTGGACCAATTGGCCGCCCAGCTGCAGGCCCTGCAGATCGACGACCCCTATGTGCAGACGCTGTGGCAGCAGGTGCAGGCGCTGGACGGCTGACCTTGCCCGGGGGTGGCCTGGGGCAAGCGTTCAGGCGACATGACGGCCGGGCCGGGGGGGCAGGCCAGCGTGTCTAAGGCAGGGGCTTCAAACCCAGCTCTCTGAGAAAGGCGTTGTGCTTGTCCTTTGCCGCCGCAATGGCCTGTTCAATCTGCACCAGGTTCTGGTGCGTGGCATCCAGATCAATCTCCGCCTCGCCCACGGCCGTGCTGATGTAGCGCGAAATGTTCAGGTTGAAATCATTTTTCTCGATCTCGGCCATGTCCACGCGGCGCGCATAGCGCGCCGCTTCCTCACGGAATTGGTAGGTCCGGATGATCTTGGCAATGTGCTCGGGCTTGAGCTGGTTCTGGCGCTTGCCCTTGTCGAAGTGCTCGGCCGCGTTGATGAACAGCACGTCGTCCGGCTTCTTGCACTTCTTCAGCACCAGGATGCAGACGGGGATGCCGGTGGAATAGAACAAATTGGCGGGCAGGCCAATGACGGTGTCGATGTGGCCGTCTTGCAGCAGCTTCTTGCGGATGCGCTCTTCCGCCCCGCCCCGGAACAGCACCCCGTGCGGCAGGATGATGGCCATCACGCCTTCGTCCTTCAGGTAGTGAAAGCCGTGCAGCAAAAAGGCGAAGTCGGCGGCCGACTTGGGCGCCAGGCCGTGGCTCTTGAAGCGCACGTCGTCGGCCAGCGCGTCGGTCGAATCCCAGCGGTAGCTGAAAGGCGGGTTGGCGACGATGGCGTCAAAGCTGGGCCTGCGCGCCGGGTTTTGCTCGCGCAGCATGTCCCACTCGTTCTGCAGGGTGTCGCCGTGGAAGATCTCGAACTCGGTGTCCTTCACCCCATGCAGCAGCATGTTCATGCGTGCCAGGTTGTAGGTGGTGATGTTCTTTTCCTGGCCGGAAATCTTGCCGATGGTGCCGCCCGCCTGGGCCACCTTCTTGCGCACATTGAGCAGCAGTGAGCCGGAACCGCAGGCAAAGTCGAGCACGCTTTCCAGCCGCTTCTTGGTGCCGGCTTTCGGCTCCTGGCTGTCCAGCGTGACGACGGCCGACAGGATGTCTGAAATCTGCTGCGGCGTGTAGAACTCACCCGCCTTCTTGCCGGACCCCGCGGCGAATTGGCCGATCAGGTATTCATAGGCATCGCCCAGCGCGTCGCTGTTGGTGGAGAAATCGGCCAGCCCTTCGGCGATCTTCTGGATGATGGTGCAGAGCTTGGCGTTGCGGTCGGCGTAGGTCTTGCCCAGCTTGGGCGAACTGAGGTCGATCTCGGAGAACAGGCCCTGGAAGGTGCTTTCGAAAGATTCGGTCTCGATGTACTTGAAGCCCGCCTGCAGCGTGTTCAGCAGCTCAGCGGCCTGGGTGCGCGCCAGGTTGGCAATGCTGTTCCACAGGTGCGCGGGCTGGATGACGTAGTGCACCTTGCGGCGCATCTGCTTCTCGAACGCCGGGATGTCGTCCACGTTGTCCGCATACCAAAGCGCCAGCGGCACCTTGCGGGTATCGGCGCCCACATCGGGGTAATCGCGCCCCAGTTCTTTCTTGGCCGCCGTCTCGTAGTTGTCGGACAGGTAGCGCAGGAACAGGAAAGACAGCATGTAGTCGCGGAAGTCGTCCGCGTCCATCGCCCCGCGCAGTTGGTCGGCGATGCTCCACAGGGTGTTGCCCAGTTGCTTTTGGTTTTGTTCGGTCATGGGTGCGGCGGTTTGGCAAGCGCTTGCTGCAACAGCGCAGCAGCAGTGATGCGTTGAATGCGCCCGTCCTTCACGATGACCAAATGGGTGTCGGTCTGTATCGCGGTTTTGCGCGCTGATTGCGCCGCGCGGCGCAGCGCGCCCAAAGCAGACCGCAGGTCCGGGTCTTTGGCCTTGGCCAGGTCATTCGGGTTCATTGGTTCTCACCCCATTGCAAAAGCATTGGCTCTTGGCCAACGTTGTCAAACTCGGCCCAGGCCTCCATTTCATGACTTCGACCGCTTTTTCAGTGTTTTCTCCAGTGCGGCCAAGTCCGCCTCGTCCTGCTGGTCGGCCTCGATGGCTTCCGCCCGTTTGCGGCCCAGGTCGAACTGGAGGTAGAGCGCACCCGTGCGCACTTCCATCTGCTCATGGCTGATGGTGCCGGCGTGCGTGAGCAGCGGGAAGCCGTTGGACGTGATGAGCTGGTCCACGTTCTGCTTCCAGAAGGCCATGCGCGTCTCCTGCTTGCCCTTGGCCCGCAGTTCGGCGGTTTCCAGAAAGATGACCACCAGCCGGTTCAGGGTGTCGACCTCGTCCTCGGTCAGGTAGTTCTTGGCCACCACGATGTCGGTCTTGCGCACCTTGTCGCCTCTCCAGGCGAGCAAGCCGAAATGCGGGTCGGCCGGGTTTGCGCGGGCGGTGATGAGTTCGGCGGCGGTCTTCTGCGTCACGGCAAAGATCAACAGGTTCTGCACGGTGGCAAAGAAGAGTTGCGTCGTCTTGTCTGTCTTGTCGTAGTCGCTGGACAGCGCGAAGAGGTCGCGCACCTTTTGATAGAAGCGCTTTTCGGACGCCCGGATGTCGCGGATGCGCGCCAGCATCTCGTCGAAGTAGTCCGGGCGTCCGTCCGGATTCTTCAGACGCTCGTCGTCCAGCACGAAGCCCTTGACCAGGTACTCCTTCAGGACGGTAGACGCCCAGCGGCGGAACTGCACGCCGCGCGGTGAGCGCACGCGGTAGCCGACGGCCAGGATGGCGTCCAGGTTGTAAAGGGTGACGGGCCGCTGCACCTGGCGGCTGCCCTCGGTTTGAACTGTCAAGGATTCCTTGACAGTTGCCGCCGGGTCCAGTTCGCCGTCCTCGAAGACGTTCTTCAGGTGCAGCGAGATGTTCTGCTTGGTGGCATCAAAGAGTTCTGCCATCTCCAACTGCGTCAGCCAGACGGTTTGCTCTTGTGCCCGCAGCTTGATCTGGCTGCGGCCGTCTTCGGTGGTGTAGAGGATCAGGTCGCTCATGCCTCAGCCTCTTCCGGGGATGGGAAGAGTTGCTGCATCAGCCCTTTCTTGTGGGTCTTGAGGGCTTCGAGCTTTTGGGCTTCGGCGGCGATCAGGGCGTCGAGGCAGCGCAGGCACGAGGCGATACGTTGTTGTTCGGCGTGCGAGGGGGGCCATGTCACCGCAGAGTGCACTGAACCTCGAACTCCCAAGATGCGCTACTGAGGTTGTTTGGGTCGCAATGCTCGCGAAGGTCCCGTCCTTCTGATATTGCCGAAATGCTTGTTCTGCGAACGCCGGGCAGGTTGTAGAGGCAGCCCTAAAGCGAAGCAATTGGTTCTGCATCGCGCAACGTCGGCCAAGCTCGCTGCTGTAAATCGCGGCACGACCGACGAGGTGCAGCGACTGCCCTTCGTTGAGCAAGACATCTCCATCGAGAATCTCGAATCGCTTAAACTCAGAGTCGGTCATCGGCATCACCAATAGGTCGGATACGTCAATTTCGCCGTCCAAGACGTTCTTCGTTCGCAGATATGGTCTCAGTGGGCCGGGTGCATTGATCGCCAATGCTTTACCCGCTAGCACGCTCCCCCATTCATCGATTCGTTTTGTCTCCCACTCCCCGGCATTATGAAATTCCGGGAAGCGGAGGCAGTGGTTGGGTTTCGCCTTCGCGGGGGAAAAGCTGCTGCATCAGCCCTTTTTTATGGGTCTTGAGCGCGTCCACTTTCCGCGCTTGCGCGGCGATCAGCTCGTCCGCCGAACTCAGGCACTCGGCGATCTTTTGTTGTTCTGCGGGCGATGGTGCGACAGGCAATGGCATAGCCCTGAAGTCATCACTGCCAATAGCCATACGGTCATGGCGTGCACCAGTGCTTGACGCCTGGCGCATGTACGGATGCCAACCCGTAGTCTTGAAGAAGTGCTGATAAAAGCCGTTCTCCGGGTTCCTGAATCTGAACACCGTGTACAGCGGAGACATCACACCCGTGCCGATCTTGTTCTTTGAAATGGGGCCTACGGGTGCCGTTGTTGAGATGCGAGGGTTGTAAACGTAATCGCCCAGCTCGACGACAACGTAACTCTCCAGCTTTCCTTGAGTGGCAATATCTTTGTCAAAGAAGTCTCGCTGGTCCACCACGCCGAACTCGGCGGAGTTGGTCAGTACACGCTCTATTTTCTCGTCACGATTTTTCTTTTTGCCTCGATCTGCCAAATTTTTCAACGGGAGCGGTTTCCATTCCCCCGCCCCGCGAAACTCCGGAAACCGCAGCTTCGGCACCATCGTGGCTTTTGCTTCTACTGTCTTCATGAAGCCACTTCCCCGCCCAACTGATTGATGAAGCGCGCCATCTCTTCCTTCCGGGGCAGTTCCACGGCGTAGCGGGAAACAAATACCTGATTGCTCAAATCACCAATGGCGAACTCGACCAAGGCGTCGTTTTTCACCGTGCAAAGCAAGATGCCGACGGGTGGCTGGTCGCCTTTGGTCATCTGGTGCTTTTTGTAATAGGCCACGTAGGTGTTGAGTTGGCCCAGATGTTCGTGGCGGAAGGCGTCGGTCTTGAGTTCCACCAAGACGTGGCACTTGAGGATGCGGTGGTAGAAGACCAGGTCGATGAAGAAGTGTTCGTCGCCGATCAGGATGCGCTTTTGCCGGGCTTCGAAGCAGAAGCCGTGGCCCAGCTCCAGCAGGAAGTCCTGCAAGCGGTCCAGCAGGGCGTCCTCCAGGTCGGATTCCGCCATGACATCGCGGGAACGCAGGCCGAGGAATTCAAAGACATAGGGGTCGCGGATGATGTGTGCGGGCTGCAGGGTGTCCGCCGCCGCGTGGGCCAAGGCTGACAGCTTGGCTTTGTCTTTGGACAGGCCGCTGCGCTGGTAGTACAGGCTGGCAATCTGCCGCGCAGCTCTCGAACCGACCAGTTGCCGCGAATGCACTCCATCTCGTCAAAGCGCCGCTGGGTTTCATCGGGCAGGTCCAGCAGCTCCGCCAAGTGGGAGAAGGACAGGCGGTGGATGAAGTCGGGACACAGCGTCTCCCGGTTTGGCGGCGGCAGGGTGTCAAGCAACGGCTGCAAGGAGCCCGTGCCGAGCCCAGCCAGCAATTCGGGAGTCACTGTCTCCCGGATCTGCGGATAGGCGCTGTAGAAGAGTCTGAACCGGCGCAGTTCGCGCACGTCCACCCGCTTGAGTCCTGCAGCCGAAAGGCGCTCCGCCAGCGCCGGCAGCAGCCTTTCACCATAGGCCGCCCTGTCCTTTCCCCGTTGCTCAAACTCCACGATGCGGTGGCCGATCAACCAGTTTCGAACGGTCAGGCTGGCGTTGACGGCCTTGGCTGCGAAGGCCTGCGATTGACGATGGAGGTAGACGACGGAAGACACCAGCGCGTCAAAGTCAGCAGAACCTGCGCGAGGCGCTGGCTTCTTCTTGGCGGGTATGGGTGTGTTCTTACTGTTCATACGCGCTCAGCCCCGATATGCCGCGGCCCCCTGCGCGTTGGGTCAGCCACGGGCGCAGGTCTGCCATCAGCGCCAGCTCAGCCTGGCTGCGGGCTTTCCAGCCCAGGTCGAGCGGGGCCATCAGGTCGCTCAAGTGCTCGCCATCAAAAATCATGCGGTCGAGAATGCCGTCCACAAAGGCTTGCAGGGCAGCGGTGGCCAGGCCGTGCGTGGCAGCGATGGCTGCCAGTTCCTTGGCGCTCTTCTCGGCCTTGAATCGGGTGTAGCCGTCGCGGATGGCGGCCTCGCTGAGGCCCTCGCCCGCCTTGAGCGTGGCGATGTATTCGGCGATGGCGTCGCGCTCGTTCATGAACTTGGCATCGGCGCTGATGAGGCCGATCAGTTCATCGCGGGTCATCTTGGCCTTGCCCGGCCCTTTCCCCGACAGCCCAGCCGAGAACTTGGCGATCAAGCCCATGATGTAGTCGTAGTCGATCACCGCAGAGGCGAAAAGCACGAACTCGAAGTCGAGCTGGTCCGCGTCGTTTTCGGCCCCAGGTCCATCGCCCTCTTTGCCAGCTTTGCCCTGCTGCGCTTTGAGCCGCCTGGCGGTTTCCAGGTACTGGCCTTTGAAGCCACGCAGGTTCTGATCGGGCAGCACTTGTTCGATGCTGGCCTTGTCGTCCCCGCTGAGGTCGGTGTATTGGTCCAGCTGGGTTTTGAGCCGCTGCACGTCCTTGAAGTGGGTGACGAAGGCGGCGCGGGCCGCGTCGCCCTTCAGGTTGGCCACCGCAGCCGGCGCGCAGGCCAAGCCTTGCGACTGCATGAAACCATCCAGCTTCTGCATGGCCGCCGCCAGCTTCTGGATGACGACCGGCGCCTTGTCCACGAGCCAGATTTCACGCGCCTGCTCGCCGGTCTTTTCGCCGCTGAAGAGCGCGATGGCGGCATCGACGGCATCTTGCTGCTGGCGAAAGTCGAGGATGTTGCCGTAGGGCTTGCTGCCGTTGAGCACGCGGTTGGTGCGCGAGAAGGCCTGGATCAAGCCGTGGTGCTTCAGGTTCTTGTCCACGTACAAGGTGTTCAGGAACTTGGAATCGAAGCCCGTCAGCAGCATGTCCACCACGATGGTGATGTCGATCTTCTGCGCGGGCGGGTAGTCGGCATTCGGCCACTGCTGGTCTTTGATGCGCTTTTGCACATCTTGGTAGTAGAGGTCGAACAGGCTGAGGGCGTGATTGGTGCCGTAGCGGGCGTTGTAGTCGACGAGGATGGCCTTGAGCGCGGCTTTTTTGCCCTCGGGGTCTTCTTGGTTGTCGGCCTGCTCCTGCGGCAGGTCTTCCTGGATCTGCTTGACATCCGGGTCGCCTTCGGCGGGCGGGGAGAAGACGCAGGCAATGTTCAGCGGCTTGAAGTCGGGGTCGGCGGCCAGTTTGTCCGCCTGCATCGTCTTGAACAGTGCGTGGTACTCGATGGCGTCGTTGATGGACGCGGTGGCCAGGATGGCGTTGAAGCGGCGCCCGCCGGTGGCGGCATCGTGCTTGGCCAGAATGGCCTCAATGACGGCCCGCTTGGCAATGGCCTCGCCGGGTTTCGGCGACTTCTTGCCCTTTTCTTCTTTCGGCTTGAAGTAGTCGACGTGGAAGCGCAGCACGTTGCCGTCTTCGATGGCGTGGGTGATGGTGTAGGCGTGCAGCTGCTTCTGGAACAGGTCGGCCGTGGTGCGCATGCTGGCCTGGGTGTCCTCGATCTTCTGCAAGCTGGCATTGGCCTCGAAGATGGGGGTGCCAGTGAAGCCGAAGAGCTGGGCCTTGGGGAAGAAGGCTTTGATGGCTTGGTGGTTGTCGCCAAATTGCGAGCGGTGGCATTCGTCGAAGATGAAGACGATGCGCTTGTCCGTTAGCGCTTGAAGTTGTTCCTTGTACGTGGCCTGGCCGGCCTTCGCCCGTTGCTTGTTGCGCTTGCTGCCTTCATCCAGCGCCAGGCCCAGCTTCTGGATGGTGGTGACGATGACCTTGTCGGCATAGCTGTCTGACAGCAGGCGGCGCACCAGGGCGGCGGTGTTGGTGTTTTCTTCGACGCAGCCTTCTTGGAACTTGTTGAATTCCTCGCGCGTTTGGCGGTCCAGGTCTTTGCGGTCCACCACGAACACACATTTGTGGATGTGCTCGTCTTCTTTCAGCAGCGTGGACGCCTTGAAGGACGTGAGCGTCTTGCCACTGCCCGTGGTGTGCCAGATGTAGCCATTGCCGTTGTCTTCGGCGATGCACTGCACGATGTGCTGCACCGCAACCACCTGGTAGGGCCGCATGACCATCAGCCTTTGCTCACCCGCCAGCAGCACCATGTAGCGGCTGATGGTGCGGCCGAGGTCGCACTTTTTCAGAAAGTGTTCGGCAAACTCGTCGAGCTGGGTGATCTTGCGGTTGGCCTCATCTGCGAACTCATAGATGGGCAGAAAGCGCTCGTCGGCATTGAATGCGAAGTGCCGGGCGTTGTTGTTGGCGAAGTAGTAGGTGCGGTCGCGGTTGCTGACGATGAACAGCTGCATGAAGCACAGCAGCGTCTTGGTGTAGCCGTTGCCGGGGTCGTGCTTGTACTCGACGATCTGCTCCATCGCCCGGCGCGGGTTCACGCCCAGGGTCTTCAGCTCGATCTGCACACAGGGCACGCCGTTGATCAGGATGAGAACGTCGTAGCGGTGGTGGCTGTTGTCGGTGTTGATGCGCAGCTGGTGGACAACCTCGAAGTCGTTTTTGCACCAATCTTTGATGTTCACCAGCGCGTAGTTCAGCGGCGTGCCGTCGTCGCGGGTGAAGGCGTTGATGCCACGCAGGGTCTTGGCAGCGGCATAGACATCCGGGGTGACGATCTCATCGAGCAGCCTGGCGAACTCGGCTTCGGTCAGCTTGACCCGGTTGAGGGCCTCGAACTTGTCGCGGAAGTTCTTTTCCAGTGCAGCGCGGTCGCGGATGTCGCCCCGGTACGCGTACTTCAGGTTCTGAAGCTTGCCGATGAAGCCGTATTCGATGTGCTCTTCCTTGACGACGAGCCTGGTCGCGCCGGGCGGCAGGTCGTCAGTGGGCTTGAATGGCGGCATGTGGCAGGTACGGGCGTTGACTCGGCGCGGTGCGGCGCATGCGCTGGCAGCTCAAGCAGACTTTAGCTGCTGGATGGGGCCCGACAGGCAGCCGCTGGAGAGGCTGGCCAGCCGCGACACGGGGTTCGGCCCTGGTGGAAACGACTGTTGCCGGGTTTGCGCCGGCCGCCGACAGTACAGGCTTTGACCCTTTCCCCAAGGCCAGCAGCCCCCATGTCGAACGACCACGCCCCCAGCACCCTGATCCTCGACCACGTCTACCGCCACGAGGCCGAGCAGCCCGACCGGGTCTTTCTGACCCAGCCGGTGGGCGGCGGCGCCGTGGTCGACTACACCTGGGGCCAGACGCTGGACCAGGCCCGGCGCATGGCGGCGCACCTGCAATCGCTGGGCCTGCCGGCCGGGCGCCTGCATTGCCGATGCTGGCCAAGAACAGCGCGCACTTCTTCATGGCCGAACTGGCCATCTGGATGGCGGGTGGCACCACGGTGGCCATCTTCCCCACCGAGACGGCCGACAACGTGCGCTATGTGCTGCAGCACAGCGAGGCCAAGCTGCTGTTCATCGGCAAGCTCGACACCTGGGCGCTGCAGCGCAGCGGCATCCCGGCCGACCTGCCCTGCATTGCCCTGCCGCTGGCGCCCGACACCGGCTGCGAGACCTGGGACGCCATCACCGCCCGCACGCCGCCGCTGGCCGGACAGCCGCAGCGCCAGGCCAGTGATCTGGCGATGCTGCTCTACACCTCGGGCTCCACCGGCCAGCCCAAGGGCGTGATGCAGAACTTCGGCAGCATCACCGCGGCCGCCCAGGGCATGATCGCCCGCGGCGTGGCGGCCAACGGCGGCGTGCAGGAGCCGTCGCGCGTGATCTCCTACCTGCCGCTGGCGCATTGCTTCGAGCGCGCCTGGGTCGAGTGCACCGCCCTCATCACCGGCGACACGCATGTGTTCTTCAGTGAATCGCTGGCCACCTTCATGGCCGATGTGAAGCGGGCGCAACCCACCTCCTTCATCTCGGTGCCGCGGCTGTGGACCAAGTTCCAGCAGGCGGTGCTGGCGCAGATGCCGGCGGCCCAGCTGGACGCCGCGCTGGCCAACCCGGCCATGGCGGCGGCCGTGGGCAAGAAGGTGCTGACCAGCCTGGGGCTGGAGCATGTGCGCACGGCCGGCAGCGGGTCGGCCCCCTTGCCGGCTGAATTGCTGCGCTGGTACCGGCGTCTGGGGCTGGAGCTGACCGAGGGCTATGCGATGACCGAGGACTTCGCCTATTCACACACCGGCGCGCCGGGCGAAGAAGCGGTGGGCACGGTGGGCAAGCCCTTTCCGGATGTGCAGGCCCGGCTGGCCGACGATGGCGAGGTGCTGGTCAAGTCGCCCGGCCAGATGGCCGGCTATTACAAGGAGCCCGCGCTGAACGCCGAGTGCTTCACCGCCGACGGCTTTTTCCGCACCGGCGACCTGGGCCGCTATGACGAACATGGCCAGCTGGTGCTGACCGGCCGCAAGAAGGAATTGTTCAAGACCGCCAAGGGCAAGTACGTGGCGCCGGCGCCGATCGAGAACCGGCTCAATGCCCACCCGATGGTCGAGCTGTCGATGGTCTCCGGCCTGGGCCAGCCGTCGGCTTATGCGGTGGTGGTGCTCGACGAGCACCTGCGCCCCAAGCTGGCCGACGACGCGGTGCGGGCCCAGGTCGACAGCGCGCTGCGCCAGTTGCTGCAGGAGGTGAACGCCCAGCTCGCCAGCCATGAGCAGTTGCAGATGCTGGTGGTGGCCCCCACACCCTGGACCATGGAGACCGGCCTGCTGACGCCGACCATGAAGATCCGCCGCAACCGCATCGAAGACAGCGTGGCGGCGGCGGTGGACCAGTGGTACGCCACCGGCGCGCCGGTGGTCTGGGCCTGAGGCACAGACGGCAGACGCCGGGCTGGCCCGGGGTCTGGTGCGGCGCTGATCAGCCCATCTTGGGCTGGATCGGCGCCAGGTCGGCAAAGTCGGCCGGCTGCTTGGTCTTTTGCGCCGCCACCGCGCGGGCGATGTCCTCGGGGTCGAACACGCCGGGCTGCAGCGCGTTCATGTAGGCAAAGGATTCAGCCACCGCATGGTCGCGGCTGTAGCTGATCATCTCCTTGGTGGCGGCCACCGCCACCGGCGCCCGGGCGGCAATCTTGTGCGCCACCGCCAGCGCGCCGGCCACGGCGGCGGCGTGGTCGTCGAACAGGCCGTTGACAAAGCCCAGCCGCTCGGCGCGCTCAGCGCCCAGGCGGTCGCCGGTGTAGGCCAGCTCACGCATCACCGCCTCGGGGATCTGCTTGGGCATGCGGTTCATGGTGCCCACGTCGGCCATCATGCCGATGTTGATCTCCTGGATGCAGAACCAGGCGTCGCGGCTGCAATAGCGCAGGCAGCAGGCGGTGGCCAGGTCAACCGCCCCGCCAATGCAGCCGCCCTGGATGGCGGCGATCACCGGAAAGCGCGCGTCGGCAATCGCGTTGAAGCTTTGCTGCAGCGTCTTGAGCTGCTGGCGAAACTGCTCACGGGCGCGCACGTTGGCGGTGCCCAGGGTGCCGGCATTGGCGAACACACCCAGGTCCATGCCGGCGCTGAAATGCTTGCCCACCGACGACAGCAGCACCGCGCGCACACCGCCTGCGGCATCGAGCTGGCGGAACAGCTGCGGGATCTCGGCCCAGAAGGCCGCCGTCATCGCGTTGTGGCGCTCGGGGTGGTTCATGCGGACATGCGCCACAGCGCCGTCCATGGTCACGTCAAAACAGGTCCAGGTGGTCATGGTGCCGGGGTGGTCCAGAGTTCGGGGTTGGGATTCAACTGATCGCGGGGGCGCTGCTGCCGACAAACTGCTTGCGCAGTTCGCGTTTGAGCACCTTGCCGGTGGCATTGCGTGGCAATGCCGGCAGGATGGCGATGTCCTGCGGCATGCTTGAAGCGTGCCAGCCGGTCGGCACAGTGCGCCAGCACGGTGGCCTTGTCCAGCTGCTGGCCGGGTTTCAGCGCCAGCACGGCCAGGCCCACCTCGCCCCATTTGTCGCTGGGCACGCCGATGACGGCGGCCTCGGCCACCTGGGGCAGCTGGTAGAGCACGTTCTCGACCTCGGCCGGGTAGACGTTTTCGCCGCCGGAGATGTACATGTCCTTCCAGCGGTCGACGATGTAGAAGAAGCCTTCGCTGTCGATGCGCGCGGCGTCGCCGGTCTTCAGCCAGCGGCCTTCAAACGCACCGGCGGTGGCGTCGGGCCGGTTCCAGTAGCCGGGGGTGATGTTGGGGCCGGCCACCCACAGCTCACCGATCTCGTCGGGCGCGCAATCGGCGCCCGCATCGTTGACGACCCGCGCCTCGGTGTGCATCAGCACCTTGCCGGTGGAGCCCAGCTTGCGCATGGCGTCGGCCGGGTCCAGGAAGATGCAGGCCGGGCTGGTCTCGGTCATGCCGAAGCCCTGCATCAGGTGCACACCGCGCGCCGCCCAGCCCTGCAGGATGGGCAGCGCACAGGGTGCACCGCCCACGCCGGCGCTCTGCAGACGGCTCAGGTCGGTGCTGGGGAAGTCGGGGTGCTGCAGCATGAACTGGTAGGGCGCGGGCACGCGCGAAGAAGTGCGTGATGCCCTCGGCCGCATCGCCGATCACCCGCAGCGCGTGGCCGGGGTCGAAGCTGCGCATGACCACCACCGTGCCGCCGGCATGCAGCACCGGGTTGGAATAGCAGTTCAGGCCCGCCGGTGTGGAACAGCGGCAGCACCGACAGGTGCACCGTGCGCATGCCCCACGCCGGCCGGTGTGCCCAGGTTGCTGCAGTTCCAGAAGTTCATGCCGTGGGTGATCATCGCGCCCTTGGGGTGGCCGGTGGTGCCCGAGGTGTACATGATGGTGACCACGTCGTCGTGGGTCAGCACCGCACGCTCGGCGCGCTGGCCGGCCTGGGCCGCCAGCGCCGCCTCGTACGGGTTGGCGGCAGCGGTCTTGTCGATGCACAGCAGCTGCGCAATCTTGCAGCGCTGCTGCAGCGCCTGCGCCGTGGCGCTGAACTCCACATCGTGGATCAGCAGCAGCGGCGCGCTGTCGTTCAGGATGTAGTCCAGCTCGCTGACGGTGAGCCGCCAGTTCAGCAGCACCGCAGATGGCACCGGTGCGCCCGCAGGCGAACTGCAGGTCGAAGATACTCCACGCCGTTGTGCGCCAGCAAGGCCACCCGGTCGCCGCGGGCGATGCCCAGCGACTGCAGATGCACGGCCAGGGCCTCGGCGCGCTGGTCCAGGTCGGCATAGCTGTAGCTGTGGCGCGGGCTCAGCTCGCGCACCGCCTCCTTGGCCGGCCGGTTGGCGGCATGGTGGGCCAGCCAGTCGTAGGCACGCACGGCGCCGTGGCCGGCGGGGCGCGGGCTGCGCATTGCGGCCTGGGCTGCGGGGTCGGCCACGGGATCGGCCACGGCGGCGGGCTTGGCCATGGGGTCAGACGAAGGGCTGGTCGGCTGGGGCATGCGGATCTCGGGCTGGTGCATCGGAGCTGCCATTCTGGGCGGCCAGGCCGGGGAATCAACCCGTGAAGCCCCTGCATACCACCACCCCACCACCCCACCACCCCACCGCCGCAGTGCCGCCCTGGCCGACCTGCCTGCCGCACCCCGCTGTCACCCAGGTGTTAGCCGTGGCACTGGCCCACCGTCCACACTGCCCGACCATTCCCCGGAAGACTGCCATGGCCTACCCGTTTGCCGAGCGCCCCCATCTGTGTGGCCCTTTGCGCCAGCCGCGCCAGATGCTGGCCGGACAGATCGTCGATGGCCACAAGTCCATCCACGACGACGCCATGGCAAGCGACCTGGGCCTGCGCGCCGGGCCGATCGAAGGGCCCACCCATTTCAGCCAGTTCGACCCGCTGCTGGTGCAGTTGTGGGGCACGGCCTGGTTCGAGACCGGCTGCATCAGCGCGCATTACCAGACCATGGTGGTGGAAGGCGAACAGGTGCGCGCCTTTGTGCAACAGCCGGAGGCAGGCACCAGCTTCACCCGCATCTGGGCCGAAAAAGCCGACGGCACGCCGGTGCTGACCGGCACCGCCAGCGTGGGGGCCGGGCCGCACCCGCCGAGTGAAATCGCGCAGCGCATCGCCAAGCTGCGGCCGCCGCAGCAGCTGGTGATCAACCGCGACCTGCGGGTGGGCCAGCAAGGCGCCGGCAACCCCGAACCGGTGCGCATGGGCCACACCCAGCACATGGGCCCGCACTACCCCTTCAGCCTGGCCGACAAGCTGCGGGTGATCACCGAACCCAGCCCCTGGTACACGCCTGAGGGCGGCGCCAGCGCGCCCTGGGGCCGGGCCATCATCCCGATGGAGATGATCAGCGTGCTGCTGGGCAGCAGCATGGACCTGGCCGGCTTCCGCGGCCAGGGCCCGGCGGTGGGCCTGTTTGCCGGCCAGGAGATCCAGCTGGTGGCCGGCCCGCTGTTTGTCGACCACCCCTACCTGCTGGAGCGCGAGATCGTGGCGCTGAGCGAGAGCGCACGCACCGAATCGGTGTGGGTGCGCACCCGCATCCTGGACGGCGAGACCCGGCAGCTGGTCGGCGAGATGGTCTTGAACAGCGCCACGCTGAAGGCGTCGTATGCCAAGTACGACGATGACGCCCGCATGCTGGGCAAGGCGCTGGACGGGGCGAAGGCATGAGCGGCACCACCCCCGGCAGCCAGGCCTGGCTGGACCTGGCCCGCGAAGACGCCATCGACCCCGCGCGGCCCATCATCGACCCCCACCACCATCTGTGGGGGCCCGGCACGCCAGGCGCGCCCTGGCCGGCGGGCCGGCCGGCCTACCTGCTGGCCGACCTGTGGGGCGACACCAACAGCGGCCACCACATCGTCAAGACGGTGTTCATCGAATGCCGCGCCGCTGCCCGGCCCGACGGCCCCGACCATCTGAAGCCGGTGGGCGAGACAGAGTTCGTCGCCCGCATCGCCCGCGCCAGCCGCGAAGTGGCGGAAGAAGGCGGCGGCGGTGCAGTGATCGCCGGCATCGTTGCCCATGCCGACCTGCGTGGCGGCCCGCTGCTCGACGCTGCCCTGGACGCGCACCAGGCAGCGGGTGACGGCCTGTTCCGCGGCATCCGCCATGCCGGCGCACGCGACCCGCACCCCGAGGCGTTGAGCATCCCCGGCCGCGGCGCCGAAGGCCTGTATGCCGACCCCGCCTTCCGCGCTGGCGTGGCCCGGCTGGGTGAACGTGGCCTGACATTCGACACCTGGCACTACCACCACCAGAACCCGGCCTTTGCCGACCTGGCGCGCGCGGTGCCGGGCACGACGATGGTGCTGGACCACTTCGGCACGCCGCTGGGCGTGGGGCCGTATGCCGGCCAGCGCGAGGCCATCTTCAGCCAATGGCAGCGTGACATCGAAGCCATCGCGGCTTGCCCCAACGTGGTGGCCAAGCTGGGTGGCCTGGCCATGCCCGACAACGGCTTTGGCTGGGACCAGCGCAGCCGCCCCGCCAGCAGCGACGAACTGGTCGACGCGCAGGCCCGCTACTACCACCACACCATCGCCTGTTTCGGCCCCGCACGCTGCATGTTCGAAAGCAACTTCCCGGTCGACCGCCGGTCCCTGCCCTATGGCGTGTACTGGAACGCGATGAAGAAGATCGCCGCACGCTACAGCGCCGCCGACCAGCAGCGGCTGTTCCACGACACCGCCGCCCGCATCTACAGCCTGTGACCGAGCCCGCCACCATGTCCACATCCGAAGTGCTGTACGAGGTCAGCGACCACATCGCCACCATCACGCTGAACGCGCCCGAGCGCATGAACACCATCAGCCGGGCGATGCTCCAGGACCTGAGCGCTGCGCTGCTGCGCGCCAATGCAGACGAGGCCGTGCGCTGCGTCATCCTCACCGGCACCGGCCGCGCCTTCTGCGCCGGGCTGGACCTGCGTGAAGTGGGCGGCAGCAGCGGCATCGCCAACGACAACAGCAACCGCACCACGCTGGACCTGCGCAACACCCCGCCCACGGTGCTGCAGGCGATGGACAAGCCCACCATCTGCGCCATCAACGGCGGCGCGGCCGGCTACGGCATGGACACCGCCCTGGGCTGCGACATCCGCATCATGGCGCAGTCGGCCAAGCTGGCGGCGGCCTTCGTCAAGCGCGGCGTGGTGCCTGAATCGGGTGGCACCTGGTTCCTGCCGCGCTTGATCGGCTGGGCCAAGGCGGCTGAATTGATCTTCACCGGCCGCACCCTCAGCGCCGCCGACAGCCTGGACTGGGGCCTGACCAATCTGGTGGTGCCCGACGCCGACCTGATGGACGCCGCCCGCAGCATGGCGCGCGAGATCGCCGCCAATGCGCCGCTGGCGGTGCAGGCCAGCAAACGCATGATGCGCATGGGCCTGAACGAGACCTTCCCCGACCATGTGCACCATGTCTACCTGCAGCTGCTGCCGCTGTTCAAGACACAGGACATGGCCGAGGGCATGCGCGCCTTCCTGGAAAAACGCACCCCCGACTTCAAAGGCGAATGAGCACGACCATGCACAACAGCACCAGCACTGCCACCGCCACCGCCGGAGACAAGCCGCCGTTTCGAAAGATGAACTGGCTGCCGCGCGACATCGCGATCGAGCGCCGGCCCGATGGCAGCATGGTGCTGCAGTCGCGCATCCCGCTGCAGCCCTATGCGGCCCACATCCCGGCGCTGGTCGCCAAATGGGCCGCAGCGCGGCCCGACGTGACCTGGATCGCCCAGCGCAAGGGCGCTGACCGGCAGTGGCGGCGCATCAGCTATGCCGAAGGCAAGGCCAGCATCGACAGCCTGACCCAGGCCCTGCTGGACCTGAGCGTGCCGGCCGGCCGGCCGCTGGCCATCCTGTCGGGCAATTCGCTCGAACACGCGCTGATGACCCAGGCCGCCATGCAGGCCCGGCTGCCGGTGGCGCCGTTCTCGCCCAGCTATTCACTGCTCAGCCAGGACCATGCCAAGCTGAAGTACCTGTTCAAGCTGGTGCAGCCGGCGGTGGTGCTGGTGCAGGACGGCGTGTTGTTCCACAAGGCGCTGGCCGCCCTGCAGGCCAGCGGGCAGCTCGACGGGCTGCACCTCATCCATGTGGACCGCGCGCCGGAGGGCATCACCAGCCATGCTTTCGATGCCATGGCGCGCACGCCGGTCACGCCAGCGGTGCAGGCCTCGATCGACGCGATCACGCCCGAGACCGTCGGCAAGCTGCTGTTCACCAGCGGCTCCACCGGCATGCCCAAGGCGGTGGTCAACACCCAACGCATGATGTGTGCGAACGTGGCCCAGGGCAACCAGGTGCGCAGCCAGCCCGGGCCGGACCCGACGGTGGTGCTCGACTGGATGCCGTGGAACCACACCATGGGCGGCAACTCCACCTTCCACGGCATCCTCGGCGAAGGCGGCACGCTCTACATCGACGACGGCCGGCCGGTGCCCGGCCAGTACGAAGAGACGCTGAACAACCTGCGCGAGATCGCGCCCTCGCTCTACAGCAGCGCGCCATCGGGCTACGCCATGCTGGCCGCCGCGCTGGAGAAGGACGACGCGCTGGCGCGCCACTTCTTCAGCAAGCTGAACCTGCTGGCCTATGGCGGCGCCCGCCTGCCCGACGACCTGTATGCCCGCATGCAGGCGCTGGCGGTGCGCTACACCGGCCACCGCATCGTGTTCTACACCGGCTGGGGCTCGACCGAGACCGCGCCCACCTCCACCGGCACCTACTGGGAGACCGAGCGTGTCGGCCTGATCGGCCTGCCCTTCCCCGGCGTGCAGCTGAAGATGCTGCCGACCGCCACGCCGGGCATGTACGAGCTGCGGCTCAAGGGCGTCAACGTGTTCCCGGCCTACTATGCGCCAGCCCGAGCTGACGCGCCGCCGCCTTCGACGAAGAAGGCTTCTACAAGATCGGCGATGCCGGCGTGCTGTCCGACCCGGCCGACCCCAGCGCAGGGCCTGATTTTCGCCGGCCGGGTGACCGAGGAGTTCAAGCTCACCACCGGCACCTTCGTGCATGTGGGCGAGCTGCGCACCGACTGCATCGCCGCCTGCTCGCCGGTGCTGCTGGACGCCCTGGTGGCCGGCCAGGACCGGCCCTGCGTCGGCCTGCTGGCCTGGCCCAACCTGGCGGCCTGCCGGCAGCTGATCGGCCAGCCCGACGCCGGCTTCGATGCCATCGTGGCCCACCCTGCCGTGCGGGACGCGGTGCGGCGCGGCCTGACGGCCCACAATGCCAGCACCCAAGGCGCCAGCAGCCGGCGCATCGCCCGCGCACTGCTGCTGACCGAGCCGCCGTCGATCGACGGCAACGAGCTGACCGACAAGGGCTACATCAACCAGAAGGCCGGCTTGAGCCGCCGCGCCGATCTGGTCGAGCGGCTGTATGCCGAACCGGCTGCGGCCGACGTGATCATTCTGGAGTGACGTGCATGGAATTCGACAAGGTCATCACCGGCCGCCGCAGCATCCGCGGCTACCTGAAGAAGCCGGTGCCCAAGGCACTGATCCGCGAGATCCTGGAGCTGGCCATGCGCGCGCCGACCTCGCTGAACACCCAGCCCTGGAACTTCTATGTGGTGGCCGGTGCGGTGCTCGACCGCATCCGCGCCGGCAATGTCGAACGCAACCTGGCCGGCGTGCCGCATTCGCGTGAGTTCCGCATGGGCCCGGGCTACGACGGCGCCCACCGCGAGCGCCAGATCGGCGTGGCCAAGCAGCTGTTTGCCGCCATGGGCATCGCCCGCGACGACAAGGCCGCGCGCGACGACTGGGTGCTGCGCGGCTTCCGCCAGTTCGACGCGCCGGTGTCCATCGTCATCACCTACGACCGCGTCGATCCACGGCAGCGACATCGCGCCGTTCGACTGCGGCGGCGTGGTCAACTGCATCGTCAACGCCGCCTGGTCACGCGGCCTGGGCTGCGTCATCAACAGCCAGGGCATCATGCAGAGCCCGGTGGTGCGGGCCGAAGCCGGCATCCCCGACGACCAGGTGATCCAGACCTGCATCGCCATGGGCTGGCCCGACGACAGCTTCCCCGCCAATGCGGTGGTGTCGCAGCGCAAGTCGGTGGACGAGGCGGCGGTGTTCCGGGGTTTC
This sequence comes from uncultured beta proteobacterium, assembly GCA_963844485.1. GTDB lineage: Bacteria > Pseudomonadota > Gammaproteobacteria > Burkholderiales > Burkholderiaceae_C > Pseudaquabacterium. Next base: position 148,913 of record CAWJOQ010000001.1, read on the forward strand.
GACGACTGACAGCCCGGCACCCCGTGCCGCAGGGCTGGCGGTCCATGTGTTGGCAAAGGGGGTGTGGTGCTTGCCCAGACTGATGGAATGCCCATGACAGCGGCCGTGCGCCTGCTGGACGCTGGCGACGGCGCGGTGACGGTTGAATTTGGCGCCCGCATCACGCCCGCGCTGGTGGCCGCCGTGGCCGCGCTGGAGCACGCCCTGGACGCCGCCCGCGCACAGGGGCAGCTGCCCGGCGTGGTCGAGACCGTGCCCACCTTCCGCTCGCTGACCGTGCTGTACGACCCGCTGCGCACCAGCCGCGCCGTGCTCGACCCGCAGCTGCACGCCCTGCTGGGCCAGGCCCAGGCGCAGCAGGCCCCGCAGCCGCGGCGCTGGCGCCTGCCGGTGTGCTACGACAGCGGCTTTGGTGCCGACCTGGACGCGGTGGCTGCGGCCACCGGCCACAGCGCCGACGAGGTGGTGCGCCTGCATGCCGCCACCACCTTCACGGTCTACATGCTGGGCTTCATGCCGGGCTTTCCGTTCATGGGCAGCCTGCCCGACGCGCTGGCCGTGCCGCGCCGCCGCGAGCCGCGCCTGCGGGTGCCGGCCGGGTCGGTGGCCATCACCACCGGGCTGACGGCCATCTACCCCTGGGAAAGCCCCGGCGGCTGGCAGTTGCTGGGGCGCTGCCCGGTGCCGCTGTTCGATGCCGCAGCCGCCACACCGGTGCTGCTGGCCCCTGGCGACCAGATCCAGTTCGAGGCGGTGACCGCCAGCCGCCATGCCGAGCTGGACGCGGCGCTGCGCGCCGGTGCGCTGCGGCCAGATGCCTTCAGGCTGCCGCCAGCATGAGCCGGTGCTGCTGATGGGCGCCCGCATCGAAATCACCGCGCCAGGTGCCCTGTGCACGGTGCAAGACCTGGGCCGCAGCGGCTGGCGCCGTTATGGCGTGCCGCTGGCCGGCGCGCTGGACAGCCGCTTGCTGCGCCTGGCCAACCGCCTGGCAGGCAATGCCGAATCCGCCCCGGCGCTGGAGTTTTTTCTGGCCGGCCCCACCCTGCTGGCCCTGGACGCGCCGGTGCGCCTGGCCTTTGCCGGCCACTTCACGCTGACGCTGCAGCGCGCCGGCCAGCGCAGCGTGCTGCCGTCCTGGCGCAGCCTGACGCTGCAGCCCGGCGACAGTGTGCAAGTGGGCCAGCCCAGCGCCGGGCGGGTGGGCTATGTGGCGGCTGCCGGGCTGGCGGTGGCGCCGGTGCTGGGCAGCGCCGCCACCTACACCCGGGCCCGGCTGGGCGGCGTGGCCGGCCGCCCGCTGGCCGCCGGTGACCGGCTGCAGGTGGCGGCGGCGGCCGCTGATGCCAGCAACACCGGCAGTGCCAGCCATGCCGGGGGCGCAGCGCCGCCGGAATGGATGCTGCGCACTCCGCCTTTCAACCCGGAGGCGCCCATCCGCGTGGTGCCCGGCCCGCAGGACGACCACTTCGACGCCGCCGCCATGGCGCTGTTCTTCAGCGCGACCTACCGCGTCTCGCGCGACGCCGACCGCATGGGCCTGCGGCTGGAAGGCCCGGCGCTGCAGCACCGGGCCGACAAGGGTGCCGAGATCGTCAGCGACGCGGTGGTGCCGGGGTCGATCCAGGTGCCCGGCAACGGCCTGCCGATCGTGCTGCTGGCCGACGGCCAGACGGTGGGTGGCTACCCCAAGATCGCCACCGTGGCATCGGCCGACCTGCCGCGCCTGGCCTGTGCGGCGGTGGGCGCCAGCCTGCGCTTTGCGCCGGTCAGCGTGGCCGAGGCCGAGGCCCTGGCGCGCGCCCATGCCGCCGACACCCAGCGCCTGCTGGACGCGGTGGAGGCGCTGACGCTGGTCGACGGCATCGACACCGCCGCGCTCTACAACGGCAACCTGATCAGCGCGATGATCGACGCCCTGGCCCCACGGGGCTGAACCTGCTGCCCTGCAACCTGGATTGGCACTGCCATGGACATCAACCTGAACGCCGACCTCGGCGAGAGTTTTGGCGCCTACCGCATGGGCGACGACGCCGCGCTGCTGGGCATCGTCGGCTCGGCCAACGTGGCCTGCGGCTTCCATGCCGGCGACCCGCTGGTGATGGCGCAGACCGTGCGGCTGGCGCAGGCCGCCGGTGTCAGCATCGGCGCCCACCCGTCCTTCCCCGACCTGCAGGGCTTTGGCCGGCGGGTGATGCAGCTGTCGGCCGCCGAGCTGCACGCGGTGGTGGTCTACCAGGTCGGCGCGCTGATCGGCACGGCGCAGGCCCAAGGCGCGCGGGTCAGCCATGTCAAGCCGCATGGCGCGATGAGCAACATGGCCTGTGAAGACGCGGCCATGGCCAGCACCATCGCCCAGGCGGTGCGGGCGGTGGACGCCGGCCTGATCCTGCTGGCGCCGGCGCTGTCGCAGCTGGCGCAGGCCGGCCGCGCCGCCGGCCTGCGGGTGGCCGACGAGGTGTTTGCCGACCGCGCCTACACCGACGCAGGCAACCTGGTGCCGCGCAGCCAGCCCGGCGCGGTGCTGGCCAGCAGCGACGACTGCCTGGCCCATGTGCTGCGCATGCTGGACCAGGGCGGCATCGTCAGCACCAGCGGCCGGCTGTTGCCCACCACCTTCCACAGCGTCTGCGTGCATGGCGACAACGCCCATGCGGTGGCCACCGCGGCGGCGGTGCGCGCCGGCCTGCTGGCCGCCGGGCACCGGCTGCGCAGCCTGCCGGACCTGCTGGGCTGAGGGCTGAGCTCGCGGCGCAGCGCGCCAGCACATCCACACCGGCGGCGGCGGCAGCCGCCTTGACTGCAGCGCAGCGGCCAGCCTGTCCCGGCAGCTGGGCTGCGGCGCTTAGAGTCTGCCCATGGACCCCCTCTTGCGCATCACCGCCGGCGCGCCGGCCACCACCGGGCTGCTGCTCGCCATGCTGGCGATCAGCCTGCTCGGCCTGTTCCGCTGGCCGGCCTTGATCGACAGCCAGCTGCTGCGGCCGCATGGCCTGGCCCGGCGCGGCGACTGGCACACCCTGGTCAGCAGCGGCTTCATCCACGCCGACCTGATGCACCTGCTGTTCAACGCCTTCACCTTCTGGGCCTTCGGCTTCGGGCTGGAGCGGGCGCTGGGCACACCGCTGTTCCTGCTGCTGTATGGCGCCGGCCTGCTGGTCAGCAGCGGCACCACCGCCTGGCTGCACCGGCGCGAGCCGGGCTATGCCAGCCTGGGCGCGTCGGGCGCCATCTCGGCCGTGCTGTTTGCGTCGATCGTGGTGTTTCCGCAGGCGTCGATCTACATCCTGCCGCTGCCCTTCGCCATCCCGGCGCCGGTCTTCGCACTGGCCTACCTGGTGTTCAGCGTGCTGGCCAGCCGGGCCCGCACCGGCCGGGTGAACCACGGCGCCCACATCGCCGGTGCGCTGACTGGCGTGGCCTGCATGGCACTGGTGGCGCCGGGGTCGGTGGGTCGGGCCTTGGGCACACTGGCCGCGTTGGTCTCCCAAGGCACCATGTTCGGCAGCCCGTTTGGTGGCTGGTTGGGTCGCTGAGCTGGCTTGGCAGCTGATCGGCGCCGGGCTGCGCTGCGCAGCGCGCGCACCTTTGTTGTCTGGCGAACAGTCTGGCCAGCAGTCTGGCTAAAAACGGTGAAGGCCCCCGCCTCGCACACCGTCAGGTGCGCAAGCCGGGGGCCTTCAGGCCTGGCAGGTCTTGCAGGTCGCTCAGGGCTTGGCGACGCCACCGGCGGCCGGCACGTTCGGGCCCTTGGCGATCTCGCCGCTCTTCACGGCAGCAGCGGCCTCGGCCTTGACTTCAGCGCGGGTGGTGTTGCCGTCGGTGGTCTTGCGGATCGGCGCCGAGCCTTCGCCCTTGCGGACGGTGCCGGCTTCCACTGCGCGCTTGGCGTCGGCCTTGACTTCGGCGCGGGTGGTGACGCCGGCCTGCGGCACGGCGATCTTGGCCGGGCCTTCGCCGGCGGCGATGGCGCCTGACGCGGCCGGGCTCTTGGCGGCGGGCATGCCGCTATGGCTGGCAGCCTGGGCGGAGAAGCTGGCCAGCATCAAGGCGGCGGCGGCGATGGAGATACGTGTGTTGATGTGCATGGTCTCTGTCCTTCATGAGAGGGTGATGGCATCCACATGGCTTGGCAGCTGCGCCAAACCTTGCGGTCTGGGACGGATGTTGCCCATACAAGAGCGCCGCCGCCGTAGGACAAGGGCACCTGTCGGCGCAAGACAGGGCGCGGTTTGCAGGTGCGGGCCGTCAGCCCGGTTCCCGGCTGGCCAGCGCGGTGGCGGGCAACCACGCCTGGCTTTGGCGCCGTGCGGCGCGGGCATGGCGTCGTGCAATCGTTGCCCCCGTACTTGCGGGTGCAGAGGACTTTGCAGGGCCGCAGATCTCCTACAGTCGCAGTGCTTGGGCATGGCCCCCGGCGCCCGGATGGCCTTGGTCAATGGCAGCCCTGCCCCGTCAATTTTTTGAAGTAGCGCCGATGAAAACAACCAAATTGCTCTGCACCGCACTGCTGATGTTGGGCGCCGGCAGCGGCCACGCCAACACCATCGATTTCAATGCGCTGGCGCACGACGCTTACTACACAGCGGTCCACCCGCTGACGGCGGCTGGATTCAGCTTCGCGTGCCTTGGCGACGACGCCACGGCCGATTGCCTGGCGGTGTGGGGCCGTGCAGAGCGATTCCAGGCCGATCCTGAACGCGCCACAGTCATCTTGAACCGCCCCGGCATGCAGGTTGAGATGCGCAGGGTCGATGGCGGCAGCTTCGACCTGTACGCCATCGACCTGGCCGATGTCTACAACACCGGGGCTGTCGACACCCTGGCATTCAGCTTCAACCATGTGGACGGCAGCAGCAGCAGCATGGCGGTGACGCTCGACGACATGCCCGGCTTGCAGACTGTCGTCTTCGCCAAAGCAGGCCTGCGCAGCGTGCGCTGGACGAACCCGGCCGGCGACTTCAACCAGTTCGACAATGTGCAAGTCTCGGCGGTGCCCGAGACCGGCAGCTTTGCACTGATGGCGGCCGGCTTGCTGGGTCTGGGCACGCTGCTGCGCCGCCGCCCGCCCAGCCGTTGAGCAGCCTGCCGCCGGCCAGCGCCCCGCACACGGGCAGCCCGCAAGACACGCTGGACCGCTTGCGCGCCGGCGCGCTGGCCGGCGCCACCCACATCGACCTGCGCGGCTGCGGGCTCACGGCCGTCCCGCCCGAGATCGCCGGGCTGGCCGACACGCTGCAGGTGCTCGACCTGTCCGGCAATGCCCTGACGCAGCTGCCCGCTGCGCTGGCCGGCCTGCGCCGGCTGCGGGTGCTGTTTTGCTCCGACAACCACTTCACCACGCTGCCACCGGTGCTGGGCCGCTGCCCGGCGCTGCAGATGCTGGGCTTCAAGGCCAACCGCATCCACACCGTGCCGGCCGAGGCCCTGCCGCCCACGCTGCGCTGGCTGATCCTGACCGACAACCAGATCGTGCAGCTGCCCGAGGCACTGGGCCACTGCACACCGCTGCAGAAGCTGATGCTGGCCGGCAACCGGCTGCGGCAGCTGCCGGCCAGCATCGGCGCCTGCCAGCGGCTGGAGCTGCTGCGGCTGGCGGCCAACCAGTTCGAAACGGCAGCCGATGCGCTGCCTGCAGCGCTGCTGGCCTTGCCGCGCCTGGCCTGGCTGGCCCATGCCGGCAACCCCTTCAGTGCCGCGCAGGAGCAGCATGCCGAGCGCAGTTCCGCCACAGCGCCGGTCCCCTGGGACGCGTTGCAACTGCAGGGCATGCTGGGCGAAGGCGCATCGGGCGTGGTCCACGCAGCGCTGTGGCAAGCAGACACACGGGCTGCGCAGGCTGTGGCCGTCAAGCTGTTCAAGGGCGTGCTCACCAGCGACGGCCTGCCGCGCAGCGAGCTGGCCGCCTGCCTGGCGGCGGGCGCGCACCCACACCTGGTGGGCGTGCACGGCTTGCTTGCCGGCCACCCCCAAGGCATGCCGGGGCTGGTGATGCAGCGCATCCCGCCGGGCCACGGCAATCTGGCCGGGCCGCCCAGCCTGGCCAGTTGCAGCCGCGACGTCTATGCCGCCGGTCTGCGCCTGGGTGCCGCCCCGGCACAGGCCATCGCCAGCGCCATGCAGTCGGCCCTGGCCCACCTGCACAGGCAGGGGCTGACACACGGCGACCTGTATGCGCACAACATCCTGGCCGACGCACAAGGCCATGCGCTGCTGGGCGACTTTGGCGCCGCGTCCTTTCTGCCGACAGGCGACCCCGTGCGCAGCGCCGCGCTGCAGCGCCTGGACCAGCGTGCACTGGCGGTGCTGCTGCTGGAGCTGGCGGACCTGTGCGATGACGCCAGTGCCACCCAGGCTTTGCAGGCCCAGGCGCAGCAACTGGCGGGCTGAGCGCCAGGCCTGCGGGCGCCGGGTTTCAGCCTTGCAGCTGCGTCGGTGCGAAACCCGGGCCGATCACCGCCGTGTGCGGAAAACCGTCGTCGTCGCGCCCGAAGCGGTCGGGCGTGACCATCCTGCGCCGCTGTGCATCAGCGAGTGCCTCCTGAATCTGGGCATGCGGATGCGGATGCGCTTGGGTTTGGGCTTGGGCCGCCGGCGGCCGGGTGGCCAGCTCGGCCTGCAACTGGCCGATCTGGCGCCGCGCCTGGTCGGTGTGGGCCTGGGCGGTCTGCCGCGTCACTTTCAGCTGCAACAGCAAGAAATCAATCTGGCGCTGGTGGTGGCGCGCACTCGCCCACCAACCCGCCACCAACATCAGCACCGCAGCGGCCACTGCAGCGCCGCCCCACATCCAGGACTGCAACATCGTCACCCACCCCCTGCAGCCAACAGGGCCGCCGATCAGGCGGGTATCGACGGCGCCGCCGGGTACTTGAGGGTTGCCAGCGCGTTATCGGCCCAGGCCTGCAGCGCCAGGCGGGTCGCCGCGACATCGGCCACAGCACCTGGTCTGAAACGGGCCGCTGGCGACGCCCAGAACAGCGCGCCGCTGGGTCTGGCCGCTTGCCTTGGCGCAACAAACCGCGCACGACCTGCAACATGACACGGTGGTGTTCTGGCGTTGCTGCCAAGTTACTTTGCGGTTTCTCGAGACGACCACAAACCCGGCCATATTCGAATTTTTCATTTTCTTCAATCATGCCGGCTGGCCCTGCTAAACCACGCGTCGGATTTTTTGACAGAGCGATGCACCACGCCTGTCTGAATACCCAACCAGTGCCCCCGTGACATACCAAGCCGGATACTTTGCATGGTGTTGCACCAGCAGTTGCAGACCACATCGCCCGCCCTCTGCAACCGGCTTATTCCCTTTAAAATCAGCCACTTGGATTTCAGGGGCTGCCGCATCTGTCAGCAGCAGCTCACCGCGCCGGGCAAGCCTGGGTCAGGCTTGCGGCGCTGGATCGGATTCTCTGGCGCAAAGTTTGCTCTTTGCAGGAGGAGTCAAGCGGGCACAGTGTGTCGTCTTGACTTCCAACAAGTTTCCCAACCCCTGATATTTGACCAAGGTCGCTGTATGAAGTCAAAAACCCACCTCAAATCTGCAACATCGCCGGCGCCCTTGCGCCTGCGCAAGCTGGTGCAAGCCAGTCTGCTGGCCGCCGGCCTGGCACTCGGTGCCAGCGCCAATGCCGCGCTGAGCTTCACGTTCCAATATTCGACCGACCCACTTGATGCTTTCAATGACAGCGCCAGTGGGTCAGCACGCAAAACTGCGCTAGAGACCGGTGGCTCCTTGTTCTCGGCCATGTTTGGCAGCTTCTTCACTAACAGCGCAAACATCGTCATGGCAGCCACCAGCAAGGATGTGGCGATCGACCCCGCTGTGGGTGGCACCTTGGCGTCGGCGGGCAGCGAATTCACCAACGTCGCAGGTTTTGGCAATGGCGAAGTCGTGCGCACCAAGCTCCAGAGCGGCGGCGCCACCGACCTCAACGGCACGGACGCCGACGGCTTTGTCGACATCAACTGGGGCGCTGGCTGGCAACTCGACCCGGACGTGCCGGCGGTTGCTGGGCCGATTGGCGGTGGTGGGCTTTTTGACCTGTATGCGACGCTGTTCCACGAGTTCACGCACGCCTTGGGCTTTGCCAGTGTCATCAGCCAAGCTGGCGACAGTCTGTTCGGCGCCGGCCGTGCAGTCGCAGACGGCGGCAACGGCGTAGCTGGCACCTGGGCCAGGTTCGACCAGTTCCTCAACAACTGCTCTGGCAATTCGCTGGTGGATGCGGGCACGGGACTGATCAACAAGGCCGTCTACGATGCTGCCGCCACAAGTTTGGTCTGCTTCGAAACGGCGGATGGTGACAACGTGAAGATGTACACGCCAAACCCGTACGAGGACGGCAGCAGTGTGAGCCACATCGAGGAGCGGGGCCAGAACATCGGCGCCATGATGAAGTACGACCGCGACACCGGACCGCAAGAGAGCCGCGTGTACAACGCCAACGAGGTCAGCATGCTGGCCACCATCGGCTACACCCGCGTGACGCAAGGCGGCGGCAATGTGCCCGAGCCTGGCTCGATCGCCCTGGTGCTGGCCGGCTTGCTGGCCGCTGGTGTGGTGCGCCGCCGCAAGGCCTGAGCGTTTGTCCCGACGGCGGGGCGCCGGTGTCGGCGCCCCGCCGTTTTCTTTTTTGCAAGAATCCACGCGATGCACCGTCCATGCCAGCAACTGTTTTCAAACCTAGGTGCGTGGGCGGCATGTGCCGGCCTGCTGGCTGCAAGCCTGCCTTGCGCAGCTGCTGAACCAAGGGCCGCCATGACCAGCACGCCGCCTGCAGGCTACCGGCTGGCCGACGCCAGCATCCGCATTGAGCGCCAGTTTGGCCACGGCCTGCCGGCCAGCAGGCTGGACCTGGCCGGCCAGGGTGACGCCACCCTGCGCCGTGGCGACAAACAAACCAACTTCACACCGACCGACGCCCAGCGCATCGGCTGGATCCAGGGCCTGTACCGCGCCCGCTTTTTTGAACTGCCCACCGACTGGCGCGCGCCTGCCTCGGTATTTTTGAAGGACGACGGCACCGTGGCCTTGCAACAAAGCTTGAAGCTGGACAGCGGCAGCACGGCGGTGTGCTTCAAATTGCCGGCGTTTGAACAGTGTGTGCGTTATACCGGCCAGGGGCCGCGTGAACTCGACGATTGGGTGCAAGCACTGCTGGGCGAAGCCGGCCGGCGCACCAGCGCCGGGGCGAAATGAACTGGCGTGCTCAGATTGCCGCAGCCGCCGCGCTGGCAAGCGTGGCCTGGCTGTCTGGCTGCGGGCAAGCGGACCCCCAGGCGCTGGTCGAGTCGGCAAGTCGCCAGGCAGCTGCACAGGCTTATCCGGATGTTGTGATCCAGGCCAAGGCAGCGCTGCAGCAAGACCCCAGCCTGGCGCAAGCGCGCTATCTGCTCGGCCTGGGTTTGCTGCGAACGGGCGACCCAGCGGGCGCCGAAGCCGAGTTGCTACGGGCACTGGAAGGTGGGCATGCGCCTGACCTGATCGATCCGCTGCTGGCACAAAGCCTGCTGGCACAACGCAAATACCAGCGCGTGGTCACGCTGTTTGCCGCCGCGCAGCCCCGGCAAACTGCGCCAGGCGCCAGCATCAGCACGTCCCTGGCCACCGCCTACTTTCTACTGGGTGACACCCAGGCCGCAGAAAGCGCACTCGCCGCCGCACTGGCGGCCGACCCCGCCGACCCGCGTGCGCTGTTGCTGCGCGCCCGTACCCAGGCGGTGCGCGGCGACACGGCTGCAGCGCTGGCCGGCGTCGAGGCGCTGCTGCTGCAGCAAGCCGCCAACGCCGACGCCTGGATACTCAAGGCCGAGCTCCTGTCGGCAACACCCGGCGCGTCTGCGGCGGTGCTGGCCGCCTACCAGCAAGCCGCCAGCCTGCGCCCGGATGACCTGTCCGCACAGGCCAAGGTGGTGGGCTTGTTGTTGCGTGATGGACGTGTTGACGACGCCGACGCTGCCTTGGCCAAGGTCAAGAAACTGGCACCAGACGATGCGCGGGTGCGCTTTCTGGTTGCGCTGATTGCCTTTGACCGCCAGGACTTCAAGCAGGTGCAGGCCCAGTTGCGGCCGGTGCTGGTGCAAACGCCGAATGACCTGCCGGCCCTGCTGCTGGCCGCGGATGCTGAATTGGCGCTTCAGGCGCCGCTGGCAGCCGAGCCGCTGCTGACCCGAGCGCTGGAGCTGGCACCGCAGTCGGCACTGGCGCGGCGCCTGTTGGCCAGTGCGCTCTTGCGCATGAACCAGGCACCCAAGGCACTGGCAACCCTGCAGCCGCTGCTGGGCATGGCCGCACCCGACGCCGCCGTGCTGACGCTGGCGGCTGAAGCCATGCGCCAGACTGGCGATGCCAAGCGTGCCGAGGCCTTGTATGCACGCGCTGCGCAGGCAGCACCAGACAACCCCCGTGCCCGCACTGCGCTGTTGCTGGCGCAGTTGGGCAGCGGCGGCGGTGACCAGGCACTGGCTGAACTGCGGCGAGTGGCCGCCTCCAACCCCGACACCACCGCCGACATGGCCTTGATCGGCGCCCACATCGTCAAGCAGGAGTTTGACCAGGCGCTGGCAGCCATCGCTGCGCTGGAGCGCAAGCAACCCGGGCAGCCGTTGGCCGCCAACTTGCGCGGCCGCGCGCTGCTGGCCCGTGGCGACCGTGCCGGGGCACGGCAAAGCTTCGAACGTGCGCTTGTCCTTGCGCCCGGCTACTTTCCGGCAGTCGATGGCCTGGCCGCTGTCGACCTGGCTGATGGCCAGCCGCAGGCGGCAGGCCAACGCTTCGAGGCCCTGCTCGCCAAAGACAGCAACGATGCGCAGGCCTTGCTGGCGCTGGCCAACCTGCGTGCTGCCACTGGTGGCAGCAAGGATGCAGTGGTGGCGCTGCTGCAGCGCGCACTAGCGGCAGCACCGCAAGCCGATGCACCGCGCCTGGCGCTGGTGGAACTGCATTTGCGCAACGGTGACCACGCGGCAGCAGTGGCTGCGGGCAACGACGCCGTGGCCGCCTTGCCCGCCAGCGCGGCCTTGCTGGATGCCTTGGGCCGCGCCCAGCAGGGCAGTGGCGACTTGAACCAGGCCATGGCCAGCTTCAACAAGCTGGCCACACTGCAGCCGCAGTCGCCCCTGCCACTGATGCGGTTGGCCATGGTGCAACTGCAGGGTAAGAACAACACCGCAGCCACCACCAGCCTGCGCAAGGCCCTGGCACTGCAGCCCGATCTGCTGGAGGCACAGCGCGCACTTGCCACCTTGGCGCTGCAAGCTGGCGACACCGACCGCGCCACGGCGCTGGCGCGCGACGTGCAAACCCAGCGCCCCAAGCAAGACATCGGCTATCTGATGGAGGCTGAGGTTGCCGCCAGCCGCAAACAATGGGAGGCAGCATTTGCTGTCTATGAACGTGGTCTGCGCCAGACGCCATCGACTGAACTGGCACGGCGGGCCTACACCGCGCTGGGCGCAGCGGGCAAATCGGCTGCCCGCGAACGCTTTGCCGCCGAGTGGCTGAAGGCCCATCCGCGGGATGCGACTTTCAGGCTGTACTTGGGCGACATCCACGCGGCACAAGGCGAGCTCGCTGCGGCCGAGCAGCTCTACACCGCCGTGACCGTGCTGCAGCCGTCCAATGCCACGGCCTTCAACAACCTGGCCTGGGTGAGTGGCCGGCTGCGGCGACCCGACGCCATTGCCCAAGCCGAAAAAGCCGTGGCCCTGGCGCCCAACCGCCCGGAGTTCATCGACACCCTGGCTGAACTGCTGGGACGCGACCGCCAGATCGCAAAAGCCCTGCAGTGGCAGGGCAAGGCGGTGGCACTGCAACCGCAGCAGGGCAGCTACCGCCTGAACCTGGCGCGGCTGCACATCCTGGACGGCAACAAGGCGCAGGCCCGCAAGGAATTGCAGACCGTGGTGGAGCTGGGCGACAAGTTCCGCAGCCACGCCGAAGCGCAAAAGCTGCTGCAAAGCCTGTAGCGTCCACGGGCCCCACTGGCTCGCTGCAGCAAGCCGGTTCGGCCGACTTTGCGGGCGCTTGTGCCCGCTCGGCCCTGGCGGCACACTGGGCAGCATGATGTTCAACCCCGTCCAAACCGGTGCACTGCCCACCACCACAGCGCGCACCCGCGCCATCACCGACAACCCGCGCCTGGCCGCGCGTGCGGCCGAGCTGCTGCAGCGCCTCCGCGCCTTCGTGCAGCTGGACGCGCAGGACGCCGCTACCGTGGTGGCCTACCTGCGCGAGGTGCAGCTACAGCCGCCGGCGAGGTGCTGTTCCGCGCCGGCGACACGCCAGGCCGTCAGCCACCTGCTGCTGGTGCTGGACGGCGAGGTGTCGGTGGACACCGGCAGCCAGCCTGCCGGGGCTGGAAGTGCCGATCGCGGTGCTGGGCGCCGGGCTCGGTGCTGGGCGAGATGGCCCTGCTCGACGGCGCGCCACGCTCGGCCACCTGCACCGCCGTCAGCGCGGTGCAGGCCGCCGGCCTGGCCCGGCGCGGGCTGGAGCGGCTGATCGACGAGCACCCCCGGGTGGCCGCCCGGCTGATGGTGGTGCTGGCCCAGCACATGGCCGAGCGCCTGCGCGCGCTGGACGACCAGCTGCGCATGTACGGCCAGATCCACAGCGTGATCAGCCGCCCACCCCCGTAGCGCCTGCGGCGCTGCCCCTCCAGGGGGCGGCCCCGGCGGCCCGGCGTGGCCGGCTTCGCCGCGCCTGCTGGTGCACAGCCGCGCTGTGGCTTGCCTTCAGGGCTGCTTGGGGCGCTTACAGCGACGGGTCGATCAGCACCTTGGCGCCGGTGTTGCGCGCGGTGTAGAAGGCGATGGTCTCGGCCTGCAGCGCGCCGGCCAGCGACACGGTGCGGGCGTAGTGGCTGGCGAAGGTGGTCTTGAGCTCGGCGGCCACACGCTCGCGCAGCGCCTGGGCCGCGGCCGGGCCGATCTTCTGCAGGAAGGGGAACAGCAGCCAGCCGCCGATGCCCCAGGCCATGCCGAAGCTGCGCACGATCTCGGTGGGCCGGGTGTCGAGCATGCCGTAGGAGTAGACCTGCTTGTGCACCGCCGAGCCGTAGCGGCTGTATTCCTTGGCGTTGCGGTTGATGGCCACTTCCATGCACTGCAGGATCTGCCCGGCCAGCGTGCCGCCGCCGGTGGCGTCGAAGGCGATGGTGGCGCCGGTGGCGGCCAGCGCGTCGGTCAGGTCGGCCATGAAGCTGGGCGCGCTGCTGTCGCAGACGTACTGCGCGCCGATGCCGCGCAGCAGCGCTGCCTGCTCGGGCTTGCGCACGATGTTGACCAGGGCGATGCCGTCCTTCTGGCAGATCTTGTTGAGCATCTGGCCCAGGTTGCTGGCGGCGGCGGTGTGCACCAGGGCGGTGTGGCCTTCGCGCTTCATGGTCTCGACCATGCCCAGCGCGGTGAGCGGGTTGACGAAGCAGGACGCGCCGTCGGCCGCGCGTGGCATCGGCCGGCAGCACCAGGCACTGGCTGGCGGGCATGGCACGGTACTGGGCGTACATCGCGCCGCCGATCACCGCCACCGTCTTGCCCAGCAAGGCCTGCGCGGCAGGCGACGCACCGGCGGCCACCACCAGGCCGGCACCTTCGTTGCCCACCGGCAGGCTCTGGCCCAGGCGCCCGGCCATGGCCGGCATGGCGCGCTCGGGGATGGGCGCGGTGACCACCGGGCGGTCGGGCGTGCCGGCCACGGCCACGCTGGCCAGCTGGGCGGCGCCAAACAGCAGGCCGATGTCCGACGGGTTGATCGGCGTGGCCTGGATCTGGATCAGCACCTCGTCCGGGCCAGGCGCGGGCACCGGCACGGATTCCAGGTGGACTTGCAGGCTGCCGTCGGCGCGCACTTCAGAGCGCAGTTGCAGGGCGGTGGTGGGGATGGGCTGGCTCATGGGGTGCTTTCGGTGGGGTGGAGGATCAAAAACAGGTCAAACAAGCGGTCAAAGACGGTAGACGCGGCGGGCCGTGCCATCAAACAGCGCGGCCTTCTCGTCGGCACTGGCGCCGGCGGCGATGCGCTTGAAGGCATTCCACAGCACGGCATAACTGGCGCTGCCCTTGTCGACCGGGAAGTTGCTTTCGAACATGCAGCGCTGCGCGCCAAACTGGGTGATGGCGGTGTCCACCCAGGGCCGCCAGGCGTCGGCCACTTGCTGCGATGTGGGCGGCAGCGGCCGGGCATGGTGGTCGAACAGGCCGATGCGCATGCCCAGGCCACCCAGCTTCACCGTCACATTGGGGCAGCTGGCCAGATCGGCCAGGTGGCTGCGCCACTGGGCAAAGCTGGCCTCCTGCCGGCCGGCATACGGCCCCACGCCCAGCGGCCCGCCCAGGTGGTTGAGGATGATGGCGGTGTCGGGGAAGGCGCGCGCCAGCGCCGTCACCTCGGGCAGCTGCGGGTGGTACTGCCAGGCCTCGAAGCTCAGGCCCAGGGGCGCCAACTGGGCAAAGCCCTGGCGGAAGCTGGCGTCGGCATACAAGCCGGGCGGCGGCCTGGTGTGGCTGTTGTGGATCAGCGGGCTGGCATCCCAGCCACCCGCATGGCGGATGCCCTTGAAGCGCCCCGCCGGCCCGCCACCCGCGGCGATGTGGGCCAGCAGGACATCGCGCGCGGCAGCGCCCAGCGTCAGGTCGGCATGGCCGACGATGCCGGCGCAAGCGCGCAGCTCGCCGTAGGTGCCGCTGGCGCACATCGCTGCCACGCCGTTGGCAAATTCGGTCTCGCCGACCGGGCGCAGCGCGGCCGGGCCGTCGGCGCGGTAGAAAGCCATGCAGTCGACAAACACGGTGGCGACGATGCGGTGGCCGCTGCCATGGGGGATGCCGACGTTCGGGATGCCGATGTCCTGGCGCAGCTCATCGAGCAGGTAGCGGTGGCGCTTGTGGTCCCACAGGTGGTGGTGCGGGTCGACGATGGGCAGCGTGGGTTCGAGGATCTCCTCGGCAGCGCCCAGCGCCAGCCAGGCGGCGTTGGGCACCACCCCGGTGCCGATGGCATCGGCAGATTTGTCTGGCGCTGGGGTGCCGGCCATGTCTCGCTCCTGGGGCTGTGGGGCGCCGATCATCTGCGCTGCTGGCTGTTTGGGCTGTCACCCAAAGGTCTGGGTGGCCAGGGGGCTACTACGGGCTCAGAGCTGCCCTAGTTCTGAAGCGGTTTTCCGAAGGCTTCGCCGGTGCGGTGCAGCGCGCCGGGTCTCGCCCCGGCAGGCGACCAGCCTTTTGTCGCGCCAAAAGGCTGGCCCAAAACGCGCTTTCCAAACTGCGCGATCCACACCCAGTGCTTGTCTGGACCCAGACGCTGCGCCTCGCCTGTCCGGCTCGAACAGCGTCAGCCGGAAGCAGTGCGACACATTCCACGGCCGTGCCACCCCGGTCAGGGCTGTGACGCGCAGACCCCGGCCAGGCACGCATGGCATGCGGCAAGCTGTTCAGATGGCGGTCTGCTGAGCCTCACCAGCGCCCAAGCGACTGCGGTCGTCTATAGCAAGGTGTTCGAGCCGGACAGGCGAGGCGCAGCGCCCGGTCCGTTGCAAGCGCTCGGTGGTGTACGCCCAGTTTGGCAGGCGTTTCTTTGGTGCCTTTCTTGTCGCCGGACAAGAAAGGTACCCGCCAGCCGGGGCGGGACCCGGCGGGCTGCATCGCACCGGCGACGCCCGGGCAAGGCGTCAAACAACAACACCCCAGCGGCAGCTCAGAGCCCCAAGCCGCCCACTCAAGGCATGCGCAGGGGATGCTGGGCGGCCACGCTCAGGGTGTATTGGTCGATCGGCCCGGCATGCACCGTCTGGTCGGCAAAGCCGGCTTCACTGCCGAAATAGACCCACACCGACTCGGCCGCCGCGTCGGCGGGGCCCAGGTGCGGGCGCACGGCAATCTGGCGGCGCTCGTACCACAGTGGGTCATCCAGCCGTTCCAGCCGGTCCATGTCGGCCAACGCAGCATCGTCGACCGCATACAGCTGGCCGATCACCAGCAGGCCCTGGCCCGGGCGGTTCAACAGCCAGGGCAGGCGGTAGCGGCCGATCACGTACAGGGGATGCGGCTGCGCCGTCACCCAGTGGTCGCCCACCCGGGTGCCGCGGTTGACGTGGAAGTTGCGGTGCCCGTCCTGCAGGGTGCCGAAGACAAAGATGCGGTGTGCCATGCCGGTCGTGCCTCAGGCCACCATCACCTTGCGCGGCTGCAGGCGGTCGGGCGACAAATAGGCTTGGCGGTATTGCTCGAAGGGCATGGTGTCGGCCGCCTCGATGTGCTGCTGCGCCGCCACCGATTCGGCCGCCAGCGCGGCATAGCGCGCCGCCTGGGCATCCGTCCAGGGCAAGGCCAGCAGATGCTGGCGGGTGGCCGCCGACTGGGCGCGGATGAAGCTGCACATAGCTGCCGTCGAAGCCCTGCGGTCATGGCCTGCAGCACCCGCGCCGACGGCAGTTGCTCGGGTGTGTCCAGCAGGGCGCGGGCCGCGGCCAGCGCGGCGGCGTTGGCCTCGCCGCCCTGGGCGGCGTCCAGCGCCTCGGCGATGGGCACGCATTCGTCCAGCAGCTCGCGCGCCCAGTCGGTCAGGGTGATGGTGTGCTCGCCCTGCTCCAGCAGCAGGCCGGGTTCGCGCCCGCGCGCGGCCACCCGGTGCTGGTTGCGGCCCAGCGCGGCCACCTCGGCGGGCGTGTCGGGCGGGCTGTCGGCCAGCAGGCAGTGCAGCAGGAACACGTCGATGAAGCGCATGGTCGGCGTGGCGATGCCCACCGGCTCGAACGGGTCGAGGTCCATGCAGCGCACTTCGATGTATTCCACGCCGCGCTCGCGCAGCGCATGCAGCGGCCGCTCGCCGGGGAAGATCACCCGCTTGGGGCGGATCAGGCCGTAGAACTCGTTCTCGATCTGCAGCAGCGTGGTGGCCAGCTGGTTGTAGTCGCCACCCGGGTTGCGCACGCCCACGGCCTCATAGGCCGGGTAGGGCCTGGTCAGCGCCTCGTGCAGCGAGTTGGCGTAGCTCTCCAGGCTGTTGCAGCTGACGTTCAGCGAGGCCTGGGCCTCGCTCTGGTAGCCCAGCCGGCCCATGCGCAGCGTGGTGCCGTAGGGCATGTGCAGGGTGCCGTTGCCGCTGTGCACGCCGGGCATGGGCTGCAGGCTCGTGCTCGCGCCCGGCCACAAAGCTGCCGCACACCGCCGGGCGAGGCACCAAACAGGTACAGCAGCACAAAGGCATGGCGGCGGAAATTGCGGATCAGCGCAAAGTGCTGGTCGTTGTCCAGCCCCGGCAGCGACCAGTTGTAGTGGATGCCGCAGATGGTCTGCATGCGCCGGCCATAGCGGTGGCCCAGGCCCATGCGGTAGACGCTCTTGGCGCGGCCCACATTGCTGACTGCCGTAGCGGCCCAGCGGAATGGTCTCGTCGGTGGGCAGGCCGCAGGGCATGCTGCCCACCCACAGCTGCTCGTCACCGGGCCCGGTGCCCATGGCGCGGTAGGTGGCCTGGTGGATCTCGGTCAGCTCGGCCAGGGCGGCGTCCACGCTGGCGTGCACGCCGGTGATCAGCTCGAGCTGGCTCTCGCTGTAGTCGGTGGTGATGTGCGGGTGGGTCAGCGCCGAGCCCAGCGCCGCCGGGTGCGGCGTCAGCGCCAGGCCGCCGCCGGGCAGCGCGCGCAGGCTTTCTTTTTCGATGCCACGGCGGATGCCCGCCAGGCGTGCCAGCGGCAAGGCACGCAGGCGATTGCGCAATGCGGTCACTGGCCTTCTCCTCTTTTTGAATTCGGTCGCCACGCTAACAGAGGCGGCTGATCGCTGCCGGGCGCCGGATCGACGCGGTTTGTGCTAGGCGCGCAGGCCAGATCGGTGGCCTGCGCGGGCAAGCCCAGCAAGCGGGCTGCGGCGCGCAATCAAGCCCCGTTGGCTAGACCCGGGTGGGCGGTGGTGGTGGTGGTGCTGGTGGTGGTGGCGGCGGCGGCGGTGGTGGCGGCGCCAGTGCCAGCCGCAGCGCGGCGGCGCAGCACAGCATGGCGGCCCATTGGGCCAGGCCCAGCGGCTCGCCGTGCACCAGGGCGCCCACCACCATGGCGACCACCGGCACCAGGATGGCCGACAGCCCGGCCACGCTGGCGGGCAGCAGGCCCACCACCGCAAACCAGGCGGCGTTGCCGATGGCCATGGGCACCAGGGCGATGTAGAGGATCAGCGCCATGGTGCCGGCCGACGGCAGCACCCAGGCCCCGGGCGGCGCCAGCAGCACCGCGCCCACCGCCGTGGGCACGGCCGTGACCAGCAGCTGCCAGCCCGACAGCACCAGCGGATGCACCCCCACATTGCCGCGCTTCAAGATCAGCGTGCCCACCGCCCAGCCGATGCCCGCCAGCAGGCCCAGCGCCACGCCCAGTGGCGCCTGGGCATACACGCCCAGGCTGCGCCAGGCCAGCAGAAACACTGCCGCTGCACCCAGCGCCAGCGCCAGCAGCAGGCGCCGGCCCAGGCGTTTCACCCAGCACCGCCCAGCTGATCAGCGCCGCCCACAGCGGCATGGTGAAACCCAGCACCGCCGCCTGGCCCGACGGGATCATCACCGCCGCATAGGTGCTGGCGATGTTCCACAACAGCAGGTAACAGGCCGTGGCCAGGCCCACCGTCGGCCAGTGGCGGCGCGGGATCACCAGCGACAGCCCACGCAGGCGCGCCACCCCCAGCAGCGTGAGGCCGGCGATGCACACGCCCACCGCGCGGAAGGTCCACACCGACACCTCGCGCACCACCACCGGAAACAGCGACCAGTTGGTGCCCCACACCAGGGTGATGATGGCCAGCAGCACCAGGGCGTGGCGGGGAATGGGGGAATGCTTGGCAGGCGGGTGCATGGGAATGGGCGTGGGCGCACGGCGCGCGGCGCACAGGAGGCAGCGCACGAGTATGCTCGGCCGCCCCGCCGCTGCATGCACAGCGCTTGGGCTTGCCTGCAGCCCCCACCCCAGGAAAACACCCATGGCCGACACAGCAGACCTGCGCGCCCTCACCCGCCGCTTTGCCCAGCCCGGCCGGCTGCAGGCCGTCGTATCTGCGGCCTGGCCGTGGCCAGGCCGCGCAGGCGGTGCAGCAGGCCCAGGCGCATGCCGGCCAGGGCCTGGTGGGTGACCGCAGCTACCGCCAGGCCGGCCCTGGCACCGGCAAGCGCCAGATCACGCTGATCCAGGCCGAGCACCTGCCGGTGGTGGCGGCGCTGGCCGGCGGGCACTGGGCCGCCAGCGGTCTGGATGCGGCCCTGCTGCGCCGCAACCTGGTGGTGGCCGGGCTCAACCTGCTGGCCGCGCGCAGCCTGTTCAAGGACCAGCCGCTGCGGCTGCACCTGGGCGCCGATGTGGTGCTGGAAGTGACCGGCCCCTGCGAGCCCTGCAGCAAGATGGAAGCGCTGCTGGGCCCGGGCGGCTACAACGCCATGCGCGGCCACGGCGGCATCACCGCGCGGGTGCTGCAGGGCGGCCACCTGGCGGTGGGCGACCTGGTGGTCTGTCAGCCCGGCAGCGTGTCTGCCGGCAGCGCCGGGTAATCGGTGTAGCCCGCAGGGCCGGGGGTGTAGAAGGTCGGCCGCTGGTAGGGCGTGAACGGCGCGTCGCGGCGGATGCGCTCGGGCAGGTCCGGGTTGCTGATGAAGAAGCGGCCAAAGGCCACCGCATCGGCATGGCCGTCGGCCACCGCCTGCAGGGCGCCGGCACGGTCGTAGCCACCGGCGTCGATCAGCACATTCGGCCACAGCGGGCGCAGCAGCGCCGCCACCGAGGGCTGGCCGTCGCGCACGATGTCGGCCTTGCCGGTGCCGCTGGCACGTGGCTCGATCAGGTGCAGATAGACCAGGTCGAGCCGGGCCAGCTCGGTCACCAGGTGGGTGTAGAGCGGCAGCGGGTCGTCCTCGCCGCTGTCATTGGCCACGCCCCAGGGCGACAGGCGGATGCCGGTGCGGTCCGCGCCCACCTCGGCGGCCACCGCGCGGGCAATGTCCAGGTGCAGGCGGCAGCGGTTGGTGATGCTGCCGCCCCAGTCGTCGCTGCGCTGGTTGCTGCGCGATTGCAAAAACTGCTCCAGCAAGTAGCCGTTGGCGCCGTGGATCTCCACGCCGTCGAAGCCCGCCGCGATGGCGTTCGCTGCGGCCTGGCGGAAGCTGTCGACCAGGCCGGGCAGTTCGTCGGCGCGTAACGCACGCGGCACTTCATACGGCACGGCGCGGCCGTCGCGGTCCATCGCCATGCCGCCCTGGGCGGCGATGGCCGACGGCCCCACCGGCGCACCGCCGTCGGGCTGGTGGCTGCTGTGCGACACCCGGCCGGTGTGCCACAGCTGCAGGTAGATGACACCGCCCTGGGCGTGCACCGCGTCGGTCACGGCACGCCAGCCGGCCACCTGGGCGGCGGTGTGGATGCCCGGCACACGCGGGTGGCCATGCCCCTGCCACGACACCGGCGTGGCCTCGGCGATCAGCAGGCCGCCGGGCGTGGCGCGCTGGGCGTAGTACTGCGCATTCAGCGCCGTCGGCACATGGCCGTCGCCCGCGCGCATGCGGGTGAGCGGGGCCATCACCACGCGGTGTTGCAGGCAGAGGGCGCCAAGTGGCAAGGGGGTGAACAAGGTGGTCGTCATGGGCACTGGGCTGGTGTTGGGGTGGTGGTGGTGGGCGTGTTCTGCGGCGTGATCTGCGGCATGTTCTGCGGGCGCAGCGTGTTCGGCAGGTCGCCGCAAGGGTTCAAGGCGGCTGCAGGCCGGGGTTTGCCTCGGCTTTGCATCGGTCTTGACGCGTGCCAGCCGCTGCGGCTGGCAAGGCCAGTGTGCCTGGACCCAGCAGAACTGGCAGCGGCCATGCGGTGATCTCCTGACCCGCAATACGAGAGATTGCCTGACAGGCCTTGTCAGGAGCCGCATACAGCGGCGCCATTTGTCAGACCGCAGCCGGTCTTTTCCCCTCATGTTGGCAGGGTGACAGTCCGATAGTGATGGCATCGGACTGCGCAGTCCATGACCCCCTGCTGAACAACCATGCACACCACCAAGACGACCACCCTGCCCGATGCGTCGCACGCTGCCGACACCCACCTGGTGCGCAATGGCTGGTGGCAGCGCTGGCGCCGATCCGCCACCGAGGCGCCGCTGGACGCCCAGGCCCTGGGCACGGTGAGCTTGCGCCTGAATGAGGCCGCCCAGCACTGGACCGCCCATGTCGGCATGGCCCAGCAGCAGATGCATGCGGCCACGGCGCAATTGCTGGACGGCTTCAACCAGATCCTGTCGGAGCTGGACCACCTGGTGCTGCAACCCGAGCAGGCCGGCAACAGCGACGACATCACCGCCCGCACCAACATGCTGACGCTGTGCGAGACCCGGCTGCTGGGCCTGCTGCAGACGCTGGACGGCTTTGTGCAATCCCGCGACGCGGTGCTGGGCTCGGTGCGGGCCTTGTCCAACGCCTCGGGCAGCCTGGGCGACATGGCCGAGGACGTGGGCAAGCTGGCGCGGCAGACCAATCTGCTGTCGATCAACGCCGCCATCGAGGCAGCGCGCGCCGGTGAATCCGGCCGCGGTTTTGCCGTGGTGGCCAGCGAGGTGCGGCGGCTGTCGAACGAATCCGGCGAGACCGGCCAGCGCATCAGCAGCCAGGTGCAGCACTTCAGCGCCCAGATGCAGACCGCGCTGACCCAGGCCGATGAACAGGCGGTGCGCGGCAGCAGCGCCGTGGCGGCATCGGAGCAGACCATCCGTGCGGTGGTGGCCGATGTGGATGGCGCCGTCGCCCAGTTGCACGACCGCGCGGTCGAGCTGCGCCAGCGCGGCGAAGTGGTCAAGGCCCAGGTGCAGCAGCTGATGCTGGCCTTCCAGTTCCAGGACCGGGTGCACCAGATCCTGGACCAGGTGAACGGCTCGATCGCCGACGCCATGGGCAGGCTGCAGGCCGCCCTGGCCGAGGGCCGTGTGCCCGACGCCGCCGAATGGGCCGCCCTGCTGAGCGCCGGCTACACCACCGCCGAGCAACGCAATCTGGTGCAAGGCAGCGCCGGCACAGCGGCGCCGGCCGCCGCCAGCAGCACCGAGACCACCTTCTTCTGAACACCCACCGCCATGCCCAAAACCATTCTGATCGTCGACGACTCCAGTTCACTGCGCACCGTGGTGAAGATTGCGCTGGTGCGCGCCGGCTACGACGTGCTGGAGGCAAGCGACGGCAAGGACGGCCTGGTCCAGCTCGACAAGGCCGGCAAGGTGAACCTGATCGTCAGTGACGTGAACATGCCCAACATGGACGGCATCACCTTCGTCACCGAGGTCAAGAAGCATCCGCGCCACCGTTTCACGCCCGTGATCATGCTCACCACCGAAGGCGCAGACGGCAAGAAGGAACAAGGCCGCAGCGCCGGCGCCAAGGCCTGGATCACCAAGCCGTTCAACCCACCGCAATTGCTGGACGCGGTGTCCAAGCTGATCCTGCCTTGACCCGGCAGCACCGAAAGCACGCATGACTGCTGCAGCCCAAGCGACCCCTGTCGCCGACGCCAACCGGGGTGCGATGCTGCGCCTGCCGGCCGAGTTGACCATCTACACCGCCGCCGAGACACGCACCGCCTGGCTCAACCGCCTGGCGGACCCGGCCGGCCTGGCCGGCAGCGGCGACCCGCTGTACCCGGTCGACGCCAGCGGCTGCGACGAGATCGACGCCGCCGGCGCGCAGCTGCTGGTGGCACTGGCCCACAGCCTGGCGCGCCAGCAGCGGCAACTGCAACTGCTGCGCGCCAGCAGCCCGGTGTTGGCGGCCTGCCAGGACCTGGGCCTGGCGGGCTGCCTGCTGGTCGACACCACAGCGGAGCTGCAGGCATGAAGCCGACCGACATGGACCTGCAATTCGTTGCCGACGCCCTGCCCGCCTTCCTGAGCGAGGCGCGCGAGCAGATCGAGTCGATCGAGCAACTGATGTTGCAACTGGAAGACGCGCCCGATGACCGCGACCTGCTGGATGCGCTGTTCCGCTGCGCCCACACCGTCAAGGGCTCGGCCGGCATCTTCGGCCTGGATGCGGTGGTGGCCTTCACCCACCATGTCGAGACCCTGCTCGACCAGATGCGCGCCGGCCAGCTGCAGCTGACGCCCGCGCTCAGCACCCTGCTGCTGCAGTGCAACGACCAGATCCGGGCCCTGGTGGACGCGGCCCAGACGCCGCAGTCCGACGACCCGGCCGGCCAGGACACCCGTGACGACCTGGTGCGGCAACTGCAGGCGGCCGGGCACCCGGCGGCAGGCGACGCGGCCCAGGCCGCGCCCGGCGCGCCAGCACCGGCCGAGACCGGCATTGCCGCAACGTCGGCCAGCCGCTGGCAGATCGGCGCGGTGTTCGGCCCCGACACCTTCCGCAACGGCATGGACCCGCTGACCATCCTGCGCTATGTGGCCGGGCTGGGCACGGTGGTGCACGTGGTCTGCAACACCGATGCAGTGCCCGCGCTGGAGGCACTGGACCCCGAGTGCTGCCATCTGGACCTGCACTTCACGCTGGACACCGACGCCGACCGCGCCGCCATCGAAGCCGCCTTCAGCTTTGTGCGGGACGACTGCCAGCTGCGCCTGCAAGCACCGCAAGCACCTGCCGTGGCCGCTGCATTGGCGCCTGCCGGCCAGCCGAAACTGGGTGAACTGCTGGTGGATGTCGGCGTGGTGACCCCGGGCGAAGTGCAAGCCGCGCTGCAGGTGCAGGCCCAGGCCCGCAACGATGGCAAGGCGCCCCAGCCACTGGGCAGCATCCTGCAGACCATCGGCGATGTGCGGCCGCAGGCGGTGGAAGCCGCGCTGAACCGCCAGGCCCGCCAGCGCGGCGCCGCGCCGACCGACGACAACCGCTTCATCCGCGTGCAGGCCGACCGGCTGGACGCGGTGATCAACCTGCTGGGCGAACTGGTGATTGCCGGCGCCGGCGCCCAGCTGCTGGCGCGCCAGACCAAGCAGCGTGGCCTGATCGAGGCCAACACCCAGGTCGGCCAGCTGATCGAGGAAATCCGCAACGGCACGCTGAAGCTGCGCATGGTGCCCATCGGCGAAACCTTCTCGCGCTTTCGGCGGGTGGTGCGCGACACCGCCGCCGAGCTGGGCAAGGACGTGGCGCTGGACATCGTCGGCGGCGAGACCGAGCTGGACAAGTCGGTGGTCGAACGCATCGCCGACCCGCTGATGCACCTGGTGCGCAATGCGCTGGACCATGGCCTGGAAACTGCCGCGCAGCGCCAGGACAGCGGCAAGCCGGCGCAGGGCCGGCTGACGCTGAGCGCCTGCCATGAAAGTGGCAGCGTGCTGATCCGCATCGACGATGACGGCCGCGGCATCCAGCGCGACAAGGTGCTGGCCCGGGCCTGGGAACGCGGCCTGGTGGAACAAGGCGTGCGCCCGCCAGACGCCGACATCGACCGGCTGATCTTCGAGGCCGGGTTCTCCACCGCCGAGAAGGTGACCAATCTGTCGGGCCGGGGTGTGGGCATGGACGTGGTGCGCCGCAACATCGAAGCCCTGCGTGGCACCGTGGCGCTGACCAGCGAACCCGGCCATGGCTCGCGCATCGAGATCCGTCTGCCGCTGACGCTGGCCATCATCGACGGCTTCCTGGTCGGTGTCGGACCGTCGAAATTCATCTTTCCGCTGGACGCGGTGGTCGAGGTCATCGAAGACCGCGTCGGCCGCTGCGATGTCGACGCCCGCGGCCGCAGCGTGGTCGAGCTGCGTGGCCAGCTCTTGCCGGTGGTCTGCCTGCGCACCCTGTATGCACTGGACACCGAGGCACCCGAACGCGCCAGCGTCGTCGTGATCCGGTCCAACGGCCGGCGCTTTGGTGTGCTGGTCGACCAGTTGCTGGGCCAGCACCAGACGGTGATCAAGCCGCTGGGCCGCATGTTCGTCAGCCTGCGCGGCATGTCGGGCTCGTCGATCCTCGGCAACGGCGAAGTGGCCCTGATCTTCGATGTCAATTCGCTCGGCGACCTGGCCGCTGTCAACACCGCGCAGCATGTGGCGCGGGTCTGAACACCCACCGCCACCGGCCGCCAGCATGACCATGCCCACCACCAAACAAATTGCCCTGGTGCAACAGAGCTTTGCCCAGGTCGCGCCCATCGCCGACCAGGCAGCCGCGCTGTTCTACCAGCGCCTGTTTGAACTCGACCCCCATCTGTCGCCCCTGTTCAAGGGCGACCGGGTGCAGCAGGGGCGCAAGCTGATGCAGATGATCGGCGCGGCCGTCAACGGCCTGGCCGACCTGCCCAAGCTGGAGCCGGTGGTGCAGCAGCTGGGCCGGCGCCATGCCGGCTACGGCGTGCAGCCGGCGCAGTACGACACTGTGGGCGCAGCCCTGCTGTGGACGCTGGCGCAAGGCCTGGGCCCGGCGTTCACGGCCGAGCAGCGCAGCGCCTGGACAGCGGTCTACGGCCTGCTGGCCCGCACCATGAAAGAGGCGGCCGCTGCGGCCGACCCGCCGTCCCGACGACCACCACCAGGCCCGCCCGCTACACGCTCGGCCACCCGTCCGTCCCTCGAACACCCCATCCATTCCGTTCCCACCGCTGGAGCCTCTATGAACCTACTCAAGAACCTGAAGATCGGCAGCCGCCTGGCGCTGGCCTTCGGCGTCGTCCTGGCCCTGCTGGTGGGCGTCGCCGGCCTGGGCGTCAACCGCATGGCGCAAATGCAGGACAGCCTGCGCCAGATCGTGCAGGTCAACAGCGAGCAGGCCCGGCTGGCCGTGGCCATGCGCATCTCGGTCAACCAGGTCGGCATGCTCGCCCGCGAGCTGGCCATCGTCACCGACCCGGCGCAGCAACGTGTGCTGAAGGATGCCATCACCGTCTCGCGTGGCGACTACGACAAGGCCGAGCTGGCGATGACCGGCTTGTTCGACAAGGACCCCAGCACCAGCGACAAGGAACGCGACTTGCTCGCCACCATCGTCAAGGCCCGCGACGCAACCCGCCCGCTGGTCACCGAGCTGATCGCGCTGGGCACGGCTGGCAAGCAGACCGATGCGGCGCGCCACCTCATCAGCACCGTCAAGCCGGCCCAGGCCGATTGGCTGGGCAGCCTGGGTGAGATGGCTGCGCTGCAGAACAAGCTCAATACCGCCGCCGCGCAAAAAGCGCAAAGCGACTATGAAAGTGGCCGCAGCCTGCTGCTGGGCCTGTCGGCGCTGGCCTTGCTGGGCGGCGCTTTGGCTGGCTGGCTGATTGCACGCTCCATCGTGGCACCGGTCCGCAAGGCCGTGGCGGTGGCCGAGGCCGTGGCCGATGGCCGGCTCGACAGCGACATCGACACCCGCAGCAGCGACGAGGTGGGCCAGCTGATGAAAGCTCTGGCCAGCATGCAGCAAGGCTTGCTGGAGCGCGGCGCGCGTGAGCGCAAGATCCTGGACGACGCCACACGGCTGAAGGAATCGCTGACGGTGGCCGAGGTCAGCGTGATGGTGGCGGACACCGACTTCAACATCGTCTACGCCAACAAGTCGCTCAACAGCATGATGGCCGACGCCGAGACCGACCTGAAGAAGGTGCTGCCCAACTTCAACAGCAAGGCCATGCTGGGCAGCAACATCGACGTCTTCCACAAGAACCCGGCGCACCAGCGCGGCATGCTGGCCAACCTGCGCGACACCCACAAGACCTCGCTGACGGTGGGCGCCCGCAAGTTCCAGCTGATCGTCAACCCGATCACCGGCGAAGGCGGCAGCCGCCTGGGCTATGTCGTCGAATGGCAGGACCAGACCGCTGCCCTGGCAGCGCGCGAGGCCGAGCTGAAGATCGCGGCCGAGAACACCCGCATCAAGAACGCGCTGGACAAGTGCAGCACCAACGTGATGATCGCCGACGCCGACAACAACATCGTCTACATGAACGAGACGGTGGCCGAGATGATGCGGGGCAACGAAGCCGAGCTGCGCAAGAGCCTGCCGCAGTTCGACGCCCGCAAGCTGATGGGCGAGAACATCGACGTCTTCCACAAGAACCCGGCCCACCAGCGCGGCATGCTGTCGGCGCTGAAGAGCACCCACAAGACGCAGATCAAGGTCGGTGAGCTGATCTTCGGCCTGATCGCCAACCCCATCGTCGATGCCAAGGGCAACCGCGTGGGCACCGTGGTGGAGTGGGCCGACAAGACCGCCGAAGTCGCCGCGCGTGAGGCCGAGCTGAAGGTGGCCGCCGAGAACACCCGCATCAAGAACGCGCTGGACAAGTGCACCACCAACGTCATGATTGCCGACGCCAGCAACCAGATCGTCTACATGAACGAGACGGTGACGGCGATGATGCAGCGCAACGAAGGCGAGTTGCGCAAGAGCCTGCCGAACTTCAACGCCAACAAGCTGATTGGCGAGACCATCGACGTGTTCCACAAGAACCCGGCGCACCAGCGCGGCATGCTGGCGTCGATGAGCAGCACCTTCCGCACCCAGATCAAGGTCGGTGACCTGTTCTTCGGCCTGATCGCCAACCCCATCGTCGACGCCAAGGGCGGCCGCGTGGGCACGGTGGTCGAGTGGGCAGACCGCACCGCCGAAGTGGGTGTGGAAAACGAAGTGGCCGACATCGTCAAGGCCGCATCGCAGGGCAACTTTGCCCAGCGTCTGGCCACGGCGGGCAAGACCGGCTTCTTTGCCAACCTGGCCACCAACATGAACCAGCTGCTCGACACCAGCGAGCAAGGCCTGACCGATGTGGCCGAAGTGCTGGCCGCCTTTGCCGAGGGCGACCTGTCGCAGCGCATCGAACGTGATTACGCCGGCCTGTTCGGCAAGGTCAAGGAAAGCGCCAACTCCACCGCCGACAACCTGACCCGGGTGATGGGCGAGGTGCGCGCCGCTGCCGACGCCCTGACCGGCGCCGCCAACCAGGTCAGCGCCACGGCGCAAAGCCTGTCGCAGTCGGCCAGCGAGCAAGCCAGCTCGGTCGAAGAGACCACCGCGTCGATCGACCAGATGTCAGCCTCGATCAGCCAGAACAGCGACAACGCCAAGATCACCGACGGCATGGCCACCAAGGCCAGCAAGGAAGCCGGCGACGGCGGCCAGGCGGTGACGCAGACGGTCAGCGCCATGAAGCAGATCGCCCAGAAGATCAGCATCGTCGACGACATTGCCTACCAGACCAACCTGCTGGCGCTGAACGCGGCCATCGAGGCGGCACGCGCCGGCGAGCACGGCAAGGGCTTTGCGGTGGTGGCGGCCGAAGTGCGCAAGCTGGCAGAACGCAGCCAGGAAGCCGCCAAGGAGATTGGCGACCTGGCCAGCAACAGCGTGAACACCGCCGAGCGTGCCGGCAAGCTGCTCGACGAGATCGTGCCCAGCATCCAGAAGACCAGCGAGCTGGTGCAGGAGATCGCCGCCGCCTCGCAAGAGCAGAGCCAGAGCGTGACCCAGATCGGTGGCGCCATGGGCCAGCTGAGCAAGGCCACGCAGCAGAACGCCTCGGCGTCCGAAGAACTGGCCGCCACCAGCGAAGAGCTGAGCGGCCAGGCTGAGCAATTGCAGCAGTCGGTGGCCTTCTTCAAGCTCGGCAGCGAGAGCAATGCACCGCGCCGCGGCGGCAAGGCCGATGCCGGCGGCGGTGAGCGGCGTGCGCCGAACTCGCCGATGCGCAGTGGTGCCAAGCCAGCCGCCGCCGCACCACGTGCGGTGGCCAATGGCAGCGGCAACTTCCGCCCTTACTGACCTGCTGCATCCAGGAGCCCGGACCATGAACCAGTCAAGCCCAATCGCAGCTGCCCACAGCGGCACGGCGGCCAGCGCCGAAGCAGGTGCGCAGTACCTGACCTTCACGCTCGGTGAGGAGGTGTTCGCGATGGACATCCGCACCGTGCGCGAAATCATCCAGGTCGGGCCCATGACCACGGTGCCCTTGATGCCGGGCTTTGTGCGCGGTGTCATCAACCTGCGCGGCGCGGTGGTGCCGGTGATCGACCTGCAGGCGCGCTTCGGCCGCCCGCCGGCCAAGATCAGCAAGAAGACCTGCATCGTCATCTTCGACGCGGTGCGCGACGGCGAGCGGGTCGAGCTGGGCTTGCTGGTGGACGCGGTCAGCGAAGTGATCGACGTCGCCCCCGATGCGATCGAGCCACCGCCGAACTTCGGCACCGCCGTGCGGCGCGACTTCATCCGCGGCATGGGCAAGGTGGCCACCGGCTTCGTCATCATCCTGGAGCCCGACCGCGCCTTCGACATCAACGACATGGCCGCGCTGTGTGAGTCGCAGCAGCTGGCCCTGGCGGCCTGAGCCCGCCAACCCACTTCAGCCACCGGGAGACCGCCGATGACTGCCGCCTTGAACACCCCCGCACCCGTGCACCGCCCGCTCTGGCTGGCCGCCGGCGTGCTGTGCCTGGCCCTGGGCACCATCGGCATCCTCGTGCCGCTGCTGCCCACGGTCGACATGTACGGCCTGGCCGCCTTCTGCTTTGCGCGCGGCAACCGGCGCTGGGAGGCCTGGCTGCTGGCGCACCCGCGGCTGGGGCCACCGATCCAGGCCTGGCGCGCATCGCGCGTCGTGCCGCTGCCGGCCAAGTGCGCCGCCACGGTGTCGATGGCCCTGAGCTGCGCCGCCGCCGCGCTGTGGCTGCCTGCGGCCGCAGCCTGGGTGCCGCTGGCCTGCTGCCTGCCGATTTCAGCCTACCTCTGGACACGCCCTTCGCGGCTGACCGCACAACCATGCAAGAACTGAGCGAACGCACCTTCAACCGCATCGCGGCCGTGATGCACGCCACCGTCGGCTTGTCCTTTGCTGCCAGCAAGAAGCCGCTGGTGTCGTCCCGGCTGGGGCCACGCATCCAGCGCCTGGGGCTGCCCAGCTTCGAGGCCTATGCCGCCATCATTGAAAGCGGTGAGGACGGCGGTGAATTCCAGGCCGCGATCGACCTGCTGACGACCAACGAGACCTACTTCTTCCGCGAGCCTGCGCACTACGAACTGCTCGAAAAGACCCTGGCCGCCGACAAGCCGCGCGGCCTGCGGGTCTGGAGCGCTGCCAGCAGTTTTGGCGACGAGGCCTACAGCACGGCCATGCTGCTGGCCGACATGGCGCAGCAGGGCCGCATCGGCAGCGACTGGACGGTGCTGGGCACCGACATCAGCGACCGGGTGCTCAAGAGCGCGTCGCAAGGCGTGTTTCCAGAAGAACGGCTGCGCGCTGTCAGTGCCGAGCGCCTGCGCCGCTACTGCCTGCGCGGCGAAGGCGAAAGTGCCGGCCTGGTGCAGATGCAGCCCAAGCTGCGCGAGCGGGTGCGCTTTGGCCAGTTGAACCTGTGTGAAGACATCCACGACCTGGGCCCCTTCGACGTGGTGTTCCTGCGCAATGTGCTGATCTATTTCG
Source organism: uncultured beta proteobacterium (assembly GCA_963844485.1). GTDB lineage: Bacteria > Pseudomonadota > Gammaproteobacteria > Burkholderiales > Burkholderiaceae_C > Pseudaquabacterium. Next base: position 179,260 of record CAWJOQ010000001.1, read on the forward strand.
ACCCACCGACCAAGGCCGCCGTGGTCGACCGGGTGCTGACGCAACTGCGCCCGGGCGGGCTGTTCTTCATCGGCACCGCCGAGGGCCGCGTCGCCTGCAACACGCCGCTGAGCACGCTGGCGCCGGGCGCCTTCCGCAAACCGTGAGCGCAGACCACGACATCTTCGGCAATGGCACGCTGCAGGCCGTCGGCGCACAGCGCCTGGTGCTGCACCCTGGCGACGTGGCCTGCGGCACCCGCGGCGACCACCTGGAAACCCTGCTGGGCTCTTGCGTGGCAGTGGTGCTGACCGACCCCAGGCGCACGGTGGGCGCGATGTGCCACATCGTGCACGCCAGCCTGGGCGGCGACGGCGACGACGACAAATCGCGCGACAGCCGCTTCGGCGATGTTGCGCTGGACGTGCTGTACGAACTGCTGCGCGAGCGCGGCATCGAGCCGCGGCTGTGCGAGGCCTATGTCTACGGCGGCGGCAACATGTTTCCGAAGCTGTTTTCCGGTGGCCATGTCGGCACCGCCAATGCCCGCTGGACGCTGGAGGCGCTGGCGCTGGACGGCGTGCGGGTGCTGCACCAGGACCTGGGCGGCACCGCCTACCGAAAACTGAGCTGGACTGTCGGCCCCGGGGCGCCACGCGTCACGGCGGTGGCGGTCTGAAGGAGTACCCATGCCGATCCAGGTCTTTGTCGTTGACGATTCCGCAGTGGTGCGCCAGACCCTGCAGCACTTGCTGCAGGGCGACCCGGACATCGTGTTCCAGGGCAGCGCGGCCAACCCGCTGATTGCCGCGCCCATGCTGCGCAAGAACCGGCCCGACGTGCTGCTGTTGGACATCGAGATGCCCGGCATGGACGGCCTGACCTTCTTGCGCCAGCAGATGGAGGAAGCGCCCATCCCCACCGTCATCTGCTCGACCCTGACCGAAAAGGGCAGCAAGGTGGCGCTGGACGCGCTGGCCGCCGGCGCCGTGGCCGTGGTGGCCAAGCCCCGGCTGGGGCTGAAGCAGTTTCTTGAAGAATCGCGCCGCGAGCTGCTGCAGACGCTGAAGGCGGCGGCGCGTTCAAGGCCCCGCAGCGCAGGGCCAGCGCGGCCTGCCGCAGCTGCTGGCGCCGGCGCAGCGGCGGCAGCTGGCATGGCCAGGCTGGCGCCGCGGCCCAGCGTGGCCGGGCTGCATGCGCTGAGTGTCAACAAGCCGGTGGTGCTGGGGTCATCGACCGGCGGCACCCAGGCGATCGAGTCGGTGCTGCTGCAGCTGCCGGTCGATGCACCGGGCATCGCCATCGTGCAGCACATGCCGGAGAAATTCACCGCCATGTATGCCGCGCGCCTGAACAGCCTGTGCGCAGTGAATGTGCGCGAGGCCCGCGACGGCGACCGCATGGAACGCGGCGTGGTGCTGATCGCCCCGGGCGGGCGCCACATGAAGCTGCGCAAGACCGGTGGCCAGTACTTTGCCGTGGTGCTGGACGGGCCGCCGGTGAACCGCCACAAGCCGTCGGTGGACGTGCTGTTCCGCAGCGCGGCCGACTGCGCCGGCCCCGACGCGCTGGCCATCATGCTGACCGGCATGGGCGACGACGGCGCCAAGGCCATGAAGCAGATGCACGACATGGGCGCCCGCACCATCGCGCAGGACGAAGCCACCTGCGTGGTCTTCGGCATGCCCAAGGAGGCGATCGCGCTGGGCGCGGTCGACGAGGTGATGCCGCTGGGCCAGGTGGCACGCGCCATCCTCCAATTTGATGCCCGTGGCTGAGCCGACGGGGCCACCGCGCCGCCACAGCGGCATGCCAGGCTGATAACCTCCTACCGCATGGGCATGTTCACACCACTGCCGGGCGGCGGACCAAGCACCCGCCTGGCCGCCGACCAGTCTGCGGCCACAGCCGGACGCCGGCAATTGCTGCGCCTGGGCAGTGCCGCCTTGGGTGCTGCGGCACTGGGCAGCGGCCTGCTGGGCACCGGCTGTGCCAACGTGGCGCCACACCGGCCGGCCCGCAGCGTGCTGACGCCGTTTTCCGGCAGCGACCGCTTTGGTGGCCTGCCTGACGGCTGGCGCCAGCACATCACCCGGCCCGACCGGCCGGTGACGCAATACACGCTGGCCCGCATCGACCAGCGCACCGCCCTGCACGCCCAGTCGGCCAGCGCCACCTCGGGCGTGCGCTGCGATGTCAGCATCGATCTGGCCGACTGCCCCTGGATGCACTGGGAATGGCGGGTCGACGCCATCACGCCGGAAGCCACCGTGGCCGACGACGACTGCGACGATGCCCCGGCGCGCCTGGTGCTGGGCTTTGACGGCGACGCTACCCGCCTGCCGCTGCGCGACCGGCTGTTTGCCGACCAGGTCGAGCTGTTCACCGGCGAGGCCCTGCCCTATGCCACGCTGTGCTACGTGTGGGACGGCCAGGCCGCCCCGGAGACCGTGCTGCCCTACGCCCGCAGCAGCCGCATCCGCTACCTGGTGGTGGAAAGTGGCAGCGCCGGCCTGGGCCAGTGGCGGGCCTACCGCCGCAACGTGGTGGCCGACTACCAGCGGGTCTTCGGCGAGCCGCCCGGCCGCCTGGTGGGCGTGGGTGTGCTGACCGACAGCGACGACTTGAAAGGCAGCGCCGAAGCCTGGTACGGCGACCTGGTCATCGAGTGAGCGCCGTGCGCGTCGTGCGCGCAGGCGGTTCAGGCGGCAGGGAGAACCGGGACGACAACCGGCGAACAAGGGCGGCAACAGGGACGGCAACAAGGGCGCAAGCCGTCCAGCAGCAGGCCGACATCGCAAGCACTGCCGCGGTGGTCATGGCGGCCCAGCACCTCGGCCGCCAGCGCATGCCAGTGCGCGCAGTGGCTTGTTAGACGGGTTGTGCACAGGATTGCAGGGCGTTGCATGGCGCACACCGGCATACATTGCAAGCCACGCACCGCCTGCCAATCCCCATGTGCAACGCCACGCCCGACATGCCCGACGCACCCCCCACACCCGCTACACGCCAGGCAGCCACCGCCCTGCCCCAACAGCGCCAGGCCTGGGAGTGCCGCGCCTACGGCGGACCCGAGCAATTGGTGCTGGCGCAGCAGCCCGTGGCGGCGCCGGGCCGCCACCAGCTGCTGGTGCAGGTGCAAGCCACCACAGTGGAAAGCGCGGACGTGCGCATCCGCAGCCAGCGGCTGCCGCGTGGCTTCGGCCTGATCGGCCGGCTGGTGTTCGGCTGGCAGCGGCCGCGCCAGCCGGTGCTGGGCACGGTGCTGGCCGGCACGGTGCTGGCCGTGGGCCGGGGCGTGCAAGGCTGGTCGGCCGGCGACGCCGTCGTCGCCACCACCGGGGCCGGCGGTGGTGCCCATGCCAGCCTGGCGCTGCTGCACAGCAAGCGGCCCATCGTGCGCCGGCCCGCCAGGCTGGACCCCGCCCAGGCGGTGGCCGTGGTGTTTGGCGGCATGACGGCACAACACTATCTGGACCGGGCAGCACTGCAGCCTGGCGAGCAGCTGCTGGTGATCGGCGCCACCGGCGCGGTCGGCAGTGCGCTGGTGCAGCTGGGGCGTGCGCGCGGGGCCACCGTCACCGCGCTGGCCAGCGCCAGCCATCTGGACCTGGCGCGCCAGCTGGGCGCCAGCCAGGCGCTGGACTACCGGCAGCACACCATCAGCAGCCTGGGCAGCCAGCGCTTTGATGTGGTGGCCGACACCTGCGCGGCGTCGTCCTTCCACAGCTGCCTGCCGCTGCTGCGTGACGCTGGGCGCTACCTCAACATCGCCGGTGATCTGCTGTCGCTGCTGGCGCGCCCGCAGCAGGGCCGGCGCAGCATCGGCGGCCCTGCTGCCGAGAACACCCTGGCGCTGCAGCAGGTGCTGGACCTGGCCGCCCTGGGCACGCTGCGGCCAGTGATCGATTCAAGCTGGGCGTTTGCCGACCTGCCCGCCGCCCATGCACGCGCGGGCAGCGGCAACAAACACGGCTGCGTGGTGGTGCAAGTGGCCTGAATACCGCATGCAGCCGGGATATCCCGGCTGCGGTGCAGCGCCAGCGCAGGCACGATGGTGCACCCCCATCCGCCACCCTGCCCCATGCCACCGCTGCTGCGCGCGACCGACCTGCATCCCTTCACCCGCCTGGACGTGCCCACGCTGCTGGCCGACCGCGCACAGCGCCGCCGGGCGCACCCGTTCATCATCTGGGAGCCATTGGACGGCGCCGGCCCAGACCTGGACCTACGGCCAGTTCCACCAGGCCGTGGGCCGCGTCGCCGGCGGCCTGGCGCGGCGCGGCGTGACCGCCGGCGACCGGGTGCTGATCCACCTCGACAACTGCCCCGAGACCCTGCTGGCCTGGTATGCCTGCGCCTGGTTGGGCGCGGTGGCGGTGACCACCAACGCCCGCGCTGCCGACGACGAGCTGGCCTACTACGCCGAGCACAGCGGCGCGGTGGCCGCCATCACCCAGCCGAAATTTGCCGAGGCCGTGGCACGCAGCTGCACGCACCTGCGCTGGCAGGTGGTGACCGACACCGACAACGGCGCGCCCGCCACCCACGCCGTGCCGGCCGACCAGCGCTTTGCCACGCTGGACGCCGAGCCACCGCCGCGCCGCGCGCCCGACCCGCTGGCGCCCTGCAGCGTGCAGTACACCAGCGGCACCACCAGCCGGCCCAAGGCGGTGCTGTGGACCCATGCCAATGCGCTGTGGGGCGCACGCATCAATGCCGTGCATGAAGACCTGCAGGCGTGCGACGTGCACCTGGTGCACCTGCCGCTGTTCCACACCAATGCCCAGGCCTATTCGGTGCTGGCCACGCTGTGGGCCGGCGGCACGGCGGTGGTGCTGCCGCGCTTTTCGGCCAGCCGCTTCTGGCCGATCAGCCTGAAGCACCGCTGCACCTGGGTGTCGATGATCCCGTTCTGCATCAAGGCGCTGATGGCACACCCGGTGCCCGACCACCATTACCGGCTGTGGGGTGCGGCGGCCTGTGACCTGCCCAGTGACCCGCACTTCCGGGTGCAGACCATGGGCTGGTGGGGCATGACCGAGACCATCACCCACGGCATCGTCAGCTGCCGCCATGTGCCCAGCACGCCGCTGTCCATCGGCCGGCCAGCGCCCGAGTACGGCATCGCCATCGTCGACGACGATGCCGTGCCGGTGGCCCAGGCCCGCGCGGTGGCGCCCGGTGGCTCCGGCCAGCTGCTGGTCCAGGGCATCCGCGGCCTGAGCCTGTTTGCCGAGTACCTGGGCAATGCCGCGGCCACCGAGGGCAGCTTCACCGCCGATGGCTGGTTTCGCACCGGGGACCGGGTCGACCTGCTGGACGACGGCTCGATCCGCTTTGGCGACCGCACAAAAGACATGCTGAAGGTGGGCGGTGAAAACGTCGCCGCCAGCGAGATCGAGCGTGTCATCGCCACCGTGGCCGGGGTGCATGAATGCGCCGTGGTGGCCCGCAAGCACCGCATGCTCGACGAGGTGCCGGTGGTCTTCATCCTGCCGGTGGAAGCCGCGCGCGGCAACCCCGAGGCCGGCGCTGACCTGGCCGAGCGGGTGCGTGCGGCTTGCCGGCAGCAGCTGGCCGACTTCAAGCGCCCGCACGAAGTGCGCCTGGTCGACAGCCTGCCGCGCAGCACGCTGGAGAAGATCGCCAAGGCCCAGCTGCGCACCAGCCTGGACGCCGAAGGCCCCGCAGGCTGAACCAGCGGCCCGCCCAGGTCAGGCGCGCGGCGGGTTCAGCCGGGTGTCCAGCACCAGCGGCTGCTGGTGCAGCAATTGCCAGCGCCCGGCGGCCACTGCCGGTGCAAACACCAGGTTCCAGCTGCACTTGCTGACAGCGCTGGGCAGCACCACGATGCCGTGGGCCAGCAGCAAGCTGGACCCGAACTGCTGCTGCCCGGCGCTGGGCACACCGCCGTGCAACCAGGCCGGGTTGGGCAAGGCGTCTGGGGCCAGCACCGCCACCCCGGTGGCGTCGATCTGCAGGCAGCTCAGCACATGGGGCTGGGTGTCGAGCACCGCAAAGCCGCGGTGCACGGCGGCTTCAACGATGCAGGTGGCGGGGTCGAGGCTGCAATACACCGCCGGCTGGCCCTTGGGGTTCCAGCGGCCGCCGAACAGTTCAGCACCGATGCCGCTGTCCCAGGTGGCGGCATGCAGCTTGGCATCGATGCGCCAGGCCAGCAGCGCGGCCGCTGCCACCCAGCGCCGCAGGCAGCGGGGTCAGTTGTAGACCCCCAGCGCCAGCCGGCCGAGGAATTCAGTGACCAGTTCAGCTGCCTTGCAAGGTGCGCAGCAAGTCGATCGGCCGGGCGCCGTCCAGCCCCATGGCGGGGGCGGCCAGCCAGCGCTGCGCTGCCGCAGCATCGCCAAACACAGCGCTGGCGGTGGCCAGGGTTTCGGCCAGTTGCCAGGCCTTGCTCGCCAGATCAGGCGGCAGCGGACGGGCGGGCTGGTCGCGCAGGCGGCGCAAGGTGCGGCTGCTCAGCCCCAGGGCGGCAGCCACGTCGTCGGCGCTGAGCAGGTCCAGCTGGTCCAGCAGGCTGAGCAGCACCGTGCTGGGCAGGCCCTGCACCAGGGCGCCATGGATTTCAGCCCGGGTTTGTGGCCATTGCTTGAAGGCCTGGCGCCCACCCAGCAAGGCCATGGCACCCGCGCTGACCGCGGCATTGGCTGCCGCGCCGGCCGCTGCATTGGCCACCACACCCGCCACCGCCGGGCCACCAGCCGCAGGCCAGCGGACAGGGTGTTCTTGCGCCAGCAAGGTGCCGGCGGGCGGTTGGGCAGGGCTGCGGCGTGCACTGGTCATGCAGACAAGTGTCATGGCTTGCTGGCCAGATGTCAAGCGGCTGCGGCAGGCCCTGCTTGGCCAAGGCCGCGCGGGTCAGCGCTGCAGCTGCTGCAGGCTGGCCACGGTGCGCAGGCAGGCCTGGGCCACCTCGGTGCCCTTGACGACGAAGTGCTCGCCGAAATAACGCAGGTGCTCGGCATGCTCATGGAAATGGTGCGGCGTCAGCACCGCCGAAAACACCGGCACACCGGTGTCGAGCTGCACCCGCATCAAGGCACTGATGACGGCGTCGGCCACAAACTCATGGCGGTAGATACCGCCGTCGACCACCAGGCCGCAGGCGACGATGGCCGCATGGCGGCCGGCACGCGCCAGCACCTGGGCATGCAGCGGAATCTCGAACGCGCCGGGCAACGGCAGCACGTCGATCTGGCTGGCTGGCACGCCCTGGCGCGCCATCTCGGCCAGAAAGGCATCGCGTCCACGCTCGACGATGCCGGCATGCCAGGTGGCGTGCAGAAAGGCATAACGCAGGCCTGGGGTGGGGGTGGATGTGGAAGATGCGGTGGCGGTGGGCTGGGTCATGGTGGGGCTCGCGGTGCGGGGACCGCATCGTAGTCAGCCCCGCACGGGCCCCGCATCGCCCAGGCGACACGGCCAGGGCGCATCCAGCAAGTGGCCAGCGTCAGCCGGCCTGACCCCCCCTGACCCTGACCCTGACGCAGGCGCTGCACCGCCACGGCCGCCGGGTCCAGCCCCTCGGCCTGCAGCGCAGCCGGCAGCGGCTGGCCACAGACCAGGGCTGCAGCCAGTGCGCCGGCGCCGGCTGCGCTCTGGATGCCGTAGCCGCCCTGCCCCACCAGCCAGAAGAAACCCGGACTGGCATCGTCGAATCCGATCACCAGTTCACCGTCGGCCACAAAGCTGCGCAAGCCCGCCCAGGTGGCGGTGGGGCGGCCGACGCTGAGCGTGGTGGCCGCCTCGATGCGGTCGATGGCCAGGGCGATGTCCAGCTCTTCCGGCCGCACGTCTTGCGGCACGCTGTCATCGGCATTGGCCGGCGATCCCAGCAACTGGCCGGCATCGGGCTTGACATACCAGCCCGCGCCTTCGGCATCCACCGTGGCCACCATCGGCCAGCCCGCCACGGCCGTGCCTGCGGGCGCCCGAAAGGTGAAGGCGCTGCGCCGGCGCGGCACCAGGCCCACCGGCGCCACGCCGCAGCGTGCCGCCAGCACATCGCCCCAGGCGCCGGCGGCATTGACCAGCACCGCGGCGCTGACCTGGCTGGCCTGGCCAGCACCCGCCAGCTGCAGCTGCCAGCGGCCGCCATGCTGCTGTGCAGACAACAGCTCGGCATCGCAGCGCAACTGGCCACCCGCCAGCTTGAAGCCGCGCAAAAAGCCCTGGTGCAGCGCATGCACGTCGATGTCGGTCGACTCCGGGTCCCACAGGCTGCCCAGCACCTGCGCCGCACGCAGCCAGGGTGCGCGGGCCAGCGTGGCGGCGGCGTCCAGCCGCTGCAGCCCTGGGCAGGCAGGCGCCAGCTCGGCATGCAGGGCGTCCAGATCGGCCTGCTGGCCAGGTGCTGCCAGGTACAGCACACCCCGTGGCGGCAGCAGCGGCACCGTGCAGAAGCCGGGTGGCGGTGCGGCATAGAAGCCGCCGCTGGCACGGGTCAGCGCCCGCACCGCAGGCGGGCCGTAGCTGGGCATCCACATCGCTGCCGAGCGGCCGGTGCTGTGCATGCCGGGCTGGGCCTCACGTTCGAGCAGCAATACCCGCTGCCCGGTGCCGGGCTGCTGCAGGTGCCAGGCCAGGGACGCACCGGCAATGCCAGCGCCCACGATCACGGTGTCGAAGTCTGCAAGGGGCTTGTCCATGGCTGAATTCTCGCCGGGCGCCGCAGCCGGCATGATGGGCGCCACCACGCCCCTGCGTCTCCACACCCCCACGTTCTTGCAACCTGAGCACAGCACCCATGCCCGACATCAGCTTCATCACCGCCGACGGCACCGAACATGGCTTTGAAGCGCCCGCAGGCATCAGCCTGATGCAGGCAGCCACCGGCTTTGGCGTGCCCGGCATCCTGGCCGATTGCGGCGGATCCGCCAGCTGTGGCACCTGCCATGTGATGGTCGATGCCGCCTGGGCAGCACGTCTGCCTGCTGCGGAGCCGGTCGAGCGCATGGTGCTGGAAACCACCGCCGAGCCGGCCACAGCCACCAGCCGCCTGGCCTGCCAGATCCGCCTGACTGCCGACCTGCAGGGCCTGGTGGTGCATCTGCCGCAACGGCAGGTCTGAGCGCCCGACCGGCCCTTGCTCCCGCCCACCTGTCGCCGAGAATCCCCGCCATGAACCCAATCGTCATCATCGGCGGTGGCCATGCCGCCGCCCCCTTGTGTGCTGCGCTGGCCGAGGCCGGCCTGGGCCAGCAAGTGCAGCTGGTGTGCGCCGAGCCGCATCTGCCCTACCAGCGCCCGCCATTGTCCAAGGCCTATCTGAAGAACCCGGCCGAGGTGCTGCAGGCCCACCGCGCCGAGGCCTGGTACGCCCAGGCTGGCATCGGTCTGCATGTGGGCGACCCCGCTGTGGCCATCGACCGGGCGGCACGCAGCGTGCGGCTGCAATCCGGCGCAGTGCTGCCCTTTGCCCAACTGGTGCTGGCCACCGGCACCCGGGCGCGGCGGCTGCCGCAGCTGCCCGACGGCCTGGCCAATGTGGCTGCTGCTGCGCGACGCGGCCGACGCCGCGCGCTTGCGCAGCTTGCTGGCCGACGCCAAGTCGTTGACCGTGCTGGGTGGCGGCTTCATCGGCCTGGAGGTGGCCGCCACCGCCCGCGCCCAGGGGCTGGATGTGCAGGTGCTGGAAGTGGCGCCGCGCCTGCTGGCGCGCAGCGTGTCGGCCGAGCTGTCGGCCCATGTGCTGGCCACCCACCGGGCCAGCGGCACCAGGGTCACGTTGGGCGTGCAATTGGGCGCCTTTGAGCACGACGGCCAGCGCCTGCAGGCCATCACCGTCGACGGCCAGCGCCAGCCGGTCGACCTGCTGCTGCTGGGCATTGGTGCTGAACCAGAAGACACGCTGGCCCGTGCCGCCGGCCTGCACTGCGACAACGGCATCGTGGTGGACACGGCGCTGCGCAGCAGCGACCCCGGCATCCTGGCCATCGGCGACGTGGCGCGCTTCCCGGTCAGCACGCAGTGGGCGCCGGCCGGCGGCCTGCTGCGGCTGGAATCGGTGCAGAACGCCACCGACCAGGCGCGCGCTGCGGCATTGACGCTGCAGGGGCTGAACCCGGTGTATGCCGCCCTGCCCTGGTTCTGGTCGGAGCAAGGCGCCATGCGCCTGCAGATGGCCGGCCTGATGCCCGCCCCTGACGGCACGGGGGTGCAGCGCCACCGCCGCCCCGGCGCCAATGACGCCAGCTTCTCGATCCTGCATTACCTGGGCGAACGCCTGCTGTGTGTGGAATCGGCCAATGCGCCAATGGACCATGTGATGTCGCGCAAGCTGATCGAGGCCGGCCGCAACCCGCCGCCGGCCGTGGCCTGCGATCCGGCCGTGGCATTGAAATCCCTGCTGGCCTGAACCGTTGATGAAAACGCCTGAGATGCCCAAACACCTGCCCATCCGCGTGCCCACCGACCGTGCCCTGTCGGCCCGGCAACTGGCCGCCGACCTGGCTGCCGGCGCGCTGGCGCCAGATGCCCTGGCGCGCGCCACGCATGCCCGCATCAGCGCCGAAGACGGCGCCCTGGGCGCCTTTGTCTGCCTGTTGCCGGCCGACGTTGCAGCCGCCCAGGCACGCAGCCTGCACGGCCCGCTGGCCGGGCTGCCGGTGGGCGTGAAAGACATCTTCGACACCCGCGACCTGGCCACCGCCTATGGCAGCCCGATCTACCCGGCGCGGCCCGCAGCGGCCGACGCCGCCATCGTGGCGGTGCTGCGCCGCGCCGGCGGCCTGGTCATCGGCAAGACCAGCACCACCGAATTTGCCTACCTGCAACCCACCGCCACCCGCAACCCACGCGCCCCGGGCCGCACACCCGGCGGATCGTCGGCCGGGTCGGCTGCTGCGGTGGCCGCTGGCCTGGTGCCGCTGGCACTGGGCACGCAAACCGGTGGCTCGGTGATCCGCCCTGCCTCGTACTGTGGGGTGGTGGGCTACAAGCCCAGCTTTGGCTGGCTGCCAACGGCCGGCTTGAAGTGTTTTTCCTGGTCGCTGGACACGGTGGGCCTGTTTGCACGCGACGTTGCCGATGTGGCCTGGTTTGCGCAAGCCTTGTGCGGGCGGGCGCTGGCAGTGCACACCGACGCCACGCCGACCACCCCTGCCACAGCCACGGCGCCGTTGGTGATCGGGGTGCCGGACGCTTACCCCTGGGGCGGCGTGTCGGCCAGCGCCGCTGCCGCACTGGCGCTGGCCAGCACGGCCTTGCAGGCCGCCGGCATCGAGCTACGCCGCTGCACCCTGCCGGCCTGGGCCGGCGCAGGCTTTGACGCCCATGCGGTGGTGCAGGGCTTCGAAGCCTGGCGCTGCCTGGGCTGGGAGTTCGACCACCATGGCGACCAGCTATCAGCTGAGCTGAGCGACTATCTGCACAGCTGCCGGTCGATCACCGGGCCCGACTACGAGGCAGCGCAAGCCATGGTGGGCCGGATCCGCAGCGACGCACAAGCTTGGCTGCAAGGGGTTGACCTGCTGTTGACCCCCAGTGCGCCCGATGAAGCGCCCGAGGGCCTGGGCAGCACTGGAAATTCCAGCTTCAACCGGCTGTGGACGCTGCTGGGCGTGCCCTGTATCAGCGTGCCCGGCGCGCTGGGCGTGCACGGCGCGCCCATGGGCTTGCAACTGGTGGCACCGCTGGGCGCGGACGCCAGGCTGCTGACTGCGGCGCACCGGCTGGAACAGGCCTTGGCCGGGATCGGCGCGGGCTGATCGAGTCAACCAAGTGCCCGCAGCATTGGGTGTTGCGGTGGCAGGTTCGATGGCAAGGTTTGGATCAAGACTGAATCCAGACACCGGGCAGATGTTTTTTGGCCAAGCCCGTGGGCGGCTTCAAGCGCTCCAGCCGCTGCGCCTGCATAGACGGCCTGCCCTTGGCTTGCCATTGCCTTGCATTTGGCCTGGCCAGTCCATGCGCGCTGGTCTGTCAGCCGCTGTTGCGCACGGCTATCGTCTGTGAGGCACCGCGAAGTTCCGCAGCGCACCGGTTGAAGGCCGGGGCGGTTGCGTGGCGTCTGTCGCTTTGCGCCGGCGTTTTTTGCACTGCAGGACTTTGCCTGGATAGCCACCAGCGCTGCTGTCAGCCCGCCGGTTTGGCGCAAATGCCAACAAATGCCAACAAGTGCCAACAAGTGCCAGCAAGTGCCGGCGACGGCGCTGGCGACCGGGTGGCTTGCGCGCTCAGCGCGGCGCGGTGCTGGCGATCACTTGCGCAGAGTCGGCTCTGCTCTCCTGCGCCGGGATCAACACACGACCCTCCCGCACGGCATACAGACCGGCGCGCTGGGCTTGACGCAGGCTTTCGCCACGTTCCACCTGGCCCTGCAACAGTGACACAAAGGACAAGAGCAGCGCACCAAAGACAACCAAGCCCCCGATGATCAGCGCCAGGTTGGCGCGTTCCATCGGAATGCCTCGGGTCTGGGCCTGGTGTGGGTGATTTGCTGTTGTCATTTGGTTCGTTGCTGAGGCGTTGCGTCTGGGCTGTGAGCAATGTGCCCTCCGGCCTGCAGCGCCGGCATCGGCAGCTGTCGCGAAACGGCGTAGTCCTTGTCCCACAGAGCAAAGGTCGTTGGTCGATGGCGCGGCTTGCCTGGTTGGCGGCCAGAGACTTGTTGTTCGATTGCTGGCGGCGTCGGGCAGGCGATTGGCAGCGACAGGTCCAACCGCGACGGCATGTCTGGCGCTGGAGGCCGACGGCCCGCCCCGCCCCTAGCGCGCGCTGCCGCTTTCGGGGGCAGGCATCTGCCCATCCCACGTCAGGTCTAGATGTTCAATCTGCTTTTTTCATTAATAATTACGAATGACTTGCCTTCGGTACAGCTGGTTTGCCTGTTGCCTTGCCGAAACAAGTCCAACTGACTGGAACCGTGCAACAAGCCAGCTGCAACAGGACACTTGCGCCACTTTCGCCGCTTGCAATTGGCCACCAAGTCGCCAAAGGCCGAGCCTGGACAAATCACAGGCCATCGGTACACCACGGAAGACGATCAGCAGCGCACTGCGGCTGGCGAACAATCGAGCCCCGCCCGTCGACGCCGCTTGACAGCAACCAAGCAGAACGTGCCTGTACCGCATTGACGCCATGGCGTTTGATCGACACGCTGGCGTTTCTGTGCACACAAAAACCCGTGACGCGTCGCGCAGCCAGCCCCGACAAGCTGCACGCCCGCAGCAGAATTTGCGCACACGGCCGGTCAAGCCCGTCGCTAGACTTTGAAATTTACGAAAGTGGCAGCGCCGCTGATGGCGCCACTGTGCGGCCAAGGACGTGTGAGTCCGCATTGTTTCCATCTAGCGGCATCACACAGACGGAACGGGCAGTGCGTCGGCTAGTGCCGCAACCGGCGGTCAAGCGGACGGGCGTGGCGCTCCACGAGCACTCGAAGCTCGACCCTCGGCGAGGGCTGCAAAGGCAGTCGGTGAGGAGAGCGACAAGGGAGAAAGCAGTACCGCCTGCATCCGTCAGCGCTTGCAATGCCAGACGTTCCGTCTTGGCGGATGGCATCCAAGCACGCAGGCCGCACGCGCAAATGGTCGGTGAATTGCCGACGCATGCACACAGCTGGTGGCCCATGGCAGGCGGCAAGAGGCCTGCGACGCGTTCAATAACTGCTTGGCATGCTGGCGCCTGGCAGTGCACAAAGTACTGCAGTGCCCAGCAGGTGAATCAGCGCACCAGGTGCAGCGGGGCGATCACTTTGAAGCGTGGAAACCTGGTTTCCACAGTGCTCAACAGCCAGGGTCCGGCAAGGTGCGGGCAAGTCGGCGACGGTGGGCGCTGTGCGGCTTGTCCGATGCAGGCCAAGCCAGCCCAGCGGCATCACCACACCGGCCGCCGCAAGCTGTTCTCGAAGACAGCGGCAACGCGCCTAGCCCTTTTGCGCTGGCGCCTGCACCACTGCGCTGATCGCAGCCACCAGCGCGGCCACGTTGTCGGCATGGGCCACGCCGGGCAGCAGGCGGATCGTCGCCTGGCCGCGCTCGTCCCAGGAAATCTTGCCCGCCAGCACACCACCGACCCGGATCTCACGCGGCGCATCCCCGGCACCACGCTGCTTGCCCACCAACGCCGCCACCACAGCGGATGCTGAAAAGCGTTCAGACTGGCGCAGCTTTTCAGCCCGGCGCAAGACGCCTTTGCGGTCGGCCATCAATGCATCGGCGATCTGCTCGGCATGCTTGAACTGCAACTCCAGCGGGCTGCGAAAGCACTGCACCACGGGGTCAGGGATCTCGGCCACGGCGATGGCCTTGCGCACCCAGGTGTGGGACACACCCAAGGACTCCGCCAGGCGGCGCTGCGACGGAAACATCTGCTCCTCCAGCGCCTTGCGGTACATGCTGCCCTGTTCCCAGGCGGAGAGATCGGCCCGCTCACGGTTCTCCCGGTCCATGGCGGCGAACAGTTCCAGATCCGACATCGGCGCGGTCCAGATCGCTGCCAGCACCGGCAGGCCCAATTCCAGGCAGGCCCGGTGGCGCCGGTGGCCGAAGACGATTTCGTAGCTGCTGGCTTCGGCATTCAGCGGCCGCACCACGATCGGCTGCACATTGCCGCCTGCATGCTCGATATCGGCCTTGAAGCGGATGAAGTCCGCCGTGGCAAAGCTGGCCTCATGGCGGTTGGCCCAGCGGCTGGGGATCACCGTCTTGGGGTCCAGCTGTTTGGTGGGCCAGGAACCATCGAACTGGTGCAGGGCGTCGCGCAGCCGCGCCACTTCACCTTCGGCCGCCAGCATCTGGCCACGAAACGCCAGCATCTCGCCAGGCCCGGTCTTGCGTCCGGGCTGGCGCAGTGACACGCCTGGAAACCTGGTTTCCACACCGGCCGGCCCCGGCGGCGGCTTGAATGGCGGCGGCGGCACGTCTGCAAGCTGCCCCGGCTGATCAAACCGCGCCGGCTGGGGCGGCTGCAGCCCAGGGCCAGCAGCAGCAGCGCGCGCAGCCGCCGCCGCCGCCGCATCCGGCTGTGGCGCAGCAGCAGCTTGCGCCCGACCCGGAGAGGCCGCACTTGCAGCAGTGGCGGCGATGCCGGGTTCCGCCAGCACAGCCGGTGCCGCCGATGCAGCCGACACTGGGCTTGGGGCGCCTGCAGCCGTCGGCAGCACCAGATCGGCCGTCAGCCGCGAAAGCCTGTCACGTGTGCTCATCGAATGCTCCTAGGGCTGCCGACGCCCCGGCCCAAGGGCCGGCTCATGGCTGAACGGCGCGGCTGCGCCAGGTTTCGACGATCGACTCTTCAATCAGTTCGACAAAGCGGTCGTAGGCATCAGCGGCGCGCTTGTAGGTCTTGGCGGCACCGTCGTACTTCTGCACGTCGTAGACCGTGGCAAATTCAGCGGCCTTGTTGCTGGTGACCGTGGTCTTGGGAATTTCCACCGGCAGCATGTATTCGCCATAGGTGGCCGCAATCCACTGGCGTACGGCAGGTGCTGCCGCATCGGCCTGGTCGACACGGCTGAGCAGCACGTGCAGGAAGTCGAAAGTCTTGCGGTTGCCCTGCGCCTCCTGGTTGTCGAGGTTGGCGCCCAGGTCGCTGAGCAAGGACCAGAATTGCGCCGAACTGGCGAAATCCAGGCCGCTGGGTGGCACCGGGACCACCAGGCCGTCAGAGGCCCACAGCGCGTTGATGGTCACGTACGACAAGCGACGGCGGGGTGTCGATCACGATCACGTCGTAGAGGTCGCGCACCGACTCGAGACCGGCATTGAGCACATCCCAGAAGCGCGAGCTGGGGTCGCGCATCTGCCGCGCCGGCAAGGCGAATTCAGCCGAAAACAGAAACGGGGCTGCGGCGATCAGGTCGATGCCCTCCCAATAGGTAGACCGGATGGCATAGCGGATGTCGGTTCGCTGCCCTCGCACAAGGGGCCGATGGTCATGTCGGCGTCCACTTCGGTCTCGGGCAGGATGCCGTGCAACGTGGTCAGCGACCCTTGCGGGTCGGTGTCGATGGCCAGCACCCGGTGCCCACGCAAGCTGAGGCCCTGCGCCAGGATCATGGCCGACGTGGTCTTGGACACACCGCCCTTGAAGTTGCCCACCGCCACGGTGATCGCCTTCTGGCCGGGCGGGCGCATCTTGGGTTGGCGGTAGGCACGGGTCCAGCGGCGCGCATCGGCCAGCTCAAACTCGCGCTTGCCACCGCTGGGCGACAGCTTGCCGGTGGGCAGATCGGCCTTGCCGATGCGGTAGTTGATGTGTGCCTTGTCCACGCCACACAGGGTGGCCAGCTGCGCGGTGGAATAGTGCGGCGCGATCTTGCGCACCTCGGGCGCCAGCAGCTTGGCGCGGATCTGCTCGACCATGCTGCCAGCACGTTCTGCAAGGGCGGCAATGCGGGCCATGTCGATGGGCAGTCGGGTCGCCCCAGCAGCTGGCTGGGCGCCAGGTGGGTTGGGGGCCGGGGGGCTGGAAACCAGGTTTCCAGTGCGGCCAGCAGAAGCAGGGGTCTGGTCGTCGGTTGCCATTTGCTCGGTGATTAGACGGAATTCGGTTAGTGTACCGATAAGCATCTAATCGCCAAAAGCCGCCAGAATGCAGTGATTTTCAGACCCAAGATCTGTGAGACTTTATGGGGAACCGGCCCACCGCATGGCGTCAACTGTGAGGAAATTTGGGGAACACAAGCGCTGCAGAGACGCCCAGCGGCCACAAACCACCACGCACCACAGGCGATCCGCCCCCTGACAGGCCGAATCAGCTTCAGTAGGCCGCGCAAGCGCCACAACAGGCTGCTGGTTGCCCAAAACAACAGCCCAAGCTCCCCAAAAACTCTCCACAAAGCGGTAGAACCTGCCCAAATCCACTCCGGCAGATGCCCAAATTCTCTCACCGACTTGCCCATATCCACATCCAAAAACATCTGCAAGTGCATGATGCAGAACACATTTTCACCATGTCAACAATTCAATGATTCAAGATGTTGATCTCAAACCATCAAGACACCGCCTCCGGCGGGCTTCCAGCTTTAATGTGAATTGACAGTTTCACAATTCACAGACAACATGCATTCGCTGCCAGTTCATCGCCAATCAAACCATGCAACACCCTGCTGCACCGCCGCCTGACAGTGTGGCAAGCCCAGGCACTGCCAAAGCACGCGAGCTGGCGGCACGTGCAGATGCACAGGCAGCGGCCAAGGCAGAGCAAGCGGTCTCCAAAGCCAATGAGGCAATCGCCATCCGCCCCAAGCGCGGCAAGCTCACCTTGTTGTCACGGCGCATCTACAACGTGTTTCTGTACCACGCGCAGCGGCAAGGCGTCGACAACCCCGGCTATTCGATCTTGCTGTCCGAGCTGATCGACGATGCACGCTTCACGTCGCACAACACCGAGCTGCTGAAGTCCCACATCCGCGACATGCAGGCCACCACCATCGAGTGGCACACCAGTGCGGGCGGCACACGCCAGTGGACATCCACCCAATTGCTGGGCCCGGTGCGCATCGACGAACCCGGCCGGGGCCAGGCCTGCACCATTTCATGGTCCTATCCCGAACCGATCCGTGAGCGCTTGCTCAAGCCAGCGCAGTACACCCGTGTGCTGCTGGAAATCAGCTCGCAGATGCGCAGTTATGCCGCGTCGGTGCTGTACGAACTGGGTGCGCGCTATCTCACCTCGCCCAACGGGCTGACGATGCGCGAAGACATCGTCTGGTGGGCGTCGGTGCTGACCGGGCGCAGCGACATCACCACCGTCGATTACCGCATCCTGCACCGTGACACCATCAAGAAGGCGCTGGTCGAGCTCGACACCTTGAGCGACGGCTTCCGCATGGAAGCCATCCCGCACAAGCGGGGCCGCAAGGTCGAAGAGCTGCAGTTCCGGGTCATCGCCAAACCACAAACCAGCTTCAGCGGCCTGGCGGAATCGGCCAAGAACGTGTTCGACCTGGAATTGGTCGAGCGTGTCATCAACATTGGTTTGAAGCGCAGTGACGCGCAGGACCTGTATGCGGTCACCGACGAAGGTGTGTTGCGGGCCGCTGTCGACCACACCGAGCAGCGGTTGAAGAGCCAGACCTTGCCGCCGCTGAAGTCGCCTGCGGCTTATCTGCGTGACGCGCTGAAAAAACAGTACGCCGGCGCAGGGGAGGGCGACGATGCCGTGCCAGCGGCAGCTGCAGGTGCCGCCACACCGCGCCCCAGTCTGGGCGAGCGCAAGCAACGCCTGCAAGAAGAGTGGCAGCACCACCAGGCGGTGCAGGCCAAGTCCTTGTTTGACGAAATGCCGGCGTCTGACCAGGCACAGCACACCGCGCAATTTGAGGCCCAGAGACTGGGCGAACTGGCCGCGCCCATTGCCCGCGCCTGGCGGCGCGATGGCATCCACAGTCGCATCGCCGCTGGCACCTTCTACCGCTGGCTGGCCAGCAGCATGTGGCCTGGTGCGGTGAGCGACAAGGACCTGCTTGAATTTGCGATGTCGCGCGACGCTTGAGCGACGGCGGCGCTGGGCGTGCTGTGTCGCCAAGGCTGGTCAAGCACTGCGGCTGCAACCCGGCTGGACAGCGCCAGCCCGGCAAGCCAGGGTCAGCCCCCGCCCATCACCTTGGCGCGCAAGCGGCGCATGCCGCGCAGCCAACGGTCGACATCGGCGGTCTTGCGCTGCCAGAAGCCCAGCACTTCCGCGTGCGGCAGGATCAGAAACTGGCCGGCGCGCAAGCCGTCCAGTGCGCACTGCGCCACCGCGTCGGCCGACAGGGCGCCGTCGCCCAGAAAGCTGGGCCGGCCGCTGTCGCTGTCGGCGCCCAGCAGCATCGGCGTGACCACGCCCTGCGGGCACAGGCAGCTGACCTGGATGCCCGCGTCGCCATGGGCAATGGCCAACCACTCGGCCAAGCCCACGGCGGCATGCTTGGTGACGGAGTAGGGCGCTGCGTTCACCTGGCTCAGCAAGCCAGCGGCGCTGGCCGTCTGCAACAGCCAGCCCTGGCCACGGGCCAGCATCTGCGGCAGCACCGCATTGGCGGCATGCACATGGGCCATCACGTTCACGTCCCAGTGGCGCTGCCAGGTGGCAGCGGGGGCTTGTGTGTCGGTGCGGCTGAGGATGCCGGCGTTGCTGCAGAAAATGTCGACCTGGCCGTATTGCGCCGTGGCCTGGTCCACCAGGGCCTGCACCTGGTCGGCCTGGGCCACATCGGTGCACACGGCCAGGCCGCCGATGGCGTCCGCCACCTGCTGCGCGCCAGCGCCGTCCAGATCAGACACCACCACGCCGCGTGCGCCGGCAGCGGCAAAGGCCTGGCACAAGGCCTTGCCGATGCCCGAGGCACCGCCCGTCACCACCACCACCTTGCCCTGGATGTCCAGTTTGTGCGCTGCCACGGAATGCCTCTTGTTGTGGTGGAAAACAGGCATTAGCCGCGCCGCGCCACGGCCTGGACAAGCACCTGTGCGACAGGGCTGGGCACCGCGCCACTGCTATGGTCTGCCGCGCCCGACGTGTCCCCACGTCTGTCCCCACGCTCGTCCCCCCATCCGCAACCCGGACTGCCCCATGCCCCTGCCCGACGCCACCACGCCTGCGCCTTTCCGTGACCTGCCTGCGCAGGTGGCTGAACACGCCCGCCAGCGCCCGCAGGCCACCGCCCTGGTGGTGGGCGATGTGCGCCTGAGCTATGCCAGCCTGGACGCCCTGGCCGACCGCGTGGCCGCAGGCTTGTTGCGTGATGGCTTGCAGCCGGGTGAACGGGTGGCCATCTGCGCCACCAGCAGCCCGGCCTATGTGGCGGTGTTTCTGGGCACGCTGCGCGCCGGGGGGGCGGTGGCACCGCTGGCGCCGGGCTCCACCGCTGATCAACTGGTCGGCATGGCTGTGGATGCCGATGCACGCCGCTTTTTCATGGACGCTGGCGTGGCCGATGCGCTGGCCGCCGCCAAGGTGGTGGTGCCCGCCGGCCTGCCCGTCACCCCGCTGGACGAACTGGACGCCTGGCTGCCGCCGGTCGGCACCCGGCCAGCGGCTGTGGCCATCGACCCGGCCTGGCCGTTCAACCTGATCTATTCCTCGGGCACCACGGGCACGCCCAAAGGCATTGTGCAAAGCCACGGCATGCGCTGGGGCCACATCCTGCGCGCGGCCATTTCGGGCTATGCGGCGGACACGGTGACGATGATCGCCACGCCGCTCTACAGCAACACCACCCTGGTGTCGGTGATCCCCACCCTGGCCTGGGGCGGCTGCGTGGTGCTGATGCCGAAGTTCGATGCGCTGGCCTATCTGCAGATCGCCGAGCGTGAACGCGCCACCCACACCATGCTGGTGCCGGTGCAATACCAGCGGCTGATGGCGCGGCCTGAGTTCGACCGCTTCGACCTGCGCAGCTTCCGCATGAAGTTCTGCACCAGCGCGCCCTTCCATGCGGCGCTGAAGGCCGATGTGCTGCAACGCTGGCCCGGTGGCCTGACCGAGTACTACGGCATGACCGAGGGTGGTGGCACCTGCATCCTGCAGGCCCATCTGCACCCCAACAAGCTGCACACCGTGGGCCAGCCGGCCGACGGCCATGACATCCGCCTGATCGATGAGCAGGGCCGCGAAGTGGCGCCCGGCGAAGCTGGCGAGGTGGTGGGCCGCAGCCTGGCCATGATGACCGGCTACCACAAGCAGCCGGCCAAGACCGCCGAGGCCGAGTGGTACGACCCCCAAGGCCAGCGCTTCATCCGCACCGGCGATGTCGGCCGCTTCGATGCCGACGGCTTCATGGTGCTGTTCGACCGCCGCAAGGACATGGTGATTTCCGGCGGCTTCAACATCTACCCCAGCGATCTGGAAGCGGTACTGCGCCAGCACCCGGCCGTGGCCGATTGCGCCGTGGTGGGCGTGCCCAGCGCCGAATGGGGCGAGACGCCGGTGGCGTACGTGGTGCGCCGCGATGGCGGCCACCGACAGCGAAGAAGACATCCGCGGCTGGATGAACCAGCAGGTCGGCAAGACCCAGCGCCTGTCGGGCCTGCGCTTCACCGACGAACTGCCGCGCAGCGCCATCGGCAAGGTGCTCAAGCGCGAACTGCGCGAGGCCTGGAAGGCCTGATCAGCAGCGGCCCAGCGCTGGGCCGGGTCACAGGGCCCAACGGCCGGCTCACATCAGCCAGGGGATGAACCGGGCGGATGCCTTCTGGTAGTCGGCATAGGCCGGATGCCGGGCCAGCATCCACTGCTCTTCCAGCCCGGCCTTCACCCACAGCACGCCCAGCAGGGCGAAGAAGGCCGTGCCGACCAAGGTGCGGCCGGGGATGTCGACGCCATACACGCCCGCCAGGCCCGCCAGCAGCACGGCGGTGTACATCGGGTGGCGGATCCAGGCATACGGCCCGCCGCGCACCAGCTGGCCGCCAGGCCTTGGGCATGGGCTGGATGTTGAAGTTGCCCGGCCGGTTGGCCGACAGCGCCCAGGCGCCCAGCGCGATGGCAGCCGCCAGCACGGCCCAGGCCAGGGCCGAGGCCTGCAGCGCCAGGAATGCCGGCCCGGCACGCCAGGCGATCACGCCGATCAGCGCAAACTGCAGCAGCACCAGGGCCATGCCGATGGCCTTGTTCTTGGCGGAGGTGTCGCTCATCGGGGTGTCCTGGTGGGGCCGGTGGCTGCTGCTGCCGCAGCTGCAGCGCGCAGTTTGTCCTTCTTGCTCGGGCGTCTGCCCTTGATGCCGCCGGTGGTGTCTGTGGAGTCGGTGGTGGTGTCGGTGGATCCGGCTGGGGCCGGTGGCAGCGCGGCGGCGGCGGGCTCGAAGCCGGGCACCACCTCGCGCGGCACACGCTGTTGCTGGCGCTTTTCAATCAAGCGGAAATGGGTCTCGCTGCCCGGTGCGTCGGCCAGGATGAAGCTCAGCGCCAGGCCGCTGGCACCGGCGCGCCCGGTGCGGCCGATGCGGTGGGTGTGGTCGACGGCCGCACGTGCCAGGTCATGCTGCACCACCACGCCCAGACCGGGCAGGTCGATGCCGCGGGCGGCCAGGTCGGTGGCCACCAGCACCTGCAGCCGGGCCGCGCCAAAGCCGTCCAGGGCCGCTGCGCGGCGGCCCGGGCTCTGGCGGCCGTGCAGCGCCTCGGCCTGCAGGCCGGCGCGGCGCAATTTGTCGGCCACATGCTCGCTGGCGTATTGCGTGGCCACGAACACCAGCACCCGGGGCCAGCCTTCGGTGGCAATCAGGTGGCGCAGCAGTGCGGTGCGTCGGGTGCTGTCGACGACGATGGCGCGCTGGTGGATGGCCGGCGCCATGGCCGCGTGCTGGCTGTCGCTGGCATCCACCCGCAGGGGGGTCTGCAGCACGCTGTCGGCCAGCGGCCTGCACGGCGTCGGGCAGGGTGGCTGAGAAGAGCAAAGTCTGGCGTCGGGCGGGCAGGGCGGCCAGCACCCGGGCCAGCTCGTCGGCAAAGCCCAGGTCGAGCAGGCGGTCGGCCTCGTCCAGCACCAGGCTGGCCACGGCATCCAGGCGCAATGCGTTGTGGGCCAGCAGGTCGAGCAGCCGGCCGGGCGTGGCCACCAGCAGGTCGGTGCCGCCGCGCAGGGCCAGCATCTGCGGGTTGATCGATGCGCCACCGACCGCCACCACCAGCTTGGGCGCGCCGGCCATGCCCGCCAGCAGCGCGCGGGCGGCATTGGCGGTCTGCAGCGCGATCTCGCGGGTGGGGGCCAGCACCAGCACCCGCAAGGGCCGCAGCGGCGCGCGTGAACGGGCCGCACTGGCGGCTGCGCGTGCTGGTGTGGGTCGCGGTGTGGGTGTCGGGGGAGGCGGTGCCTGTTCCGCCAGCAAGCGCTGCAGCAGTGGCAGCAAAAACGCGGCCGTCTTGCCCGAGCCGGTGGGTGACAAGGCCAGCACATCTTGCCCTTGCAGCACCGCCGGCAACACGGCGGCCTGCACAGGCGTGGGCCGGGCCCAGCCTGCTGCCGCTGCAGCAGTGGCCAGCAGCGCCCCCAGGCCCAGGCCAGAAAAGCTGGGATCGACCTGGTCAGCGGCGGCAGCGGGGAGGGTGGGCGAAGTGGTCACGCAGGGGTTTTCCGGGAGCAGGGCGCCGGGTCCACGCAGGTGCAGGGCCGCCCGGCCCGAGCCCGGCGCAGTGTACGGCCCGCCCCGTGCTAGCTTGCGGCCTGCCATGCGACCGATCTGCCCCCGATGCCAACGCCCGCTGCGCACCTGCCTGTGCGCCTGGGTGCGTGCCACGGCCAATCGCCTGCCGGTGCTGGTGTTGCAGCACCCGCAAGAGGCCGTGCATGCCAAGGGCAGTGTGCGCCTGCTGCAGTGCAGCTTGTCGCATTGCACCGTGCGGGTCGGCACGCAGTTCGCCCCGGCAGCACTGGCCGACTGGCTGGGTGCGCCCGGCAGCAGCGTGCTGCTGTTTCCCGGTGCCGCAGGACCGCCCGCTGCTGGCGCCGGTCTGCCACCGGGTTTGCCCAAGCCGCCACCGGCGCGCCTGGTCTTGCTGGACGGCACCTGGCGCCAGGCGCGTGGCCTGTTGCGCCAGCACCCGCTGTTGCAGGCCTTGCCGCGCTGGTCGCTGCCAACGCTGGCCGCGCCGCGCTATGCCATCCGCCGTGCCCACCAGCCGGCACAGCGGTCCACCCTGGAAGCCGCATGCGCTGCCCTGGGCTTGCTGGAAGACCGGCCGGCGCACTACCAGGCCTTGCTGGACGGGTTCAGCGCCTGGGTCGCGCAGATGGCAGCACAAGCCGATGCCGGCCGTCAGGCTGTTCAGGCCATACAGGCCATCAGGCCAGCGCAGCCAGCTCAGCGCGGCGCCCCCAGTGGCTGAAAGCTGACCGCGCTGTCCAGGTCGCCCAGGCAGCGGCGCGGGTTGCTGGCCAGGCGGCTGCGCTGCTTGGTGGCGGCGTCAGACTGCGCATTGCCGCTGGTCACCAGCACGGCACCGGTGAGGAAGTTGATGCTGGTGTCCTGTGTGTCCAGCGTGGCGCGCTGGGTCTGCAGCTGGTCGTGTCCGATCAAGCGCACGCAGCGGCGTTCCAGCCGGAAGCGGTAGGTCACCACGGCCGATGCATACGAGCCAGCGGTGCTGGTCAGTCCCAATGACAGGTTGAAGCTGCCGGCCTTGCCGCTGGTCAGCTCGCCATTGGCCAGCGGGTCTTCCTGGCTGGCCAGATCGACTTGGGGCACCAGCCGGCTGTTGTGCGCCAACAGCGCCCAGCCACGGCGTTGCTGCAACAGCACGGCCAGCACGCGCTGGGGCGACTGGCCGGTGCCCGGCGGTGCTGCGGGGGTGTCGGCTTGCAGCAGCAGCACGGCGTCGGGCCGGCGGTCGTGGTTGAGGTCCACCGCCAGCTGCTGGGCGATCTGCCAGCCCGCCGGCACAAAGCCAGCGGGCGCGCTGGCGCTGCCGGGCAAGACCGGCGGATGGGCCTGTGCCGCACCTGCCAGGCTCCAGGCGGCCAATCCCCAGGCGGCCAATCCCCAGGCCTGCCAGCGGCCGGTGCGTACCGGTGCGTTTTGCCGTGCAGCCGGGGCCGCCATCAAGCAGCCCAGATGTCCAGGGCGCGGGCGGTGGCGGCAATGCGCTCGGCCAGCGCCAGCTTGGCCGGGCCGTTCACCCGCTCGGTGATGCCCTCGATGTCGCCCACATCGGCCAGCGGCGAGCAATGCTTGGCATCCCAGAAGGCAAAGGCCACCTTGGCCGCAGTGGGGTTCACCCGCACCCAGTCGGGGTTGTTCTCCAGGTCCAGGCCCACCAGCTTGCCCATGCTGCGGTAGTTGTAGCGGCCCGTGAGCTGCTTGTAGCCCGATCCGCGAAAGCGCCAGCCGTCGCCACTGGCTTCATCGCCGTTGCCCAGGTCGGCGCGGCCGCCATACACCCGGTTGGCAATCGCTTGCGGGCCCTTGGCGATCAGCGCCCGGGCGTCTTCACTGCCCCTGACCTTGGAAAACAGCGCGTCCAGCCGCTCCGGGTTGCGGTAATTCATGTTTTCTTCCATCAGCGTGAGGCCACCAGTTTCCACCGAAATCTGGCCCAGGAACGCACACAGCCGTCGGGCGGTGTTGACGCTGCTGTCCAGGCGCGCGGCCTCCAGCGCTGCGGCATGGCCGGCCGCGTCCTTGATCCGGGGCGCAAACTGCAGCAACTTCTCGGCGGTGATCATGGTGGTGTCCTCGTGGTGTGCGTTGGGTTGGATCGGTCTGGATGTGCAGCCCATCGGCGGACCCCTTGGGCCGCCCAGATGCCGCATCGCGAGAACCGCAAGCATGTGCCCGCCGCGACAAATCGGGCAACCCCCAAGTCCGCAGCGGCCTGCGCTCGGGACAATCCGCGCTTGCACCCCTTTCCTCTGCAGGAGCCAGCATGTACCCCGGCGCATACGCCCAGAAATTTGCCGACCGCCCCGCCTTCATCATGGCCAGCAGCGGCGAGACCGTGACCTATGGCGCGCTGGAAGCCCGCAGCAACCGCCTGGCGCACCTGCTGCGTGGCGCCGGCCTGCAGCGGCTGGGCCACTACGCCGTGTTCATGGAGAACAACAGCCGCTATGTGGAGGCCTGCGTCGCCGGTGAGCGCAGCGGGCTGTACTACACCTGCGTCAATGGCTACTTGCAGGCCGACGAGCTGGCCTACATCCTCAACAACAGCGAAGCGCGCTTGCTGATCACCTCGGCCGACAAGCTGGCGGTGGCGCGCCAGGCCTTGGCCGACTGCCCGCAGGTGGCCCTGTGCCTGGTGGTGGGCGGCGGTGCTGGCGTGGAGGGCAGGGCGGGCGCGGCCCGGGTGACCGACTACGCCAGCGCCGTGGCGGCCTGCCCGGACACGCCGATCGCCGACGAATCCCTGGGCACGGCGATGCTGTATTCCTCGGGCACCACCGGCCGGCCCAAGGGCATCCTGCGGCCGCTGCCCGAGACCCCGCCCAGCGAGCCGCTGCCGCTGTTCGGCTTTCTGAACAAGCTGTGGCAATGCGAGGAGGGCATGCGCTACCTGTCGCCGGCACCGCTCTACCACTCGGCGCCGCTGGCCAACGTCAGCCTGGCCATCCGCAACGGCGGCACGGTGGTGATCATGGAGCACTTCGACCCAGCGCATTACCTGGCCTTGCTGTCCCAGCACGGCATCACCCACACCCAGCTGGTGCCGACCATGTTCTCGCGCATGCTCAAGCTGCCACCGGAGGTGCGGGCGCAGGCCGATGTGTCGTCGCTGAAGATCGCGGTGCATGCCGCCGCGCCCTGCCCGGCGCCGGTCAAGGAGGCCATGATCGACTGGTGGGGCCCGATCATCCATGAGTACTACGGCGCCACCGAGGGCCTGGGCTTCACCGCCTGCAACACGCCGGAATGGCTGGCCCACCGCGGCAGCGTGGGCCGGGTGCTGCTGGGCGACATCCACATCCTCGATGACGCGCACGCAGCCGGTGGCGCTGGGCGAGACGGGCGAGATCTGGTTCAAGACCGCCAGCCCCTTCGTCTACTTCAACGACCCCGAGCGCACCGCGCAGACACGCTCGCCCGACGGCAGCATGAGCACCGTGGGCGACATGGGCTACCTGGACGCCGACGGCTTTCTGTACCTGACCGACCGCAGCACCTTCATGATCATCAGCGGTGGCGTCAACATCTACCCGCAAGAAAGCGAGAACCTGCTGATCACCCACCCCAAGGTGGCCGACGCGGCGGTGTTCGGCGTGCCCAATGCCGACCTGGGCGAGGAGGTGAAGGCGGTGGTGCAGCCCGTGCCCGGCCAGGCCCCCACGCCGGAACTGGCGGCCGAGCTGATCGCCTTCTGCCGTGCCCACCTGGCGCATCTGAAATGCCCGCGCAGCATCGACTTCAGCGCCGAACTGCCGCGCCTGCCCACCGGCAAGCTCTACAAGCGCAAGCTGCGCGACGCCTACTGGGCGGGCCACGGGTCCAAGATCGTCTGATCCTGCGGGCCGGCCTGCACGCTGGATCAGTGCATGCCAGGGGTGCGCCGGACGCCGCCCGTGTCCCGGATGCGGCGCGGCGCTGGCCACCGATCGCCGACAATCCAGGCTCACCATGAATGAACGACTCAAGACGGCCCTGACCATGGCCACCCCGGGCGAACTGGTCAGCTGCAAGCTGCCCACCCGCTGGGGTGAGTTCGACCTGCACGGTCTGGTCGACCCGGTCACCGGCCAGGAGCATGCGGCCATGAGCCTGGGCGACCTGCGGGCCGATGCGCCGGTGCTGATCCGCATGCACAGCGAATGCCTGACCGGCGACACGCTCTACAGCCTGAAATGCGACTGCGGCGCGCAGCTGGAGGCTGGCCTGGAGGCGATTGCCGACGCCGGCCGCGGTGTGCTGCTGTACCTGCGGCAAGAAGGGCGGGGCATCGGCCTGGTCAACAAGATCCGCGCTTATGCGCTGCAGCAGGCCGGTGCCGACACGGTGCAGGCCAACCGCATGCTGGGCCTGCCCGACGATGCGCGCGATTACGGCATTGCTGCCCGCATGCTGCACGACCTGGGCATCCGCCAGGTGCGCCTGCTGACCAACAACCCTGTCAAGGTCGAGGCGCTGCAGGCCCTGGGCATCGACGTGGTGGAGCGGGTGTCGCTGCACACCCCGCCCAATCCGCACAACCGCGGTTACATCGAGACCAAGGCCCAGCGCATGGGCCACTATTCGGCAGAAGACTGACGCCGCTGACCTGTCTTCGCTGGCGGCCGCCAGGCGGCCGCGCATGCAGTCGAGCCATGCTGCCTTGTCGATCACCGCACCCAGCGCCGGCTGCGGCAGCACCGCGTGTCTTTGCGCCAGCCGCTTGCGAAACCGCGACGATCATGATTATGTCAAGTCACGGAGTCACGGAGTCACTGAGTGCCTGAGTGCCTGCCTGGATGTGCCCAGTTGCAGCCTTGCTTGCCCTGGCGCCTGCACCGCACCTGCACCTGCACCTGTGCGTCCAGGCCGGTCAGCCACGGCGTGCCAGCTTTCAGTGATCGAATGTGGGCGCCAGCGCCGCATACAGCGCCCGAAAGCGCGCCTGGCGCGGTCGCAAGGCAGTGTGCTGCGCCGCATCGGGGTCGAACTGTCGGCTGACCTGGGGTGCGGGACAGACCTGCGGCAAGGCCTGGTCGATCGCCACGCCACGCTCGCCCAGGTCGGCCAGCCAGGCCAGCCTGGCCGCGCCCAGTGCGCCGCCGGCTTCGGCGCCGGCCTGCAACTGCAGCGGCTGGTCCAGCGCACTGGCGATCAGCTGCGCCCAGAGCGCACTGCGGGCACCGCCGCCCACCAGCGACAGCGGGCCCACGCTGCCCGCTGCCGCGCCCAGCGCCTGCCAGCCGTCGCCCAGGCCGAAGGCCACGCCCTCGATCACCGCAAAGCCCAGCGCCGCCGCGCCGTGGCTGCTGTCCAGCCCGTAGAACACGCCTTGGGCCCGCGCATTGTTGTGCGGCGTGCGTTCGCCATTCAGATAGGGCAGGAAGATCGGCGCGCGTGCGCGCTGGTGGTCGTCCAGCCCGGCCACTTGCGCCAGCAACGTGGCCTCGTCGGGCTGGCCGGTCAGCTGCGTCACCCAGCGCAGGCTGCTGGCGGCACTGAGCATCACGCTCATCTGGTGCCAGCGCCCGGGCAGCGCATGGCAGAACGCATGCACCGCCTGCGCCGGGTTGGGGCTGAAGCGGTCGCCAGCCAGGAAGATCACGCCCGAGGTGCCCAGCGACAAAAAGCCCTGGCCCGGCCGCACCACGCCCATGCCCACTGCGCTGGCGGCGTTGTCACCGCCACCGCCGGCGATCAGCACCCCCTCGGGCAGGCCCCAGCGCCGCGCCAGTGCCGGCAGCAGCCGGCCGGCAATCTCGCTGCCCTCGACCAGGCGCGGCATCTGCGCTTCGCACAGGCCGCAGGCGGCCAGCAGTTCGGCGCTCCAGCGCCGCGCCGCCACGTCCAGCCACAGCGTGCCGGCGGCGTCGCTCATCTCGCTGATGCGCTCGCCGCACAGCTGCAGCCGCAACCAGTCCTTGGGCAGCAGCACCGCATCGGTGCGCGCAAAGACCTGCGGCTCGTGCCGCGCCAGCCACAGCAGCTTGGGCGCAGTGAAACCCGGCATCGCCAGGTTGCCGGTGATCGCCTGCAGCTGCGGCACGCGGCGCTGCAGCGCGGCACATTCGTCGGCGCTGCGGCCGTCGTTCCACAGGATTGCCGGGCGCAGCACGTCGTTGCGCACGTCGACCAACACCGCGCCATGCATCTGGCCCGACAGGCCGATGCCGCGCACCCGCGCCATCGCCGCTGGCTGCTCGGCGGCCAGGCGCTGCAGCAAGCGGTCGCAGGCAGTCCACCAGTCGGTGGGATGCTGTTCGCGCCACAGTGGCTGCGGCTGCTGCAGCGTCAGCGCTTCACCGGCGCTGGCCAGCACCTGGTGCTGCGTCGTCGAGCAGCAGCGCCTTCAGCGCCGAGGTGCCGAGATCGAGGCCGAGGTACACCGCCGGTCCTGTTCGACCCTGGCCGATCAGGCCGCCGCGCCACCGAAGCGCTTGTCGGCCTGGCGGCGGAACTCGCTGGGCGTCATGCCCTTGACCTGCAGAAAGCGCCGGTTGAAGTTGGCCAGGTTGTTGAAGCCCACCTCGTAGCAGATGTCGCTGACCTTGCGCTCGCTTTCCATCAGCAGCTGGCAGGCGCGGTTGATGCGCACCCGGTTGACAAAGTCGGTGAAGGTGTTGCCGGTGGCGCGGCGGAAGAAGCGCGAGAAGCGGCTCTCGCTCATGCCCAGCCCGGCCGCCACTTCGGCGGCGATCAGCGGCTGCGACACGTCGGCCATCAGGCGGTCGACGATGGTGTTGATCTGGTCGAGGCCGGCATCGTCGTCCTCGGCCTGCATGCGCACGGCCGACAGCAGCCGGTAGTCGGTGCAGCGCGCCAGCTCTGCCAGAAATTCGCAGAAGGCGGCCAGGCGCATCAGGCCGCGGCTGTCCTTGCAGCGGTGCCAATGCGCCTCGGCCTCTCGGCCCAGGCCGAAGAATTCGACGCCGTGGCGTGCCCGCTCGAGCAGCGGCAGCACGTTCGGCCAGCTCGGGCAGGTGCTGGGCCGCCGCGACGATCGGCTCTTGCGGGAACTGGATCACCAGGTCGCGCTGGGCGACGCCGCCGTCGGGCAGGTCCATCGACACCCAGTTGTGCGGCAGCCGCGGACCGGTCAGCACCAGGTGGCCGGGCTCGAAGGGACCGATCCAGTCGCCGACGAAGGCCTTGCCCGAGGTGGCGACGATCAGGTGCAGCTCGTACTCGTCGTGGTGGTGCCAGCGCGCCAGCGGTGTCGGAAAGCCATGCTCCAGGCAGCGCACGATGCCGGTGTCCTCGGGGGCCTCGTAGCCCAGCGCCGGGCTGCGCGCGTACTCGCGCTCCAGCTCGGGCTGGCGTTGGCGGGGCAACTGGCGGTCGCGGGAGGGCATGGCGCGATTCTGCAATGCCGGGCCTCAGCTCATCACGGCGCCGCCGTCGACGTTCAGCGTCTGCGCGGTGATGTAGCGGCTTCGTCGCTGGCCAGGAAGACGGCGGCGCCGGCGATGTCCGTCGGGCGCGCCCATGCGGCCCAGCGGCACGGCCAGGCCGACGCGGCGTCTTCTTCTCGCCGACCGGCAGGTCTTCGTGGCGGGCGAACAGCGCGTCGACCTGGTCCCACATCGGCGTGTCGATCACACCCGGCGAGATCGCGTTGACACGGATGCGGTGCGGCGCCATCGCCAGCGCCGCGCTCTGGGTGTAGCTGATCACCGCGGCCTTGCTGGCGCAGTAGTGCGCCACCAGCGCCTCGCCGCGGCGGCCGGCCTGCGAGGCCATGTTGATCACCGCACCGCGGCTGCCCTGGGCCACCATGCGCGCCAGCACCCGCTGCATCACGAAGAACATGCCCTTGACGTTGACTGCGAAGATGCGGTCGTAGCTGGCTTCGCTGCTCTCCAGCAGCGGCGCCAGGTCGAACACGGCGGCGTTGTTGAACAGCAGGTGCAAGGCGCCGAATCGGGCCTCGGCGCGGCGACCAGGGCGTCGATCCGGTCGATCTGGGTGATGTCGGCCGACAGGTACTGCACCCGGTCCTGAAAGCCGGCCAGCACCTCGGCATACGCAGCAGACGGCTGCGCTGCCAGGTCGACCACGCTGCAGGTTGCGCCCTGTTCCAGATAGGCGCGCGCCACGGCCAGGCCGATGCCGCCGCCCGCGCCGGTCAGCAGCGCGTGCTTGCCGGCGAGCCGGCCGCTTGTCGACTGGCTCATGCCCGATACCCCCGAACAAAGTGCTCGACCCGGTCCGTGGCCAGGCGCAGCGCAGCCACCAGGCGCGCATCGCCAGCCAGCGTGCCCCACAAGGTGCTGTCGGCAGCAAAGGCGGCCACCGGGTCGGCCGCAGCGCAGATGGCGTGGGCGGCGTCGGCGTCCATCGCCTGGTCTTGGTAGGTGTAGGGGATCTGGCCGTGGTGCCAGCGCTGCAGGTAGGCCAGGAACAGCGCCGGCAGCATGGCCACGCTGGCGATGGACTCGCCGCGCGCCAGCCGCTCGCGCAGCGTCGGCACGATGAAGCCGGGGATCTTGCTGAAGCCGTCCATCGCCACGCGCTGGTTGGTGTCGGCCACGCCCGGGTTGCCGAAGCGGTCGAGCACCACGTCGCGGTAGGCGGCCAGGTCGATCGGGCTGGGCAACAGCACCGGGATCGTGTCGTCGGTGACGTAGTCGTAGGCCAGCTGGCGGATCGCCGGGTCTTGCGTGCCTTCGTGGATGAACTGGTAGCCCACCAGCGTGCCGGCCCAGGCGATGCAGCTGTGGGTGGCGTTGAGCAATCGGATCTTGGCTTCCTCGTAGGCGTCGACCGACGCCGACCATCTGCCACGCCCACGGTCTCCCAGGCCGGCCGGCCGGCGGCAAAGCGGTCCTCGATCACCCACTGGATGAAGTCTTCAGCCATCAGCGCCGCAGGGTCGTCGACGCCGGTGGCCGCCAGCACCCGTGCGCGCACCTCGGGCGTGGGCCGCGGTGTGATGCGGTCGACCATCGCGTTGGGGCTGCTGGTGTGGGCCTGCACCCAGGCCAGCAGTTCGCTGTCGCCGGCGAGCGCGATGAACTGCAGCAGGCCGGCGCGGACCGGTCGCCGTTGTGGCGCAGGTTGTCGCAGTTCAGCAGCGTCAGCGGGCCCGCGCCGGCGGCGCGGCGCGCGCGCAGGATCGCGGTGAGCGCGCCGTAGATGGTGGGCGCCTGCGGCTGCAGGTGGCCGTCCCGGGCCGCCTCGAGGTCGGCCGCCAGATCGGCGAAGTTCAGGTCGAGTCGGTTGGCCGCGTCCAGGTAGTAGCCCGCCTCGGTCACGGTGAACGAGACGATGCGGGTGGCCGGATCGGCACCACGTGCGATCAGCCCCGACAGCTCGGCGTCATGCGCGATGACCTCGCGGATCGCGGTGATGCGCTGGTAGCTGCGCACCAGGGTCGGGCTCACCGTCTCGAGCGTGTAGGCGCCGCCGCTGGCGCGCAACGCGGCGATGGTGTCGGCCATGTCGGCGCGGATGTTGCCGCCGGCCAATGCCCAGCGTTCATCGCCAGCGTCGTGCAGTCGTTGCTGGTAGACGGCCTGGTGGGCGCGGTGGAACGAGCCCAGGCCGAGGTGCAGCATCGTGTACATGGACAGCCCCCGGCGCTCAGGCAGCCCGCGCGGCCACAGCCAGGCCGTCGCGGTCGAACAGATGGAACGAATCCGGCGTGATGTCCAGGCCCACCGCGTCGCCCGGGCGCAGCGCCGTGCGGGTGTTCTGGCGCGCGACGATCTGCACGCCCTTGGCCTGCCCTGTGCCCTGTGCACCGACACGGGTGTAGATCAGCGTGTCGGCGCCCAGCGATTCGATCAGCTCGACCTGGCCCTGCAGGGCGCCCTCGCCGCCCGGCTTGATGATCACCTTCTCGGGCCGCACGCCGATGAAGCCGTCGGCGGCCTTGGCTGCGCCGACGATGCCGCCCAGCGCCGGCAGTGCGGCGGTGTCGACCACGTTCATCTGCGGCGTGCCGATGAACTGGGCGACGAACTGGTTGGCCGGATGGTCATACAGCTCCAGCGGCGAGCCCACCTGCTCGATCACGCCGTCGCGCAGCACCACCACGCGGTCGGCCAGCGTCATCGCCTCGACCTGGTCGTGGGTGACGTAGATCGTGGTCGCGCCCAGACTGCGGTGCAGGTTGGCGATCTCGATGCGGGTCTCGCCGCGCAGTGCGGCGTCCAGGTTGGACAGCGGCTCGTCGAACAGAAAGACCTTGGGCGCACGCACGATGGCGCGGCCGATCGCCACGCGCTGGCGCTGGCCGCCCGACAGAGTCCTTGGGCGTGCGGTCCAGGTAGGGGCTCAGGTTCAGGATCTCGGCCGCGCGGCCCACCTTCTGCTTGATCTCGGCCTTGTCGACATTGGCCAGGCGCAGCGCAAACGACATGTTGTCGGCCACCGTCATGTGCGGGTACAGCGCATAGCTCTGGAACACCATCGCCAGGTCGCGCTTGCTCGACGCCAGCTTGGTGATGTCGCGGCCATCGAGCGCGATGCTGCCGCCGTCGATCTCGGTCAACCCGGCGATCATGCGCAGCAGCGTCGACTTGCCGCAGCCCGAGGGCCCGACAAAGACCACGAACTCGCCCTTCTCGATCGTCAGGTCGACCCCTTTGATCACGCGCACGTCACCGTAGCGCTTCTCGACATTCTTCAGTTGCAGGTAAGACATGGGTTACTCCTTGCGGATGCACGTGCAGGAATCGACGGGCATGGGGGTTTGAGCCAGTGGGCGCCGCGGATCCGGCTCTGCCGGTCCGCCGGGGCCGCCCCCTTGAGGGGGAGCGCCGCAGGCGCTACGGGGGTGGGTCACTTCACAGCGCCAAAGGTCAGGCCCTGGACCAGTTGCTTCTGGCTGAACCAGCCGACGACGACGATGGGCGCGATGGCCAGCAGCGAGGCGGCGGACAACTTGGCCCAGAACAGGCCTTCGGGGCTGGAGTACGAGGCGATCAGCACCGCCAGCGTGCCGGCGTTGGCCGAGCTGAGGTTCAGCGACCAGAAGGCCTCGTTCCAGCTCAGCACCAGGCACAACAGCCCGGTGGAGGCCAGCGGCCCCATCGCCAGCGGCCGGATCACATGCTTGAACTCACCCCAGATGGTGGCGCCGTCCATGCGCGCGGCTTCCAGGATGTCGGGCGGGATGTCCTTGAAGCCGGTGTAGAGCATCCACACCATGATCGGCAGGTTCGACAGCGTGAAGACGATGGTCAGGCTGGTCAGCGTGTCCAGCATGCCTGCGCCCTGGGCCAGCACATAGATCGGCAGCAGCGCACCCACCGCCGGCATCATCTTGGTCGACAGCATCCACATCAGGATGTCGCGGGTGCGCTTGGTGCGGAAGAAGGCCATCGAATAGGCCGCCGGCGCCGCGATCGCCAGCCCCAGCAGCGTCGACAGCACGCTGGTGATGACCGAGTTCTTGGCGTAGAGCATGTAGTCGCTGCGCACCTGCACCTCGCTGAAGTTCTCCAGCGTCGGCGTGAAGAACAGGTCGGGCGGCACCGCGATCGCTTGCAGCTCGGTCTTGAACGAGGTGATGAACAGCCAGATCAGCGGAAACACGATCAGCAGCGTGATGAGCCAGGCGCTGAGCGTGCGGATGATGAGGGTGAGGTGTTTCATGTCAATGTCTCCAGCGCAGTACGACCGATCCAAGTGACCACCGCGGAACCGGCTTCGCCGGGCCGCTGGTGGTGCCCCCTTGAGGGGAAGCGCCGAAGGCGCTTCGGGGGTGGTCCCATGACTCAGTCAAGGTTCTTGCCGACCATGCGGATCAGGAAGATCGCCGCGATGTTGGCCAGCACGACCGCAAACAGCGCACCGGCCGAGGCCACGCCGACGTCGAAGTTCAAGAGCGCCTGCTTGTAGATCAGGAAGGCGACGTTGGTGCTGGCGTTGCCGGGCCCGCCACCGGTGGTGGTGAAGATCTCGGCAAAGATGCTGAGCAGGAAGATCATCTCGATCATGACCACCACCGCGATCGGCCGGGCCAGGTGCGGCAGCGTCAGGAACCAGAACTTCTGGAAGGCGTTGGCGCCGTCCATGCCGGCGGCTTCCATCTGGTCGCGGTCCAGGCTCTGCAGGCTGGTGATGAAGATCAGGCAGGCAAACGGCAGCCATTGCCAGGCCACCATGATGATCACCGACAGCAGCGGCAGGTCTTCCAGCCAATTCACCGGCGTGAGACCGAAGAAGATCCAGACCTGGGCCAGCACGCCATAGACCGGGTTCATCATCATGTGCTTCCACAGCAGCGCATTGGCCGTGGGCATCACGAAGAACGGCGAGATCAACAGCACGCGCACGATGCCGCGGCCGGGGAAGGCGTCATTGACCATCAGCGCCAGCAGCACGCCACCGACCACGGTGATCACGATCACCGAGCCCAGCAGCAGCAGGGTGTTCATCACCGACGGTCCGAAATCGGGGTCGGTGACGAAGAATTCGTAGTTCGTCAGCCCGGCAAAGCCATGCTGGCCGGGCTGCATCAGGTTGTAGTAGACCGACGAGAAATAAATCGTCATCAGCAGCGGCACCAGCATCCACAGCAGCAGCGTGGCCACGGCTGGCGCCATCAGCGCCCGGGGCATCAATCGGTTCATGGCAAGGTCCTCGCCTG
Organism: uncultured beta proteobacterium; assembly: GCA_963844485.1. Lineage (GTDB taxonomy): Bacteria > Pseudomonadota > Gammaproteobacteria > Burkholderiales > Burkholderiaceae_C > Pseudaquabacterium. The sequence continues at coordinate 214,867 of CAWJOQ010000001.1, forward strand.
GCGAAGGGGCCGGGGCCAGGCCACCGGCAGCGGGCCCGCAGCCTGGCGGCCGCGGGCAGGTTCAGCGCGCCATCACTTGTAGTAACGGCCCTTGCGCATCTCGCGGTCGGCAGCGGTCTGCGCGGTCTTCAGTGCGGCGTCGACACTGACCTGGCCGGCCAGCGCGGCGCTCATCTGCTGGCCCACTGCCAGGCCGATGGCCTGGAACTCGGGGATCGCTGCGAACTGCACACCCACGTACGGGCTCTTGGGCAAGGTGCTGTCGGTCGGGTTGGCGCTGTCCAGCGCCTTCTTCTCGGCATCGGCAAACACCGCAGCCTTGGTGAACTCCGGGATCGCATAGGTCGACTTGCGGGTGCCTGTGGGCACCGCAGCCCAGCCCTTTTCCTTGGCCACCAGCCTGACGTAGTCCTTGGAGGTGGCCCAGGTCACGAACTTCTGCGCCGCATCGGCATGCTTGGTGCTGGTCGGCACGGCCAGGGCCCAGGCCCACAGCCAGTTCGCACCCTTGGCCGTGACCGCCTGCGGGCTCTGTGCAAAGGCCACCTTGTCGGCCACCTTGCTCTGCTTGGGGTCGGTGATGAACGAGGCCGCGATGGTGGCGTCGATCCACATGCCGCACTTGCCCTCGTTGTACAGCGCCAGGATCTCGTTGAAGCTGTTGGCCGACGAGCCCGGCGGGCCGTACTTGGTCAGCAACTCGACGTAGAGCGTGACCGCGTCTTTCCAGGGCTTGCTCTCGAGCTGCGGCTTCCAGCCCATGTCGAACCACTGGCCGCCGAAGCTGTTGACCATGGTCGACAGAAAGGCCATGTTGTCACCCCAGCCTGGCTTGCCACGCAAGCAGATGCCGTAGACGCCGTTGGCCGGGTCGTGGATCTTGGCGGCAGCGTCGCGCACCTGGGTCCAGGTCGGCCGTTCGCCGAACTTGATGCCGGCCTTGTCGGTGAGGTCCTTGCGGTACATCAGCATCGAGCTCTCACCGTAGAACGGCGCGGCATACAGCTTGCCGTCGACCGACAGGCCACCGCGCACGGCCGGCAGCAAATCTTCGACATCGTAGGCGGCGTCGGTCTTGAGCTCCTTGAGCCAGCCGCGCTTGCCCCAGATCGGCGCCTCGTACATGCCGATGGTCATGACGTCGAACTGGCCACCCTTGGTGGCGATGTCGGTGGTCACACGCGAACGCAGCGTGCCTTCCTCCAGCGTCACCCACTTGAGCTTGATGTCGGGGTGGGCCTTCTCGAAATGCGGCGTCAGCTTCTGCATCTCGATCATGTGGCCGTTGTTCACCGTCGCGACAACGATTTCGGTGGCGGCTTGGCTGGTGCCGGCGGCTGCGGCCAGGCCAAAAGCCAGGACCAAGGATGCCTTCAGTGGGTGCATGGGGTGTCTCCTCGCGGGTGTCGTTCAGGGTGTCTGCGCGGTGCAATGCAGCACCGACAGAATGAACTTTAGGCGCGAGGGCGCGCCAGGCTTGATACCGAGGATCAAGAAACCAATACGTTATTTCACCAGTGACCTAGTGTTTTCCGCAGGGTGGTGCGATTTTGTATCAGTGCAAAGCTGCCGGGGCCATGCGGCCGCCGCAGCCTCAGTTCGGCACAAAGCAGTTGATCGACCCATCGTTGTGCACCCGGCCGCGCCGGCCCAGAAACTCCTGCGTCTGCATCTCGGCCCACAGCGCGGTGTCGGGCGCGGTGTTGGCGATGAAGCGGCTGCCATCGTCGAGCCGGCCGATCACCACCGCGTTGTTCGGGCCCTGGGCGCCGTGGGTCACGGTGTAGCTCTCGACCTGCGCCGCGCCCTCGGCCAGGTCGACCAGCACCGGGCGCGGGATGCGGTCCAGGTCGGCCTGCAGCAGGGCCGGGTCGGCCGGCGCAAAGGGCCGGGCCGGTGCATCGGTGCTGTAGATGCCGGCCGAATGCTTGGTCAGGTAGTTGCCGTTGGCGGTGACCAGGCCCTGCATGCCCGGGGTGGCGCGCAGCCGCTGCACCATCTCGGCAATGCTGTGGGTCACATAGTTGTTGCCCGGCCCGCCGAAGTACGGCAAGCCGCCGGTGACGCTGAGGCCGCGTGGGTCGTCCTGGGCCAGACCCAGGGCATCGCAGGCCACTTCCACCGCGCTGGCAAAGCAGCTGTAGATGTCGAACGCGCCGATGTCGGCCAGGCTGCAGCCGGCCATGTCGAAGGCCTGGGCAAACACCCGCTGCATCGCCGGGGATGAATGCAGGTCGCGCCGCTCGGTCACATGCCAGTGGTCGTGGCCGTCGGCGCAGCCGTGCAGGTAGACCCAGCGCTCAGGCGCAATGCCCAGGGCCCGCGCCTTGGCCACGCTGGTGATGACCACCGCAGCGCCCTGGTCGATGAAGGCATTGGCGCTCATCAGCCGGGTGTAGGGGTGGGCGATCCATTTGTTGTCGGCCGCCGGCGTGGCGATCTGGGTTGCGCTGTAGCCAGCACGCCGGTCGGCCAGCGGGTTGGCTGCGGCCACCGCTGCAAAGCGCGCCAGCAGCGTGCCCATCGCGGCCTGGTGCGCGGCCAGGCTGCGGCCCAGGCGGCCGCGGATGGCGTGCTCGAACAGCGGGTACATGGTGATGGCCGCGCGTGCGCCGTGGCGGTCTTCCAGGTCGGACCAGCCGCGCCGGGCCACGCCCCAGGCTGTCGAACTGGCCGCCGGGGTCGTCGGACCAGTCCAGCGCCAGGCCTTGGCGCTGGGCGGCTTTCTGCGTCGCCAGGGCCTCGGCGCCCACCACCAGGGCGGCGTCCACCGTGCCGCGGGTGATGGCTTCGCCCAGGCGGTTCAGGCAGTACTGCGGCATGTTGCCGCCGGGGTGGGTGTAGACATGCTGGCGCACCGCCTGCGCGCCGATGCGCCGCGCCACGCCCAGCGGCGGGTTGCTCTGCCGGCCAAAGGGGCTGGCAAAACGCGGGCTGGTGTCGGCAAACAGGCGGATGACCGTCAGCTGGTCCAGCGCGGCCAGCAGGGCGGCACCGGCGCCGCTGTCGTCTGCCGCTGCGCGGGCGGCGGCGGCCATCAGGTCCAGCGGCCCCAGGGCCGCACGCGGGTCGGCTTCACGCTGGGTGATCTGGCCCACACCGACCAGCACCGGTTGACGGTCATCGGTCATGTCAGTTCTCCATGGCGCGCGAGCGCCATCCCGCCGCATGAACCGGGCGAAGCAAACGGGCGCCGCGGACGGGCTCTGCCCGGCCGCTGGGGCCGCCCCCTTGAGGGGGAGCGGCGCAGCCGCTGCGGGGGTGGTTCATTTCAGTTGTGCACCGCGCGTTGCGCGACCCGCGACGCATGAACCGGTCGAGCCAAACGGGCGCCGCGGACGGGCACTGCCCGGCTGCTGGGGCCGCCCCCTTGAGGGGGAGCGGCGCAGCCGCTGCGGGGGTGGGGGATGTCACCGCCCCACCCAGCGCGGGGCGCGCTTCTCGATGAAGGCACGCGGGCCTTCCTGGAAGTCTTCGCTGGTCATGTTGATGGCGCCGCTGCGGGCCGATTCGGCCATCAGCTCGGCATCGGTCATGTCCAGCGCCTGGCGCGCCACGCCCAGGCTGTGGCGCACGGCCACCGGTGCATTGACGGTGATGCGCGCCGCCAGGGCCTGGGCGGCGGCGATCAGGCCGTCGCGCTCGGCCAGGGCATTGACCAGGCCCAGGGCATGGGCCCGCTCGGCCGAGATCGGGTCGCCGGTCAGGATCATCTCCAGCGCGACGGCCTGCGGCAGGGCGCGCGGCAGCCGGTACAGGCCGCCGGCCGACGGCAATCAGGCCGCGCTTGACCTCGGGCAGGCCGAAGCGCGCCTGCGGCACGGCCACCCGCAGGTCGCAGGCCAGCGCCAGTTCGCAGCCGCCGGCCAGGGCCGGGCCGTTGACGGCGGCGATCCAGGGCTTGGTGCGCGGGGCCTGCACAAAGCCGGCAAAACCGCCGCGCTGCGGTGCGCAGTGCATGGCCGTTGCCGCTGGACACGGCCTTCAGGTCGGCACCGGCGCTGAAGGCGTCGCTGGCCGGCACCGGTCAGGATCACCACCCAGGTGTCGGGGTCGGCCTCGGTCTCGGTGATGGCGGCGTCCAGCCCGGTGGCCACGTCGCCGTTGACCGCGTTGCGCGCCTCGGGCCGGTTGATGGTGACCAGGGTGACGTGGTCGGGCAGGCGGGTGATCAGCACGGCGGGGCTGGACATGGCGGGCGCTCCTGGAGTCGGGTTGGGCCGACCATCCTAAGCAGGGGCTGGATGGGCGCCCATCGTCCGAACCGACGAGCAGGCGCCGAGCAGTCAGCCCGCCGCAAAGCCGCCGCGCCGGCGCTGGTTTGTCAGGGGATGCAGTGGCCAGCGCACGGCGGCGGCCGCTTGGGCGCAGCATCGCGCCGCCCTTGCAGTTGGCCTGTGATGCGGGGGGTGGCGCTTTTTTGTGTCCGCTTGGTCAAGAAGCTTGCATCCGACTGCGTGGTCCACGCGTATGCCAGTGCTCAAGCCAACCGTTCCCACCCCCCGAGGAGATTCCATGACCAAACCCATGTTCGCACTGACGCCGCTTTTGGCCGCCCTGCTGCTGGCCGCCGCTGCCCCGGTGGGTGCGTCCAGCCACCGCGAAGCGCCGTTCATCACCACCAGCCCCAAGGTGGACGCCACCGACTTCTACATGTTCCGCAGCTACGAGACTGGCCGCGCCGACTACGTCACGGTGATCGCCAACTACCAGCCGCTGCAGGACGCCTACGGCGGCCCGAACTACTTCGCGATGGACCCCAACGCGCTGTACGAGATCCACATCGACAACAACGGTGACGCCAAGGAAGACCTGACCTTCCAGTTCCGCTTCAGCAACACCCTGGCCGCCAACGGCGCCGGCGTGACCCTGCCCATCGGCGGCAAGAGCGTGGCCATTCCGCTGATCCAGGCTGGCCAGGTGGCCAATGTGCGTGATGCCAACCTGAACCTGTCCGAGCGCTTCAGCCTGACCGTGGTGCGTGGCGACCGCCGCACCGGCACCGCCCAAGCGGCCACCAATGCCACCGGCGGCAGCGCCGTGTTCGACAAGCCGGCCGACAACATCGGCATGAAGACCATTCCCGATTACGCCGGCTATGCCGCCAAGCACATCCACACCGTCAACTTGCCCGGCTGCAACATGCCCGCCAAGGTGTTCGTGGGCCAGCGCCAGGACCCGTTTGCCGTCAACCTGGGCACCATCTTCGACCTGGTCAATGCGCCGGTCAGCGTGATCACCAACCCGGACCTGATCGGGGCCGTGCCCAACACCATCGGCGACAAGAACGTCACCACGCTGGCGCTGGAGGTGCACAAGAGCTGCCTGACCAATGGCGACGACGTCATCGGCGGCTGGACCACCGCCAGCCTGCGCCAGGCGCGGCTGCTGAACCCGGCGCCCAAGTCTGGCCACCAGGCGTCCGAGAAGCCCGGCGGCGCCTGGGTGCAGGTCTCGCGCCTGGGCATGCCCCTGGTCAACGAGGTGGTCATCGGCCTGAAGGACAAGGACAAGTTCAACAGCTCGTCGCCGTCGGGGGATGCGCAGTTCATCGACTACGTGACCCACCCGACCCTGCCGGCGCTGCTGGAAATCGCGCTGCCGGCCGCTGGCATCGCGCCCACCAACTTCCCCCGCACCGACCTGGTCACCACCTTCCTGACCGGCATCGCTGGTGTCAACCAGCCCAAGAACGTGGTGGGCTCGGAAATGCTGCGCCTGAACACCGCCATCCCGCCGGTGGCCTTTGCCCAGCAGAACCGCCTGGGCATCGTCGGCAACGTGCTGGCCGGTGGCAGCGACAACGCCGGCTACCCCAACGGCCGCCGCCCCAAGGACGACGTGGTCGACATCTCGCTGGTGGCGGTGATGGGTGGCCTGTGCATGGCCAACGGCACCAACGATGCCTTCAAGTTCGGTGCCGATTGCAACCCGTCGAAGGTGCCGTTGAAAGCCGACGCCTTCAAGCTGCATGACGCCGTCGACCAGGCCGTGGTGCCCTTGCTGGCCGGCTTCCCCTACCTGAACACGCCACTGCCGGGCAGCCGTTGATCCAGCCGACACCACGTTCAAAGGACATGCAGACATGAAAAACACCTTGCGTCTGGGCGTGGCGGCTGCCGCCGTCGCCCTGCTGACGGCCTGCGGCGGCGGGTCAGACCCGGCGCCCCTGCCCACCACGCCCACGGAAACCATGCCCGACAGCGCCACGGCGTCGATCGAAGCGTTCTTCAACTTCGCCAGCCAGCTGATTGCCGACCTCAACGGCAGCCAGACGGCCCAGCCGCTGTTGTTGAATGACACGCCGGCACCCACCAGCGAAACGGCACCGCCGCAACCGGTGTCCTGAGCACCTGGCCAGCCCCTGGCTGGGACCGGTCGCGCAGCAATGCGCGGCGGGTCTGGTCAGCCAGCTTGGACCTGGCCGGTGCACCCCGAACGCCCGCATCCCCTGCGGGCGTTTTTCATGGTGCGCCCGGCAAGTGCGCACTCTTGCGGGTGCAACAGTGGGTGTTCAAGCGTCTTGGCGGGGAGTCTTCGGCAGGAAATATGGGCGTTTGAATGTCCTGTCGCCCGCGCTGCGGCAGGTGCTGATCAACGTGCTGGGCAATGCCAGGGAAGGTGTCAGGTCCGCTGCTGCTGGCCTTGGCTGCGCAGCCCATGCCTCGGCACCGGGCCAGCGTTATCGCAGCACCACCCAAAGCCATGCAAGGATCACGGTCGCTGCTAGCGCCAGCCCCAGCAGATTCATCCGCGTGGGGTGCGCTTCGGCCCGCGAATCCTGATCACTGGAACACACAATTCGGTAACCGGTGACCATCGACAGGGGCAGGTTCTCGCGCAGGCGCAGGCTTTCGAGCACAGCAGCAGCGATGTGCACCGCGACCAGCGCCAACATGCTGTTGGCCATGCACGCGTGAACCTCCTGCAAGGTCTTGCTGCCGAAGAAGATGTCTGTCTCCTGGAGCAGGTACCCCGTTGTGCCCAGGGCAAGGGTGCTGGCCATCAGCAGGATCATCACCACGGCCCCGATGGGCGAATGCCCCAGGCCCTCGTGCCCGGCGCGCTGGCGCAACTGGCGCACATGCGCCCGAAGGCGGGACGGCGTGGGCCAGAACTGGCTCCATCGCGCGGCCCCTGCGCCGATGAAGCCCCAGGCCGCCCGGACCAGCACCCATGCGACAGCGCCATAGCCGATGCGTTCGTGCCACGCCTCGCCGGCTTCGGTGAGGAAGTAGTTGGCGATGAATGCGACGGCGACGCAGCCGTGAAAGATCCGCACCAGCGGGTCCCACACCAGCGTGCGGTACCGCGCCACGCCTCAGCCTCGCTTGGTCTTGACGGCCTGACCGGAGACGGGATCGAAGTAGATCTCGACCTTGTTGCGGTCTTTGTCAAAGCCATAGATTTCGTAGCAGTTGCCGTGGGTCTGCTTGAAGGTCTTCACAACGTAGCCCTGGGCAGCCAGTGCGGCCTGGAACTTGGCGGGGTCTTGCCACAGCGCCTTGTCCTGCGTGGTGCATTGGGTTTCTGCTTGGGCAAGGGTGGCAAACGCCGCCGTCACGAAGACGACAAGGGATTGAAGGGTGGAATTCATGGTGGTGCTCGGTTGAATGAAAGTAGGTCGCCGCGCGTGTGCGGCGGTCGCATGCCGCCCGGCCGAAGCCGAGCGGCCGAGAAGCGCTCAATCGAATTCGATCTTGTTTGCCTCCAGCGTGGTGCCCGACAAGGTGCCCTTGACCTCGACGAAGCTGCCGACGGCCAGCATGGCCGGCGTCAGGCGGTCGAAGTAGGTCGCGCTGGAGTGGCGAACGGTCACACTCGTCAGCGACGCTGCGGCGTACTCGATCTTGAAGATGCTCAGATCGAATTCACCTGCACGCACCGCCGTGACCGCGCCCTTGGCTTCGACGGAGCTGGGCCCCGTGGCCACTGGCGGCGAACCCGGGGTGACGCCAACCACCGGCGCCGCGCTGGCGCAGTCGGACTCCACCTCGACGCGCACCGGCACAAACACGCCGGAAGATGTCGCCGTCGTCGTAAGCGTGGACGAGGCCGGATGGCGCTGCCGTAGTCCAGGCCGACGAACCAGGTGGCGCCGAGGTCGTTGGGGGTGGCGAAGGTCTTGCCGCCGGGGGTGGCGAGCCCGGTGGTGAAATCCTCGGTCTCCTTGACGAAGGTGGAGTGGGCGGTGCGCAACAGGGTGTAGGCCATGCTCTCGGCGGCCGCCTCGAAATGGCTGGTGAGGATCTGCAAGGTGACTCGGTCGAGTGCGGCCATGCTGGATGTCATTGGGCCGTCATGACGGCTCCGCGGCTCAGGATCAGGTTGCCGTAACCGTCGACCGCCCCGCGAAGCCCGGCGGTGCCCAGGTCGTCGTGTCGTCCTGGATGATCACGGCGGCCCGCGAAGCGGCTGCCGGGCTTCAGCGACGCGGGAATAGTGGGGACGGTTCGACTGCCGTCGATGGGACACGGTCAGCGCTGCTGCGCGCGGCCGCGCCATCGCGGTGAGGGGACGGGCAGGGAAGGAGGGCTTCGGGCTGTCCCGGCGATGACGACGCGCAGGGTGATGAGCTGCACCGGTGCCTCCTGGTCGGCATGGCCGTAGACCTGCATGTGCTCGCGGTGGAAGGCTCGCGATGCTGGCTGTCGCCGCGCGCCACCCGCCGGCGTCGAGCGGCGTCTCGATCTCGTAGGACTGGCCGCGATAGCGCATGTCGCCCGAGATCGTCAGCATCGCCTCGCCCGTGTGGCCCTGGCTGCCATGCAGCCAGTCGCGCGCCTCCGTGGCAGGCCCGCCAGCGCCTGCTCGATGGCCGGCATCGTCGCCGGCATGATGTCGAGAAAGGTGACGCGGACGAAGTCGGAGCGCAGATCGGCGAGCAGGCCGCCGAGCGCCGCGAGCACGCCCGGTGTCTCCGGCACGATGACGGTTTCCATGCCCATCGCCTCGCGCGAGCAGGCAGCCCATCATCGGCCCGGCGCCGCCGAAGGCGCAGCAGGGCATAGTCGCGGGGCTCGTCGCCGACCTGCGAGAACAGCCGGCTGATCTCGCGATACATGTTGGCGACGGCGAGATCGATGATCGCCTCGGCGGTCGCGGCGGGGCTGCGGGCAAGCCCCTCGCCAGCGGCCGACCACGGCGCGCGCCTTGGCGCGATCGACATTGACCGCGCCATAGCCGAGTTCGGCGGCGCCCGAGCACGCCCTTGACCGCGAAGGCGTCGGTGATGGTGGCGCGCTCGCCGCCGCGCCCGTAGCAGGCGGGGCCGGGCGTCGAGCCCGCGCTCTCGGGGCCGACGCGCAGCACGCCGAGCGTATCGACCCAGGCGATCGAGCCGCCACCGGCGCCGATCGACGACACCGAGACGGTCGGCAGGTAGATCGGATACTCGCCGACCAGTCTCGCCGGAGCGGAAATGCGGGCATGCCGTCGCGCAGGAGGGCGACGTCGGCGCTGGTGCCGCCGATGTCGAGGCTCATCACGCGCGGGAAGCCGGCACGCTCGGCGACGAAGCCGGCGCCGATGACGCCCGCGGCCGTGCCCGAGAGCAGCATCTCGACGCTGCGCTCCTTGCCCAGCCGGCGGTCATGACGCCGCCATTCGACTTGGTGATCACGCGGCTCGGCGGGAACGCCGCGCTCGCGCAGGGCGCGCTGCAGAGCGGCCGATGTAATGCGAGACGCGCGGCTGCACCTAGCCGTGGATGACCGCGCACTCGCCGGTCTTCAGGCGGGGGGCGAGCCGTTCGGCAAGCGCTGCGACGCGCGCATCGACCTCCGCCGAGGTCAGCAGGACATCGACATTCCCGGGAACGAAGGGTTCGACGAAGGGCTCAGTGATGGTCGGCCTCCTTGACGGGCACGGCTTCCGGAGGGTGCGCCGCGGTCGGGGCGGCGTCCTCGGCATGGGCGTCCGCCGGAGGCGGCAATCTCGTGGGATTCCGCGCCGCCGCCAACCGCCGGGGCCGCATGACCAGGCTTGGCGGCGGGAGGCGCCTCACCTTCAGGCACGGCCTCCACCTGCGTTGCCTTGCCATCGGGCTCGCCGTCATAGGCGAAGGTCACCGTCAGCCGGTAGGTTTCCACCGGCGGGGCCTCGAAGCGGGAGGTGAATTCGGTCCGTTCGCCCGGGGCGAGGTGGGGGACGGCCAGCTTGTCGGTCCAGGTCTGGACCTCCTTGCCGCCCTCATCCTTCAGGGTCACCCGCAGCGCCGGCGTCGGCCGGGGCTCGTCGGAAACGTTCACGGCCGCGCCGGTCACGGTCAGCACCGGGGTCGTGCCGTCGAACGACCGCTTGGCAACGACGTTTTCCAGCGTCACGCCGTACCGGTTCACATCCAGCCCGACGACCCGGTAAAGCGAAGCCACTTTCGGGAAGGCCTGCGCCACTTCATTGCGGAACAGCACAGCCCCGCCGATCGCGGCGAGGAAGATCACCCCGGTCGAGATCCAGGCGATGCTGATGGCTTGGCCCTTGGCCCGTTTGCGCTTGGCATGCTCGCGGGCGCGGAATTCGGCATGCGGACCGGCGCGGGCCTTGGAATTGGCCTGGGCGGTCTGGCGCAGGCGTTCCACCTGTTCGCGCGTCAGCCCGGTGTCGTCCGGGGCGACGGCGGTTTCGCCTTCTTCCTGCAGTTTTGCATGCCAGGCATGGCCGCACGTGGCGCAGCGCACGCGTCGGCCCTCCTTCCCGATGGAGGAGTCCTCGGCGAAATACCGGGTATCGCAGGAGGGGCAGACCAGGATCATCGGACTATCGGAATCACAGGTACGGTTAATATAGTCCAATTAGGGCTGGAATCTGAACGCCGCATGCCCCGGGCATTTTAACAGAAGTCCATGCCGGAAAACGATTTTTTGTCAGATGAGCCGGTCCTCAGATTTGATCGCGTCGGCCTGTCTTACGGGCCGGGCGCCGATATTCTGGCCGATGCGTCGCTGATTTTGCGCCCCGGATCGATGACTTTTCTCACCGGTCCGTCGGGCGCGGGCAAGTCCACCCTGCTGAAACTGGCCTTTCTGGCGCTCCGCCCGACGCGCCGGGCGAATCTCCCTGTTCGGGCTGGATACCGGCCGGCTGAAACCGGACGCCCTCGCCTCCCTGCGCCGGCGCATCGGGGTGGTGTTCCAGGAATTCCGCCTGCTCGACCATCTGTCCGCCTACGAGAATGTCGCCCTGCCCCTGCGCGTCATGGGCCGCCCCGAAACGTCCTACCGGAAGGATGTGACGGAGCTGCTGACGCTGGGTCGGCCTCGGCGACCGTCTCGACGCCCGCCCCGAAACCCTGTCCGGCGGCGAGAAGCAGCGCGTCGCCATCGCCCGCGCCGTCGTCGTCAAACCGGACCTCATCATCGCCGACGAACCCACCGGCAATGTCGACGAGGAAATGGGCGAGCGGCTGTTCCGTCTCTTCCGCGAACTCAACAAGCGCCTCAACACCACCGTGCTGATCGCCACGCACGACATGGCGCTGGTCCGCCGCGCCAATGCCGACGTGCTGCGCCTCGCCGATGGCATGGTCGTCCGCGCACAGGCGCCGCCCTGCCCTCCAGCAGGACACGCCGGCATGAGCCGTCACCTCGCCCCGCTGCTGCCGAGAGAAGACGCGCGCGAAGCCGCGCTGTTCTTCGTCGTCTGCGCGCTGTGCTTCCTCGCCGCCTTCTCCGGCCTCGTCGCGCGCGCCGCCTACGCCGCCGCCGACGCATGGACCAGCGAAGTCACCGGCCAGATCACCATCCGCGTGCGCGGCAGCGATGCCGACACGACACGCGCCGTCGCCATCGTGCAGGCCACACCCGGCGTCGCCTCCGCCCGCGCGCTCGACCGCGCCGACGCCGAAGAACTGCTGCAGCCCTGGCTCGGCGCCGGCGGCATTCCCGCCGACCTGCCGCTGCCGCATCTCATCGCCGCCGAAGCCGCCCCCGGCGCAACCGGCGTCGGCGACCGCCTCACCGCCGCCCTGCAACAGGCCGCAACTCGACGACGACAGTCGACGATCACGTCGTCTGGTCGGCCGATGCGCGCCGCGCCACCGACACGATCGGCCTCGTCGCGCTCTCCGCCGTCGGCCTGCTCGGCGCGACCGGCATCGCCGTCATCGCCTTCGCCACCCACGCCACGCTGCTCGCGCGCCGCGACATCGTCGAACTGCTCCACCTCTCCGGCGCCAAGGACAGTTTCATCGCCGGCCTGTTCGAGCGCCGCTTCCTGATGCTGGGCGTGCAGGCCGGCGCTCTCGGCGCCCTGTTCGCGTTCGGCGCCGCCGCCTTCATCCTGTTCGCGGTCCGCCAGGCGGACGCAACAGACCTGGCTGTTGCCCGCAGCTCTCCCTGTCGCTGGCCGACGGCCTGATCCTGGGCCTGTCGCCGCTGGTCGCCGGGGCCGCGTCCATGCTCGCCGCAAAAGTGACCGTGATGCGGTCTCTTTCGGACATGGTTTGAGGGGATGCCGGTATGAGCTGCATCGCCGTTGAGACTGATCCGTGCGCGCGTCCTCTTCGTGATCGTCCTCGCCGCGGCCCTGCTGGTCGCCGGCTGGGACTTTTCGCGCTTCGTCGCCCGCGCCGACCGCGCCGTCACGCCCGACCCGCCCTTCAACGCCGAAGCCGTCACCGCCCTCACCGGCGCCGCCGACGCCCGCATCATCACCGCGATCCAGCTGGCGGATTCGCTCGACCTGCCGCTGCTGATCTCCGGCGTGAACGTCGACACCACGCCGGCCGACATCGCCCGCGTCACCAACACGTCGACTCGACCAGATCGAGTGCTGCGTCACGCTCGGCAAGGCGGCCGCCACGACCGAAGGCAATGGCGCGGAAGTCGCCGACTGGGCGCGCCGCAACAAGGTCGACGCGCATCATCGTCGTGACGTCCGAATATCACATGGACCGCGCGCTGTTCGAGATGCAGCGCGCCATGCCGGAGGGCACTTTCATCCCGCACGCCGTGATGACGACCAAGGTCCGCCCCGCCGACTGGTACAAGGATGCGGCCACCGCCAAGCTGCTGATCGAAGAGTGGCTGAAGTTTCGCCTCGCCGGCCTGCGCGGCGCGGCCTTCGGCCGAAGGAAACACTGGATGACCTTCGTCCGCTCGCTGCTCTATGCCATCTGGTTCTACGTCTCGATGGTCGTCATCGGCCTGCTGGCGATGCCGGTCTCGCTGTTCTCGCGCAGCTTCGCGATGGGCGCGGTGACGCTTCTTCGCCAGCGTACAGGCGTTCGGCCTCTGGCTGCTGTGCGGCATCAGCACCGAAGTGCGCGGCCGCGAGCATCTGCCCAAGGGCGGCCCCGGCCTCATCGCGATGAAGCACCAGTCGACCTACGACACGCTCGCGCCCTTCATGTTCATCGAGAACCCGGCCTACATCCTGAAGAAGGAGCTGCTGAAGGCCCCGGTGTTCGGCATCTACGCCTCGCGCGTCGGCATCCCGATCGACCGCGCCGGCGGCGCCAAGACGATGCGCCTGATGCTCGCCGCCGCAAAGACAGGCATCGCCGCGGGCCAGCAGATCGTCATCTTCCCGGAAGGCACGCGCCAGCTCCCCGACACGCCCGCCGACATCAAGCCCGGCATCGTGCTGCTCTACAACGAACTGAAGGTCCCCTGCGTCCCCGTCGCGCTGAACACCGGCCTGTGCTGGCAGGGCTCAGGCTTCCTCCGCAAACCCGGCCGGATCGTCTTCGAAGTCCTGCCGCCCATCGAACCCGGCCTGAAGCGCGACGAGTTCACGCAAGCGCTGAAAGACGCGCTCGACCCAGCGACAGTCCGGCTCGTCGCTGAAGGCCGCGCGGCGCAGGGCAAGCCCAGGCCCTGATCAACCGCAGGTTGCATCACGCCGCAAAGCCGCAGCCGCCGCGTTTGCTGCAGCGCGCCAATTCAGCCTGACGTCCCACCTTCCCCGAGACATTATGCGCTTTCCCGTAGGTGACTGCGGCAATTGGGCTTTTTGCTTCCGTTTCGGTGGCGTATTTATCTTCGACCGTACGGGCGGACCTGGAATTGGGGGGTCACGCGAACCCGGCGTGTAACTGGCTTGCATAAGGCCGACTCGGGATTCGTGATGAAGAATATTGGCCCGGAACAGCTGGAGCGCGACACGCCACGTGTCGAGACCGCTATCCGGTCCGCGCTCGTCTGGAATTTCGTCACGCTCGCTTTCGCGCAGGCCGTCCTCGCCGCGATCTTCCTGCTGCTCGCCACGCGCCTCGACCCGGCGACCTTCGGCGTCTTCGCGCTCGCCTCCGTCATCACCGACATCTTCTACATGCTCGGCACGCAGGCCTCGGTGGACGCCATCGTCCAGCGCCAGGATTTCTCGCGCCGCACGCTGTCGTCGATCACCTGGGCCATGGGCGGCATCTGCATCGTCGTCACCGCGCTCTTCTGGAGCATCGCGCCGGTCTACGCGCAGGCCATGGGCGCGCCCTCCGTCGCCGGCATTCTCGAAGTCCTGACGCTGTCGATCCTGCTGCTGCCCTTCGCCATCGGCCCCACCGCCGTGATGCGCCAGCGCCTCGACATGCGCGGCCTTGCGCTGATCAACATGGGAACGTCGCTCGCCGGCGGCGCCGCCGCGCTGGCGATCTCCTTCACGCCCTTCATCGAATGGTCGCTGGTCGTCCAGCGCCTCGTGATGACCACCAGCTTCATCATCCTCGCCACGGCGCGCACGCGCATGATCCCGGAGCTGACGGTCGTACGCGCCGAAGTCCGCGCCTGGTTCTCCAGCGTGTCGCGCATCTTCGCCGGCCAGGGCATCGCCGCGATCACCCCGCGCATCGCCGACGTCTTCACCGGCGTCCTCTTCGGCCCCACCGCCGTCGGCTACCTGCGCGTCGCCAACCGCCTGACCGACCTGCTGCTCGGCCTGCTGGTCAACCCGCTGTCCCAGCTCTGGGTCACGCTGCTCTCGCGCACCGGAGAATCCGCGGAAGCCAAGCGCACCGTGTTCATGCAGCTGTCCAACCTCACGGCGCTGATCGCCCTGCCGGGCTTTGTCGGCCTCGGCCTCACCTCGCAGGAACTGGTCGGCCTCATCCTGCCGGCCGCACTACGCGCCGGTCAGCGGCCCGCTCACCGTGCTCTGCATGATCGGCGTCTTCGCCCCGCTCACCAACCCGCGCAACTCGCTGTTCACCGCGCTGGGCCGGCTCAACTACCTCGTCTGGTTCTCGATCCTCGACGTGGCGGTGACGGCGCTCGGCATGTTCGCCATGTCGCGCTTCGGGCCGGTGATCATGCTGTGCAGCGGCGCCTTCACCTCGCTCGTGATGGTGCTCTTCGCCCTGCCGATCATCCTGCGCGACCTCAAGATCCAGCCCGGCGATCTCGCCAACCGCCTGATGCCGCCCTACGCCGCCGTCGCCCTGATGGCGGTCTGCGTCGTCGCGGTCGAGCCGCTGCTGGTCGGCCTGCCGCTGATCGAGGTGATGCTGGTCAAGGTCGCCATCGGCATCGTCACCTATAGCGGCGTGCTGATGATGTTCTTCCGCAAGTCCGTGATGCAGACCCTGCGCGCCGTCGCGACGCGCTGATCACGGCTTCTTCGTCGTATCCCGCCCGAAGTTCGGCACCGCCGTGTCCTGCCCCGCATCGATGATCTCGCGGCGGATGCGGCGCGACTCGGTGAACGTGTCGAACAGCTTCTGCCCGTCGCGCATTGCGGATCGCTTTGCGAAGCGCCGTCAGGTCTTCCTCGAACCGGCCCAGCACTTCCAGCACCGCTTCCTTGTTGTTGAGGAACACGTCGCGCCACATCGTCGGATCAGACGCCGCAATACGCGTGAAGTCGCGGAAACCGGCGGCGGAGAATTTCACCACCTCGCCCTCCGTCACCGCTTCCATGTCGTAAGCCGTCGCCACCATGTTGTAGGCGATCAGGTGCGGAATGTGGCTCGTCACCGCCAGCACGAGATCGTGCCGCTGCGCATCCATGCGCTCGACCTTCGAGCCCAGCGCCGTCCAGAACGCCGCCAGCCTGTCCGTCGCCGCGACATAGTCCGCCGACGCCATTCGGCTTCCGGCGTCAGGATGCACCAGCGGTTCTCGAACAGGCTGGCAAAGCCAGCGTCCGGACCGGATTTCTCCGTCCCCGCAATCGGATGCCCCGGGATCACATGAATGTCCGTCCGCGCCCAGCGCCGCGAAAATCCCGCGCCACATTGCCCTTCACCGAGCCGACGTCAGTGAGGATCGCGCCGGCCTTCATCGCGACAATGCTCGCGCCCGCCGACTGCCCCGATCGCGCCCACCGGCACGCAATGGAACACCGCGTCGGCGTTTCGCGACCGCTTCCGCGAGTGATCGCCGCCGGCCTGCCGAACCCGATCTCGCCCGCCCGCTTCAACGCATCCGCATTGCCGTCGAACAGCACCACCTCGCCGGCGATGCCCTTCTCCAGCGCGCCACGCGCAATGGAGCCGCCGATCAGGCCGACGCCGATGATGGCGATCTGGTTGAAGACAGCCGCCATGATCTATTTGCCCAGGAACTCTTTGAGCAGCGCCAGCGCCGCAGTCGTTGGCCTCGATCGTGCCGACCGAGATGCGCAGATGGTTCGGCATCTTGTAGCCCGCCAAGGCTGCGCACCGTGACGCCGCGATCCTTCAGATAGCCCAGCGCCTCGCCCGCCGTCTTGCCTTTCGTCGGCCGGAAACTCCGCCACCACGAAATTGCCGACGCCATCGATCACGCTCAGGCCCAGCTTCTGCAGCTCACCGGCCAGGCGCGGCAGCTCCGCCGCATTGTGCGCCAGCGACTGCTCCGTGAACGCGTCATCTTCCAGCGCCGCAATCGCCGCCGCCTGCGCCGGCAGGTTGACGTTGAACGGCATGCGCACGCGCTCGATCGCATCGACGATGTGCTCGGGCGCATAGCCCCAGCCCACGCGCAGGCCCGCAAGCCCGTAGAGCTTCGAGAAGGTCCGCGTCATGATCACATTGCCGAACTGCGAGGCCAGCTCGATGCCCGACGCATAGTCGTTCTTGCTGCACGAACTCCGCATAGGCGCCGTCGAGCACCAGCATCACATGCGGCGGCAGGCCGGCATGCAGCCGCTTCACCTCGTCATACGGCAGGTAGGTGCCGGTCGGATTGTTCGGGTTGGCCAGCCACACCATCTTGGTGCGTCGGCGTCACCGCCGCGAGGATCGCGTCCACGTCGGCGGTGAAATCCTTCTCCGCGATCTCGACAACCTTCGCGCCCTGCTGCTGCGCGATGATCGCGTAGATCGCAAAGGCATGCGCCGTGTTGATGCTCTCATCGCCCGGACCGAGATAGGCGCGGCCCAGCATCAGGAAGATGTCGTCCGAGCCCGCGCCCACCACGATGCGCTTCACATCCAGGCCATGCTTCTTCGCGATCGCCGCCTTCAGCTCGCGCGCGGCGCCATCGGGATAGAGATCCATCTTGGCGGCGAGTTCGGCATAGACGTGCTTCGCGCGCGGGGATGCCCCCAGCGGGTTCTCGTTGGACGCCAGCTTGTAGGTCTTGCCGCCGGTGTTCTTCGGCGCTTCGCCCGGCACATAGGCGTTCACGCCGGCAAGCTGCGGCAAGGGCTTGGGATTGTCAGTCATGGCAAGGCCCCTGGATCAGGGCCGAGGCCGTACCCCGATAATGCGGAGGCCGTCCAGCCCCGCCTTCCGGGCCAGCTCGACGCGCGGATCGTCCGGCGCGACGAAATCCGCAATCCGCAAAAGGGCCTGCGAGCGCGCGCGCGCCACCACTTCGGCCTTGAAGCCGAGCGTGTTGAGCATCTGGGCGGCGGTCCACTGGTCGTCATGGACCGTGGCCAGCGTGTCATCGTCGCCCGAGGGCTCGATCGGAATGCGGCCGACAACGGCAATGCGGGAGACGTTGCCATCCTTGCCCGGCAGGCTGGGCCAGCCGCAACCGATGGTCAGGTCCTGGAAGCGGCTCTCGTTGAGCATCGGCCACCACTGCCCCGCCCCGGCCGCTTCCGGCCACGGCACGCAGGCCAGCACGCCCGGCTGGGTCAGCGCGCGGTCGAGCGCCTCGCGGACTTCCACCAGCGGAACGAGATCCGGCCCGAAGCCGAAATAGCTGCGCCCGGCTTCCAGCGTCAGCGTCATGTCGCCACCGGCGACGTACACGGCCTTCAGCCCACGGGCCGCAGCCGCATCCCCGCACATCGACCGCCACACACGGGCGGCCGCTTCAGGCGGAATACCGGAATTGATGGCCTCGCGGCAAAGACGGCGCATGTCCGCCGCTTCGCGGGCCGGACGGAACACGCCAGCGCCCGGCGCGGTAGCCGGGGCGTCCCGGAGCTCACGCCATTTCAGGGCAAGTGCAGCCAGAAAAGCGTCGCTCATGGCCTCGGACGGGTTACGAAAGCTGTCAGCAGCCATATCACTCAACAAAACGCATGCCCCCAAGCATGTAACTGTCATACGACATATTCGCCCGATCCAGAACCCTCCAGCGGGTGAGTCTTGCAGCTGGCAGGCGAACAATCGTTCGGAAAACGTCGTGAATCAGGGACTTAATGGTGAACGCGACGGACTTTCCCGTGCGGGACGTTAGGGTGCGGCGCGGTCTGACGGGCATGCGGCTTGCTGTGGGGCAAACATGAAAAAGCTGATCTTCCTGGCCGCGGCCGTGGCGCTCGTCCTTCCCGCCTGCTCGCCGGGCAACGCCACCCGCAACGACCCTCTGGCCGGGCCCTTCCGCGTCCTCTCCGCGAAGGAGATTTTCGCCGACGCCCCGAAGTACAAGGCGGGCGACGATCTCAAGACCTTCATCGGCAAACGCCTCGACTGGGCCTTCGCTCCGGGCCGCCCGCCGCTCGCCACCATGGACCCTGAGGCCGATCTCTGGCTCGACAAGACCATCACGGCCGACCAGGTGCTCGCCGCCGAAACCGCGCTCACCGCCGAGGGCCACAAGGCCGCCCGCCTGATCACCGCGCTCAATGGCGGCGGCGACCACGAAGCGATGCAGAAGCTGATCGCCGAAGGCTATGAGCCCGCCCAGATTTTCGAGGGCGGCTTCGAAGCCTCGATGGGCGATACGCCCGAAGCGAAAGCCACGCGCGAAAAGCTCCGCAAGCTTGCCCCGCGCTATCCGATCGCCAAGCTGGTCCTCGGCCTCTCGCTGGTCGACCTGCCCGGCTCCAGCGACATCTCCGAAGGCATCCAGCTCCTCTCCGAACTGCACGATGTCGACGCACTGATGCTGCAGACCGTCGTTACCTCGCTCTACTTCATGGAGCCGCACCAGCCGCAGGCCGACAAGGTCGCGCGCCAGATGCTGGAAGCCTACGCCAAGGTGATGCCCGACATGCTGAAGAACGGCGAGCCGGTGATGCAGCGCGCCACCTTCGCCCTCGGCCAGCTGCTCGAGGACGGCCGCGGCGGGCCAAAAGATGCCGACCGCGCCGCCGCCATCTACACCACGCTCGTCGACACCACGCACCCCACCTGCGAACCCGACGCCGCCGCCGGCCTGATGCGCCTCAACAAACCCGTGCCCGAAGGCAAGGGCCAGCCCTGCGCCGCCGAAGGCCCGCCACCGGAAGTGCTTCAGTAGCTGAACTCTCGGGCTTGACCCGAGAATCCTTCTTCGCGCGGCAACAGAAAGCTTCTCGGGTCAAGCCCGAGAATGACTCGCACACCACCACTGCCCCATAACGGCACACCCCGCCCGCGCATCACCCCAAAATCCCCACGATCCAGCAAGCCCGCGCTAACCCGTGAGGCGTAGCCTGATCACGGTCCGGCGCCGCATCCGGACCGGAAAAGAAAATGACCCCGAAAGGAAGGCCCATGTCCTTCACGATGACATCGACGGTCCGGAAGGTCTCCGATCATTTCGAACCGGAAGCCGCGCTGAGCCCGCAGGAGCAGCGCGCCCTGCGCGGGCATCTCGAACAGATCGACTTCGCCGCCTTCGCCGCCAATCGCGAAATCCTGGCGAAGACGCTCGGCCACGCCGATCTCGACCGCTTCCAGCGCCTCGCCATTGCCGCAGCGCAAGCTCGCGCCCGCTGGGCCGCCGCCGCAATGACGCTGTCGCAGAAAGCCGATGCGCCCTCGGCGCAGGAGATCGACCAGCTCGCCGCGCTCCGCCGCGCCTACGAGGAACTCACCGAAGCCTATGAAGGCCTCCGCCGCCTCGTCGAACGCGGCTACCTCCCCTGCAAACCGAAGGCGTAAACTCGGCCAAGGCGTAACCCAGACAGCGCGAGAGCCGCCGGGAGGGGGACTTCCGGCGGCTCGACTGGTTCTGGCGGCTGGATCTTGGGGGTCGTGCAACCATCACCCCCGGCGTCACGTGTCAGGCACGAGCGACCGGGCTACGCGCCGGCCGTGCGCCATCTGGGAGGCGCGCCGGCCGGAAGCTGCAGCGATCAGGTGGCCAACAATCAGGCGTGAGCGCGGTTTCGTTCTTCTCGCCCGTGCGGATGCGGAGCACCTGCTCGAGGTCCATCACGAAGATCTTGCCGTCGCCGATCTTGTTGGTGTTGGCGGCCTGCGTGATCGCATCGACGATCTTTCTCGACAATCGCGTCCGCCACGGCCACTTCGATGCGCACTTTCGGCAGCAGGCGCACTTCGTATTCCGCGCCGCGATAGACTTCCGTCTTGCCTTGCTGGCGGCCATAGCCGCGCACTTCGGTGACGGTGACGCCCGACGCGCCGGCGGCGGTCACGGCATCCAGAACCGCATCCAGACGGCTCGGTTTGAACACGGCGGTGATGTACTTCATCGGGCTTCCCTTTCCTGTTGCGGGAGGCCCTGTTCAGGGTCGAACGGTCATCCCGTCTGTTGCGATGTATATATTGCATCTACTTACACATCTTCAACACCTATTTTGACGTTTTTGTCGGTTCGACCCCGGAACGTCTTCTTCTCTGGGACCTTGGCCGGCACCTTCACCACCCGGCGGCCTTCGGCCGGGCGGCCGGGCTCGATGTAGAGCCGTTTCATGGGCCTCGATCATCAGCACGCCGCCAAATCCGGACCAGGCGAACCTGCCCGATCTTCTCCCAGGCATCCCCCGCTGAGGTGATGATCCCCCAGCCGATCGGCGGGGCGAAAAGCGCACGGGCGGAGGCCTGTGGCAGGAACATCGCATTCCTCCAGCAGCCGGTTGAGCTGCGTGCGGGTATAGGGACGCCCATGCCCGAACGGTGTCGACTCCGCGCGCGCCCAGAGCCCCCGCCTGTGGGCCACAATGATCAGAATCCGGGCTTCCGGCGCCGCCACACGCCAGATTTCGCGCAGCAGGCGGTGCGGGCTCTCCGCCTCCTCCAGCGCATGGCAGACGATGATCCGGTCGAACAGCGCGTCCGGGAAACGGCAGCCGCTCGTCCTCGACCAGCGTGGTGAGGCCCTTGCCCTCGCCCGGCCAGCGCTTCGGCCCCCTGCTCCTCGGGCGCCGCCGAGATCACCCGCCGCGCGCCTGTCGCGATAGCGGTTCCAGCAGCCCGTCCGCATGCCCGATGCCCAGCACGTCCAGCCCGTCGGCGTCCGGCCACAGCGCGCCCACGCGCTTGTCCACCATCTCCTGCGCCATCCGCCCGAGCGATGAGCCGTAGAAGGTCTGCAGCCTGTCGATATCGAAGCGCATGCCCTAACCTTCGCCCGGTACATCGCCTATATAGGGCGAAGACAGACCTGAAAGGCAAACTGCGATGACCCAGCCCCATCGTCCACATGTTCCCCTGCCTGAAGGACAATTACGGCTTCCTGCTGCACGACCCCGCCACGGGCGAGACCGCAACGATCGACACGCCCGACGCCGGCGCGAATCCTCGCGGAGGCCGAAGCCGAAAGGCTGGACGATCACGCAGATCTGGAACACGCACTGGCACCCGGACCACGCTGGCGGCAACGCCGAGATCGTCGCCGCCACCGGCGCGAAGGTCGTCGGCCCGCAGGAAGTCGATCGCATCGCCGCCAGCGCCCGATCGCGTCCTGCACGAAGGCGACACGGTGAAGCTCGGCGCGATCACCGCGCACATCCTCGAGACGCCGGGCCACACGCTCGGCCACATCGTCTATCACCTGCCCGACAGCACATCGCCTTCGTCGGCGACACGCTCTTCGCGCTCGGCTGCGGCCGCCTCTTCGAAGGCACGCCCGGCCAGATGTGGGACAGCCTGCGGCAAGCTGCGCGCCCTGCCCGACGACACCACCGTCTACTGCGCCCACGAATACACCGCCTCCAACGCCGCGTTCGCGCTCAGCGTCGATGCCGAGAACCGCGATCTCGTCGCCTACGCCGACGAGGTGAAAGCCAAACGCGCCAACGGCATCGCCACCGTCCCCACCACGATCGGCCGCGAGAAAGCCGCCAACCCCTTCCTGCGCGCCGACGATCCGAAGCTGCAGGCCTTCGTCGGCCACCCCGGCGATGAAGTCGCCACGTTCGCCGAAGTCCGCGAACGGAAGAACAAGTTCTGATGACCCTCGACGACATCATCCCGACCCTCGACCTCAAGCCGCACCCCGAGGGCGGCTGGTACGCGCAGACCCATCGCATCGAACCCTGCCAGCGGCGAGCGCTCGCCCGGCACGGCGATCTACTACGCGCTGGGCGCAGGCGAGCGGTCGCACTGGCACCATGTCGACGCCACCGAGATCTGGCACTGGTATGCCGGCGCACCGCTGGAGCTCTCGCTGGCCGCGTCCGACACCGACAGCCCCGTCGCCCACATCCTCGGCTCAGACCTTGCCGCCGGACAGCGCCCGCAGGTCGTCGTGCCCGTGCATCACTGGCAGGCCGCGCGCACGCTGGGCGCGTGGACGCTGGTCGGCTGCACCGTCTCGCCGGGTTTCGATTTTGCGGGGTTCGTGATGGCCGCGCCGGAATGGTCGCCTGGCGGCTAGGTCTGGGCGGGTAAGTCCGGGCGTTAGCCCTTGTTGCGCGAGGCCGTCAGCACCTTGGTGACGTCTTCGGGCGTCACGCGGCCGGCCCACGAGTCATCCGGGTTCACGTCGATCAGCAGCTCGCCGTCCTTCAGCGTGGCCTTCGGCGCCTTGGCGCGGCGGAGCGTTACCTTCTCCACCTGCGAGGCGGCCTTGCCGGCCTGCCCGTTGGCGTTCTTCACGCCCAGCACGATGATGCTGAGCGCATCGGCGGCCCAGGCTTCGTTGTTCGCGAAGGCCTGCGTGCCCCACATCGTCACGTCGTGACCAGCAAGGCGCGAGAGTTCGTTCACCGCATTCGAGCGCATCGCATCGAGCGAGGCCGTCATCGCCGGGGCGGACAGCGGCGGCACCCGACCCAGCGGATCGGCCGGCGCGCCAGCAGGATTGTGCAGGTAGGAGACGACGTTCTGCGCCTTGGTCACTTTCAGGACCGTGCGGCCGGTATAATCCACGAAGAAGGTATCGCCCCGCGGGCCCGGCACGGGCATCAGCGAGAGGATTTCCTTGGAGCCTTCCTGCTGCAGCAGGATCACCGACCCGCGCTGTTCCAGCACGAAGCTCTTGGTCGCCGACGGGCCCGAGCCGAGGTCGGCATAGCGCGTGCCGCCAAGGTCGAGCGACATGGCGGCGTTGGAACGGGTGGTCGCGAAGGTCGGCGGCGGCAGTTGATCCTTCTGGGCCAAGGCCGGCGCCGCGAATCCCGCGACCGCGGCTAGCGCCGCCGCAAGAACCGCTGCGGTTCGACCCGCAGGAAGAGAACGTTCAAGCTTCATCATCCCCGCCATAAGACACGGCAAAGGGGGCGATTCTTTGTTCGCAACAGGAGCCCCGCCAGACACGATGGGGAATTTCAGGGGCAGAGGCAAGACTCCGGATTCGTGTGGAATCAGGAGCTTACAAGCTGAATGTGGAGCGTTGCCCTATTGCCGCGCTCCACCTGCCGCCTCAACCGCCAAGCGAGTGTGACCGGAACCACACTACCCGGCGATGAACTGCCCGCCATTGGCCGTCAGCGTCGCCCCGGTGATGAAGCCCGCCGAGTCGGACGCGAGGAAGCTCACGCACGCCGCCATCTCCTCGGCCTTGCCGAGACGCCCGACCGGAATCGTCGCGATGATCCCTTCGAGAACCTTCGCCGGAACCGCCTGCACCATCTCCGTGTCGATATAGCCGGGGCAGATCACGTTCACGGTGATGCCCTTCTTGGCGTTCTCCTGCGCCAGCGCCTTGGTGAAGCCGATCAGGCCGGCCTTGGCGGCGGAGTAGTTCACCTGCCCCACCTGCCCCTTCTGGCCGTTGATCGAGGAGATGTTGATGATCGCGGCCATAGTTGCGCTCGCGCATGCCCTCGATGGTCAGGCGGCAGAGGTTGAAGGCCGAGGTGAGGTCGACGCGGATCACGTCATCCCACTGCTCGCGCGTCATGCGGTGCAGCGTGGCGTCGCGCGTGATGCCGGCATTGTTCACCAGCACGTCAACCGGGCCGAGATCCTTCTCGATCTTCGCGATGCCCTCGGCGCAGGCGTCGTAATCGCCGACATCCCACTTGTAGGCTTTGACGCCCAGCTCGGCGGCGCACTTGCCGGCCGCTTCGTCATTGCCGGCATAGTTCGCGGCCACCTTGAAACCGTCCTTCACAAGCCGTTCCGAGATGGCGCGCCCAATCCCGCGGGTTCCCCCGGTCACCAGCGCCACCTTCGTCATAGCCGTCTCTCCCTGATCACGAGCAGGTGAACTCTATAGCCGCTGAAATCGCGAAGGTCTGCCGGAGATGCGCGTCTCCGGCGAAAAATGCTGCAGCACATGCTGCGCACCACGAGACGAGTGTGCAGGTGCGTAAAAGACGTGCTACAACGCGGCCTGAAAACGAATTAATGTGCTGGGGCTCGCGCACGTTACGCACGGGCATGATCCAGCCGACTGGGAGATGCGACTTGACGCAAGCCAACGGCAACGGCTCCGCACGAAAAGATCGTCATCAAGAAATACGCGAACCGGCGTCTCTACGACACCTCCGCCAGCGCCTACGTCACGCTCGAACACCTGTCGGAGCTCACGCGCCAGGGCAAGGAGTTCATCGTCCAGGACGCCAAGACGGGCGAAGACCTCACCCGCGCCGTGCTCGCCCAGATCATCTTCGAGCAGGAGAACAAGAAGGAAGGCGTCCTGCCCGTCTCCTTCCTGCGCCAGCTGATCCAGTTCTACGGCGAGAACTTCCAGACGATGCTGCCGGCCTATCTCGAACTGTCGATGACGACGTTCAACCAGCAGCAGGAGAAGTGGCGGGAGTACATGAATACGACCGTCGGCGAGGACAAGGCGAAGGCGTTCGAGGAACAGATCCGCAAGAACATGTCGATGTTCGAGGACACGATGAAGTTCTTCACGCCCTTCGTTCCCGGCACGGTCGGTTCGGTCCCGCCCGGCATGCCCGGCGTGCCCGGCATGAACATGCCCGGCGCGCCACCGCGCGCCGACGATCCCAGACCCGCAACGCCGCCCACCGGCGTCGACGCCATCCGCGCCCTGCAGCAGCAGATGATGGACATGCAGCGCCAGCTCGCGCAGCTCGCCACCGGCCAGTTCACGCCTTCCGCCGATCCCAAGAAGGACTAGGCATCGCTCATGGCGGCCAGACCAGTCATCCTGTCTGCCGCATTCGTATCTGCCTTCATCCTGCTCTCCGCGCCGCCATCGCTGGCCCAGACGCCCGACACCTATTCCTGCGTGCTCACCAGCTCCGAGCGATCAGCAACGCTGATATTGCGCCTCTCTCCGCATCACGTGGCGTACCAGCGTGGAGGCGCGTGGACGGACAATGCCTGCGCGGAAGACAAGACGACCTGTTCTGTCGATGCACAGGGACGTATCCGCGTCGCCGGCCAGAGCATGACCTCACCCATCACGGGCGACCTGCTCTTCGATCCGGCCAGCGGGGAACTGGCGGTCACGATCGGCCCGCCCGGTCAGCAGATCACCCTCACCGGCATCTGCAGCGGCGTGGCGCAGGGCCTGAGCTAGCCACCGTCCTGCCGCCCGGAAACGTAACATCCGGCAATGGACATGTGGCGTCTCTTCGCTCAGCTTCCACCTGCTGGCTCGCGCTGACCAGCGGGGGACAGAAGCGGTAGCGCCATGGACATCGACGATCCGATCCTGCGCGATGCAGTTGCGGCCATAGACGCCGGCGATGTTGCTGCGCTCGACGCGCTGCTGTCGGCCAACCCCTACCTGCTCATCAACCGCATCGCCAATGGCGAGGACGGCTATTTCGCCGCCCCCTACCTGCTCTGGTTCGTGGTCGAGAACCCGATCCGCAATGAGCGCCTGCCGCCCAACATCGTTGAGGTCGCCAACACCATCATCAACCATCTCGATCGCCTCGCCCCGCCCTCGCGCCAGCACCAGCTCGACTACACGGTGGAGCTTGCCGCCACCGGCCGCGTGCCGCGCGAATGCGGCGTGCAGACTCGCGCTGATCGATGCGCTGGTCGCGCATGGCGCTCACGCCTGCGGGCTCGACACAACCGTTGTCGCATCGGCGAACGCGATGCGGCCCGGCGCCTGATCCATCACGGCGCGCCGCTCACCCTCACCGCCGCCATCGGCGCTTGGCCTGCAGGACGAGGCCGCGCGCCTGCTTCCGTCTGCGGATGCCAACGCGCGCGCCGATGCGCTGGTCGTCGCCGCCAGCCTCGGCCTGCGCGAGGGCGTCGCCATGCTGCTCGCCGCCGGCGCCGATCCCAACCTGCGCAGCGACGCGCCTGCATCGTCACGCCACGGCCCTGCACGAAGCCGCGCTCACCGGTGACCAGGCGCTATGCGACCTGCTCGTCGCTGCCGGCGCCTCACTCACCATCCATGACGAGCTGTGGAACGGCACACCCTCCGGCTGGGCGCAACACGCGGGCCACCAGGCGCTCGCGGATCATCAGGTCGCAGAGCAGTGGCCCAGTAACGAGCCGGCGCTGTGCCACACGCGACGCGATCAGCGTTAACGGGTTCCCGGCCTTAACCACCTTGCACGCGATTTAATCGGGCAAAACGCAACGCGGCGCGCCGCTTGCAGTTAATGTCGCATGCGCGTCGAACCCGCCCCGCACGTATTCCGGAATGAAGACCGCCGCGCCCGCGCGGAGGATCGCCGGGGCACGGGCGAAGATCGCCGCACCGACACGGATCGCGAAGCCAGCAACGACCCGCAACCGCATGAACGCGCGCCCGTGGTTCGAGCCCGTCTTCGGCGCTCACCTGCTCGGCCAGATCGAGAAGTCCCGCGTCTCCCGCGAGACCGCCCACCGCGCTTACCTGCAACCCGAATCCCGCACCCCGCTTCGCCCGGACCACGAAACCCGCGCCTGACACGGCTCTC
This sequence comes from uncultured beta proteobacterium, assembly GCA_963844485.1. GTDB lineage: Bacteria > Pseudomonadota > Gammaproteobacteria > Burkholderiales > Burkholderiaceae_C > Pseudaquabacterium. Next base: position 242,144 of record CAWJOQ010000001.1, read on the forward strand.
CGCGGAGGTCATCCTCGGCCTCGTCCCGAGGATCCCGGTTGCATCAACGGCGGGACAGCCAGCTGTGCCCACGCCGCTTCCCCCTCCGTCACGCGACGAAGACGTCGCGCGCGTCAACGCAATGCGTTGACCCCGCCAGTGCTGCGCACTGGTGGAGGCAACACGGCGATGTTGCCTCCACCGGCGAAGCCGGGGGAGGTGGCGCGCGCAGCGCGACGGAGGGGGAAGCCACACGCACAATCGCCGAGAATGAGGGAAACAGCGTGTACAAATCCGGGGGAAACAGACTCACCCATTCCCAACGATGCTCAAGCCCTTAGCTCCAAAAGATGAGGGAAACAGGACTTTGGATTCAATGGCACTCACTCCGGACGTATAATCACTCCGTCCACCCCGCAGGAGGGCAGCTGTACACTGTTCAACAGCGCGGGGTGGATGCAGGCGAGCGTGAGAAGCCTGCGCGACCCGGCACGGGGCGCGATGTGTCCGTTGCCATCCCCAAGGGATGGCCTGCCATCGTGTGAAGCGCAGGAATATTCCGGGGACCGGGCTGAACACCCCGACCCGCACGCCGGCGGCGAACTCTGACAAGCGGTTGAAAGACACCGTTGATCGAGGCCGCTGACCAACACCTGCCGGGGACGCGGGATCCGCGAACTCTTCTGTCTGCCGGTAGCGCTGGAAACAGCGACGCCACATCACGCGGGGCATCCCGCGTCCCCGGGCCCTCCAAATGGGGCCCAAGACGACAGCACAGCAGGCGGATCACACCGGCCTCGCTGCACAGCCATGTCCGCAGTGGCGCGTCGCGCCGAAGCGCAGCGAAGGCGGAAGCTTTTGGTGTTTGTTGAACGCCTACCGCCGGTCCAGCTTCTGGATCACCAGCTCCACCAGCCGCTCCAGCCGGTCGAGCCGTTCGTGCAAGCCCGCGATCACCTCGCGCGTCACCACGAACCCGGGCTGCGCGCCCGTCTCGCGTCCCGGCGAGCGCATCACCGGCGCCGCCGCCAGTTCGTCCGCGATCGGCAGCGCCAGACCGCATCGCGACTTCGGACGGATCGGCCGAGAGCATGCGCGCGATCGCGCGCACTTCCGGGCCTTCCAGCTCGCGCCGGTCGGAGAACACCATCTCGACCTCGTCGATGGTCATGCCCGCCGCCTGCGCCATCGCGGCGCGCGTCAGGCCGGCCGCGGCAAGGCGGTCGTCGAACCAGTCCTGGTCAAAGAAGATGCCCATGCATCGGCTCCCGCGGGTGCGGCGCACTCGCACCGCATCAGCGCCCCGAGTCCAAGCCGATCAGTCGTGATCGTCGCCAACCGATGAAGTCGCGGCGCGCCGACACGATCGTCACCACCACGCCGGCCAGCACGTCCAGCAGGCACATCAGGGTGAGGATGAAGAAGACCGAGGTCTGGAAGTTCGGCAGCAGCAGGAACTCGACCAGGCAGACGATGAACACCAGCATCGAGACCGCGTGGTTCGCGATGGTGGAGGATCCGGTCGACGTCGATTTGATGATCTCGACGAAGAAGAACACCATCGACAGCATGATGAGAATGTCGCCGCCGGTCACGACCCAGGAACCGAACACCGGCTTGGCGTCGGCAGCGATCCCGCTCAGCGCAGCGCGCCACGTCCGACACGCCGTTGGCGTCGACGCCGCCGCCGGTGGTGAACGCCATCAGGTTGTAGATGATGACCGGAATGGCGAGCAGCGGGAAAATCCCGAAGATAACGCGCATGGGTGATCCCTTCTGTGGCCCCCGCCCGGAACGCTTGTTCCCCCGCCGTTCCATGGCGTCTACCCGTAAACCGGTAGCCGATTTTGCTGTCCAATTGAAAGCCCTCCACCCCGTACCTTTGGTAACCCGCCCCCGATCAGGCCAGATCAGGCAGGATCAGATCTCGTCGACCCCGCCCGGGCGACCGGCGCCGCTTGCGCAGCCACATGACGCCGCGCATGTCCGAGATGGCCACCGCCAGCCGCCCGAAATTGGTGTAGTTCGACCGCCCGTGCTGCCGCGCCCGGTGCCCGACCGGGCGTTCCTCGACCTGCAGCCCTTCCGACATCATCAGGGCCGGCAGGTAGCGGTGCATGTGATCGAAATACGGCAGCTGCAGGAAGGCGTCGCGCCGGAACGCCCGCATGCCGCAGCCCGAATCAGAGGTCCGGTCCTTGAGAATCGACCGGCGCACCTTGTTGGCCATCCGCGAGCCCATACTTCTTCCAGCCGCTGTCGATGCGCTTGGCCCGCTTGCCCTGGATCAGCGCCAGGTCCTGCGGCGCATCCTGCCGGTTCAGCTGCGCCAGCATGGCCGGAATGTCGGCCGGATCGTTCTGCCCGTCGCCATCCAGCGTGACGATCACATTGGCCCGCGCCGCGACAATGCCGGTGCGCACGGCACGGCTCTGCCCGGCATTCTTGCGGTGGCCCAGCACGCGCAGCTGCGGAACCTCGGCCTTCAGGGCGAACAGCCGCGCGCGGGTATCGTCCTGCGAGGCGTCGTCCACGAAAATGATCTCGTAGGCGCGGCCGGACACGGCGGCCACGATCTCGCGCACCAGCGCTTCGACGTTGTCCGCCTCGTTGCGCACGGGCAGGACTACGCTGAATTCGGGTCGCCCTTCTGCTGCGGCCATCGTGCTGTCCGTCTTGACGCGTGCATCCATGGCAGACCTATAGCCGCCCGGCGCCCCGGGGGCGAGTGCCCTCCTGCCACGGGTTTGCGAGGTTCCCTCGCGGGGCGAACAATCCCGGCGACTGGCGATAAAAGAGCCGGTATGGTCCGGCCAATTCCGGCCGGGCGTCCCCGAATCGGCCGTCGATCAGGGACTTTTCCGCGCGTGATGGCTGCATTCGACCGGTTGACCGAGACGCGCTGGGCCTATGCGGTCCTCGCCGGGATCGTGTTCCTGCTGGCCCTGCCCGGCCTGTTTGCCCTGCCCGTGCTCGACCGGGACGAAGGCCGCTTCACCGAAGCCTCCTCCGAAATGCTGGAGACCGGCGACTTCGTCGTGATCCGCTATCATGAGGAGCTGCGGAACAAGAAGCCGGTGGCGATCCACTGGTTCCAGTCCGCCTCCGTCGCCCTCACCTCCGGCGCCGCACGCCCGCAACATCGCCGACTACCGCCTGCCCTCCATGCTCGGCGCGATGATCGCGGCGATGGCGACCTTCTGGGGCGGCACGGCCCTGTTCACGCGCCGCGCCGCCTTCATCGGCGCCCTGCTGCTGGGCGTAACCCTGCTGCTCACGACCGAGGCCAATATCGGCAAGACCGATGCGGCCCAGTGCGGCGTGCTCGCGCTCGCCATGGCGGCGCTGGCGCACATGCGCGCGGGCACGGCGGGCAAGTGGCATGGCGTGCTGTTCTGGGTGTGCATGTCGCTCGGCGTGCTGCTGAAGGGCCCGATCGCGCCGCTCGTCTGTTTCGGAACCATCGCGGCGCTGTTCGTCTGGGAGCGCAAGTATGCGTGGGCGAAGCCGCTGCTCTACTGGTTCGGCATCAGCCTGTTCATCGTGATGACCGTGCCCTGGTACATCGCCGTGCAGGTCGCGACGCAGGGCGACTTCCTGTCGGAAGCCGTGCGCGTCGACCTCGGCCAGAAGCTGGTCGATCCGGAGGGCGCGGAAGGCCATGCGGGTCCGTTCGGCATGCACACGGCGGCGCTGCCGCTGCTGTTCTGGCCGGGCACGCTGCTGCTGATCCCGGGCATCTGGCTGGCGATCACGAAAGTGCTGCCGGGCAAGAAAAGCTGCCGCCGGCTGAAGGACGGCGCGCGCGCCGCCGCCACGCAGGCCGCAGACGACAAGGAAGCGGCCGCCTGGCGCTTCCTGCTGTGCTGGGTCGTTCCGTCGTGGATCGTGTTCGAGATCGCGCCGACCAAGCTCGTCCACTACACGCTGCCGATGTATCCCGCCTTCGCGCTGATGGCGGGTGGCGCGGCGGACTACTGGTTCTCGACCAACAACTGGAAATTCGGCCGCTGGATTTCGGCCGCCCTGTTCGGCGTGATCGCGCTCTTCCTCGCCATCGTGCCGAGGCCGCGGCGTGCTCGAAGCGCTCCGCGCCGACCCTGCGCAGGATTTCGGCCCGCTCTCCGACCCGCGTCGCAGAGACGTGGCGGACAGCTTGGGACGCCACGGGCATCGGCATCTGGCCGACCGTGCTGATCCTCGCAGCCTCCGCCTTCACGCTCTATGCGCTGGTGAAGAAGAACGCGGTGTGGCTGCTGGGCGGCATTGTCGCCTGCTCGGCCGTTGTCGGCATCGGCTATCGCGCCGTGATCCTGCCGAACCAGGCATGGATGCTGTCCACCGGCGCATCGCTGTCGGCCCTGCGCGAAGTCTGCGCGCTGCCCGAAGGCTCACAGGCGTGGAAGGAGTCCGGCTGCGAAGGCCGCGCGCCGAAGAAGATCCGCGCCATCGCTTTTGCCGAACCCAGCCTCGTCTTCAAGCTGGGCAACCAGATCGACCTGCCGCCCGAGTCCAATGTCGAGATCCCGCCGATCACGGAGGACAACCGTCCCGCCTGGCTGATCAATATCGGCGAGGAAGAGGGCAAGAAGGCGCTGGACGAGCTGATCGCCTCGGCCACCGCCGCCGACCGCTGCGTCCGCCTCGCGCGCCGCTTTGCGTTCAACTATTCGAATGGCGACCCGTCGATCCTTGTCGCTGCGGTCGTCGAACCCGGCGGCTGCCCGTCATCCGAACCGCCCCGCCCTGCGTGATGCGCCGGAAGAAGACGAACCGGCGCTGGATCAGTAGAGGACTACCCGCACACCAGCGCTTCGACATCCGGCTCGGGTGCGCACGCGCGGCTGGGCGCTGCCGCCGGTCCGCCCTTCACCCACACATCGACGCGGCGCTGGTTCGCGCAGTTCTGGTTGTCGTCCAGCCCGTCGAGTTCGCCGACGCCCTGCACGTCCACCACCGTGAGGCCCTTGGTGCGCAGGAAGTCCGCCACCACGTTCGCGCGATTGCCGCCGAGCACGGTGTTGGATTGCAGCGAGCCGCGCGTGTCGGCATAGCCGCGCACCACCAGCTCCTTGCCCGCGAACACCTCGGCGAACTTGTCCAGCTCGCCGCCAAGATCATTGCGCGCCGCCTTGGTGAGGCGGGTTGAGGCCGTGCAGAACCAGGCGTGCATCTTGCGCTCGGCCAGCGGCAGCGTTGCCTCGGCTGGCGCGGGCGCAGGCGCAGGCGAAGGCTTGGCGGCCACGGTGGGCGGCTGCGCTGCAGGCGCAACCTCGGCGGATTCAGGCGGGGGCGGCAGGGCTTCCAGCACGGGTCCTTGCGGTTTCAGGTCCACCGGGCCCTGCCCGAACGGGTCCGCCGGCGGCAACGGCGCCGGAACCGGCGCTGTCGGCGCCACGGCGAGGCGCTGCACCGGCGCGGATTGCGCAGCGAACAGCGTGCCGTCTTCGGCTTCCTCGGTCTTGCCACGCATGAACCACATCAGCAGGAACGCGATCACCGCGATGCCGAAGATCACGCCAAAGACATCGTCCTGATTGAACCCGCGATGCGCCACGGCACGCGCCGGCGGACGCGTTCCATCGCCACCGCCACCGCCTCCGCCTCCGCCGCGCTTCACTTTCTGTACCGTCGGCGCAGGTTCTGCCGCCGCCGCTGCGGGCGCAGCCTCAGCGGGCTTCTCGACCTGTTTCTCCGGTTGCTTCTCTGGCGGCTTCTCGGCAGGCGGCGCTTCGGGAGCATCTGCTGCTTCAGCCGCAGCAACCGCTCCCGCGCCGGACACCAGCACGAGCGAGGACGAGCGCGCGGCAAGCTTGGGCGGCTTCGGCATGGAAACCGCATCCACCGTCGCCGCGCTCGGCACCACATGCAGCGGGGCACGACGCTGTTCGGGCGCAGGTGGCGACAGCTCCACCGGCGGCTGCTCAGGCTCTGGCGGGAGATCGAAGAACGGGTCCGGCGCCGATGCGGGCGCGGCAATCGCCTCCTCCACCGGAGGCGCAGGCGACTTCACGAACCGCCGGCGATCGAACGGGTTGTAACCTGCCCCGCTGTGCGGCTTCGGCAGGGCCGTCGCAAACGCCATCGCCGGGACCTTGCCGCCATCGCGCTTCGGCGGCGATGTCATTCCCGACGCGCGCGGCGCCGCGGACGGCGTAAGGGCGGGCTGTCGTGCCTTCGGCTCTCCGCCAGAACGGCCAAACATGTTACGCGGCTTCGGCACAGGCTCGGCGCGCACCATGGCGGGCTGTTTCGCTGCGATGGGCTGGGCGACCAGCGGCGGCGTCTTCACCGGCGGCGGTTCGCTCGTACGAACCAATGGCGGCAGTTTCGCGCCGGCCTGCTGGACGGGCTTCAACGCCACCTCGGGCTTCGGCGCGATGACCTTCTGCGGCGCAGGCGGCCGCTGCATCTTCGCCTCGGGCTTCACCTTGGCGGGCCGTGGCGCTTCCGCTTTCACCGGCTTCGGCGTCTCGACCTTGGCGGGCCTGGGGGCCTTGCGCGCAAACGCATCCTTCGGCGGCTCGGTCTTCGCGGGCTTGGCCGTCATCACGGGTTTGGCGGGTTTGGAGGCGGGCTTGAAAGCATCCGCCGGCGCAGCCTTCCCGGTCGGCGTCCGGCCGACATCCGGTGTCTTTGTCTGGGTGAATCCGTCCGTGCCCTGCGGTTTGCGCGGGGCAAAGGCATCATTGAAGGAGCGTTTGTCGCCCATCACGCCTCGTTGACGGCGGGAGTGGCTTCTCCACAGCCCAGCCAGTTAACTTTAATACCGACGGGTCCGCCCCAGGGGCAAGCGTTACAGGAACGAAATGGGGCGCAATGCGGAATTCCGTCCCGTTCCTTCCCAGCGTGGCGGGGCCGGGCTAAACCGCCGCCATGACCGATACCCTGCTCGACCCGATCGCCCTGTCCCAGGCCCTGATCCGCCAGCCCACGGTGAACCCCTGTCATGACGGGGCGCAGGACCTGCTGATTGACGCCCTGGAATCCCTCGGGTTCCGCTCGAAGCGCTATCATTTCGATGGCGTGGACAACATGTACGCCCGCCTCGGCGGCGCGGCCCCTAATCTCTGTTTCGCAGGCCATACGGATGTCGTGCCCGTGGGCGACGCCGCCGGCTGGACGGTCGATCCCTTCGGCGGGGAGATCCGCGACGGCGTTCTCTACGGCCGCGGCTCGTCCGACATGAAGGGCGCCATCGCCGCCTTCGTCAGCGCCTGCGCCCGCTACATCGGCGACCACGGCATGCCGCAGGGCTCGATCTCGCTGCTGATCACCGGCGACGAGGAAGGCCCCGGCCTCCACGGCACGCGCCGCCTGCTGCCCGCCGTCATCGCCGATGGCGAGGTGCTCGACCACTGCATCGTCGGCGAGCCGACATCGGAAGACCGCATCGCCGACATCGTGAAGAACGGCCGCCGCGGTTCGCTCAACGCCGTGCTGAAAGCCGTCGGCAAGCAGGGCCACGCGGCCTACCCGGAAAAATCCGCCAACCCGATGCCGGTGCTGCTCGATGCGCTGCAGAAGCTCCGTGAGCTGAAGCTCGACAATGGCAGCCCCGGCTTCCAGCCGTCGAACCTCGAGATCACCACCATCGATGTCGGCAACGCCGCGCACAATGTGATCCCCGCGCAGGCGATCGCGAAGTTCAACATCCGCTTCAACCCGAACCACACCGGCGCCGACCTGATGGCCCGCCTGCAGCAACTGCTCGGCAGCGGCCGCGATGGCGTGACACTGAACGCTCGACATGCGCGTGACAGGTGAAGCGTTCTACACCAAGCCCGGCAAGCTCACCGACCAGATCGTTGCTGCGGTGGAGGCGGAGACAGGTCGTAAACCAGACCTTACCACCGGCGGCGGCACGTCGGATGCGCGCTACATCAAGGATGTGTGTCCGGTGGCGGAACTCGGCGTCCGGAACGAAATGGCGCACAAGGTCGACGAGCACATTCCGGTCGACGAAATCGAAACACTCTGCCGGATATATTACCGCCTGCTGGCCAGCTATTTCGCTGCGGCCTGATCTCTGGCGTTAATCATCTGCGCTGCTTTCGCCCCTGAGGTGAATCCTGCGTCGTCACGAGAAAGCCGCGGCGTATTGCTTGCTTTGCAAACTGCGTCGTGCGGACAGCAGCAAACAGTATGAATCGCAACCCTCCGGGGTTGTCGGCGTTGAGTTGAGTGAATGGCGTCAGGCGGACCATCGCGGGGTCGAGCCGCCAGTGTCCTTTGGACGCTGGCCATCGCCGCATGCGCACTGTTTTCCGCCCCCGCTCTTGCCCAGAACGAAACACCGCAACCACCCGCGCCGCAGCTTCAGGACGCTCAGCCGCAGGATCCTGCGCCAAGCACCAATCGTCGCCAGCAGGACGATGATGAACAAACGCCGATCGGATCGTCCGAGGCCGGACGTGTTCCCGTCGAAGGCATCCCCGCCAATCTCAGCGATCCGCTGAAACTGCTCCAGCGCGAGGAACCCGTCCCCGAGACGCTGTTCGAAGCCCGCCGCCAGGCCGAGCGCGCCGCCAGCGTCGTCGCCACGCTGCTCGAATCCGAAGGCTACTACCAGGCCGAGGTCGAACCCTTCGCCAACGGCCAGAGCGTGTTCTCCCGTGGCGTTCGTGTCACCCCCGGCCCGCTGTTCATCTACGCCTCCGCCGCCATCGCCTATCTCGACGCCGAGCCCGACGCGACCACGCGCGCCGAACTCGACACGCTGCTCGCGCCTATCACCGCCGGCCTGCCCGCACGCGCCCAGCCGGTGATCGAAACGGGCGATGCGCTCGTCGCGCGCCTGCGCGTCGCTGGCTATCCCGATGCGAAGGCCGATCCCGTCGATGCGCTGGCCGATGCGAAGGCCGGCTCCATCGAACTCGAATTCCGCCTGCGCCCCGGCCTGCGCTCCTCGTTCGGCCAGCTCGCGCTCAACGGCCTCAAGGTCACCAACCCCGAATTCATCGAACGCCTCCGCCCATGGAAAGACGGCGAGCGCGTCACGCCCGCACGCATGGACGAATTCCGCGGCCGCCTCGTCGAGACCGGCCTCTTCGCCACCACCGCCGTCCGCCTCGGCGAGACCACGACACCCGGCGCCGATGGTCTCGCGCCGCGCGATGTCGTCGTCGAAGTCACCGAGCGCGAGCGCCAGACCATCGCCATCGGCGCCTCCGCCTCCACCAGCGACGGCGTCGGCCTCGACGCGCAATGGCAGCTGCGCAACTTCTCCGGCTGGGGCGACAGCATCACCGTCTCCGGCCAGCTCGCCACGCTCGAGCGCCGCATCGGCACGACCTACCGCATCCCGCACATCGGCAAGTACGGCCGCACGCTCTCGCTCAGCGGCGAGATCGAGGATTTCGAAACAGACGCCTTCGACCAGACCGGCGCCAACATCTCCGCCACGCTGGAAGAGCGGCTGTCGCCCCGCGTCCGCGCTTCGCTCGGCGTCGAGGCGGGCTTCGCCAGCATTCTCGACGCGCAGGCCCGCATCGACGGCACGGGCCGTCGCGACGTCTACATCGTCTCCGGCACGGGCACGGCGGAATATGTCGGCGTGCGCGACATTCTCGATCCGGTGAACGGCTTCCGCGCCCGCGTCGCCATCGAACCCGGCTTCACCTGGGGCGACACCAACATCGCTTTCGCCAAGCTCAGCGGCGAAGCTGCTGCCTATTACGATTTCGGGACGAAGGATTTCGTCGGCGCCGTGCGCGGCCGCCTCGGCACCATTGCCGGCCCCAATGGCGCACCGCCCGATCGCCTGTTCTTCGCCGGCGGCGGCGGCTCCGTGCGCGGCTATGAATACCAGGCGATCTCGCCGCGCGATGCCATCACCAACCTGCCGATCGGCGGCCGCTCGCTGGTCGAGATGAGCGCCGAGATGCGCTATCGCGCCACCGACACGCTCGGCTATGTCGCCTTCCTCGATGCGGGCGCTGCCGGCTCCAACGTCGAACCGCCGCTCGATTCCATGAAGCTCGGCGCTGGCGTCGGCCTGCGCTACTACACCGCCTTCGGCCCGCTCCGCGCGGATATCGCAGTTCCGCTGAACAAGGACGCAGGCGACGCCGACTTCCAGGTGTATATCTCCATCGGACAGGCCTTCTGATGGAACGCGCCAAACGCCGCCGCCGCTATCCGATCTGGTTGCGCATCGCCTTCGGGCTGATGATCGCCGCCGCCTTGCTGCTCGTCACCGCCGTGACGCTGCGCTTCTGGATCACCAGCGATGGCGGCCGCGCCTTCATCCTGTCGCAGATCGACGGCCGCAAGGTCGGCCCGTTCGGCACGCTGCGCCTGTCCGGCCTCAAGGGCGATCCGCTCGACGCCGCCACGCTCGCCGACATCGCGCTGATCGACGATGATGGCGTCTGGCTCCGCGCGCGCGACGCCCGCATCGAATGGACGCCCACCGCCCTCTTCGCTGGCGAACTTGAAATCCGCACCATCGCCATCCGCACGGTCGAGGTGGTCCGCCGTCCCAAGCTCGCCCTGCAGGATGACAAGACGCCGCCGCCGGACATCGGCCTGCGCCTCGACTCCGTCTCCGTCGGCGACCTTCGCCTCGCCGAGCCCGTCATCGGCATCGCCGCACGCTATGCCATCGATGGCGGCGCCGCACGTCCGCGCGATGGCTCCGGCTTCGCCCGCCTCACACTCACGCCCGTCGAAGGCCCCGCCGACAAGGCGAACCTCTCCGCCGAATGGACCGCGCAGGGCGGCCTCAAGGCGTCCGCCACCATGTCCGGCCCGGCCGGCGGCCTGATCGCCACGGTCGTGCAGGCGCCGCAGAACATGCCCGTCGCCTTCACCGGCGAAGCCTCGGGCACGCTGCTCGCCTTCACCAGCCAGGGCCAGCTGAAATTCGGCGACGAGGATTCCGCCAGCTTCCGTCTCGCCCGCG
>CAWJOQ010000002.1:0-267582 GCA_963844485.1 uncultured beta proteobacterium
ACTACCACTCCTTGGCAGAGCAGCTAGCACTATAGCACAGGTATTTTGGTCTCCGACAAGCGCTCGCCATCCTGATCAAACATCTGCTGAAAGCGGACGGCCCGACGACGGGCCACGGCCAGGACGGTGGACGGACAACGCATGGCCGCCCACCACCCACCACCCAGCACCTGACGCTGACCAACCGGGCCGACGCTGGACCCAGACGATCTGGCCATGGCTTGATATCAGACAAGACGAACGGCGCGGCTTGCCGCACACTGGCTTGGCACCCAGCCAATGTGGCCGGCCGACAACCACCAGGAGCCCAGCATGTACAAGCGTATTCTTGTTCCCACCGACGGATCGGACATCACCGCCAAGGCCGTTCAAACTGCCGTTGCGCTGGCCAAGCTGTCGGGCGCCTCGCTGACCACGCTGTGTGTGAAGGAGCCCTTCCCCTACAGCGCCATCTCCGAAATGCAACCGGTGCCGCCGCAAGAGTTCTACGACGCGCAAGAGCGCATCGCGGCCGACCGTGTGAAGACCGTGATGGCCGCTGCCAGCGCTGCGGGTGTGGCCTGCAGCGGGTCCACCGTGGAAGCCTTGCACCCCTGGGAGGCGATCCTCGACCTTGCCAAGCAGCAGGATTGCGACTTGATCGTGATGGCCTCCCATGGCCGGCGCGGCATGGCCGCCCTGCTGATCGGCAGTGAAACCAGCCGCGTGCTGACCCACAGCCCGCTGCCGGTGCTGGTGGTCAAGTAAAGCCAGTCGTGGGATGACCGGGCGCCTGACCGGCGCCTGGGTCGCAGCTTGATCGGGCCACACCCAGCGCGGTGGCACTTGGTCCAGTCCAGGCTGGTGTTCAGCGTGCTCGGCAACCGGGCAGCGGCCACCCTGGAGATGACCGCAGCGACCGGCTTGGCGGTCGCGCTGGCGCAGCGGCCACCGCCCGGGCGCATACACCGCGCCAATGCGACCACACGCTCAGCGGCTGCGGCAGAGCGCCACAGCCGCAGCGTGCTGCGGGCCCAGCGGGCAAACCCCGTTAGCATGCCTGCCATCATGCCCCAGCGCCCCCCCAGTGGCACCCCCAACGCCGCCGCTCCCCTAGCGGCCATCGACATCGGCTCCAACAGCTTCCGGCTGGAACTGGCGCACCTGCAGCAGGGCCGTTACCGCCGCATTGCCTATCTGAAAGAAACCGTGCGCCTGGGCGGCGGGCTCGACGCCAATGGCTACCTGACCGAAGCCGCCGCGCAGCGCGGGCTGGACTGCCTGCGCCAGTTTGCTGCACGGCTGCAGGGCTTTGAATCCACCCAGGTGCGGGCCGTGGCCACACAGACCCTGCGCGAGGCGCGCAACCGCGATGCATTTCTGCTGCGCGCCGAGGCCGCCCTGGGCCACCCGGTGGAGGTGATCTCCGGGCGTGAAGAAGCGCGGCTGATCTACGCCGGGGTGTCGTTCCTGCAGCCCGGCGCTGTCGAGCGGCTGGTGATCGACATCGGCGGGCGCAGCACCGAGATGATCCTGGGCCAGGGCCGCGCTGCGCGGGTGGTCGAATCCTTCAAGGTGGGCAGTGTCAGCCTGTCGATGCGCTGGTTTCCGGACGGCGTGTTCACCGAGCAAGCCTTTCGCGATGCCCAGGTGGCCGCAGGCGCAGAGCTGGAAGAAGCGCTGACCCTGTTTGCGCCCCATTTGTGGCAAGAGGCGCTGGGCTCGTCGGGCACCGCCGGCGCGGTGTCGCAGATCTTGCTGGCCGCCGGCCTGACCGACGGCACCATCACACCCGAAGGCCTGCGCTGGTGCATTGCCCAGTGCCTGGCGGCCGGCACTGCAGACCGGCTCAGCCTGCCTTCGCTGCGCGAGGACCGCAAGGCCATCATCGGCGGCGGCCTGGCGCTGCTGTACACGCTGGCCACCCACTTCGGCATCACCGCCCTCAAGCCCGCCAAGGGCGCACTGCGCCAAGGCGTGGTGATCGACCTGCATGAGCGCCACGCCGCGCGGCGCCAGGCCCACGGTGGTGATCTGCGTGACCAATCGGTGGCCGCGCTGCAGGCCCGCTTCGGCGTCGACACCGAGCAGGCAGCCCGGGTGCGCAGCGTCGCCCTGGCCCTGCTGCGCGGCGCCCTGCCAGCGCTGGACGATGCCGACGACGGCGAGGCCCTGCGTGAGCTGGCCTGGGCCTGTGACCTGCATGAGATCGGCCTGATGGTGTCGCACCACGACCACCACCGCCACAGCGCCTACTTGCTGGGCCATGTGGACGCACCCGGGTTTTCGCAGAGCCAGCAGCGCCGCATGGCCGACCTGGTGCTGGGCCAGCGCGGCGGGCTGCGCAAGATCGAGGCCCAACTGTGCAGCGAGCGCTTTGCCTGGCAGGTGCTGGCACTGCGGCTGGCCGCCATCAAATGCCATGCGCGCGGACTGGTGGACAGCAAGGCGCTGCGGCTGCGGCGTGATGGCAAGCAGGCGCGGCTGGGCTTTCGCGCGGCCTGGGCCGAGCGCCACCCGCGCACCCTGCACCTGCTGCGCGAGGAAGCCGAGGCCTGGGCCCGCCAGGAGCAGCCGCGCCTGGTGCTCGACCCCGGCTGAGCCAGCGCCGCAGGGCGGCTACAGCTTGTCGGGTGTGCGCACCGACACCAGCACCACCTCGGCCACACCGCCGCGCAGGCGGTGGCGCAACCACCACGCCGCGCCCTTGCGCACCGCCCAGGGCGGCCCGTCCAGCGTGGCCGGGCCACCCATCAGATAGGCTGCCAACTGGCCCAGCATCGGCTGGTGGCCCACCAGCAGCACCGGCTCGCGGCTGTCGGGCCAGCGCGCTGCGGCCAGCGCCTGGGTGTGGCTGGCACCGGGCGCCAGCGCATCGACCAATGCGCAGCTTGCGGCCCAGGGCCTCGGCGGTCTGGCGGGTGCGCAGCGCCGGGCTGACCAGCACCTTGGTGGTTTCGGGCAGGAAGCGGTTCAGCCACTCGGCCATGCGCTGGGCCTGCTTGTCGCCACGCGGGGTCAGCGGGCGGGCCAGGTCGGCCGCCGCGTCAAAGGGCGCGTCCACGGGCAGATCACGTGCTTCGGCATGGCGCCACAGGATCAGGTCCATCACCACCCCGTTCAAGAGGCCGAAGCCATGTAGCGGGCCGCCAGGGCGGCCTGGGCACTGGGGCCATCGACAGCGGGCCGGGTGTAGCTGCCGTCGCCGGCCTGCAGCCAGGCGTCGCAGCGGTCGTGCAGATAGGGCACCAGGCATTCGTCGATCAGCCGCTGGCGCAGCGCAGCGTCGCGCACCGGCCAGGCCACCTCGATGCGGCGGAACATGTTGCGGCCCATCCAGTCGGCCGACGACAGGTACAGCGCACATCGTCGTCCTCGCGGTCCCCAGCGGAAGTACATCACCCGGGTGTGCTCGAGGAAGCGGCCCACCACCGACCGCACGCGGATGCGGTCGGTCAGCGCCCGGGATGCCCGGCGGCAGCATGCAGGCGCCGCGGATGATCAGGTCGATCTCGCGCGCCGGCCTGGCCGGCGCGCACCAGGGCGTTGATCATCGATCGGCTCGGTCAGCGCATTGAACTTGGCCACGATGCGCGCCGGCTGGCCGGCCCGGCCGGCGTCGGCCACCTGGTCGATGTGGGCCACCAGGCGGCGGTGCAGCGCAAACGGCGCGGTCAGCAGGTGGCGCGGCATGCGCACCTTGGTCAGGCTGGCCAGTTGGTGGAACACCGCATCGGCATCGGCGGTGAGCTGCGGCGTCGGCGGTGAGCATGCCCACGTCGGTGTACAGCCGGGCGGTGTTGGGGTTGTAGTTGCCGGTGGACAGGTGGGCATAGCGGCGCAGCACGGTCTGGCCACGGGCGCCGCGCTCGCGCCGGGTCACCAGCAGCAGCTTGGCATGGGTCTTGAAGCCGACGATGCCGTAGACCACCTGGGCACCCACCGCCTCCAGCCGCTCGGCCCAGTTGATGTTGGCCTCTTCGTCGAAGCGGGCCTTCAGCTCGACCACCACGCACACGTCCTTGCCGCGGCGGGCTGCCTCGATCAGCAACTCCATCAGCACCGACTGGCTGCCGGTGCGGTAGATGGTCTGCTTGATGGCCAGCACCGCCGGGTCGACCACCGCCTGGCGCAGGAATTCCACCACCACGTCGAAGCTCTGGAACGGGTGGTGCAGCAGCATGTCACCTTGCTGCAGCCGGGCAAACACATCGCTGCCACGCGGCAGGTCGGCGTCGGGCCAGCTGGGCGCCAGCGGCGCAAAGCGCAGCGCCGGCGCGTCGACCTGGTCGATCAGCTGGTTCAGCCGCACCAGGTTGACCGGGCCGTTGACCAGGTAGAGCGCGGCCTCCGGCAGTTCAAACTGCTGCAGCAGAAACCGCCACAGCGGCTCTGGGCAACTGGCCACCATCTCCAGCCGGATGGCCTCGCCAAAATGCCGGGTCGACAGGCCGCGCCGCAGCGCCTGGCGCAGGTTGGCCGCGTCTTCTTCGTCGACCTCCAGTTCCGAATCGCGGGTGACCCGGAACTGCGAAAAACTCTCCACCGGCCGGCCACCGAACAGGTCTTGCAGGTGGGCGCGCATCACGCTGGTCAGCAGCACAAAGCCCTGGGTGCCAGGCGCGCACACCTCGGCCGGCAGCTTGATGACCCGTGGCAGCGCGCGCGGCACCTTGACGATGGCGATCGAGTTTTCGCGGCCGAACGCGTCCTGCCCGCCGAGCTTGACGATGAAGTTCAGGCTCTTGTTGGCCACCAGCGGGAAGGGGTGCGCCGGGTCCAGCCCGACCGGCAGCAGCAGTGGCTGCACCTCGCGCTGGAAGAAGCGGTCGACCCAGGCCCGCTGCGCCGGGCTGCGCTCGGCATGGTTGAAGATGAAGATGCCATGCTGCTGCAGCGCCGGGGTCAGCTCGTCGTTGAACACGCTGTACTTCTGGTCGATCAGCGCATGGGCCTCCTGGGCCACGGCGCGCAGGTCACTGCGCTGCGGGTCGGTCTGGCCGCCCGGGCTCTTCATGGCCAGGCGCATGGCGCCAATGGCATCGGCAAACCGCACCTCGAAAAATTCGTCCATGTTGGACGACACGATGGTGATGTAGCGCAGGCGTTCCAGCAGCGGAACGTCGCTGCGGCTGGCCTGGGCCAGCACACGGCGGTTGAATTCCAGGATGGCCCGCTCACGGTTGAGCAAGGCCGGCAGTTCACCCGTCTGGGCTGTTGTGGAGGTCATGCCGCCCAGTTTATGAAGGCATGACGACAAGGGTGTGACGGTCGCTGTTTATCTGCGGCCGCGGCGCGGGGCGGCTCGGGCGGCGGGTGGCCGCCGGGCGGGGCCGAAAACAGCTTGGCTGCCCGGCCCTTGAGCTCGAGCAGCTCGCTGGGCGTGATGCTGTACTTGCGCCCGACCACGTCCACCTCGATGCGGAACTCCACATCCTTGCTGCCGTTGCTCAGCGTGCCGCAGGTGAAGTCGTAGTTCTCGGCTCTCGGCCGGGAAGCCATCGGCTTCGACGTCGAAATCGACATACTTGACGTCGCGGATCTCGCCGCTGGCCAGATCGAGCACGCCGGTGGATTCAATCACCTCGTCGTTCAGTTCGTCGTGGATCGTGATCGGCAGTTTCAGGTCCATCAGGTGTCACTTTGGCCGCGCGGGCAGCCGTCAAGGCAGGGGCGGCGATGATGCCACAGGCCGCCGCCGGGCCCGCTTGCGCCGGCAAGCCTAGGCGCTGGTGGAGATGAACACGCCCGTGGCCTGCAGCAGCTGGGCCGTCAGCAGCCGGGCATGCAGCACCTGCACCCGGCCCTGCGGCCGGCAGGCCACCACCTCGGCCACGCCGTCGATGGCGCTGTCGATCAGCCGCAGGCGCTGGCCCGCAGGCACGGCCATCGGCACATACAGGCTCAGCCCTGAGAGCGACAGGTCGCGCCAGCGCACCGCCACCGACGGCGACGGCCAGCCCACATGGATGCATGCCACATGGCTCTGGTCGCGCCGCACGGCACCACGGCGGCCCAGCATGTCGTGCGCGGCCGCCGCGTCGCCCGGCAGCGCACCCAGCGGGCTGTGGCAGGCCGGGCAGCGGGCATCGTGCTGGGCCGTCAGCACCACCGGGTGCTGGCACAGCGCGCAGCGGCGCAGCGCCTGCAGCTGGCCAGGCCCGGCCGCAGCCTGCGCTGGCGGCCAGCCGCTGGCGGCGTAGCTGCCGACACCGGTCTGGGGACGGGTGCGCAGGCCGGTGCGCAGCGTCGATCCCGTACCCATGCCCACACCCATGCCCAGCCCCATGCCCAGCCCTGTTCCCGGGCTGGCGCCTGGCGCGTCGCTGGCGCCGATCCTGCGCTTGGTGTCGGCCATGGCGGCGCCTGTGCCGGTTCAGGGGTTCAGTGCAAGGCCAGCGGCGACGGCGCCGTGGATGCCCAGGGCTGCAGCGGCGGGTAGGCCGCAGCCGGCGCGGCCAGCGGCGTGCCGGCTGCTGCAGGCACGGGCAAGGGCGGTGCCCCGGCGTCGGCCCGGCGCAGGTCCACCAAGGCGGTTGCGGCGGCCATCTCGGGGCTGAGCGGGCGGGCCAGCAGGTAGCCCTGGCCAAATTCACAACCCAGGTTGCGCAGTTGCGCCAGTTGAGATGGCGTCTCGATGCCCTCGGCAATCACCGTCTTGCCCAGGGCCTGGCCCAGGGTGATGACGGCGCGCACCACCTCGGTGTCCTTGCTGTCGGACTGGCCCTCTTGCAGCCGCTGCACAAAGCTGCGGTCGATCTTCAGGCTGGTGATCGGCAAGGTCGACAGGTAGGACAAGGACGAGTAGCCGGTGCCGAAATCGTCGACGCTGAGGCCGACGCCGATCTCGCGCAGCTCGGCCATCACCGCCAGCGCGCTGTCGAGCCGGTGCATCAGCGTGCTTTCGGTGATCTCCAGCGTCAGCTGGCGTGGTTCCAGCCCGTTGGTCAGCAGCGCAGCGGCCACTTGCTGCACAAAGCTGGCGCGGCACATGTCGGTGCCCGAGACATTGACATGCAGCCGCGGCTTGTGGTCGCCCATGCCCATGGCCTGGAAGGCCTTGAGCTGCGCACAGGCGGTGCTGAGCACCCAGGCGGTGAGTGCGCTGATCTGCGCCGATTCCTCGGCGATGGGGATGAAGGTGGACGGCGGCACGGGGCCCAGCTCGGGGTGGTTCCAGCGCACCAGGGCCTCGAAACTGTCGATGCGTCCGGTCGACAGCCGGTAGATCGGCTGGTAGGCCAGGTTCAGCTGTGAATCGGCGATGGCGCGGCGCAGGTCGCGCTCCAGGTTCACCTGGGCGGCCAGCTGGGCACGCAGGCTGGCGTCGAACAGCGCCACACGCGCCCGGCCCGCCGCCTTGGCGCGGTACATCGCGATGTCGGCATCGCGCAGCACATCGCCCGGCGTCTCGTAGCCGATGCTGCTGAAGGTGATGCCGATGCTGGCGCTGCTGTTGACCTCGGTGCCGTCCAGCATGTAGGGCTGGGCCAGCGACTTCTGCAGCCGGTCGGCCATCGGCAGCACGTCATCGTCACGGGCCAGCTGCTCGACCAGGATGGCGAACTCGTCGCCGCCCAGCCGGCCCACGGTGTCCATCGGCCGCACCTGGTGCTGGATGCGCTGCGCCACCAGGGTCAGGAAACGGTCGCCGGCACTGTGGCCCAGGGTGTCGTTGATCAGCTTGAAGCGGTCGAAGTCCAGGTACATCACCGCAAAGCGCTGGCGCGGGTCGGCACGGCAACGCTCGATGGCCAGCGCCAGACAGGTGCCGAAGCGGATGCGGTTGGCCAGCGAGGTGAGGCCATCGTGGTAGGCGATGTGCTGCAGCCGGGATTCGGCCTCGCGCCGGGCGGTGATGTCCTGGGCCTGCAGGATCAGGCGCGGCGCGCTGGCGTCGCGGTCGCTGAAGTAGCCGCTGTGCATCGCCACATACACCACATCGCCGCCGCTGCGCTGGCAGCGCAATTCCATCATGGTGTCGCGGCCGTCGCCCTGCTGCAGGTTGCGCCAGATGCGGGTCAGCATGTCCACATCTTCGGGGTGCACATGGCGCTTGAAGTTGCTGCCGGTCAGCGCCGCATCGGCGCAACCCAGCAGCTTGCCCATGGCCGCATTGGCCTGCAGCACCGTGCCCTCGGCGTCGACCAGGGCCATGCCGATGGCCGCGTGCGAGAAAGCGCTGTGGAAGCGCTGCTCGCTCTCGCGCAGCGCCAGCAAGTGGCGTGCAGACTGCTGCGCCTCCCGCTCGGCGGCCGAGATGCGCACCGCCTGGGCCTGCTCGTCCGATTCACGCTGCCGAAAGTGGTAGTGCAGCATCACCAGCAGCAGCACGATGATGGGCACAGCGCCCACCATCACGCCCACGCCACTGGTCTTGAAGGCCTGGTGCAGCAAGCCGGCGATGAAGGCACTGACCGCAAAGGTGGTGCCCACCCAACCAAAATTGGCCAGGAAACTGGCCAGGCGCAGCGGCTCCTTGCGCTTGAGGTGCATCACCGCCGTGATCAGCAGCGTGTTCAGGCTGAAGTGGGCAATCGCCGCCAACATGGCCAGCACCAGCACCAGGGCCTCGGCCAGGCCGCTGTCGCCGGGCAGCCGGCCGACGATGGCGTGCATCAGCGTGCCCACCGCCGTCATCGACACCGCTGCGGCCGCCGGGCTGACCAGCCGGCTGGTCCAGCGCTTGGACGTGCGCGCCGAGCCGATGAAGGCCTCGCCCGCTGCGGCCACCGCCGCCGCCGCCGGCCCCTGGATCAGCAGCAGCAGCATGATGAACACCTCGCCGGCGGCAAAGGAGTTCTTCGACCCGGGGATGCGCACCGGGAACAGCCCGGCCAGCATGGCCACCGCGCAGCCGAACAGCACCTGCAACAGCAGCGACAGCGGCAGCCCGGCCAGTTGCACCAGGCTGTGCCCCAGCACCACGGCACCCAAGGCCACCAGCGCCCACCAGTACAGCGTGGCACCGGCGTTGTAGTCAGGCATCAGCGCCGCATGCAGGCGCCGCAGGCCCCATCTTGGAGCTGTGGCCTGGGCTGGTGGATCAGGGATGGTTGACATCTGGCGGTCCCGGCAGCGGGCGGACACCGTACGGGCCGCACAACGCTGCCATGCAAGGGGCAGTTCCCTGGGTTCTCGGCAGCCCTGACGGCAACTTGAGCGCCTGGCCAGCCGGCGGGTGGCCGACCGACCGACAGACCAGCAGACGCAGGGTCAGCGTTCTGCCACCGGCAGGCTGGCCACCCGGGCGCGGGTGTTGCCGCTGGTGGTTTCGCTCAACACGATGCCTTCACTCAGCACGATGCCTTCGCTCAGCACGATGCCTTCGCTCAACACGATGCCTTCGCTCAGCACGATGCCCTCGCTCAGCACGATGCCTTCGCTCAACACGATGCCCTCGCTCAGCACGATGCCGTTGGCCAAGGTCTGGCCGCTGCCACTGGCCAGCCATTGCGACAAGGTGGCCGTGGGCGTGAACAGACCGGTCTTGCCCAGGCGCGACGTGGTGCCCACCAAGGCCGTGCCCATGCGCACACCCGCCGTCAGCAGCGAACCCGTGGTCGCAGCCGCCTCGCTGAAAGATCTGCGGCACGGTGTTGGCCGTGACGGTGGTGCTGGCGGGCCAATACGTGATGCTGGTCTGGCGCGCCTGGTTGCCCACCCAATTGGTGCGCGGGTCGTAGATCGGCTGGAACTTGGTGAACAGATCATCGCCGGTGGCGATGTGGCGCCCACCGACAAACACCATGCGCGACCAGTTGAAGGTCTGGCCGTCGATGGTGGAACTGGGCGTGGGCAGGGCCAGGCCGGCGATCGACTGGCCGGCCACCAGCTTGCCTGCTGCCACGCGGCTGGCGATGTCCGGGCTGCATGGACCTTGGCCAGGCGCACCGCGCCGTCGATGTTGAGCATGCCCGCGCCCTGCTCGACCAGGCTGGCCCCGGCCAGCGGCTGGGCGCTGTACTGCAGGATGGCCTTGACCAGCGGCGGCGTCAGCCCGGGGTTGGCTTGCAGCATCAGTGCCACCGCACCGCTGACCACCGGCGCCGACACCGAGGTGCCGCTCAAGGACATCAGCGTCTGGCCGAAGACCTGGCCGGTCAAACCTGCCAGCAAGCTGCTGTTCTGCGCGGCCAGCAGGTTCCACTGGCCCAGGGCCGAGGTGGCGCCGGCACTGACCATGGCGTTGCCGGGCGCCACCAGGTCGGGCTTGAGCAGGTTGTCGACCACGCGCTGGCCATTGGTCATCAGCTGCGCCCCGCGGGTGGGCCCGCGTGAGCTGAAGTTGTTCACCACGTCATCGCTGCGGCCGGTGCTCAGCTTCATGTTCGACGAGCCGACGGTGATCACCGACGGGTCGTGCCCGGGCGAGCCCACCGTGCCGAAGGTGGTGGCACCCGCGGCCTGGCCGTAGTTGCCGGCGGCGGTGACGACCACGATGCCGGAGGCCACCACCGCGCGGGCCGCCTGGGCCAGCGGGTCGCTGACCCAGGAACTGGTCGACCCGGCCGACAGGCTCAGGTTGACGATGCGGATGTTGTGCTTCTTGGCGTTGTGCAGCACCCAGTCCAGGCCGGCCAGCACATCGGCCACATTGCCGCTGCCATCGGCACCCAGCACCTTGACATCGATGATGCTGGCGCCCGGTGCGATGCCGGTGGTGTCCAGGCTGCGGTAGCTGCCCTTGCCGGCGGCGATGGCCGCCACATGGGTGCCGTGGCCATAAGCGTCGGGCAGTGCCGCGCCGCTGTTGTTGACCATGGCCTCGTACTTTTCACGGGTCGGGCTGCCGGGGGCGACCAAGGCCATGCGGCTCAGATTGGCCCCCTGGCCCACCATGTTGACCTGGCGCACCACGCGGTTGGCCAGCAGGCCGTCTTCCAGGTGCCGGTGGCTCGCCATCACGCCGGAATCCAGCACCGCAATGCCGATGCCCTTGCCATCCAGGCCGGTGTAGTTGACGGCGCTGCTGTACGGACGCACGCCGGCCGCCGTGGCGCCGGTGGTGGTTTCCAGCGCGCTGAAGGTGTGGCGGGTGGTGCGGTTGGGCGAGATGGACACCACGTCGTCGCGGGCGTCCAGTTCGTCCAAGGCGCGCACCGGCAGCGACACCGACAGTGCCTGCACCACCGAGAATTCAGCGTTGACCGTGCCGCCCAGGCGCTCGACATGGGCACGCAGCGCAGCCATGCTGCGGTCGCTGGCGTTGCTGACGACGATGGCTTCAACCATGCGCCGGCCGGCCTTGTTGCCGACCCAGCGCTCATTGGGCTGCATCGGCGAGTTGGCCGCCACTTCCAGGTCGCGCGCCACCTTGCGCGCCTTGTCGGGCTTGCCGGCATGGGCGCCCAGGCCGGTGACCAGCACCACGGTGGCCAGCAACATGAGCCACACCGGGCGCAGCAACCTGCGCTCGATGAGTACGATGAACGGTGTGATCCAACCCATTTTTGTCCCTTTGGCAGTGGCGCCGAGGGGACCCAGACCCCCCGAATGCGTGGGTCGAATGATGGGCAAGAACCGGGTTTGTGAGCGAAAGTGACAGCGCCGGCCGTGTGAATCCACACGTGCAGAAATCACGCCGGACCAGGCATTTGCAGGGGCTCGGCCGCTACAGGCCGAACTTGAGGGCGATCGGCGTGACTTGCGTCACGCAGTGCGCAAGCTGCCTTACCAGGCGCGCAGCTTGCTGCGCAGGCGGGCAATGCTCTGGCTGTGCAACTGGCAGATCCGGCTTTCGGTCACCTTCAGCACCGCCGCGATTTCCTTCAGGTTCATGTCGTGCTCGTAGTACATGCTCATGACGTACTGCTCGCGCTCGGGCAGGTTCTTGATCGCCTCGACCAGGGCTTCACGCATGCGCCGGTCTTGCAGCATGGCCAGCGGGTTGACATCGTCGTCGGCAACATGGCGGTCGAGGTAGTCGTCGTCGCCCTCGTCGCCGGTCATGTCCTCCAGGTAGCACCAGCTGGGTGCCGCGCACCTTGCCCAGCAGTTCCTGGTATTCGCCCAGGCCCAGGCCCATTTCGGCCGCGATCTCGCTTTCATGCGGCGCGCGGCCGAGCTTCTGCTCGAGCTTGTGCACCGCGCTTTCGATGCTGCGCTGCTGGCGCCGGTCGCCCCGGCTCATCCAGTCGTTGCCACGCAACTCGTCGAGCATGGCGCCGCGGATGCGCTGGGTGGCAAAGGTCTCGAACTGCACGCCATGGGCAGCGTCGAAGCGGGTCAGCGCATCGGACAGGCCGATCATGCCGACCTGGATCAGATCGTCCAGCTCCACATTGGCCGGCAGCTTGGCGATCATCTGGTGGGCCAGCCGCCGCACCAGCGGGCTGTATTGCTTGAGCAACGCGTTGGCGTCGAGGCGGCCCTTGGCGGTGTACATGGTCATCATGCTCCGGACATTTTCAATTCAAGTGGCCGACGGGCGCAGGCCGGCGTGCGGCGGACCGCACTGGTTGAGAAACAGGCAAGGCCGCCAATGGATTGGCTGCCGAGCCGCCGGCAATCGGGGTCAGGCGTTCGGCCACCAGCAAGCGCAGGTCGGCCGACAAGGGGGTGTGGGCGGGCAGCTGCGGGTCGATCACCGCCACCTGGCGCAGCGCAGCGCCCAGGAAGTGGTCGGCGCAGTCGGCCAGGCGGTCGCCCATGCGGCTGGCGCGGCGCAGGCTCACATCGCCGGCCACCACCAGGTCGTAGGCCAGGGCACCCAGCCGCTGCGACAGCAGCTTCATCGACGTGTAGGCATGGGTCAGGCTGTCAGGGCGGTTGCCGGCCAGCAGCAGCGGGCGCGGGGTGGTGCCGGCAAACATGCGCCGCAAGTCCAGTGCGCCGGCATGCAGCAAGCACCACGCTGGCCTGCGTTGCACTGGCTGTGCCACGCAGCGCCTCGATGAAGCCGGCCAGCGTGGCACGGCTGTCAAGGTAATGCATCGGCAGGCCGCCGGCGGCCAGGTAGGCCACTTGCGGCGACAGCTGCTCCACACAGGCGGCCAGGTCGACGGTGGCCAGCTGGTGGGCGGGCGATGCCGAATCGGCCGCATCCACCACCAGGGTGCGCAGGCCACGCTCGGCCAGCGCGGCACACAGGCGCTCCATCACCGCGCCGGTGCCTGGCACATGCGGGTTGTGCACCAGGGGCAGAAAACACAGGTCCTGGCCGGCAAACAACTGGCGCAGGCCGTGGGCCTGGTCTTGCGGGGTGGCGCTGCGGCGCTGGGGCTGGGCGGGCATGGGTGGCTGCAGGTGTTGGGGTTTGTCTGGCGTGGTGTGGGTTTGAATCTGGCGGCGGGACGGCATGGTGGGCATCAGGCCGACAACGGCGCGCCCTGCCCTGCCGCTGCCGCTGCTGACGCCACTGCAGCCGGATAGCCGGCGCCGTGGATGGCCGCAAACACGAGGTTGACCTCGGCCGCGTCCAGCTTCCAGGCGGCGGCGCCACCGCCACGCAGCGCGCGCTGCACCAGGGCCTGGGCCGACAGGCGGTGCCAGTCCTCGGGCACACGCTGGCCGTTGGCCACGCCCACCACACGGGCGCGGTGGCGGATCAGCGCGTCCAGCGCCGGGCCCAGCTTGACCGCCTCGTCGAGCTTGCTGACGACCACGCCCAGGCACTTGGCCACGCCGTAGGCCACCATCACGTCTTCCACCGTCTCGCCCTGGGCGGCGGCATTGATGACCAGCAGCTTCTGGATCGCCGGGTGCTGCAGCATGTCCAGCATCTCGCGGGTGCGGGCGTCGCGCTGGGCCATGCCGGCGGTGTCGATCAGCACCAGCTTCTTGCCCGACAGCAGTTCCAGCAGGTCTTCCAGCGAGGCGCGGTCATGCGCGGTGTGCACCGGCACGCCCAGGATGCGGCCATAGGTGCGCAATTGCTCATGGGCGCCCACGCGGTAGGCGTCCAGCGTGATCAGGCCCAGGTGGGCAGCGCCATGCCGGGTGGCGAAGGCGGCCGCCAGCTTGGCGGTGCTGGTGGTCTTGCCCACGCCGGTGGGGCCGATCAGGGCGAGCACGCCGTCATGGTCTTCCAGCGGCGCGTCGTGTTCGTCGGTGACCAGGTTGCGCTCCAGCACGCCGGCGGCCCAGTCCATCGGGTCGGCAGCGCCCACCGGCAGGGCTTGCACCAGCTTGCGCACCAAGGCGGGCGACAGGCCGGCGTCGAACAGCGCCTGCGACAGCGTGGCCTGGCGCGGGTCACGCTGCAGCCGCTCCATGAAGGCCAGCATGCCGAAGCGCTCGTCGATCAGCGCGCGCACCGATTGCAGTTCATCGCGCAGGCCGCCCAGCGCTTCGTCGCTGGCGCTGCGGCCAGCGCCGTCGGCCATGCCCGCCAGCGGGTTGGCGGCACGCTGTGCATCGGCAGCGCCCAGCAGGTCGTGGCGGCCGGGGCTGCGCAGGCGGACCTCGTCGCGCAGCACCGGCGGCTCGCGCCGCGGGCCGCCGGCTGGCTGGATGCGGTCGCGCAGGCCGGGGTGGCGTTCCACGGCGGCGCTGTCGGCACGGCGGTCCGCGCGTGGCACCACCCGCAGCGGTGCGTTCGGGGCCGCCGCCTGGGCGTAGGCCGGTGCTGCCGGCTGGGCCTGCGGCTGCAAGGCCGGCGCCTGGGCTGCCAGGCGCTGCTGCAGGGTGGCGGGCTGCTGCGCCAGCTCGGACTGGCGGCGCTTGAGCATGCGCTCACGCACATAGTCCTGAAAGGTCAGCGTGCTCATGCCCAGGGTCTCGACATCACGCGGCCACGCCGTTGTCGGCCTGGGCTCGGGCAGCGCAGCGCTGCGGCTGGCGTCCATCCGTGCCGGGCTCGGTCGTCGCTGAACAGGCCGGGCTCGATGCGCGCATGGCGGCGGTCGGCGCTGCGTGGCTCGGCGCGGCCGTCCAGCCGCTCACCGCGGGCGGCAATGCGCTCGGCCAGGCTCATGGCCCGCGGTGCGGCCAGCTGGGGTGCGGGCGCTGCCGTGGGCAACTGCGGTGGCCGCGGCGCGGCAGCCGGTGCCTGGGCGGCGGCCTGCTCCAGGCGGGCCAGGCCGTCGGGTGCCAGGGCCAGCACTTCCACCCCATCGGCCGACGGCTTGGTCGACAGCACCACCGCGTCGTCGCCCAGGGCCTCGCGCACCTGGGCCAGGGCCTCGCGGGCGGTGCGGGCGGTGAATCGCTTGACGTTCATGGGCAGGCCTCCAAAACTTCAGACTGCTGGTGCTGCGTCATGCCGAACTCCCGATGATGTTGCCGATGCGGATGGAATGGGTCTCAGGGATCTCGCTGTGCCCCAGCACCTTGAGGCGGGGCGCAGCGCGCTTGAGCAGGCGCGACATCGGCACGCGGATGGCATCGGGCACCAGCAGGCAGGCCGGCTGGCCCAGGTCTTCCTGGCGCTTGGCGGTGTTGGCGGCTTCGCGGGTCAGGGTGTCGGCCACGCCGGGGTCGAGTGCGGCGCCGTGCGGGCTGGTCAGTGCCTGGGTGACCAGGCGCTCCAGGTCGGGCTCCAGCGCGATCACGTCCAGCTCCTTGGTGGGGCCGTAGATCTGCTGCACGATCACCGGCGCCAGGTGCACGCGGATGCGGCGGGCCAGCTCGCCCGGGTCGCTGACCTGGGCGGCATGCTCGGCGATGCACTCGACGATGGAGCGCATGTCGCGGATGTGCACGCCCTCGTCCAGCAGCAGCTGCAGGACCTTCTGCAATGTGGCGATGCCGACCATTTTGGGAATCACATCCTCGATGAGCTTGGGGGCCTGCTTGGTGACGTGCTCCACGAGCTGCTGGGTTTCCACCCGGCCCAGCAGGCGTGCTGCGTTCACTTGCATCAAGTGTGAAAGATGGGTCGCCACGACGGTCGCGCAATCAACCACCGTAAATCCATTCATCTGGGCCATTTCCCGCTGGCGTTCTTCGATCCAGGTGGCGGGCAGGCCGAAGGCCGGGTCGGTGGTGGGCGTGCCGGGCAGCTTGACGGTGGCGCCGCCCGGGTTGATGGCCAGCAGCATGCCGGGGAAGGCCTCGCCCTCGCCCACCACCGCGCCGCGCAGCAGCACCCGGTAGGCGCTGGGCTTGAGCTCCAGGTTGTCGCGGATGTGCACCGCCGGCGGCAGGAAGCCGACCTCGGCGGCAAACTTCTTGCGCACGCCCTTGATGCGGCTGAGCAGGTCGCCCTGGCGGGTCTTGTCGACCAGCGCGATCAGGCGGTAGCCCACCTCCAGGCCCAGCGTGTCCACCGGCAGCAGGTCGTCCCAGCTGGCCTCGGCGTTGGCGGGCTGGGCATCGGGCGGCGGCGCCGGTGGCGCCTGCGGCGGCCAGCTTGTCGCGGCGGCGCAGGTACCAGGCCAGGCCAGCCAGCGCCGCGCCGATCAGCAGGAACACCAGATTGGGCATGCCGGGGATCAGCCCCAGCGTGCCGATGATGCCGGCGGTGATGCCCAGTGCCTTGCTGCTGCCGAACACCTGGCTGCCGATCTGGCTGCCGATGTTCTGCTCCTTGCCCACGCGCGAGACCACCATGGCCGCAGCCACCGAGATCAGCAGGCCGGGGATCTGCGCCACCAGGGCGTCGCCCACGGCCAGCAGCACATAGCGGTCGGCCGATTCGCCGGCGCTCAGGCCATGGCTGATCACGCCGATCAGGAAGCCGCCGACGATGTTGATCACCAGGATCAGCATGCCGGCGATGGCGTCGCCGCGCACGAACTTGCTGGCACCGTCCATGGAGCCGAAGAAGTCGGCCTCTTCGCCCACCTCGATGCGGCGGCGCTTGGCTTCCTTCTCGTCGATCAGGCCGGCGTTCAGGTCGGCGTCGATCGCCATCTGCTTGCCGGGCATGGCGTCCAGGGTGAAGCGCGCGCCGACCTCGGCGATGCGCTCGGCACCCTTGGTGACCACGATGAAGTTGATCACCACCAGCACCGCGAACACGATCAGGCCGACGGCGAAGTTGCCGCCCACCAGAAAGTGGCCGAAGCTCTCGATCACCTTGCCGGCCGCGCCCGCGCCGGTGTGGCCTTCCAGCAGCACCACCCGGGTGGAGGCCACGTTCAGCGACAGGCGCAGCAGCGTGGTGACCAGCAGCACCGCCGGGAAGGCGGCAAAGTCCAGCGGCCGCACCATGTTGCGAGGCCACCATCACCACGATCAGCGCCATCGCGATGTTGAAGGTGAACAGCAGGTCCAGCATCCAGGGCGGCAGCGGCAGCACCATCATGGCCAGGACCATGACGATGAACAACGGCGCGCCCAGGCTGCGCAGCAGCGGCAGGTCCAGGCCCAGCCGCTGGCCGGCGGCCGGTGGCCGGCCGGCGATGCGGCCAGGCCGTCGAGCAGGCCCTTCAGCTGTGCGAGCAGGGGATTCATGGCTTAGGCAGCTCCTGGCGCGGCGCGCCTCGGCGGTGTGCGGGTCGAGGTCGGGCGGCACGGTGATCGGCGGCAGGTCGCTGGGCATGGCGGCATGGCCGGCCAGCGCCGCGCGCAGCTGGTAGACATAGGCCAGCACCTGGGCCACGGCCGAGAACAGCCGCGCCGGGATCTCGTGGTCGACCTCGCCGTGGGTGTAGAGCGCACGCGCCAGCGGCGCTGCCTGCAGCACCGGCACCTTGTGCTCGCGCGCCAGGTCGCGGATCTTCAGCGCCATCAGGTCGGCACCCTTGGCCACCACCCTGGGCGCGGCCATGCGGCCTTCGTCGTACTTGAGCGCCACCGCATAGTGGGTGGGGTTCATCACCACCAGGTCGGCCTTGGGCACCGCGGCCAGCATGCGCTTCTTGGCCATCTCGCGCATGCGCGCCTTGATGCGGCCCTTGACCTCGACGTTGCCCTCGGTCTCCTTGTGCTCCTGCTTGGCCTCCTGGTGGCTCATCTTCAGCCGGTTGGCCAGGTTGCGGCGCTGCAGCGGCACGTCGATGACGGCAAACAAGGCCAGCACCACCGCCAGCAGCAGCAGGCCGTCGAGCATGGCGCCGCCGGTGTGCACCAGCGCCGCCGGCAGCGGCATGGCCAGCGCATCATGGAACTGGCCCAGGTGCAGCCAGAGCCAGACAGCCGCCCACGGCGCCCAGCATCAGCGCCAGCGTGCAGGCCTTGGCGAGGTCACCCAGGTGCTGGCCACCCACCATGCGGCCCAGACCGGCTTGAGCGGGTTGAGCTTGCCGAAGTTGGGCGCCAGCGGCTTCCAGGTGAAGTTCCAGCCGCCCGAGGCCAGCGCGGCGCTCAGCGCCAGCGCGATGCCCACCGCGCCCAGCGGCAGCAGCACCACCATCCAGGCCCAGGTCAGCGCGCCCAGCTGGCGCGTCATGGCATCGGCTTGCGACAAGGTCTGCGCATCGAAGCGCAGACCGCTGGCCAGCAGCTTGCCGACCCAGTCGGCCAGGCGCGGCATGGCCAGCGCCACCAGGGCGCCACCGCGCGCCCACCACCAGCAGGTGGCTCAGGTCACGCGAGCGCGCCACCTGGCCGTCGCGGCGGGCCTTGCGGATCTTCTTCTCTGAGGCGGGTAGGTTGCGGTCCTGGGCGTCAGCCATGGCGATGCGGGCACGGAAGGCTGCGCCGACGGACATCGTCAGCGCCCAGCCATGGTGCCCACCGGCAGCCCGAGCGGGAACCGGATAAGCATCGCCAATCCGGCCGGTTATCGGCGCCTTGCGCCGAAGCTGAAGCCTCAAGCTGGCAGGCAGCGTGAATGAACCGTGATCTCGTCTGCCTGATCTGCATTTC
The DNA here is from genome assembly GCA_963844485.1 of uncultured beta proteobacterium. GTDB lineage: Bacteria > Pseudomonadota > Gammaproteobacteria > Burkholderiales > Burkholderiaceae_C > Pseudaquabacterium. Next base: position 18,676 of record CAWJOQ010000002.1, read on the forward strand.
CACTCAAGTTATCGCTGTGGGATCCCGATATGCCGACGAGGAACGCGCCGAAGGTGCCGTCCATGCCCGCACGGGTGGACGGTGAGCCTGAGGATTCGCACCAGAAATCGCACCAAAGCTTGCTGCAAACACTTGCGCCGAAGGATCTGAGACCATGGCCTCGAACATCACCAACCTGACCCCCGCCGAAATCGCCGCGATGACCACGGCCCAGATCGCCGCGCTCACTGCCGCTGACTGGGCAGCGTTCAGCGTGGACCAGATCGCGGCGCTGACGGCCGAGCAGATTCCAGTCATTCCAGCCCAGCGGGTGAGCGTGCTGTCGGCGGTGCAGGTGGCCGCCTTCGACCCGGCCGACTTCGCGGCGATGACGTCGGCGCAGCTGCGCTCGATCGCCACCGCCGGCATGGCGGCGATGGTCAGCAGCGACTTCGACGCCCTCAGCGTCAGCCCAGCTGACGGCATTGACCACCAGCCAGGTGCGGGTCATTCGCCACCACCGAGATCGCCGGCCTGTCGGCGCAGACGGTGGCCAACCTCAGCACCATGCAGGTCCTCGGCACTGACCACCGGCCAGCTCGACGCCTTGACCGTCGGCCAGCTGCAGGCCCTGACCACCGAGCAGGTGCGCGCGCTGAACACGGCGCAGATCGTCAGCCTCAACACCGCCGACCTGACCACGCTGACGCAAGACCAGTTCTCGGTGCTGACCACCCGCCAGCTGTCCAATCTGAGCGGTGGTCAGGCCGCCGCATTGGAGCCCAGCACCTGGGCCTGCTCAACACCCAGCAGCTGCGCAGCCTCAACACCGACGCGATTTCCGCCTTGAACCAGGGCAAGCTCGAAGCGCTGTCGAGCGCCCAGCTCAACGGCTTCAGCACCACCCAGTTGCGCGCCATCGATGCCGGCGTGCTGGGCCAGGTCGCCGCGTCTTCCCTGGCCGGCCTGGGCACCGCCCAGGTGGCGGCGCTGAGCACCTTCCAGGTGTCGGCACTGTCGACCGAGCAACTGACCAGCCTGAGCAACAGCCAGCTCAGCGCCCTGGGCAGCCACCAGCTGATGGCCATGAGCGGCGTGCAGCTCAACAGCCTGACCAGCGCCCAGTTCCAGGTCTTCAGCAGCCGCCAGATCGGCAGCCTGAGCAGCGACCAGCTGATGGGCCTGGAAACCGAAGATCTGGCCGCGCTGAGCGCGGCCCAGTTGCGTGGTGTCAGCACCAACGTGCTGGCCAAGCTCGACAGCACCGACCTGTCGGTGCTGAGCGGTGCCCAGCTGGCCGGCCTGACCACCATCCAGCTGCGCGCGCTGGACGCAGCCACCATCAGCCACCTCGCCACCGACGCACTGGCCGCACTGAGCAGCGTGCAGTTCGCCGCGCTCAGCAGCGCCCAGCTCGATGGCTTGAGCGTCGCCCAGTGGCAGGGCCTGGGCCAGAACCAGCTGCGCGGCCTGGGCACGGCACAGATCGCCGGCTTGTCCACCGACGACCTCAACAGCCTGACCAGCAACCAGTTCCAGCTGCTCTCCAGCGCCCAGATCGCTGCGATGACCACCCAGCAGGTGGCCAATCTTGAAGCCGAAGATCTGGCGGCGCTGACCACCGCCCAGCTGCGCGGCATGGAAACCCGCGACGTGGCGGTGCTCGACAGCACCGACCTGGCGGCGATGGGCTCGGCCCAGCTCGTCAGCCTCAGCTCGGCGCAATTGCGCGCCCTGGCCACCGACGCCCTGGCCGGCCTGACTGCCGCCACCGTGGCCAGCCTGGGCACCGCCCAGATCGCCCAGTTGTCCACCGCCCAGCTGGCGGCGCTGGCCACCGACCAGCTGCAGGCCCTGACCGGCCTGCAGGTGCGGGCCCTGGGTTCGGCCCAGCTCAGCGCCTTGTCGACCGATGACTTGAACAGCCTGACCACGGCGCAATTTGCGGCCTTCAGCAGCGCCCAGCTGGCCGGCCTGACCAGCCGCCAGCTCGCGGCCATGGAAGCCGCCGACTTTGCGGCCTTGGGCACCGCCCAGCTGCGTGGCATTGCGCCCGCCAGCCTGGCCGCGCTGAGCACCGAGCTGCTGTCGCAGCTGACGCCATCGACGGTGGCCTCGCTGACCAGCAGCCAGCTGCTGGCACTGGACTCTGCCGACCTGCGGGCCCTGGGCAATGGCGCGGTGTCGGCCCTGTCGGGCGCACAGACGGCCCAGCTGAGCACGGCCCAGCTGGCAGCGCTGAGCAGTGAACAACTGCAGGCCATGGGCACGGCCCAGGTGGCAGCCCTGAGCTCGCTGCAACTGGCTTCGCTGTCGACCGACAGCCTGAATGCGCTGTCGACCACCCAGTTTGCGGCGCTGACCACGCGCCAGATTGCCGACCTCAGCACCAAGCAGATCGCCAACCTGGAAAGCGCCGACCTGGCGGTGCTGAACACCGCGCAGATCCGCGCCATCGAAACCCGCGACATCGCGGCGCTGGACTCGGCCGACATCCGGGTGCTCAGCAGCGTCCAGGTGATGGCCCTGAGCTCGGCACAGATCCGTGCGCTGGAGACCGCCGACCTGGTGGGCCTGACGCCAGCCACGCTGGCCACCATGGGCACGGCCCAGGTGGCGGCCTTGAGCGCCGCGCAGATCGGCGCCTTCTCCAGCGACCAGCTGCAGGCGCTGACCACCAGCCAGCTGCGCGCGCTCAGCGGCGACCAGCTGTCGGCGCTGACCAGCGACGACCTCAACACCCTGACCGGCGAACAGCTGGGCGCGCTGAGCACCAGCCGCCTGGCCGCCTTGACCAGCAGCCAGCTCAACGCCATGGGCACCGACAGCCTGCTGGCGCTGACCACCGCCCAGGTGCGTGGCCTGACCACCGGCCAGCTGGCGGCGATGGACACCGAGACGCTGAACGTGCTGAGCACGGCACAGTTCGCCGCCCTCACCAGCAGCCAGCTCGCGGCCTTGACCGCCAACCAGGTGGCGAACCTGGAGAGCGCCGACTTGAGCGCGCTGAGCACCGCACAACTGCGGGGCATCAGCGCCGAAGGCTTTGCTGCAATGGGCTCGGACGACCTGGCCGCGCTGAGCGCAGCCCAGCTGCGTTCGCTGTCCAGCGCCCAGCTGCGTGCCATCGCCACAGCTGAAATCGACGGCATCAGCCCGACTGCGCTGGCCAGCCTGAGCTCGGCCCAGCTGAGCCTGCTGCACACCAACCAGCTGGCCGCACTGAGCAACGACCAGCTGCAAGCCCTGACATCGGCCCAGCTGCGCGGCCTGAGCACGGCCCAAGTGGCCTCGCTCGGCACCGACGACCTGAACACGCTGACCACCGACCAGATCCGTGCGCTCAGCAGCGCACAGATCGCCGCGCTGACCAGCCACCAGCTGGCCAACATGGCCAGCGACGACCTGCAGGCCCTCACCACGGCCCAGATCCGCGGCCTGGAAGCGCGTGACCTGGGGGCACTGGACTCGACCGACCTGGGCCGCCTCAGCAGCCTGCAGGTGGCGGCGTTCACCTCCAACCAGTTGCGCGCGCTCAACAGCGCCGACCTCGACGGCCTGGGTGTGCAAGGCCTGGCCGGCCTCAGCGGTGCCCAGCTCGCCGCCTTCAGCAACCAGCAGCTGGCGGCACTGGCCAGCGACCAGCTGCAGTCGCTCACCAGCGCCCAGATCGCCGGCCTGGGCACGGCCCAGCTGGCGTCGCTGGCCACCGATGTGCTGAACCAGCTGACGCCCGAGCAGTTCCGCGCCATGACCACCGCCCAGGTGGCAGCGCTCACCGCCAACCAGATCGGCGCGCTCGAGTCGGCCGACCTGAACGCCTTCAGCACCGCCCAGTTCAAGGCCATCGGTGCGGCCGCTGTCAGCGGCTTCACCAGCGACGACCTGGCTGCGCTGACCTCGGCCCAGCTGTCGGTGCTGAGCACCGCCCAGGTGCGGCAGATCGCCACGGCCGAGCTCGACGGCCTCAGCACCAGCGCCATCCTGGGCCTGAGCACCGCCCAGGTGGCCGCGCTCAGCACCGCCCAGCTGGCTGCGTTCAGCTCTGAGCAGTTGCAGGCGCTGACCTCGACGCAGCTGCGTGGCCTGTCCACCGGCCAGCTGTCTTCGCTCAGCACAGACGACCTCAACGCCCTGACCTCGTCCCAGTTCCAGGCGCTGACCACGGCACAGATTGCCGGCCTCAGCACCGAACAGGTGGCCAATCTGCAGAGCGAGGACCTGGCGGCACTGACCACCTTGCAGATCCGCGCGATGGAAACCCGCGACATCGCGGCGCTGGACTCCGCCGACATCGCCGCACTGACCGCGCAGCAACTGGGTGCGCTGACCTCGGGCCAGATCAAGGCCATCGGCACCGACGACCTGCGTGGCCTCAGCACCACCATGCTGGCCAACCTCAGCTCGGGCCAGCTGGGCCACATGACGTCCAGCCAGATCGGTGCGCTGTCGTCGGACCAGCTGCAATCGCTGACCAGCCGCCAACTGGCAGGCCTGACCACCACCCAGATCGCGGCCATGGGCTCGGACGACCTGCGGGCGCTCACCAGCGAGCAGTTCCAGTCGCTGTCCACCGCCCGCTTGTCGGCACTGACCGCCGCACAGCTCGACACCCTGGGCAGCGAGCAGTTCCAGCTGATGACGTCGACCCAGTTGCGGGGCCTGACCACGCAACAGCTGAACACGCTGAAGACCGACGACCTGAATGCACTGACCAGCAGCCAGTTCCGGCTGCTGACCACCACGCAGATCGCCGCGCTCAGCAGCGAGCAGATCGGCGCGCTGACCAGCGACGACCTGGGTGCGCTGACCAGCGCCCAGATCCGGGCGATCGACGCCAGTGACCTGGCCGCGCTGGATTCGGCCGACCTGCGGGCGCTGCAGCCCAGCCAGATGGCCGGCTTCACCAGCGCCCAGTTGCGTGCGCTGGGCACCGACGACCTGATCGGCCTGACCACCGACACCCTGCGGGCACTGCGCGCCGACCAGATCGGCAGCCTGACCAGCAGCCAGCTGGGCGCCCTGGGCAGCGAGCAGCTGCAATCACTGACCAGCGGCCAGCTGCGTGGCCTGACCAGCGTCCAGCTGGCCAGCCTGGGCACCGACGACCTCAACACCCTGACCGGCGAGCAGCTGGCCACCTTGTCGACGGCACAGATCGCTGCGCTGTCCAGCCAGCACATTGCCAACCTGACCAGCGACGACCTGGCCGCGCTGACCACCGCGCAGATCCGCGCCATCGAGACCCGCGACATGCTGGGCCTGGACTCGGCCGACCTGCGGGCCATGGGCGCCGCCCAGGTGGCAGCGCTGACCACCGACCAGTTGCGCACGCTGGGCACCGACGACTTCGCCGGCATCACCACCGCCGCCATCGCCGCGATGAGCAGCAACCAGCTGGGCTCGCTCAGCACGGCCCAGGTCCTGGCCCTGTCCACCGACCAGGTGCAGGCCATGACCACCGGCCAGCTGCGTGGCCTGACCACCACCCAGGTGGCCGCCATGGGCACCGACGACCTGGCCGCGCTGAGCACCAGCCAGCTGGTCGGCTTCGGCACCCTGCAGATCGCTGCGCTCAGCAGCGAGCAGCTCAGCGCGCTGGGCACCGACGGCATCGCCGCCTTGTCGGCGGCGCAAGTGCGCGCCATCGACAGCCGCAGCATCGCTGCGCTGGGCAGCGCCGACCTTGGCGGCTTCACCTCGGCGCAGCTCGCTGCGCTGACCTCGGCCCAGCTGGCCGCCATCGGCACCGACACCATCGACGGCCTGTCCACCAGCGCGCTGGCCGGCCTGACCGTGGCCCAGGTGGCCGGCCTGACCTCGTCGCAACTGGGTGCTATGGGCAGTGAGCAGCTGCAGTCGCTGGGCAGCGCCCAGCTGCGCGCGCTGGCCACCCACCAGCTGGCCGGCATGGCCACCGACGCCCTGAACAGCTTGACGAGCAACCAGTTCATGGCGCTGACCACCGCCCAGGTGGCCGCCCTGTCCAGCGTCCAGATCGGCGCCATGACCAGCGACGACCTGGCAGCCTTGACCACCGCCCAGGTGCGCGCACTCGACAGCCGCGGCATCGCCGCGCTGGACTCGGCCGACATGGGCGCCTTCAGTTCGGCCCAGATGGCGGCGATGACCACCGACCAGCTGCGCGCCATCGGCACCGATGACCTGCACGGCCTGAGCACCGCCGCCATCGTCGGCCTGAGCAGCAGCCAACTGGGTGCCTTGACCAGCCGGCAGCTCGGCGCCATGGGCAGCGACGACCTGCAGTCGCTCAGCGGTATCCAGCTGCGTGGCCTGGGCACGGCCCAGATCGCCAGCCTGTCGACCGACGACTTCAACATCCTGACCAGCGACCAGGTGGCCGCACTGGCCACCGCCCAGATCGCCGCGCTCGGCACCGACCAGGTGCGGGCCATGACCAGTGACGACCTGCAGGCCCTGACGACGCTGCAGATGCGGGCCCTGGAAAGCCGCCACCTGGCCCAGCTCGACAGCGCCGACCTCAGCATGCTCAGCTCGGCCCAGGTGGCCGCGCTGACCAGCATGCAGCTGGCCGGCATTGCCACGGCCGAAATCGACGGCTTCAGCGCCACCGCCATCGGCGGCCTGTCGGCCAGCCAGATCGCCGGCCTGACCACGCGCCAGCTGGCCGCCTTGTCCACCGAGCAACTGCAAGCCCTGAGCAGCAGCCAGGTGGCCGGCCTCAGCACGGCCCAAGTGGCCAGCCTGACCACCGATGACCTGAACGCGCTGACCAGCAACCAGTTTGCTGCGCTGACCACCGCCCAGATCGCCGCCCTCAGCAGCGACCAGATTGGTCAGCTTGAGACCGAAGACCTGGCAGCGCTGACCACGCTGCAGATCCGCGCCATCGAAACCCGCGACTTCGCCGGCTTCGACAGCGCCGACCTGCGCGCCCTGGGCACGGCCCAGGTCGCCGCCTTCACCACCGACCAACTGCGCGCGCTGGACACCGCCGACCTGATCGGCCTCAGCACCGCCGCGCTGAACGCGCTGTCGGCCGCCCAGCTGGCCGTGCTGGGCACCCACCAGTTGGGCGCGCTCGGCAGCGAGCAGCTGCAGTCGCTGGGCAGCACCCAGCTGCGCAGCCTGACGACGCTGCAGATCGCCGCGCTGTCCACCGACGACCTGAACACCTTCACCAGCGACCAGTTCCGCCTGTTGACCACCGCCCAGGTGGCCGCGCTGACCAGCGCGCAGGTCGGCAACCTGGTCTCCGATGACCTGGCCGCCCTGAGCACGGCGCAAATCCGCGCCCTGGACGCGCGCCAGCTCGGTGCCTGGGACAGTGCCGACCTGCGCCAGCTCAGCTCGGTGCAGCTGGCAGCCTTCACCAGCACCCAGTTGCGTGCGCTGGACAGCGCCGACCTGGTCGGTCTGACCACGGAGACCCTGTCCGGCCTCAGCAGCAGCCAGATCTCCAGCTTCAGCACATCCCAGCTGGGCGCGCTGGGCACCGACCAGTGGCAATCGCTGTCGACCAAGGTGCTGCCGGGGCTGAGCACCGAGCAGATCACCGGCCTGGCCACGGACGATCTCAACGCGCTGACCAGCAGCCAGCTGCAGTCGCTGACCACCGCCCAGATCGCCGCCCTGACCACCCTGCAGATCGCCAGGCTGGAATCCGACGACATCGCCGCGCTGAGCACCGCCCAGCTGCGGGCGATGGAAACCCGTGACATCGCCGCCCTCGACAGTGTCGACCTGGCAGCGCTGTCCAGCGCCCAGATCGCCGCCTTTAGCGCCGCACAGCTGCAGGCGGTGGAAACCAACGACCTGGCGGCCATCACCACCGCGGGCCTGGCCGGCCTCAGCGCCACCAACATGGGCGCCTTCAGCACCCGCCAGCTCGGCGCCATGGGCACCGACCAATGGCAGGCGCTGAGCACCAGCCAGCTGCGTGGCCTGTCGTCCGAGCAGTTCGGCGGCATCGCCACCGATGACCTGGCCAGCCTCAGCAGCCGCCAGATCGCCAGCTTGAGCAACGCCCAGCTGGGCGCACTCAACACCGTGCGCATCGCCGCGCTGGGCAGTGAGGCCATCGGCGCACTCGGCACCGCCCAGCTGCGCAGCCTGGCCACCGCCCAGATCGCGGCACTGGACACCGCCGACGTCGCCGCGCTGTCCAGCGCCCAGGTGGCGTCCCTGGGCACCGACCAGCTGCTGGCCCTGGAAACCCAGGACCTGCTGGCCATGAGCACCCAGGCGCTGGCCAGCATCACCACCGCCAACATCGACGCCTTCAGCTCGCGCCAGATCGGCGCGCTCAGCAGCGAGCAGCTGCAAGCCCTGAGCACTGGCCAACTGCGGGCCATGACCACGGAGCAGCTGCGCGGCCTGGGCAGCGAGGACATCATCGCCCTGGGCAGCCAGCAATTCGCCAGCCTGAGCAGCGACCAGCTGCAGAGCCTGACCACCAGCCAGATCACCGCCATGGTCAGCGAAGACATCGCTGCCCTGGGCACCGACCAGCTGCGCGCGCTGGGCACCGCCCAGATCGTGGCGCTGGAAACAGCCGACCTGGCTGCGCTCAGCTCACGCCAGGTGGCCGCGCTCAGCTCCGAGCAGTTGTCCGCGCTGGAAACCGCCGACCTGGCGTCCATCAGCACCCTGGGCATCGCGGCGATGAGCCCCAACAGCATCAGCGGCTTCACATCGCGCCAGCTCGGCGCCATGGGCAGCGATCAGCTGCAGGCGCTGACCACGGCCCAGATCCGTGCGCTGCTGACCAGCCAGCTGGCCAGCCTGTCGACCGAGGACCTCAACAGCCTGAGCACCACCCAGATCCGCGCCTTCAACGACGAGCAGATCATTGCGCTGACCACCGCGCAATGGGCCTCGCTGGAGAGCAGTGACATCGCTGCCCTGGGCACCGACCAGCTGCGGGCGATGGAGACCCGCGACATCGCCGCCCTGGACTCGGTGGACTTCACCGCCCTGAGCTCGGCCCAGGTGGCCGTGCTCAGCGCCGAGCAGCTGCGGGCGATCGAGACCCAGGATCTGGCCGCGATCAGCACCCAGGGCATCGCCGCCATCGGCATCGGCGCGATCGGTGCGCTGTCCAGCACCCAGCTGGCTGCCATGGGCAGCGACCAGTTGCAGGCCTTGACCAGCGAGCAGCTGCGCAACCTCAGCACGCTGCAGATCGCCACCCTGGGCACCGAAGAACTGGGCTTCCTGACCACCAGCCAGCTGGCGGTGCTGAACGCCGACCAGATCGTCGCCCTGACCACCGCCCAGGTGGCCTCGCTGACCAGCGACGACGTCGCCTCGCTCAGCTCGGAACAGCTGAGCTGGATGGAAACCCGCGACCTCGCGGCGCTGGACAGCGTCGACATCGGCGCGCTCAGCAGCCAGCACTTTGCCCTGCTCAGCACGGCGCAGATGCGCGCCATCGAGACCAATGACTTCGGCGCCATCGCCACCCAGGCCCTGGCCGGCCTGTCGCTGGCCAACGTGGCCGCCCTCAGCAGCCGCCAGCTGGCTGCGCTGGGCAGCGACCAGTTCCAGGCACTGACCAGCGAGCAGCTGCGCGCCATGACCACGGCGCAGATCGCCAGCCTGGGCTCCGAGGACCTGAATGCCCTGACATCCGACCAGTTCAGCACGCTGACCGTTGAACAAGTGGCGGCCTTCACCACCGCCCAGGTGGCGACGCTGGAAAGCACCGATGTGGCCGCCCTGTCACCGGCCCAGCTGGCGGCGATGAGCACACGCGCCATCTTCGCCATCGAAACCGCTGCGGCGTCGGCGCTGAGCGCCGCCCAGGTGACGGCGATGAGCACGGCGCAGTTGCGCGCCCTGGAGACCAGCAGCCTGGTCGACATCAGCACCAACGCACTGATGGGCCTGAGCACGCAACAGGTGGCCGCCCTGTCGACCGGCCAGCTGGCCGCCATGGCGTCCGAGCAGCTGCAGTCGCTGAGCACGCGTGCAGCTGCAAGGCCTGTCGACCGCCCAGCTGGCCAGCCTGTCCACCGACGACCTGAACCAGTTCACGGCCGACCAGTTCAAGGCCCTGAGCACCGCGCAGATCGTCGGCCTGACCACCCAGCAGTTCAGCCAGCTGCAGAGCGAGGACCTGCAGGCCCTGGGCACGCACCAGATCCGCGCCATCGAGACCCGCGACATCGCCGCGCTGGATTCAGCCGACATCGCCGTGCTCACCGGCGAGCAGCTGGCCGCCCTGGGCACCGCCCAGGTGCAGGCGATCGAGACCGCCGACCTGCGCGGCATCAGCGTGGCCAGCATGGCCGTGCTGAGTGCAGCCCAGGTGGCGGCATTCACGCTCGCTGCAGCTGGCCGCACTGGCCAGCGAGCAACTGCAGGCACTGACCGAAACCCAGATCGCCGGCATGGGCACGGCCCAACTGGCCAGCTTGTCGACCGATGACCTGAATGCACTGACCCAGACCCAGTTCGGCTGGCTCAGCACCGCCCAGGTGGCCGGCCTCAGCACCCTGCAGTTTGCCAACCTGCAGACCGCCGACCTGTCGGCCTTCAGCACCGCGCAGATCCGCGCCATCGAGACCCGCGACATCGCAGCCCTGGGCAGCGAGCACCTGGCAGCCCTGACCGACAGCCAGCTGAGCGCCTTGAGCACCGCCCAGGTGCTGGCGATCGAGACCGCCGACATCGACAACATCAGCCTGGCCACGCTGAGCGGCCTGTCCAGCCTGCAAGTGGCGGCGCTGGGCACGGCACAACTGGCCGCGCTCGGCAGCGACCAGTTGCAGGCCTTCAGTGGCCAGCAGCTGGCCGGCCTGAGCACGGCCCAGATCGCCAGCCTGTCGACCGACGACCTCAACCACTTCACTGTCAGCCAGTTCCAGGCCTTCAGCACGGCCCAGATCGCCGGCCTCAGCACGCTGCAGGTCAGCGCCATGGAGTCGACCGACCTGCTGGGCCTGAGCAACCAGCAGATCGCGGCATTGCAGACCCGCGCCATCGCCGCGCTCGACTCGGCCGACGTCGCCTTCCTGACGGCCAACTTCGTCTCGGCAATGACGACCAACCAGATCCGCGCACTGGAGACCAACGACGTGGCGGCGCTGAGCGTGGCCGCAGTGGGCGGGCTCAGCTCGGCCCAGATGCGCGCCTTCAGCGACGCCCAGCTGGGTGCACTGGGCACCGAGCAGCTGCAACGCCTCAGCGGCGAGCAGCTGGCCGGGCTCAGCACCGCCCAGGTGGCCGGCACTGTCCACCGACGACCTGAACATGCTGACGGCAGACCAGTTCAGCAACCTGAGCACGGCCCAGATCGCCGCGCTGGAAACCGCCCAGATCGTCAACCTGGAGAGTGCTGACCAGCAGGCGCTGAGCGCCCAGCAGGTGGCGGCCATCAGCACCCGCAACATCGCGGCGATGGAGTCGACCGACATCGGCTACTTCACCGCCAACCAGATCAGCACCTTGAGCACGGCCCAGATCCGGGCCATCGAGACCGCCGACCTGGGCATCTTCAGCGGCGCCACGCTGGCAGCACTGAGCTCGGCACACATCGCCGCGCTCAGCACCGAGCAGCTGGCGGCGCTGGGCTCTGACCAGCTGCGGGTGCTCAGCAACGAGCAGCTGGCTGGCCTGACGACCTACCAGATCGCCAGCCTGTCGACCGACGACTTGAACGCGCTGCAGGCCCACCAGTTCCAGGCCCTCAGCACACGCCAGATCGCCGCCCTCAGCAGCGACCAGGTGGCGGCGCTGGAGAGCGCGGACCTGCAGGCCCTCAGCCCGCAGCAGATGCGCGCCATCAGCACGGCCGGCATCGTGGCCATGGACAGTGCCGACTTCAGGCTGCTGTCGGCCGACCAGCTGTCGGGTCTGAGCACCACCCAGCTGCGGGCGATCGAGACGGCTGACATCGGCGGCATCTCGCTGGCCGCCATCACCGGCCTGACTTCGCTGCAGATTGCGGCCCTGAGCTCCGACCAGGTCGGTGCCATGGCCTCCGACCAGCTGATGTCGCTGACCGATGCCCAGATCCGCGGCTTCACCGGCGCCCAGCTGTCGTCCATCGCCAGCAGCGACCTGAACGCCTTCACTGCGTCGCAGTTCCAGGCCTTCAGCACCGCCCAGATCGCCGGTCTCAGCAGCGAGCAGATCCGCAACCTCGACAGCGACGACCTGGCCGCACTGACCACGGCGCAGATCCGCGCCCTGGACACCGAAGACCTGCTGGCCATGGACAGTGCCGACCTCGGCGCGATGACGGCCGAGCAGCTCGGGGCGCTGACCAGCGCCCAGGTCCAGGCCATCGAGAGCAGCGACATCAATGCCCTGTCGGCCAACGACCTGAACGAGTTCGGCGTGAACCAGGTGCGCGCGTTCAGCCAGTCCCAGATCATCGGCCTGTCGACCGACTCCTGGCGCGCCCTGGGCGCCAACCTGGTGGGCGCACTGACCACCCAGCAGATCGTCTGGATGGACAGTGCCGACTTCAGCCATCTGTCCGGTGAGCAACTGGGTGCGATGGGCACGCTGCAACTGCGGGCCATCGAAACCGCCGACATCACCGGCCTGACGGTGGCTGCACTGGGCGGCCTGACGGCGGCGCAGGTGGCCACACTGACGAGCGAGCAGCTTGCGGCACTGTCCACCGACCAGCTGCAGGGCCTGAGCGACAGCCAGGTGGCGGGCCTCAGCACCTACCAGATCGCCTCGCTGGGCAGCGCAGACCTGAACACTTTCACCGCCAACCAGATCCAGGCCCTGACCAGCCGCCAGATCGCCGCCCTGGGCAGCGAGCAGCTGATCAACCTGGCCAGCGATGACCTGCAAGCCCTGACCGGCCAGCAGATCGCTGCACTGACCACGGCCCAGGTGGTGGCACTGGGCACTGAAGAGCTGTTCCAGCTCAGCGGTGACCAGCTGGCCGCCATGACCACCGCCCAGGTGCGCGCCATCGAGACAGCCGACATCGACAACATCGGGGTGGCTGCCCTGGCCAGCTTCAGCGGCGCGCAGATCGGTGCCCTGAGCAATGCCCAGCTGGCGGCGCTGAACACCGACCAGCTGCAGGCGCTGTCCGACCAGCAGCTGGCCGGCCTCAGCACCTTCCAGCTGGTGTCGCTGAGCACCGACGACCTCAACAGCTTCACCGCGACGCAGTTCCAGTCTCTCAGCACGGCGCAGATCGCCAACCTCAGCAACAACCAGATCGCCAGGATGGAGAGCGAGGATCTGGCGGCCTTGTCCGGCAGCCAGATGGCGGCCTTGCGCACCAGCCAGATCGCGGCGCTGGACAGCGTCGACTTCCTGGCCTTCAGCGGCGAGCAACTGGCGGCGCTGTCCACCGCCCAGGTGCGGGCCATCGAGACCAACGATGTCGGCGGCATCAGCATCGGCGCCTTGACGGCACTCAGCGCGGCGCAGATCGGCAGCATGAGCACGGCTCAGCTGGGCGCCTTGGCCACCGATCAGCTGCAGGCCTTGAACGGCCAGCAACTGGCGGGGCTGAGCACCTGGCAGCTGGCCAGCCTGAGCACCGACGACCTGAACGCGTTCACGGTCGAACAGTTCCAGTCCTTCTCGACGGCGCAGATCGCCGGGCTGACCAACAAGCAGGTGGCCAACCTGGAGGCAGCGGACCTGTCCGGCCTGACCCAGACCCAGGTGGCGGCACTGCGCACTGCCCAGCTGGCGGCCATGGAAAGCGACGACATCGCCGCCCTGACCGGCCAACAGCTGGCGGTGCTGAGCAGCGCCCAGCTGCGGGCGATCGAAACTGCCGACATCCCGGCGGTCGGCCTCACCGCACTGGGCAACCTCAGCGCGCTGCAGATGGGCATGCTCAGCACCGCCCAGCTGGCGGCCATGTCCAGTGAGCAGTTGCAGTCACTCAGTGACGTGCAGCTGTCCGGCCTCAGCACGGCACAGATCGCCAGCCTGTCCACCGACGACCTGAATGCCTTCACGGTGGGCCAGTTCCAGCAGCTGAGCACCGCGCAGATCGCCGCGCTGACCGCCAACCAGGCGGCCAACCTGCAAGCCGAGGACATCAGCGGCCTGAGCGTGGTGCAGGTGCGTGCACTCAGCAACGTGGCCATCGCTGCCTTCGGCACCGACGACATGGCCGCACTGACCGGCGAGCAGCTGACCGGCATGACCGCCGCCCAGCGCCTGGCCATCGAGACGGCCGACATGATGGGCCTGACGCTGGACGCGCTGAGCAGCCTGACCGCTGCGCAGGTGGGTGCCCTGACGACACGCCAGATCCTGGGCCTGTCCGACGAGCAGCTGCAATCGCTCAGCGCCAACCAGATCGGCGGCCTGACCACGCTGCAGATGGCCAGCCTGGCCACCACCGACCTGCTGCTGCTGACGGATTCCCAGATCCAGTCGCTGAGCACGCTGCAGATCAGTGCGCTGACCACCAGCCAGATCGTCGGCCTGGACAGCACCGACTTTGCGCTGATGAGCATCAGCCAGCTGCGCGCACTGGGCACCGCCGCCATTGTCGCGATGAGTGCCAATGACATCGCCGTGCTCAATGGCGACCAGGTGGCAGGTTTGACGACCACCCAGGTGCAGGCCATCGAATCGACCGACATCGGCGCGCTGTCGGCGGGTGACTTGCAGGAATTCACCACCCTGCAGGTGAAGGCCTTCAGCAAGCAGCAGATCGACGTGCTGGGCAGCGACGACTTCCAGGCCCTGACGGCCCAGCAGTTCGCCGCGCTCACCACCCAGCAACTGCGCTGGCTGGAGTCCAACGACATCATGGCGCTGACCAACGAGCAGATCTCGTCCTTGACCAATGCCCAGGCCGCGTCGCTGACCACCAGCCAGATCGTCGCCCTCACCGACGACCACATCGGCGCCTTGCAGGTCAGCGCCATCTCGTCGATGTCGATGACCCAGGCCCTGGCCTTCAGCAGCACCCACGATTACCAGCTCATGAGCGGGGCGCAGCAGTCGGCACTGACGGCCTTGTCACCGATCATCCTGGACCTGGACGGCAATGGCGTGCGGACCCGGTCGGCCGAAGACGGTGTGCAGTTCGACCTGAGCGGCACTGGCCATGTCGGCCAATACGGTTGGGTCGGTGGTGGCGATGCCCTGCTGGTGCGTGACATCAACGGCGACGGCATCATCAACGACGGCAGTGAACTGTTCGGCTCGGCCACCATGTTGCGCAACGGCCAGCGTGCCGGCCACGGCTACATGGCCCTGGCCGACCTGGACAGCAACAACGACGGCAAGCTCGATGCCCAGGACCAGGCCTTCGGCGAACTGCGCCTGTGGGTGGACGCCAACAACGATGGCATCACCGACATCGGGGAGCTGCGGGGTCTGGTCGACATGGGCGTGGCTTCCCTGAGCCTGGGCCACGCTGCCAGCGACCGCATGGACAACGGCAACGCCGTGGGTCTGGTCGGCAGCTACCAGACCACTGGCGGCCAGACCATGGAAATGGCCGACGTCTGGTTCGCCAAGGCCCGCAGCGAAGACCCGCCGCCGCAGATCAGCGACCTGCTGGCTGCAGCACCGGCCAACGTGGTCTTGCCGGGATCGGAAGGCACGGCGGCGGTGGCGGCAGCACCAAGTGCCAGCGTGGCTGCGGTGCGCTTGAACCCCTTCGAGGAAGAGCTGCTGAAGAACCAGCCGCTGATCTGATGCCTGGCGCGCCGGCTGGCGCGCTTGGCAGGCAGCACGGGCCGCCCTTTGGGGCGGCCCTTTTTTTTGGTGGGTCGGAATCGGGCGGGCACGCGGCAACCCACCAGGCCACCCATCGGGCACCGATCGGCCACACGTCAGCCACACAGCGACCACACAGCGACCACACAGCGCCGAACAAGTGACGGCATGGCAGCCGCTGTTCCAGGCTTTGCCGCGCGCCGGCCTGCCTAGACTGCGCCATTGACATCACCACCTGGGTCACCGTGATGCCCGACGACGACAAAGTCAGCATGGCCCGCATGGGGGTCGCCAGCGAACTGCCGGTGTTCGTCTGCGACCTCAAGCCGATGGCCGCGCAGTTGCAGCTGGCGCGCCAGGCCCTGGACGAGCTGCGCATCAGCCACCCGGCATCGACGCCGTCGAATGTGCAGGCGGTCTACATGAGCCCGTGGAAGAGCCACCGCCTGCACCCGCTGCTGCAGCCGCTGTGCCAGGGCGCGACGCTGATCGTCGAGGCCTGCGCGCGCAGCATCGGCCAGACTGGCCTGGCCGACCTGAACCTGGAACTGGTGATCACCGACTGCTGGGGTGCCATCTACGAACAGGCCGACCACACCCGGCGGCACAACCACTTTCCGGCCGACTTCGCCGCCGTGGTCTACCTGGAGGCGGCCGAAGGCTGCGCGCCGCTGGTGTTTGCAGGCCGCACGGCGGTGCAGCCGCGCGCCGGCAGCATGCTGGTGTTTCCCGGCATCCTGGACCATGAGGTGCCGCCCACCGCCGGCCGGCGGGTGGTGGTGGCGATGAATCTGCACAAGAAAGCCACCTTTGTGCCGGGCATGGTGGCCGCTGGGCCCGCCTGACGGGCAGGCGCCGGGCTCGCCGGGGCGGCGTGCTGTATGGCCGCCAGATCGGCGGCCAGATCGGTCGCCAAACCGGCCGCAAGATCGATGCTCAAACAGGCCGACCGCCGCCCCTGGCCCGCAATAACGCCCTGGCGACGGCGCTTCTCGCCCGATCAAACCAGCGGCGTCTGCGCCAAAGTGCACACACGGCAGCCATCCAGGCGGATCGGCGGCCATGTTCAACCCACAGGCGGAATGCGTCATGCTCAACGGCAAATCAGTGCTGATCACCGGCGGCACCGGCTCCTTCGGCCGGCAGTTCGTCGGCACCCTGCTGCAGCGCTACCCTGGCGTGCGCCGGGTGGTGGTGTTTTCACGCGACGAGCTCAAGCAGTTCGAGATGGCGCAGGTCTACGGCGAGCGCGAATTCCCGCAGATGCGCTATTTCATCGGCGATGTGCGTGACCCGCAGCGCCTGGTGCGGGCGATGGAGGGCATCGACGTGGTGGTGCACGCCGCTGCGCTGAAACAGGTGCCGGCTGCCGAATACAACCCCTTCGAGTGCATCAAGACCAATGTGCTGGGCGCGCAGAACGTCATCGAGGCCTGCCTGGACGCCGGCGTGCAGCGGGTGGTGGCGCTGTCCACCGACAAGGCCGCCGCACCGGTCAACCTGTACGGCGCCACCAAGCTGTGCTCGGACAAGCTGTTCGTCGCCGCCAACAACATCAAGGGCAAGCGCGACCTGCGCTTTTCGGTGGTGCGCTACGGCAATGTGATGGGCAGCCGCGGCTCGGTGATCCCGTTCTTCCAGGCCAGGCGGCCCAGCGGTGTGCTGCCGATCACCGCACCCGAGATGACCCGCTTCAACATCAGCCTGCATGAAGGCGTGCAGATGGTGCTGTGGGCCATCGAACACGCCTGGGGCGGCGAGATCCTGGTGCCCAAGCTGGCCAGCTACCGCATCACCGACGTGGCCGAAGCGGTGGCGCCCGATTGCCGCCAGACGGTGGTGGGCATCCGCCCGGGCGAGAAGCTGCATGAAGAGATGATCACCGCCAGCGACAGCCCCAACACCGTGGACCTGGGTGACTACTACGCCATCCTGCCCAGCGGCGCCGACTACAGCCTGGACGACTACTGCGCGCGCCAGAACGCCAGGCGGGTGGCACCTGGCTTCAGCTACGACAGCGGCAGCAACCCCGACTTTCTCACCGTGCCGCAGCTGCGCGACCTGATCGCCACCCAGGTGGACGGCGTCGCCCGGCATTGAGCGCTGCGGCTCAGCCACCCGCACCCGGCACCCCCAGCCACCAGCAGGAACCCCGCATGTCCTTCCACAGCGCGCAAGAGCAGTACTGGGCCGAAGAGGCCGCGCAGGCCTACATCGCCCGCAACGCCAGCTTCGACCATGTCCAGGGCAGCCAGGCCTGGCAGACCATGCTGGCCAAGGCCAGCCATCCGATCAGCAACTATCTGGAATGCGGCTGCAACATCGGCCGCAACATCAGCCAGCTGGCGCTGGCCCGGCCACAGGCGCGGCCCTCGGTGATCGAGATCAGCCAGCCGGCCTTCGACTTCGTCACCCGCCAGCACGACATGGTGCATGCGTTCAATGGTCCCATCCTGGATGCCGCGTTGCCGGCCGCCAGCTTTGACCTGGTGTTCACCATGGGCGTGCTGATCCACGTCGCACCCGAGCAGCTGCAAGCCACCATGGCGCGCATGGTCCAGTGGTCCTCGCGCTACATCCTGATGGGCGAATACTTCAACCGCACGCCGGTGATGCTGGAGTACCACGGCCAGCAAGACCGCCTCTTCAAGTGCGACTTCGGCCGCCTGATGGCCGACAACTTTGCGGTGGACGTGGTCGACTACGGCTTCCTGTGGGACCGCCAATACGCCGCCGCCGGCTTCGACGACATCACCTGGTGGCTGTTCGAAAAACGCGACGGCAGCGCAGGCGCAGCATGAACTACTGCTGCCGTTGCCTGCAGCCGGACACCCGGCCCAACACCGTGTTCGGCGCCGACGGCGTCTGCCCGGCCTGCAGCTACAGCGTGGCGGTGCAGGCGGTCGACTGGCAAGAGCGCATCGACATCCTGACCGACCTGCTGGAGGCCCGCCGCCAACGGCGCAAGCCGGGCCAGTTCCATGACTGCATCATCGGCGTGTCCGGCGGCAAGGACAGCACCCGCCAGGCGCTGTGGGTGCGCGACAAGTTCGGCATCAACCCCCTGCTGGTGTGCCTGAGCTACCCGCCCGAGCAAGTGACCGAGCGCGGCATGCACAACCTGTCGAACCTGATCGAGCTGGGCTTCGACGTGGTGGTGTCGGCACCCGCGCCGGCCACCTGGCGGCAACTCAAGCGTGCCGGCTTTGACCGCTTCACCAACTCCTTCCGCTCCACCGAGCTGGCGCTGTTTTCCGCCGTGCCGCAGATCGCCTTGCGCTATGGCATCGACCTGATCCTGTGGGGCGAGAACCCCGCGCTGCAACTGGGCGACATGAAGGCCCTGGGCCGCACCGGCTACGACGGCAACAACCTGCGCCACATGAACACGCTGTCCTCGGGCACGCCGTGGATGGTCGAGGCCGGTGCCACGCCACAGCAACTGCTGCCCTACCGCTACCCGACGCCCGAGGCCTTCATCAGCGCCGGGCTGGAGATCGTTTATCTAGGCTGGTTCATGGGCGACTGGTCGCTGGTCAACAACGGCCTGTATGCCTGCACCGAAGGGCTGGAGATGCGCAGCGACAGGGTGCAAGACAGCGGTGACCTGTTCGGCCTGACCGCGCTGGATGAGGACTTCACCCCGGTCAACCAGATGATCAAGTACTACAAGTTCGGCTTTGGCCGCACCACCGACTATGTCAACGAGGAAATCCGCCTCGGCCGCATGACACGCGCGCAGGGCGTGGCCCTGGTGGCCGCGCACGACCATGCCTGCGCACCGGCCTACATCCAGCGCTACTGCGACTACCTGGGCATCTCGGTCGAGACTTTCTGGACCCAGGTGCGCGCCGCCACCAACCGCGACTTGTTCGACATCGACGCCGACGGCCGCATCCAGCGGCGCTTTGTCGTCGGCCAGGGCCTGCCAGCCCAGCCGGCCCAGGTGCGGCAGGCCGACGCGGCCCTGGCCTGAGCGCACCGGCATGAGCACACCGGCATGAGCGCACAGGCATGAGCACGCGGCGCATCCTGGCGGCCCTGGTCGATTACGGCGCCGGCAACCTGGCGTCGGTGGCGCGCGCACTCACCAGCCTGGGCTACCGCTGCCAGAGCAGCCGCGACCCGGCCACCCTGGCCGCTGCCGACGTGCTGGTGCTGCCGGGTGTCGGCGCCTTCCCGGCGGCCATGGCGGCGCTGCAGCGCCACCAGCTGGTCGATGTGATCGTGCAGCGTGCGCGGGCCGGTCAGCCGGTGGTGGGCATCTGCCTGGGCATGCAGCTGCTGGCCGACAGCTCCAGCGAACAGGGCCTGACCGCCGGCCTGGGCCTGGTGCCCGGCCAGGTGCGACCGCTGCCGCAAGGGGGCTGGCACATCGGCTGGAACCAGCTGGACGTGCTGGGTGACGACCCGCTGCTGCGCCAGAGCGACGGCCAGGCGCTGTATTTCAACCACGCCTATGCCTACAGCGCCAACGGGCCGCACACGGCGGCGGTGGCCAGAATCGGCGAGACCGCCGGCAGCGCCGTGCCGGTGGCGGTGCACCACGGCAATGTGGTCGGTCTGCAGTTCCATCCCGAAAAAAGCCAGCAGGCCGGACAGCAGCTGCTGCGCAATGTCATCGAAGGCTTGCTGCCATGAGGGGACTGCCATGATCCAGAAGCGCCTGGTCGGCGTCATCACCGTCAAGCAGGGCTGGGCGGTGCAATCTTTCGGCTTCCAGCGCCACCTGCCGCTGGGCCGGCCCGAAGTGGTGGCGCAGAACCTCGACCGCTGGGGGGTCGACGAGATCCTGCTGCAGTGCATCGACCGCAGCCGCCAGGGCCTGGGGCCGGACCTGGCCCTGCTCGACCGGCTGAGCCGCCAAGGCCTGTCCACACCACTGGTCTACCAGGGCGGCATCCGCAATGTGCACGACGGCGTGGCCGCAGTGCAAGCCGGCGCCGAACGCATCGCCGTGGACAGCCTGCTGCGCGATGACCCGGGCCAGGCCGGCGCACTGGCCGAGGCCCTGGGCGCACAGGCGGTGGTGGCCGCCCTGCCCCTGGCCTGGCAAGACGGCACGCTGCAGTGGCTGGACCACCGCCACCGCCGCGCCACCCCCTTGACACCTGCGCTGCTGGAGGTGCTGCGCAGCGGCGCCATCAGCGAGGCACTGCTGATCGACTGGCGCAATGAAGGCCTGCCGGCCGGCAGCAGCGGCTTCGATGACGCCTTGCTGGACCACTGGCCCCTGCCCGGCCTGCCCCTGATCGCCTTTGGCGGCCTGGGCCAGCCGCAGCGCCTGCGCGCAGTGCTGGAGCGTCCGGCGGTGGTGGCGGCCGGCGTCGGCAATGTGCTGGCCTGGCGTGAACACGCGGTGCAGACCTTGAAGAACACCTTGCAGGGCCTGCCGCTGCGCCCGGCGGCCTATGCGGTGGCGCCATACTCGGTGCCTCGCAGCGCGTCCGTCGGTCCGGCCAGCGCTGCCCAGCGCTGACCATGCCCACACCGCCTACTCCCATACCCTGCACCCGCACCCCCAGCCGATGGCGCCGCTGCCCGGCTGCATTGCCGCCGCTGCCTCTACACCAGCGACCACCCGCTGGGCCTGACGATCGACGACGCCGGCATCTGCTCGGGCTGCCGCATCCACGAAGAGAAGGACAGCCTGGACTGGGACGCCCGCTGGCGCGAGCTGGAGCGCCTGGTGGCGCCCTACCGCAGCCGCAGCGGCGACCACTACGACTGCATCGTGCCGGTGACCGGCGCCGGTGATTCCTACTGGATCGTGCACCAGGTCAAGCAGCGGCTGGGGCTGAACCCGCTGCTGGTGCACTACAACAAGTACTACAACACCGCGCTGGGCATCCGCAACCTGGCCAACCTGCGCATCCGCTTCGACTGCGACATCCTGGTGCAGAACGTCAACCCGCGGTCGGTGAAGAAGATCACCGCCACCACCCTGCGCACACTGGGCAGCCTGTACTGGCACTGCCTGGCCGGGCATAGCGTGTGGCCGGTGCAGACCGCCGTGCGCTACCAGGTGCCGCTGATCATCTGGGGCGCCCACCAGGGGCTGGAGCAGGTGGGCATGTTCTCGCATGAGCAGGCAGTCGAGATGACCCGCCGCCACCGTGTCGACCACGACCTGATGGGCCGCGAGGCCGACGACCTGCTCGGGGCCTTCGACACCCTGAAGGAAGAAGACATCTGGCAGTACCGCTACCCCGACGACGCCACGCTGGCGCAGGTGGGCGTGCGCGGCATCTACCTGGGCAACTACCTGCGCTGGGACCCCAAGGCCCAGCATGAGCAGATGATCGCCCAGTACGACTACCGCACGGCCGCGTTTGCCCGCAGCTTCGACACCTACGACCATGTCGACTGCTGGAACTACCTGGACCTGCACGACCGGCTGAAGCTGTACAAGCATGGCTATGGCAAGGTCACCGACCATGCCAGCCGCGAGATCCGCCACGGCCGGCTGACGCGGGACCAGGGCCTGGCCCTGGTGCGCCGGCATGAGCAGCAGCCCGCGCAGCACGCCGACAAGTTCTGCCAGTGGCTGGGCATGGACGCCAGCGGCCTGCGCTTCCTGATGGACCAGTTCCGCAGCCCGCGCCACTGGCGCAGCGACGGCGCGGGCCAGTACAGCTTTGCCGGCCCCAGCAGCGACGAGCCGGCCACGCCAGCCTTGGACGATGCCAGCCTGGACCCCCGCGCCCACTTCCTGGCCAACGACCAGCTGGCCCACCGGGGCGAAGACGGCTACATCACGGTGGGCAAGGGCTACCCCTGAGCCGCTGACAAGCGCGCAGCAGGCCTGCAGCGACCAGGCTGTCGCCGGGGGGCTGTCAGAGGTAGGCGCGCAGTGGCAGCGCCGCAGCGGTCCGGGCGGCGCACTGGCTGGCCTGCTGGTGGCCAAAGCGCCACAGCGCCAGCGCATCGCCGCGGTAGGTCGCCAGCTGGGCGATCACGGCATCGAGCATCAGCTGCGGCACCACGCCGGCATCCAGGCTGCGCCATTCCTGGGGCCCCAGGCGCCGGCACAAGGCCTGCAGCACCGGCACGCCAGCGTCCAGCAAGGCCAGCATGCCGCTGGTGGGCACGTCGTAACCCAGCACCAGGTCGCATTGGCGGCCAAAGTCGGCGATGCTGCCCTCCTGGTCACGTGCCAGGTCGGCATCGGTCAGCGCCAGCGCATCCACCAGCAAGCTCAGCACACTGCCATTGGGCCGGCAGCGGATGCGGCAGGCCACGCCCTGCGCACTGCACCAGTCCCGCAGCCGGGACAGGCCGGCCAGGTAGGCCTGCACATCGACCAGGCACATGCTGTTGAGCGATACCGCATTGAGCACGATGCCCAGCGTGGCCAGTGGCTTGGGGCTGCCGCCGCTGGACTGGCGCGGCTCGGCAAAGTCCAGCGCCGCCCAGGGCATGCGGTGGCTGTCGAGGTCCAGCACATCGCCGCCCTGCAGCGGGTGGCCCAGGCACAGGATGTCGTGGCCGTAGCTGGTCAGCGGGTCGGGGTAGACCTTGGCATGCGGCACCATCACCGTGCGCACACCGTGCTGGCGCGCAAAGCTGAGCATGGCGCCGTGCAGGCCGACATCATGGTTGCTCAGCAGCAGCGTGGCCGGTGGCACCTTGGCAAAGCGCTGCGCCAGCGCCAGGTACAGCAAGGCGTTGTGGCGGTAGCCGGCAACCAGCGCCCGCACCTGCGTCTGCAGCAGGCCGGCGGCCGGCAGCAAGGGCTCCAGATGGCTGGTCAACACCTCGGCCAGGCGCGGCAGCAGGCTGTTCAGGCGCAGCACCGTCACCGCGTCCAGCCGCTCCGCCAGCCGGTCGGGCGAGGCCATGCCGGCAGTGGGCAGGCCGTCAAGCGGGGCGTTGAAGACCTGGGCCGGCAGCACCAGCGCCTGGCGGCCAGCGGCGCGGATCTCGCTGCAAAACAGCGCGGCATCGTAAAAGCAGGTCGGCAGGTGGCACAGCAGATCGACCGCTGCGTCGGGCCCGCCCGGGCCGGACATCGGGTCGGGCAGCAGCGGCGCATCCCACGCGGGCACCGGCGCGCTGTAGAGCTGCACCGCCACGCCCGCCTGGCGCATCACGTCGCTGAACACCAGACCGGGCAAGTAGGAATGGAAACCGAAGCGGTGCGGCAGGTCGGGCAGCAGCACCCGCAAGGTGTCGCCGGCCAGGGCCGGCAACATGCGCTGGGCCAGCCGGCGGTAGCCCAGCGCCGTGAAATGCAGGTACTGCAGCCAGTGGCCGCACCAGGCCGCACCACGCGCGGCCGGCACCAGGTCGGCCATCACCGCGTCGGCGGCGGCGCACACGGTGCGTGTGGCGGCCAGCACCTGGGCGGTGACGCCATGGGAAATGTCCAGGTCGGGCGTGGGCAGCAGCTGGGCCTCTGGCGTGCCGTTGTGGCGGGCATAGGTCAGCAGCACCGGATCGAATACGGTGATCACCGGCGCCTGGCCGCCCTGCCCTGCGCTGATTTGCTGGGCGAGCTGCGCGGCAGCCGGCAGATCGATGCGGTGCAGGGCGAGGATGCGGTCGGCAGCGCCGCCGGTGGTCAGGACAGACATGGGCGCCATGGTGATGCAACTGCAGTCTGGCGATCTGGCAATCAGCCCGGTCCGCAAGCGGTATCTCCTGCTGTGGCCAGCACGGCGCGCCCTCGGAAGTTGCCAGGCCACCAGAGGCTTGTTCGGCACACTGGCCGCAGCGCCCAAGCGCTAGGCTTGCAGCCATGCCGCCAAAGATCAATCTCACGCTGTTCCGACCCGACCACCCGCGCTTCCAGATCATGAACTGCCACCTGGAGGTGATGCAAAGCCTGCAATGGGGCTTTCAGGCCCTGGGGGTGGACTGCACGATGCACATCAACCGCTTTGATGCACAGCGCTGCAACATCGTCTTCGGCTGGATCATCGCGGCGCAGATGGGTGCGCTGAGCGACCTGCCCGACAGCACGGTGCTGTACAACTTTGAGCAATTCTCTGAGCGCACGCTGGCGGGCACCGGCATGGCGCAGTTGGCGCAACGCTTTCGCATCTGGGACTACAGCGCCGCCAATCTGCCGCGCTGGCAGGCCTGTGCGCCACGCCATGCCCCTTTCCACGCACCGGTCAGCTATGCGCCGGTGCTCAGCAACATCGCCCCGGCGCAGGAGGACATCGATCTGCTGTACATCGGCGGCCATGGCGCGGGTCGGCAGCAGCGGCTCAACGAAATCAGCGGTGCGCCAGGGGCGCCCAGTCTGGTGGTGCTGCAGAACCTGTGGGGCGCAGCCCGCGACAGCCTGATCGGCCGCAGCAAGCTGCTGCTCAACATCGCCAATGACCAGCCACAGCACCGCATCTTCGAGGTGTTGCGGGTGGCCCACGGCCTGGCCAACCGCAAGGTGGTGGTCTGTGAGGACGTGCCGGGCCAACATGTGGAAGACGACCTGCGCGCACTGCCGATGTTTGCGCAGCGCGCCGACCTGCCTGCGCGCTGCGCCGCCTTGCTGGCCGACACCGATCAGCGCCGGCAGCTGGCGACGCAGGGCTTTGAGACATTTGCCCAGCGCGATGTGCGTGCGGTGCTGCGCCGGGGCTTCGACTGACGGCTTGGCGCGCCAGCGCGCTGTCTGGCGTGTGCGCAGCACGGCTGCAGCTTTCAGCGCAGATACAGGCCGATGTAGTCCTTGCGGCGCGGCAGGCAGGTCGGTCGGCCATCCTGCATCACGACCAGGCTGTCGTCAGGCACCTGCAGACCATGCAGCACGGCCCCGGCCGAGACCACGCAGCGGTCACCCACCACACAGGCGCCGGTGACCACTGCGCCCGGGTAGAGCACCACATCACTGCCAATCTTTGGCCGGTCGTCGCCGACCCTGCCCACCGTGACCTGCTGGAACACCACCAGTCGCTCGCCATAACTGGCATTGCCCAGCACCGCGCCCAGCCCGTGCGACAGGAAAAACACCCGCGGCAGGTCGACGGCGTAGAACAGATCCATGCCGTTGAGCGCACGGTTCAGGCAAAACAGCCGCTCCGCGAGCACGCAATGGCCGGACTGGCGAAAACACACATTGCCCAGCAGATACAGCCAACTGGCGTATTGCAGTGCGTTGAAGTGGTTGAAGCGCAGAGCGTCAAAGGCCCGCACCGCTGCCAGCACCGGCTGCAGGCGCTGCAAGGCCGGGCCCACCAGCGGCGCCAGTGCCGCCTCGTCCGCCTGGACACCCGCGTCGGGGAACAGGTGGTCGAGCTGGCGCGCCACATAGTGGGTGAGTCGCTGCTCGCTGCCGATGGCCAAGCTGAGGCTGCGCATCTTCAGTAGCCCAGTGCAGCAAGCCGCTGCGCATGGCCCCAGAACGCCATCGGCTCATGGGCCGGATAGGGATGGTGGCCCAGATTCAGCGCCATGCGGGCACCACGCCGCGCCAGGTGCTGCTCGACCAGGCTGCGCACGGACACCGGCTGGCCGCTGCAGACGTTGACCACACCATTGCAGTCTGGATGCAGCAACAGGCCGGCCAGCCGGCGTGCCACCTCGGCCACCGGCAGATAGTCGCGCAGCTGCTCGCCACCGGACATGTCAAAGCGCTCATCGCCGCGGTCGATGGCGGCATCCAGTTGCGCCAGCAGGCTGCCCGGGTGCTGACCAGGCCCGTGCATGTAGAACAGGCGCGCCCACTGCAGCGTGAATGGCTGCAGCTTTTGCAGGCATTGCAGATGGCGGCGCAAGCTGTCCTTGGCAACCGCGTAGGCGTTGTTCGGCAGCGCAGGCAAGTGCTCGGCCAGGCAACCACTTTGCGCGCCGTATTCGAAGCAGGTGCCGGCCACCAGCACTTGCTGCAGGCCACCGCGTACCAGCGCCTGGATGAAGCGCCAGGCAGCCGGCAAGTTGTGCTCCAGATGGAACAGCTGGTGGTAGTTGGGCAAGCCGGACCAGGCCAGGTGCACCAGGGCGTCTTGCGCACCGATGGCCTCCAGCAAGGCGGCATCGGTGTCGGCAAGATCGGCCGCAATGCAGCGCACATGCTGGAACCAGGGCTGGCTGGCCGCGCGCGCCGGCACCCGCACGATGGCTGTCACCTGGTGCCCGTCCGCCAGCAGCTGCGGCACCAAAGCGGTGCCGACAAAGCCGCTGGCACCGGTCACCAGCACCCGCAGTGCCCTGCCTGTCTGGCCAAGCCCCGATGCCACGGCGTCAATCCGGCGAGGTGTTCACAGCAGTTGCAGCTGCGGCACGCACACCACGAACTGACCGCCCCAGCTGCGCACCACCGCCTGCTGCTGCATCACCTCGTCGGCGATGTTCCAGGGCAGGATCAGCACGCTCTGGGGCCGGTGCGCCGCCAAGGCCGATGGTGGCAAGACAGGGATGCGACTGCCGGGCAGGAACTTGCCTTGCTTGGACGGCGCGGCATCGCAGACAAAGGGCAGCAAGTCGGGCCGCACACCGGCGTAGTTCAGCAGTGTGCAACCTTTGGCAGCGGCGCCGTAAGCAGCCACACTGCGCCCCAGCCGTTTTTGTTCCAGCAGAAATTGCAGCAAGCCGTTTTTCACCGCGTCAGCCCGCGGCTGGAAGCCGGTGTAGGCCGACAGCTGGCGCAAGCCCTGCGCGTCTTCGGCCGCGCGCAGCGCCAGTACGGCACCAGACACCGGGCGCGGGTCCTGGGCGTGGCAAGCAAACACACGCAAGCTGCCGCCGTGGGTGGACAGCGTCTGCACATCAAAGGCCCGCAAACCGGCCGCCGCCAGCACCGTGGCCACGGTGCCCAGCGAAAGATAGGAAAAATGCTCGTGGTAGACCGTGTCGAACTGGTTCTGCTGCAGCAACTGGGCCAGGTGCGGAAACTCCAGCGTGATGGTGCCGCCTGGCTTCAGCAGCGCCTGCATGCCAGCAACGAAGTCATTGATGTCAGGCACATGGGCCAGCACATTGTTGGCGACGATCAGGTCGGCCTGCCGACCCGCCGCAGCCAGCCGGCGGCCCAGCGCCAGCCCAAAAAATTCGCGCAGCACCGGGATGCCCAGCGCCTCGGCAGCAGCAGCGGTGCTGGCGGTGGGCTCGATGCCCAGACAGGGCACGCCGGCAGCCACAAAGTTCTGCAGCAGATACCCGTCGTTGCAAGCCAGCTCCACCACCTGGCTGCGCGGGCCCAGCGCCAGGCGCTGGCTGATCATCTGGGTGTAGTGGCGTGCATGGTCCAACCAGCTTTGCGACACCGACGAAAAATAGGCGTAGTCCTGGTTGAACAGCTCGTCCGCGCTGGCGTGGTCGTCGGTCTGCACCAGCCAGCACTGGTCGCAGACCCACAGCTTCAGCGGGTAGTGGCGCTCGGGCCGCTGCAGGTCGGCCGCGCTCAAGTAGGCGTTGGACGGCGGCGCCGATCCCAGGTCGAGAAACACATGTTCCAGCGGCTGCTGGCAATGGCGGCAGTTCATGGCGTCAGTCCTTGGTAGCCCGGCGGCAGCAGCGCATGGCTGGCATCGCGCGCCGACAGGTCGGCAATCGGCAATGGCCAGCGGATCTGCAGGCGGGGGTCCTGGCAGTGCAGGCCAGCTTCGGCCTCCGGCGCATAGGCTGCGGTGTGCAGATACAGCAGCACGCTGTCGGGCTCCAGCGCCTGGAAGCCATGGGCAAAGCCTTCTGGGATCACCAGCATGCGGGCGTTGTCAGCGCTGAGCTCGGTGGCAAAGCACTGCAGCAGCGTGGCAGAGCCAGCGCGCAGATCCACCACCACGTCCCACACCCGGCCCTGCAGGCAGCGCACCAGCTTCATCTCGCCATGCGGCGCCTGTTGCAGATGCATGCCACGCACCGCACCGGCCTGGTGGGTGCGCGACTGGTTGATCTGCAGCACCTGGCGGCCACCCAGCGCCGCTGCCAGCGCCTGCTGGCAGAACAGCCGTGCAAACGCGCCCCGGTGGTCGATCGACGCCTGGGTGTCGGCCAGCCACAAGCCGGCCAATGGCGTGGGTTGCAAGGTCATGCGGTCGCCCAGGCCAGGCCCGCCACCCGGGCCTGCGCCACATACCGATCAAGCTGCGCTGCGCTGCATGGCGCAGCGCCGGCTTGGTGCTGCTGGTACCACTGGGCGGTGTAGCGCAGGCTTTGTTCAAAATTCCACACTGGCTGCCAAGCCAGGCGGCTGCGGGCCAGGCTGGCATCGAGCTGCAGCAGTGTCGCCTCATGCGGCGCGGCAGCGCCCGCTGCGGCTGCCTCGCATTGCCAGGCCAGGGCCGGCCAGGCGGCGCCCAGGCCCTGCAACAGTTCGGCAACACTGCGGTTGCCATCGGCAGGCGGGCCAAAATTGAAGGCCCGCGCCAGATCAGCGCGCCCGGCCAGCAACTGCTGGCCCAGCAACAGGTAGCCGCTC
Source organism: uncultured beta proteobacterium (assembly GCA_963844485.1). Classification (GTDB taxonomy): domain Bacteria; phylum Pseudomonadota; class Gammaproteobacteria; order Burkholderiales; family Burkholderiaceae_C; genus Pseudaquabacterium. The sequence continues at coordinate 47,678 of CAWJOQ010000002.1, forward strand.
AAGGATTCAAGCACATGCTGCCAGGGCCTGGTTGCCTGCGGCGAGCGCACCGTCAGCGGCCGGCCTGCTGCCAAGGCGCGCACCAAATCCGGCACCAGCCGGTCTGCCGACCAGTCACCGCCACCGATCACATTGCCGGCACGCGCACTGGCCAGCAACGGCGCGCCGGCCAAGCCACCAAATGCACGCCGCCAGCTCGACACCGCCAGCTCGGCCGCAGCCTTGGACGCGCTGTAGGGATCGTGCCCTCCCAGTGCGTCGCTCTCGCGGTAGCCCCAGGCCCACTCCTGGTTGTCATAACACTTGTCGGTGGTGACCACCACCACGGCCTGCACCCCCGGTGTCAGGCGGCAAGCGTCGAGCAGATTCACCGTGCCCATCAGATTGGTCGACCATGTTTCCAGCGGATCGGCATAGGAGCGGCGCACCAGCGGCTGTGCCGCGAGGTGGAAGACGATCTGCGGCTGCACGGCGGCCAGCGTGGCGCGCACGGCGGCAGCATCGCGGATGTCGTGGCGGTGCTCGTCGCAGGGCAGGCCCAGCTGGGCCCAATGGCTGCTTGCGCCAGCGCCAGGGCTGCCACCCATGGCATCCGCAGGCAAGGACAGGCCGCTGAGCTGCGCGCCCAGCGACTGCAGCCACAACGCCAGCCAGCTGCCCTTGAACCCGGTGTGGCCGGTCACCAGCACCCGGGTGCCGGCGTAGGCGCCGCCAAACTGCGGCCGCTTGAAATCCACCGGCGTGGCGGCCTTGCCCGCAGCGATGGGCAGCTTTGGCGCCGTGGCAGGCGGCGGCATCAGCAGGTCGATCATGTCCATTGCTTCCAGGGTGCGCCGGTGGACCACAGCTCGTTGAGCTGGTGTTTGTCCCGCAAGGTGTCCATCGGCTGCCAGAAGCCGGTGTGGCGGTAGCTCATCAATTGGCCATCGCGCGCCAGGCCTTCCAGTGGCTCGGCCTCCCACAAGGTGCTGTCGCCAGCGATACCGTCCAGCGCCGACGGCTCCAGCACGAAGTAGCCGCCATTGATCCAGGCGCCGTCACCCGCCGGCTTTTCCTGGAAGCCGTAGACGGTCTCGCCGTCGAGGTTGAGCGCACCGAAGCGACCCGGCGGCTGGATGGCGGTGACCGTGGCTTTGCGCCCGTGCCGCTGGTGGAAGGCCACGCTCGCGGCGATGTCCAGGTCGGTGACACAGTCGCCATAGGTCATGCAGAAACTGCCATCGTCCAGATACGGCCGCACCCTGGCGAGGCGGCCACCGGTCATGGTCTGGGTGCCGGTGTCCACCAGGGTCACACGCCAGGGTTCCGCATGCTGGCGGTGCACCTGCATGCTGTTGCTGGCCATGTCGAAGGTGACGTCTGAGGTGTGCAGGAAGTAGTTGGCGAAATACTCCTTGATCACATAGCCCTTGTAGCCCAGGCAGATCACGAAGTCGTGGATGCCATGGTGCGAATAGCTTTTCATGATGTGCCAGAGGATCGGGGCACCACCGATCTCGATCATGGGTTTGGGTCGCAGGTGCGATTCCTCGCTGATGCGTGTGCCCAGGCCACCGGCCAGGATGACTGCTTTCATCGTCTTGCTCCAAGATGGGTGGCGCACATGCGCATGCTCACCAGACCGTGATGCGCGCCTTGAGCTGCGCCATCTGATTGGCTGCCAGCTGGGCGGCGGTTTCCAACGCGTCGACGCGGTGCAGCGACTGCGCGTCCACGGGCAAGCCGAACTGCCGGCTCATGATCAGGAAGGCCGAGAGCGCAAACGGGTAGGCCTTCTGCGACTCGCCCTGCCCCGCCACCTGGCGCGCATCGAAGTCCACCAGCTGGCGGAAGATGGCGTCCAGCGGCTCGGCCACCTCGTCTGCGGCCAGGCAAGACTGGTAGAGCGCATGCGCCAAGCTGTGCAGCTGCGCCACCTCGTCTGCATGGTCGGGCGCGCCATACCAGGCGCTGAGATCGAGCTTGCGGTTCCACTGCGCATGGCTCACGGGCGGTGCCTGCAGGTTGCGCAGCCACATCAACTGCGGCACGGTCTGCATGCCACCCTGCATGAACAGGCCCAAGGTGAACATCACCTCCTGCACATAGGGGCAGCTGAAGCGCTGGGCAAAGGCCGCGAGCGCTGCCGGACGAAAGGCGCTGGTGCGGCACACCGAATAATAAAAACCCGACAGCAGCGGGCTGTGCGCGGCGGCTGTGCGCACCCGCTGGGACGCCAGGTCGCTGCGCTCGGAAAATCCCTTGAGGAAGTTGTAGTAGGTGCCCAATTGCAAGCCCTGGTCGTTGCAGACAAAGGCGGCACAGCGGCCAGCTGCGGCTGACAGCATGGGCACCGCACGCAACTGCGCCAGCGCGGCCCGCAGCCCATCTTCCAGGTAGTACTCGTCGTCACACGAGAACATCGCGAATTCGGTGTCGCATTGCTGCACCGCCCAACGGATGCGCTCCTCGATCGGAACGGGGCGGTGGACATAGCGCAGGCCTGCCGGAAGCGACTGCATGGCCGCCAGATTGGCCGGCTGGGCACTGCCATCGACCACCAGCAGTTGGACGGGCAGCGCCGCGTAGTAAGCCAGCATGCGCGCCAGTGCCTCCGGGCGCTCGTAGGTCGGCACCACGATGGTCAGCGAAGCCAGCAGCTGCGGATCCGTGTCGAACGGGTCCGTCAGCCCGACAGCAGCCATGTCGGGCAGGCGTGTTGGGCGGCGTGTCAGGCGTGCAGTTGCGCATGCCCACGAGTAGACGTCGACCGCAGCTTGGCCAATACCGTGATCAAGGCCGCAGTGCATGGCCAAATTGGTCCATGGGCCAGGCCGGTTTCAAGTGGATGCACTTCTTGCCGATAGGTGCAGGCACATGCGGTGTGGAGCCCGCCCATCGCCCACCTTGCAGGGCCGGCCGCTCAGACAGGGTGGCCGAGCAGACGCGCCAGGTCCAGCAGGAAGCGGCCGAAATCAAAGGGCTTGGTCCAGTAATCGACAAAGCCCGCCGCCAGCGCTGTCTGTCGGTCCTCGGACGTGGCGTTGGCCGACAGCACGACACAGGGGATGGCGCTGGTGCGGGGCTTGCTGCGCAGGGCCTGCAGCACGGCCAGGCCGTCCATGTCCGGCAATTGCAGGTCGACCAGGATCAGATCGGGCATCCAGTCGCAGGCCGATTGCACGCCGGCACTGCCTGTGCCGGCCACCACCAGGTCGACCGCAGGCCGCCCGGCCATCAGTTCCTGCATCAGCAGCGCGTTGACCGGGTTGTCCTCGATGTAGAGCAAGCGAGACGGCCGGGCAGCGCCCTGCCCTGGCACAGGCGCGGTTGGCGCCACAACTGCCACAGCCGCCCCGACCGCTGCGGGGTGCGCCGCTGCGGCCGTGCTGGTCGTGTCTGTCGATGCCAGCGCCGCAGTTGCCGGGTCGGCCGCCGGCAGGCTGACGATGAATTCGCTGCCCAGGCCCAGCGTGCTGCGCACGTCGACGCTGCCGCCCATCTGCGCGACCAGCACCTTGACGATGGCCAGGCCAAGGCCACTGCCCGCCACGCCGTCGGCCTCGGCGCCCAGCCGGTTGAAGGGCTCGAAGGCCTGCTGCAGCCGGTCGGCGGCGATGCCACGGCCGCTGTCGGCCACATGCACCGCCCACTGCGCACCACGCTGTGCGGTCCACACGCGCACGCTGCCACCCGGGTGGTTGTATTTGATGGCGTTCGACAGCAAATTGATCAGCACCTGGCGCAGGCGCAGCGCATTGGCGCGCACCTGGCCGTCCAGTGCCGCGCAGTGCAGTTGCACCTGGGCGTCGGCGGCTTCCTTGGCCAGCATCTGCAGGCTGCCCTCGATCAGCGGCGCCAGCGCCAGGTCTTGCGGCGGGCCGGCGTCGGCACCAGACTCGGCACGCGACAGTTCGAGCACATCGTCGATCAGCGCCAGCAAATGGCGGCCGGCGCCGTCGATGTGGCCCAGCCAGCGCTGGCGCTGGGCCGCGTCAAGCACGGCGTCGTCACCGCGCAGCAGTTGCACAAAGCCCAGCACGGCATTCAGCGGCGTGCGCAGTTCATGGCTGATGCGCGACAGCGTCTGCGCCTTGGTGCGGGCTTCGGCCAGCGCGGTCTCGCGCAGGCGCAGCGCCTCACCGACCTGGTGCGCCTCGGTGCTGTCCCAGTTGATGCCGATGCGCCCGGTGGGGCGACCCTGCTCGTCGCGCACCGGCACCGACTGCGAGGTCAGCCAGCGCATCTGGCCGTCGGGGCACTGCACCCGAAACTCGATGTGCCAGGTCTGGTCGCTGCGCAGGCGCTGGGCCAGGGATGCCATCACCTCCGGCGATCTTCGGGATGCGGTAGCTGGCCATCTCGGCAAGACTGACCACCCGGCCGCCGAGCTGCACGCCCCGCAGACGGAACATCTGCGCATCCCACTTCACCGCGCCAGATTCGGCATCCACCTCCCAGGTGCCCAGCCCCAGGGCCTGGTTGACCAGGGACATGCGTTCGACGGTGTCACGCAATTGCCGCAAGGTCTGCTGCTGCTCCGTGATGTCGATCATCACGCCCTCGGCGCGCGGTCCGCTGCCGTCGCCAGCCTCGGGCTGCACCTGGCCGCGGATCAGCAGCCAGCGCAAGGCACTGTCGCTGGGCCGCCGGATGCGGAACTCGACCTCGATGCCGCCGGCGCCCGCCTGCCACATGCTGCGCAAGGCGCTGTGCACACGCTGCAGGTCGTCGGGATGCACGCAGCGCCGGCCCCAATCCTCCAGCGGCACCGGGCCCGCCGCCGGGTCCAGTCCGAGCAAGGCATAGACACGTGGGCTCCAGCGCCGCTCCCGGCGGTCGAAGCGGCTCGACCACAGGCCGATGCGGGCGGCCTCGGCAGCCGCTTCCAGCTGGCGCGTCAGATCGCGCGTGCGGCGGCTGCTCTCGACCCGTTCGGTGATGTCCAGCAGCACACCGATGAAGCCCAGCAGCCGGCCGTCCGGGGCACGGTGCAGCGCGCGGCGCAGCAGCACATGCTTCCAGCCACCGTCCGCGCGCGGGTAGCGCAGCTCCATGTCGCTGGGCAGGCCGCTGCGCAGTGTCAAGGCCGCCGAGGCCTGCGGCACATCCCGGTCGTCCGGGTGGATCTGCGCACGCAGTTCGGCCAGCGGCACGCCCTGCACGTCGTAGGCCACGCCCAGCATGGCGCAGCCGCGCGCGTCCAGCAGCACGCGGTCGGTGGACAGGTCATGCCGCCAGACGGCAATGTGGCCCAGTTCCAGCGTCACCTCCAGTTCGGTGCCCAGGCGTTGCGCCCGGTTGGCCAGCTCGAAGGTCTCGGTGTCGTCGGTGTTGATGCCCAGCACCTGGCAGGGCTGGCCCTGGGCGTCGTGCTGCACCCGCCACCTTGTGTACAGGTAGCGCAGTGCACCATCAGGCCGCCGGATCCGCACCCGCTGCGCATGGTCACCCGCGGCTGACAGGCTGCGCTCGAAGGCACCTTTGAGCCGGTCTTCGCTGACGATCATCTCGGCCAGCGCGTCATAGGGTGGCGACGCCGTGCCGGACGGCTGCTCGGGCAAGCCCCAGATGCGGAACATGTGGGCGTCCCAGCGCCCCTGCAGGGTGCGCGGGTCGCGCTCGAACACGCCGGTGCGGGTGAAGGACTGCACCAGGTCCAGCCGGGTGCGCAAGGCCTCGTTGTCGGCCTGCAGGCGCTGCAGGTCGGTGCACAGCTCGGCACGCAGGGCGCGCTGCGCACCAGCGCCGTGCAGCTGCAAACGCCATGGCCAGGCGCCACCGGCAGCAGCGCTGGCGGGCAGATGCTCCACCGGCGCGCCAGCCGCCAGGCGCATGGCCGCCGCTTCCCCCACCAAGGCCTGCAGCGGCTGGCCAAACGCCAGCGGCAGATCGAACAGGCGGGCAAATGCCGGTGTCCACCATTGCAGCCGCGCCCCGGCATCGACCGTGGCCAAGGCCAGACCGGCCTGTGCCAATGCGGCCAGCGCAGCCACTGCAGGCTGCGCGCCCAGGTCGTCGGCGTCTCGGTCGGGGACCAGCATGGGCGGGCGGCCGGCGAAAGGCTGCGGAGGGTGGCAGAAGGTGTGCGCGCTGCTGCGCGCAGGGACGGATGGTGCGGCGCCTGGCGGTGCAACCCGCCAGCTTGCGGTGCCAGGATGCCCTGGCCGCCCGATTATTCGCCACATCGGCGCGCTCGGGCGCCGCCGCCCTGGCTGGCGGCTGTGCCGGGGCGTCGCCCGGCGCGGCCCAGCAGTTCAGACCGCCACTTCGCCCCAGGCAAACCGCAACATGCTCCTGGGCTTGGGCAGGCCAGCGGCGGCACGGTGCTGGATCAGCGTCTGGTTGCGCTGCAGATCCCGGTCCAGCCCGCTGGTGCGAAAGGCAATCTGCTCGAAGGCGATGTCGGTCAGCAGCACCTCGGTGCCCACATGCTTGCGCCACATCATGCGGAAGGCCACATCCTCGAAGCCGTAGTGGCCGCTGAAGTCCTCGTCGTAACCACCCGCGCGCCAGAAGCCCTGGCGGGTGATCAGGAAGCTGTTGATGTGCGGCTCCACATCGACCCCGTTTTCGGTGCGGCGAAAGACATGCAGGCGCTGCCGGTCCAGGCGGTCCAGCGCACCGACGATCTTTTGCAGGCTGGCCTCGCTGGCGACGTTGTCGACGTCGAAGAACAGCATCCACTCGGTGCCGGCCAGGGTGGCGGCCAGGTTGCGGCAGCCGGGCATGTTCCAGTCGATGTCGTCGTCCACCCGCACCAGGCGCAGGTCCAGCGGGCCCTTGTCCAGTTGCAGCGGCAGGTCGCTGTGGTCGTCGATGACCAGAAACTGCAGCTGTGCCAGCAGCGCCGGGCTGAACTGTTTCCACAGCGCCAGCTGCCGGTCGACCGGGCCCTGGGCGTTGTAGACATGGGTGATCAGGGTCAGCGCGGCCATGGCAGCAGTCCTATGCGATGTGGGTGATGCACTGCGGATTGAGGTACAGCCGGGCGCCGGCCTGCACCAGATGGGCGTGGTAGGGCACGTGCTCGCAGACCTCGCGGCCGTCGACCAGGCCGCTGTAGCGGCCCTGGCCCACCACCGCCGCCTTGTACAGGCCGAAGCCGCCAAAGGCGACTTTGCACCGGCACCCAGCCGGCCACCCGGCCAGGCGCCAGCTGCTGGGTGGCGGCGTGGAATCTCACGCCCGGCGAACAGCGCGGCATTCAGTGTGTGCTGGCCGCTCCAGACATAGTCGTCCGGGCAGATCGTCGGCTCGCGCAGGGCCCACAGGTCGTAGTACAGCGGCCAGCTCAGCGGGAACACCGCGTCCCAGGCCTCTTCCTGCTGGAAGTTCGACAGAAAGCCCTCGGTCGAGAAGCGCGCGCCCACCAGGCCGTCCAGGTCGGCCCAGCAGACATAGTCCCACGCCGTGCCGCCAGCAGCCTGGGCCGCCAGCAACTGGTCGAGCAGGCGGTTGCGGCCATAGGCCAGGCGCTCGGTGCGCAGCGGCATGGCCTGCGGCGATGCCCTGCTCGCGGATCGCCTGCAGCACACCGTCGCGCGCCCAGTGGTCCAGCAGCGCACCGGTGTCGTCGCTGGAGTCGTTTTCGTAGACATGGATGGCATGCGCGCCGAACAGGCTGCCCAGTTCGCGCAGCTTGGCGATCGACGCCGGCAACGCCTGGGCGCAGCTGCGCGCCGTGCCCAGAAAGGCGATGGACTTGCCACGCAGCAGCGCACGCACCGCGTCCGGGCTGCGCTGCGGCAGCGCTTCGATGCGGCCCATCGGCGCCACGGCGCTGGCGTCGCCCTGCACCGGCACGATGTCGAAGGCAAAGCGGGCCCAGTTGTCGGGGCGCTGGAACACCAGCTCGGCGCTGTCGCCGTCGATGTGCAGGCGGCACGGTGGTGTGTCCCAGGCCAGCGGCTCGGTCACCCGGGCACAACCGACCCGCACGTCGCGGATGGGCACACCAGGCGTGCGCAGGTGGATGGCACGCACAAAGGCGTGGCTGTCGTTGTGGAGGCGGTGGCGCATCGGCGTGGCCCGGGCAGCGGCGTCAGGCCGGCACGCTGTGGTGGCTGATCAAGTCCTGCAGCCCGCGGCTGACGGCCTGCCAGCTGTACTGCTGCACCAGGCGCTCGCGCGCGGCCAGGCGCTCGGGCGTCTCGCGCGGGCAGCGGCCTTCGGCCACATCGGTCATGGCCTGCACCAGGGCGTCTTCGTCGGGCACCAGAAAGCGGCCGAACATGCCGGGCTCGTCGGCCTTGGTGCCCTCACGCGCGGGCAGCTTGACGGCCAGCGCAGGCGGGCAGAAGTCGTCGGTGGCGCCGCCGCCGGTCACGATCACCGGCGTGCCGCAGGCCATGGCCTCCAGCACCGGCATGTTGAAGCCCTCGGCCCGGTAGGGCGAGACATAGGCGTCGGCCACGCCATACAGCGCACGCAGCTGGGTCTGGTCCAGGCTGCCCGAGACCACCGAGATGCCGGCCAGCACATGGCTGTCGATCAGCCCGGGGTGGGCGCGGCTGACCTGCGCCAGCGTGCGGTCGGCACCGATGCCGTACAGCGCCTTGTGGTCCTTGAGCAGCAGGCGGGCCCGCGGGAATTGCCGGCGCACGCGGGCAAAGGCCTGCACCAGGATGTCCAGGCCCTTGTTCCAGGTGGCCACGCCGACGTTGAGGAACAGCACTTCGTCGTCGGCCACGCCCAGCGCGGCGCGGCCGGCGGCGCGGTCGGCCGGCTGCAGCGGCGCAAAGGTGTCGGTCTTGACGCCGTGCGGCACCACCACGATGCCGGCCGGGTCCATGCCGCCGTCGACCAGGCGGTCACGCGACCAGGCCGAGGGCGTGATGATGCGGTTGTCGTCGCGGGTGAAGGCACCGGGGTCGGTGGGCGGTGCGTCGAAGCAGTCGTCGAGCAGGCCGCATTCGGTGACCATGAAGGTCAGCGTGCGCTGGCCTGGCGTGATGCTGGCGCGAAACGGCGAACTGATGCGCAGCAGGCAGTCGATGGCCTGGCCCTCGGCGCGGTGCCGGCACGCCGTCGATGCGTGCCTGCTCGGCCGCCGTGAAGCCGGCCGGCATCTGGCGGGTGTTCCAGTGCTTCAGGAAGAACGGCAGGTCGCGGTGGCAGGATCTGCCAGTCGGCACACCAGTCGGCATCGTTGAGCAGCACCAGCAGCTGGTACTGGTTGACCAGCGCGATGGAGTGGCTGACACCACGCCAGCCTTCGATGCACAAGGTGTTCATGCCATCACTTTCATAGGGAGGCGGGTCATTGCAGCCAGGCCGCCAGGCCGATGCCCAGCGAGGTGAGCGTGGAGTTCATCTGCTGGCCGTCGTGCAGGGCGTTGACGTACTGCACCCGCAGGTTGTAGTGGTCGCTCTCGGCGGCGATCACGTCGAACAGGCTGCGCCGGCCCATCTGCTGCCATTGCTGCAGCGTGAAGTTGCGCAGCCGGTCGCTGTCGCGCAGCACCAGGCCCACGCGGCGCAGCCGGTCGAAGGCGGCGCCGGCCTGCTCATGCACTTCGACGATGCGCTGGCGGCGCTGCTCCAGGGCTTCGGCGCGCTGCAAGGTGGCGGCCTCGGCCCGCTTGCGTGCGGCCTGGCTGCTGTATTCGATGGCCGGGTTGAGGATGGGCACGCTCAGGGTCACGCCGGCATTCAGGCTGGCGTTGCGGCTGTTGCCGCCGCCACCGCCGGCCGACAGCAGGGCGCTGCCGCCCACGTTCCAGCTGACCTGGGGCTTGTTGCCGGCTTCCACCACGCGGGCGATCTCGCGCAGCGCATTGGCATTGGCCGCCAGCTGGCTGATGTCGATCGAGCGCTCGGCCGCTGCCAGCACCATGGGCAGCTCGGGCACCGCCAGCAGCAAGCGTGGACATGCCTTCGGTGCCGGGCAGGCCGTCGCCCGCCACGCGGCGCAGCTTGGCCTCGACCTGGCGCGCCTGGCTCTGCGCCTGCACCTGTTGCAGCTCGGCCTGCTGCAGCTGCTTGCGCGCCTGCACCAGCTCGCTGGTGCGGCCCTTGTCGGCCGCCCACGATCGTCTCCAGCGCCTGCACCAGGCAGCCCATCTTGCGCACGTTCTGGCCGTAGATCACCGCCTGCATGCGAAAGCGGCTGCGCTCGAAGGCCAGCGAGGTGGTGGACAGCGTGATCTGCTCCTGCGTCGACAGCATGCCCAGCCGCGCGGCTTCGGCCTGCTGGCTGCGCCAGCCCACCAGCCGCTCGCTGCGGCCGCCGTCGTAGAGCGTCTGGCTCAGGTTGATGCCGGCGCGCGCCTGCAGGCTGTTGGCATCGCCGCCCTGGCCGCCGCTCAGCGTCGGGCCGACGGTGCCGCTCAGAAAGGCCTGCGGCTTGCTGCTGGCACGCGCTTCTTCCACGTCCTGCAGCGCGGCCTCGGCCAGCAGCCGGGCTGCGCCGATGCCGTTGCTGCGCGACAGGGCATCGGCCACCAGCTGCTGCAAGGCCATGCGCGGCAGCACCGGTGCGGCTGCAGCAGCTGCACCGGCCGCCCCAGGCGCTGCCATCGCTGGCAGCGATTCCAGTTTTTCCTCGTCCAGACAATTGGCCAGCACCGGGCTGGCGGCCAGCGCGGCGGCCAGCACGGCAGCGGCCCACGGGGCAACACGCCGCGGCGGGCGGCTGGCAGGCGGAAAAGCTGGCGGGATGGCAGGGCAGATCACGGCAGGGCTCGCAGGCATCAACTTGCAGGCAAGTAGACGCCCCCAGCGGGGCCTCCAATCGGCCAAAAGCCGGTGCATTTGGCGGCTTGTTCCGGCCCTGCGCGGCTGGCCAGAACTATGCTCAGCGCTCGGTGAAGGCCTCGGTGGCCTTCATCATCGGCCGCAGGATGAAGCTCAGCACCGAGCGTCGGCCGGTGCGGATCTCGGCCGTGCCGACCATGCCGGGCAGCACCGTCAGCGGCTTGCCGCCGGCCTTCAGGGTGCTGGCGTCGGCCCGCACCAGGGCGCGGTACCAGCTGGCATCGCCGCCGCCAGGCGGCTGGTTGCCGTCGCTCAAGGCGTCGGGGCTCAGGTGTCTGCACCTCGCCGTGCAGGCTGCCGTAGACGGTGTAGTCATAGGCCGACAGCTTGATCTGCACCGCGTGCCCCACCCGCACAAAGCCGATGTCGGCCGGCTTGATGCGCAGCTCCACCAGCACCTGGTCGTCCACCGGCACGATCTCCATCACCGGCGCGCCGGCACTGATGACGCCGCCCACGGTGTTGCATGCGGATGTTCTTGACCAGGCCGCGCACCGGCGATGTCAGCGTGGTGCGGCTTGCAGGATGTCGTCGCGCACCACCTGCTGCTCGCCCAGCATGGTCAGCTCGGTCTGGGCCTCGCACCAGCTCGGCGCTGGCGTCCTGGCGGAAGCGGTTGATGCGCTCCTGCGTCACCAGCGCCAGGTCGTTGACCTGGCGGCGCAGGCGCATCACCTCGACCTCGCTCATCAGGCCCTTGGCCGACAGCGTCTGCGCCATGCGCCATCTCACGCTCCAGCAGGGCCTGGTTGCGCTGGTTGGAGGCCACCGCCTCGTTCAGGGCACGGCGGCGGGCGTCGTAGGAATCGCGTCTCGCTGCTGGTGACCTGGGGCACCGCGTCCAGCTCGGGCGGAAACGGCCAGCGGCCGCCCGCCGGCCTCGGCCTGCAGGCGCACCACCGTGGCCATCAGGGCCAGGCGCTTGAGCCGGCCCTCGTTCTGCTGCGCCTCCACCCGCGTCGGGTCCAGCAGGGCCAGCGCCTGGCCGGCCACCACCGCCTCGCCCTCGCGCACCTTCAGCTCACGCAGGATGCCGCCCTCCAGGCTGGCGATCACCTGCTCGCGGCCGACCGGGATCACCCGGCTCTCGGCCCGCGTGATCATGTCCACCTTGGCCAGCGCCGCCCAGACCACCGCCACCACCAGGCCGCCAGCATCAGGTAGACCGACCAGGTGGCGACATGCGCCGGCTCGTGCTGCTGCGCCTGCTGCAGCGGGCTCAGGAAACTGCAGATCGTCGCGCTGGAGCGGCGCTGCGCTGGCTCATCGCTTCACACCGCAGCCTGGCTCTCGGCCGGCTGGGTGCTGGGGTGGCGGTGCACATTGGTGGCCACCTGCTGCACGCCCGGCGCCGCCATCTGGCCGGCGGCTGCCGCCTGCGGCACCGGCCGGGCACCCGACAGCGCCGCCAGCACCTGGGCCTTGGGCCCGTCCATCACCAGCTTGCCGGCGTCGACCACGATGATGCGCTGCACCAGTTCCAGCACCGCCGGGCGGTGGGTCACCATGATCAGGGTGCAGCCACGGGCCGATTCATGCAGCTGGCGCAGGAAGGCCAGCTCGCTCTGCGCGTCCATCGAGCTGGTGGGCTCGTCCATCAGCAGGATCTTGGGCTCGGTGATCAGGCTGCGGGTCAGCGCCACCAGCTGGCGCTGGCCGCCCGACAGCAGCGAACCCGATTCACCGACCGGCAGGTCCCAGCCCAGCGGGTGGCCTTCGGCGACCCGGGCCAGGCCGGTGAGCTTGGCCACCGCCACCAGCCGCGGACGGATCGGCGCCGGGCCGGCCCAGCAGCACGTTGTCGCGCAGCGTGCCGTTGAACAGCCGCGAGTCCTGCGGCACATAGCCGACATTGAGGCGGAAGTCGCCCGGGTCGAGCTGGCGCAGGTCGACGCCGTCCACATCGACCATGCCCTCGACCGGGCCGGTACAAGCCCGCCGATGATGCGCAGGATGGTGCTCTTGCCGCTGCCGATGCGGCCCAGGATGGCCACCCGCTCGCCGGGCTCGAAGCGCAGCGTGACGCCCTTGAGCACCTTGGGCGCCTCCTTGCCGTCATGCGCGGGGTAGGCAAAGCCGACATCGTTGAGCGCGATGCGCCCGCTCATCTGCGCGCACCGGGATGTAGTCGCGGCCGGGCTCGCGCTCGGTGGGCTGGGCCATCACCTTGTCCAGCGCAATCATCGCCGCGCGGGCGCTCTGCCAGCGGGTGGTGAGCATGACGATGGACGACAGCGGCGCGATGGCCCGCATGCCGAACATCACCGCGCCCATCAGCGCGCCGCCGGCGATCACGGTCTTGGCGTCGATCAGGTACACGCCCCAGACCAGCATCACCAGGGTGATGGCCTGCTGGCTGATCATCGACATGTTCATCGTCAGGCTGGTCAGCCGGCGCGAGCGGATGGCGCTGGCCACCGCCGCCGCCGACGACTGCTCGTACTGGTGCAGAAAGCGGCCCTGGGCCCCGGTGGCCTTGATGTCCTCGATGCCCTCCACCGCCTCGACCAGCAGGCCGTGCAGGTCGGCCTGCTGCTGCATGTTGGCATTGGTGGCGCGGCGCATCGCGCCCTGGATCAGCAGCGCCACGCCCATGATCACCGGCACCGCCCACCAGCAGCACAAAGCCCAGCGGCCCGCCGATCATGAAGGTCATGGCGATGAAGATCAGGATGAAGGGCAGATCGCTGATGGCCGACAGCGTGGCCGACGAGAAGAACTCGCGCACCAGCTCGAGCTGGCCCACCACATGGCTGTAGGCGCCGGCCGACTGCGGCCGGTGTTCCATGCGCACATTCAGGCTCTGGCGGAACAGCTGCGTGCCCACCAGCAGGTCGGTCTTCTTGCCGGCCAGGTCGATCAGGTAGGCGCGCAACTGGCGCGAGGCCAGGTCGAACAGCAACGCCAGGCCACCGGCGGCAGCCAGCGCCCACAGGGTGACAAAGGCCTTGTGCGGGATCACCTTGTCGTAGACCACCGAGGTGACCAGGCCGGTCACCAGCATCAGGGTGTTGCTCAGCAGCGCGGCCAGCAGGGCCGACCGGTAGTAGCGGCACAAAGCGCCGCACCGTGCCCCACAGCCAATGGCTGCCGGGGTCGCGCAGCGCAGCGGCAGCCGCGCTGTCGCCGACCGCTGCGGTGCGCGGCGCTGTCTGCGCCTTGGGGCTGGCCACCAGGGCCACGCCAGCATATTCAGCCGCCAGCTCGGCCTCGGTGGCGGTCAGTTCCTGCGCCGCCAGGCCGCCGCCCTCGTCATCATCGGCGCCGGGCATCACCACGGTGCACAGCGCCGGGCCCTGGGCCTGGGCACGCCGGGCCAGCAAGATCACTGCGTCGCCGTTTTTCAGCAGCAGCACCACCGGCAGCAGCAGGTCGCTGAACTCGGCGATCGGCCGCTGCACCAGGGCGGCCTGCCACTGCGCCTCACGCAGGGCGCGCACAGCCTGGTCCGGGCCCAGCTGGCCACTGACCTGCTGGCCTTCCAGCAGCGAGGCCAGCGAGCGTGCATGGCCGTGGTGGCGCGTCAGCCACACCAGCGCCTGGGCCAGCGCGTCTTGCGCCAGCCCCATGGGCGCTGGTTCAGGCGCAGGGTCGGGCGCAGGCGCTGCGGCCTGGGCCAGATGGGGGTCGTCGCGGGCGGACACAGGGGATCAGGGCAATGCTCAGGCCTTGGCGCGGTGCTGCAAGGCCAGGCGTTCAAACGCGGCTTCGATGTCACGCACCAGCTTGCGGCAGGTCGAACAGTGGCGAGCTGCGGCCCTGCTCGGCCAGGTAGCGCTTGTAGGACGCAATGCGCGCGGGCTGGCGGCCCAGCAGCACGGCCAGGGCTTCATAGTCGGCCAGCGTGGTGGTGGCCAGTTCGGGCAGGCCCACGGCGGTCAGCAGGCTGCCGGCCATGCGCGAGATGTAGCTGCGGCCGCTGAGCGTGACGATGGGCGTGCCCATCCACAGCGCGTCGCTGGCGGTGGTGCCGGCGTTGTAGGGGAAGGTGTCGAGCACCAGGTCGGCGCACTGGAAGCGCGCCAGGTATTCCGGCGGCGCCACCCGCGGTGCAAACACCAGGCGCTCACGGGCCAGGCCATGGGCGTCGGCCTGGCGCAGCATGTTCTCGCGCGCGGTGTCGTTGTCGGCCAGCAGCCACAGCACGCTGCCATCGACCTGCTGCAGCACCCGCATCCAGGCGCCAAAGACCTCGGGCGTGAACTTGTGGTTGTTGTTGAACGAGCAGTAGACAAAAGCGTCGTCGGGCAGGCCATAGGTGCTGCGCAAGGGGCGCGGCGCCACCTCGCGCTGGCGGTCGCTGACCTGGTAGCAGTGCGGCACACGCAGCGGCTGCTCGGTGCAATACGGCTCCAGCGCTGGCGGCAGCACATAGTGGTCGCACAGGATCCAGTCCACACCCGGCAGGCCGGAGGTGCCGGGCAGACCCAGGTAGCTGACCTGCACCGGCGCGGCGCGGTGCCCCAGGATGGCCGGCCGGGCGCCATTGGTCAGGCCTTGCAGGTCGACCAGCACGTCGATGCCGGCCTCGGCGATCAGGCGTGCGGCGGTGTTGTCGTCCACCCCGCCCAGGCGCACCAGGTGGTCCATGGCGCGCACGATGCGCTTGCGCTGCGGCTGCTCGCTCTCGGGTGTCCAGCAGAAGGCCCAGACCTCGAACTTGTCGCGGTCATGCAGCTCGAACAGCTCGGGCGACAGCAGGCCCACCGCATGCATGTGCAGGTCGCCCGACAGGTAGCCGATGCGGATCTTGCCGGTGCGCGGCGGCATGGTCTTGTGCAGCGGCACGGCCGCCGCCTTGGGCACCCGCTCATGCGCAAAGCGCACGGCCGACAGCAATTGCAGCGCCGGGTCATCCGACAAGCCCATCATCGCCAGCAGCGAGGTGCCCTGCAGCAGCCGGTTGGGGCCGACCTCACCCACCGCCTGGTACACCGGCCAGGCGCACTGCTTCTGGCGCAGATGCACATAGTGCTGGATCACGCTGGACTGCACCGGCTCCAGCAACAGGCTCTCACGCAGCGCCGCCTCGGCCTCGGGGTAGTTGCGCATCTGCTCGAGCAGGCGGCCGATGTTGTTCCAGGCATGCACCTGCAGGTCGGTGGCAGCACCGGCAGCGATCACGGTGCGCCATTCCGCCAGGGCGGCCTCGTGGTGGCCGCCGCGCTCCAGCAGATGGCCCAGGTTCAGCCGCGCATGCGGGAAATCGGGCTGCAGCGCCACAGCCTGCCGGTAAGCCTGCTCGGCCTCGGCGCTGCGCTGCAGCGCACCCAGCAGGGTGCCCAGATTGAAGCAGGCCACATGGCGCATGGCCACGGGGCCGGTCTCCAGCCACTGCTGGTACAGCGCGATGGCCGCATCGATGCGGCCGGCCTGCTGCAAGCGCTGGGCTTCGGTCACCAGATCGCCCAGCGACAACGGGGGGGCGGAAACAGTCAGGACAGCGTCGGGCATGCGGGCTCCAGGCACGGCACAAGTAAGCACCATCGTAGAAGCGGGCTGCCTGTTGCTTCCCCTGGAATAGATCGGTTGCAGCCCGGCTTTTCCGGCCCCGCCATGGCAACGGCCGGGCAATGCCCGGCCGTTGCGCCCTGCCCTGGCGGGCAGCTCAGACCAAACCGATCACAGGCGGAAGCCACCCACCACATCCACCAGCTTGCCGGCCTGGTGGCGCAGGCTCTCGGCGGCTGCAGCGCTTTCTTCCACCAGGGCCGCGTTCTGCTGGGTCACCTGGTCGAGCTGGCCCACGGCGTCGCCCACCTGGCTGATGCCCCGCGACTGCTCGGCCGTGGCGTTGGAGATTTCGCTGATCAACTGGCTGACCTGCTGCACCTGGCGCACGATCTCGGCCATCGACGCGCCCGCATCGTGCACCTGGCGGGCACCCAGCTCGACCTTGTCGCTGCTGCTGCCGATCAGTGACTTGATCTCCTTGGCGGCATTGGCCGAGCGCTGGGCCAGGCTGCGCACCTCACTGGCCACCACCGCAAAGCCGCGGCCCTGCTCGCCGGCACGCGCAGCTTCCACGGCGGCATTGAGCGCCAGGATGTTGGTCTGGAAGGCGATGCCGTCGATCACGCCGATGATGTCGGCGATCTTGCGCGACGAGGCCGCGATGTCCTGCATCGTCGTCACCACCTGGCCCACCACCTCGCCACCATGGGCCGCTGCGGCTGACGCACCGCTGGCCAGCTGGTTGGCCTGCTGGGCGGTTTCGGCGTTGTTCTTGACGGTGCCGGTCAGTTGCTCCATCGACGCAGCGGTCTGCTGCAGATTGCTGGCTTGCTCTTCCGTGCGCTGGCTCAGGTCGGCATTGCCGGTGGCGATCTCGGCCGAGCCGGTGGCGATGCTGTCGCTGCTGCGCCGCACCTCGTCGACCAGGCTGGCCAAACGCTCCCGCATGCTGCGCATGGCCGCCATCACGCTGCGGGTGTCGCCCGCACGCACCGCCACCGCCACCGACAGATCACCGTCGGCAATGGCTTCGGCAACGCGGCGCGCATCGGCCGGCTCACCGCCGAGATCGGCCATCACACTGCGCACCACCACGGTGGCCAAGGTGGCCGCCGACACCAGCGAGACCAGCATGAAGCCCAGCATCAAGGTGCGCGCTGCTGCATAGTCGGCCTGGGCCTCGTGGTGGTTCTGGCTGTTCTGGGTTTCCTGCAACTGGGCATTGGCATGCAAGGCGGCTTGCCAAGCGGCCACGGCCGGTCCTGACTTCTTCAAGACCACGGCAGTGGCATGCGCAAAATCATGCTCCAGGCCAGCCTTGATGGCTTCGTCGTTGACGGCACGGGCCTTGTCGCGGGCGGCCACGATCACGGCACGCTGGGCCATGGCTTCGGCGCTGGCCGGCATCGCGCTCAGGGCCGCCTCGGCCTTGTCGTAGCTGGCGCGGGCCTCCTGGATGACGGTGCGCTCGGCGGCCATGTCTGCCTGGTCGGACAGCAGTGCCAGGGTGCGCGTGGCCCGTGCCACCACATGCACGGCAGTCGACATGGTGTGCAGGTGGCTCGTCTTCTGGTTGTTGACCAGCACCACCTTGTCCAGCGACGCCTGGATCTGGGCCATTTTGTACAGGCCCAAGCCGCTGCTGACCAGGGACAGCAGCAGCAAGGCGCCAAAGCTCAGGCCCAGTCGGGCCGCCAAGCTGAGATTGCGGAAGTTCATGGGTCGGTATCCATCAGTCGTGGGTAGGTCGCCAGGCCACCCATGCGGGCGGCCGTGGCCGCAAACAGGTCAAAAGCCCAGGCTGGCCAGCAGGTCGTCGACCTCGCCCTGGTTGGTCACCACGTCGGTGCGGCCTTCGGGGTTGAC
Organism: uncultured beta proteobacterium; assembly: GCA_963844485.1. Lineage (GTDB taxonomy): Bacteria > Pseudomonadota > Gammaproteobacteria > Burkholderiales > Burkholderiaceae_C > Pseudaquabacterium. Next base: position 65,735 of record CAWJOQ010000002.1, read on the forward strand.
CACCGGGCCGGCCAGCACATTGGGGTCGACCTTTTCACGCTGGTCCGGCGGCACCACCTGCACCAGCAGCTTGACCAGGCTGTCTTCCAGCTCATTGGCCAGGCCCACCACCTTGGCCACCACCTGGCCGGTGAGGTCGTGGAAGTCCTGCGCCATCATGATGTCGGTCAGGTGGCTGTCGATCAGCTTGGTGCGGGCTTCCACGTCGTTGACGAAGTTGAACACCGCGCCCGAAGCCACCGCTTTCACCGGGTCGGCCAGCAGGGCCGCCGCCAGGCTGCGGGTCTGGTCGGCGATGGCGTTGTGCTCGGCCTTGGCCTGGTCGACCGAGTTCAGCACCTTCTCGGCTGCCGCAGCGGTCTTGGTGGCGATGTAGCTCAGGCGGCTGCGCGCATCGGGCAGGCCGTCGGCGGCCACCTGCAGCTTGGGCATCACGCCCAGTTGCTGCATGGTGTCGTGCAGCAGGCGGGTGATGGCACCGATCTGCTGGAACACCTCGGGCGAGGCCACTGCATTTTGGTCGGGCACCAGGGCGCCGATGTCTTCCATTTTCATGGCGGTTCCTCAAGATGAGGCCATCAGGCCGTGGCTGCCAGTTTCTGCATGATCTTGGTGACTTTTTCTTCCAGCGTGGCCTTGGTGAAAGGCTTGACCACATAACCGGCCGCCCCGCTTTGCGCCGCCAGCAAGATGTCTTCCTTGCGCGCCTCGGCGGTCACCATCAGCACCGGAATGTGCTTGAGCGCCGCGTCGGCCTTGACCGCCTTGAGCAGGTCAAAGCCGTTCATGTTGGGCATGTTGATGTCGCTGACGATGAAGTCGTAACGGTTGGTCTTCACCATCTGCAGGGCGATGGCGCCGTCTTCGGCTTCTTCCACGTTGTTGCAGCCCATTTCCTTGAGCAGGCCGCGCACGATGCGGCGCATGGTGGAGAAGTCGTCAACGACCAGGAACTTGAGGTCGGAGGGATTGCTCATGTCTGTCCTTGGGCTTGGGCTTGTGGGTGTGGGAAAAAAAGGCGTCTCGGACCAGCCGATGGCGTGTTATCGGCCCGCCGTGGACGGACTTGACACCAGAACCGGCTTTTCAGGCCGAATCGACGGTTCTGATTCAGGTTGCTGCGGCTCCACCCGGTCGGCGGTGGGGCGGTAGAAGCGGTCTTCGGCGTCGCGGTTCATCACGATGATGCTGATGCGCCGGTTCTGCGGGTCGGTCGGCTCGTCGCGGTTGAAGGGCTGGCTGCTGGCCAGGCCCTGCACCCGCAACACCCGCTCTTCGGTCAGGCCGCCAGCCAGCAGCTCGCGCCGCGAGGCGTTGGCCCGGTCGGCCGACAGCTCCCAGTTGCTGTAGCCGGCACCGCCCGCGCCAAAGGGCTGGGCGTCGGTGTGGCCTTCCAGCGTCAGCCGGTTGGGCACTTCGAGCAAGACGCTGCCGATGGCACGCAGCAGCTCGCGCATATAGGGTTTGACCACCGCGCTGCCGCTGTCGAACATCGGCCGGCTGAGTTCATCGACGATCTGGATGCGCAGGCCGTCGCGGGTGTGGTCCAGCTTGATCTGCGAGGCGTACTGCGCCAGCTTGGGGTTGTTCTTGAGCTCGGCTTCGAGCTGCTCGCTCAGTTCCTGCAACTTGGTGGCCTCGGCCACCCGTTGCTCGTTGCGCAAGGCCTGCAGGTTGACGGTGCTGCGCGGTGCCTTGACATCGCCGGCTTTCACCTGGCCCGACGATCGGCTCAAGTCAGAGCCACCGCCCTTGAGCAAGGACGATGAATCGCCCGAGCCTGAACCACCGTTGAGCAAGGCCACCTTCAACGGGCTTTGAAAGTAGTCGGCAATGCCCCGCTTGTCGCCCTCGGAGGTGCTGCCCAGCAGCCACATCAGCAGGAAAAACGCCATCATCGCGGTCACGAAGTCGGCATAGGCAATCTTCCACGCCCCACCATGCGCCGCATGGCCGTTCTTCTTGATCTTCTTGACGATGATCGGTTGCAGTTTCTTGGCGTCACCAGCCATTTAGCGTCCCCTGCGCTGCGCCTGAAGCGCCGCCCCCCACGCCGGGGATCGACCGGCGGGCCGGCACAGCCGGGTCCGCAGGGTGCATGTGCTGACCAGGAACTGGGCGCATGGCGTCACTTCTTCTTCACGTGTTGTTCCAGCTCGCTGAAGGTGGGCCGCGCCGTGGACAGCAGCACCTTGCGGCCGAATTCAATGGCCACCTGCGGCGCATAGCCCTGCATGCTGGCCAGCAGCGTGGTCTTGATGCACAGCAGCTCCTTGGAGCTTTCTTCGAGCTTCTGCTCCAGCAGGCCGGCCAGCGGCTCGGCAAAGGCATAGGCCAGCAAGATGCCGAGGAAGGTGCCCACCAGTGCCGAGCCGATCATTGCGCCCAGCACCGCCGGCGGCTGGCCGACGCTGCCCATGGTCTTGATCACGCCCAGCACGGCCGCAACGATGCCGAAGGCCGGCAGGCCGCCGGCCACCCGCTGGATGGCGCCCACCGGGGCATGCGCCTCCTGGTGGTGGGTCTCGATCTCGCTGTCCATCAGCGACTCGATCTCATGGGCATTGAGGTTGCCCGAGACCATCATGCGCAGATAGTCGGTGACGAACTCGGTGACATGGTGGTCGTTGCCCACCGTCGGGTACTTTTGGAACAGCGGGCTGGAGTGCGGGTCCTCGACGTCTTTTTCGATCGACATCAGACCTTCCTTGCGCGCCTTCTGCAGGATGTCGAACAGCAAGGCCAGCAGCTCCATGTAGCGGGCCTTGGTGTACTTGCTGCCCTTGAAGCAGGTGCCCACGCCACCCAGCGTGGCCTTGATCACCGTCATCTGGTTGTTGACGATGAAGGCCCCCAGCGTGGCGCCGCCGATCATGCCCATTTCCCAGGGCAAGGCCTTGAGGATCGGGCCCATGTTGCCGCCGTGCGCGATGAACACGCCGAACACGCAGCCCATGACGACAACCCAACCGATGATGACGAACATGGCGATGTGTGCAGTGGTGCGGCCCGCGCCGCGGAGTGCGGCAGCTGTAGAGCCCTTTGCCAGTTATCGGCAGGGCGCGGGGCGAATTGAGCCAGTTGCATGGGCGGCACCCACCCGGTAGGCCCAGACCCGGCGCGTGCCGGCCGTGCCCAGCACCAGGTGGGCCTGCTGGCCTGGCACTTCAAAGGCCAGGCTCACCAGCCAGGCGCCTGGCGCCAGTTCGGCCTCGGCCTTGGCCCAGGCTCTGGCCATGCTTTCGGGCCGCTGGAACAGATAGACCACCGCCAGGCCCTGCCAGCTGGCGGCCCACATGTCGCCCTGTTGCACCCGGGCCCAGGGGCAGCGCAGCCTGGCAGCCAGCTGCAGCGGGCGGCTCCACTCGATGCCCTCGATCTGCGCCTGCGGCCAGGCGCGGCGCAGCGCGGTCAAGCCATGGCCCAGGCCGCAGCCGGCGTCCAGCACGCGGGCCTGGGCGGGCAGCGCAATGGCCTGGGCCAGACCGTCCAGCGCGTTGGCCGGCGTGGGGAACAGCGGCGCATCACGCCAGGTGCCCAGCGGGTAGGCGGCCAGCAGCAAGGCCATCGGCAGCAACCAGGCCCAGGCCGGCACCACCGCCGCGCCGCTGAGCGCGGCCGACACCGGAAAGCCGGCCGCCATGAACAGCCGGCGCCAACCGCTGGCGTGGCGCGGCAGCAAGGCCAGCCCGGCGCCAGCGACCGCTGCCAGCAGCCAGGCCAGCGCGGCAGGCCAGGCCAGCGGTGCCAACCGCCACCAAAGCCACCACAGGCACCAGGCGACCAGCCAGGTGGCCAGCGCCGGCAAGGGCCAGGGCAAGCGCAAGCAGGCGGCGGCGCGGCGGATCGGATTGTGCAAGACCATCATGGCGCCAGTGTGGCCAGCGGCCACGCACACCAGTCGCCGGAAAAGCCGGGCGCTTGGGCGGGATCCTGCGCCGGACAGAAAAATGGGCAGGACCCCGAAGGATCCCGCCCAGAAGGCACAACACAGTGCCAGGAGGAGACACGCAAGAAACAGGAACGGTGTGCGCCGAGGCTGGCCTGCGCCTTGTGGGCGGCCCGTCAGTCGGTCGGGCGGCCCACTGGCCAGTGCTGCACACCAGCAGGAGATCGGCTGCCGCCGCCCGGCCTGTAGGGCGGCGCCAGCCGGAACATCAGTTGACCAGGCAATCCTGCGCGCTGGGCAGGCGGATGGCGCCGGCATTGCGGCCCTTGCCAGCACGCGCTGGCGGGTTGCACAGGCCGCACACATAGTGGCGGGCAATTTCATGGGGGTGGGAGACAAAGTGGCCACCGCACTTGCTGCACTTGGTCATGGTCAGCATGCCGTTGTCGACAAACTTCACCAGGCGCCAGGCGCGGGTGACCGACAGCTGCGGCTCCAGGCCCTGGGCGCTGACCTGCTCCATGTAGAGCTTGTAGGCCTTGATCACGCTGTCGATCTCGTCGAGCGCGGCCACCTTGTTCAGGTATTCGTGGATGTTGAGAAACAGGCTGGCGTGGATGTTGGGCTGCCAGGTCATGAACCAGTCGGTGGAAAACGGCAGCTGGCCCTTGCTGGGGCTCTTGCCGGCCACTTCCTTGTACAGGCGCAGCAGGCGCTCGTAGCTCAGGTCGGTTTCGCTTTCCAGCACCTGCAGCCGGGCGCCGAGCTTGATCAGCTCCACGGCGGTGTCGATCTGCTTGGCTTCGGTCAGGATGCTCTTGGTGCGTGCCATGGTTCTCTCTCCTTGTCGTGTCTGACCCAGCGGGCGCCGCAGAACCGGCTAGGCCGGGCTGCAGGGGCCGCCCCCTGGGGGGAGCGGCCTTGGCCGCTTCGGGGGGGCCTTGGCTTATGCAGCTTCCTGGTGGCGGCCGGCCATCAGGATGGACGCATGCAGGCGGCTGACGCTCTCGTTGGCAGCGCTCTTGCCATGGCTGGTCAGCAGGCCCCAGACCAGGTCGTCGTCACAGCGCATGCGGCACAGCAGGGTGCTGCCGGAGGCGATCTTCATCATCTGGGCCGGGGTCAGCGCGCCGATCATGGCGGCGGAATCCTCGCTCAGGCCCAGGCGGAACAGGGCCTGCTCGCGGTCGGTGCGGATCAGGGTCTGGGCCAGCATCAGGTACGACAGATTGGCTTCGCGGATTTCGGCAAGGATCTGGTCAGAGTTCATGGTGGTGGTCCGGTGGGGTTGTCGGGGGGCGTCAGGGGTGTTGGCGGGTACTGCTGGGCGGTGGGCCCGGCGTGAAACCAACTGTAGGGATCGCAACAAGGGTGCAACATCAGGCCAATTCGTCATCTTGAGTCCCGGTTCTTCGGGGTGGCTTGTCAGGCAAATTCCTACAAGCGCGTCGGTGTCGGTCGGCCGCTGCACTCTGGCCGAAGGGCTGGACAAGGGCGTCAAACCGGGCTTACTTCGCGCTTCCGCCGCCTGGCCGGTGTGCCGCTTGACCACTGCACTGAAGTCCCGGCGCCGCTTGCCGACATTGCGGGCAGGCCGGCCCTGCGCACCAGCGGACCGGGCCCGACGCACGCCCAACGCACCCGAGGCCCCCCATGCTGCTCGCCACCCTGAACTTTCTGCAGAACCTGTTGCTGCCCCTGCTGCTGGCCGCGCTGGTGGTGGGTGGCCTGCTGGTTTACCTGGTCGGCCGCAAGCCGCGGCGACCACAGCCACCGGCAGCCCGGCCCGCAGCAGACCAGCCCGCTGGCCTGGCGCGCGCGCCCCAGCAAGGATCCACGGCCGACGCGCCAGGGTCGCAGGCAATGGCCGGGCGGCTGGCCGACGCCGCGACCGAGGCCGATGCTGCCGTGGCCGCCAGGGCTGCAGCTGATGTCGAGGTGGACCCCATGGCAGTGGCCGGCACCGCCGCACCTGCCCCCCCTGCCCCGCCCTGCCCACCGACCGCTGGGCCACCCTCGGTGGCCGATCTGCTGCTGGTCGACGACTCTGCCGTGGTGCGGGCCAAGCTGCGCCGCTTGTTCGCACCAGCCGGCTACCGCATGGCGCTGGCCAGCGACGGCGCCGAAGCGCTGGCGCTGCTGGGCCAGGGCCGCTACGGCCTGCTGGTCACCGACCTGGAGATGCCCAAGCTCGACGGCGTGGGCCTGATCCGCGCCGCTTTGGCCTTGCCCGCATGCCAGGGCATGCCGATCCTGGCCATCACCGGCCATGAAGACCTGCAATCCCAACTGAACCAGTTGCATGCAGTGGCCGGCATCTACCGCAAGCCCTGGATCGACGACGACCTGCTGAGCCATGTGCAAGCCCTGGTGCAGCCGTCGACCCTGCCTGCCCTGGCGACCGAAGACGCCTGACAGCCGCCAGGTGCGGCGCGGCAGGCCGCAGCCGGCACCGCAACGCCCACCCTTGGGTGGCAAACACCGTCTTATTCGAGGTTTGGCCCGCAGCCAGCGCTGCCTAGACTGGGCTTCCCCGAATGACGGAGTTGCGTGATGAACGCTGTTGCCCTGGCCATGCCCACCCCCCAGTCCGCTGCCGACCTGCCCCACGCTGCAGCGCCGGCCACAGCCGTGCCCATGGCCCCGGTCGCGGGGCTCAGCCTGCTGGCCACCACCTGCGTCGCGCAGACGGCCGAACTGCTGCGCCTGGCCTGCCGCCGCGGCCAGCTTGAAGACGCCAGCGCTGCCGCCCGGGTTGCGCTGACCCTCACCCAGGCGCAATCGCCGCATGAAGCCATGCTGCGTGCATTGGCCGACGCCCAGCCCGCGCTGATGGTGCCGCCCGAGGAGCGCCGGCTCTACATGGCGCGCGCTGCCAATGGCCAATGCCACGGTGTGGTGCGCCTGCGCGACAACGGCCGCGTCGGCCTGGACGCCCACCCTGACGCCGACCACTGGCAACTGCGTGACGGCAACCTGGAGCTGTGCGACGCCAGCGGCCAGGCCAGTGCCCGCTTTGTGCTGTGTGGCGACCGCGGCGGCTTGCGCCTGTACCTGGGCGAGCGTGTGGCTGATGGCGACATCTGCATGCTCGAAGAACTGCGCTGCACCTATGCCCGCCTGAGCATGCTCGACCCCGAGCTGGTCGACCCCTTCTGCAGCCTGTACACGGCCGACGCGATGGTGCCGGCCGACCTGCCCGCAGGTGCCGCCCTGCTGCTGGGCGGCCCCCACAGCCACACCGACCGCCTGGCCCAGACACTGAACCGCAGCGCCGGCGTGCTGTTCGACGGTGATCTGCTGCATCCCCAGGGTCTGCAGTTCCATGAGCGCCTGCTCAGCCGATCTGCGGTACGCACCCTGCACGCCTTGCGTGCCAAGGACGCGCCCTGGTTCGCCCGCATGATGTTGGGCCGCTCGCATGACGCGTCAGGCCGCGATCTCAGCCGCCTGCAGGTGCGTGGCTTCACCATGGCAGCGGCGCACCACCAGGCCGGGCTGGACTGGGCCCTGGCCGAGCCCGGCCTGCGCATCGTGCATGTGATGCGCAGCAACCTGCTGGCTGAATTTGCCGATCTGCTGGCCGAGCAGCGCGCCGACACGCTGCACACATTGCGCTTTGAACCCGAGCGCTTCGGCCGCTTCATCGAGATGAAGCAGCGCCATGTCGACGGTCTGCGCACGCGGCTGCGCCAACGCAACGCCGACACGGTCGAGGTCGACGGCAGCCGCCTGAACCAGGCCACCATCGCCGAGCTGCTGGGCTTCCTCAGCGACAACGCCGACACGGACAACATCCCCTGCGAGGCCGTGCCGATCAGCGCCCAGCGGGTGATCGAGCGCTTCGACAACCCCGAGGCGGTGCTGCCCTGCCTGCGCGCCCTGGACCGCCTGGGCTGGGCCGAGGCCGAAGGCCAGGTGATCGATCCGGATTGAGTGCGCAGCGCCGGCGCGGCGCCTGGTAACACCTTGACGGGGGCCTGCGGGCCCCCTTTTGTTTGCTTGGCAGCTGAAAAACGGGCCAGCCATGCGGCCAGTCCAAGCACGCTGGCAGACGATTTTTCCCCGCCGCCGCGCCAAAACAGCCCCCTGCCGGCAGTTCAGCCGCCCACTTGAGGCCAGTTTTCTGCCCATCGGCGTGACAGAACCCACGCTTTGTGGCCGAAGCCATCTTGACAGGCTTTCAAATAGTTTTGCGTGAACCCCTCAAGTTGAATTTCGGAATCGCCGATACCCAAAACAACGGGCGGTCCACAAAGACCACCGCGGTCCGGTTAGCCGGCCGATGGACGACAGGCCACCGCAAGTGGTCCAAGAACATAGGCGACTAGCGCGGGCGTGTCGGGCAGATTGCCAGGGGCAACTGCTCGGCGTGCAACGGTGGTGACGCTGCTCACACGCCACCACCCGAGTAACGCCGGCGCTCCCGCCGGGATTCATCGAAGCTGAAAGGAAATTACCGTGCCCCAAACCATCAACACCAATCTGAACTCGATCAACGCACAGAGGAACCTGTCGATGTCGCAGTCATCGCTGTCTGTGTCAATGCAGCGTCTGTCCTCAGGCCTGCGTGTCAACTCTGCCAAGGATGACGCCGCCGGCCTGGCAATTGCCGAGCGCATGACAAGCCAGGTACGCGGCATGAACGTCGCCATCCGCAACGCCAACGACGGCATCTCGATGTCGCAGACGGCTGAAGGCGCGATGGGCAAGGTGGCCGACTCCCTGCAGCGCATGCGTGAGCTGTCGGTGCAGGCCGCCAACGCCACCAACTCCAACAGCGACAAGGACTCGCTGGACAAGGAGTTCGGCGAACTGGCCAAGGAAATCCAGCGCGTGCTCGGCGGTACGGCATTCAACGGCCTCAACATCCTGGGTGCCGACGCCAAGGCCTTCACGCTTCCAGGTCGGTGCCAACACCACCGGCAATGACACGATCGACATCACCACCAACGACCTGACGGCAGACGCCACCGTCACCAGCGTGGCCGGCACCGACAACACCGGATCAGGCCGGGCGGTGATCGACAACACCGCCGACGCCACCACCATCCAGGGCGTGATCGACAACATCGACATCGCGCTGGACACCGTCAACAGCCAGCGTGCGGTGATGGGTGCCTCGCAGTCACGCTTTGAATCGGTGATCACCAACCTGCAGATCTCGGTGGAGAACCAGTCGGCTGCCAAGAGCCGCATCATGGACACCGACTTCGCCGCAGAAACCGCCAACCTGAGCCGCGCGCAGATCCTGCAGCAGGCCGGCAACGCGATGGTTGCGCAGGCCAACCAGCTGCCGCAGCAGGTCCTCACGCTGCTTCGATGACCTCCTGGCCGCTGCGCTGAGCATGCGCCAAGGTGGTGGTCTCCAGGTTCGCGCACCACCCGCCTTTTCCACAGGCTGATGACGCGCCGCTCCCGACCAGGACGGCGCGTTATTTTTTTCGACGCCGCAGCAGCCCACACCATCAAGCCTGCCGTTGATCGACCGATAAACCCGGAAGCAGTCGACCAACTCTGCTGACCCGCCGCAGGACATCCCTGCTGGGGTCCATCCGAGCGAAGGACAAGTTCGTGCCGCAGACCATCAATACCAACATCATTTCGCTGAATGCGCAGCGCAACCTGGCTGGATCGCAGTCGGCATTGACCAGTTCGATGCAACGCCTGTCCTCCGGCTTGCGGGTCAACTCCGCCAAGGACGACGCCGCCGGCATGGCGATTGCCGAGCGCATGACCGCACAGATGCGCGGCATGAGCGTGGCCGCGCGCAATGCCAACGACGGCATCTCGCTGGCCCAGACCGCCGAAGGTGCACTGGGCAAGGTGTCCGACTCGCTTCCAGCGCATGCGGGAGCTGGCGGTGCAGGCGGCCAACGCCACCAATGCCGACAGCGACAAGGATTCGCTGGACAAGGAGTTCGGCGAGCTGGCCAAGGAGGTCCAGCGTGTGCTGGGCGGCACCACCTTCAACGGCCTGGCCATTCTGGGCGACGCCGCAGGTGCCCAGGTGTTCCAGGTCGGTGCCAACACCAGCAGCAACGACAACATCAGCATCACCACCACCAACATGACCAGCCAATGCCGACATCACGGCGGTGGCCGGCACCGACAACACCGGCGGCACCCGGGCGCAAGATCGACAAGGACACCAGCGCCACCGACATCCAGCACGGTGATCGACAACATCGACACCGCGCTGGACACCATCAACAGCGAGCGCGCCACGCTGGGCGCGTCGCAGTCGCGCTTCGATGCAGCGGTCTCGAACCTGCAGATCTCGATCGAGAACCAGAGCGCTGCGCGCAGCCGCATCATCGACACCGACTTTGCCGCCGAGACCGCCAACCTGAGCCGGGCGCAGATCCTGCAGCAGGCCGGCAATGCCATGGTGGCGCAGGCCAACCAGCTGCCCCAGCAGGTGCTGCAACTGCTGCGCTAGACCCCCCGGCGGCCACGCCGCCGTCCCCGCCATCGCCCGCAGGGCCCCGCCAGCAACATGCCGGCAGGGCCCTCGTCCGTTCTGGCGCCGTACACGGCGAACAAAGGCGACTTCAGCCTGCATCTCCAGGCTTCAAATTCCGGGCGCTTTTCCACAATGGGTCCCAATGCTTGCGCTGCCGCACAGGTGTTATCCGGAAAGCAACGTGTCGTGGTCCCAGGCGCGCGTTGAGCCGGTTTCGAGGGCGGCAGGCAGCCGCCAGCGGCTGCAAACCGCTTTTGATCACCGGCCCCCATGCCGGGGTGTCGTCCGAATCTTGAGGAGTGGCCCACATGCCCCAGACGATCAATACCAACATCGCTTCGCTGAATGCGCAGCGCAGCCTGAACACGTCGCAGGGTTCCCTGGCGACTTCGATGCAACGGCTCTCGTCGGGCCTGCGCGTCAATTCCGCCAAGGACGATGCCGCCGGCCTGGCGATCGCCGAGCGCATGAACGCCCAGGTGCGCGGCATGAATGCGGCGGTGCGCAACGCCAACGACGGCATCTCGATGGCGCAGACCAGCGAAGGCTCGCTGGGCAAGGTGGCCGACGCCCTGCAGCGCATGCGTGAGCTGGCGGTGCAATCGGCCAACGCCACCAATTCGGCCAGCGACAAGGATTTCGCTGGACAAGGAGTTCGGCGAACTGGCCAAGGAAGTGCAGCGGGTGCTCGGCGCCACCACCTTCAACGGCAAGGCATGTGCTGGGCGCCGAAGCCGGCAGCATGCAGTTCCAGGTGGGCGCCAACACCAGCGCCGACGACACCATCGACATCACCACCATCGACCTGACGGCCGACGCCACCATCACCGTCGGTGGCGGGCACCGACAACACCGGCGCCGGCCGGGCGGTCATCGACGACACCGCCGATGTGGCGGCCATCCACCAGGTGATCGACAACATCGACATCGCGCTGGACACGGTCAACTCCGAGCGCGCCACGCTGGGTGCGTCGCAGTCGCGCTTCGAGTCGGTGATCTCCAACCTGCAGGTGTCGGTGGAAAACCAGAGCGCTGCCAAGTCCCGCATCATGGACGCCGATTTCGCTGCAGAAACCGCCAACATGAGCCGGGCGCAGATCCTGCAGCAGGCCGGCAATGCCATGGTGGCCCAGGCCAACCAGCTGCCGCAGCAGGTGATGCGGCTGCTGCAGAACTGACCGCCGCAGCGGCAGCACGTCTGCCGGCAGCTTGAGCCGCGGCCCGGCAACCCCGGGCCGTTGCCGTTGCAGCGCCGCCCGGCTCAAGTGGCAGCGCCAACGGCCGAAACAAGGCTTGCGAAGGAGCACATCACCATGGCCACATCCGTCTCAGGCGTCGGCAGCATCACGTCCACCGGCTTGGGCAGCGGGCTCAACGTCACCGACATCCTCGACCGCCTGATGGCGGTCGAGCAGCGCCCGCTGCAACTGCTGCAGACAGCCGCCACCGCGCTCAACACCAAGCTGTCGAGCGTGTCCAAGCTGCAGGGCTACTTCGCCACGCTGCGCGACAAGGCCAATGTGCTGACCGCGCCCACGCTGTGGAGCGGCACCACCGCCACATCGGCCGACGCCAGCGCGGTGAAGGTCTCGACCGGCAGCAATGCGGTGGCCGGCAGCTATGCCGTCAACGTCAGCCGCCTGGCTGTGGGCCAGACGGTGACCAGCAGCACCCAGCCCACGTCGGCCAGCACCCTGAGTGAAGGCACGCTCACCATCGAACTGGGCGCCTGGGGCGCCGGCGAGCCGGCGGCCGGCTTCACCGCCAAGCCCGGCAGCAGCGCGGTCAGCATCAGCATCGGCGCCGGCGACACCAGCCTGGCGTCCATCCGCGACAAGATCAACAGCGCCGGCGCCGGCGTGACGGCCAGCCTGGTGACCGATGCCTCGGGCACCCGCCTGAGCCTGCGCTCCAAGGACACCGGCGACGACAACGCCTTCCGCATCAGCGTGGCCGAGACCAATCCGGATGGCGACGAGGCCAGCGGCCTGTCGGCGCTGGGCTACGACGCCAGCGCCGCAGCGTCGCCCATGGCACGCACCATGACAGCGGCCAATGCCGCACTCACGGTCAACGGCATCGCCTTGAGCTCGGCCAGCAACACCTTGACCAACGTGGTCGATGGCCTGACGCTGAACCTGAGCAAGCCCACCAGCGGCGACGTCGAGGTGAGCGTGGCCACCGACACGCCGTCGGTGAAAACCGCCATCACCGACTTTGTCAGCGCCTTCAACACCCTGGCCGGCTTCATCCGCACCCAGACCGCCTACAACGCCGACAGCAAGGTCGTCGGGCTCGCTGCAGGGCGACCAGAGCACGCTGTCGCTGCAAAGCCAGCTGCGCAATGTGCTCAACCAGGGCAGCAGCGCGTCCTCGGTCTGGTCGCGGCTGTCCGACATCGGCCTGGCGCTCAAGAGCGACGGCACGCTGGAGACCAATGCCGCCAAGCTGGACAACGCCCTGGGCAACCTGCCCGAGTTGAAGAAACTGATGTCTGGCGACGGCAGCACCACGGCCGAGATGGGGTTTGTGCGGCGCTTCAAGAACCTGGCCGATGCCGCCCTGGGCAGCAGCGGTGTGTTCGAGAGCCGCAACACTGGCCTGCAGGCCAGCGTGAAGCGCAACAGCAAGGACCAGGACGCCATGGAGCTGCGCCTGGAAAAAACCCGTGCACGGCTGCAGGCGCAGTACTCGGCGCTGGACACCAAGATGGCCTCGCTGAACAACCTCAGCACCTACATGAACCAGCAGATCACGCAGATGAACAACAGCAACAGCTGAGCCTGGCGGCATCGGCCTGCGGGCCGGCCAGCACTGCGGTGCTGGCCGGCCCGCAGCGCTTTTGGACGGGCGCATTCGGACGGCCACATGTCGGCGGGCGCATGGGGACATGCGCTTTAGGGCGACCTGTTTCACGGCGGCCGGGCTGTGGCAACAAGCGCTTGCATCCAGGCCCGCTGCAGCGGCTCAAGTCTGGCACTGGGGCTCCGATAAATCCCTCAACACCGACACACCAGCCCGACAACCCAAGACGCCAGGCCACCCATGTTCAGCGCACCACACAGCAGTTCCAACCCGCAAGCCCGCCAGTTTGCTGGCGCCTACCACCAGGTGGGCGTGCAGACCATGGTGGCCGGCGCTTCGCCGCATGGCCTGGTGGCGCTGCTGTTCGACGGCTTCATGGCGGCGGTGCACCGCGCCAAGGGTGCGCTGCGCCAGGGCGACATCGCCGGCAAGGGCCAGGCCATCGGCCATGCGGTGCGCATCATCGACGAGGGCCTGAAGTCGGCGCTGGACCTCAAGGCTGGCGGCAAGCTGGCGGCCGACCTGTCTGACCTGTACGCCTATGTCTGTCTGCGCCTGATCCAGGCCAACCTGAACAACGACGAAGCCGCACTGGACGAATGCATCACCCTGGTGACGCCACTGCGCGACGCCTGGCAGGCCATCGGCGACCGGGTCAACAGCCCGGCCGGGAACTGACCCCACCAGACCAGACAACGACCCCATGCGTGCCCCAACTGCGAGCCCCTCCATGAACAGCAGCCTGCTCAACTATTACGAAGCCATCGAGAAAGCCAGTGCCGACATGCTGGATGCCGCCCGCGCCGGCAACTGGGACCATGTCATCAAGCTCGAAGGCGCCTGCGTGCTGCTGATCAGCCAGCTGAAGAACGCCGCCCGCGGCGCAGCGCTGAGCACCGACGAGCACCAGCTGAAGTCGCGCATCATGAAACGGGTGCTGGTCAACGACGCCGAGATCCGCCACCTGGCCGAGCCCTGGCTGGAGGACCTGGACCATCTGATGGCCGGCCGCAACAAGACCTTGCACTGACAGCGGCAGCGTCCAGGCGCCACCATGACAGCCTTTCTCGACACCCAGCCCGCACCGCTCGGCGACGACCCGCACAACGACCCGTTTGCCGAGTTCCGCAGCAGCCACCCGCGCGAAGTGCAGTCGCTGCTGCGCGAGCTGCGCGACCGCACCACGCCGGTGGCGCTGTCCTCACCCACCGGCATCGGCCTGGGCGCCACCGTCTGGACCGTGGACGCCGAGCGCGGCCGCATCGCCTTCGACGTGGAACCCAGCGACCCGCAGCTGGCCGGCCTGGTCGAAGGCAATGAATTGACGGCGGTGGCCTACCTGGACGCGGTCAAGCTGCAATTCGACCTGCACGACCTGGTGCTGGTGCGCAGCCCGCGCGCCACCGCCCTGCAGGCACGCCTGCCGGCCTGCGTGTACCGTTTTCAACGCCGCGGCTCGTTCCGGGTGCGCACACTGGACCGCGGTGCGCCGAAGGCCCAACTGCGCCACCCCAGCCTGCCCGACATGCGCTTGTCGCTGCGCATCCTCGACATCAGCATCGGCGGCTGCGCCTTGATGCTGCCGGCCAACACACCAGCGCTGCCACCCGGCCTGGAAATGGGCGGCGTGGTGCTGGAGCTCGACACCGACACCGTGCTGGAGGTGGTGCTGCGCATCCAGCATGCCACCAGCGTGCAGGGCAAGGCCACCGGCCTGCGCCTGGGCTGCGAGCTGCTGCGCCTGGACACCGGCGCCCTGCGCACCCTGCAGCGCTACATCGACCAGACCCAGAAGCGCCGGCGCCTGCTGAGCCTGGATTGACGGCGATGGCGCGCCGCCCTGCCCCCGGCTTCACCCTGCTGGAGCTGGCGATCACGCTGGCCATCGTGGCCATCCTGGCGGCCATGACGGTGCCCACCTTCGGCTCGCTGGTGGCGCGCCAGCGCCTGCATGCAGCGGCCGAGCACCTGCGCGCCGACATTGCGCTGGCGCGCCAGGAGGCCGGCCGCCGGGCCCAGCCGGTGCACCTGGTGTTCCAGCCTGGCAGCCGCTGGTGCTATGCCATCGGCACCGGGCCGCTGGGCGATTGCCTGCAGGCGGCCACCGCACCCGGCAGTGGCCTGATCAAAGTGGTGCGCGGCGCAGACCAGCCCGGCGTGCAGCTGCTGCTGGCCACCCCGATGACCCTGGACGGCCGCACCGGCGGCAGCTTGCGCGCCGAAGGCCTGGCGCGCTTTGCCTCGGCCGAAGGCCAGCAGCTGCAGGTGCGCCTGAGCGCCCTGGGCCATGCCAGCCTGTGCGCGCCCAGCGCCGCCGTGGCTGGCATGCCGCGCTGCCCGGCCACTGTCACCGGGCTCTGACGGACACCACACCGGGCCGCTGCCCGCCCCTTGCCTGGCGTCTGGCGTCTGGCGTCTGGCGTCTGGTGTCCAAGCGCCACAACCAAGGCTGGCGCTGGCGCAACTCCGTGACAGCCCGAAGTGGCAAGTGCCAGCGGTCTGGGGCACAGTGCGGGCATAGGCAGGTGCGGGTCGGCGCCAACACGTTGGCCGGCACCTGCGCCAGCACCTGCACCAGCACCAGCACCAGCAGGCATGCCACCAGGCACGCCACTGCACCCGCCGCCCCGGAGACACACTGCCATGACCGCCACCACGCCCCACCTGTCGCACGCCCGCGGCGCCAGCACTCCGCCCCTGCAGGAATGCACCATCGGCCAGGCCCTGGACGCCACGGTGGCAGCCCATGGCGCGCGCGAGGCCCTGGTGGTGCCGCACCAGGGCGTGCGCTGGACTTGGCGCGCGCTGGCCGAGCGCGCCGACGCCGTGGCCGCCGGCCTGCTGGCCATGGGCCTGCAGCCGGGTGACCGGGTCGGCATCTGGGCTCCCAACTGCGCCGAATGGGTGCTGACCCAGCTCGCCACCGCGCGCGCCGGCCTGGTGCTGGTCAACGTCAACCCGGCCTACCGCCGCAGCGAGCTGGAATACGCGCTCAACAAGGTGGGTTGCCAGGCCCTGGTGCTGGCGCCGGCGCTCAAGACCAGCGACTACCTGGCGATCGTCAACGACCTGGCACCCGAGCTGGCCGGCAGCACGCCCGGCGCGCTGCAGGCGGCCGCCCTGCCCCAACTGCGCTGGGTGGTGCGGCTGGGCGACGCCAGCCACGCCCGGCATGCTGAACTTCGACGCCGTGGCCGGCCTGGCCACCGCAGCCAGCCGGGCCCAGCTGGCCGCCATCGGCCCCACGCTGCGGGCCACCGACGCCATCAACATCCAGTTCACCTCGGGCACCACCGGCCACCCCAAGGGCGCCACGCTGACCCACCGCAACATCCTGAACAACGGCTTTTTCGTCGGCGAGGCGATCCGCCTGACCGAACACGACCGGCTGTGCATCCCCGTGCCGCTGTACCACTGCTTCGGCATGGTGATGGGCAACCTGGGCTGCCTGACGCACGGCGCCACCATGGTCTACCCGGCCGAAGCCTTCGACCCGCTGGCCGTGCTGCAAACCGTGCAGGACGAGCGCTGCACCGCGCTGTACGGCGTGCCGACCATGTTCATCGCCGAGCTCGACCACCCGCGCTTTGCCGAATTCGACATCTCCAGCCTGCGCACCGGCATCATGGCCGGCTCACCCTGCCCGATCGAGGTGATGAAGCGGGTGCAGGCGCAGATGAACATGCGCGAGGTGACCATCGCCTACGGCATGACCGAAACCTCGCCCGTCAGCACCCAGAGCGCGGTCGACGACCCGCTGGACCGGCGCGTGTCCACCGTCGGCCGGGTGCAGCCGCACCTGGAGGTGCAAATCATCGACGAGCAGGGCCAGCGCGTGCCCTTCGGCACCACCGGCGAGCTGTGCACCCGCGGCTATTCGGTGATGCAGGGCTACTGGGGCGACCCGGCCAAGACCGCCGAGGCGGTGGACGTCGAGGGCTGGATGCACACCGGCGACCTGGCGACCATGGACGCGCAGGGCTACGTCAACATCGTCGGCCGCTCGAAAGACATGGTGATCCGCGGCGGCGAGAACGTCTACCCGCGCGAGATCGAGGAATTCCTCTACCGCCACCCGGCGGTGCAGGACGTGCAGGTGGTGGGCGTGCCTGACGTCAAGTATGGCGAGGAGCTGTGCGCCTGGATCAAGCTGCGCGACGGCGCCACGGCCAGCGCCGACGAGATCCGCGACTTCTGCCGCGGCCAGATTGCGCACTACAAGATCCCGCGCCACATCCGCTTTGTCGACGGCTTTCCGATGACCATCACCGGCAAGATCCAGAAGTTCGTGATGCGCCAGGAATCGATCGCCGCGCTGCAGCTGGCCGAGATCAAGACGGCTTGAGCAATTTACGCAACAGCCTGCAGGGCAGCCAGACCGACTGCAGCGCCGCCGAGGGAAGCCGCCGGGCCCCGCAGTCGCGGGGGATCAGCCAATTGGCTGATGGTGCGAGCGCCGCGCCAAGCTGACAATTTATGAACAGGGGCATCTGCCCTTCAGCAAAGGCCTTTGCATGCACCTGAAATGGATCGTTCCCTTGGCACTGGCATCGCAGTGCGCGATGAGCTTGGCGCAGGCCCCGGCCGATTACTACCGCGAAGACGCCACCTCCTTCACTGGCCTGACGGCCGACGGCGCTTCACGGATCACCAACGTCACACCCCACACTGGCGCCAAGTCTTACCAGTTCACTCGCAGCGAGGGCGGCAACCGTGCTGTCGAGACAGTTGCGTTCGACAGCGATCCGGCGCCCTATCTGCGCGTGCGTGCCGAGGCCTGGCGGACAGCCGACTGGCAGGGCGGCTTGTCCTTTGCCGCCATCGGGGCAACGATGCAGTACGGGTTCACCGTCAGTGGCCCGGCCGATAGCCTGGTACCTGTGCGTTTTCGGGGCAGTTATGCCATCAACAACGACAGCTTTTTGACCAGCACCAACATCAATATCGCGCTCAGTGCATCGGGCATGGACTTCACACGTGCGGACCATGTAGGCCTCGTCGCCCAATGTGACGGCTCCGCCATCGGCTATCGCTGCTTCACCGACTCCTCTGGCTACCCGTCTTTGAACGGCAGCATCCAGTCAACCTTGAACATCCTCGGCTTCGAAACTGTGTATTGGGGTGCGGCCGCCGGCGGCACCTTTGAAGGTGTACTGATGGCACCGACCGATGCCTCAGGAATGGCGCGGGCCGACGTCTTACTGGGTGCATCGGCCTATGCCACAGGCGCGCGCGAAGGCGGCATCAGCGGTATCTCCTGGGCGTTCATCGACCCCGAACTGCGCATCGACGCCGACTATCTGGCGCAGTTTCCGGACGCTTCACTGCGCATGACGCCTGGCGTTGGCTCCGACATGTTGCCGGTACCCGAGGCATCGACGCTGGCCATGATGCTCGGTGGACTGGGCCTGCTGGGGTGGGCAATTGCCCGCCCGCGCCAGGGCTGACCGGCTCGCCGGCGGGTGGGGTCAGGTCTCACCTCTCACCTGGCCAGGTGAAAGGTGAGACCTGACCCCGTTTTCGCGCTCACCTGGCCAGGTGAAAGGTGAGACCTGACCCCGTTTTCGCGGTGCTGGCAACCCAGCGAACCCCGCGGATCCGGCTCTGCCGGACCGCTGGGGTTGCCCCCTTGAGGGGGCGGCCGTCAGGCCGTAGGGGGTGGGCTACACCTGCATGTTCATGATGTCGGTGTAAGCCTGCACCAGCCGGTTGCGCACCGTCAGCGCAGCGGTGAAGCCGACCTGCGACTTGTTCATCGCGATCATGGTCTGCTCCAGGCTCACCGTCGGGTTGTCCAGCTGCAGCTCACGCTGCAGGCGACCTGATTCCAGCTGCGCGTCGCTCACGGCGCGCAGCGCCTGGGTCATGGCGCTGGTGAAGCTCGCCGGGCCTTCCACGGCGTCGGGCTTGGCCGCCTTGCCCAGGCCGGCCAGGGGCATGCCATCGGGGCGCAGGCCCGCACGGGCCACGGCCTGGTTGAAGTCAAACGGCTTGAGCTCGAGTTTCATGGGTTGCCCTGGCGGCAGGCGGACCGGCTGGTCCGGCCCTTGCCATGCCCTGCACTCTAGGCGCGGCCATCGGCCACGATGGTGCGAACTGAAGCCCGATTTGCGGGCTGTTTCCGCCATGGCTGCGGCCACCGCCATCGAACAATGAATGCCGAACAGGGCCCTGCCTGGCCTGGCACCACCGACGCCCCCACTCCCACGGATGAAACACTCCCCACGCTCACTTCGCTCGCTGCCCCCAGAGGCGGGGCGTCAGCGCCTTCGGGCAGCCAGTCGGCACTGACATGGACGCTGCCGTCACCGCACTGACACCCGCCAACCAGGCTGCCCTGCTGGCCGACGCCACGCCCGATGCGCCGCGTGGCGCATGGGGCAGGCTGCAGGCGCTGCCGGCGCGCAAGAAATCCTTGCTGGCCGTCGGCACGGCCGGCCTGGTGGCCGTGCTGGTGGCGCTGGCCCTGTGGAGCCGGCATGTGCCGATGTCGCCCCTGTTCCCGCAGGTGTTGCCCAACACCGAGCTGGGCCTGGTGGTCGAGCAGCTGACCAAGCTGGGCGAAAAGCACGAACTGGTCAACGGCGGTGGCCTGATCATGGTGCCCGCCGAGAAGGTCAGCGCCCTGCGCATGAAGCTGGCGATGGCCGGGCTGCCCAAGTCGGCCCCCAGCGGCTTCGAGGCGATGGACAAGGCCAGCTTCGGCCAGAGCCAGCTGCAGGAGCGCACCCACCTGCAGCGCGCGCTGAGCAACCAGCTGGAGCAGCAGATCACCACCATCTCGGCGGTGCAATCGGCGCGGGTGATGGTGGCGCTGACCGGCCAGAACGGCTTCTACCGTGACCAGGACAAGCCCTCGGCCTCGGTGGCGCTGACCCTGCTGCCCGGCCGCACGCTGGACCGCAACCAGATCGCCGGCATCGTCAACATGACGGCCACTGCCGTGCCCGGGCTCAGCGCCAAGGCCGTGAGCATCACCGACCAGGACGGCAACTGGCTGACCCAGCCCGACAGCGAACTGCGCAGCGACCTGACCCAGCAGCAGCGTGTGCACCTGCGGGAGACCGAAGCCCGGCTGCTGCAGCGTGTCAATGAGATCCTGGAGCCGGCGCTGGGCAAGGACAACCTGCGTGCCACCGTCACTGCCGAGCTGGATTTCAACCAGATCGAGCAGACCAGCGAGGCCTTTGCGCCCAACCAGGGCCCGGACGCCCGGGCGGCCGTGCGCAGCCAGCAAAGCATCGAGGCCGGCGCCGGCGGCAATGGCGCCGTCCAGCCCACCGGCGTGCCGGGTGCGGCCAGCAACCAGGCGCCCACGCCGGCGGTGGCGCCCGCCACGGCTGCGTCGGCCGCGCCACTGCAGACCGCCCAGGCCGGCGCGCTGGCGGGCGGCAACGGTGGTCGGCGCGAAAGCACCATCAATTACGAGGTGGGCAAGACGGTGGAGGTCAAGCGTGCGGCCAGCGGCGAAGTGCGCCGGGTGAATGTGGCGGTGCTGGTCAACCACCGCAGCACGCCCGACCCCAAGACCGGCAAACCCAACAGCGCGCCCTTGCCGGCCGAAGAGATGGAAAAGCTCACCGCCCTGGTGCAGGAGGCGGTGGGCTTCAAGAAGGAACGCGGTGATTCGGTGCGGGTGGTCAACATCCCGTTCCGGGCCGAGCCCAAGGTCGAGCCGGAAGCGCTGCCGGTCTGGCGCGACCCTTGGCTGATCGATTTGCTGAAGGTGGGTGGCCTGCCCGCCGCCCTGACCCTGGTGGCGCTGATGCTGTTGTTTGGTGTGGTGCGCCCGGCGCTGCGGCCAGAGCCGCCACCGCCCGCAGCAGCGGCGCCGGAAGCCGCACTGAGCGCCGTGGTCGACGACACCGAGGCCCTGCCCGGCCCCGACCAGGCCGACCAGCTGCTGCTGGAGACCAACCAGAAAGTGGAAGCCCAGCTGACCGATGCCCGCGGCCTGGCCAAACAAAACCCGGCAGCGGTCGCGAACATCTTGCGGTCCTGGATGGAAGGTGAGTCCTGATGGATGACAACGGCGTTGAAGAGGCGGCCATCCTGCTGATGTCCATCGGCGAGGAAGAAGCTGCCGAGGTGTTCAAGCAGCTCTCGCCCAAGGAAGTGCAGAAGCTGGGCGAGACCATTGCCAAGCTGAAGATCGTGCCGCGTGAGCGCCTGGCCAGGGTGCTGGAGCGCTTTGCCACCAATGCGCTGGACCAGCACGCGCTGGTGTCGGACACCGATGAATACGTCAAGTCCGTGCTGCGCAAGGCGTTGGGCGAGGACAAGGCCAACCTGCTGATCGACCGCATCCTGCAGGGCAACGATGTGAGCGGCATCGAAGGCCTGAAATGGATGGACCCGGGCAGCGTGGCCGAACTGCTGCGCAATGAGCACCCGCAGATCGTGGCGGCGATCCTGGTGCACCTGGAGCCCGACCTCGCCAGCGAGATCATGAAGTTCTTCACCGAGCGCCAGCGCAACGAGGTGATGGTGCGCATCGCCACGCTCGACGGCATCCAGCCCGCTGCGCTGAAAGACCTCAATGAAGTGCTGAGCAATGTGCTGGCCGGCAGCGAGCGCATGCGCAAGGCCACGCTGGGCGGCATCAAGACGGCGGCCGAGATCATCAACCTGCTGGGCAGCGCGCTGGAGACCAGCGTGCTCGACTATGTGCGCGAAAGCGACCCCGATCTGGCCCAGAAGCTGATGGACAACATGTTCGGCTTCGACGACCTGGTCAAGGTCGACGACAAGGGCATCCAGATGATCCTGAAAGAAGTGCAGAGTGAATCGCTGGTGCTGGCGCTCAAGGGCGCGGCGCCGGAGATGCGCGACAAGGTCTTCCGCAACATGTCCAGCCGCGCCGCCGAGACCCTGAAGGAAGACCTGGACGGCCGCGGCCCGGTGCGGGTGTCCGACGTGGAAGCCGAGCAGAAGGAGATCCTGAAGATCGTGCGCCGCTTGGTCGAAGAAGGCCAGATCGTGATCGCCAGCGGAGGCGCTGATGAATTCCTCTAGACGGCTGACTCCGGCCGAGCGCCTGCACGGCGAACAACCGCCGGCGGTGCTGCGCGCCGGCGTGGCCTACACCCGCTTCATCCCGCGCGAAGAGCTGCAAGGCTTTGCTGCCTGGACGCCGGGCGCCTTTGCCGAGACACCGGCCATCAGCCAGCCAGCCCAGCCCGGCATGCCGCAGGCCGTGGTGCGGGTGCGCGCCGCCGGAGAGCGCGCGCCGGGCCCGCCAGTGCCGATCTGGCCGGTGGGCGACACCTTCTCGGACGGCGTTGGCAAGTCCGCCAGCCACGGCGAGCCCGACTGTGCCCACGCAGCCAGCCCGGCGGCAACCGCCACCGCCACCGCCACCGCAGTCCCCACCCCCGACCTGGCCGACGCCCTGGCGGCCCAGCGCGCCGAGTTGCTGGCCGAAGCCCAGCTGCAAGTGGCATCTGCACGCCAGCAGGGCTACCAGGACGGCTACCGCGATGGCCTGGTGGCGCTGGAGAGCTTCAAGGAAAGTTTTGCCAGCCAGACCAGCGGCCAGATGGCCCGCGTGCTGCAGGCGCTGGACGACGACCTGGGCCGGCTGGAGCAGGACATGGCCACCAGCGTGGCCCGGGTGGCCAGCGAGCTGGCGCGCCAGGTGGTGCGCAGTGAACTGAGCGTGCGGCCGGCCCTGGTGGCCCAGGTCGCACGGGAAGCCGTCAACGCGGTGCTGATGAGTGCCCGCCACATCACCGTGCTGGTGCACCCCGACGACCACAGCCTGGTGGCACAGGGCTGCGAAGAGGCGCTGGCTGCCCGTGGCGCCCGGCTGCTGGCGCACCCAGCGGTGGCACGCGGCGGCTGCCGGGTGGAAACCGACGCCGGCGTGATCGACGCCCTGGTGGCCACCCGCTGGACCCAGGCCACCCAGGCCATGGGCAGCGGGGTGGAATGGGACGACGGCGCCGCCAGCGGGCCGGCCAGCGGGGGAGAAGCATGAACCTGGCTGACCTGGACACCGCCCCCACCCCGCCCGACGCGCCAGCGGCGCAACCGGCGCCATCGTCGCCATCGGCCGCACCGTCGCCACCGGCGCCATCCACCCCATCCGCACGCCTGCAGCGCTGGGCGCATTACCTGGACGACCTGCAAGCCTATGCCGCTGTCAAGGCACCGCTGCAGACCCATGGCACCCTGGTGCGTGTCACCGGCCTGGTGCTGGAAGCTGCCGGCGTGCGTGCACCGGTGGGCTCGGTCTGCGCGGTGCACGGCGACATCGGCCCGCCGGTGCTGGCCGAGGTGGTGGGCTTCAACGGCGACCGCGCCTTCCTGATGCCCACCGGCGAGGTGCACGGGCTGTCCAGCGGCGCGCGGGTCACGCCGCGCGGCATCAGCCATGCGCCGCCCCTGCTGGGCCGCGACAACGCCTTGTGGCGCCGCAGCGAAGACCGTGGCCTGCACCTGGCGGTGGGCGACGGCCTGCTGGGCCGGGTGGTTGACGCGCATGGCCAGCCCATGGACCGGCTGGGCCCGCTGACCCATGTGCGCAACGAGCCCATGGTGCGCCGCCCGATCAACGCCATGGAACGCGACCCGGTGCGCACCCCGCTGGACACCGGTGTGCGGGCCATCAACGCCCTGCTCACCGTGGGCCGCGGCCAGCGCCTGGGCCTGTTTGCCGGCACCGGCGTGGGCAAGAGCGTGCTGCTGGGCATGATGGCCCGCTACACCGAGGCCGATGTGATCGTCGTCGGCCTGATCGGCGAACGCGGCCGCGAGGTCAAGGAATTCATCGAGGACATCCTGGGCGAAGAAGGCCTGGCCCGCAGCGTGGTGGTGGCAGCACCGGCCGACGCACCACCGCTGGTGCGCATGCAGGGCGCCACCTATGCCACGGCGGTGGCCGAGCACTTCCGCGACCAGGGCCGCCATGTGCTGCTGCTGATGGACAGCCTGACCCGCTACGCCATGGCCCAGCGCGAGATCGCGCTGGCCATCGGCGAGCCGCCCGCCACCAAGGGCTACCCGCCCAGCTGCTTTGCCAAGCTGCCGCAGCTGGTGGAACGCTCGGGCAACGGCCTCAATGGCGTGGGCTCGATCACCGCCTTCTACACCGTGCTGAGCGAAGGCGACGACCAGCAAGACCCGATCGCCGACGCTGCCCGCGGCATTCTCGACGGCCACATCGTGCTCAGCCGCGAGCTGGCCGAAGCGGGCCACTACCCGGCCATCGACGTGGAGAAATCGATCTCGCGGGTGATGGGCAATGTCAGCCCGCGTGAGCAGGTGGAGCTGGCGCGCCGGGCGCGTGGCGTGCTGGCCCGCGTGGGCAAGGCCCGCGACCTGATCCAGCTGGGCGCCTACCAGCCCGGGCACGACGCTGAACTGGACCAGGCCCTGCAACTGCACCCGCAGCTGGTGAACCTGCTGCAGCAGGACATGCAAGACCGCGCACCGCTGGCCCAAAGCCGGGCGCTGCTGGCACGCGTGATGTCCGCTTGATGGCCGCTTGCCTGCCCGCCCGCACCCAGCGCTTGCAACACACCATGCTGCAACACACCATGCCCCACCACACCCAGCACCCCCAATGCGGCTCCGGCCCAGGGCCAGGCCCTGCGGGCCCAGGGCGCTGGCCTGCGGCGCCTGCAGCCGACGGGAGGCCAGCATGTCCTTGAACTCCATCGCCCTGCTGCAGACCCTGCTGCAGCGCGCCGAATCCGAGCGCGACAGCGCAGCGCTGGCCCTGCGCCAGGCAGAAGACCTGGTGGCCCGGGCCGAACAGCAGGGCCAGGCCCTGCACAGCTACCGCGGCGAATACGACCAGCGCTGGACGGCGCACTTCCAGGCGTCCGGCGCGGTCGAGTTGCTGCATTGCCAGCGTGGCTTTGGCCAGCGGCTGGACCAGGCCATCAACCACCAACGGATCAACACCCAGCACCTGGGCAACCGGCTGCAACCCGCGCGCAACTTGCTGCTGGCGCGTGAACAGCGGGTCGCTGCCGTGCGCAAGCTGATCGAGCGGCGCCAGGCTGAACTGCAGGCCATGGCCAACCGGCGTGACCAGCGCAGCACCGACGAAGCTGCCCAACGTGCGGCCGGCGCCCAGCGCGGCCAACACCCGCTGGCCGCACCGGCCGGCTGAATCTGCACCTCTGTGAAGGACCGTCCATGCTGAGCTCCATGCCCACCCTGCTGACTGCAGGCAACCTGCCCCTGCCAGAGGCAGCGTCCCCAGCGCGTGACAACGGCGCCAGCGGTGCCGACTTCGCCACGCTGATGCAGCGCCAGAGCGAGCGCCAGGCTGCGCTGCGTGACATTGACCAGGCGGTGGCCCCCAACGCGCGGCCAGTCGAGCGGGTGCGCCTGCCCCCGCCCCAGACGACACCGCAGCCCGCTGCCGAACGCAGCAGCCGCCCGAACGCCGGCGCCGCCCAGCGCGCAGCAGCGGCCGCACCCAAAGCTGACACGGCCGAGCCGGCCAGCACGGCGCTGGACAAGGACAGCGCAGCCACAGGCAGCGCCGCCAGCGACATGGCAGAAGGCACCCGCACGCAGCGGGCCAGGGGCAGGGCTGCCCAGCCGCCAGCCCCGCCACACCAGCCCGGCGCTGGTGTGAACGCTGGTGGGACAGTCGGTGCGACAGTCGGTGCAACAGCCAGTGCGAACGCAGCTGCCACTGCAGATGCTGCGGCCGGGGCCGAAGCCGATGCCGCGGCAGCCAGCACAGCCACCGCAGGCGCCAACAACCCCAGCACCGCGCAATGGGCGCGCAACCGGCTCAACAGCCGCGCCGCAGCCATGGGCCTGCCGGCACAGCACACCGCCGCCGGCGCAGGCGCCAAGCACAAGGCAGCGGCAGACTTGTCCGACGCGGCCACCGATGCCCGGCCCGCCCTGGCCCAGACCCAAGCCAGCACACAGGACGCTGCCGCGCTGGCGCTGCTGGCCCAGACCGCCCAGCCGGCACCGGGGGTGCCCGCACCACCGCTGCCAAGCGCCACGGCAGCAGCACCCGCTGCGACCGCCGCCACCGACACGGCGGCTGCGCCGGCCGCGACCGCGGCTGCGGGCGGTGTTGCCGCAGGTGCAGGCCGAGCGGCCACCGAGTTGCTGGCAGTCCAGGGCGGACCTGCAGGCCGCCGCCTGGCAACGGCCGATGCCCTGCCACTGGCGGATGGACAAGGCGGGCCAGCTGGCCTGCCTGGTGTGCCGCCTGCCCAGCGGGCAGCAGCAGGCAGCCAGGCCATGCCCGGCGCGCTGCCGGGCACAGCGTCCGGCGCAGCGGCTCGATCAGGCACGGCAGCCACCGGCGCGGCGTCGGCAAGCACAGCAGCAACGCAAGCAGCCGCGTTGGCGGCCACGCAGGCCGCGACGGCAGCTGCTGGTCTGCCGTCGGGCGACGCTGGCGACGCCACACGCCTGGCGCCGGCCATGCACGACAGCCTGGGCGCGGCGCCAGCGCTTGCTGCTGGCGGCAGCGCAGGCAGCACAGGCAGCACAGACAGCGGCGCCACCACCGGCACAAGGACGCTCTCCCCAAGCGCCACAAGCGCCGGGGCAGCGAACGGCATGCCCGAGGGTGGTGACCCAGCAGCCCAATCAGCAAGCGCCGCAGCCACCGGCGCCATCCAGTCGACCAACAGCGCAACTGCCGCCGCAGCCAATGCTGCAGCCGCTGCCACAGCCACCACCATGGCGGCCAGCGCCGCCAGCCTGGCCACGGCAGAAAGCCTGCCCAGTACCCAGGCAGCGGCCAGCCTGCGCACTGGTGGCCGGAACGCCGGCGAGCCCGTCGGCCGAGGCCGCGACGCCGACCTGCGCAGCGCTGGCCGCAGCGCCATGCCCGCCGCCGACACGGCACGCAGCAACGGCGACACAGCGGCCACCGACGACAGCCTGCGCGCGTCCAACACCCGCAGTGCCGCCACCGCCGGCAGCGCCACTGACCTGCCCGCCGACGGCACCGGGCCAGCCAGCGGCGTGCCCGCGCTGGTCGCCGGCGCCCAGGCTGACAACGCCAATGCGCGCCTGCAGGCAGAGGCGGGCAACACAGCAGCAGCCGGACCGGCCAGCGCCGTGGCTGCGGCCGGCACCGCCACCAGCCCCAGCATTCCAACCACCGCTGCGCGCGCTGCTGCAGCCAGCAGCGCCACCGGCCTGCCCGCGTTTGCGGCAGACAGCAGCCCGCCGGGCAACGAGGCCAGCACCGGGGCGGACGGCAGACCCGCCGGCCCGGCGCCGTCGGCAGGGATCTCGGTGCCGTTTTCTGCCACCGCCACGGCCACCGCCACTGCCACCGCTGCGGCGGCCCAGGCAGACCGTGCAGGCCTTGCGGCCGGCACGTCGGCCAACACAGGCGCCCAGGTGGCCACCCGCAGCGAGGCCGTGGCCGACCTGGCCAACAGCTTCAACGCCCTGCCGCAGGCGGCCCAGAGCGCCGGACCGGGCCTGGCCATTGCTGGCAGCAGCCCAGCCCTGCCGCTGGACGCCCGCGTGGCGGTGCCGCTGAACGACCCCGGCTTCGGTGCCGCACTGGGCACCCAGGTCAGCGTGATGCTGCGCGACGGCGTGCAGACGGCGCGCCTGCAACTCAACCCGGCCGAGATGGGGCCGATCACGGTGCAGATCGTGCTGGACGGCAGCGCCGCACGGGTGGACTTCCAGGCCGACCTGGCCGGCACCCGGGCCGTGATCGAGGACTCGCTGCCGGCACTGGCCGGCGCACTGCAGGACGCGGGCTTCACCCTGGCCGGCGGTGGCGTGTTCCAGCAGACACCAGGCCGCCAAGGCCAGGCAGACACACCCAACCAGCCCGGCCAGGCACGCCAGGCCAATGGCGAGGCCAATGCCGGCAGCAACCTGCCCGCGCCCGGCCTGCAGCGCACCCAGCGCGGCCTGGTCGACCTGGTGGCCTGATCGGTCTGATCGGCCGGGCGGCCAGGCGGGCTGAACCGGCGATCGCCTGCGCAGGCGCGGGGCGCTTGAACCGCCAACCGCGACGGCTGCCTGCCGGCGGGCCGCCGCGCCAGTGCCCGCCCAGCCCGGTCCGGCGGGGCGGCCCGCACGCCAGCCAGACCGCATTACACGGCGCTTTGCCCCGCTGTTTGCCGCATCGCCGCAGGCCTGCCGTCCGAATAATCGGTCGAGAGGGATGCCATGCCGGGTGACGGTGCGGCGCCCTGCCCTGCCGGCCAACCGGCATGTCCTGGAGAAGCACCATGTCCGCCGCACCCGCCGCCGCAGCCGATGCCGCCCCACCCGCCAAGGGCGGCAAGAAAAAGCTGATCATCATCATTGCCGCCGCCCTGCTGGTGGTGCTGGGCGGTGGCGGCGCCGCGTTTTTTCTGATGAAGAAGAAGCCGGCCGAAGGCGACGAAGACGGTGCTGAGGGCGGCAAGGCCGAAGTCCACCAACCGGTGGCGAAGGCCAAGCCCAAGCGCGACCCGGCCCTGCCGCCGGTGTTCGTGCCGCTGGACCCGTTCACCGTCAACCTGGCCGACAAGGAGAGCGAGCGCTATGCCCAGATCGGCGTGACGCTGGAGATCGACGACGCCAAGACCGGTGAACAGATCAAGCTCTACATGCCGGCCATCCGCAACAACATCCTGATGGTGCTGTCGCACAAGACCGCCGCCGAGTTGCTCACCCGCGACGGCAAGGACAAGCTGGCCAAGTCGATCCTGTACGCCACCGTGCGCCCGCTGGGCTACGAGATCGACGACGACGAGGAACTGGACGAGGCCGCTGCCGATGAAGAAGCGCCCCCGCCCAAGAAAAAGAAGAAGAAGAAAAAGCCTGCGCCTCCGGCCCTGCCGGTGACGGCAGTGTTCTTCTCGAACTTCATCGTGCAGTAAGTGGCCTCCGCCCGCAGTGCCTTTGGCGTCCCCCTCCAAGGGGGCGCCCCCAGCGGCCCGGCCATGCCGAATCTGCGGCGGCCGCTCGAGCTTGGCGGCAGCGGCTGGCGCCGCTGCGCCAGGTCTGGAACGCCAGCGCGTGTGCATCCATGAACCAGCAGATCCTGTCCCAGGACGAGGTCGATGCACTGCTCCAGGGCATCACGGGCGAAAGCCAGAAGCTCGAGTCCGAAGAGGTCAAGACCGAAGGCATCCGCGACTACAACATCGCGAGCCAGGAACGCATCGTGCGTGGGCGCATGCCCACGATGGAGATCATCGGCGAGCGCTTCGCCCGCAACATCCGCCTGGGGCTGTTCAACCTGATCCGCAAGAGCCCCGAGGTGTCGATCGGCGGGGCCAAGGTCATCAAGTACAGCGCCTTCCTGCGCGAGATCGTGGTGCCCACCAACTTCAACATCGTCAGCGTCAAGCCGCTGCGTGGCAGCGGGCTGATCGTGTGTGACCCGTCGCTGGTGTTCGCGGTGATCGACGCGCTCTACGGCGGCAACGGCAAGTACCACACCCGCATCGAAGGGCGCGATTTCTCGGCCACCGAGCAGCGTGTGATCGAGCGCCTGGTCGACGTCATCATCACCGAGTACCGCAAGGCCTGGGCCGGCATCTACCCGGTCGAGCTGGAATACCAGCGCAGCGAGATGCAGCCCCAGTTCTGCAACGTGGCCACGCCCAGCGAGGTGGTGGTGGCCACCAGCTTCACGCTCGAGGTCGGCGACACCACCGGCACAGTGCATTTCTGCATCCCCTACAGCACGCTGGAGCCGATCCGCGATGTGCTGTATTCGGCGATGCAGGGTGACGCCGAGCCCGACCGGCGCTGGATCAAGCTGCTGCGCACCCAGATCCAGAGCGCCGACGTGCCCTTGGTGGCCGAGCTGGCCACCGCCCAGGTGACGGTGGAGCAGGTGCTGGGCTTCAAGCCGGGCGACTTCATCGAGCTGGACCTGCTGCCGATGATCCAGGCCAAGGTGGACGGCGTGCCGCTGTTCGACTGCCACTACGGCACCAGCAGCGGCCGCAACGCCATCAAGATCGACCGCATGTTGACCAGCGCCGACCCGGGCTGGCTGGGAGCAGACAATGAGTGACGACACCGCCGGCATGTCCGAAGAAGACCGCATGGCCGCTGAATGGGCGGCCGCGCTGGACGAGAGCAAGCCCGCAGCGGGCGGCAGGAACGAGACCGCCAGCGAGGTGACCGACCCGCTGGGCGCGGTGCAGGCTGCGCAGTTCACCAATTTCGCGTCGACACCGCCGGGCACCATCGCCCCGGGCAACGACCTGAACATGATCCTGGACATCCCGGTGCAGTTGACCGTGGAGCTGGGGCGCACGCGCATCCCGATCAAGCACATCCTGCAGCTGGCCCAGGGCTCGGTGGTGGAACTGGAAGCCCTGGCCGGCGAGCCGATGGACGTGCTGGTCAACGGCTACCTGATCGCCCAGGGCGAGGTGGTGGTGGTCAATGACAAGTTCGGCATCCGCCTGACCGACATCGTCACCCCCAGCGAGCGCATGCGCCGCCTCAGCCGGACATGACCCCCCCCCGAAGCGCCTGCGGCACTCCCCCCCGGGGGGGCGCACCCAGCGGCCCGGCAAAGCCGGCGCCGCGGCTGCCGCTCGGCCCTTGCGACGCCGACCCGCGATGGAAGCGCAGACCATGAACACCGCCGACTTCATCGGCCCAGTGGCGGCCTTTGTGCTGATCCTGGCGCTGATCCCAGCTGCCCTGTGGCTGCTCAAGCGCACGCCGCTGGGCGGCAGCGCCACCGGTGCGCCGATGCGCCTGGTCGGCGCCTTGCCGCTGTCGCCCAACCAGCGGCTGGTGACGGTGGAAGTCGGCCAGGGCGAGGACCGGCGCTGGCTGGTGCTGGGCATCTCGCCGGCCGGCATCAGCACCTTGCACAGCCTGCCGCCGCAGGCCGAGCCGCCGCCGGCGGCCGCCAACGCCGGCTCGGTGTTTGCGCAGTTGCTGCAACGCCAGCAAAAACCGGGGCCGCGCGATGGCCGCTGACCTGGGCACCCACGCTTTGGCGCCCATTGCGCCGGGCCGGCCCGTTGCTGGCTGTCACGTTGTTGTCGGCAGTTTCCGGCGCGGCTTTAGCGCAATCGGCCAGCAGCGCACCCGGCCTGCCGCTGCTGGTGGGCCAGGTCGGTGGCGGCACCGCCTATTCGGTGCCGATCCAGACCCTGCTGTTCTTCACCGCCCTCACCTTTTTGCCGGCGGTGGTGCTGATGATGACCGGCTTCACCCGCATCGTCATCGTGCTCAGCCTGCTGCGCCAGGCGCTGGGCACCCAGGCCGCACCGCCCAACCAGGTGATCATCGGGCTGAGCTTGTTCCTCACCTTCTTCGTGATGTCGCCCACGCTGGACAAGGTCTACCAGGACGCCTGGCTGCCATATTCGGCCCAGCAGATCGAATTCACCGAGGCGGTCGACCGTGCAGGCAAGCCGATGCGCGCCTTCATGCTCAAGCAGACACGCCACAGCGACATGGCCTTGTTCGCCAAGCTGGCCAAGCTGCCCGCCGACATCAAGCCCGAGCAGATGCCGTTCATGGTGATCGTGCCGGCCTTTGTCGCCAGTGAGCTGAAAAGCGCCTTCCAGATCGGCTTCATGATCTTCATCCCCTTCCTGATCATCGACATGATCGTGGCCAGCGTGCTGATGAGCCTGGGCATGATGATGCTGAGCCCGGTGCTGGTCAGCCTGCCCTTCAAGCTGATGCTGTTTGTATTGGCCGACGGCTGGAACCTGTTGCTGGGTTCCTTGGCCGCTTCATTCGCAACTTAGACAAAAAGGTACGCCACCGGGCCGCCCCCAGGCAATCGTTCCCCTCCGGGGGCGACGCCGCAGGCGCCTGCAGGCGCAAGTCACCATGGACAGTCAACAAGCCTTCCACCTGGGCCAGCAGGGCCTGTACATGCTGCTGCTGGTCTCGGCCCCCATCCTGATGTCGGTGCTGGTGGTCGGCCTGGTCGTCAGCGTGTTCCAGGCCGCCACGCAGATCAACGAGACCACGCTGAGCTTTGTGCCCAAGGTGGTGGCGGCAGTGGCAGTGCTGGCCATGGCCGGGCCCTGGATGCTGACCATGCTGGTCGAGTACATCCAGCGCACTTTGCTGGCCATTCCCACTGTCGTGGGCTGAGCGCCCACCACCCCATGCTCAAGCTCAGCGAAGTCCAGGTCCTGACCTGGATCACCCCGCTGCTGTGGCCCTTTCTGCGGGCGCTGGCACTGCTGGCCACGCTGCCGGTGTTCAGTCAACGGGCGGTGCCGATGCGGGTGAAGATTGGGCTGGCTGCCTTCATCGCGCTGGCTGCCCAACCCAGCCTGCCGGCCTTTGTGGTGGTGCCGCTGGATGCGCCGATGGCCTTCATGGTGGTGGCGCAGCAGGTGCTGGTGGGCGTGACCATGGGCTTTGCGGTGCGGCTGGTGTTTGCCGCGGTGGAAATGGGCGGCGAGCTGATCGGCCTGCAGATGGGCCTGAACTTCGCCGGTTTCTTCGACCCCGCCACCGCCAGCCAGGGCACGGCCAGCAGCCGGCTGTTCGGCACGCTGGTGGCGTTTCTGTTCGTGCTGGGCAATGGCCACCTGATGCTGATCCAGGCCCTGGTGCGCAGCTTCGACGTGTTCCAGGTCGGCGACACACCGATGGCCTTCTTGCAGCAGCTGCAGCCGCAGCGCTGGGGCGCCGAGGTCTTCACGCTGGGGCTGTGGATTGCGTTGCCGCTGGTGGGCATGCTGCTGTTCGTCAACCTGGTGCTGGGCGTGGTGTCCCGCGTGGCGCCGCAGATCAGCGTGTTTTCGGTGGGCTTCCCGATCACGGTCTCGGTCGGCCTGATCGGCATGCTGCTCACCCTGCCATTGATGGAGCAACCCTTCAGCATGGCACTGCAGCGCTTGATCGAGCAGTTTCAATAGGCGGCTTGGGGCTCTGAGCTGCCCTGGTTCTGACGCGGTTTTCCGAAGGCTTCGCCGGTGCGGTGCAGCGCGCCGGGTCTCGCCCCGGCAGGCGACCAGCCTTTTGTCGCGCCAAAAGGCTGGCCCAAAACGCGCTTTCCAAACTGCGCGATCGACACCCAGTGCTTGTCGAGACCCAGACGCTGCGCCTCGCCTGTCCGGCTCGAACAGCGTCGCCGGAAGCAGTGCGGCACATTCCACGGCCGTGCCACCCCGGTCAGGGCTGCGAGGCGCAGACCGCCGGCTGGGCAGCATGCGCATGCGGCAAGCGTTCAGCTGGCGGGTCTGCTGCAGCCTGACCGGGGGCGCCCGAGCGACTGCGGTCTTCTATAGCAAGGTGTTCGAGCCGGACAGGCGAGGCGCAGCGCCCGGTCCGTTGCAAGCACGCGGTGGTGTACGCCCAGTTTGGCAGGCGTTTCTTTGGACAGCCTTTCTTGGCGCCGGACAAGAAAGGCTAGCCGCCAGCCGGGGCGGGACCCGGCGGGCTGCAACGCACCGGCGACGCCCGGGCAAGGCGGCAAACAACAACACTCCAGCGGCAGCCCAGAGCCCCAAGCCGCCCTACTCTCCCACCAAGCCGTTGCGGATGGCGTAGACCGTCAGTTCGGCGTTGTTCTGCAGCGCCAGCTTCTCCAGCACCCGGGCGCGGTAGACGCTGACGGTCTTGGGCGACAGGGTCAGCTCCTCGGCGATGTCGCTCAGGCGCTTGCCCGAGGCGATCATCACCAGGGTCTGCAATTCGCGGTCGCTCAGCTTGTCGTGGGCGTTTTCATGGGTGGGCGTCGTCAGGCTCTCGACCAGCATCTGCGCGATCTCGGGCGTCACGTACTTGCGGCCCTGGGCCACGGTGCGCACCGCCTGCACGATCAGCTGCGGGTCGCCGCCCTTGTTGACATAGCCGTAGGCGCCGGCCCGCAGCGCGCGGATGGCGTACTGGTCTTCGGGGTACATGCTGACCACCAGCACCTTCACCGCGCTGCCCTCGTCCTTCAGGGCATGCATCACGTCCAGCCCGCTGCGTCCGGGCAGGTTGATGTCGAGCACCAGCACGTCGCAGCCGGCGGCGCGGCCGCTGGCCGGCGCACGCAGGCTGTGCAGCAGGCCGCGCAGCTCGCCGTAGTCGCCGGCCTCGCCCACCACCTGGATGTCGGGCGCGTCGGCCAGGGTGTCGCGGATGCCGCGCCGGATCAGCGCATGGTCGTCACAGAGGATCACTGAAATCATGAGGTGCCCCAGCCGGTGGGATCGTGGTCGTCGTCCTGGTCGAAATCGGCCTGGCCGGTGCTGCCACCGCCCTGGCGCATCGGCACCGACAGCATCAGCACCGTGCCGCCTGCGTCGCTGCTGATGTCGACCCAGCCGCCGACGGTGGTGGCGCGCTCGTGCAGGCCGCGCAGGCCGAAGCTGCGGGTCTTGGCCAGGTCGTCCTGGCTCAGGCCGCAGGCCGTTGTCGCTGACTTCCAGGCTCAGCACGCCGCGGCTCATCGACAGATCGATCATCACCCGCGTGGCCTGGGCATGCTTGCTGACATTGGTGAGCGCCTCCTGCGCAAAACGGTAGGCCACCAGCGGCACGCCGGCGGGCAGCTGCATGCTCTCATGGCTGGTGCGGAACAGGCAGGCCAGTGCCGTTGCGCTTCTCGAACTGGGCGGCCATCCACTGCAGCGCGGCCACCAGGCCCTGCTCCAGGATGGCCGGGCGCAGGTTGTGCATGATGCGCTGGCTGGCCTCGATGGCGTGCTGCACGGTGTCCAGCGCGCTCAGCACACGCTGCTGCACCTCGGCTGGCGGCACGTCACCGGCTGCCGCATGGCGGCCGATCCAGGCCAGGTCGAACTGGATGGCGGTGAGGCTGCCGCCCACATCGTCATGGATTTCGCGGGCGATCGCGGCGCGCTCCATCTCCACGCTGGTCTGCAGGTGCTGGGCCAGCTCCGACAGGCGCTGGCGGCTGGCGGCCAGCTCGCGGTCGGCCCGGGCCCGGGCCAGGCGGTCACGCTGCGCGGCAATCGCATGCTCCACCGCCGGCGCCAGGCGCGACAGGTTGTTCTTCAGCAGGTAGTCGGCCGCGCCGTTGCGCATGGCGGCCACGGCGGTGTCTTCGCCAATCTCGCCCGACACCAGGATGAAGGGCAGGTCCTTGCCGCTCTCACGCAGGATGTCCTGCGCCCGCAGGCCATTGAAGCCCGGCAGGTTGAAGTCGGACAGCACCACGTCCCAGTCTTGTGTCGCCAGCGCGTCGCGCAGGGCGGCTTCGGTGTCGACCCGCTCGGTGTCCACCCGCAGGCCGGCACGCAGCAGGTGCAGCAGCGCCAGCTCATGGTCGGGCTCGCTGTCTTCGAGGTGCAGCACGCGCAGCGGCCGGCTCGGGCTGCGGTGGGTAGAGGGTGAAACCATGGCGGGAGTATGGCAAAGCATGCGCGCCCCCCGCCCGGCGCGGGCCTGGATTGCTGCCGCCCACGCAAGCGGCCCTCAACTTCGGCGCTGGCGGGCCGAAACAAGCCCATGCCTGTGTCCAGTTTGGCGCATGGCCACCCACCCCCTCCTGCGGAGTGACGATGCGCATAGATGAACAGACCCCGGCGCTGGCCGGGCACGAAGGGCCGCCGGGGCTGCAGCTGCAGCTGCTGACGGCCGCCGATCTGCAGGACAGCCTGATGGTGGCCGGCAACGACCTGCAGCGCCTGCAGCGCCTGCTGAGCGACGCCACCGAGACCCTGATGGGCCATTTCTACGGCGCCACGGCCCAGATCCAGCAGCTGTCGCGGGCCGCCGCGCAGCACCCGGAGCTGCCGGAGACCCATCTGCACACGACCATGCAGCACCTGGCCGGCGCCGTCACGGCGCTGCAGTTCCAGGACATGGCCTCGCAGCTGCTCGAGCACACCCAGCGCCGGCTGCGCCACTGCGCCGACCAGCTGGCCCGCGACGTGATGGGCGATGACGGCGACGGCGAGGCCGTGGTTGAAGACGCACCGCTGCGGCCCAACCCCGTCACGCAGGACGAAATGGACGCCGGCTCGGTCGAGCTGTTCTGACCGCCATGCTTCAAGTTTTTGGAAATCAGTCCGAAAACACACTAGTTTCCCGGAGATAACGATGCACTCAATCCTTGCCGTCGACGATTCCGCCTCGATGCGCCAGATGGTTTCGTTCACCTTGAAGAACGCAGGTTTCAATGTCGTCGAGGCAGTGGACGGGCAGGACGCCTGGGAAAAGGCCGGCCAGCGCGATTTCAGCCTGGTGCTGACCGACCAGAACATGCCGCGCATGGACGGCATCAGCCTGACCAAGAAGCTGCGCGAGAACCCGAAGTTCAAGGCCACGCCGATCCTGATCCTGACCACCGAGTCGAGCGACCAGATGAAGATGGCGGGCCGCGCTGCCGGCGCCACCGGCTGGCTGGTCAAGCCCTTCGACCCAGCCAAGCTGATCGAGGTGATCGGCAAGGTCATCCGCTGACCCGGCCCCAGCGGCAGCCGCAGGCCCTGCGCTGCCAGCGACCCCATTTTTCCGGAGATTTCCAGCCATGGCTGAGATGAGCAAAGACAGCGCCAGCGCCAACGCCGGCATCGACCTGAGCCAGTTTTTCCAGGTCTTTTTCGAAGAGGCCGGCGAGAACCTGCAGTCGATGGAGCAGATGCTGCTCGGCGCTGGACGTGCAGGCCGCCGACGACGAAGAGCTCAATGCCATCTTCCGCTGCGCGCACTCGGTCAAGGGCGGTGCCGCCACCTTCGGCTTCAGCGACGTGGCCGAGCTGACCCACCAGATGGAAGCCCTGCTGGACAAGCTGCGCCGCCATGAGCTGGCGCCCACCACCCAGATGGTGGATGTGCTGCTGGCCGCCGGCGACGCGCTGACCGCCTTGCTGGCGCGCCACCAGGGCACCGGCGACAGCGTGCCCGACACCACCGAACTGCTGCACACCATCAAGACCTTGTGCGCCGGCGGCCAGGTCGACACCGCAGCGCCCGCGCTGGCCGCCGCACCGGCACGCCGCTGCTGCCGCCGCAGCTGCTGCACCGTCGGCCGCCGCAGCGGCAGCCGCCCCGGCGGTTGCAGGCCCACGGGTGCTGGAAATGACCGTGGGCACCCTGGCCGACCCCAGCCTGGCCGACAGCCTGGTCGAGCTGTTCCAGGAGATCGCCGGCCTGGGCCAGATCGAGCCGCTGGACGCCGGCCGCGCTGCCGATGGCATGCGCCGCTTCAAGGTCACCACCACCACCAGCGACAACGACCTGCTGGACCTGTTCACCTTCCATGTGCCGCGCGAGGCGGTGAACCTGCAGCCGATGACGCCAGGCTATGGCTTCTATGCCGGTGCCCCCGGCGCACCGCAAGTGGCCGCCGTGCCCGACAGCGACCCGAGCTATGGCTTCTTCGATGCAGCACCCGGTGCGCCCGGCAGCAGCCCCCCGACGCCGCCGCAGCGGCTGGCAGTGCGGCGGCTGGCAGTGCAGCGGCCGAGCCGGCCGCTGCCCGCCCGCAAGCTGCCAAGGCCGAAGCCAAGGCCGCTGCCGCGCCGGAATCGGCCACGCTGCGGGTGTCGGTGGAAAAGGTCGACCAGCTGATCAACCTGGTGGGCGAGTTGGTCATCACCCAGGCCATGCTGGCGCAGAACAGCAAGAGCATGGATGCCGGCCTGAACCAGCAGATGAGCAGCGGCCTGGCCGACCTGGAGCGCAACACCCGCGACCTGCAGGAAGCCGTGATGTCGATCCGGATGATTCCGATGTCGATGGTGTTCAACCGCTTTCCGCGCATGCTGCGCGACCTGGCCGCCAGGCTGGGCAAGAAGGTGGAGCTGGTCACCCTGGGCGAAAGCACCGAACTCGACAAGGGCATGGTCGAGAAGATCACCGACCCGCTGACCCACCTGGTGCGCAACAGCTGCGACCACGGCATCGAACTGCCGGCCGAGCGCCTGGCCAAGGGCAAGCCCGAGCATGGCACGCTGACGCTGGTGGCCAGCCACCAGGGCGGCAGCATCGTCATCGAGGTGCGGGACGACGGCAAGGGCCTGAACCGCAACAAGCTGATCCAGAAGGCGCGCGAAAAAGGCATCGACGCGCCGGATTCCATGACCGACAACGAGGTCTGGAACCTGATCTTCGCGCCCGGCTTCAGCACCGCCGAGGTGGTGACCGATGTCTCCGGCCGCGGTGTGGGCATGGACGTGGTCAAGAAGAACATCACCGCCCTGGGCGGCACGGTCGACATCGACAGCGCCGAGGGCTACGGCATGAGCGTCAAGGTGCGGCTGCCGCTGACCCTGGCCATCATGGACGGCATGAGCGTGGGCGTGGGCGACGAGTGCTACATCCTGCCGCTGGGCAGCGTGGTCGAGTCGTTCCAGGTCAAGCCCGGCATGGTCAAGACCATCGGTGGCACCGGCCGCGTGGTCGAGGTGCGCAAGGAATACATGCCGGTCATCGACCTGGAGAAGGTGTTCGAGGTGCCGCGCTTCGACTTCGAGAACGCCAGCAACATCATGGTGGTGGTCGAAGCCGAAGGCCAGCGCGTGGCCCTGCTGGTCGACGAACTGCTGGGCCAGCAGCAGGTGGTGGTCAAGAACCTCGAAGCCAATTACCGCAAGGTGCCCGATGTGTCCGGCGCCACCATCATGGGTGACGGCCGTGTGGCACTGATCCTGGATGTCGGCACCCTGGTGCGGCGCACCCGGCATTGAGTTTGCACTGGGTGGCGGGCCCTGCGCCCAAGCCCTGGTGACCCGCCGTCCCTGCCTAGCCAAGCGCCTGACAAGCCTTGGCCTTGGGCGCCGCTGACCGCAGTGGCACAAGTGAAGTTGAAGTTGAAGTTGAAGTTGAAGTTCAAGCGCAGTCCCAGCGCAGCGGCAGGCTGCGCCTGGCGCCTGGCCACAGTTGGCAGGCAGTCCGTTCTGCAAGCGACCTGCCCCCTTGTTCCCCGGATACACCGGACCCACCCCAACACCCTGACGGCCAAGGAGCCAACCCATGCACACCACCCACCTCTTGCGCCGCATCGCGCTGGCCCTGGCGCTGTCACTCGGCACCAGCGCGCCGTTACTGGCCAAAGAAGGCAACGCCACCAAGGACGACGCCTTGGCTGCAGTCAAGAAGGGCGTCGCCTTCATCAAGGCCCAGGGCAAGGACAAGGGCTACGCCGAAGTCAGCAACAAGGAAGGCCAGTTCATCGACCGTGACCTGTATCTGGTGGTCTACGGCCTGGACGGCACGGTGCGTGCGCATGGCGCCAACAGCAAGATGGTGGGCAAGAACCTGATCGAGCTCAAAGACGTTGACGGCAAGCCCTTTGTGCAAGGAGCGGGTGGAACTGGCGCAGAGCAAGGGCAGCTTCTGG
Organism: uncultured beta proteobacterium; assembly: GCA_963844485.1. Taxonomy (GTDB): domain Bacteria; phylum Pseudomonadota; class Gammaproteobacteria; order Burkholderiales; family Burkholderiaceae_C; genus Pseudaquabacterium. The sequence continues at coordinate 105,098 of CAWJOQ010000002.1, forward strand.
CAGGACTACAAGTTCACCAATCCGGTGAGCAAGAAGATCGAGCCCAAGCAGATGTACTGCGAAAAGCTCGACGACGCGGTGGTCTGCGGCGGCATCTACAAGTGATGCCTGTCGCCTTGCCGGTCCAGTGAAGGGGATTCCCATATGAAACTCGGAACCAAGCTGCTGCTGGCCCCGCTGATGACCGGGTTGATTGCCATGTCGGGGGCAGCTGTGAACACGGTGCTGGCAGCGCGCGAGGCCAGCAACACCGCCGCCGCCTTCCACGCCAATCTGGACGCGCTGCGCGGCATCGCCCAGGCCCGCGAACAGATGGGTCTGCTGCACGCCAGCGTCTACCGCAACCTGGCGCTGATGGAATCGCTGGACGAGGCCGCTGTGGCCGGCGTGCGCCGCCACCTCAAGGGCCAGGTCGAGACCATCGTGCAGACCGCCCAAGGCGCGGCGGTGCCCGCCGCCGAGACCGGCCAGCTGCCGGCGCAGGTCACGCAAGTCAGCCAGGCCCTGGTGGCCTATGGCAAGCAGGCCGACAACGCGCTGGACATGGCCTCGGTCGACCCCAACACCGGCGTGGCGGCGATGCAAAACGCCGACGCCAGCTTCCAGCTGGCCAGCGCGGCCATGGCCACCATCGTCAGCGAGATGGGCAAGACGGCCAACCAGGTGGCGGCTGCGTCGACCCAGCGCGCCCAGCAGCAGTCTCTGGCCGTGCTGGCCGCCAGCCTGCTGGCCACCGGCATCACGCTGGGGTTGTGCCTGCTGATGCTGCGGCGGGTGATGGCGGCGGTGCAACAGGCCCGCCAAGTGGCCGAAACTGTGGCCCAGGGTGACCTGGCCGCCGCCGCCGCCACCGACCGCCCTGACGAGATCGGCGATCTGCAGCGGGCGCTGGCCCACATGACCGGGCAGTTGCGCACGTCCATGCAGACGGTGCAGCAGGTGGCCCAGCACATTGCCGGTGCGTCGGCCGAGATCGCCAGCGGCAACCAGGACCTGTCCGGCCGCACCGAACAGACCGCCGGCAGCCTGCAGCAGGCCTCGTCGTCGCTGGTGCAATTGACCAGTGCGGTGCGCCAGACCGCTGATGCCGCCAGCCAGGCCAGCAGCCTGGCCACCTCAGCCGCCAGCGTGGCGCGCCGCGGCGGCGAGGTGGTCAGCCAGGTGGTCAGCACCATGGACGAGATCAATGGTGCGTCCAGGCGCATCGGCGACATCATCGGCACCATCGACGGCATCGCCTTTCAGACCAACATCCTGGCGCTCAATGCCGCCGTGGAAGCCGCACGTGCCGGCGAACAGGGGCGCGGTTTTGCCGTGGTGGCCAGCGAAGTACGCAGCCTGGCCCAGCGCAGCGCAGAAGCCGCCCGCGAAATCAAGGCCTTGATCGGCAACAGCGTCGACAAGGTGGACGCTGGCACACGGCTGGTGCAGGCCGCCGGCCAGACCATGGACGAGATCGTTGCCAGCGTCGAGCGCGTCACCAGCGTGATCGGCGAGATCTCGACCGCCGCCGCTGAACAGAGCGGCGGCATCGGCCAGGTCAGCAGTGCAGTGGGCGACCTGGACGACATGACGCAGCAGAACGCTGCCCTGGTCGAGCAAAGCGCCAGCGCCGCCGACCAGCTCAGCCAGCAAGCCCGCACGCTGAGCGATGCAGTGGCCCGCTTTCGCATCAGCGCCTGAACACCCGGGCCAGCGCCAGCCGCAGCAGTGGCCACCGCTCAAGCCCGGACACGCCAGACCGATAACCCAGTGACGGCACAGCGCCGCCCCTTTTCCAGCCCCACCGGAGCCAGCACCACCATGGACATGATCACCGACGCCGCCCAGGTGGCGCGCCACGAAACCAACCGCGCCATCCAGGCCGCTGGCAGCCGCAGCACCGGCCACCAGGCGGCGCATGGCGAATACCTCACCTTCCGCCTGGGCGCCGAGGAATACGGCATCGACATCCTGCGGGTGCAGGAGATCCGCTCCTACGAGCAACCCACCCGCATCGCCAATGCCCCGGCCTTCCTGAAGGGCGTGGTCAACCTGCGCGGCGTGATCGTGCCCATCGTCGACCTGCGCCTGAAGCTGGGCTGTGACAGCGCCGAGTACAACCACTTCACCGTGGTCATCGTGCTGAACGTGCGCGGCCGGGTGGTGGGCGCGGTGGTTGACTCAGTCTCCGACGTGCTGGAACTGGCCGGCGAGGCCATCCGCCCGGCGCCGCAGCTCAACGCCAGCATCGACGCCGGCTTCATCACCGGCATCGGCAGCGTGGCCGACCGCATGCTGATCCTGATGGACATCGAAGCCCTGATGGGCAGCAGCGACATGGGCCTGATGGACAGCCTGTCGGATTGACCCGCGCTGGCGCCCTGCGCCTGCCGCATTGAATGGAACAAACCACCATGCACATCAAGATTGCAAGCCGACTGTGGCTGCCCACCCTCGCCATCACCGCCTTGCTGATCGGCGTCGGCACCACCATGGCCGTGCGCACCACCGGGCAGATCCAGGCGACCGCCGAGACCCTGCAGGTCAGTGAAAGCAAGCTCTACGACGCCGCCGCCTGGCGCGGCCTGACCCAGTCCAACGTGGTGCGCGTGGTGGCCAGCCTGATCGGCAACAACCCGGCGCTGGACGCCGCCATGAAGCCCGAGATCACCGAGACATCGGCCCGCATCAGCGAGATCCAGAAACGGGTGGATGCGGCCGCCAGCGGCCCGCAAGAGCGCGCCGCACTGGACCGCATTGCCGAGGCACGCAAGGCCTACATCGGCGCCCGCGACGCGGCCATGCAGGCCAAGTCAGGCGGGGACCTGGCCGCCGCCAAGGCCTTGCTCGACGACAAGGTGCAACCGGCGGTCACCACCTATCTGGCCTCGCAGCAAGCCTATGTGGAACTGCAGCGTGCGCAGTCTGCAGCGGCCCGCGACCAGGCGGGTGCCGAACGCTTGCGCACCGAGTGGGCGATGCTGGGTGCCCTGGCGCTGATGCTGGCGCTGCTGGTGGTCACCACCGCGATCACCGTGCGCGCCATCTGCGGCCCAATGGACCGGCTGGTGGATGTGGCCCGGCGCATCGGCGACGGCGACTTGGACGTCGACATCGACACCGGCCGCACCGACGAGATCGGCATGGTGCAGCGCGCCCTGGCGGCCATGCGGGACGCACTGCGCGGCATCGTGGGCCAGGTGCGGCAATCGGCTGAATCGATCCAGGTGGCCAGCACCGAGGTGGCCAGCGGCAACGTCGACCTGAGCCACCGCACCGAAGAGACCGCCAGCAACCTGCAGCAGACCGCCAGCAGCCTGCAACAGCTGACCGCCAACGTGCGCCAGAGCGCCGACGCCGCAGCGCAGGCCAACCAGCTGGCCGCCAGCGCCCAGACCGTGGCCCAGCGCGGCGGCGACGTCGTCAGCCAGGTGGTGCAGCACCATGGACGAGATCAACACCTCGTCCAAGCGCATCGCCGACATCATCGGCACCATCGACGGCATCGCCTTCCAGACCAACATCCTGGCGCTGAACGCTGCGGTCGAAGCCGCCCGCGCCGGCGAACAGGGCCGCGGCTTTGCGGTGGTGGCCAGCGAGGTGCGCAGCCTGGCCCAGCGCAGCGCCGAGGCGGCACGCGAGATCAAGACCCTGATCGGCACCAGCGTCGAGAAGGTCGAGACCGGCGCCCGCCTGGTGCAGGACGCCGGCAGCACCATGGGCGAGATCGTGGCCAGCGTGCAGCGTGTGACCGACGTGATCGGCGAGATCACCGCCGCCGCCGCCGAGCAGAGCCAGGGCATCGGCCAGGTCAACGGCGCGGTGGCCGACCTCGACCAGATGACCCAGCAGAACGCCGCCCTGGTCGAAGAAAGCGCCGCCGCCGCCGAAAGCCTGAAGGACCAGGCCCAGCGGCTGACGCAGTCGATGCAGGTGTTCCGCCTGTCGGGCAGCGGTGGTGTGGCTGTCACGGCGGACACGGCGGCCGTGTTTGCACCGGCAGCCCGGGCGGCCAGCGTGGCATTCAAGCCCGCGCCGGCCCGCCCGGCAGCCGCCACCTTCAAGCCAGCCAAGCCGGCGGCGCGACCGGCGGCGCCCGCCCGCCCGCCCGAGGCCGCGCAAGCGGCGATCAGCCAGGCCCAGCAGACTTCACGCCCGGTGAACCCGCCGTCCAACGACGACTGGGAAAGCTTTTAAGCGGCGGACAGGCTGACCGGCTGATCGGTTGATCGGCTGATCGGCAGCCACCCTGCGCACCCCGCCAGCCGGCGGGGTGCAGCTGCGTCGGACCACAGCGCCGCTCAGTCGCTGGCGCGGCGCAGGGTGTCCATCACCGGCCGGCGCAGCACATCACGCAGGCCCCACCAGCCGGCGCCCAGCGCCAGCAGCGCACCGGCCGCAGCGCCCAACAGCGGCACCCAGGGGGACGGCGACCAGCTGAACTCGAAGACCTGGCGCGCCAGCACACCGCCCACCACCAGCGCCGCCACCGCAGCCAGCACCCCGGCCAGCGCGCCCACGCCCAGCAGCTCGGCCCGCTGCACCTGGCGCAGCAAGCGGCTGCCGGCCCCCACCGCGCGCATCACCGCGTATTCACGGGCGCGGCTCTCGCGGGTGGCACTGACGGCGGCAAACAGCACCACCAGCCCCGCCGCCAGCGTGAAGCCGAAGAGGAATTCCACCGCGCGGATCACCTGGTCCAGCACCTTCTGCACCTGCGCCAGGCTGGCCGACAGGTCGACATTGGTCAGGTTGGGAAACTGCCGCGCCAGGGCACGGTCAAAGCCCGGCTGGTCATTGGGCGCATGGAAGGCGCTGATGTAGGACAGCGGCACATCGTCCATGCGCGCCACCGGAAACATCACGAAGAAGTTCACCCGCATCGACCCCCAGTCGACCTTGCGCAAGCTGGTGATGCGGCCTTCGCGCTGGATGCCGGCGATGTCGAAGCGCAGCCTGTCGCCCAGCTGCAGGCCCAGGGTGGCGGCCAGGCCGTCTTCCACGCTCAGGCCGTCGGCCTCGTCGGGCACCCAGGCGCCACCGGTCAGCTGGTTGTGCGCCGGCATCTGGTCGGCATGGCTGAGGTTGAATTCACGCTCCACCATGCGCTGGGCGCGCTCGTCGCTGTAGCGGCCGGGCGCCACCGCCGTGCCGTTGATGGCCACCAGGCGGCCGCGGATCATCGGGTACCAGTCGTAGCTGTCCACGCCGGCGGCCTTCAAGCGTGGCCTGGAAGGCCGTCGCCCTGCTCGGGCTGCAGGTTGATGACAAAGCGGTTGGGCGCATCGGCCGGCGTGGCGGCGCGCCAGGCCGAGATCAGGTCGGTGCGCAGCAGCACCAGCAGCATCAGCGCCAGCAGGCCCACGGCCAGCGCCGACACCTGCAGCACCACCAGCGCCGGCCGCGCGGCCAGCTGGCGTGTGGCCAGGCCCAGCCAGCGCGGTGCACCCGCCTGCGGCACCAGGCGCCGCAGCAGCCACACCGCCACCCAGGCCAGCAGCGCAAACAGCGCCACCGCCGCCGCAAAACCGCCCACCGCCAGCAGGCCCATGCGGATGTCGGACGACGCCGCCACCAGCAAGGCGGCAAAACCGGCCGTGCCCGCCAGCAGCACACCGGCCGAGGCGGCACGCGGCTGGCCCAGATCCCGCCGGATCACCCGCAGCGGCGGCACCCGCGCCAGCTGCAGCACCGGCGGCAGGCCAAAGGCCACCAGCAGGGTCATGCCCACGCCCAGGCCGAACAGCGCCGGGCCGACGGTGGCCGGCGGCAACTGCGCATCCAGCAGACCGGCCAGCAGGCTGACAAAGACAAAGTGCACCGCAAAGCCCAGCAGCACCCCGGCCACGCTGGCCAGCAGCCCCACCGCGCCCAGCGACAGCGCATAGGCCCCCGCCATGCTGCGCTGCGGTGTGCCCAGCACCCGCAACATGGCGCAGTCGTCCAGGTGGCGCTGGGCATAGTCGCGCGCGGCAATCGCCACCGCCACCGCTGCCAGCAGTGCCGCCAGCAAGCGCCACCAGGTTGAGGAAGCGCTTGGCCCGGTCCAGCGTCTGCTGCATCTCGGGGCGGCCGCTTTCCAGTGATTCCACCCGCACGCCACGCAGCTGGCCGTCGGCCACCCGGGCGTCGGCCCAGCGCAAAAATTCGCGCACACCGGTGTCGGCCGTGCCGCGGTTGCCGTTGGCCGCCACCATCAGCCGGTAGGTGACCCGGCTGGCCGGCTGGATCAGGCCGGTGGCGGCCAGGTCGCTGTCGCGCATCAGCACCCGGGGTGAAAAGCCCAGGAAGCCGCTGCCGCGGTCGGGCTCCTGCACCACCAGGCGGGTGATGGCAAAGCGCTGGTCGCCCAGCAGCAGAACGTCACCCAGGTTCAGCTGCAAGGTGTCGAGCACGCCGGCTTCGACCCACACCGTGCCGGGTTCGGGCGCCGCCGCCACGCTGGTCACCGGGCCGTCGATGCGGTCCTGCAGGCGCAACATGCCGCGCAGCGGGTAGCTGGCGCTCACCGCCTTCACCGACACCAGGCGGGCTTCGCCGCCCCGGTCGTCGGGCGCGCGGGCCATGCTGGGAAAGCTGGTGCTGGTGGCCAGTTGCAGGCCCAGCGCCCGGGCCTGGGCGGCAAACGCCGGCGGTGCCGGCTGGTCGCTGGCCACCACTGCGTCGCCGCCCAGCAGGGCGCCGGCGTCGCGGGCCAGCGCGGCTTCCAGCCGGCTGGCAAAAAAGCCCACGGCGGTCAGCGCGGCCACGGCCAGCGTCACGGCCACCATCAGCAGGCGCAGTTCACCAGCGCGGAAGTCGCGCCAGCCTTGGCGCCAGGCCAGGGCCAGCACCGAGATGTTCAAGGCATGGGTGTGCATGGCCGGCACGGTACACCAGGGCCCGCAGCAGCGGCCCCGGCAGGGCCAAGCCGGCGCGCTGGTGGCGCACCGAGGCCAAGGCCGCCGCACCGCCCCCGGCCGTTTTGAACGCCGGCGTGCAAGCCTTTCGAACCCCGGCGCGCCCAGCGGCTGCTGTAATCCGAGCCATGGACACCACCACCGCCACCCTGGCCCCGATTTTTCTGTCGCATGGCTCGCCGATGACGGCCTTGACGCCGGGCGCGGTCGGCCCGTTCTGGCAGCGGCTGGGCGCGGTGCTGGATGCCGGCAGCCGGCCACGCGCCATCCTGGCGGTGTCGGCCCATTCGCTGGCCCGCGCGCCGCTGCTGATGGCCGCCGCCAGGCACAGCACGGTGCATGACTTCAAGCGGCTTCCCCGAGGCGCTGTACCAGCTGCGCTACGACGCGCCCGGCGCGCCTGCGCTGGCGCAGCAGGTGGCCGGCCTGCTGCAGGCCGCCGGCCTGCCGGTGCACACCAGCAGCGACGGCGGGCTGGACCATGGCATCTGGGCGCCGCTGCGCTTCGTCTGGCCGGATGCCGACATCCCGGTGCTGCCGCTGGCCTTCCCGCCCGATTGGTCACCAGCCCAGCTGATGGGCCTGGGCCAGGCGCTGGCGCCGCTGACCCACCAGGGCGTGCTGGTCTATGGCAGCGGCAGCCTGACCCACAACCTGGGCCTGGTGTTGGGGACAAGCCCGGGCCAGCGCAGCCGGCCGGCGCTGGACGCGCCCGAGATCCCGCAGAGCGCGGCCTTCCGCCACTGGTTTGCGCAGCGCAGCGCAGCGGCCGACTGGCCAGCGCTGCTGGACTACCGCCGCCAGGCGCCGCATGCCGCGCTGATGCACCCGACCGACGAGCACCTGCTGCCGTTTTACGTCGCGGCCGGTGCAGCAGGCAGCCAGCCGCCTGGCCTGCGCCTGCATGCCAGCCTGACCTACGGCTGCCTGGCCATGGACGCCTATGCCTTTGGCGCAACGGCCGCGCCGCTTGCCCGGCAGCTTGCCCGGCAGCTTGCCGCCGATACCGCCAGCCCGGCCCAACCCGGACTGCCGGCATGAGCCCGCCGGGCCGCCCCAAGGGCGAATCCCGCAGTGCGCAGCACGCAGGGTCCCCAGTGCACCCGCCGGGCCGCCCCAAGGGCGCATCCCGCAGTGCGCAGCACGCAGGGTCCCCGGCGCACCCGCCGGGCCGCCCCAGAGCGCATCCCGCAGCGCGCAGCAGAAGCCACTCCATTGAGCGCCGTGCCCACCGCCCAGCGGCAACTGCACACAGCGCGCCTGCTGCTGCAGGCAGCGGACGCCAGCGCTGGCAGCCCGCCAGACCGAGGCGGTGGCGGATTTCTACCGCCGCAACGCAGCCCACTTCGCGCCCTGGGACCCGCCGCTGCCGGCCGACCATGCCGCGCCAGCGCAAATCGCCCAGGCGCTGGCCGACGGCGCCGACGCCTTTGCCACCGGCCGGGCGCTGCGCTGGTGGCTGCTGCCGGTGGCCGACCCGGGCCGGGTGATCGGCCAGGTGCATTTGTCTGGCCTGGTGCGCGGCGCCGTTCCAGAGCTGCAACCTGTCCTATGCGCTGGACGCCGGCAGCCAGGGCCAAGGCCTGATGCATGAGGCGCTGCAAGCCGTGCTGGCCGAGGCCTTCTCGCCCCGCATCCACCTGCACCGCCTGCAGGCCGGCGTGCGGCCCGAGAACCGGCGCAGCCTGGCGGTGCTGGCCCGGCTGGGCTTTCGCCAGATCGGCCTGGCGCAGCGCTACCTGTTCATCGACGGGGACTGGCGCGACCACTTGCTGTTCGAACTGCTGCACCACGGTTTTGTGCAGCCCGCCGACTGGTCACGCTGAGCGCGCAGCCGGCAGGCGGTGACTGTGCGGCCAGTGGCCCGTCAGCGCGCGGCCGGCAGGCCGCCGGACACGCCTTGCACCAGCCAGTCCATGCGGCTGATGCCGGCATCGTCCAGCGCGCCACTGGCCAGGCGCTGGCGGCCGGTGTTGTCCACCAGCGGCGCGGCAAACGGCAGCAAGCGCCCCGCCAGCAGCGCTTGCTGGTGCTGCGCCAGTTCGGCCTTCAGCGCCGCCGGCAAGCGGGCCTGCACGGCCGACAGCTGCACCAGGCCGTCCTGCATGCCGCCCCACACCGCCTGGCTGCGCCAGCGCCCGTCCAGCACCGACTGCGCCACGCGGGTGTAGAGCCCGCCCCAGTGGTGGCTGACCGCAGCCAGCTGCGCCGTGGGCGCAAAGCGCGTCATGTCGCTCTGGTAGGCCAGCAGCAGCACGCCCTTTTCCTCGGCCACCTGGGGCACGGCGGGCGAGCCGCTGTGGTTGGTCAGCACGTCGGCGCCCTGGTTCACCAGGGTCAGTGCGGCCTCGCGCTCGCGCGGGGGGTCGAACCAGGCGTTCAGCCACAGCACCCGCACCTCGGCCTTGGGGTTGGCCGCACGCATGCCCAGGGTGAAGGCATTGATGCCCTGCACCACTTCGGGCACCGGAAATCCCGCCACATAACCGGCCACGCCGGCCTTGCTCTGGCGCCCGGCCAGCCAGCCGGCCAGCCAGCGCGCCTCGTAGTAGCGGGCGTTGTAGGTGCTCAGGTTGGCGGCTGTCTTGTAGCCACCGGCATGTTCGAACTTCACCGCCGGAAAGTCGGCGGCCACGCGCAGCGCCGGCTTCCAGGTAGCCAAAGCTGGTGGCAAAGACCAGGCCGCAGCCCTGGGACGCCAGGTCGCGCATCACCCGCTCGCTGTCCGGCCCCTCGGGCACCGCTTCCACCGTGCGGGTGCGCACCCTGGCACCCAGGGCTTGCTCCATCGCCTGGCGGCCCAGGTCATGCTGGTAGGTCCAGCCGGCTTGCCCCACCGGGCTGACGTGCACGAAGCAGACCTGCAGCGGCGCATCGGCCTGGAGTCTGGTCTGGGCCGGGGTCTGCGCCTGGGCGGCGGTTTGGATGGCTGCAAACAGTGCAGCGGCTGCCAGCGCGGCCGTGGCGGCGCGCAAGAGGTTTTTTGACATGGTTGTCCTCGACATGGCCCCAGAAATGGAAAACGCCGGCTTCGGGGGCACGAAGCCGGCGTTGTAGGCCTGCAGTGTCGCCGATGTCAGGCGTGTCAGCCGGTCGGCCCGTCTGCAGGCGCCGCCAGCACCTGGATGCGCACACCGGCCAGCGCCACCACCTGGCCGGCCCGCAGCTTGGCGGTCTTGCGCAATTCGTCCTGGCCGTCCACCTGCACCAGCCCATCGGCGACCAGGGCCTTGGCCGCGCCACCGCTGGGCGCCACGCCGGTGGCCTTGAGCAAGCGGTCCAGCGTGATGAACGCACCGCGCAATTCGAAAGGGATGGTCTGCATGGTCTGGCGGAGCCTGGCGACGCGCACAGCCCGGGTGGGGGCTGGCCGGCATGGGAAAGGGGCACACCCGACAGGGGTCGGGCGATCTCTGGGCCAGCGATTGTGTGCCGGCGGCGGGCAGAATCTGGCGGCCAGCGCCGCCGGCAGCCCCGGCGGGCGCCCGACCAGGCGCCCAGGCCACCGATCAAGCCGGGTACGACCGGCCACCCGATCCGGCAATCACCGGGCACCCACCAGACACGCACCAGACACGCACCAGGCATCCAGCATGCACCGACAAGGCAGCATCGTGCGCTTCGACAGCGTTCGCGGTTTCGGTTTTCTGCGCTGCGACGAGACCGCTGCCGATGTGTTTTTCCATGTGCGCGACTTCGACCGCCGCATGGGCGAGCCCGCCGTTGGCCAGCAGGTCGACTTCGAAGAAATCCACGTCGGCGGCAAAGGCCCGCGGGCGATGGCAGTGCGACCGACTGGCCAGGCGCGGGCCAGCGCGACCAGACCCGCGCGACCGGATGTCGGCAAGTCCTTGCGGCCTGCAACTGCGCCCACAGCGACGCCGAAAGCCGCGGCTGCAACCAGGCCTGTGGCCGGGCGCGGCGGCGCGCCACAACGCAGCGCACCGGCCAGCCTGGCCGGGTTTGCTGCTGCCAGCCTGGCCGAGCTGGCACTGCTGGGCTGGTGCCTGGCCCAACAGCGGCTGGCGCCGGTCCTGCTGCTGGGCTGGCTGTTGCTGAACCTGGCCACCTTCTGGCTGTACTGGCACGACAAACATGCCGCGGGGCAAAGGCGCTGGCGGGTGCGTGAAGACACACTGCATGGCCTGGCGCTGGTCGGCGGCTGGCCGGCGGCCTGGTGGGCCCAGCAAGTGCTGCGCCACAAGTCGCGCAAGCCAGCCTTCCGACAAGCCTATTGGGCATCGGTGCTGGGCCACCTCGCCATGCTGGCGGCCTGGGCCAGCTTGCCGGTCTGGCTGCCAGGCTGACCCATTGCTGCAGGCTGCAGGCTGCAGACGGCCGGTGGCGGCTGAGCACCGACCCCTGACCACAAACCATTGGCAGCCGACGCCTGGCAACTTGGAGATGGCAGATGGCAGACTGGCGTGATGCACACCCTTGCCCGCACCAGCCCCGCTGCCGACCGCAACAAGAGCGCCATCCTGGCGGCCTTGCAAAGCTTGCTGCCCGCCCAGGGCCGGTTGCTGGAACTGGCGGCCGGCAGCGGTCAGCATGCGGTGCATTGCGCCGCCGGCCTGCCCGGCTGGCAATGGCTGCCGAGCGATCCGTCACCAGATGCGCTGGAATCGGTGCAAGCCTGGGCGCAGATGCATCCGTCTCCCGGCCTGCAGCCCGCGCTGCAACTGGATGTGCTGCAGCAGCCCTGGCCCCTGCCCGACGGCGCACGCTTTGATGCTGTCTTCTGCGCCAACATGCTGCACATCGCCGCCTGGGACTGCTGCAGCGCCTTGATGCAAGGCGCCGCCGCCTGCCTGGCCCCCGGCGGCCAATTGCTCGTCTACGGCCCCTATTTTGTGCAGGGCGAAGCAGCGTCCGATGGCAATGCAGCCTTCGACGCCGACCTGCGGGCGCGCAATCCGGCCTGGGGTATCCGGTGGCTGCATGCGGTGCAAGCTGAAGCCGAGGCAGCCGGGCTGCAGTGGGTGCAGCGGCTGGCGATGCCGGCCAACAACCAGTTGCTGGTCTTCCGCCGTTGAGTCAGCAGTGGACGATCCACCCCGCAGCCATTGGATGACGGTGCTGCCGGCCGGCTGGCGGGTGGCGGTGCCGGCCGGTCAGACCCTGCTGCAAGCTGCACTGGACGCGGGTGTGCGGCTGCCGCGCGTCCTGCCGCAATGGCAGCTGCCGCGCCTGCATGGCCCGTGTGCTGAGCGGCCGCAGCCACCACAGCATTGCCTGGCCAGGCCTGCTGGCCGACGAACTGGCCGACGGCTGGGTGTTGCCCTGCGTGGCCTGCGCCGACAGCGATCTGGCCCTGCATGCCCCCGGCGCGGTGGAACTTCCCCGTCCAGCGGATGATCTCGGCTGAGTTGACGGCCGCCCGATCCGCATGCCACCAGGAGTCACCAAATGGTCCAGCCTTCTGCCGCGCCCCCGACTGCCCTGCTGCGGTCTGGCACCCTGCTGTCTGTCGCCCTGGTCTGCGCCGCCTTGTTGGCCGCAGGCCCCGCCTATGCAGGCAGCGTGGACGTGCAGTTCGAAGACCCCGACCGCTACAGCGACATCGGCCCCCGCCGCGATGCAGCGGCAGTGCAACAACAACTGCGCGACATCTTGGCCGCCCTGGCCGCCGAGCGCCTGCCGGCTGCCCAGACCCTGCGCCTGGTCATCACCGATGTCGACTTGGCCGGCGACATCCCGCCCAGCACGCGGCTGCTGCACGACGTGCGGGTGATGGGCAAGCGCCCTGACTGGCCGCGCATCAGCCTGCGCTACACCTTGCAGGACGGCGAGCGCCTGCTGGCCGAGGGCAGCGCGGTGGTGAGCGACATGGCCTACCTGCAGCGCAGTGCCCGCCTGGTCGGCAACCAGCGCCTGCCCTACGAGCAGCGCATGCTCAGCGACTGGTTTGACAGCCGTTTCGGCAAACCCGCCGCGCACTGACCGCAGGCAACGGCGCAGCGCAAGCTCAGCGCGCAGCTTTGCCGCGCTTGGCAGGCGCGGGCTGCAGCGCAGCGTGCAAGGCCAGGTACTCCTGCGTCAGCTTGTGGCGGGCGTCCATGTGCACCATCGGCAGCGCACGCTGGTGGGATTCCTTGATCTTCACGCTGGCGCTCAGGTAGGGCTGCAGCACCGGCAGGCCTTCGTCGATCAGTTCCTGCACCAGCTGCTGCGGCAGGTTGGCGCGCGGCTGGAACTGGTTGACCACGATGCCGGTCACGTCCAGCGCCTTGTTGTGGTCGGCCTGGATCTCTTGCACGCTCTCCAGCAGCGCATACAGCGCGCGGCGCGAAAAGTCATCGCAGTCGAACGGGATCAGGCAACCCTGCGCGGCAATCAGCGCCGAGCGGGTGTAGAAATTCAGCGCCGGCGGGGTGTCGATGTAGATGCGGTCGTAGCCCGTCGCCAGCGCGTCCAGGGCGTCGCGCAGCTTGTAGATCTTGTAGCGCGACTCCAGCTTGGAATGCAGTTCCTCCAGCTTCGGGCTGGAGGGCAGCAGATCCAGGCAGCTCAAACGGCGTGGCGGTGATGAAGTCTTCCGTGCCCTGGCTGCGCAAGCTGAACTTCAGCGTCTGGTCGAAAAACTCGGCCGCGGTGTTGTGCACCTGGTCGGCGCCGTCACCCAGCAGGTAGCGTGTGCTGTTGCCCTGCGGGTCCAGGTCGATGACCAGGGTGCGCAGGCCTTGCTGCGCGCTGATGGCGGCCAGATTGCAGGTGATGGTGGACTTGCCCACCCCGCCCTTCTGGTTGAACACGACATAGCGCATGGCGCAAGGCTCCCGAGGTCAGGTGAATCAAGAAGATGGGCTGGATTGTGCATTGCAGCAATGGCCGTCAAAGCCAGGCGGTGCTGAATTGCAGTGGGATCGACCGTCTGTTTGTCATCTCACCGTCACGCCAGGCGGCCATACTGCAGCTGTCAAGGCGAAAACCGACCGCACCAATGGGCGGAGACCCGGAACCCGTACCCGGCGCCGACACACCCGGTGGGGACTGCACAACAGTCCTGTCCGTGAGCACCAAGGGCCACAGCATGTGGCCCTTTGCTTTTTCTGGGCCTGCAGCGCTTTGCCTTATGCTGTGCTCAGCTTCGACGCGCGACCGGTGCGCGTCAGCCATTCAAAGGAGCAACGCCTTGGCGACCCCGAATTACGGATACGAGAAACGCCAGCGTGAACTGGCCAAGAAACGCAAGGCCGAAGAAAAAAAGCAGAAGAAGCAGCATCCTGGTCCGGGCGAACCAGGGCACGGTGAGGGCGCAGAGCATGGCGACGCCCAACCCAGCGCGGACGCCCCTGCACCACCAGCCGCTGGCTGACCCGCCCAAGCACACTGCCCGCCAGACGAAAAAAAACCGCAGCTGCAAAGCTGCGGTTTTTTCATGGGTGCGGCTGCAACAGCAGCCGACGCCGGCGCGCTTTACAGCGGGCGGATGTTGGCGGCCTGCAGGCCCTTGGGGCCTTGCTTCACTTCAAATTCAACGCGCTGGTTTTCGGCCAGGCTGCGGAAGCCGCCGTTGTTGCGGATTTCGCTGAAGTGCGCGAACAGGTCCTTGCTGCCGTCTTCAGGCGTGATGAAGCCGAAGCCCTTGCCATCGTTGAACCATTTGACGACGCCGGTCTGGGTGGTGGTGCTCATGGAGATGTTCCTTTTAGAGTCTGTGGAAGAAAAAAAGCCACCGCGCATGCTCACGCCAGCGCGGACAGAGACACTCAAGAAACGTCGAACCGGGAGTTCATCAAACCTGGGCCGGCTTTCAGCGGGTGCTGCATGTGTCGCAACCATCACCTCCAGCGGTAAGGAATAAGACCTTGTGGAAACGGCCTCGTGCATGTCTGTGCTGCTAATGTAACAGGCTTTCGCCCGGGCGACGCGTCGACCACCGTCAGCAAACACTGCGCATGCACTGCGCATCTAGAGGCAGGTCCCCAACCTAGGGCTCGGCCGCAGTGGCTGGCTATGATGGATTTGCCGGCTACCGCGCCCCGGCGACAACCATCCCGGAGACCGAAAGCATGTACGACTATGTGGTGATCGGCGGCGGCTCAGCCGGCTGTGTGCTGGCGGCCCGCCTCAGCGAAGACCCGCAAGTCCGCGTGGCGCTTGCTGGAAGCCGGCGGCACCGACAGCAGCGTGCTGATCCATTGCCCGGCCGGCCTGGCGCTGATGGCCAAGACCAAGGGCATCAACTGGTCGTTCCAGACCGTGCCGCAGCCAGGGCTGAACGGACGCCGCGGCTACCAGCCACGCGGCAAGGTGCTGGGCGGTTCCAGTTCGATCAACGCCATGATCTACATCCGCGGCCAGCGCCAGGACTACGACGCCTGGGCCGCCGCAGGCAACCCCGGCTGGTCATTCGACGATGTGCTGCCCTGGTTCAAGCAAGCCGAAGGCAATTTGCGGGGCGCCGATGCGCTGCACGGCGGCGACGGCCCGCTGAGCGTGCAAGACCTGCGCTGCCCGAATCCGCTGGCCGAGCGCTTCATCCAGGCCGGTGTGCAGGCCGGCTTGCCGCTGAACAAGGATTTCAACGGCCCCAGCCAGGACGGCGTGGGCTGGTACCAGGCCACCCACCGCAACGGTGAGCGCTGCAGCACCGCCAAGGCCTACCTCGCACCCGCACTGGGCCGGCCCAACCTTGAGGTGATCACCGGCGCCCAGGTCACCCGCATCCTGCTGGACGGCCGGCGCGCCAGCGGGGTTGAATACCTGCAGGGCGGCAGCCGCCACACGCTGCAGGTGCGCGGCGAGGTGCTGCTGAGCGCCGGGGCACTGCAGTCGCCACAGATCCTGATGACCAGCGGCATCGGGCCGGGCGCCCATCTGCAGCAGTTGGGCATCGCCGTGCAGCACAACCTGCCGGGTGTGGGCATGCATCTGCATGACCACGTCGATGTGGTGCAGGTGGTCGACACGCCCGGGTCAACCGAGTCCTTTGGCCTGTCGTTGGCCGGGGCCTGGCGCACCTTGGGCGACATCGGCGAATGGCGGCGCCAGCGCAGCGGCCGGCTGACCACCAACTTTGCCGAAGCCGGCGGCTTTTTCCGCACCCGGCCCGAGCAGCCATCGCCTGACATCCAGCTGCATTTTGTGATCGGCAAGCTGGTGGACCATGGACGCAAGACGGTGTTCGGCCATGGCTATTCCTGCCATGTGTGCCTGCTGCATCCGCAGAGCCGCGGCAGCGTGACGCTGGCCAGCGCCGACCCGCTGGTGGCGCCACGCATCGACCCCGCCTTCTTGTCCGCGCCGGACGACCTGGACCGCCTGGTGCAAGGCTTCCAGCGCATGCGCCAGATCCTGGCGCAGCCGGCACTGGCCGCGCTGGGCGGCCGCGAGTTGGCGGCCTCGGCCGGCGCGCAGACCCCGGCGCAGATCGCCGCGTTCATCCGCAACCACGCCGACACCATCTACCACCCGGTGGGCAGTTGCCGCATGGGACCGGGGCCGCTGGATGTGGTCGACGCCGAACTGCGGGTGCACGGCATGCAAGGCCTGCGGGTGGTGGACGCCTCGATCATGCCGCGCATCGTTGGCGGCAACACCAACGCACCGACGGTGATGATCGCGGAAAAGGCCGTCGGCCTGATCCGTGCAGCCCGTGGATTGCAGCACACCGTGCGGCCGGCCAGCCAGCCCACTACCGGTGCGCGCGTCGAAGCTGAGACAACAAGCCACAGTTTCTGACATAATCAGGGGCTTCGCCGGAACAGCTAGTCACACCGGCGAGTTCGTACATCCCCTCTGACCCTTGGCAAGCCGGGCCCTGAACCTTCAGGGATCACACACCGCGTCTTGTCGTCCTGGTTGGCGGCGATGCCGTCGCTTCAGGACGTTTTGGGCTTTGCAGCTGCGCCACGCAGCCGCGCCGCAGGCACAGTCAGTCGCCTCGATCTGCCCCACCCTTCCACCGAAGTGCGACCCCACTGCGGCTGTCCGCGATTTCGCGGCGCCGTGGCTGGGCCTGTTGTGGTCACAAGCCACCGGGCGCAGCCTTGCCTTGCTGAAAGCTAGAACCATGAGTTTTGATCTGATCCCCGAAGTCGCCACCGAACTGGTCGCAGAACTGTCCACCACCGACCTGCCCCACGGCGCCGCCGGCCAGCGCCAGCCGAAGCACCCGCCCCCGCCGGTGCCGAATTTGCTGCCCTGGGCCTGTCGCCCGATCTGGTGCAGGCCATCACCCACGCCGGCTACACCAGCCCCACCGACGTGCAGGCCCGCGCCGTGCCGCTGGCCATGAGCGGCCGCGACCTGCTGGTGTCGTCGCAGACCGGCAGCGGCAAGACCGCCGCCTTCGTGTGGCCGGCGCTGGAGCGCATCCTGGCAGCGCGCCTCGACCCGGCCAAGAGCCGCGACAAGGGCCGCACCTACGGCCCCCGCGTGCTGGTGCTGGCCCCCACCCGTGAGCTGGCGCAGCAGGTCTCGCGTGCCTGCAGCGTGTACGGCCATGGCGTGTCCGGCCTGCGGGTGGCACACGTGGTCGGCGGCGTGCCCTACCAGGCCCAGATCAAGGCCCTGCGTGGCCCGCTGGACCTGCTGATCGCCACCCCTGGCCGCCTGATGGACCTGATGAATTCAGGCACCGCCATCATGGCCAACGTTGAATTGCTGGTGCTCGACGAAGCCGACCGCATGCTCGACATGGGCTTCATCGACGACATCAAGCTGATCGCCCAGTCGCTGCCGGCTGAGCGCCAGACCATGATGTTCTCGGCCACCTTCGACGGCACCGTGGGCCACCTGGCCAACCAGCTGACCCGTGACGCCCAGCGCATCAGCGTGGACAAGCACACCGACACCCATGCCTCGATCGAGCAGCGCCTGCACTGGGCCGACAGCATGCACCACAAGCATGCCTTGCTGGAGCAACTGCTGACCGACAAGGACATGGACCAGTGCGTGGTGTTCACCAGCACCCAGCGCGACGCCGACGAAGTGGCCTTCAAGCTGCAGCAGATCGGCCACGCCGTGGCCGCGCTGCACGGTGGCATGCCGCAAGGCCGCCGCAACCGCGTGCTGCAAGACCTGCGCAGCCGCCACCTGCGCATCCTGGTGGCCACCGACGTCGCCGCGCGCGGCATCGACGTGCCGACCATCAGCCATGTCATCAACCACGGCCTGCCGATGAAGGCCGAGGACTATGTGCACCGCATCGGCCGCACCGGCCGTGCCGGCCGCAGTGGCCTGGCGATCACGCTGGCCGAGCGCCGTGACGTGGGCATGATCCGCCGCATCGAGCGCTTCACCACCCAGCCGATCGCCGTGGCGGTGGTGCCGGGCCTGGAGCCCAAGTACACCGCGCCGACGATGAACGGCCCCGGCTTTGGCGGCGGCGGCAAGCCCTCCTTCGGCCAGCGCCGGCCGGGTGGCTTTGGCGGCCCGCGCAGCGGTGGCGGCGGCGGCTTCGGCGGGTCTGGCGGCGGCTTCCAGGGTGATCGCCGCCCGGGCGGCTTCCGGGATGACAGCCGTCCGCAAGGCGGTGGCTTCCGCGACGACAACCGCCCCCAGGGTGGTGGTTTCCGTGACGACAGCCGCCCGCAAGGCGGCGGCTTCCGCCAGGACGGTGCACCGCAAGGTGGCTTCCGTGACGGCGGCCGGCCGCAGGGCGGTGGCTTCCGTGATGGCGGCGCGCCCCAAGGTGGCTTCCGTGACGGCGGCTTCCGCAACGACAGCCGCAGCCAGGCGCCGCGTGGTGAAGGCTTCGGCGGCGGTGACCGCCCGGCCGGCAAGCCCTTCGGCGCCGCGCGCCGCAAGCCGGACTAAAAGCCGGCGGCCGCCACAGGCTATCAGCCCACTGGCGGACACGCCAGCTGGGCGGCCTGCAGCGGCGCCCCGGTGGCGGCATCCGTCACCACCACCAGAAGGCGGGCCATGCGCCCGCCTTCGCCTTTGCTGTCGACCAGCAAGGGCGGCAATTGCCGCTCTGCGGCCGCCCAGGCGGCCACCTGGCCATAGCGCCGCACCACATGGTCGTGGCGCAGCTGTTCGCCCCGGTTCTCACCGGCAGACACAGCCGAGCGGTGGCCGTCTTCCAGCACCGCCCACCACAGCGCCAGTTGCGCCGGTGCGCCCGGGCCGGGTGCCACATGCACCAGCACCTGGGCGCCGCGGCGCTGCAACAGGATGCTGGCACGCGCCGGCGCCGCAGCAGTTGCAGCCGGCAGCGTGGGCCAGCCACGCCAATCGCGGCCATTGACCAGCACCTGTGGTGTGTAGACATGGCGCGCGCCCGATGCCCGCATCAGCGCAGCCTGGCGTGCGGTGAATTCAGCGCTGGCGAACCGGTCAGGCCAGCCCAGCCGGTCCCAGTAGCTGACATGGAAGGCAGCCGCCAGCACCGCCGGCTGGCTTGGCTGCGCTGCCATTGGCGCGGGTTGCGCCCGCTGCAGGGGCCGATGCCGATGCTGGCAGCGTGGACAGCCAACGGTCGGCCGGCGGGCAGCTGCTGCAGCCCTCCGAGGTGTAGAGCTCCACCAGCGGCGTCTGGCTTGCGGCGGACCGCGCCTCGCACAGGCCCGGTTCAGCGGCCATGGAGGTGCTGCCGGCCAGGGCAAGCACGGCGCCGGCCAGCTGGGTGGAGATGGCGCGGGCAGATTGTGGGATGGGCATGGCGGCCTCGCAAACCAGTGGCAGATGCCGCTTGGTCGCGCCCCCAGGCAAAAACTGACTCAGGGCTTGGTGGTCGCAGGCGTTGCCGGCTTGATGTCGGCTGCCGTGGCCGCCGTAGCCGCCGTAGCCCGCATTGGCGCCGGCGGCCCCGGTGGGCCCCTCAGCCGCCAGCTCGGCCTGGCGCCGGGCGGCCTCGATGGCCTGCAGCTGCTGCAGCTGGATCTCGACATTGGCACGGCGGAATGCAGTCATCGGCAGGATGTCGGCGGCCACCTTGTCGCGTGCCAGCCGGTCCGACAGTTTCAGCCCGACGGCCGCGTCACCGCCCATGGCCAGCACCACCTCGTTGGCAAACAGATCGGCGCCGCCGAGCAGGCCGTCCACCTGCAGGCCACGCCGGGTCTGGCTCTCCATGGCCGACAGCACCGTGCCCACGCCGGGCACCGCCAGTGCCAGCACCTTGCCGACAAAAAACGCCTGGCCGACGCCGTCTGACGAACGCTGGCGCAGGATGCTGCGCTCGCTGGCCAGAAAGTAGGTGCCGAAGGCGGCCAGCCAGCGCCGCTCGTCCCGGCTGTGCGCCGCCAGCATGGCGTGGCCGGGGATCTTGCTGCGCAGCCCGTCCTGGCGCAGAAAGTTCTGCGGCTCGTCGTCAAAGGCGGTGGCGGTCACCGTGCCGGCGCAGCCGGTCTGGGTGGGCACCCGGATCTGCTTGGCCATCCTCGAGCGTGAGCGTCATCGACGCGTCGGCATTGGCCTCCTCGCGCGCCTGGTGCAGCACCGCCCAGAAGGCCTGGTCATCGACCGAGAAAGCCGCGCCACCACGCAGCACCGCCGTCAGCTCCAGCTTGTTGTCTGGCGCCGGCAGCAGCCGCTGGTTGACCGCCAGCACACGCTGGCCGAGGCGCAGCGCGTCAGGCGCCGATTCATCGAGCCAGGCAATGCGCCAATGCGCGTCCATGCCGGTGGCCTGGGTGAACAGCTTCTGCGCCGCAGCCGACAGGCCCTGGCGCACGCCGCGCAGCGACCACAGCACAAAGGGCTCGATCTCGCTGGTGTCGTCGCACAGCGGCTCAGCAGCCCAGGCCACATGCAGCGCGGCCTCGCGGAAGGCAATTTCATGCTGGAAGCCGGTCTTGAAGCGCTGGCGGTCGAACTCGTCGCTGAACTCGCCGGCCTGCAGCGCAGGCAGCGCCAGCAAGCCCAGGCCGATGGCAGCGCCCAGGCGGCGCAGCCGCATGGTGGTGGCAGGTGACGGCAGGCAGCGCATGCCACAAAGTATGCATGCCCCGCGCCGGCACAAGCGCCCGCTGCGCGCTATGCTTCGCGCCCCCATGGCCGGCATCCACATCACCGACATCGAGGCGGCCATCAATTGGTGGCGCGCCCGCTCGCCCTCGCCCGACGGCATCACCGCCTGCGCTGAAGTGCGCGCGCTGGCCGAGGTGTATGCGCTGCTGGTGTACTACCGCGAGCACCTGGCCGACGAAGACAGCATGCCGGGCGCCGCCCGCACCGCCTGGCTGGCCTGGTATGCCCAGACGCCCGACGCACCCTGCATTGCGATCTGCTCCACCGCGCAGGGCGACGCCCTGTGCAAGGGCTGCGGCCGCACCGAAGACGAAGTGCAGCACTGGCTGGCGCTGAGCCCGGGTGAAAAGCGCGCCGTCTGGCGCCGCATCACCATGGACGGCACCGCCTGGCGCTTCAACCGCTATGCCGAGCGGGTGCGGCCTGGCGGCGACGGCCCGGCAACACCCGCGCCGTGAGCGCCCTGCCCACCGCCCAGCCTGGCGACAGTGCCGGGCACGGCCTGCGCCACAGCGTGCGGCGCATGCTGCCGCTGGCCTGGCCGCTGTTCATCGGCCAGGTGGCGGTGCTGGGCTTCGGCACGGTCGACACCGTGCTGGTGGCGCGCCATTCGCCCACCGACCTGGCCGCGCTGGCGGTGGGCGGCGCCAGCCTACATCACCGTGTTCATCGGCCTGATGGGCGTGGTGCTGGCGATCAGCCCCACCGTCGGCCAGCTGTTTGGTGCCAAGCGCCTGCACGAGGCCGGCCGCCAGGTCTGGCAGGCGCTGTGGCTGGCGCTGGGCCTGTCGCTGCTGGGCTGCCTGCTGCTGGCGTTTCCGGCGCCGTTTCTGGCGCTGTCCAAGGCCGGGCCCGAGGTGGCCGACAAGGTGCGCGGCTACCTGCTGGCGCTGGCGGTGGCGCTGCCGGCGTCGCTGCTGTTCACCGTCTACCGCGGCTTCAACAACGCCGTGTCACGGCCCAAGGCGGTGATGGCGCTGCAGCTTGGCGGCCTGGCGCTGAAGGTGCCGCTGTCGCTGGCGCTGGTGTCGGGCGTGCCGGCGCTCGGCATCCCGGCGCTGGGCGTGGTGGGTTGCGGCATCGCCACCGCACTGGCGATGTGGGCGCAGACCATCGCCGCCGCGCTGCTGATGGCGCGCGACCCCTTCTACCGCCGCTTCGACCTGCTGGCCGCCCGATGTGCGGCGGCCGCACGGGCCGTCGATCCGAGCGCTGCTGCGCCTGGGCGTGCCGATGGGCCTGGGCATCGGCGTCGAGGTGACCGGCTTCGCCTTCATGGCGATCTTCATCTCGCGCCTGGGCGCCACGCCGGTGGCCGGCCACCAGATCGCGGCCAACCTGGTGTCGCTGCTGTTCATGCTGCCGCTGGCCCTGGGCAATGCCAGCAGCACCCTGGTGGCCCAGCGCATCGGCGCCGGCGACCTGGCCGACGCCCGCCGGCTGGGCTGGCACGGCCTGCAGTTTGGCGTGGGCCTGGCGGCGGTGGTGGGTGCAGCGGTGTTTGCCGGCCGCCAGCAGGTGCTGGAGCTCTACACCGACAACCCGGCGGTGGTGGCGGCCGCCCTGCCCCTGCTGGCCTGGGTGGCGCTGTTCCACACCGTGGACGCGGCGCAGGCGGTGGCCGCCTTTGTGTTGCGGGCCTGGCGCATCGCCACCGTGCCCACGCTGATCTACGTGCTGGCGCTGTGGGGTGTGGGCCTGGGCGGCGGCTATGTGCTGGCCTTCAACGTCGGCGCGCGGTGCCGCTGGCCTGGCAAGGCGCACGCGGCTACTGGATCGCATCGACCGCCGGTCTCACCCTGTCTGCCCTGGGCCTGGTGGCGCTGCTGGCCTGGGTGCTGCGCCAGCACCGCAGCCAGGCGGACAAATCGGTCAGGCCGGCGGCGGCAGGCGGATGACAAAACAGCTGCCACCGCCGTCGCGCGGTTCGCAGTGCACGCTGCCACCATGGGCTGCGGCAATCTGGCGCACCAGGCTCAGCCCCAGCCCCACGCCGCCTTCACGCTCGGCATGCCCGGGCAGCCGGAAATACGGCTCGAAGATGCGCTCGCGCAGCGCGGCCGGCACACCGGCGCCGCGGTCAGTCACCCGCAGCTGCACCCCGCCATCGGCGCCAGCCACCACCTGGGCCTGGATCTCGCCGCCACCGTAGCGGCGGGCGTTTTCCAGCAGGTTGCGCAAAGCCCGGCGCAGCAGGCGCTCGTTGCCCAGGCGCACCAATTGCTGCGGGTCGCCCTGCCCTTCTGCTTCAGCACCCACCCGGGCCGCCTCTTCGGCGGCGATGCCCAGCAGGTCGACCCGGTCGCTCAGGTCGAGTGCGGCGCCGGCGTCCAGCCGGCTGGCCAGCAACACTTCTTCCACCAAGGCATCGAGTTCGGCCACATTGGTGTTGATCTCGCGCTGCAGGCCGGCGCGCTGGGCCTCGGGCAGCTCGGTGTACATGGCCACGGCCATCTTCAAGCGCGCCAGCGGTGAGCGCAATTCATGGCTGGCATTGGCCAGCAGGTTCTGGTGGCTGCGCACCAGGGCCTCGATGCGTTCGGCCGCCAGGTTGAAGGTGGTGGCCACGGCAGCCACCTCGTCGGTGCCCTTGTCATCCACCCGTTGCGACAGCTGTCCGGCGCCAAAGGCCTGCACACCTTGCTTCAGCGCTTCCAGCCGGCGGGTGAGGCGGCGCACCACAGGATAGGCGCCGGCCGCCACCGCGATGAACAGCAGCGCCACCAGCGCCAGCGGCCCCACGGCCCCAGGCAGGTTGAACGGCAAGGGCAGCAACGGCGACAAGGACGACAGCGGGCCGACCGGCGGCAGGCGTTCGCCCAGGGACGGGCCAGCCGCATGGTCACCCAGCAAGGGCCCGCGCTGCGAGCGCAGCATCAGCACCGCGCCATTGCCGTTGCGCCAGGCCATGATCTCCTCGCCCGGGGGCCCGTCCGGCGGTGGGCGGCGCATCTCGCGCCGCGCCAGCCAGAGCGTGCGGCCGTCATCCAGCCGCACCGCCGTGGCCGACACCGCGCGCTCGCTGTCGCGGCGCAAAAAACTGCCCGATGCGGCGATGCGGTCGCCACGCCGGTCGTCCAGTGCCAGCGGCACACGCAGCCGGGCCGACCATTCCAGCAGCGCTTCGGCCTGCTCCAGCACCGGCGCATCGGCCGACGGCAGCGCGCGCTGCACCAGTTCGGCCCAGGCCGCCAGGCGCTCACTGGCGGCCGCTTCCATGCGGGCACGCTCTTGCTCCACATGCTGGTGCCACATCCAGGCCGACACCAGCGCAAACAGCGCCAGCGCCGCCACCACCGTCAACCAGATGCGCAGGTAGAGCGACTTCACGCCGCCCGCCCCGGCTGCACTGCCAGCCCCGCCGCCATGCGCACGGCCCAGGGTGACGACGGGGCTGCGGCCGAGCCCACCTGCTGCAGGTTAGCCGCGCTCATTCATCGGCGTCCTGCTTGCGGGCGAAGACATAGCCCGAGCCGCGCACCGTCAGCACCCGCTTGGGCATCTTGGGGTCGTCTTCGATGCAGGCACGGATGCGCGAGACATGCACGTCGATGCTGCGGTCAAAGGCCTCCATCGGGTGGCCCTTGAGCGTGTCCATGATCTGGTCGCGGCTGAGCACCCGGCCGGCGCTCTGCGCCAGCACCACCAGCAGGTCGAACTGGTGGCCGGTCAGGTCGGCGGCCTTGCCGTCGATGCGGGCCTGGCGCGCGCCCAGGTCGATCTCCAGCCGGCCGAAGCGCAGCACCTCGTCGGCCGACGGCTCCGGGCTGGCCCGGCGCAGCAAGGCCTTGACGCGGGCCAGCAGCTCCCGCGGCTCGAACGGCTTGGACAGGTAGTCGTCGGCGCCCAGCTCCAGGCCCAGCACCCGGTCCAGCGGCTCGCCGCGGGCGGTCAGCATCAGCAGCGGCAAGCGCTTGAGCCGCGGGTCGGTGCGCAGTTCGCGGGTCAGGTCGAGGCCGTCACCGTCGGGCAGCATCAGGTCGAGCACCAGGGCGTCGTAAGGCCCGCCGCGCAGCCGCTCACGCCCGGCCGCCAGCGACCCGGCGGCGTCCACCTCATAGCCGTTGGCGCGCAGGTAGTCCCCCACCATCGCCGTCAGGCGTGCGTCGTCGTCGATCAGCAACAGCTTGCCGTTCATGGCGCTCCCATCCTGCCTGTCATCATGCAAAGAAAAAAAAGCGCCCCGGCGCCGCATGGCGACGGGGCCCAGCCGGCATGCCCGTGTGCATGCCAACGGCGTGCTCAGCCGCGTGGTGCCTCGGGTGCACGGCGCTCATGCCGGTGTTTCATCTTGTCATGGCGCTGGGCCATGTGCTCGGCCAGCTTGGCACGCTGCGCAGGCGTGAGCACAGCCTGGGCCTCCAGCATGGCCTGCAGCGCACGCTTGCTGACCGTGTCATGCCTGGCCAGCTGTTGCTGGCGCAGGGCTTCGGCCGCAGCAGCGTCCACCTGGGGCGCAGCCATCAGCGCCACCATCTGGGCCCGCAGCGCACGGCCGTCCTGCTGCTGGGCACGCATGTCATCGCCGGCCGCCTTGTAGATGGCACGCAGCTGGGTCTTTTGCTCGGCACTGGCGCCGATCTGGTCCAGCATGCGCTCGGGGAAGGCCATGCCGGCCATGCCCATGCCAGGCCCCATGCGGTGGTGGGCGGCATGCTGCGCACCGCCGTGGCCAGCCTGCATGGCCGGTTGTGCCTCGGCCTGCGCAGCGCCCATGCCGAGCAAGGCCGCCAGCACGGCTGCAGCGCTGAAGTGCAGCCAGGTGGCGTGCGGCCGGGCCAGGCGGGCTGTGCGAGAGGTGGTGCTGGTCATCTTGGCGTCCGTGTCGGAGTGGGGAAGACGCTCAGTCTGCGCAGCAGGGGTGTCCTGGCCTTGTTCACACGGTAAAGATGCGTGAACCCTGGGAGGCTTGGTGGGTGGGGGTTGGGTGGTGGGTGGTGGGTGGTGGCTGGTGACCCCGGTCGCTGCTTGCTCAGGGCGGCGCTGCGGATTCCACCCGCAGCAGGCGCCGGCGCAGGCTGAAGTCGGCATTGGCGCTGCGCAGTTCCAGGCGCAGCAGCAGGCCGTTCTGGCGGTCGACCGCCATCACACCGTCCAGGCGGGTGCTGGCCAGGTCGATGCCGCCGCCACCGGCAGCAGTGGTCGGCGCTTCACCGAACAGCTCGATCACCGCCACGTCGAAACTGCGCCCGGCAATGGTCTGCGGGCCGGTGGCCACCACCTGGCCGCGCACACGGGCTGCCGGCCGCACCTGGTCGGCGGCCGCCAGGTCGCCGTACAGCACCTGGCCCAGCATGAGATCGGGCTTGAGCAGGCGCCGCCAGCCGAGCAGCGGCGCACGGGCTTCCAGCACCGGGTTGCCCGACAGGTCCTGCCGCCAAGGGTTGGCAAAGGGCTTGCCATCCAGGTCGACCTGGAATTCGATCTGGTCGCGCCGCAAGGCCGTCACCTGCATGCCCAGCTGGTGCGGCGGTGCACCGGCGGCGCTGCGCTCTTCATAGACCAGCCGGTCCCCCATTGCCACCGGCAGCGCGGCCTGGCGCTTGGCCGCCATCGTTGCCGGCGGCGGTGGGCAGGACTGGCTGGCCAGCGCAGTGCGCAGGGCCTCAAAGCGCCCCTTCAGCGCCGCCAGCTCGGTGGCTTCCAGGCCGTCGGTCCGCATCGCCAGCAGGGCCGGCCAGAACACGGTGACGCCCAGGCCCAGCGCGATCATGTTGTTGCCCACGCGTGAGTCGACGGCATAGGCCACATCGGCGGCACGCTGCTGCACGGTGTCGATCTCGTCATGCAGGCGGCTGCAATCCCAGCCGGCATAGGTGGCCGGATCGGCGGCACTGGGCGTCACATCGCCAGAACGTGTGGCGCAACCGGCCAGCAAGGCCAGGCACAGCGTGGCTGCCAGCAGTTGCGGCCGGCCGTGCACGGTCACGCCTGCCTTGCCCGCGTCAGCCCCTGTTGTCGTCATGGCTGGCGATTGTGCCCGCTGCAGCGCGGCCACCAAGCTCGGCACCGATGGCGCCCAGGCCGACGGCCGGCTTGGCTACCGACAGCAGTCGCCCGGTCAAGGTGCATGGCTGGGGGCTGATGCAGACGCCACCAAGCACCGGGGCCAGAAATGCAAAAACCCCAAGTGAATGCATCACTTGGGGTTGCATCTGGCGGAGCAGGAGTCCCCCTCCGCCGAACTCCGGGCGCGTTCTCCGAACATCAACTCGCATCGTCAGACCGCAACTCCCATAGGAGAAAACCGCAAGAACCGGCATCATTGGCCCTCAACCCAAATCGCCCAACCGCAACCATGTTGTTGGGCTAGATGATGGACACGAGGACTGCATGCCGAAGATCGCCGCCCCGCTGAAGGCCCTTGAAGTCGCCCGCCTGACCGAACCGGGCTTCCACATGGTCGGCACCGTCCCGGGACTGGCCTTGCGCGTGACCGCCGCCGGGGCGCGGTCCTGGGTCTTGCGGGTGACGATGGGGAGCAAGCGCCGGGACATGGGCCTGGGAGCCTATCCCGCCGTGACCCTCGCCCAGGCCCACGAGAAGGCCCGCAGCGCCCGCGAAGCCGTCCAACAAGGGCAAGACCCCATCCTTGAGCGTGAACGCGCCCGAAGCGCCCTAAGGGCCGCCCAGGCGGCGGCGCTGACCTTCGACCAGTGCGCAGCCGCATTCATCAAAGCCAACCGCGCCGGGTGGAGCAATGCGAAGCACGCGCAGCAGTGGACCAACACCCTGAAGCAGTGGGCCTCGCCGAAGCTGGGCCGCCTGCTGGTGCGCGACATCGGCCTGACTCACGTCCTGGCTGTCCTCGAACAGCCGGCCGACTCGACCGAGCCGGCCGGCCCGAACTTCTGGACAGGCAAGACCGAGACGGCCTCCCGGGTGCGCAGTCGAGTTGAACAGGTGTTGGACTGGGCCGCCGTGCGCAACCTGCGCGACAAGGACAACCCAGCGCGCTGGCGCGGCAATCTCGACAAGCTGCTGCCCGCCCCGGAGAAGGTGAAGAAGACCGAGCACCATCCCGCCGTGCCCATCGCCGATGTCGGCGCGTTCATGGCCCGTCTCCGGCAATCCGAGGGCATCGCCGCCCGCGCCCTGGAATTCACCATCCTGACCGCTGCCCGTTCGGGTGAGACACGCGGCGCGACCTGGGCCGAAATCGACCTAAGCACTGCGACCTGGGTGGTGCCGGCCGACCGGATGAAGGCGAAACGCGAACACCGCGTGCCGCTGTCCGATGCCGCGCTGGCGCTGCTAAACGGCCTGCCTCGCCTCGAAGGCACCGATCTTGTGTTCCCCTCACCCACCAGCACTGCAGAGCGCGCCCTCCCGCTGTCCGATATGGCCCTGACTGCGGTCATGCGCCGCATGAACGCCGATGCCGTGCCGCACGGCTTCCGCAGCACGTTCCGTGACTGGGTGGGCGAGCGCACGGCGTACCCGGGCGACATCGCCGAAATGGCCCTCGCCCACACCATCCAGAACAAGGCCGAAGCCGCCTACCGCCGGGGCGACCTCATGGCGAAGCGCCGCCGCATGATGAGCGACTGGGCGGCGTTCCTGGAGAAGCCGGAGGCGCTGGGCGACAACGTGGTCAACATCGGGGAGCGGGCGGCATGAGTCCTGAGGATGAACAAATCGCCCGGACGCTCCTGGATGCCATGAACGACGAGGCCGAAGATGACGGAGCCCTATTCGATGTGGGCAACCTGAGGGCACTGGCCGGCGAACTGCTGGCGGGGTCGACCACCAACACACCCAGTGCAGCCAAGTTCGACGAGTTCAGCAGGTTGACCTGCAATTTGTTCGCCTCATGCCGTTCGGATCAGGACTTCTTGACCCATCCAGCCGCCGTCACCCTGCTGAAGTTCGCTGTTGTCGGACTCGCCCGGTACGCGGCACACGCCCACGATTCCGCAGCCATCGTGAAGAACGCCAGCGGCCGGCAGCAAGCGCTGGCGCAGGCGTTCGGCCTCTCAAGTCAATCGCGCTAAGTCGTTGATTTGCAAGGACCTACAAGAGTCGAGCGATTGACTTCGGGGACGAGTTGCGGAGGCTCGCACCCGATTGGATCGCTAACCCGAGTTCGGGGCACCAAGGGCAGAAGGTTCGATGATGAGAGCGTTCAAGTCGCCTGTCTGTCGGCGGGCGCAGGTGCCTATAACCACGCCATGGTCAATGCGGAGGCGGCGGGCGACGAAGACCGAATGCGCGCGTTTGCCGCGGCGGTGCGTGCGGCCCACGAGCAGTTTCTGACCGTCACCGGAAGCGATCCCAATGCCCGCGACAGACGGGCCCAGCGGGCGGACATCGCAGCCCTGCTCCGGGCGCACGGTTACCGCGACAGGTAGGGGTGCTGCGTCGACGAAAGCACCTGTTGGGCGTCTTGCTCAATCGGCACGATGCGTCCCGCGTCATGTCGACGCAGCAACCCGCAAGGAGCCCGATGCAGAACCCACGACCTTCAACCCTGATCATTCGCAAGAGTGCGCTGTGCAGCCTTCTGGGCATCAGCGCTGCCACCCTTGACCGCCTGCGCCAGCGCGGCGAGTTTCCCCCAGCGATCCGCCTGGGCGAGCAGGCCATCGGATGGACCCGAGAGTCCATCGACCTCTGGCTGGCCAACAGGCCGACCGTGACTCACTGAGGGCCGCCCGATGCCGCTGAACTGCGTCCGCCGGGGTTTCGTCGAACGGACGGAGGACCGCCTCTACGCTTTGGGCAAACAGCACCCCGACCGGGACTGCTTGGAGTCCGCGTGCAGCCGCGCGAACGCGCAGGGGTGCTCGCCGGCCTGCGACGGCCGAGCCCGCTGCGCCATTGGCCCGAATGACCCAGTGCTCCGTTCCCTGACCCATGGCCTGCCAGCAGACGACCCCGAGCCCGACACCATCATCATCAACGATTGAAGGAAGAACACATGCAACTGACCCACCTTGACGCCGACCAGGCCGCCGACGTGCTGGCTGAATCCCGCACCATCACCGCCATCGACTGGCACGGCATGCGAGCCCACATCATGACTAGCGACACCGGCCGGGACTTCCTGCTGGTGCAGTGCGACGCCACCGGCGGCGCTGTGCAGATCGATGGCTGCGAGCACGATGCCGACAGCGGCGGCAGTGCCCACGACCACGCCCGGGCCATCCTTGTCGATGAGCCGGCCGCAGCCTGACCCGGAAATCGGGCAAGACACCGAGAGGGCGCCGCGAGCGCCCTTTTCGTTGCCCGTCGCCAGCATCACCGCCCTGACCACCACCGGGACGCCAGCAGATCGCGCCGACCGCATCCGCGGCATCGCCGGCATCAAAAACGCCGACGCGCTGACGTTGGTGCTGCGCATCGCCATCACGACCGACCCGGTGGTGCTGTGGGCGCTGCATCTGCGGCTGGACCGGCTGGGGGTGCCACCTTGCCAGCGATGGCCGCCGAACGTCGACACCCTGCAGGCCGAGTTCGTCACCCTGCTGGCCGACCTGCTGTGGCTGCACCGGCGCCTGCCTGCCGACCACCGCGCGCAGTACCGGGGCTGGCGCTCGCTGCTGGCCCAAGCGCCGCGGTCGCCGCTCTGGCACGAACACGCCCTGCGCCAGTTCCGGTTCATCTCGACCCGCGGCAGCATCGCCCACCTTTGCGCCCAGGGGCTGGCCCTGACCGACGCCCAGCGGGTCGACACCATGATGGTGCCCACCGCTGCAATGCGGGCTGCGCGGCGGCACCTGCATCCGGCGGCGCTGGCCGACCTGGGCGGCAAGCTGCTCGACCACGCCATGGCCCATCCCGACCGCGCCCGCCAACACAGCTCCCAGGCCATCGCATCGCGACGGCTGCGGCTGTGGCGCTGCTGGGTGCTTGCGGGAGAGTCTCCGAGCCGCGCCGCCGCGGCATGGGCGGCGCTGACCGGCGAGAACCTGACGCGGCAACGTGTCACCGCCATCGTGGCCGACGTTGACGACCTCGCCCGACCTCGCCGCCGGGTGGGCCGCAGTTCACGTATCTGACCTGTCCTCTCCATGCCTGCCCACCACCTTCAGTGGTGGGCTTGTGCTCTAACAGGCCGGAAAGCAAGCACCGGCGCGGGTTGCAGGGGTTGCAGGTAGGCCACGCCGAAGGGGTTGCCGCAGAAATTGCATCGGCAACCCCTTCGATCACAACCACGCACTGCCGGACGAGCGCGCCGACCCCGCAGACCTTGCACCCCCTATGCAATAGATCCAAACTACTGAAGGGCTTAATCGATATTCAATGGCTATTGTCGACAACTGCTTATAGGTGGCTCGCCCCATCCGCCCGGCGCCCACCTCCAACACCTCGACGATCGCATTGCGAGTCGGGTCTAATTGCTTGGCACGCAGCGCGTTGCGGAGGAACCCCTTGAACGACTTCGAGACTGAAACTTTCGATCACGGCGAACAAGAAGAATTCAAGATCCACTATTACCTCCGGGACGGGTCTCACGAGATGGACGCCATCGTGAGGAATCGCTGCGAAGCCGAGGTTCTGGGGCTGCTGGGAGAGATAAGTAGAATTCTAGGCGTCCAATTCAAGGTTGACTTGGTACCCCCGGCCCCCGGAGGCTGGGAAGAGCACCTATTATTCATCGGACAATACAGCGAACAAATTGCTTTCATTCGCGACATCGTGGGCAGCATCTTTACAATGGCAGGGGCTGGACTCTTCGTTCGGCACAAGCTAAGGCAGGCCAAACAGCAAACTATATTGAACGATCTGGCGATAGCAAAGGCCAGGTTTGAGATCGATCAGATGAGAAGGGAAGCAGCGCAAGCCGCCGACGGCAAGACCGATGAACTTGGCCTAGAGTTGCCAATGACTCCGGAGGCAATAGCGAGTGCCCTGCTCGGAAAACAGAAGATCAAGCGCAAGCGCTCCAACCTCTATCGGACCCTCTCAGCCTATTCCAAAGTGGAGGCTGTCGGGTTTGGCAGCCAACATCGAAGGGGGTCTGCAGAGAAAATAGTTCGGCGACATGAGTTCGATGCATATGTCAGCGAACCAGAGGATATGGAGCCCGTGATTCACGAGCGGGTAAAAATGGAGATCGTGTCTCCGATCCTACGCGGTGGAAACAACCAGTGGCGCGGCGCATTCCAAGGTAAGACTATCAGTTTCGAACTGGAAGATACCGGATTCCGACAACAGGTTCGAGACCAAGAAGTGTCTTTCCAGAACGGGACTACGCTTATATGCGATCTGGAAATTCAGCTACGAGAAGATGAAACTGGCGAACCAGTGGTGGCAAAGCGCTTGGTGCGGAAGGTGCACCGGGTCGAGCAACCCCGTAAGGTCGCTTTGGCACAGCAGCGTTCGCTTGACCTGCCCGATTCCGGGCCGCAGCAGCCGACCGACTGAGGTGCCCACCGAAACCGGCCGAGCCGCCGCCCGGAGGGATAGGTCCGGACCGAGGGGTAGAGTCGATCAGATTCCGCCGTTTCCCAGCAGAGCCCCAAGAACGCAAGATGTTGCATCTTTGCAACATTCTGCTTTTGGTGGGCAGGATGTTGGGACAACTACCCAAGCGTCGCTTTGAAAGCAAAAAACCCCAAGTGAATCAATCACTTGGGGTTCGCATCTGGCGGAGCAGGAGGGATTCGAACCCTCGAGACGGGAGAACCGTCTACCGGATTTCGAGTCCGGCGCATTCGACCACTCTGCCACCGCTCCGGTGTCTTTTCGACCCGTGGTCGCTGGGTCAAGCCCTTGATTCTAGCCTCAATCGCGCGCGCATCCCGTCAAAATGCCTCAGGCCCGCAGCAGTTCCGCGCCGCCCAGATAGGGCCGCAGTGCCGCCGGGATGCGGATGCTGCCATCGGCTTGCTGGTGGTTTTCGAGCACCGCCACCAGGGCGCGGCCCACTGCCAGGCCTGAACCATTGAGGGTGTGCACAAACTCGGTCTTGCCCTGCGCCGTGCGCATGCGCGCCAGCATGCGCCGCGCCTGGAAACTGCCGCAATGGCTGACGGAGCTGATCTCCCGGTAGTTGCCCTGGGCCGGCAGCCACACCTCCAGGTCGTAGGTGCGGGTGGCGCCAAACCCCATGTCGCCGGTGCACAGCAGCATCACCCGGTAGGGCAGCTCCAGCTGCTGCAACACCGCCTCGGCATGGCCCACCATCTCCTGCAGCGCGGCCTCGCCCTGGTCGGGTGCCACGATCTGCACCATCTCCACCTTGTCGAACTGGTGTTGCCGGATCATGCCGCGGGTGTCGCGGCCGGCGCTGCCGGCTTCGCTGCGAAAGCACGGCGTGTGGCCGGTCAGCTTGATCGGCAATTGCTCGGGCTGCAGGATGGTGTCGGCCACGGTGTTGGTGAGCGTCACCTCGGACGTGGGGATCAAGTACCACTTGCTGCCCGCCTCGTCACCGTCGCCCGAGGTGACGTGGAACAGGTCCTGCTCGAACTTGGGCAGTTGCCCGGTGCCCACCAAGGCCTTGGCCTGCACCAGATAGGGCGTGTAGCACTCGGTGTAGCCATGCGCCTGGGTCTGCACATCCAGCATGAACTGGGCGAGTGCACGGTGCAAGCGGGCCGCCGGGCCGCGCAGGAAGGAAAACCGGGCGCCGCTCAACTTGGCGCCGGTCTCGAAATCCAGCCCCAGCGGTGTGCCCAGGTCGACATGGTCCTGGACCGCAAAGTCGAAGCTGGCGGGTGTGCCCCAGCGGCGCACCTCCAGGTTGCCTGTTTCATCGGCGCCGCGCGGCACGCCGTCGTCGGGCAGGTTGGGCAGGCCCATCAGCATGGTCTGCAGCTCGGCCTGCAGCGCCTCCAGCCGGTCGGCGCCCTGCTTCATCGCGTCGGCAATGCCGGCCACCTCGGCCATCAAGGGCGCCACCACGGTGTCGGGGTCCAGGCCCTTGCCCTTGGCCTGGCCGATCTGCTTGGACAGGCTGTTGCGCTTGGCCTGCAGTTCTTCGGTGCGGGTCTGCAGCGTCTTGCGCTCGGCCTCCAGGGCGGTGAAGCGCGCCACGTCCAGAAATGGCTGCGGGTTCTTGCGGGCGTCCAGTGCGGCCAGCACCGTGGGCAGATCACGGCGCAGTTGGTTGATGTCGAGCATGGTCCATCCTGGTGGCTGTCTTGCAGTGTGGGAACGGCACCGCGGGGTGCCGTTCGCTGTCGAGATGCGCGCGCGGCAGCGTCAGGACCGGGCGGCGGAGAACTCGCTCATCGATTTGTCGCCCAGGCCCTTGGGCAGCGGGAAATGCACGGTTTCTTCGACCCCGGCCATGCGGCGCACGGCCACCGCGCCCAGCGCCTTGAGCCGGGCGATGACCTGCTGCACCAGGATGTCGGGCGCCGAGGCGCCAGCGGTCAGGCCCACGCGCGGCCGGCCTTCAAACCAGGCCGGCTGCAGGTCGTCGGCCATGTCCACCATGTAGGCCGGCGTGCCCAGGCGCTCGGCCAGCTCACGCAGGCGGTTGCTGTTGCTGCTGCTGGGGCTGCCCACCACGATGACGATGTCGACCTGCGGCGCCATCACCTTGATGGCATCTTGCCGGTTCTGGGTGGCGTAGCAGATGTCCTGCTTCTTGGGCTCACGCACATGCGGGAACACCCGTTTCACCTCGGCCAGGATGTCGGCGGCGTCGTCCACGCTGAGCGTGGTCTGGGTCACCACCGCCAGCTGGCGGCCACGTGGCTGCACCTTCTGCACATCGGCCACGTCTTCGACCAGGTAGATGCCTTCGCTGAGCTGGCCCATGGTGCCTTCGACCTCAGGGTGGCCCTTGTGGCCGATCATGATGAACTCGAAGCCTTCCTTGGACAGCTTGGCCACTTCCACATGCACCTTGGTGACCAGCGGACAGGTGGCATCGAAGACCTGGAAGCCGCGCCGGTCGGCCTCGGCCCGCACTTCGCGGCTGACACCGTGGGCGCTGAACACCAGCGTGGCGCCGGGCGGCACATCGGCCAGGTCTTCGATGAAGATCGCGCCCTTGGTCTTCAGGTCGTTGACCACATAGGTGTTGTGCACGATCTCGTGGCGCACATAGATCGGCGCACCGAAGCGGGTGATGGCCCGCTCGACGATTTCAATGGCGCGGTCGACACCGGCGCAAAAGCCGCGCGGCTCGGCCAGCAGCACGTCGTCGACACGGTGGGGCAAGTTGGGCGTGGGCATGGTGTCCATCTCAAAGTACCCCGATGACCTGCACTTCAAACAGCACCGGTTGCCCGGCCAGCGGGTGGTTGAAGTCGAACAACAACCAGCCCTCGCCGGCTTCACGCACCACACCGGCGTACTGGCTGCTGCCGTCGGGCGTGGGGAACTGCACCACATCGCCGACGTGGTACTCGGCATCCGGGTCGCCCAGCTCGGCCAGCAGGCTGCGCTTGACACGCTGCAGCATCTGCGGGTTGCGCTCGCCGAAGGCTTCACCGGCGGCCAGGTGGAAGGTCTGGCGGCTGCCTTCGGCCAGGCCCAGCAGGTGGCGCTCCATGGCGGGTGCCAGCTGACCGGCGCCCAGCGACAGGGTGGCGGGCTTGTCGGCAAAGGTGTTGATCACATCTGCGCCGTCGGGGCCGGCCAAGCGGTAGTGCAGGGTCAGAAACGACCCCTCCTGAATGGTGTTCACGCCGATGGGGGAGGTGTAGTGGGGGTGTAGGGGGGCTGAAGGGGGATGCCCACGCGCCGCAGCGGCGCATAGACTGAAGCCTCATTCTACGGGGGCCGCCTGGCCACACGGGCAGGCCCGCATGGGCAGCCCGCTGCGGCCGAATCCCGTGCAAGCCCCACCATCTGAGCCCGCCATGTCGATCAAGGACCTGCCCGCCGCGGCCCGCCCGCGTGAAAAGCTGCTGCTGCACGGCGCCGCCAGCCTGGCCGACGCCGAACTGCTGGCCCTGCTGCTGCGCACCGGCGTGCGTGGCCAGGGCGTGCTGCAGCTGGCCGAACAGGTCCTGGTGCGCACCGGCGGCTATGCCGGCTTGCTGCATGCCGGGGCCGACGGTCTCAAGGGCATCAAGGGCCTGGGCCCGGCCAAGCGCGCCGAGCTGGCCGCTGTGATCGAAATGGCCCGCCGCGCCCTGGCCCAGCGCCTGGCCGACGCGCCGGTGTTCGAATCTCCGCAGATGGTCAAGGACTACCTGCAACTGCACCTGGGTGCGCTGCAGCATGAGGTGTTTGCGGTGCTGTTTCTCGACAACCAGCACCGGCTGATCAGCCTGGACACCTTGTTCACCGGCACCGTCAGCCAGACCAGCGTCTACCCGCGCGAAGTGGTCAAACGGGCGCTGGCACGCAATGCTGCGGCAGTGATCCTGGCGCACAACCATCCCTCGGGCGTGGCCGAACCCTCGCGTGCCGACGAGCACCTGACCCAGGCGCTGAAAAGCGCCCTGGCATTGGTGGATGTGCGCGTGCTCGACCATTTGGTGGTGGGCTGCGGCCTGGTGGTCAGCTTTGCCGAACGGGGCTTGTTGTGACGGCGCCCAAGCTCAAAAGCCTGGCCGAGCTGGGCACGCTGCGTGACGAAATGCAGCGCCGCACACGTGCGGCAGCCGAGCGCCAGGCCCAGGCCCTGGCCGCCCAACGCGCACAGCAGCAGCGCCAGCAGGCCCGGCACCAGCAGTTTGCACGCGCGGTGGGGCCGGTGCACCCACTGCGCGACCGTGGCCTGGCTGAACTGAACCTGCCGCGGCCACCGCCGCACCCCCGCATGCGTGAAGCCGATGAAGCCGCCGCGCTGGCGGAATCGCTGTCCGATGAGGTGAACATCGAATCGCTGCTGCTCACCGATGACGGCCTGAGCTTTCGCCGCCCCGGCATCGGCCCCGACGTGGTGACCAAGCTGCGCCGCGGCCACTGGGCGCTGCAAGGCCAGATCGACCTGCACGGTTACACCCGCGACGAAGCCCGGCAAATGCTGTCCGAGAGCATCCGCGAATGCCACCGCCGGGGCATGCGCTGCCTGCGGGTGGTGCATGGCAAGGGCCTGGGCTCGCCCGGGCGCCAGCCGGTGCTCAAGGCCAAGGTGCAGCGCTGGCTGGCGCAGAGCGCCGAAGTCATCGCCTTTGCCCAGGCCAGCGGCCCGCAGGGTGGCGCCGGCGCGCTGGTGGTGTTGCTGGCCGGCCTGTCGCGCTGAGCGTCCACCCGCAGGCGTGTGGGGGGCACTGCGTGGCCCAGTCTTCAGCTGCGTTTAAGACTTGGCGGGTTCACTGCAGGAATTTGCACCGCACCCGGCATGAAGCTGTTGCTGCTTGAAGACGACCTCGACCTGGGCCGCGCCGTGGCCGACCACCTGGTCGCTGCCGGCCACGCCGTGCAGTGGTGCCAAGACATCCGCACGGCCTGGGCTGCACCGGCACCCGACATGGCCTTGCTCGACTTGCAGCTGCCCGACGGCGATGGCCTGGGCCTGCTGGGCCGGTGGCGCGCTGCCGGCCAGGTGTGGCCAGTGATCGTGCTGACGGCACGCGACCAGGTCAGCGACCGCATCCGCTGCCTGCATGCCGGCGCCGACGACTACCTGGTCAAGCCGTTTGACCTCGATGAGCTGCTGGCCCGGGTGCTGGCCGTGGCACGGCGGGCAGCACCGGCTGCCGCAGCCGCCTGGCGCGGTGCTGCGGTGGGGGGCGCAGCGGCAAGCCACGGCACGCGGCTGCGCCTGGACACCGACGCCCACCAGGCCTGGGTCGATGGCAACCGGGTCGACCTGACCCAGATGGAATGGGCGGTATTGGGCTGCCTGGCACAACGGCCCGGCCGCATCTTCAGCCGGGGCGAGATCGAGGGCCGGCTGCATGGGCTGGGGTTGGCCGAGGCATCGAGCAATTCGATGGAAGTGATCGTCAGCCGGCTGCGCAAGAAGCTGGGTGCAGCCGTGATCAGCACCCACCGCGGCCTGGGGTACAGACTTGAGCGCTGAGTCTGACGCGGCCGCATCCGCTTCCACATCCGGCAGCCGGTTTGCCGCTGCAGCCGACACTGCAGCGCCCGATGCAGCGCCCGATGCAGCCCCGTCCGCCGCAGCGCCGGCGGCACCAGCACCAAGCCGCGCTTTGGGCCGCTTGCGGCGGCGCGCGGCGCCCGCATCGCCAGCCGGTCAGCGCACCTGGAGCTTGCAGGCCCAAATGCGCCGGCGCCTGCTGGGCTTGCTGGGCGCTGTGTGGCTGTTGGCGGCTGCCGCAGCAGGCTTCGGCCTGTGGGCCCGCACCGACGAGGTGCTGGACAGCGCCTTGAAAGAGACTGCCGAACGCCTGCTGATGCTGCCCGAGGCCGCCCTCGCCACACCCGACACCGCCGAGCGCCTGGCGATGCTGGGGCCCCATGATGAGTTTCTGGTCTACCAGGTACAGGCCCGTGATGTCGGCCTGATGCTGCACTCGCACAAGGCACCGCTGGCAGCGCTCGACCCATACGCGCCCGACGGACTGCGCCGGTCTGGCAGCTGGCTGGT
Source organism: uncultured beta proteobacterium (assembly GCA_963844485.1). Classification (GTDB taxonomy): domain Bacteria; phylum Pseudomonadota; class Gammaproteobacteria; order Burkholderiales; family Burkholderiaceae_C; genus Pseudaquabacterium. The sequence goes on from CAWJOQ010000002.1 coordinate 143,315, forward strand.
GCTGACCCTCAGCACGCCCGACGGCCAGCGCCGCGCCCAGGTGGCCGAGTCGCTGGCACACCGCCATGCCGGCATGTGGGCTGGCGTGGGCTGGCTGCTCGGTGTGCTGGCCGCCCTGCTGCCGGTGGCCTGGCTGGCAATGGACTGGGTGCTGCGCCGCGGCTTTGCCAGCCTGGAGCCGGCCCGGTGCGAGCTGGCGCAACGCCCCTTGCATGACCTGCGCCCCCTCGCCCTGCACCAGGCCCCCACCGAACTGCAGGCCTGGCTGCACACCGTCAACAGCCTGCTGGCGCGGGTGGCGGGCCTGGTTGACAGCGAACGGGCCTTTGCCGCCAACACGGCGCATGAATTGCGCACGCCGCTGGCGGCGGCGCGGGCCCAGGCCCAACGTCTGGCGCAGGCCAGCGCCGAAGCCCACACCCGCGACGCCGCCCAGGCCCTGGTGCGCCAACTCGACCGCTTGACCGGCCTGGCAACCCGGCTGCTGCAGCTGGCCAGGGTGGAATCGGGCGTGGCGCTGCTGCATGGGCCAGTCGACCTGGTGGAGCTGGCCGTGCTGGTGATCGATGAGTTCTCGGAGGCCAAGCGCAGCGGCCAGTTGCAGCTGCAAGTGCGCAACGCAGCGCTGCCGGTCGGGGGCGACGTGGACGCGCTGGGCATCGCGCTGCGCAACCTGATCGACAACGCGCTCAAGCATGGTGGCAGCGCCACCCGGGTGACCGTGACAGTGTCCGGCCAGCAACTGGCGGTGGTGGACGACGGCCCGGGCGTGGCGCCCGAACTGCTGCCCGGCCTGGTGCGCCCTTTCGACCGGGGCGGCCCGGGCCATGCGCTGCAAGGCAGCGGCCTGGGGCTGGCCATGGTCGATGCGATCGCCAGGCAATCCGGCGCCCGGCTGCTGCTGCAAGCACCGGTGGCTGGTGGCCACGGTTTTTCGGCCACGCTGGACTTTGGCACCGGCCACAGCAGCAATCGACCACCCCCCTGAATCAGGGGGGCGGGCAACGGCAGGCCGCCGCTGGTTCAGCTTCGATTCAGCGCCGCGCAGAAGATCACGCAGTGGCCACTTGTCGGCCCGCGAGGAGACCGCCATGACCAACACCTGCCGTTCAACCAACCAGCGCCACAGCATCGCTGCTGCTGCGGCAGCCGTACTGCTTGCCCTGGCCGTTCCAGCCGCCGCCACCACCTTTGGCAGCCTCGCCAACTTCGACGTCGTCAACGACACCGGCCACACCGCCTACGGCTTCGAGATCGAGATCGAAGACCCTGCCTACGACCACGCCGGCATGATCAGCAGCGTGTTCGGCTATGACCGGGTGTTCAGCTTCATCTCGCCCGACCCTGGCGCGGTGGTGCGCTACGGCAAGCCCAGCATTGACTACATCGCCGGCTTTGGCGCACGCATCACCTATGGTGGCACTGTCGGCAGCAACTCCACACCCTCGGCACCGTTCACCACCAACGGCGAGAGTTGCTGGCCGGGGGCCAATGCAAACTGGAAGGCCGGCTCCTGCGACCACTTTGGCGTCAGCACCTACAACGCGCCAGCCAAGACCACCTACCGCTGGATCGTCGACACCGGCGGTGGAACTCTGGCCAGGCAGGTGGTCGGGGTGCCGGCGATCAACATCCAGTACACGCCGCCTTCACCGGTGGTGCCGGCGCCACCGCCACCGGTGATCCAGCTGCAGGCACAGGACTTGAACCGTGGCGACAACCCGGTGGCGCAGAACCAGAACAACGCCTTCTGGGTGAAGATTATCAAGACCGAGCTGGACAGCAACGTCGACCTGAATGATCTGCTCGGCGGCAACCACGCCGGCGCGCGCCCCGAGATCGCCGGTCTGGACAGCGCCACCGAAATCGAATGGCAACCGCTGCAACTGGGCCAGGTGGGCGTGGACGAGGTCAGCAAATCGCTGGATTCACCCAAGCCGTCGGTGGTCTACAAGTTCCAGTTCTTCAACTATGTGGGCCGCTTCGACGACGAAGGCCTGGTCGACCCGCTGCCGAATCAGATGCCCGCGGTCGACGCGCAAGGCGTGGCCTTTGTCACGCTGGTCAATGGCAGCCGCCAGGACTTGAACTTCATCGGTCAGCAGATCGCGGGCTTCAATGCCAACCAGGCGCCGGCCGTGCCCGAGCCACAGTCCTGGGCACTGATGCTGGCGGGCCTGGCGGCCCTGGCTGCGCTGCGGCGCCGCCCAGACTGAGCGCCACGGCTGCGGCCTGCCAGCGTACGTCGGCTGGCGGCTCAGCCCCCCTTGTTGCGCATCCAGTCGGCCGTGCCGAAGAAGCTCTCGGCCAGGCGCTGCGCCAGCGCCGGGTCGACTGCCTGCTCGGCCATCGCCTGCGCCATGCAGGCCAGCCACTGGTCGCGCTCGGCAATGCCGATGGCATACGGCAGATGGCGGGCGCGCAGCCTGGGGTGGCCGAAGCGCGCGACGTAGAGGTCAGGGCCACCGAGCCAGCCGCACAGGAACCAGTGCAGCTTGTCGCGCGAGCCGTCCAGCGTGGCAGGGTGCAGGGCCCGGATGCCGGCCAGGGCTGGCTCCAAGTCCATCAAATCGTAGAAGCGGTCGACCAAGCTGCGCACGCCGGGCTCGCCGCCCATGCGCTCGAACGGTGTCGCGGCTTCAGGGCTGGGCTGGGGCTGGGGCTGGTGTCGTCGGTGGTCTGCATGGGTTGCCAGTGTGCCAGCCGGCCGGCCCTGCACCGGCAAGGCGGGCGGCCGGGATGCCGGTTTGTGCTTCGACCCGCTTTGCAGCATGCAAGCGCAATCGGCCGATGTCGCGGACCAGGCCCGGCGCGCGCGCCCTGGCGAGTGCTTCCATGGCCGTCCGCGACCCCTGCTCCGCCGCCGCGCGAAGCCACCGCGCGCGCGCTTCGTCACTGGAAGCATGTCGGGCCATCTTCAGGGCATCGATCTCGCCGGTGAGCCGTTCGGCCAAAGCAATGAACTCCGGGTTCTCGAACGCCGTGCCGTACTCCAGCGCCGCCGCCCGGACGCCACCCAGCGCCGCCGCCTTCAGGTGGGCCTCGTACTTCCGGTACTGCGGTTCGAGCCGCAGGTAGTCGTCGACCCAGCCGCGCTCGATGGCGGTCAGCACGCGCCCCTTCAGCGACTCCTCGTAGAGGTAGGGATTCGGACGGCCGCAGCGGTAGAGAGCGGCCAGCAGGAAGTGCCCCTGCGGATTCGCCGGCCCGGCCGCCTGCTCGAGACTGCTCAGCAGCATCGGCGAGCCCAAGAGCTGCTCGCGAGCGGGACCGGAGGCAGACGACGCAGCCCTGGGCGGTTCGTCGTCCCAGCCCTCGTCGTCATCGTCGTCGTCGTCGATGCCGTCGTCGTCGTCGTCGAGATCGTCACGGTCGACGACCTGCGCCGTCGGCGTCGGCAACAGTGCGGCTCGCAGGTCGGCCAACGAGACCGCCGAAAGCCGGTGTTCGACGATGAAGGCCTGGAGGGTGGTCGCAACCGTACCAGCGGCCTGCTGTTCGTAGCCAAGCTGGACGGCGCGCCCGATCAGGTCGGGCAAACCGCCTGTCGGCGCCGCCCCCACGCCCGAATCGGCAAGCACGGAGTCGCTGAGGAACGCAGCCCAGGAGCGATGCCCGAACGCGGCGGCGAGGAGTTCATGCACGTGGCTTCGCCTGACGGGACAGCCGGCACGCGCATGGAGGGTCTGCTGCGCAAGGTGCGCGAGTTCTTTCAAGGTCATGAGTCTTCCTTCGGTGTACCTCGCCGAATCGGGTCAGACGCACGCGTTTAAGTCCCCGACGACGAGGCCTTGAAGGGAGATCGATGACGATGAAAGGGAGTGCCTGTTTCTACTCGCGTGCAAGTACGGCGGGCGCCTTGCCAGGGATTCTAGGCATCCTGCCCGGACCATCCAAGCACCCTCCTCCACGCTCCGCGCCACCAGCCCTTGAAAGTTGTCAGAAATAGACTCATACTTCTGACAGCCAAGGAATCACCGTGTCCAACCTCGCCCAGCAAGTCCTCGCGCACGCCGCCTCGATGCCGGAAGGCGCCAGCCTGTCCGCCAAGGCCCTGCTGCACCTGGGCAGCCGGGCTGCGGTGGATCAGGCGCTGTCGCGCCTGGCGCGCAGCGGCGAACTGCTGCGCGCCGGGCGGGGCGTCTACGTCCTGCCGGTGAAGGGCAAGTTCGGCGCACGGGCACCGGAAGTCGCCAAGGTGGTCCAGGAATGGGCCAGCCAGCGCGGCGAAACCGTCGTCGGCAACGGCGCGGCTGCAGCGAATGCGCTGGGTCTGACGACCCAGGTGCCGGTGCGCCAGGTCTTCCTGACCTCGGGCCGCAGCCGCAAGCTCAAGCTCGGCGCGCAGACGGTCGAGTTGAAGCATGCCCCGCCGTGGCAACTGCTCTACCCAGGGCAGGCCGCAGGCGAAGTCATCCGCTCGCTGGCATGGGTGGGGCCATCGGGCTCCGAAGCGGCGCTCGGCCAGCTCAGGCAAAGGCTGCCGGCGTCGGAACTGCTGGCCGTCGCCAACGCACGCGCGCGCCTGCCCACCTGGCTTGCGAGCCAGGTCAGCAGCCTGGTGACCCGTGCCTGAATACTTCGCCCTGCCGCGCGAGGATCAGCGAGAGGCGCTGCTTGTCGCTGCAGAGCGTTCGGGCCGCCCCCTGCACTTGCTCGAAAAGGACGTGTGGGTCGTCTGGGCCCTGCACCACCTGTTCACCGGGCCGCACGCGCAGGACCTGATCTTCAAGGGCGGTACGTCGCTCTCCAAGGCCTACGGCGTGATCAAGCGCTTCTCGGAGGACGTGGACCTCACCTACGATATCCGTGCCATCGCCCCGGACCTCATCGAGAAGGCCGATTCACCCTGGCCCACGTCCCGTAGCCAGGAAAAGAAATGGAGCAAGGCCATCCGGCAGCGCCTTGCCGAACTCGTCAGCGGCAAGCTGGCGCCCGATCTCGCCAAGGCACTCGCCGAGCAGGAGCTACCGGCGAAGGCCCGCGTAGAGGGTGAGCAGCTCTTCATCGACTACGAGGCCTTCGGCGAAGGTACCGGCTATGTCCGTCCCTCAGTCCTGTTGGAGTTCGGCGCGCGATCGACTGGCGAGCCCAACGAGCTGCGACCGGTCGCGTGCGACGCCGCGCCGCACCTACCGGACGTGAGCTTTCCGTCAGCCACACCCCAGGTCATGCGCCCGGAACGCACGTTCTGGGAGAAGGCCACGGCCATCCATGTCTTCTGCGCCCAAGGCAGCTTTCGAGGCGGAGACCGCTACGCGCGCCACTGGCACGACCTGACGCGGCTCGACGCTGCCGGCTTCGCTGACAGCGCGGCAAAAGACCGCGCGTTGGCACACGCCGTCGCCGAGCACAAGAGCATCTTCTTCGCCGAATCGATGCCGGACGGTGTGCCCATCGACTACCGCGCAGCGGTCACCGGCGCACTGGATCTGGCACCCAGCGGCGACGCGCGGCAGACGCTGGCCGAGGACTACCAGCGCATGGTTGAGGACGGCCTGCTCGTGGACGACGCCGAGCCCTTCGACGTCCTGCTGCAGCGTTGCCAGGCGCTTGCGCTCAAGGTGAACGCGGCGGGGCTGGGGGCTGCATGACGCTCTGCCCGCGCATCCAAGAACGCGTGCCGAAGACCGCTTGTAGGATGGCGACAACAGATTGCCGCCCAGCGCCATCGCCTGGGCTTGCAGCTGAAAAATGTGGGGGTATGCGCGGGCGTACCGATCAGACGGCAAGAAATAAAATTGAATAAAAACAGTAACTTAGGACTGCTTTGAAACTCGCCACCTGGAACGTCAATTCCCTGACCGTGCGCTTGCCGCAACTGCTGGACTGGTTGGGCCAGCAGCAGCCCGACGTGCTGGTGCTGCAGGAAACCAAGCTCACCGATGACAAGTTTCCGCAAGCCGACATCAGCGCCGCCGGCTGGCACAGCGTGTGGTTCGGCCAGAAGACCTACAACGGTGTGGCCCTGCTGGCACGCAGTGCACCGCAGGATGTGGTGCACAACATCCCTGGCTTCGATGACCCGCAGGCGCGGGTGATCGCCGCCACGGTCGACGGCGTGCGCGTGGTCGGGGCGTATTTCCCCAACGGCCAGGCGCCCGACAGCGACAAGTTCGTCTACAAGATGGCCTGGTTGCAGGCGCTGCAGGACTGGCTGCGCAGTGAACTGGCGCAGCACCCGCAGCTGGTGCTGATGGGCGACTTCAACATCGCGCCCGACGACCGCGACGTGTTCGACCCGGTGGCCTGGGCCGGCCAGATCCACTGCACGCCCGAGGAGCGTGGCCACTTCCAGGCCTTGTGCGGCCTGGGCCTGGTCGACGCCTTCCGGCTCTTCGAGCAAGCCGCCGCGCACCTGGAGCTGGTGGGATTACCGCAACCTGGCCTTTCGCAAGAACCAGGGTCTGCGCATCGACCACATCCTGGTCAGCCAGGCGCTGCAACCGCGGGTCACCGCCTGCAGCGTCGACAAGCTGCCGCGCAAGAACGAACGCCCCAGCGACCACGCCCCGGTGCTGGCCACACTGACAGACTGACCGCCAACGCAACCGCAGCTACGGCTGCGGCTGCGGCTGCCTGACTCAGTCGTCCAGACCCAGTTCCTGGATCTTGCGGGTGATGGTGTTGCGGCCGATGCCCAGCTTGTGCGCCGCCTCGATGCGGCGGCCACGGGTGACTTCCAGCGCGGTGTGGATCAACTGGCCTTCAAACTGCCGTGTCAGCGTCTCCCACACCTCCAGGTCGCCGGATTCCAGCAGCCGGCGGGCTTCACGCTGCAGGTCCAGCAGCCAGCCACTGGGCAGGCCGCCGACCACCACCCCGGCGGCGACCCCGGCGGCCACCCCATGGGCCGGGGCACCGGCCAGGCCAGCCCCACCTCTGCATGGGCCGGTGCGGCCACTGGCGCGCCCGCCTCCGCCGCCAGGGCCTGCACGGGCGATGCCATCGGCAGGCGCGCCACCTCACCGGCCATCAGCTCTGGCGGCAGGTCCTTGGGCTCGATCACCTGGGCTGGCGCCATCACCGTCAGCCAATGGCAGATGTTCTCGAGCTGGCGCACGTTGCCAGGAAAGTCGAACGCCATCAGCCGTTCCAGCGCCAGGTCGGTGATGCGCTTGGCCTCCACGCCCAGTTCCTTGGCGCTCTTGACCAGGAAGAAGCGGGTCAGCGACGCCACGTCCTCGCGCCGCTCGCGCAGCGCCGGCAGGCGCAGGCGGATGACGTTCAAGCGGTGGAACAGGTCTTCCCGGAACCCGCCCTCACGCACCCGCTGCTCCAGGTTCTGGTGGGTGGCGGCAATCACCCGCACATTGGCCTTCATCGGCTGGTGGCCACCAACGCGGTAGAACTGGCCGTCGCTCAGCACCCGCAACAGGCGGGTCTGCAGGTCGAACGGCATGTCGCCGATTTCATCGAGGAACAAGGTGCCGCCGTCGGCCTGCTCGAAGCGGCCGCGGCGCATGGTCTGTGCGCCGGTGAAGGCGCCACGCTCATGGCCGAACAGTTCGCTCTCCAGCAGGTCTTTGGGGATGGCGGCGGTGTTGATGGCGATGAACGGCCCGTTGCTGCCGGCATCGCCCCGCGGGCTGTGCTTGTGCAGGGCACGCGCCACCAGTTCCTTGCCCGAGCCGCTTTCCCCGGTGATCAGCACCGTGACATTGCTCTGGCTCAGCCGGCCGATGGCGCGGAACACGTCCTGCATCGCCGGCGCCTGGCCCAGCATCTCGGGCATCTCGGCGCTGCCGATGTCGCGCACGGCCTCGCGCAGGCTTTCTTCGACCGCGCGGCGGATCAGCTCCACCGCCCGGGTCAGGTCGAAGGGCTTGGGCAGGTATTCAAACGCGCCGCCCTGGAAGGCCGAGACGGCCGAGTCCAGGTCGGAATACGCCGTCATGATGATGACGGGCAGGCCGGGCAGCCTGGCCTTGACCTTGCCCAGCAGGTCGATGCCCGACCCGCCTGGCATGCGGATGTCCGACACCAGCACCTGCGGTTCGTCGTCGTCCAGCGCAGCGAGCACGTCGCGCGGGTTGCTGAAACTGCGGGTGGCGAACTGCTCACGCGCCAGCGCTTTTTCCAGCACAAATCGGATGGATTGGTCGTCGTCTACGATCCAGATGGGTTTCATGCGGCGGCGGCCTGTTTCCTATGAAGCGAGCTGCCTGGCTACGGCAGCGGGATAACGATGCGGAACACGGTCTTGCCTTGCGCGCTGTCGCATTCAATCGTGCCCTGGTGTTGCTGCACAAAGGTTTGCGCCAACGTGAGCCCGAGTCCCGAGCCGCCATCGCGCCCTGATACCAGGGGGTAGAAGATGCGGTCTCGGATGTCCTCGGGCACGCCGGGTCCGTTGTCTTCGATATGCAATTCCAGTGCCAGTCGAAAACGGCGCTTGCCGATCGTCACCTGGCGGACCACCCGGGTGCGCAAGACCAGCAGCGCGTCACCATGGGCGATGCGCTCGGCCAGGGCATGCGCGGCGTTGTGGGCGATGTTGAGCACCGCCTGGATCAGCTGCTCGCGGTCGCCACGGAAGTCGGGGATGGAGATGTCGTAGTCGCGGTGCACCGTCAGCCCGCGCGGAAACTCGGCCTGGATCAGTGCGCGCACCCGCTCGCACACTTCATGGATGTTGACGTCGCTGACCACATGCGGCTTGCGGTGCGGCGCCAGCAGCCGGTCGACCAGGGCCTGCAGGCGGTCGGCCTCGTGGATGATGACGTTGGTGTATTCCGACAGGTCGCGCTGGGCTTTGGCCCCCGCGCTGCCCGCAGCAGCGCCCCCCCGCAGGGGCTGCAGGTCCTCGGGGCGGCCCATGGGCTGGCAGATCTCCATGGCCAGCAGCTGGGCCGCTCCGCGGATGCCGCCCAGCGGGTTCTTGATCTCGTGCGCCAGGTTGCGGATCAGCTCCTTGTTGGCCTGCACCTGGCCCAGCGCCCGCTCTTCGCGGTCTTGCCGGGTCTGCTGTTCGATTTCCAGCATTTCCACCACCACCCGGTCCTGGCCCTGGTCGGCCTGGGTGACGATCACATGCACCGGCAGCGGCTCGTGGGCAGACACCGAGGCCCGCTTCATCACTGCGTCGAAGCGACCGGTGGCGATCTCGTTGCGCGCCACGGCGGCCAAGGTCTCCAGCAGCGGATGCTGGTCGACCAGCCAGTCACCGAGCTTGGTGCGCAACAGGCTGCGGCGCGACAGCCCGGCCGTGTTTTCGAACATGGCATTGACGAACAGCAGGCCGCCGTCGGGCTGCACCACCGCCACCATGGTGGCCAACATGTCGAAGGCGTCAAAACGCATGGCTTCAGGCTTGGGGCTCATGGGTGCTGGACATGGACATGGGCAGGGGATCGGGGGTGTCAGGGTGGCAGCTTGCTCAGTTCGCGCTTGAGCGCCGCGATGTCGCTCTCGCTGCGGGTGATGCCGGCCTTCATCTGGGCCACCCGGTCCAGGTAGCGCTGGTAATTGCGCTCGTCGCCACGCCGCTCGGGTTCGCCGTTGTTGTAGTCACGCTGCAGGCTGGCCAGGCGCTCTTCCTCGCGGCGCAGCTCGGCCTCGAGGATGCGGCGGGCGTCGGTGTCGCGCTGGCGCTGCGCCGCCGGGTCGACCTTGGGGTCGCCCGGCCGGCCGGTGGCAGCGCCTGGCGCCGGTGCGGGCGCCGATGCATTGCCCGCTGGCGGCCGCGGGCGCGGGCTCTGCACGATGGTGATGGGTGCACCCTCGATCGTGCGGCAGCCGCGCTCGCGGGCTTCTTCTGCGCTCAGCGCGTCGGTGTAGAGCACGGGCGGCCCCGGACAGCGGTAGACCGCCCCGGCCTGGGCCTGGGCAGCTACCGGGGCCAGCAAGCCTGGCAACACGGCACAGGCGGTGATCAGCAAATGGACAAGGCGTGGCATCGGGTCTCGGGCAATGGCACAAGGCCTACAGCCGGCATTGTGGCGCAGGGCCCACCACGCAAAAGGGCGGCTCGCGCCGCCCTGCATGCTGCGTGGCACCGGGCCACGCCACCCCATCACAGGGTGTAGTACATGTCGAACTCGATCGGATGCGTGGTCATGCGCATGCGCTGCACTTCCTGCATCTTCAGGTCGATGTAGGCGTCCAGGTAGGAGTCGGTGAACACCCCGCCCTTGGTCAGGAAGGCGCGGCCCTTGTCCAGGTACTCCAGCGCTTGTTCCAGGCTCGAGCACACGGTGGGGATCAGCGCGTCTTCTTCCGGCGGCAGGTGGTACAGGTCCTTGGTGGCAGCCTCGCCTGGGTGGATCTTGTTTTCCACACCGTCCAGGCCCGCCATCAGCAGCGCCGCAAAGCCCAGGTACGGGTTCATCAGCGGATCGGGGAAGCGCGCCTCGACACGGCGGCCCTTGGGGTTGGCCACGTAGGGGATGCGGATCGAAGCCGAGCGGTTCTTGGCCGAGTAGGCCAGCTTCACTGGCGCCTCATAACCAGGCACCAGGCGCTTGTAGCTGTTGGTGCCGGGGTTGGTGATGGCGTTCAGCGCCCGGGCGTGCTTGATGATGCCGCCGATGTAGTACAGCGCAAAGTCGCTCAGGCCGGCGTAGCCGTCACCGGCGAACAGGTTCTTGCCGTCTTTCCAGACCGACTGGTGCACGTGCATGCCGCTGCCGTTGTCGCCAACGATGGGCTTGGGCATGAAGGTGGCGGTCTTGCCGTAGGCGTGGGCCACGTTGTGGATCACGTACTTCTGCAATTGCACCCAGTCGGCACGCTGGATCAGGGTGGAAAACCGGGTGCCGATTTCCATCTGGCCGGCGTTGGCCACCTCGTGGTGGTGCACCTCGACCGGGATGCCCAGGCTTTCGAGGATCAGGCACATCTCCGAGCGCAGGTCCTGGCCGCTGTCGACCGGGGGCACGGGGAAGTAGCCGCCCTTGACCGACGGACGGAAGCCGCTGTTGCCGTGCTCGTATTCCTTGCCGGTGTTCCAGGCGGCTTCTTCAGCTTCGATCTTGCTGAAGCAACCCGACATGTCCACGCCCCAGCGCACGCTGTCGAAGACGAAGAACTCAGGCTCCGGGCCGAAATAGGCGGCGTCGCCCAGGCCGGTGCTCTTCATGTAGGCCTCGGCCCGCTTGGCCAGGCTGCGCGGGTCACGCTCGTAGGGCTTGCCGTCGGCCGGGTCGACCACGTCGCAGGTCAGGATCAGCGTGGGCTCTTCGAAAAACGGGTCGATGTTGGCGGTGTTCGGGTCGGGCATGAGCTGCATGTCCGACGCTTCGATGCCCTTCCAGCCGGCGATCGACGAGCCGTCGAAGGCATGGCCGGCCGTGAACTTTTCTTCATCGAAATGCGAAACAGGCACAGAAACGTGCTGCTCCTTGCCGCGGGTGTCGGTGAAACGGAAATCAACGAACTTGATCTCGTTTTCCTTCACCATGGCCATCACATCGGCGACGGTCTTTGCCATCAGGAATCTCCTAGCGGGACGCTTATTGCAGAGGGGGGAAAGGGCGGCTTGATACGGGCCGCAGCAGGCTGGATGCCCACCGGGCGCACAAGAATGTAGCAGAAACCATGCCACCAACCGGGGTGCCAGCGGGCACCGGAAACCCGGCGCCAATCACAGGGAGAAAGGCCTGTCGCCAACGCTGGATGCACCAGCTTGGCGCAGCGCGTAGCGCCAAATCGGTGCGATCTCAGCGCACCATTTCGGGGCCAAGCAGCGCACCCGCTGCACGCAGGCCGTCCAGCAGCGCGGCATAGGCCGGTGCGGTGCCGTCGGGCCGGCCCTTGACACCCAGTTCAATGTGGCGGCCGTAAGTCGGGTGGTCAACGCTGGGCAGGCTGAACACCTTGATGCCGGGAAATGTGGCCTCGATGGTTTCCATCAGCGGTGTCAGCGCCGCCTCCATCGCGCCCATCACGATCACCGAGCGCTCACCCTGCACATGGCTGCCATGCAGCACACGGTAGGGACCGTCGAGCAGCGATTCGATCATCGGGTGCGCCATCACCGGAAAGCCAGGCACAAAGTGCACGTCACCGATGCTGAAGCCCGGGATCTTGTTGTACGGGTTGGCAATGATCGCCGCACCTTCCGGAAAGGTGCCCATGTTCAGGCGGTGCAGGTTGTCAGGCCGGTCGGGCGCATAGGTGGTGCCCTGCTCGCGCGCCACATCCTGCATGCGCTCCCGGATCAGCGCCTCGGCTTGCGGGTGCAGCACCAGCGGCCGGCCCAGCGCGGCCGCAGCGCACTGGCGGGTGTGGTCGTCGGGCGTGGCGCCGATGCCGCCGCAGCAGAACACGATGTCACCGCTGGCAAAGGCATGCTGCAGCGCGCCGGTGATCTGCTGGCGGTCGTCGCCGACATAGCGCGCCCAGGCCAGGCTCAGGCCGCGCTCAGTGAGCATGGCGATGACCTTGGCCATGTGTTTGTCCTGGCGTTTGCCGGACAGGATTTCGTCACCGACGATGATGAGACCGATGTTGCGCATGGTGCAGTGCTCAGGAAACAGAAGTGGAAAGCGCCCGGTCCGGGCCTTCAGCGGGCCGGTGGTGGCAGCGCCGGCGTCGAATCTGCGGGCGGCGGCGGTGATGCGGCAGCAGGCGCCGGCAAGGGCGTTGCCGGCAGCACATCGATGATCTCGCCGGGCGGCGCGCGTTCGCGGTCGACCAGGGCGGCTTGTCCGCGCAACTGCGCCACGGCAGCCAGCGCGAAGTGGGCAAACCACAGTGCCGAGAAACCGAAGACCAGGGTGTAGAGCCAGACCGACACCACGATCAGCAGCGGCGCAAACACCAGGGTGAGTGCGCTGGCCGCCCACAGCAGCGAGGGCGCTGCCCCCAGAAAGCCCGACACCACGCCGATGCCCAGCAGCGGCATGCGCTGCGCGCGCATGATCTGGCGCCGCTCGTCGGCGCTGGCATGGTCGGCCAGCACGTCAAAGCTCATCACCCGGTAGTTCAGCCAGCCCCAGATCAGCGGCGGCACCACCAGCACCAGCGGCGGGATGAACCACAGCGGCACGCTGATCACCAGCGCCAGCAGCGCCAGCACGGTGCAGGCCAGCGACCAGAAGATGCTGACGGTGATGCCGGCGCCATGCTTGCGCTCCAGCGCCGGAAAGCGCCGCGTGGCCACCAGGTTGACGATGGCCGGGGTCATCAGCCAGGCCACCAGCAGCACCGACAGCACCACGATCACCGGTGCGGCCAGGGCCACCACGATCAGCGGCGCCAGCACGGTGCGAAAGCTGCTGCCGACCAGAGACTCCACCCAGGTCAGCGCGGCGTCCACCAGTTGCCAGTTCTCCAGCGTGGCGCGCACGCCGGCCACTGCGGCCTCCCAGTAGAACCAGCCCAGCCCCAGCGTCAGCGCAATGCCGATCAGCAAAGGCAGCAGCGACAGCATGATCACCTTGGGGTGCAGGCAGTAGGCGCCAGCGCGCCAGAAGGAGTCGAGCAGTTGTTTCATGGACCGATGAGGATAGCCCAGCGCCGCAGCACGCTGCTCAGGCGCGCCCGACCAGGCGTTTGAGCCCCAGCCACTGCTGGGACCAAAAGCCGCGGCCGTAGTCGCGGCCGGCCAGCTGGTCGCGGATGCCGGTGGCCTGCGGCGCATCACTGAAGTTGGCGCTGCCAAACAGCATGTCCCAGACCGGGAACAGCACCGCAAAGTTGTGCCCGCCCAGGCTGCCCTGCCCGGCTGATTCATGCCCCAGACCCACGGCATGGTGCAGGCGGTGGAACTGCGGGCTGACCAGCAGGCGCCGCAGCGGGCCGAAATTCAGCCGCACATTGGCATGCGACAGGCTTTCCACCAATTGGGTGAGCGCGACGATGGCGACAAATTGCCCCGGCGCCACGCCCACCACCAGTGCCAGCAGCACCAGGGCGCTGTCGCGCAGCAGGTCGTCGAGCAGGTGGTTGCGGTTGTCGCTCCACAGCGTCATCTGCCGCTGGCTGTGGTGCACCGCATGCAATTGCCACCACCAGCCCACACTGTGCTGCAAGCGGTGGTAGCCGTAGTCGAACAGGTCGAACAACAACAGATACAGCAGGAAGCTGACCCAGGCCAGGTCGGTGACGCCGGGCCAGAGCCCGTCGAGCTGGAAGCCATGCAAGCCGGCCAATCGCAGCTGGCTGGTCAATGCGTCCCACAAGGGGTCGATGCTGAGGAACATCACCACCCGGAACAGGCCGAGCCGGTGCACCAGGGTGTAGACGATGTCGGTGCGCACAGCCGCGCTGTCGGTGACCGGCTCGGCCGGGCGCCAGCGCTCCAGGCCGCGCATCAGCGTCAGCATGATGGCAATCTGCAGCAGGCCCACCAGCAACCAGCCGGTGGCGCGGTAGCCCTCGGCCAACAGGTTGCCCAGCCCCAGGTGGAACATCAAAGGCTGCAGCAAGCCCTCAAACAAGAACTGCTGGGCCAGGCCGAAGGCGTCAAGCAGGCTGTCCATCACCGCCCTATCACTTGCCCGCGCCAGCCAGCCGGTAAGCCGGATGGTCGCGCAGCGTGGCAAAGCACAGGCCGCGGGCCTGCAGACCGGCCAGCAGCGGCGCCAGCACCGCCGGCGCCCAGGGGTCCTGGCGCGACCAGATGCCCAGGTGCGCCACCAGGATGTCGCCCGGGCGGATGTCGGCCAAGGCCTTGCTCAGCAGCCGCGCATTCGGGTACTTGTCACTGGGCAACTCATCGCCCAGAAAGCCGGCAGGCGCCCAGCCCACATGCTGCCAGCCACAGGCGCGGGCCGCCTGCAGCAGCGCCGGCGATGTCTTGCCACCCGGTGCGCGGAACAGCGGCAGCATGGCCTGGCCGGTCATGGCCTGGAAGCGGTCGGCCGGGCGCTGCAGCTCCGCGCAGTAGGCCGCCGCACTGAGGGTCTGGCGCTTGCCGGCCTGCGGGCCCATCGACGGCCGGGTGTCGAAGCCGCCGTCGGGCCGGTCGGCCAACCAGGTGTGGTGGTCCCAGGTGTGCGAACCGAAGGCATGGCCGGCGGCCGCCATCTCGCGCCACCAGGGCGCCCACTGCGCGTCCAGGCTCCAGCCGCCGGTCTGGGTGCGCTCGTTGGCCAGGAAGAAGGTGGCCGGCACGCCGGCATCCCGCAGCACCTGGGCCACCAGCGGTGCCACGCCCATGTGGCCGGTGTCGAAGCTGAGGTAGACCGGTTTGGCACAGGCCGGCGATGCGGCGCGTGTGGCCGCCGGCAAACTGGTGGCCAGCAGCACCGAGGCCAGCAGCACCTTGGCCAGCAGCGCACTGGCCAGCCGGCGGCGGCGCGGGCGGTCAGCGCGGCGCATGGTCCAAGGTCCACACGCCGTGCGGCGACCTGCCCACCGGCACCTGGCGCAGCAGCTTGCGGCTGTCGATGTCGATGAAGCTCAGCTTGCGCGCCCAGCGTGCGCTGACCAGCAGGGTCTTGCCGTCGGCCAGCACGTCCATGCAGTCTGGGCCGCTGGGGCCGGGCAGCTGCGCCACCACGGCCAGGGTCTGGAGGTCGATCATGCTGATGGAGTTGGCCACCCGGTTGCTGACAAACAGGTGCTTGCCATCACCCCGCGCCCGGAACGCATGCGCACCCAGGCCCGTGGCAATGCGCTGCAGCAGCTGCGGTGCTGCGCCCGACACGTCGTACACCTCGACAAAGCGGTCGCCGGTCAGGCCGACAAACAGCCGCTTGTCGTCGCGGCTGAGGTACACGTCGGCCGGCATCTTGCCGACCTTGATCTTCCAGCGCGGCGCCTGGCTGGCCAGGTCGATGGCCAGCAGCTCGTCACTGTCCTGCAGCGAGACATAGACCGTGGTGCTGCGGCTGTCGATGAACAGGTGGCTGGGCGTCTTGGGTGCGGCAATGCGTTTGACCAGCTTCAAGGGCTGGGCAGCATCCTTGGGCAGCCAGTGGTACAGGTCGACATGGTCGAGCCGGTTGGCCGCGGTGACAAACCACTTCATGTCGGGTGAAAAACGCAAATGGTAGGGGTCGACGATGTCGACCAGGGTGCGCTGCACCTCGGCGGTGACCGGGTCGATGAAGGTCAGCGAATTGCTCAGCGCATTGGCCACCACCAGGCTTTTTTCGTCGGGCGTCAGGTACAGGTGGTGCGGCTCCTTGCCGGTGGGGATGCGCTTGATCTCGGTGAAGGTGACGGGGTCGATCACACTGACGTCGGCGTCGAGTGAATTGAGCACGAAGATCGGCCGGGGGCCGGCGCCGGCCCACGCCACGACGGGCTGCCACGTGGCGGCCAGCAAGCCGGGCAGCGTGGCCAGGTGGCCCAACGCGGCACGGCGTGACAAAAAAAGCGGCATGGTCGGCGGCTCGGCAGCGGAGCCGGCTCAAAAGGAAGGGTTAACCCACTAGTGTAGGCGGCGGCCCGGGGACCACCGGGCCAGCCACACCTGAACGCCCCACTGGCCGACTGGCCGACTGGCCCACCGGCCCACCGGCCGACTGGCCGACTGGCCGAGCCGACTGGCCGACTGGCCGATTGGCCCATCGTCCGTTTGGCGCACAGCCCTGGTACCCCACAGGCCAAGCGGCGCAGCAGCGGCGGCCGCCGCTCACTCGTCGTCGCCGCCCCGGCCCAGGATGCCGCCCAGCAGGCCACCACCGGCCACGGCGCCCAGCACCGAGCCCTCTTCACGTGCGCCGCCGCGCTGCGGCGCTGCGGCAAACACCCGGCTGGCCAGGCGGCTGAAGGGCAGGCTCTGCAGCCACACCGTGCCCGGGCCGGCCAGCTTGGCGAAGAACAGGCCCTCGCCGCCGAACAAGGCCGTCTTGATCTTGCCGACGTACTGGATTTCGAAGTTCACATCGGGGGTGAAGGCCACCACGCAACCGGTGTCCACCAACAGGGTTTCGCCGGGGCGCAGCACACGCTGCACCACGGTGCCACCGGCATGCACAAAGGCCAGGCCGTCACCTTCGAGCTTCTGCATGATGAAGCCCTCGCCACCGAAGAAGCCCACCGACAGCTTTTGCTGAAAGAAGATGCCCAGCGACACACCGCGCGCTGCACACAGGAAGGCGTCTTTCTGGCAGACCAGCATGCCACCCAGCTGGCGCAGGTCCATCGGCAGGATCTTGCCCGGGTACGGCGCACCAAAGGCCACCCGCTGCTTTTGGCCCACGTTGTTGGTGTAGACCGTGGTGAACAGCGACTCTCCGGTCACCAGGCGCTTGCCGGCGCCCAGCAGCTTGCCAAAAAAGCCACCGCCGCCGCCGTTGGAGCCGTCGCCAAAGACCGTGTCCATGCCGATGCCGGCGTCCATGAAGAACAGGCTGCCGGCTTCGCCCACGGCCGCCTCGCCGGGATCGAGCTCGATCTCGACAAACTGCATCTCCGAACCCTTGATCTCGAAATCGACCACGTCCATCGCCATCGCTGCTGCTCCTGTCTGCTGGGTGGCTTGTGCAAGCCGGTTGATTGCCCGGGCGCATGCTAACCAAGCAGCATGCTGCCGATGCGCGGGTTGCCCTGCGCTGCGGGCCGCAGGCAGGCCGCCACAGCGGCGCGCAGCAGCCGGCGCGCGCTTGCAGCCGCCTACACCGTGTCGTCGTCCTTGGTGCCGAAGATCTTGTCGCCCGCATCGCCCAGGCCCGGGATGATGTAGCCGATCTCGTTGAGGTGGCTGTCCACCGCTGCCGTCCAGCAGCGCACATCGGGGTGGGCGGCATGCAGGGCGGCAATGCCCTCGGGCGCGGCCACCAGCACCAGGGCGCGGATGTCGCGGCAGCCGCGGGCCTTGAGCAGGTCGATGGTGGCGATCATCGACCCGGCGGTGGCCAGCATCGGGTCGACGATGATCGCGGTGCGCTCACTCAGGTGGCCGACAAACTTCTCGAAGTAATGCACCGGCTGCAGGGTTTCATGGTCACGCGCCAGGCCGACCACGCTGATCTTGGCGTTGGGCACCAGGTCGAGCACCCCATCGAGCATGCCCAGGCCGGCCCGCAGGATCGGCACGATGGTGACCTTGCGCCCGGCGATCTGGTCGATTTCGACCGGGCCGCTCCAGCAGGCGATGGTGGTCTTCTCCAGCGGAAAGTCTGCGGTGGCCTCATAGGCCAGCAGGCGTGCCAGCTCATGGGTGAGCTCGCGGAATTTCTTGGTCGAGATCTGGTCTTCGCGCAGCAGGCCGATCTTGTGGCGGACCAGAGGGTGGACAACGGCGATCACGGGCATGGCGGGCAACCTGCAGAGGGATGCAGCGCAGTGTAGCCAGCGCCATCGGCCAGGCTGGAACGGTCAGGCGCCGGCGGCAGCGCCTGGCCAGCTTCAATCCGGCACTGCAGCGCCGCGCCGCTGGCGCAGCGCCTCAAACAGGCACACACCGGCGGCGACCGACACGTTGAGGCTTTCCACCGCACCGGCCATGGGGATGCGCACCAGCAGGTCGCAGGTCTTCTTGGTCAGCGCCCGCATGCCGGGCCCCTCGGCACCCAGCACCAGCGCCACCGGGCCGCGCAGGTCGATGTCGTAGAGCGTCTGTTCTGCGTCTTCGTCCGTGCCCACCACCTGCACGCCGCGGTCCTTCAGCTCATTGAGGCTGCGCGCCAGATTCGTCACCATGAGGTAGGGCACGGTCTCGGCCGCTCCGCTGGCCACCTTGGCCACGGTGGCATTCAGGCCCACGGCATGGTCCTTGGGTGCCACCACGGCATGCACACCGGCCCCGTCGGCCACCCGCAGGCAGGCGCCCAGGTTGTGTGGATCGGTCACGCCGTCGAGCACCAGCACCAGGGGCGGGCCGGCCACGGCGTCCAGCACATCGTCGAGTGAATGCACCGCAACCAGCGCCTCGACCTTGGCCACCACGCCCTGGTGGCGCGGGCTGCCGGCCAGGCGGATCAGGCGCTGGTCGTCGCTGTCGACCAGCTTGGCGCCGGCCTCTTTGGCGCGCTCGACAAACTGGCGCATCCGGGCATCACGCCGGCTGGCATCGACATGGATCTCGATGACGGATGCAGCTGCGGTCTTCAACCGCACGGTGACGGCATGGAAACCGAACAGGATCTTGGCGCTCAATGGGGTACCTCCGGGCTGTGCCCGGCGGTGCGCACCCGGTCGGCGCGGCCGCGCGGGCCCACAAACCCGCACTGTAGCCGCTGGGCCTGGCGCGCTGGCCGCCCGGCGCCGTGCCACGCACGCTCAGCGCAGCGCCTGCAGCGCGCTGAGCAGGCCCAGCAGCAGCGGCTGGTGCAGCATGTAGATCAACAACGGCCAGCGCCCCAGCCAGGCCAGGCGCTGCCCCAGCGCCGGCCAGGGCACAGGCCCGGACAGCGCAGCGCGGCGGTGGGCCAGCAACCACTGGCCGGCCGCCAGGCCCCACAGCATCACCCCCAGCCAGGGCAGCAGCGGCACGAAATCTTCGGTGACTGGTTTGCGGGTGACCAGGCCCACCCAGTTGGTGAGGCGGCTGTCGAACAGCGGGTGCTGCAGCCAGTGCGGCAATGCCACCAGCAGGGCCCCCAGCGGCCACAGGCCAGACCGCAGCGGCGCCAGCAAGCGGCCGCAGATCAGCATCAGCGCCATGCCGTGCAGCACGCCAAAGCTGATCCAGCTGCGCGGGAACATCAGCGCCGAACCAGCCGACACCAGCAAGGCGCAGCCGGCCACCTGCGCCCAGCGCCGCCAGAACCGCGGCCAACCCATGCCTGACTGCAGCGCCACCGCCTGGCCGGCGCCGGCGCACAGCAAAAACAGGCTGACGATCAAGCTGCGCTGGGTGGTCCACAGCGGGTCCTGGGTGAAGCGCTGCGGCGGCTGCAGCCAACCGAAGTGGTTCAGGTCAAAGGCGAAATGGAAGGCCACCATCCAGACGATGGCCAGGCCACGCAGGGCATCCAGGCGGTCGAAGCGATCACCGCCCGAGCGTGCGGTCAGCGGCATGCCGTGCGCGGGCGCCGGGGCGCAGAAGAACAGGGCATGGGCGGCATGGCGGTGGTGGGTCGCGGTGGGGCGGTCAGATCGTACGGCATGGCCGGCCAGCCGCGCTGGCGGACTGGCAGTGCCAGCCGTGCCAACCCTGCCAGCCGTGCCGACCCTGCTACGGCGCCTCCTAGAATCAGCACATCTGCCCGTAGCTCAGCTGGATAGAGCAGCTGCCTTCTAAGCAGCAGGCCGGGGGTTCGAGCCCCTCCGGGCAGGCCAGCTGCGGCGCGGCCACCACAAGCGCCGGCAGCACTTCACGCGTGCGGCAGTTGCGTGGCAGCGGCAGCCGACAGAGGGCCCCGCACCAGGGCAGCTTTGGCTAAGGTGACGGCACAGCGGGTGCGTCCACCTGCACACCCGCTTGCCAAAGGCCGCTTCCATGCTCCGCACCACCATCGCCACGGCCCTGGCCGGCTTGTCGTTCCAGGCGTCTGCTGCCCTGATGTCCAGCAACGACGCCAGCGTGCGCATCAGCAGTTTTTCCAATCAACACGCAGCGGTCGACGTGACCATCGACAGCTTTGGCACGATCGGTGCCGGACAACTGCTGGGCACGCTCGACGGCAAGTCGTTCCTCACTTACTGCACCGACCTGTACCAAAGCTTTGCCTGGGGCAAGACCTACACCTACACCCGGGTGGACAACGGCTCGGCCCAGGGCTTCACCATCGGCCAGGCAGACCGCCTGGGCAAGCTCTACACCGTTGCCGGCGGTGACGCCACCAACACCACCGACAGCGTCGCCTTCCAACTGGCGGTGTGGGAGATCCTGTACGACACCGCGCCCGGCAGCGTGACATCGGGCGCGTTCCGTCTGCTCAGCGGCGCCAGCGCTGCCCAGCGCGGCCGCGCCGATGGCTGGCTGGCGGCCGTGCTCGACCCATCGGCCACCAGCGCGTTCAGCGCACAACGGCTCTACAGCAGCGTGGCGCAAGACTTTGTGCTGTTCGCCCCGCTGCCACAGCCCTCGCTGTTGCGCTCCAATGTGCCCGAGCCCGCAGGCTACGGCCTGGTAGCGCTGGCGCTGGGCCTGCTCTGTCTGAGCCGCCGCCGCGGTTGATCCTGGACATCCCAAACAAAAAAGGGCCATGCAAACCGCATGGCCCTTTTGTCTTGACAATTGTCTTGGCAACTTGAAACTTGGTCGGGGTGAAAGGATTCGAACCTTCGACCCTCTGCTCCCAAAGCAGATGCGCTACCAGGCTGCGCTACACCCCGAAGCTCTGGATTCTAGCCCGCGTGCTGGCACTGGCGCCGGCAACAACAGCTGCCGCGCCACCGCCTCGCACTGCTGGATGTGCTGTTCGCAGACATAGTGCAGCGCTGAAAACGTCAGTGCGGCCGACGCCACCTGCCCCGCAATCGGCAGGTACTTGGTCGCTTGCTGGGCCGTGAGGCGCACGCCCACGGTCTTCAGCAGCATCAGCACCAGCTCGCGGGTGACCAGGCGCCCCAGCACCAGGCCACCGCCGGCCGAGATCGCCTTGTAGACCACCACCCGCCGGTCCGGGGCCAGACGCTCGACCTGCTGCGCGCTCAGGCCGAAGGCGGCACTGATGTCGGGCAACAGCTTGGACCAGCACGCCGACGTCGGTCACCAGGTCGATGCCGGGCACCGGCACCATGGCCACACCAGCCGCCAGCAAGGCGCGCTGGCGCACCCGCTTGCGGCAACGCCGGGCAATCGCGGCCACCGCGTCATCGGTGTCAGGCTGGTCGCTCATGCAGCGGGTGGCTCGGCCAGCAGCACCATGCCGTCGGCATCGGCCACCAGCCAGTCGCCTGGGCGCACCACCACGCCCTGCAGGCGCACCGGCACGTCCACCAGGCCGGCATGGTGCCGCACCGGTGGCAGTGGCATCAGGCCCAAGGCACGCACGCCCAGGTCGATGGCAGCCAGTTCGGCCACGTCGCGCACGCAGCCGTCGACCACCACGCCCACCCAGCCGTTGCGGGCTGCTGCAGCCGCCAGGTTGCCGCCGACCAGTGCATGGCGCAAGGAGCCGCCGCCATCGACCACCAGCACCCGGCCCAGGCCGGGCGACTCGACCATGTCTTTGACCGAGGTGTTGTCCTCGTGGCATTTGACCGTGGCCACTGGGCCGGCAAACGCAGCGCGGCCGCCATAAGCCTGGAACACCGGTGGCAGCACGCGGAAGGCGCCGCTGGTGTCGTGTTTGTGCAGATCACAAAGATCGCAGGTCAGCATCACTGGCATGGTCTCGGGCTCCGGGTACGGGGTGCTGCAATGATAGGCCGCCGCCCCCCCGCCCCGCCCCCCCCCCGCTGCCGTCACTCGACCGGGCCACAGGCTGCAAGGGGGCAGCCGAACGGTGGTCTGCCGGTGCTTGGGCCCGGTGGGGGTATGGTCGCGGCTTCCGTCACTTGTCAGGCCACCATGATTCCCGATCCCTACTGGCATGAAGCATCCGACGCCGTGCGGTTCTGGGTGATGGTCGACGATCTCGCAGTGGGCGCAAGCGTCAGCCGGCGGGCGCTGCACCACCGCTTTGCAGCCAGCCGCAGCGACGACCAGCCCTTGGCAACCTACTTGACCCATGCCAACTTGCTGCACGACGCTGTGCGGCGCCGGGTGGCCAGTGGATCGATCGAGCCGGTGATGCTGCGCGAGCACGACCTGGGCACAGCGCAGCGCTGAGCCACGCAAGCCCGCTGGATTTGGCGGGTCGGTCGGCAACACGCACATCCGATCCCAACACAACGCGCCGTTGCACAGCCTTGCACGCCATGGCGGCGGGCACGGATGCACACAGCCAGCCCAAGCGGACCTGCTACGCTGCGCGGCGGAGCCGCGCCGACAGGCCGGGCAGCAGGACAGGCAAATTACACAGCGTCGATGGGAGCACCACATGGCAGCGGTCGGTTTGGCACGGGTGGGCGACACCGCTGCGGCGGTGGATGAGCGGGTGCAGCAATTCCAGCGCGACGGCTACGTCGTGTCGCGCGGCATGTTCAGCGCCGACGAGATGCGCGACTTCATCGCCGAATGCCAAAGCTTCGAAGGCAAGGCCACCGACCGCGTCGAGCCCAACAGCCGCGGCGCCATGCAGTTCTACAGCGAGCTGTTTCGCAAGAGCGCGCTGATCCGGCGCTTCATCACCCAGCCCAGCTTGCTGGATTTTCTGACCCCGATCACCGGCCCCGACCTGTGGGTGCGCTGGGACCAGGCGGTGGCCAAAGGCCGCAGGCTCGGGTGTGTTTGCCTGGCACACCGATGCGGGCTACGACCTGCTGCCGCAGCCGCATTTCGAGATCTGGATCGCGCTGAGTGAAAACCGTGCCGACAACGGCGGGCTCTGGGTCATTCCTGGCAGCCACCGGCAACGCCACCGCCACCGGTTCATCAACAGCCACATGGTGGCCGTCGGTTCGGAGCGCTACGACGCTGCCGACAGCGGCAAGGTGTTTGTCGAAGCCGACGCCGGTGATGTGGTGGTTTTTTCGTCGCTGTTGCTGCACAAGACCTATGAAAACACCACCACCCGGTCGCGCTGGGCTTATGTGGCCGAGATGCTGAAGCTCAGCGACTTCGACCCGACCATCGCGCCCCCCTATTTCGTGGCGGCCCGCGATGGCAAGCCAGTCTGCGAATTTGTCGACAGCCTGGCCTGCGCGCGCGATCCGGCGCAGATCTTGAAGACGCTGCCACTGGCCTTGCGCCACCACGTCGCCAAGCCGCTTGTCCGGCGGCTGCGGGCCGCCCTGAAACCCGGCTATACCAGCCAAGCCAACCCCTGAAACCGGCCACGGCCTGACCCAGACCCAGACCCAGCCCGCCATGCGCATCAGCGTCGTCATCGACAACTACAACTACCAGGACTACGTCGCCCGCGCGATTGACTCTGCGCTGGCGCAGACGCACCCGGACATGGAAGTGATCGTGGTCGACGACGGCTCGCGGGACGGCTCGGTCGACGTGATCCGGCGCTACGCCGACCGCGTGCTGCTGATCGACAAGCCCAACGGCGGCCAGGGCTCGGCCTACAACGCGGGCTTTGCCCGCACCACTGGCGACCTGGTGGTGTTTCTCGATGCCGACGACTGGCTGTACCCGCAGGCCGCCGCCGAGATTGTCGCACTGTGGCGGCCGGGCGTGAGCAAGGTGCAGTTCCGGCTGGACATGGTCGACAAGGCCGGCACGGCGCTGGGCCGCCAGGTGCCGCGCGACATGCACGACCAGCAGGCGCTGGCACTGCTGTGCGCCTTCGGCACTTACGGCTCACCGCCCGGATCGGGCAATGCCTTTCACACCAGCTACCTGCGCCAGGTGCTGCCCATGGACGAGGCGGCCTGGCGCATTGGCGCGGATTCGGTGCCCATCCTGCTGGCGCCGATGTACGGCGCGGTGGTGTCCGCCAGCCAGACGCTCGGGGCCTACCGGCTGCACCAGCCGCTGGACAACGGCGCGCTGTTTTTCGGCAATTCGTCCAGTGGCCTGGCCGATGAACATGACCGCGTCAACGCCTGCAAGCGCATGGTCGAAGCCGGCCTGCGCCGCAAGGGGCTGCCGCATGACGCAACCACTGGCACTGGCGCCCTGGGAGGCGCGCACCCTGGCGCTGTGCCTGCGCTTTGGCGGCCCGGAGATGGCGCAGCGCTTGGCCGGCAGCGGCGCGGCACACATCCAGCATCGCACTGCGCTCGCTGTGGCGCTGGCCGGCGATGTCACGCCGCTGCGCCGCGCGCTGATGCTGGCCTGGGTGCTGGCGGTGCAGTGGCTGCCGCTGCCACTGGCGCGCCGCGTGGCGCGCCTGCATCGGCAACTGGTCGGCGCGCCGACCATTGAGGGCGCTGAGGGCGTGCGGGCGGCTGGCCGCCCTGCCGCCCATCACATCGATCGGCAGTCGAGGATGGCGTCGACCACGCGCAGCACATCGCGTCGGCCAAGGCCGGGTAGATCGGCAGGCACATCACCTCGTTGGCTGCCTGCACCGCATGCGGCAGGCGATCGGGTGCGGCCGACGCCAGGCCGCGGTACATCGGCATGCTGCTGAGCAGCGGATAAAAATAACGCCGCGCGAAGATGCCGCGCGCTTTCAGGCGCTCGAACACGGCGTCGCGGCTGATCGGAAAGTCCGGGCCGATGAAGATCGGGAAATACGAATGGTTGGGCCGCACGCCAGGCAACAGCGCCGGAATGCGGATGCCGGGCACCGAAGCCAGGTGCTGGCAGTAGGTGGCGGCAATCTGGCTGCGCCGGTCGATCAACTGGTCCACATGGGCCAGCTGCAACAGGCCGAAGGCGGCCTGCACCTCACTCATCTTGCCGTTGATGCCCGCAGCCATCACCGTCACTTCATCGGCGATGCCGAAGTTTTTCAGGTATTCGATGCGCTGCTTGGTCTTGGCGTCGGGGCAGACGATGGCGCCACCTTCGATCGTGGTGAACACCTTGGTGGCATGGAAGCTGAGCACAGACAGGTCACCGTGCTGCAGCAGGCTGTCGCCGTGCAGGCGCACACCGAAGGCATGGGCAGCGTCGTAGATCACCTTCAGCCCGTAAGTGTCGGCAATGCGCTGGATGCGGTCGACATCACAGGGTGTGCCATAGCAGTGCACCGGCATGATCGCGGTGGTCTGCGGCGTGATGGCGGCCTCGATGCAATCGGGGTCGAGGTTGCAGGTGTGGGGGTCGATGTCGGCAAACACCGGCCGCAGGCCATTCCACAGCACCGAATGCGCGGTGGCCGCAAAGGAATAGGGCGTGGTGATCACCTCCCCGGTGACGCGCAGGGTCTGCAAGGCCGTCAGCAAACCCAGCGTGCCATTGGTGAACAAGGCCAGGTGCTTGACGCCCAGATACTCAGCCAGGGCCGACTCCAGGCGCTGGTGGAACGGCCCGCCGTTGGTGATGAACTTCGAATCCCAAATCTCGCGCAGGTAGGCGGTGAAGTCCTCCAGCGGCGGCATGAAGGGTTGGGTGACGTAAATCGGCTTGTCAGCGCCCAAAACAATCTCCAGTTGGTCACGCGGATGGTGTTGCTACGCTGCCCTGTCAAGCCGCCGGCCGGCTGTGGACACAACGGCCACACAGGCCATGGCGCGTCCGTACCGGCTGTCGCTGCAGGCATGGCATTTGCTGCGGCGCACCAGGCCCAAGGCAGCAAGCACTGCGCCACAAACACACCGCAAAAATGCTAAAAGTGTAGCCGTCGCGACGGCGGGGCGCTGATCCGGCACCAGCACCCCGCTGTCGTGGCAGTTGACAGGCTGCGCAGTTGCAGCTGGCGCGGCAGCGCCGGCTTGGCGCATGGCAATATCGTGCAATCAGACCGACCAATCCACAGCAACCGACACCGACAACGACACCGCCCGGACCCTGCACGTGTGCCCATGCCAGATGCGCCCAACGCGCCCGACCCAGCCGACCCGCGTGATGCAACTGACGGGCCAGGGACCTTCGGCCGGGCGCTTGCGTGGCGCGGGCCAGATCGGCCAGCGCAGGCTGCAGCATCGGCGTACCACACAACAACGCGGTGGCCTGCAGCATGGCCCGCGAGATCGGGCGCCAGGTCTGGGCGTGTGGGCGACATGAGCCACGACATGCAGCCCCAGCCCGGTCTTGCGGCGCCTGGCCAGCCGCGCGCGGCGGACCTGTCCTGCCTGCTGGTGCTGCCGTTTGCGTACTTTTTCCACTCCCGCGTGCCACAACACCGGCAAAAGATCGGCTGGGCGCTCGGCTATGTGCTGCCGGTCCTGACACTGGCCAGCGCTGCGCATGGCAGCGCTGCCGCCTTGCTGCCGGCCGCATTGATGGTGGCGGCGGTGTATGCGGCCTACGAGTTCGGCTACCTCGTCAACGACACCTTGTCGATTGCGCGCGAGCAACGCCCCACCCTGCGGCTGCCGCTGGCCACGCGCGAGGCGCTGCGCAAGCACCTGGCCCTGGCGCTGGTGGCACGTCTGGCGACCGGCGTGCTGCTGCTGGCGCTGCTGCTGTGGATGCAGGGCCCGGCAGTCACGCCAGCGCTGCTGGGATGGGCGGCGCTGTGGCCGCTGTTTGGCCTGTACAACCGCTGGCGTGGCCGCTCCACCATTGCGCTGCACTTCATGCTGGTCGGGCTGCGCTTTGCCCTGCCCATCCTGGCTGCCGCGCCGGCGCTCGGTTTGGCTGCCGTGGCGCCACTGCTGCTGCTCTATGCACTGCCCAACTCCTGTGAAGCCGCCTGGAAACCGCGTTACGGCCTGACGGCGTGGCGCAATCTGGCCGGCGGCGCCCACCGCTTCCGGCTGGTGTGGACGGCGACGATGGCACTTGGCGGGCTGGCCTTCGCCTGGACACAAGCATCCCAAGCCGCCTGGATGTTCCTGGGCGCCAGCCTGTATTACCTGCTGTTTCGCGGTGCGGCTTTCTTGCTGCGCGGCGCCCAGCCAGCCGACGGGCCAGCACGCGCCGGCCCGCCGGACGACTGGCCACAGCCGCCCCCCACCGCCCATCCCACCACGCCAAGCCAGGACACCGCATGCACGAAGGGCTAAAACCCACCACCGCCAAGCTGGCCGGGTCACGTTGGGGGCCCATGTCGGTCGCAGCCCTGTGGACTTATGCGCTGGCGCTGCTGCGCTGCAGTGCGGGGCAAGTGCGGCCGTTGTGGCGCACGCTGGCCACGCTGGCCGCCTGCATTGCATTGACCTGGCTGGGTCTGAGCGCGCTGAGCGCTGTCACCGGCACGCCCATGCCCTTGCTGACCCGCGATCTGGCAGCCACCACTGGCGCCAAGTTCTACATCGGTCTGCTGTCCGGCCTGGGCGCGCTGCTGTGGGCGGCGGCGGCCACGGTCAGCCTGTTTGCATCGGTTGCGCTGCGGCGCATCAGCGGCCAGCAAGAGCGGGCCAGCTGCCTGCGCGGCGCGGCATGCCTGCTGGCCGCCATGGGTGCCGACGACTTCTTCATGCTGCACGAAGTGGTCTACCCGAAGTTCGGCCTCGAAGAAGAAGTGCTGGTGCTGTTTTATGGCGCCGGCTTTGCCGCGCTGCTGCTGCGCTACCGGGTCTTGCTGCTCGCCAGCGATGTGCTGCTGCTGCTGCTGGGTGGGCTGTTTTCCGTCGTCTCGGTGCTGGTGGACGGCTTTGTGCGCGATGCCACCGCGCTGGAAGACATCTTCAAATTTACCGCCATCGTCTGCTGGCTGACTTACTTCTGGCGCCTGGCGCTGGCCGGTCTGCGACCGTCGGGCAGCTGAGCGGCCTGCAAGCCGGCGCTGCGGCGGGCCAGCAGCCACATCGGCACCAGGCTGGCCCACCCCGCCAGCAGGCCCAGGCTCAGGCCCAGCGGCCCTGAAAACGCACCCAGGCTGTCGTAACCGAACCAGATCACCGGCGCGGCCACCGCCGTGGCCATCAGCCACATGCCGCCCAGCCACAGCGGCCGGTCCAGCGTGGTCAAGGTCAGCTGCAGAATCTGGTTGGCGAACAACAGCACCGCAAATCCGGCACCAGCCAGCAAGAAGGGATAGCTGTCGAGAAACCGCGGGCCGAAGACCACCCGCAGCAACACCGGGCCGAACAGCCAGGCGCCGCCCAGTCCGGCCAGGCCGACAAGCGTCATCGCTGCCGTGGTGCCGGCAAACGCCAGCCCGAAGCGCCCTTGCCGGATGCGGCGGTACAAGTAGGCGGTGGCCAATGACACACCCACCAGGCTGGCCACCTGGACCCAGACATCCATCAGCTGCATGGCGGTGGCGTACAGGCCAAATGGCTCGGCTGCCATGCGCTCGCCCAGCAGCAGCCGGTCCAGCCGGATGAACAGCACTTGCAGCCACAACGAGAAGACAAAACGCACGCCAAAGCGCAGGTACATCAGCGCCCGCTGCGGGCGCACAAAGCGGCGCAGCCGCCGCCCAGGCAAGGCCAGGCGCAGCTGCAGGCTCTGGATGGCGGCATTGATACCGGCCTCGATGACCCAGGCCAGCGCCAGCAACCAGACCGGTGCACCCAGCTTCAACCCGATGGCAACCACCGCCGCACGGCACAGCAAGCCGCTGCTGCGCGCAATGATGTTGGGGCGGTTGTGGTTGCGGCTCGACCAGTAGGTCGCGATGACATGGAAGGGCTCGATCAGCGGCACCGCCAGCAGCAAGACCATGGACACCATGCGCCGCTGCGGGTCGTCGATGGTCAGCGCGCAAAAACCCAGCATCGCCAGCATCGACAACAGGCTGGCAACCATGCGCACGACAAACACATTGGCGATGGCGCCAGGCATGGCGGCCTGGATGCGGCAAAACCGCGGCAGCAACGCCGATGACGAACAGACCAGGCTGAGCCCCAGCCCAACCTGCAGCAAGGCGGCGGCATACGCAAACTGGCCCGAGCCGATGGGCCCGAGTGCACGCCCGATCAGGCCGAAGATCACCAGGCCCAAGGCCATGGCGACCAGCTTGTCACCCAGGATCCAGGCCATGTTGCGCAGCGCTGTCCATGCCGCTGCGCCAGGCGACGCGGGATGTATCCGCGCGTCGGTCCCGGCGTCGGTCGGGCGGCGCGGTTTGGCAACTGGGGGCATGGGAAACAGGGAGCGGCGGAGTGCGGCGGAGAGCGACGGCCAAACGGGTGCAATTGCAGAGATGTTCGGAGCAGTCTTGCAAGCGCCTGGTTTGCCAGCGCCGGTGCGTCAGGTGCCCGCTGCCGCCGCCGAGTCTAAGGGCGATTGCGGAGGCGCGGCAGCGCTGCCCGCAGCCCCCACTGCAGCCATCGGCCAGCGGCCAGCGGCCAGGCAAGGGTTGCTAACGGCCGACCACACGCATGAGCCGTGCCGACTGCGGTGCCAAGCCTGACGCGCACCGTGCCAAGCCGGCGGCCACAATGCAAACACAGCCCCAAAACAGCGCGCCGCCCACTCCAGGAAGGCCAAGCGCCGGCGCTGCTGAATCAAGTTGCGTGCCACTGCGGCCAGCGGGCAGCCTGTGTTCAAGGGGGTACGGATATCAGCAAAAACCATTAAAGTGAAGAAGTTGTTCACTTTTTCTGGGGATTACAGCCTTGGCGAAGCACGCTGAATCCATCCGTTTGTTGCTGGCCCGGGTTGTCGTACCGCGTCGCCGCACCACCGTCTCTGGCGGCTCGCTCGTCGACCGCGCCTACACCTGGCTCAACCAAGCCACCGCGCTGGTGTTGATCCTGCTGCTGGCACCGGTGTTTGCCTATGTGGCCTGGCGCATCTGGCGTGAAGACGGTGCCCCGCTGACCTTTGCACACTACCGCGTCGGCCAGCGCGGCCAATTGTTTCGCTGCTTCAAGTTCAGAAGCATGGTGCGCAATGCCGATGTGGTGCTGGCCGCGCTGCTGGCGTCCAGCCCCGAAGCACGCGCCGAGTGGGCGCGTGACCAGAAGTTGCGCGACGACCCCCGCATCACCGCGATCGGCGCCTTCCTGCGCAAGACCAGCCTGGACGAACTGCCGCAGCTGTTCAATATCCTGCGCGGTGAGATGCACCTGGTGGGCCCGCGCCCCGTCACCGTGCCCGAATTGGTGCGCTACGGCAGCCGCAAGCGCCACTACCTGTCGGTGCGGCCCGGCCTGACCGGTCTCTGGCAGGTCAGCGGCCGCAACAACACCACCTACCAGGCGCGTGTGCAGTTCGACGCCGACTATGTCGAGCGGCGCAATCCGCTGGTTGACCTGTGGATCGTGGCGCGCACTGTCAAGGTGCTGCTGACGCGCGAGGGGGCCCACTGAGCCCCGCGCAGGCCAGGGCACAGGCGCAAACGGGCGCCGCAGCGCTGCGGCCGACGGTGGTGTTGAACGGGCGCTTTCTGGCCCAGGTGCAGACCGGCGTGCAGCGCTATGCCTTGGAAACCCTGCTGGCACTCGACCGGCTGCTGGCGGCCCAAGCAAGCGGCCACATCGACTGGGTGCTGGCGCTGCCCGATGGCGCGGCGGCGCCGGCGCTGTCGGCCATCCGTTGCCAACACCTGCCCGGCCAGCCCGGGCATGGGTGGGAACAATGGACGCTCTGGCGCTTTGCGCGTGGCGCGTACCTGGTGAACTTCAACTATTCCGGGCCGCTGCTCAAGCGCTGGCAATTGGTGACAGTGCACGACGCCACGGTACGGGTGATGCCGCAGGCCTTCACCCGCGCCTACCGCTGGGTCCACAACTGCCTGGTCGGCGTGCTGGGCCGCAGCGCCCACACGGTGATGACGGTGTCCGAGTTTTCGCGTGACGAGCTGCAGCGCTGTTTCGGCCTGCGCCGCAACGACATCCTGGTCGGGCGAGAAGGCGGCGAACATGCGGCGCTGGCCAGTGACGACGCTGCCGTGCTGCGCCGCCATGGCCTGGTCGCCGGTGGCTTCATCCTGGGGGTCGGCAGCGTCAAGCCGAACAAGAACTACGCCTTGCTGGGCCGCGCGATGCGCTTGCTGCCGAACTACCCCTGGCCGGTGGCCATTGCCGGCGCCAAGGACATCGGCATCTTTCAGGATGCAGCAGCCCTGCCGGATGGCTTCCAGTTCCTTGGTTTCGTGCCCGACGCCGAACTCGCCGCGCTGTACCGGCAAGCCGCCTGGTTTGTCTTCCCGTCGAGCTATGAAGGCTTTGGCCTGCCCGCTGTCGAAGCCATGGCCAATGGCTGCCCGGTGCTGGCCGCCCGCGCGGCGTCCATCCCCGAGGTCTGTGGTGATGCCGCGCTGTATTTCGACCCGCAAGACCCGGCGTCGCTGGCCGACGTGCTGCGCACCGCCGCGGCCGACCGCGGCTTGCGCCCGGGCCTGGTGGCAGCCGGCCGCGCACGTCTGCTGCGCTACAACTGGCAAGCCAACGCACAGATCTTGCTTGACCATCTGCAGACCAGCCTGGTGACCGTGTGCGGATGTGCCGGCGCAGCCAGCCAGGCCAAGCCCGCATTGACCGCCATGCCCGCGTCCACGCCCCCTGCCGATGCCCCCAAGATCATCCACGCAACCGAATGCCTGGCTGCGGGCACCCTCACGTTTCTGGCGCAGGCCACGCGTGAGCTGGCTGAGATCGGTGTCGAGCAGGCGGTGGTCTTCGCACGCCGGCCCGACACACCGGCCGATGTTGAAGCGCTGTTCGACCCGCGCATCACGCTGATCGAGATCGCGCCGCCACGCGGCCTGCACCTGCACTTCCTGCGTGACCTGCGCCGCGCGCTGCTGCAGCAGATGCAAGCTGCCGACGCCGCCGTGGTGCACTTGCATTCATCCAAAGCCGGGTTTCTGGGCCGGCTGGCACTGTGGGGCCTGCGGAACCGGCCGGCCAGCTTTTATTCACCACACGGCCTGTCGTTCCTGAACCGCAAGCAGCGCCTGCGCAGTGCCGTGTTCAAGAGTCTGGAATGGCTGGGCGCCCGGGTCGACACCACCTTGGTCGGCTGCAGCCGCAGCGAAGCCGCGCTGCTGGGCCAGCTGGGACCGCGCAATGCGCGGGTGCTCGAAAACGCCGTGGATGACAGTTTTTTTGCGGTGCGCCGGCATGAGGATGCACCGCCGCTGGTGCTCAGCATCGGCCGGGTGTGCTTCCAGAAGGCGCCGGAACGCTTTGCAGCGCTGGCCACGCGCTTTCAGATTGCCGAGTTGCCGGCCCGCTTTGTCTGGGTGGGTGCGGGAGACGCCGATGGCGAGGCCAGGTTGCGTGCGGCGGGTGTCGAAGTCACTGGCTGGGTCGACCGCGACACCGTGCAGCAACTGCTGGGCGCGGCTGCGGTTTATGTGCAGACATCGCGCTGGGAGGGCATGCCGTTGTCGGTGTTGCAAGCCCTGGCCGCTGGCGTGCCCTGTGTGGTGAACGACGCGGTGGGCAACCGCGACGCGGTGCGCCAGGGCCTGACCGGCTTTGTCACCAGCAGCCTCGACGAGCTGTTGATGGCGGTGCGGCGGGTGCTGCAAGACGACACATTGCGCCGGCGCATGGGCGCTGCCGCGCGCCGGGACGCACTGGAGCGTTTCAGCGCCGCCAGCTTCCGCGCCCGGCTGTGCCGCTTGTATGGCTTGCCACTGCGCGAGGCGCAGCCTGCGCTGGTGGCGCCCGACAACTTGCTGCGCTTTCCGCGGGTGGCGGGCCCGTCAGCCGGCGATGTTGACGTGGAGCGCGCGCAGCCAAGACCACGCCAGGCCAGCGGCGACTGACCGCGTCAGTCGGCCGTCCAGTCGGCCGTCCAGTCAGCCGTCCACAGGCAGGCCGGTCAAGCAACCCAGACCATTCAGTTCAGCCAAGCGGACTGGCCAGCCCGCTGCGGCAAGGGCTGCAGCGCGGGCGACCGGTGGCGCATGCGCCGGATGTCGAAGGCGATCAACACCAGCCCCAGCGCCAGCGGCACCATGCGCGTTTCGCCAAAGTAGTTGTAGCGCAGACGACTCGACCAAGAACAGCACACACACCGGGAACACCAGCAAGCCGAAGGTGTGGCCACGCCGAAAGCCGCTGTAGGCGCGGCCCATCAGGTAGCCGATGGCCAGCAAAAACAGCACCGCCCCCAGGTAGCCCAGGTCGAGCACGATGCGGAAGTAGGCGGTCGGGCTGTTGAACTCGGGCCGGGCGTAGGTCTCGATCCAGACCGCCTGGACCGGCCGCGGGTTGCCGAAGGCCGCATCCAGCACCTGGCTCAAGCCCGGTGTGATGTAGAGCCATTCCAGCGCAAACGCGCCTTTGTAATAAGGCCAGCTGGTGTTGTCGACCAGGATGCCGATGCCGTTGTTGGCGGCGGTGGCGTAATAGGTGATCAAGCGGTCCAGCGTGAAGGCCCAGACCGAATCGAACTGGTCGGTGTAGTACTCCCAGGAGCGGAAATACTCGCTGGCGGTGAACAGCAGGTAGAGCACCGGCGGCCCCACCAACGGTGCAATGGCCGCCAGCCGCCAACGGCGCGGGCTGGCCACCGGCAGATAAGCCATGCGGGCGATCACATAGCACAGCAGCAACTCGATCACGGCCAGCCGCTCGGCCCAGGCAAAGGCCCGGAACACGGCCAAGCCGACCAGCAGCCAGAAACCCAGATGCTCCCAGGTGCGCACGGCCTGCATGCCAGTGCCACGCTTGATGGCGTAGGCAATGGCATAGGCCACACCGAACTGGGTGAAGGTGGTGACGCCGGGCATGGTGGAAATGGCGTCCCGCAATTCAGCCCGCTCGCCCCGCACGATCTCCAGCAACAGCTGGGGCTTGCCCAGCAAGGGCCCGAACCAGACCAGGTAGGACAACAGGGCCGGCAACAGCAGGGCCAGCATCAGGCCAGCAGACAGCTGCGGCGGCACCGCCACCGGGCCTTGGCGCGACTGGGCCAGGGCCCACTGGTTGCCCAACGCCAGCGACAGCAGCAGCACGATACCGAAGTAGTACTGCAGGCTGGGGATGTAGACGTTCTTCACCACGCCGCTGAAGTCGTAGGCCAGGATGGCCAGGTAGACCGGCAGCAAGGCCAGCAGCACGATCCGTGTCGG
Source organism: uncultured beta proteobacterium (assembly GCA_963844485.1). Taxonomy (GTDB): domain Bacteria; phylum Pseudomonadota; class Gammaproteobacteria; order Burkholderiales; family Burkholderiaceae_C; genus Pseudaquabacterium. The sequence continues at coordinate 177,634 of CAWJOQ010000002.1, forward strand.
GTGCAGCCACCACAGATCGGCCGCTCGGCGTGGCGCCGGCCCGGCCATGTCGGCCAGACGGCGCGCCGTGGCCACCCGCGTCAGTGGCGGGCGGCGGTGGCCGCCGGCCTGCCGGCTCACGTCAGGACCGGCGCATTCAGGCGCTTGCGCTTGACGCCGTTGAACAACAAGCCATCAAGCCGGATGCCCGCCTGTTGCAGGCGGCGCTGGGCCACACGCGTGTCCAGCACCAGGCTGTGCTCGGACCGCACGACCAGCAGCGCGACATCACACAGGCGCCCGACCGCCAGCGCATCCCCCGACGGCAGCAAGGGCGCGGCGTTGATGACGATGTGGTCGTATTGGGTGCGCAGGGCGTCGAGCGCCGATTCGAAGGTCTGCGACATCAGCATGGCGCCCGGGTTGCCGGACTCTGTGCCTTGCAGCATCACGTCCATCGGCACAGCCGGGTGGCGGTGGATCACCTCTTGCAGCGTGCGCGAATACGACAGCAGGTCTGACAAGCCAGGCGCCTGGGGGTCGAGCCCGATGTAGCGCTGGATGCCGGGCTTGCGCAGATTGGCCTCGATCAGCAGCACCCGCTTGCCGCTCTCGGCCATCAGCGCGGCCAGGTTGGCGGCCACGAAGGCCTTGCCGGAGCCGGTTGAGGGCGCGGTGATCAGCACCACCTTGGCCGAGGTGCCACGCGCCCGCAGCATCAGCGACAGACTGACCGAGCGCAGGCTTTCCGACGCGGCATCGTCGGGCGCCGCCCGCACCAGCAAGCGGTGGGTCCCAAAGTCCTCGACCACCTCGTCGCGCAGGCGCCCTTCCATCAGCCGCTGTTGGGCGTCGCTCTGCGGGATCACGGCCAGGGTGGGCTGGCTCGCAGGCGATTCCAGCTCTTGCGTATCGGACACCGTGGGCTGCAGCGCACCAGCCAGCAGCACTGCGCCCAGCGCCAGCGCCAGGCCAGCGCCGGCGCCAACCGACAGCACGGCGGCCGCCTTCGGGCGCACCGGATCGACCGGCACCACCGCCGCATCCAGCTGGCGGGCGGTCGACAGCCCGCTGGCCGATGTGACACGCAGCAGGTCGACCCGCGTCAACATCGCGGTGTAGAACTCGGTGCTGAGCTGCACCTCACGCTGCAGGCGCACCAGATCCCGCTGTTGCGCCGGCAGCTGCTGCACGTCGCTGCGCAGGCGCCCGGCCGCCCCTTCGACGGTGGCGATCTGGGCCAGCACCGCCGCCAGCTCCGGGTGCACCGGCGTGAAGCGCTGCGACAGCAAATCACGCCGGATGCGCAGTTCGACCAGCTGGCGCTGGAGGTCGCCGCGCTGGCGCAGCAGCGCATCGGCCTCGACGGCGACCGGCGTCGGCCGCGACAGGTTCTGCTCAGCCGACAGCGCGTTTTCTGCCGCCTCGACGCGGCTTCTGAGCGGCGGCAACTGCTGCTCCAGATAGGCCACGGCCTTGGCCTCCTCGGCGGCACGGCGTTGCACCGAGTGCGTCAGATAGCTGGCCACCAGGCCGTTGAGCAGCGCCGCTGCGCGTGCGGGCTGGCTGTCTTCGTAGCTGATGCGCACCACGCTCGATTCACGCGCCGGTTCAAACAAGCGCAGCTGCCGGATCACATCCTCATAGGCCTTGACCGGATGGCGCAGTTGCACTGCCAGGGTGGTCGGCGGCAGATCGGCAGCAGCTTGGACCTTCAGGCTGGCGGCTTCACCCGCCAAGGCAAAACGTGTCAACTGACCGACCGTGCCGCTGGCCACGGTGCTGCCGTCTTCGGCAGCCAGCGTCCAGTCCGCGCCCGCGACCTGCAACGCAAATTCACGCCCGCGGTAGGCATCTGGCACGCTGAACACCTGCACCTCGATGCCGTGGCGGGCCCCCACCGGCAGATAACCGTAGCGGCGAGCGCCGCCGATCTGCACGTCGGCGCCGGCCGCAGCGATCACCGGGATCAGCACTTCGCGAGAGCGCAGGACCTCGATCTCGCCGTTGACCGCAATGCGCTCGCCGTCGGCAGCGGAGCGGTCGGCGCCGGTCATGTTGGGCAGCAGCGCAGCGCGCGGGCGGGCGTCGATCTGCAGCAGGGTGTCGGCCAGATAGGCAGGCGCCGCCAGCCACAAATAGGCCGCTGCAGCGCCAAAGACGAACAGGAACACCAGCACCGCCAGCCGGCCGTGCTGCAGCACCGTGTCGACGGCGCCGCGCAGACCCAGGGCGTCGCCCGGCGACGGTGTCGGCGGCAGCCGGTTGGCGGCACGCCGCTCGATGGGATAAGCGCTCATCGGGGGAAGGCCCGGCTGGTGTCGTTCAAGGTCTCACGCAGCACAGTGGCCGAAGGCAGGATGTTGTTGATCAACCGGGCCCAGCGCACCACCGGCGCGGTGTCGACATAGACCACATCGCGCGGGTTCAATACAAAACGGTCGGCCAGCAACAGGGCGTCGGGCGCGCTGGCATCCAGATGGAACACCTGCGGGCGGGCCTGGGCGTCGCCGCGGATCACAAACACCTGGCCGGCACTGGCCGATTGCACCGCCATGCCACCGGCTTCGGCCAGCGCATCGGCCAGCGTCAGCTCACCCCGCGGCATCAGCACCGCCGTGGGGCGCTGCACCTCGCCGGTGACGAAGACCTTGCCGACACGCCGTTCCGGCACATTGACAACGTCGCCGTGGCGCAGCCGCACATTGCCGCGCAGGTCGCCGCCGTAGTACAGCGCCTGCAGGTCCAGCCGCGCCTGGTCAGGCCCCCGTGTCACCGTCACTGCGGCCAGGTCGGCCTCGGCGGTGAAGCCACCAGCGCTGGCGATGACCTGGGTCAGATCAGGCGGCACGTCGGTGATTGCCACCGTGCCAGGGTTGCGCACCTCGCCCGAGACAACCACACGCTGGCCGCGGTATTGCAGCACCGACACGTCCACCTGGGGCTGCTTGATGACCTTGACCAGGCCGGCGGCGATCTGGTCGCGGATGGCCCGCACATTGCGACCCATGGCAGAAAATTCGCCCACATAGGGGAAGAACATGCTGCCGTCGCTGTTGACGACACGGCCAGACAGCTCACTGGTGGTGCCGCTGGGGTTGGTCAGCTCCGGGTGGTCCCACACCGTCACGCGCAGCACGTCCTGCGGCGCCACCAGGTATTCATAGCGGCCGGCCTCGGCACGAAACGAGGCGGGCAGCGGCACCGTGCGCGGGCCCTGCGCCTGCCGCTCATCACGCAGCGCCTGGACCAGTTGCGCATCCAGCGGCCGCAGGTCGGCACGGGCACGCAGCGCGTCCGAGCCTGTGTCCAGCGCCATGCCCGGCGCGTGCGAGCAAGCAGCCAGCACCCCGCAGGCGGCCAGGGCGAGACACAGGCCCCGCACAGTGCGACCGATGGCCAGGATGGGCGCAGGATGATTCACGGCTTGATGGTTCCTCATGGCTTGCTGATCACCGGCACCAGCGGTGGTCACGACACCGCGCTTGCACCACGGCAAAGCGCTAAAAACGTCATGGCAGATGGTAACTGTGCTGCTTGTCAGCTTCGCAAGTTTCAGGCCTTGAACGGCCCCAGTCAGGGGGGGTGCGCCCGCTCGTGCCACCGAATGCGGGCGCTTGACTTGACCTGCGTCAGTTGGCACTGCGGCAGACCGCCGCAGTGCACCTGCGGCGGTGCATCTGGCACAGGGGCCGCCCACAAACGCAAGCCCGCCGATGCGTGCCCTGATGCTGGCGCGAAGCGACGGCTCCAGCGGCTGTGTCAGGGCCGGCAGCTGAAGGCTGCGCCGGTGACCAGTGGCCGTTGGCCGGTGCAGGCCGGATCGGTCAGTGCCACGCCGTCGCTGCGGAGTGCCTCGCAGTAGACCTGGCCCTGCGCCGCCGGGTCGCGCTTGATGCGCAAGGGCTGGCTGGCCGTGCGCCACAGCGCATTCGCGCTCAGATCGATGTGATCGATCAAACCGCCGCCGTAAGCGCGGCTGACACTGCTGCCGCCGCTGTTGGTACCGGTCATCACGGCACGCGTGCCCGTCCCTTCGCCCAGCCGGATGCCGTTGGCACCGGTGTCGCTGACCGTGTTGCCCGCCACCCGCACATGCGTGACCGCCAGCGCTGCCAGCAGGTCTGCATGCGCGCGCTCGTCATCGAACACAAAGGCATGGATCTCGATGCCGGCATGGCCGGTGCGAAAGGCTGCCTGCGTCCAGCCTGCGGGGGTATAGGCCGGTGCCTCGGTCTGGACCTGGCTGATCTGGTTGTCTTCGATGCGCACGTTGTGCACACCCCAGGTGGCGTAGCTGGCTTCGCGGGCCACCAGCACGCCCGCAGCCACTGCCGTGCGTGCGATCCGGTTGGACCGGATCGTGATGTCGGCCCCGCCCACCACGCTGATGCCCCGCCCCCAGTACTGGCCAGCCACATCGTTGTGCGCCACCAGCACATTGCGAACGCGCTGCTGGTCACGCTCGGCGGCAAAGTTGCTGGCCAGCCGCGCCGTGTCCTCGTTGACCCAGTCGCCAGTGGACAGATAGGACACGATGGCGATCATGTCGTCGCCGGTCTCGCGCACGGTGTTGTACAACACACGCCCGTTGCGCGACCCGGCCGTGATGTGGATGCCGTCGGACAGGCTGCGCCGCACGTCGTTGTCGGCCACCAGGAAGCCATCGGCACGGTAGACAAAGATGCCGGCGGACGCTGCGCTGTTGGCTGTGGTGCTGCCTGGCGCACCAGCATTGACGATGCGGTTGCCGCGGATCGTGATGTTGCGCAAGGGGGCGCTGCGGTCCACCCGGTCGAACACCGCAATGCGCGCCTGCCAGGGTGCATGCACACGCACATCGGTCACGGCCGTCAAGCTGAAGTTGTAGATGCCCACGTTGTCAGCGGCCAGCATCACAGCCTGGTCGCGTGGGTTGGTGGCGTGCAGGGTTGCACCCTCGGACCACAGCACGGTGCCAGGCTGGCGCAGCACCAAGCGCGTCTGGTGCTGGTAGGTGCCGGGCGGAAACACCAGCCATTGCCCGGGCGCCAGACCGTCCAGTGCCGCCTGGATCGCCTGGGTATCGTCGCGCCCATCGTCGGGCAGCGCCCCGTAGCTGCGCACGTCGATCGCACCGGCAGGCTTGACCGGCAGCGCCGGCAGCGTGCAATCGTCCGCAGCGGCGCTGCTCGGGGCTGGCGTGGGCGTGGGCGTGGGCGTGGGCGTGGGCGTGGGCGCAGGCGCAGGCGTAGGCGTAGGCGTAGGTTCAGGTTCAGGTGCAGGTGCGGATTCAGGCTCGGCGGGGGTCGTGCCCGCCGTGGCGGTCGTGGTGCCTGTCGGCGCGCCAGGCATCGGTTCGGGCGCGGGTGCCGGGTCCAACGGTGGCAACAGCAGCGCTGTGACCCCAATCAATGGCGCTGCCAGCGCGGTCGCACCGCTGCCATCGGCCAACATGGCTGGCGCCACACCACCACCACCACTACCACCACCACCGCACGCAGCCAGCGACAGCCACAAGCCCAGCGCTGCGGCCAGCCTGTGCGGTCTTTGAAAGGTGGAATGCATGCGCTTGCTCATCGTCGCCATCTGTCTGCCGCAGCCGCTGCACCGTGTCGATCACCCGGTCTGCACCAAGGACGCGCAGGCCAACCAGACAGTGCAAGGCACCCGCATTGCTAGAGCGCCGATATTGCCTTGCACGCGCGATCAGCGGGCGGAATGACATCACGCTTGTGCGCCGTCCATGGCAGGCGCCATCGCCATCCACGACGTGTACACGCTGCCAGTGCAATTGCGCACGCTGCCGACACCCGTGCCGTGCCGCGCTGGTCGACAACAGCGGTGTGCGCCGTATAACGCCGCCTCTGCGGCAGACGTGAAAAAGCCCGGCTTGACCGGGCTTTGCTGCAAGCGCTGCACGCTTGCTGGACGTTCACTGTGCGGCGTGGTGGCTGGAGGCGCGATCCGGAGTCGAACCGGACTAGACGGATTTGCAATCCGTTGCATAACCGCTTTGCTATCGCGCCAAACCATGCAACGGGCTCTTGGACGAAAACGGGAAGCCTGAGCTTCCCGTTTTGTCACTGTCGAGAACCGCCTTGGCGGCCCGTCAAGAATTTGGAGCGGGAGAAGAGTCTCGAACTCTCGACCTCAACCTTGGCAAGGTTGCGCTCTACCAACTGAGCTACTCCCGCAAATCATCTGATTGCTCAGACTTCCTACTTGTTTCGCGTCGTGTTTTGCATTCAGCGAAGCTAGCATTCTAGGGGCATTTGATGCGCTTTGGCAAGCCCCTGCAAAAAAACTTTAATGCGGCAAAGCGTCGGCTGTGCCCGTGCCCGACGCCACGTCGGGCTTGGCGGTCTCAACCTTGGCTGGCACCGGCTCGTCTTCCGGCAGGGCCGGCGGCACGGACTCGAGCGCGATCTCGAGCACCCGCTCGATCCAGCGCACGGGCACGATCTCGAGGTGGTTCTTGACGTTCTCGGGGATGTCCTGCAAGTCCTTGACGTTCTCCTCCGGGATCAGCACCGTCTTGATGCCGCCACGGTGTGCCGCCAGCAGTTTTTCCTTCAAGCCACCAATCGCGGTGATCTCACCACGCAGGGTGATCTCGCCCGTCATCGCCACATCGGCACGCACCGGGATGTTGGTCAGCGCCGAAACAAAGGCGGTGGCCATCGCAGCGCCGGCGCTCGGCCCGTCCTTGGGCGTGGCACCGTCGGGCACGTGGATGTGGATGTCGCGCTTCTCGAACATCTCGTCCTTCACGCCCAGACGGCGCGACCGGCTGCGGATGACCGAGCGGGCGGCTTCCACCGACTCTTTCATCACGTCACCCAGCGACCCGGTGCGGATGATGTTGCCCTTGCCGGGCATCACCGCCGCTTCGATGGTCAGCAGGTCACCACCCACCTCGGTCCAGGCCAGGCCAACCACCTGGCCGACCTGGTTCTTCTTCTCGGCGCGGCCATAGTCGAACTTGCGCACGCCGAGGAAGTCATTGAGGTTCTCGTCGGTGACGATGACCTTGCCGGTGGCCTTCTTCAGCTGGATGCTCTTGACCGTCTTGCGGCAGATCTTGGAGATCTCCCGCTCCAGCGAGCGCACGCCGGCTTCGCGGGTGTAGTAGCGGATGATCCCGCGGATGGCGGACTCGGTGACTTCCATCTCGGCGTCTTGCACGCCATTGTTCTTGGCCTGCTTGGGCAGCAAGTAACGCTGCGCAATCGACACCTTCTCGTCTTCGGTGTAGCCCGACAGGCGGATCACTTCCATCCGGTCGAGCAGCGCCGGCGGGATGTTCATGCTGTTGGACGTGGCGATGAACATCACGTCCGACAGGTCGAAATCGACCTCGACGTAGTGGTCGCTGAAGGTGTGGTTCTGCTCGGGGTCCAGCACCTCCAGCAGCGCCGACGATGGGTCGCCACGGAAGTCCATGCCCAGCTTGTCGATCTCGTCGAGCAGGAACAACGGGTTGCGCACCCCCACCTTGGTCAGGCTCTGCAGCACCTTGCCCGGCATGCTGCCGATGTAGGTGCGGCGGTGGCCGCGGATCTCGGCCTCGTCGCGCACGCCGCCCAGGGCCATGCGCACAAACTTGCGCCCGGTGGCCCGCGCCACGCTCTGGCCCAGGCTGGTCTTGCCCACACCCGGGGGGCCGACCAGGCACAGGATCGGCGCCTTGACCTTGTCGACACGCTGCTGCACTGCAAGATATTCAAGGATGCGTTCCTTGACCTTGTCGAGGCCGTAGTGGTCTTCGTTCAGCACCTCTTCGGCCAGCGGCAGGTCGTGCTTGACCTTGCTCTTCTTGGCCCAGGGCAGGCCGATCAGGGTGTCGATGAAGTTGCGCACCACCGTGGCTTCAGCGCTCATCGGCGACATCAGCTTGAGCTTCTTCAGTTCGGAGTCGGCCTTCTTGCGCGCCTCCTTGCTCATCTTGGCGGCTTCGATCTTCTTTTCGAGTTCCTCGAGATCGGCACCCTCTTCGCCATCGCCCAGTTCCTTCTGGATGGCCTTGACCTGCTCGTTCAGGTAGTACTCGCGCTGGCTCTTCTCCATCTGCCGCTTGACGCGGCCGCGGATGCGCTTTTCCACCTGCAGGATGTCGACTTCATGTTCGAGCAGTTCCAGCAGCTTCTCCAGCCGTTTGGCGACCGCAAACAGGTCGAGCACGCTCTGCTTGGCTTCCAGCTTCAGCGGCAGGTGCGCTGCGATGGTGTCAGCCAGGCGGCCCGGGTCGTCGATGCCAGCAATGCTGGTCAGGATCTCGGGCGGGATCTTCTTGTTGAGCTTGACGTATTGGTCAAACTGCTGCGTCACCGCGCGGCGCAGGGCCTCGACTTCGGGCGAGGGCTCGCCGGCCGGCTGCACTGGCACCACGTCAGCCGTGAAGTGCTCGGCAATGTCGTGGATGGCCTTGGTTTCGGCGCGCTGCACGCCCTCGACCAATACCTTCACCGTCCCGTCGGGCAGCTTCAGCATCTGCAGGATGCTCGAGACACAGCCGATCTCGAACATGTCTTCGGGCTTGGGCTCGTCCTTGCCGGCGGCCTTCTGCGCCACCAGCATGATCTGGCGGCCAGCCTCCATCGCAGCTTCCAGGGCCTTGATGGATTTGGGCCGGCCGACGAAGAGCGGAATGACCATGTGCGGAAACACGACCACATCACGCAGCGGCAGCAGCGGCAGGGTGATGGGTTCAGACGGAAGAACAGGATGTCCAGACATGAGGGGAACCTCTCTTTCTCAAACCGACATGGGGCTTGAGTGGGCGAATGCAAGAACGGGGGCGGCACCTTGGCCGAAGTGCCCGGCGGCTTGGCCCGCAGGCCAGGCGGCAACAGCGGCGCTCAGGCGCTGGCCTTTTGTTCGCGGTAGACGAGCAGGGGTTTGGCGCCCTCCTCGACGATGTGTTCGTCGATCACCACCTTCGCCACACCGTCCATGGTGGGCAGGTCGAACATGGTGTCGATCAGGGCGTTCTCCATGATCGAACGCAGGCCACGTGCGCCGGTCTTGCGCTTGAGGGCCTTGCGGGCGATGGCCGACAAGGCCGACGGCCGCACTTCCAGTTCAACACCGTCCATGCCGAACAGCTTCTGGTACTGCTTGACCAGGGCATTGCGCGGCTCGGTGAGGATCTGGATCATCGCCGACTCGGTCAGTTCACCCAACGTGGCCAGCACCGGCAGGCGGCCCACCAGTTCAGGGATCAAGCCGAACTTGATCAGGTCTTCCGGTTCAGCCTCACGGAACAGGTCGGCCGCGCGCTTTTCGGTCTTGCTGTGCACGCTGGCACCAAAGCCGATGCCGGATTTTTCAGTGCGGTTCTGGATCACCTTCTCCAGGCCGTCAAACGCGCCGCCGCAGATGAACAGGATGTTGGTGGTGTCGATCTGCAGGAAGTCCTGGTTCGGGTGCTTGCGCCCGCCTTGCGGCGGCACACTGGCCATCGTGCCTTCCACCAGCTTCAGCAAGGCTTGCTGCACACCTTCGCCCGAGACATCGCGGGTGATGCTGGGGTTGTCGGCCTTGCGGCTGATCTTGTCGATTTCGTCGATGTAGACGATGCCACGCTGGGCGCGCTCAACATCGTAGTTGCAGTTCTGCAGCAGCTTCTGGATGATGTTTTCGACGTCTTCACCCACATAACCGGCCTCGGTCAAGGTGGTTGCATCGGCGATGACAAAGGGCACGTTCAGCAGCTTGGCCAAGGTCTGCGCCAGCAGGGTCTTGCCCGACCCGGTCGGGCCGATCAGCAAGATGTTGCTCTTGGTGAGCTCGACTTCTTCCTTGGGCGTGCTGGCGCTGATGAACTTCAGGCGCTTGTAGTGGTTGTAGACCGCCACCGACAAGGTGCGCTTGGCTGACTCTTGACCAATCACATACTGGTCCAGCGTGGTCTTGATCTCCAGCGGCGCGGGCAGGTCCGACTTGGCCGCCTTGGCGCCGCCAGCCTCGGCCGGCGCCTCGTCACGGATGATGTCGTTGCACAGCTCGATGCACTCGTCGCAGATGAACACCGACGGGCCGGCGATGAGCTTCTTTACCTCGTGCTGGCTCTTGCCGCAGAAGCTGCAGTACAGGACTTTTTCGCCGGAGGCGCCCTTCTTGTCGGCCATGTGTGGAGGTGTCTTTGCTCAGGCTGTGGAAATGAAAATCGATGATAAGACAAAGCCCGCAGCGGCTTTTCCGACACTGCGGGCGGGTTATCAGCCGCGTTTGGCGATCACCTGGTCGATCAGGCCGTAGGTCTTGGCCTCTTCAGGCGACATGTAGTAGTCACGCTCCATGTCGGCCGCGATCTTCTCGACGCTCTGGCCGGTGCGGTCGGCATAGATGCGGTTCAGTTGCTCGCGGGTCTTGAGGATCTCGCGCGCCGTGATCTCGATGTCGGTGGCCTGGCCCTGCGCCCCGCCCGACGGCTGGTGGATCATGATCTTGGCGTTGGGCAGCGAGATGCGCTTGCCCTTGGCACCGGCCATCAGCAAGAAGCTGCCCATGCTGGCGGCCATGCCCATGCACAGCGTGCTGACATCGGGTTTGATGAAGTTCATCGTGTCGTAGATCGACAGGCCCGCGCTGACGCTGCCGCCGGGCGAGTTGATGTAGAAAAAGATGTCCTTGTCCGGGTTCTCGCTCTCCAGGAACAACATCTGTGCCACCACCAGATTGGCAGTGGCGTCGTTCACCGGGCCGACCAGAAAAATGATGCGCTCACGCAGCAGGCGGCTGTAGATGTCGTAGGCGCGTTCGCCCCGTCCCGATTGCTCGATGACGATGGGCACCATGCCCAGGGCTTGCGTCTCCAATGCACTCATGGCTTTCCTCGGATGAAATGTCTGCACTGATTATGGCCCCCTGCCCCGGGGCTTGCAGGCGATGAAAAAAGGGGTGCCGACCGGTCAGTCGTGCACCCCTGGCGGCAGACTGCCCGCGCTGCCAGCCAGCCCATGCAGGGCGGCGGCAGCCCGGATCAGGCCGTCATCAGCTCGTCGAAAGGCAAGGCCTTGTCGCTGATCTTGACCAGGCCCATGACATGGGCGGTGACGTTGTTTTCGATCACCACGGCTTCCACCTCGGCCATGCGCTGGCGGTCAGACAGGTACCAGCGCATCACGTCGGCCGGCTTTTCGTAGCTCTGGCTCATTTCCTCGATGTGCGCCTGCAGTTGCTCGGGCTTGGCCTGCAGGTTGTTGGCGCGCACCAGTTCGGCCACCACCAGGCCCAGGCGCACCCGGCGCTCGGCCTGGGGCTGGAACAGCTCGCTGGGGATCGGCGCCTTGTCGGCGTCCTTGATGCCGCGCTGCTTCAGGTCGTCACGTGCACCGGCCACCAGGCGCTCCAGTTCGCTGTCGACCAGCGCCTTGGGCACGTCGAGCGTGGCCACCTGGATCAGGGCGTCCATCGCCGCAGCCTTGTTGCGGCCCAGCACGCGGAACTTGACTTCGCGCTCCAGGTTCTTCTTGACGTCGGCGCGCAGGCCCTCGGCAGTACCGGCGGCAATGCCCAGGCTCTGGATGAAGGCTTCGGTCAGCTCGGGCAGGTTCTGGGCTTCGATCTTCTTCATCGTCACCAGGAAGTCGGCTTCCTTGCCGGCCACGTCCTTGCCGTGGTAATCCTCGGGGAACTGCAGCGGGAAGGTCTTGTTGTCGCCGACCTTCATGCCGCGCACCGCCTTGTCGAACTGCTCGAGCATCTGGCCTTCGCCGATGATGAACTGGAAGGCGTCGGCCTTGCCGCCCGAGAAGGTCTCGCCGTCGATCTTGCCTTCGAAGTCGATGGTGACGCGGTCGGTTTCAGCGGCGCCTTCGGCAGCCGGGCGCTGGGCAAAAGTGCGGCGCTGCTTGCGCAGGATGTCGACGGTGCGGTCGATCGCGGCTTCGGTCACTTCGCTGCTGAAGCGCTCGACCTCCACGGCCGACAAGTCGCCCAGCGTCACCTCGGGGTAGACCTCGAAGGTGGCATCGAAGGCGATCTGGCCCTCGGGCGCGTCTTCCTTGGGCGTCACGCGCGGCACGCCGGCCACACGCAGCTGGGCCTCATTGGCGGCGCTGGCGAAGGCCTGGCCGATCTTGTCGTTCATGACCTCGCTCTGCACCGAATAGCCGTAGCGCTGGGTCACCACCGACATCGGCACCTTGCCGGGGCGGAAGCCGTCGGCCTTGACGGTGCGGGACAGCTTCTTCAGCCGGGTCTCGATCTCGGCGTTGAGGTCATTGGCCGGAATCAGCAGGGTGATGCGGCGCTCGAGCTTTTCAAGGGTTTCGACAGTGACAGCCATGGGGGGACTCGCTGGAAAGGTTGGGGCTGGTGCGCGGGGCCGGACTCGAACCGGCACGCCCGTGAAGGCGTCAGGACCTAAACCTGGTGCGTCTACCGATTTCGCCACCCGCGCGGGAAATCTCTAAAGGGCAGCAGCCGCACAGGGCCGGTCGGGCTTTGCACGCGGTTGCCGGACACGCCGGGAAACCGCCAATTCTAGCCCGCAGCCACCCCCGGGCTTGCGGCGTCGGGCTGGCGCACGCGGAACCAGGCCGCATACATCGCCGGCAGGGCCAGCAGCGTGAGCACGGTGGCCACGATCAAGCCACCCATGATGGCCACCGCCATCGGCCCCCAGAACACGCTGCGGGTGAGCGGGATCATCGCCAGCACAGCAGCAGCGGCGGTCAGCACGATCGGCCGGAAGCGCCGCACCGCCGCCTCGGCGATGGCGTCCCAGGCCGGCAGGCCGCGGGCACGGTCCTGCTCGATCTGGTCGATCAGGATCACCGAGTTGCGCATGATCATGCCCATCAGTGCGATCACGCCCAGCAGCGCCACAAAGCCGAACGGCCGGTTGAACAGCAGCAGCGCGGCGGCCACGCCGGCAATGCCCAGCGGCCCGGTCAGAAACACCAGCATCGCCCGCGAGAAGCTGTGCAGCTGCAGCATCAGCAGGGTGAAGATGATGAACAGCATGATCGGCATGCCGGCAATGATGCTGCCGGTGCCCTTGCTGCTCTGCTCCTGCGCGCCGGCAACGCGGATGTCGTAGCCCAGCGGCATCGTCGCCTTCAGCGCCTGCAGCTGTGGCCACACCGCCTGGGTGACGGTGGGGCCCTGCACACCGTCGACCACGTCGCCCTGCACGGTGATGGCGTACTGCCGCCCCTCGCGCCACAGCACACCCGGCTCCCAGGCCAGATCGATCTTGGCGATCTGCGTCAGCGGGATGCTGCGGCCGCTGCTGGTGGGCACAAAGGCGTTGCCGATGTCGGTCAGCACATTGCGCTCTTCCAGCGGTTGGCGCAGCACGATGTCGACCAGCTTGTCGCCCTCGCGGTACTGGCCCACGGTGGTGCCGCTCAGGCCCCCGCGTGAACCCTGGGCAATGGACTGGCTGGTGACCCCCAGCGCGCGGGCCTTGTCCTGGTCGACGGCCAGGCGCAGGGTCTTGATCTGCTCGTTCCAGTTGTCGTTGACACCGCGCATGGCCGGGTGGCCGGCCAGGATGGCCTTGACCTGGTCGCCGTACTGGCGCACCACCGCGCCGTCATCGCCCAGCACCCGGAACATCACCGGGTAGTCCACCGGCGGGCCGTTGGGCAGCACCTTGACGCGGGCGCGGGCGTCGCCGAACTCGGCGGCCAGCACGCCGGGCAGCGTCTGGCGCAGGCGCTCGCGGGCGGCCAGGTCCTTGGGCAGCAGGATGGTCTGGCTGACATTGCTCTGCGGAAAGATCTGGTTGAGCGGCAGGTAGAAGCGCGGCACACCGGCGCCGATCCAGGTGGTCACGCTCTGCAGATCGGGGTCTTGCAGCATGCGCGCCTCAAAGCGCCGCGCCAGCGCCTCGGTCTCGCGCTGGGTGCTGCCCTCGGGCAGCCACAGGTCGACCAGCACCTCGGGCCGGCTGGAATCGGGGAAAAACTGCTGCTGCACCTTGCCCAGCGCCAGGATGCCGCCGCCGAACAGCGCCACGGTCAGCGCCAGGGTGATCCAGCGGTGGCGCACGCAGGCATGCACCAGGCGCCGGAAGCGCGCGTAAAACGGGGTGTCGAACAGCTCATGGGGCTGGCCGGCCACCTGCTTGCGGGTGTGCAGCAGCAAGCTGCCCAGATAGGGCACGAAATACACCGACACCACCCAGCTGATGACCAGCGCCGCCGAGGTGACGGCAAAGATGGCGAAGGTGTATTCACCGGTGGTCGACTTGGCCAGGCCGATCGGCAGGAAGCCGGCGGCCGTGATCAGCGTGCCGGTCAGCATCGGCATGCTGGTCACTTCATAGGCGTAGCTGGCGGCGCTCTTCTTGTCCCAGCCCTCCTCCAGCTTGCGCACCATCATCTCGACCGCAATGATGGCGTCGTCCACCAGCAGACCCAGGGCGATGATCAGGCTGCCCAGGCTGATCTTGTGCAGGCCCACGCCCCAATAGAACATGGTGATGAAGGTGATGGCCAGCACCAGCGGGATGGTGATGCCCACCACCAGGCCGGGCCAGATGTCGATGCTGAACTGAGGAACCCGGGCCGGGTGTGCAGGCCCAGGCTGAGAAAACTGACCAACAGCACCACCACCACCGCCTCGATCAGCACCTTGACAAACTCATTGACCGACCGGGTGACGGCGGCAGGTTGGTCCTGCACCTGCTCCAGCGTGATGCCGGCGGGCAGGTCGGCGCGCAATTGCGCCACCCGCGCCTGCAAGGCCTGGCCCAGGTTGACGATGTCGCCGCCCTTGGCCATCGACACCCCCAGGGCGATGACCTGCTTGCCCTGGTGGCGCACCTTGACCGCCGGCGGGTCGATCGTGCCGCGCCGGATGTCGGCAATGTCGCCCAGCGTCAGCGTGCTGGCCTGGCCGGTGGCGCTGTTGACCGCCCGGATCGGGAAGCGCCGCAAATCGTCGACCGAGCGCAGCGCGCCCTGCACCCGCACCTGGAAGTTCTGCGTCCCGGCATCGAGCAGGCCGGCGCCTTCCACGGCATTCTGTGCCGCCAGCTGGCCGATCACCTGGTTGAAGTCCAGGCCCAGCGCCGCCAGCCGCTTCTGCGAGATCTCGACAAAGATCTTCTCGGCCTGGACGCCGAACAGTTCCACCTTGGCCACATCGGCCACCCGCAGCAGCTGGGTGCGCACCCGTTCGGCAAAGACGCGCAGTTCCTCGTCGCGAAAAGCCGTCGGCCGACAGCGCAAAGATGCTGCCGTAGACGTCGCCAAAATCATCGTTGAAGACCGGCCCGAGTCACCCCCTGCGGCAGGGTGTTGCGCATGTCGCCGATCTTCTTGCGCACCTGGTACCAGGTGCCGGTCACGTCCTTGGGCGGGGTGCTGTCCTTGAGCTCCAGCAGGGTCAGCGATTCGCCCGGCTTGGTGTAGCTGCGGATCACGTCGCTGTTGGGCACCTCTTGCAAGGCCCGCTCGATCTTGTCGGTCACCTGCTCGGCCACCTGCTGCGCCGTGGCGCCGGGCCAGAAGGCCTGCACCACCATCACCCGGAAGGTGAAGGGTGGGTCTTCGTCCTGCCCCAGCTGGAAGTAGGCGGCCACGCCCAGCACCAGCATCACCAGCATCAGGTAGCGGGTCAGGGCCGGGATGCTCCAGCGCCCAGCGTGAGATGTTGAAACCGGCGGACGTGGCGCCCGGGGTGGCGGTGTTGGACATGGCGCTGCTCAGCGTGACGCCGCGGGGGTGGCAGCGGGGGTGGCCTGGGCAGCCGCTTGCGTGCCAGACGCTGCCCCAGGCGCACTGCCCGGAGCCATCGGCGCAGCCACCGCCCCCGGCTCGGCATACCAGCGCACCACCTGGCCCGGCGTCAGGGCGTGCACCCCGGCCGTCACCACCGCCTGGCCGGGCTGCAGCCCGCCAGCCACCACCACCAGGTTGCCGTCAGCACCGGCCACCGCAATCGGCTGGGGCTGCACCGTCATCGCTGCGCGGTCGACCAGCCAGACGCTGGTCTGCCCGCCCTGCTCGAACACGGCGGTCAGCGGCAACTTGATGACGCCGGGCACCGGCGGCGTGGCCACCAGCACCGTGGCCGTCTGGCCCAGGCGCAAGGCGGTGCGGCCGATGTCGGCCCGGACCAGGAAGGTGCGGGTCACCGGGTCGGCCGCGGCAGCCACTTCGCGCACCGTGGCAGCGGCCGTGGCGGCACTGCCCCAGGGCTTGAGCTGCACCGCACCGGCCCGGCCCAGGGCGGCGCGCATGTCGGCGGCGCGGTCCTCGGGCACGCTGAACACGGCATCGCGCGGGCCGTCGTGGGCCAGGCGCAGCACCGGCGCACCGGCACCCAGCACCGCGCCGGGCTCTGCATCGACAGCCGTGACGATGCCAGGCACCTCGGCCTTCAGCACTGCATAAGCGGCCTGGTTGCTCTGCAGCTTGGCCTGGGCGATGGCCTGGGCGGTCTGGCTGCGGGTGGCCTGCAAGGCTGATTCGCGCCGCTCCAGGTCGGCACCGCTGATGAAGCCCTGCGCCCGCAGCGTGGCGTAGCGCTTGAACTCGGCTTCGGCAAAGGCCAGCTGGGCCTGCGCTGCGGCCAGTGCCGCCCGCGCTGCGTCCTGGCCCAGGCGCAGGTCCACCGGGTCGATCTCGGCCAGCGCCTGGCCGGCCTTGACCATGTCGCCCACATTCACCATGCGCCGCACCAGCTTGCCGCCGACGCGGAACGCTGGTCGGCTTTCCGCCCGGGCGCGCACCTCGGCCGGGTATTCATGCTGCAAATTGGCACTGCCGGCCTGCACCGTGAGCGTGCGCACGGCCCGCACCGGGTCGGGCAGCGGCGCAGGTTTGCTGCAGGCGGCCAGCAGGCCAATCACAAACAGGGGCAGCAAGGTCAGACGCATGGGCAAGGCCGGTGGGTTGAACAATGGCCGCCAGGCACGCTGTGCGCAGCACGCACAGCCGTTAATGACCAACCAGTCAGTAATATAGAAGTCAGGCCGCATGCTGTCAAACCAGGCCAGGTGCGCGGGCGGCGCCAATCCAGGCGACCGATGGGCCCCGGTGACAGGGCCGCAGCAGGCCAGCAACGCCCTGGACGCCCGGGCCCGCAGGGCGCCAGCCGCCTGCCCGTTGACAATCGGGCGGTGAGCGTTGACCACTATGAAAACTTTCCCGTCGCGTCCCTGCTGTGCCCGCCTGCCATGCGTGCTGGCGTGACAGCCCTCTACCACTTCGCCCGCACGGCCGACGACATCGCCGACGAGGGCGATGCAGTGGCCGAGACCCGCCGCCAGCAACTGCTGCATTACCGGCAGACGCTGCTGGCCGCCGCTGCCGGCCAGCCGGTGCAGGGTGCCTGGGCGGCGGTGTTCGACCCGCTGGTGCTGGCCATCGCCCGGCACCAGTTGCCGCTTGGCCTGCTCACCGATCTGCTCGACGCCTTCCACCAGGACACCTACAACCCGCGCTATGCCGACCGGGCCCAGCTGCTGGACTATTGCCGCCGCTCGGCCAATCCTGTGGGCCGGCTGATGCTGCACATGGCCGGTGTGCAGGGTGCGCAGGCGCTGGCGCAATCCGACGCGATCTGCAGTGCCTTGCAGTTGATCAACTTCTGGCAAGACCCCAGCCTGGACCTGCCGCGCGGCCGCCACTACCTGCCCGAAGCCGATGCCCTGCGCCACGGCCTGACCCTGGACCAGCTGGCAGCAGCAAGCCGACAGCCCGGCCAGCCAGGCCTTGCTGCGCGACGCTGTGCCACTGGGCCGGCAGCTTGATGGCCGAAGGCGCGCCGCTGGCCTGCCAGGTGCCAGGCCGCCTGGGCTGGGAACTGCGCCTGGTGGTGCAAGGTGGCTTGCGCATCCTTGAGAGAATCAGCGCGATGCACTACCGCACCCTGCGCCAGCGGCCCACGCTGGGCGCCTCCGACCTGCCTGTGATGCTGTGGCGCGCCGCTGCGCATGCGCCCGGCCCGGCCCACCCCCGGATTCCGCCTGGCCTGACACGCGCGATGAGCACCACGCCCCAGCAATACGTGCAGGACAAGGCCGCCGGCAGCGGCAGCTCGTTCTACTACGCCTTCCTGTTCCTGCCGCCGCCGCGGCGCGCGGCCATCACCGCGTTCTACGCCTTCTGCCGCGAGGTGGACGACGTGGTCGACGAGATGCGCGACGCCGGCGTGGCCGCCACCAAGCTGGCCTGGTGGCAGCAGGAGGTGGGCCGCGCCTTTGCCGGCGGCGCCACCCACCCGGTGACCCAGGCGCTGATGCCGCACACCGCCACTTACGGCATCACCGCCGAGCACCTGCTGGCGGTGATCGAAGGCTGCCGCATGGACCTGGAGCAGACCCGCTACCTCGATCTCCCCGGCCTGCTGCGCTATTGCCACCTGGTGGCCGGCATCGTCGGCGAGGTGGCGGCGCGCATCTTCGGCCACACCGACCCCCAGACCATCGCCTACGCCCACCGCCTGGGCCGGGCGCTGCAGCTCACCAACATCATCCGCGACGTCGGTGACGACGCCCGGCGCGGCCGCATCTACCTGCCGGTGAGCGAACTGCAGCAGTTCGACGTGAAGGCGCATGAGCTGCTCAAGCGCGACAAGCCCTGGGGCTACAGCGACCGCTTCACCGCGCTGATGCGCTTCCAGGCCGACCGCGCCCATGCCACCTACGACGAAGCCCTGGCCATGCTGCCCGAGGCCGACCGGCTGGCGCAGAAGCCCGGCCTGATGATGGCCAACATCTACCGCAGCCTGCTGCGCGAGATCGAGGCCGACGGCTTCCAGGTGCTGCACCAGCGCACCTCGCTCACCCCCATCCGCAAGCTGTGGATCGCGCTGATGACCCACTGGCGCGGCCGGTGAGCGCCCAGCCGCCGCCGGCCACCCGGCCGGCGCACCGCAAGTGGCGGTGGTCGGCGCAGGCTGGGCCGGGCTGGCCGCTGCCGTGCGGCTGGTGCAGGGCGGCGCCAGCGTCAGCGTCTTCGAGATGGCCCGCCGGCCCGGCGGGCGCGCCCGCCAGGCCGACGGCGCTGGCCAGGGCTTCGACAACGGCCAGCACATCCTGATCGGCGCCTACAGCGCCACGCTGGGCCTGATGCGCAGCGTCGGCGCCGACCCCGACCAGCTGCTGCTGCGCCAGCCGCTGGCCCTGGTCGACCCCGCCGGCCGCGGGCTGCGCTTGCCGCCCGGGCCGGCCGCTGCCGGCCTTTGCCCGCGCGGTGCTGGGCGCACGGCACTGGGCCTGGGCCGACCGCC
The DNA here is from genome assembly GCA_963844485.1 of uncultured beta proteobacterium. Taxonomy (GTDB): domain Bacteria; phylum Pseudomonadota; class Gammaproteobacteria; order Burkholderiales; family Burkholderiaceae_C; genus Pseudaquabacterium. Next base: position 196,792 of record CAWJOQ010000002.1, read on the forward strand.
TGGCGCTGCTGGCCGCAGCCAGCGGCTGGCTGGCGCGGCGCTTCCGCTGCCCGGCGGACTGGACGGTGCAGCAACTGTGCGGCCGGCTGCCGGCCGCTGTGCAGGCCGACGCTGATCGACCCGCTGTGCGTGGCCGCGCTGAACACGCCGATGGCGCAGGCCAGCGCCGCCGTGTTCCTGCGCGTGCTGCGGGACGCCCTGTTCAGCGGCCGCGGCAGCGCCGACCTGCTGCTGCCCCGCGCGCCGCTGTCGGCCTTGCTGCCGGACCCGGCCTGGCACTGGCTGGCCGCAGCACGGCGCGGCGCTGCACACCGGCCACCGGGTGCGGCAGCTGCAGGCAGACGGCCAGCGCTGGCGGCTCGACGGCGCGGCCTTCGACGCGCGTGGTGCTGGCCTGCAGCGCCACCGAGGCCGCCCGCCTGGCCGCGCCGCTCGCGCCCGCTTGGGCCGCCATGGCCAGCGCCCTGCGCTACGAACCCATCGCCACCGCCTGGCTGCGCGACGACCAGCTGCAGCACGCGCAAGCCGATGGTGGCCTTGCCGCCAGGGCCGCAGGCGCCGGCCCAGTTCGCCTTCAACCTGGGCCAGCTGCACCATGACCCGGCCTCCCGCGGGATCTGGACCTTCGTGGCCAGCAGCGCCGCGCCATGGCTGGCCAACGGCCTGGCAGCCTGCGGACAAGCGCTGCTGGCGCAAGCCCGGCAGGCCTTTGCGGGCAGCTTCGGCGGGCCAGATGGCCAGGTGCTGCTGCACACCGCCGCCGAACGGCGCGCCACCTTTGCCTGCACGCCGGCGCTGGCGCGCCCGCCAGCGCAGGTCGCCCCGGGCCTGCTGGCAGCCGGCGACCATGTGCAAGGCCCCTACCCCGCCACGCTGGAGGGTGCAGTGCGTTGCGGCCTGGCCGCCGCCGAGGCTTGCCTGCATCCCGCCGCCGAACCGTCTTGAAGGGTCCACGATGCACTACGGGGTTTCGCCATGCAAAATAGGCGCAAACCCCAGGACACGCCATGACGACCCCCAAAACCGGCCAGACACCCGCCATCCAGGTCATCGAGCGCATGTTCTCCCTGCTGGATGCCCTGGCTGCACACCAGGACCCGGTGTCGCTGAAGCTGCTCAGCGAGCGCACCGGCCTGCACCCGTCCACCGCGCACCGCATCCTCAATGACCTGGCCATCGGCCGCTTTGTCGACCGGCCCGAAGCCGGCAGTTACCGCCTGGGCATGCGCCTGCTGGAACTGGGCAACCTGGTGAAAGCGCGGCTGGATGTGCGCGACGCGGCCATCGGGCCGATGCGTGAGCTGCACAAGCTGACCCACCAGCCGGTGAACCTGTCGGTGCGCCAGGGCGACGAAATCGTCTACATCGAGCGCACCTACAGCGAACGGTCGGGCATGCAGGTGGTGCGTGCCGTGGGCGGCCGGGCGCCCTTGCACCTCACGTCGGTGGGCAAGTTGTTCCTGGCCCATGAAGACCCGCAGCGTGTGCGCACCTATGCAGCGCGCACCGGCTTGTCGGGCCACACCCGCAACAGCATCACCGACCTCAGCCGCCTGGAGCGTGAGCTGGCCCTGGTGCGGCAGAACAGCCTGGCGCGCGACAACGAAGAGCTGGAGCTGGGCGTGCGCTGCATGGCCGCCGGCATCTATGACGACCAAGGCCGGCTGGTGGCCGGCCTGTCGGTGTCAGCGCCGGCAGACCGGCTGGAAGAATCCTGGGCCGACCAGGTGCGGGCCACGGCAGCGCAAATTTCACTGGCGCTGGGCCACCGCAGCAGCTGATCGCTGCATGGGGCCGGCTGTGCTGGTCAGCGCCGACGGGCGACCAGCGGGCGCAAGGGTGTGCCGGCTGTCAGCCCTGGCGGGCCAATCTGCCCGCTGTCAGCCCTGGCGGGCCACAGGCACCGCCGCCGGCAAGGCCACCGACCCCAGCCACTTGCGGATGCGCTCGGCATCGCCAATGCGGGAGTACTTGCCGGTGGAATCCAGCAGCACCATGATCAGCTTGCGGCCGGCCAGATGCGCCTGCATCACCAGGCAGCGGCCTGCTTCGACGATGTAGCCAGTCTTCTGCAGGCCGATCTCCCATTGCGGGTTGCTGATCAGACCGTTGGTGTTGCGGAACTGCATGACCCGCTGGCCCACCGCCACTTGCGCTTCTTGCGAGGTGGACAGTTCACGCAGCAGCGGCACCTGGTGGGCCGCACGCACCAGCACCGCCAGGTCTTGCGCGCTGGACTGGTTCTTGCTCGACAGGCCAGTCGGCTCGACGTAGTGGGTGTCACGCATGCCGAGCGCGGCGGCCTTGCGGTTCATGGCGTCCACAAATGCAGGCAGGCCGCCCGGGTGGTGGCGCCCCAGCGCATTGGCCGCGCGGTTCTCCGACGACATCAGCGCCAGGTGCATCATCTCGCCACGGGTGAGTTGGGTGCCCACCGACAGGCGCGAGCGGCTGCCTTTTTCGGTGTCGATGTCGTCCTGGGTGACGGTGAGCACCTCGTCCAGCGACACCCTGGATTCAGCCACCACCAGCCCGGTCATCAGCTTGGTGATCGATGCGATGGGCAACACGGCGCCCGGGTTCTTGCTGAACAACACCTCATTGGTGTCTTGGTCGATCACCAGGGCCACACTGGATTTCAGGTCGAGCGGATCGGCGTTGTCATGCAGGCCCAGGACCTGGCCGAAGCTGGGCTGCGCCGGCACCACCGGTACGGCGACCACACGCCGGGATTGGGCCGCACGCACCACGACCGGGCGCTGCGCGCTGCGGGCCTTGGTCACCTTGGCGGGACGGCGCGCAGGCGCGGCTTTGCCGGACTTGGATGCGCTGGCGCGCTGGCCATCCTGACGCGCCTGGGCAGGCGTGCCGATGGTCAGGGCCGCACACAGGGCCAGCAACAACATCGGCAGGGTCAGTTTCATGAGAATCCAGGATGGCAGGTGGGAGAACCAGACGCATCTTGAGTGTAGGCCACCCCAAAAACACATGCAAGATCAAAAACTTGCGTGTGTTTTGTAAAGTAAATCCACCTGCCCCGGGCTCAACCCTGTGCGGCGACGCGCTCGGTCTTGGAATGCAGCTTGTTCAACGCCGCCAGATACGCCTTGGCCGAGGCCACGACGATGTCCGGGTCGGCGCCAACGCCGTTGACCACGCGGCCACCATGTTGCAATCGCACCGTGACCTCGCCTTGCGATTCTGTGCTGCCACTGGTGATGGCATTGACCGAATAGAGCACCAGTTCGGCGCCACTTCCCACCTGGGATTCAATCGCCTTCAAGCTGGCATCGACCGGGCCGTTGCCATCACTTTCGGCGCTGTGCTCCACGCCACCAGCGGCAAACACCACCGCCGCCTGCGGCCGTTCACCGGTCTCGGAATGCTGGCGCAGCGACACCAGACGGTAGTGCTCCTGCTCCCGCGTCACACTTTCGTCACTGGCCAGGGCAATGATGTCTTCGTCGAAGATTTCCGCCTTGCGGTCGGCCAAGTCCTTGAAGCGCGCAAACGCCGTGTTGATGTCGGCCTCGCTCTGCATCTCGATGCCCAGTTCCTGCAGGCGCTGCTTGAAGGCGTTGCGCCCGCTGAGCTTGCCCAGCACGATCTTGTTGGCGGCCCAGCCCACGTCTTCGGCGCGCATGATTTCGTAGGTGTCGCGGGCCTTCAGCACGCCGTCCTGGTGGATGCCGCTGGCATGGGCGAAGGCATTGGCGCCGACCACGGCCTTGTTGGGCTGCACCACAAAACCGGTGGTCTGGCTGACCATGCGCGAGGCCGCAACGATCTGGGTGGCATCGATGCCGACATCCAGGCCAAAGTAGTCGCGCCGGGTCTTGACCGCCATCACCACCTCTTCGAGCGAGCAGTTGCCAGCCCGCTCGCCCAGTCCGTTGATGGTGCATTCCACCTGCCGCGCGCCGCCGAGCTTGACCCCGGCCAGCGAATTGGCCACCGCCATGCCCAGGTCGTTGTGGCAGTGCACGCTCCAGATCACCTTGTCGCTGTTGGGGATGCGCTCACGCAGGCTGCGGATGAATTCGCCGTACAGCTCTGGCACTGCATAGCCCACGGTGTCAGGGATGTTCAGCGTGGTGGCACCTTCCTTGATCACCGCCTCCAGCACCCGGCACAGGAAGTCGGGGTCCGAGCGGTAGCCGTCTTCGGGGCTGAATTCAATGTCGCCACACAGGTTGCGGGCAAAGCGCACTGACAGCTTGGCCTGCTCGAACACCTGGTCGGGCGACATGCGCAGCTTCTTTTCCATGTGCAGTGCACTGGTGGCGATGAAGGTGTGGATGCGGGCTCGCTTGGCGCCCACCAGCGCCTCGGCGGCGCGGCCGATGTCACGGTCGTTGGCGCGCGCCAGCGAGCAGACCGTCGACTCCTTGATGGCATGCGCAATCGCCTTCACGCATTCAAAGTCGCCATTGCTCGACGCCGCAAAGCCGGCCTCGATCACATCGACCTTCAAGCGCTCCAGTTGGCGGGCGATGCGCAGCTTTTCATCGCGTGTCATGGACGCGCCGGGCGATTGCTCGCCATCGCGCAAGGTGGTGTCGAAGATGATCAGTTGGTCGGCCATGGTGGGGTGCTCCTCGGTGTGGGGTGGCGCAGCTCAGGCGGTGGTGGCAGGGTTGGCAACGCTCGCCACGGCTGGGCCCAGGCTGGCGCCGCTGCGCAACAGGCCAGACACCACAGCCTTCATCGATGCGGTGACGATGTTGGCGTCGATGCCCATGCCAAACAGCGTGCGAGTATCAGCGATGCGCAATTCCAGATAAGCCGCTGCGCGGGCGCTGGCACCGGTGCCGATGGCATGTTGGTGGTAGTCCAGCACCGCCAGCGGCACGCCGGTGGCGCGCTGCAGGGCATCGACGAAGGCATCCACCGGGCCATTGCCCTCGCCCTGCACGGCCAGCGCCTGGCCGCCGGCTTGCACGCGCAGCGCCAGGCGCACCCGGCCGTCAGGCTGCTCATCCATGTGCTGCTCGCTGATCAGCACGCCGCCGTCGCCCAGGTGGTAGGCCTCCTGCAACAGGCGCAGGATGTCGGCCGAGCTCAGCTCCTTGCCCTGCACGTCCATCACCGATTGCACCGCGCTGGAGAATTCGATCTGCAGCCGCCGCGGCAATTCCAGCCCGTGGTCGGCCTCCAGCAGATAGCTGATGCCGCCCTTGCCCGACTGGCTGTTGACGCGGATCACCGCGTCATAGCTGCGGCCCAGGTCCTTGGGGTCGATCGGCAGGTAGGGCATGTTCCAGATGTCGCCCTCGCGGCGTGCGGCAAACGCCTTCTTGATCGCATCCTGGTGCGAGCCGGAAAACGAGGTGTAGACCAGGTCGCCCACATACGGGTGGCGCGGGTGCACCGGCAACTGGTTGCAGTGCTCCACCGTGCGGCGCACGCTGTCGATGTCGCTGAAATCCAGGCCCGGGTGCACACCCTGGGTGTAGAGGTTCAAGGCCAGGTTGACCACGTCGACATTGCCGGTGCGCTCGCCATTGCCGAACAGGCAGCCCTCGATGCGGTCACCGCCGGCCATGATGGCCAGCTCGGCTGCGGCGGTGCCGGTGCCGCGGTCGTTGTGCGGGTGGATCGACAGCACGATGGCGTCGCGCCGCTCCAGGTGGCGGTGCATCCACTCCACCATGTCGGCAAAGATGTTGGGCGTGCTGTGCTCGACCGTGGACGGCAGGTTGATGATGCACTTGTGCGCCGGCGTGGGCTGCCACACCGCTGTGACCGCATCCACCACCCGCTTGGCAAACGGCAGTTCGGTGCCCGAAAACATCTCGGGTGAATACTGCAGGGTCCAGTGCGTGCCGGGTTGCTGCGCGGCCAGGTCACGCACCAGGCGGGCATGCTCGGTGGCCAAGGCGACGATGCCGTCCTCGTCCTGCCCCAGCACCACCTGGCGCATCACCGGCGCGGTGGCGTTGTAGAGGTGCACGATGGCGCGCGGCACGCCCACCAGGGCCTCGAAGCTGCGGGTGATCAGGTGGTCGCGGGCCTGGGTCAGCACCTGGATGGTGACGTCGTCCGGGATCAGCTGCTCATCGATCAACAGGCGCACAAAGTCGAAGTCGGCTTGCGACGCCGACGGAAAGCCGACTTCGATCTCCTTGAAGCCGATGCGCACCAGCATCTGGAACATGCGCAGCTTGCGCGCCGGGTCCATCGGCTCGATCAGCGCCTGGTTGCCATCGCGCAGATCGACACTGCACCACACCGGTGGGCGGGTGATCACCGCATCGGGCCAGCTGCGGTCGGTCAGGCGCACCGGGGCGAAGGCGCGGTACTTGGCGGCGGGATCTGGAAGCATGGGCATGGTGTTCTCCGTGGTCGAACTGGGTGGGTGCTGCGCCGCAGTTCGGGGAGAGGCTTCCAGAAACAGAAACGGCCCGCTGCGTAACGCTGGCGGGCCGTGGATCCTGAAAAACTGAAGACGAGGAAACCTAGCGCGCCGGCGGCACGCCTAGTAGCAAAGTCTGTCTGAATGGATTCCATAGCTGTTGAATGTAGCACAGCGCTCAGCGGTGCAAGCCAATCTCGTCCGGCTCGTCGGTGCTGGTCGCGATCACGCTCACCGGCTTGCCCTTGAACTTGCGCCAGGCATACACCAGGTAACCAGAAATGCCGTAGGCGCAGAACAAGGCAAACAGCACCCGCGGCGGGTCGAGGCTGACCACGGCAATCACCAGCATGATGGCCACCAGCACCACGAACGGCACCGTGCGCCGGCCGCCGAACACCTTGAAGCTGTAGAACGGCGCGTTGGTCACCATCGACAGCCCCGCATACAGCGTGACGCCAAAGGCCGACCACGCGGCCCAGTCGATGCGGCCGACGTTTTTCACGCCGGCATCGTCGACCACCCAGATCAGGCCCATCACCAGCGCCGCCGCAGCCGGGCTGGGCAGGCCCTGGAAGAAGCGCTTGTCGACCACGCCGATGTTGACGTTGAAGCGCGCCAGGCGCAGCGCAGCCCCCGCGATGTAGACAAAGGCCGGGATCCAGCCCGGCTTGCCCAGGTCTTGCAGCGCCCATTGGTAGACGATCAGTGCCGGCGCAGCGCCAAAGCTCACCATGTCGGCCAAGCTGTCCATCTGCTCGCCAAAGGCACTCTGGGTGTTGGTCATGCGCGCCACGCGGCCGTCCAGGCTGTCCAGCACGGCGGCGGCAAAAATCGCAATGCACGCGATGTCGAACCGGCCGTTCATCGCCATCACGATGGCATAGAAGCTGGCAAACAGCGCCGACAGCGTGATGGCGTTGGGCAGGGCATAAATGCCCTTGCGCCGCGTGAGCGCAGGCACCGCAGGTTCGTCGTGGTCGGATGGAGGCAATGCAGTCATCGGCGGCGAGGATAGCGCACAAGCAAGAAGCCGCCCGAAGGCGGCTTCTGTCGTCAGCTGCAAGCGATCAATTGCGGCTCTTGTCCACCAGCTTGTTGGCCTTGATCCAGGGCATCATGGCGCGCAGCTTCTCGCCGACCACTTCGATCTGGTGCTCTTCGGTCAGGCGGCGGCGCGAGATCAGCGTCGGCGCGCCAGCCCGGTTTTCCAGGATGAAGCTCTTGGCGTATTCGCCGGTCTGGATGTCCTTGAGCGTCTGCTGCATCGCCAGCTTGGTCTCGGCGTTGACGATCTTCGGGCCGGTGACGTACTCGCCGTACTCCGCGTTGTTGCTGATCGAGTAGTTCATGTTCGCGATGCCGCCCTCGTAGATCAGGTCGACGATCAGCTTGAGCTCGTGCAGGCACTCGAAGTAGGCCATCTCGGGCGCGTAACCGGCCTCCACCAGCGTCTCGAAGCCGGCCTTGATCAGCTCGACCGTGCCACCGCACAGCACGGCCTGCTCACCGAACAGATCGGTCTCGGTCTCTTCGCGGAAGTTGGTCTCGATGATGCCGGCCTTGCCACCGCCATTGGCTGCGGCATAGCTCAGCGCCAGATCACGCGCCTTGCCGGTCTTGTCGGCATGCACGGCGATCAGGTGCGGCACACCGCCACCCTGGCTGTAGGTGTTGCGCACGGTGTGGCCCGGGGCCTTGGGCGCCACCATCCACACGTCGATGTCTTCGCGCGGCACGACCTGGCCGTAGTGCACGTTGAAGCCGTGGGCGAAGGCCAGCGATGCGCCAGCCTTGATGTTGGCGTGCACGTCGGCGTTGTAGACGGCGGCGATCTGCTCGTCGGGCAGCAGGATCATCACCACATCGGCGCTTTTCACCGCATCGGCGATCTCGGCCACCTTCAGGCCGGCTTTTTCAGCCTTGGACCAGGACGCGCCACCCTTGCGCAGGCCGACGGTGACCTTCACGCCGCTGTCGTTCAGGTTCTGGGCATGGGCATGGCCTTGCGAGCCGTAGCCGATGATGGTGACGTTCTTGCCCTTGATGAGGCTGAGATCGGCGTCCTTGTCGTAGTAGACCTTCATGGTGCTCTCCAGTGAAATGGGGGGTTGGTTCAATCAAGCGGCCGCCGCGAAACCGGCTGTGCCGGGCCGCCGGCGGCGCCCCCTTGCGGGGGACGCGTCGAAGGCGCTGCGGGGGTGGGTCAGACTCTCAGGATGCGCTCGCCGCGGCCGATGCCGCTGGCGCCGGTGCGCACGGTTTCCAGGATCGCCGTGCGATCGATGCCTTCGATGAAGGCATCGAGCTTGCTGGCGTCGCCGGTGAGCTCCAGCGTGTAGCTCTTTTCGGTCACGTCGATGATGCGGCCGCGGAAGATGTCGGCCATGCGCTTCATCTCCTCGCGCTCCTTGCCGACGGCGCGCACCTTGATGAGCATCAGCTCACGCTCGGTGTAGCTGCCCTCGGTCAGATCGACCACCTTCACCACCTCGATCAGGCGGTTCAGGTGCTTGGTGATCTGCTCGATGACCTCGTCAGACCCGGTGGTGACGATGGTCATGCGCGACAGGCTGGGGTCCTCGGTGGGCGCGACCGTCAGGCTCTCGATGTTGTAGCCGCGGGCGGAAAACAAGGCCACCACGCGGGACAGGGCGCCGGGCTCGTTTTCGAGCAGCACGGCAATGATGTGTTTCATGTCAATCCTAAGGGCGCTGGCTCTTCGGAGCCGGCGGCGGTAACCGCCGGTCCTTGGCCACGCCCATCTGGCGTTGGGAATCGATCGGTCCGGGTTGCAGCCAGCCTGTCGGTCGGCCCCGGCTGCAGCAGCGGCAACCGCTGCAGCCCGGCCGGCCTTCAGCCGGTCACAGGTCCTCGGACCCCAGCAGCATCTCGGTGATGCCCTTGCCCGCCTGCACCATCGGCCAGACGTTTTCGGTCTGGTCGGTGCGCACATCCAGGAAGACGGTGCGGTCCTTGAGCCGGATCATCTCCTTGAGCGCCGGCTCGACCTCAGACGGCTTCTCGATCTTGATGCCGACGTGGCCATAGGCTTCGGCCAACTTGACGAAATCGGGCAAGGCATCCATGTAGCTGTGCGAGTAGCGGCTGCCGTAGTCCAGCTGCTGCCACTGGCGCACCATGCCCAGGTAGCGGTTGTTCAAGGCGACGATCTTGACCGGCGTCCTGTACTGCAGGCAGGTCGACAGCTCCTGGATGCACATCTGGATCGAGCCTTCGCCGGTGATGCAGAACACCTCACTGTCGGGCTTGGCCAGCTTGATGCCCATGGCATAGGGCAGGCCCACGCCCATGGTGCCCAGGCCGCCGCTGTTGATCCAGCGGCGCGGCTCATGGAAGCGGTAGAACTGCGCCGCCCACATCTGGTGCTGGCCCACATCGCTGGTGATGTAGGTGTCGATGTCCTTGGTCAGCTCGCTCAGCGTCTCGACCACAAACTGTGGCTTGATGACGTCAGCGCTCTGCTTGTAGTTCAGGCACTCGCGCTTGCGCCATTCATTGATCTGGCCCCACCAGGCCGCCAAAGCCTGCGGGTCGGCACGCAGCGGGCTTTCCTTGACGTAGGCGATCATTTCCTGCAGCACGTCCTTGGTGTCGCCGACGATGGGGATGTCGACCCGGACGCGCTTGCTGATCGACGACGGGTCGATGTCGATGTGGATGATCTTGCGCTCGACCGACGCGAAGTGCTCGGGATTGCCGATCACACGGTCATCGAAGCGCGCACCCACTGCAATCAGCACATCGCAGTGCTGCATCGTCATGTTGGCTTCGTAGGTGCCGTGCATGCCCAGCATGCCCAGGAACTTGGGGTCGGCCGCAGACGTGGCGCCCAGGCCCATCAGGGTGTTGGTGCAGGGGTAGCCCAGCAGGTCGGCCAGCTCGCGCAGCTCAGGCGAGGCATTGCCCAGGATCACGCCGCCGCCGGCATAGATGTAAGGGCGCTTGGCGGTCAACAGCAACTGCATGGCCTTGCGGATCTGTCCGCCATGGCCCTTCTTGACCGGGTTGTACGAGCGCATCTCCACCTTGTCGGGGTAGACAAAGGGGCAGACCTTGAGCGACACGTCCTTCGGGATGTCGACCACGACCGGGCCGGGCCGGCCGGTGCGGGCGATGTGGAAGGCCTTCTTCATCGTCAGCGCCAGGTCGCGCACGTCCTTCACCAGGAAGTTGTGCTTGACGATCGGGCGGGTGATGCCGACGGTGTCGCATTCCTGGAAGGCGTCCAGGCCGATGGCCGGCGTCGGCACCTGGCCGGTGACGATCACCATCGGGATCGAGTCCATGTAGGCGGTGGCGATGCCGGTGATGGCATTGGTCACGCCCGGGCCGCTGGTGACCAGGGCCACGCCGACTTCGCCGGTGGCACGGGCGTAGCCATCGGCGGCATGCACGGCAGCCTGCTCATGGCGCACCAGCACGTGTTCGATGGTGTTCTGCTTGTACAGCGCGTCGTAGATGTAGAGCACAGCCCCGCCGGGGTAGCCCCACATGAACTTGACGCCTTCTGCCTGCAGGCAGCGCACCATGATTTCAGAGCCGTTCAGCTCGGGCGCTTGGGCGCTTGGGGATTGCGGTGACGCCAGACCTTGGGCGGTGGCGCGCTTGACTTCCGCGGCAGACATGTCCATATGGGAACCTCTGTGAATTTCTCTGACGAAAAACCATTGGTGTGCCTCTTCGCGCCCTCATGAGGCGGATGTGGCACCGTGCGCAAAATTGCGCGATCGAAAAACAAAGGCCCACTCGGGTCGGTGAGCCTGTCTGAGACCAGTGACGCTTTGTGCGAAGCAGCATTATCGCACCAGATCGACGCCTGCCGTGCCCAAGCGCGGCAGCGCGCCAGCCCGGTGACATAATCTGCGCCGATTTCGGCCACCGCCCGTCTTGGGCGCCGGGACCCATTTGGCCAGCGACAAAGAACTTTCAGACTGCCTCAAGAGTGTTGAGAAGCGCGCCTTCAAGCGCACCGTCTACACGGTGCGTGACGAAGATGCCGCGCTTGACATCGTGCAGGACGCGATGATTCGCCTGGCCGAGAAATACGCCGATCGGCCCGCCGGCCGAACTGCCGCTTGCTGTTCCAGCGCATCCTGTCGAACGCCACGATGGACTGGTTCCGGCGCCAGAAGGTGCGCAATGCCGTGCTGCAGAACATGTCGGACTTCGACACCGACGGCACGCGGGATGATTTCGACCTGCTGGAGAGCCTGGAATCGGCCGATGGCATGCTGGGTGCCGAAAGTGCGGCCGACACCGTGTCGCGGTCACAGATCTTGCTTCTGATCGAAGGCCAGATCGAGGAGCTGCCGGCACGTCAACGGGAAGCCTTCCTGTTGCGTTACTGGGAGGAGCTCGACACGGCCGAGACAGCCGCTGTCATGGGTTGCTCGGAAGGCAGTGTCAAGACCCACTGTTCCCGGGCGGTCCATGCCTTGGCCAAGGCGCTGCGAACCAAGGGAATCGTGCCGTGAACCCGCTGACCCACTCGAATCCATCGATGGCAGGCCACCTGCCCAAGCTGGAAGCGCTGGAAGGCCAATTGGCCTTGCGCCTGACCACCCACCTCAGCCGCGGCGCCCAGGCGCTGCCGCATGACATTTCAGAACGCCTGCGCTTCAGCCGTGAGCGTGCGCTGGCCTCGCGCCGGGCCGTGGCCGTGCTGGCAGCGCCCACGGTGGTGGCGTCGGGCCGTGCCGCAGTGCTGGCCAACCCGCCATCGCTGTGGTGGCGCCTGGTGTCGGCGCTGCCACTGGTGATGCTGCTGGCGGGGCTGGTGTTCATTCAGCACCACCATGATCTGCAGCAGATTGCGGTTGCGGCTGAGATCGACAGCGCCCTGCTGGCCGATGCGCTGCCGCCTGCGGCCTATGGCGACGCCGGGTTCAGCGAATTTCTGCGCAGCGGCGACATGCCGTGATGGTCGCCCGCTGCTTGTGGTCGTGCTGATGCGTACTTTGGCCGTGGCCTGGCTCACTGTGGTGGGCCTGGGCGCAGCAGCGCAACCCGCCAGGCCGGTGGCCGTGGCCGCAGCAGAGGTGGACGGCCCCAGCTGGGCCAGCCTGAGCGCGCAACAGCGCGGCGTGCTGGTGCCGCTGCAGCGTGACTGGAACACCATCGACGCACAACGCAAGGCCAAGTGGCTGGAGGTGGCAGCACGTTTCCCGCAGATGCCTGCCGACGAGCGCCAGCGCGTGCAGGAGCGCATGGCCGAATGGGCCCGCATGACACCCGTGGAGCGGGGTCGGGCACGCCTGACCTTCCAGGAAACCAAGCAACTCACGCCGGAGCAAAAACAACAGCGCTGGGACGCCTACCAGGCCTTGCCCGATGCCCAGCGCCAGGCCCTGGCCGAGCGCGCTGAGCCCAAAGCCGAGCCGCGCAAAGCCACGCCAGGCAAGCAGGCGCGCGATGCATCCCTGGCGGCAAAACCCCCAGAGCCCGCGCGTGCAGCGGCCTCGGCGCCGCTGGTCAAGCCGGTCACGCCCACCATCGTGCAGGCCAAGCCGGGCGCCACCACCACCTTGATGACCCGCCCGGTGGCGCCGCCAGCACACCAGAAACCCGGGCAGCCCAAGATCGCCACGGCGCCGGACCAGGTGAACCGCCAGACGCTGCTGCCGCAACAGGGTCCGCAGGCGGCAGCCGCTGCCTCCGCGCCACGCCAGCCGTGAACACGGCACCCGGTCTGGCGCGGCGTCTGGCCGCGTTTCTCTACGAAGGCGTGCTGCTGTTTGGCGTGGTGATGATGGCCGGCTTCCTGTACTCGACGATCACCCAGCAGCGCCACGCCCTGGAAGGCCGCTTCGGCTTGATGCTGTTTCTGTTTGTGGTGCTGGGCATTTATTTCAGCTGGTTCTGGTCGCGCGGCGGCCAGACCGTGGCCATGAAGGCCTGGCACATCCGCCTGGTGTCGGCAGACGGCGGGGCGGTGTCAGGCTGGCGGGCTGCCGTGCGCTATCTGCTGGCATGGTTGTGGTTTCTGCCGGCAACCGCCGCCGTCTATGCCGCCGGGCTGCACGGCAAGGGCGAAGTGACGACCGCGGTGCTGGCCGGCGTGCTGGCCTATGCGGCCCTGGCCTGGCTGCGGCCCGATCGGCAGTTCTGGCACGACGTGGTCTGCGGTACACGTCTGGTCGACTGCAAGCCTGCGCTGCCGGCCAAGGCAAACTCTGGCGCATGAACAACCCACACAAGATGCGCACCGGGCTGGACCGGATGCTGCACGCCTTCGGCTATTCGATGCAGGGGCTGGCGGCAGCGGTACGCTTCGAAAGCGCCTTCCGGCAAGAAGCGGCGCTGGCGGTGGTCATGCTGCCGGCTGCGTTCTGGCTGGGGCGCAACTGGATCGAGGTGGTGCTGCTCGCTGGCTCGGTGCTGCTGGTGCTGATCGTGGAGTTGCTGAACTCGGCCATCGAAGCCGTGGTCGACCGGGTGTCGCTGGAACTGCATGAACTGGCCAAGCGGGCCAAAGACTACGGCAGCGCGGCGGTGCTGATGGCCCTGTTGTGCTGCGCAGGCATCTGGACCACCGTGGCCTGGCAGCGGTGGCTGGCATGAGCCCGCCGGGCCGCCCCAAGGGCGAATTACGCGGTGCGCAGCACCAAGCTACCCAGCGGGCGACAAGGCACTGCCGCCCGGCGGCCCGTTTTCCGTCTGCGTCTACTGCGGCTCACGTGATGGCGTGCGGCCGGGCTACCGGGCACTGGCGCAGCGGCTGGGCACGGCCATCGGCCAGCGCGGTTGGCAGCTGGTGTATGGCGGTGGGCGGGCTGGGTTGATGGGCGCCGTGGCCGACGCCACCCTGGCTGCCGGCGGCACGGTGGTGGGCGTGATCCCCACATCGCTGGTGACCCTGGAGGTGGGCCACGCCGGCCTGACCGAGCTGCATGTGGTGCAGACCATGCACCAGCGCAAGCAGATGATGGCCGAGCGCAGCCACGCCTTCATTGCCATGCCCGGTGGCATCGGCACCTTCGAAGAGCTGTTCGAAGTCTGGACCTGGCGCCATCTCGCATACCACGACCGGCCGCTGGGTCTGCTGGATGCCGAGGGTTACTGGGCGCCGATGCTGCAGTTCCTGCACCACGCGGTGGCCGAAGGCTTCATGGATGGTGAGCAGATGGCCATGCTGCACAGCGACGACCAGGTCGAGCGCCTGCTGGACACGCTGGCCGCGCAGGCCGGCGACCCGAGCGACGACAACTTCAGCCGGATCTGAAACCGGTCGCCGCAAACAACAAGGCAGGCCACTGGCCTGCCCTGCGTTTCAGGCCAAGTAGTGTCAGACCAAGTAGCGTCAGCCCAAGTAGCGTCAGACCATGCGGCGTCAGATGCTGCCGGCCCTGCTGCCTGGCTTAAACGGCGGACTCGTCGGTTTCACCGGTGCGGATGCGCACCACCTGCTCGACCGGCGTGACGAAGATCTTGCCGTCGCCGATCTTGCCGGTCTTGGCCGCCTTGACGATGGCATCCAGGCAACGGTCGACATCGGCGTCCTTCACCACCACTTCCACCTTCACCTTGGGCAGAAAGTCGACGACGTATTCGGCGCCACGGTACAACTCGGTGTGGCCCTTTTGCCGGCCGAAGCCCTTGACCTCGGTGACGGTGAGGCCGGACACACCGACATCGGCCAGGGATTCACGCACTTCCTCCAGCTTGAACGGTTTGATGATGGCGGTGATCTGTTTCATGCGCGGCTCCGTAAGCTAGCTAAGACTGCGTTGAATTTAAGCACGGAACTTCGAGGTGATGGGATAGCGCCAATCGCGCCCGAAGGCGCGGTGCGTGATGCGGATGCCCACCGGTGACTGGCGGCGCTTGTACTCGTTGGTCTTGATCAGATGGGTCACCCGCTCCACATCGGCGGCGGCAAAGCCGGCGGCCACGATGTCGTCGATGGACTGGTCTTCTTCCATGTAGCGCGCCAGGATGGCGTCCAGCACCTCGTAGGGCGGCAGGCTGTCCTGGTCGGTCTGGTCGGCACGCAGCTCGGCCGACGGCGGCCGGGTGATGATGCGCTCGGGGATCACCGGTCCAAGTGTGCCGTCGGCCCAGCGCGTGGGCTGGCGGTTTTTCCATTCACACAGGCGGTAGACCAGGGTCTTGGCCACGTCCTTGATGACCGCGAAGCCGCCGGCCATGTCGCCGTACAGCGTGCAGTAGCCAGTGGCCATCTCGCTCTTGTTGCCGGTGGTCAGCACGATGGAGCCGAACTTGTTGGACAGCGCCATCAGCAAGATGCCGCGGACGCGGGCCTGGATGTTCTCTTCGGTCGCGTCTTCGGGCCGGCCGGCAAATTCGGCCGCCAGCGCGCCCTTGAAGGCCTCGAACATCGGCAGGATCGAGATTTCGTCGTAGCGCACGCCCAGGCGCTGGGCCATGTCGCGGGCGTCGACCCAGGAGATGCTGGCGGTGTAGGGGCTGGGCATCATCACCGTGCGCACCCGGTCAGCGCCCAGGGCGTCCACCGCAATGGCCAGCACCAGGGCTGAATCGACGCCGCCGCTCAGGCCGATGATCACGCCGGGAAAGCCGTTCTTGCCGATGTAGTCGCGCACGCCGGTCACCAGCGCCGCCCAGGCCTGGGCTTCCAGCGCGGGCACAGGCTGCACCTCGCCCAGCATGCGGCCATCGGCCTGCCAGTCGACCCAGACCAGGTGTTCGTCGAAGCTGGCGCCGCGCGCGGCCACCTGGCCCTGCGCGTCGATGGCAAACGAGGCACCGTCAAACACCACCTCGTCTTGCCCGCCCACCAGATGGGCGTACAGCAGCGGCAGGCCGGTGGCCTGCACCCGCTGCAGCATGCGCGACTCGCGCTCGCCGCTCTTGTCGAGGTGGAACGGTGAGGCGTTGATGACACACAGGCCTCGGCACCGGCAGCCTTGGCGGCCTGGGCGGGCTCGTCGAACCAGGCGTCTTCGCAGATCAGCAGGCCGAAGCGGCGGCCGCCGGCGCTGAAGACCACCGCGCCCTGCCCGGCATCGCGGCCGGATACAAAGTAGCGCCGCTCGTCGAAGACCTGGTAGTTGGGCAGTTCACGCTTGCAGTAGGTGGCCACCACCCGGCCACCGGCCAGCACCGACGCCGCATTGAAGCGCTGCACCACGGCATGCGACCGGCTGCGCTGGTCCCCCTGGCCTTCAAACTGGTGCGGATGGCCCACCACCACGGTCAGGCCGTCAACGCCGGCCAGCGCCTGGCCAGCGTTGCCAGCGCCTGGCGCAGGCCTGCATGAAGGCCGGGCGCAGCAGCAGGTCTTCGGGCGGGTAGCCGGTCAGTGCCAGTTCGGGCGCCACCAGCAGTGCCGCACCGCTGGCATGGGCTTCGCGTGCGCAGTCCACAATGCGGCGCGCATTGCCGGCCAGGTCACCGACCGTGGCATTGAACTGGGCCAGGGCAATGCGGACCGCAGGGGTGGGAGTTGACATACGGTGAGTGACCAGACCAGGTTCGAGGCGATGGCGGCAGATGTTATCCGGGTCCACCAAGACCCTGGCGCGCTGGATGGCGCGGCCTGGAATGCACTGCTCGCAGCGGCAGAGCCGGCCGACACCGTTCATGCGCTGGGAATACCTGGCAGCGCTGCATGCATCGGGCAGCGCCGTGCCGCGCGCCGGCTGGGCGCCGCGCTTCGTCACGGTGCACCGCGGCACCGACTTGGTGGCTGCCGCGCCGGCCTACCTGAAAAGCCACTCCTACGGCGAGTACGTCTTCGACTGGGCCTGGGCCGACGCCTACCAGCGCCACGGCCTGCGTTACTACCCCAAGCTGCTGGTGGCGGTGCCCTTCACCCCGGTGCCGGGCAGCCGCTTGCTGGCGCTCGACGCCGCCGCCCGCCACACCCTGCTGGCCGGCCTGGCCCAGGTGGCCGAGGATGAAGACGCCTCGTCGGTGCACCTGCTGTTCCACGAGCCGGATGAAGCGCCCGCCTTGGCGGCACAGGGCTGGCTGGCGCGCCAGGGCGTGCAGTTCCACTGGACGCAAGACGACGGCCGCGCCGCATGCCGATTTCAGCGCCTTCCTGGCCAGCCTGCAGCGCGACAAGCGCAAGAAGATCCAGCAGGAGCGCCGGCGCGTGGCCGACGCCGGGGTGGAATTCACGGTGCACGAGGCCGGGCAGATCGACGCCGACCTGTGGCGCTTCTTCCACCAGTGCTACACCCTCACCTACCGGGCCCATGGCTCCACGCCCTACCTGACCGCCGCGTTCTTTCAGGCCCTGGCCGACAGCCAGCCGCAGCACTGGCTGATGTTCGTGGCCCGGCGCGGCGGCCAGCCGGTGGGCGCGTCGCTGGTGGCCATCGACCGCGACCGCGGCGCCGCCTACGGCCGCTACTGGGGCGCCACCGAATACATCCCCTGCCTGCACTTCGAGGCCTGTTACTACCAGCCGCTGCAGTGGTGCATGGCCAATGGCTTTGTGCGCTTTGAAGGCGGCGCCCAGGGCGAGCACAAGATGGCCCGCGGCCTGCTGCCGGTGGGCACCCGCTCGGCGCATTGGCTGGCGCACCCGCAGTTTTCAGCCGCAGTGGCTGATTTTCTGCAACGCGAAGGCCACGGCATCGCCGCCTATGTGGACGAACTGCGCGAGCACAGCCCCTTCAAAACCGACCCTTGACCCTGGGCCCAGGTCCGGGTGGACAGCCTTGGGGCAGATTGCGCACACACACCGCACACACACCGCACCCACACCACACCCGCACCGCGCGCAGCTGCGCTGGCTGGCCTATGCTGGACCCACGATCTGGACGCCCTGCCCATGGACAAACACTACCTGACGCCGCTGTTCTCGCCCACATCGATCGTGGTGCTTGCCGGCGACCGTGACCAGCCCGACGCCCAGACCGCACTGGCCCGCAGCCTGTTGGCAGGCCTGCACCAGGGTGGGTTTGCCGGCACGGTCACCCACCTGAACATCCAGACCAGCGGCACCTTGGCCGATCTGGTGCAGTCGCGCGCCGACCTGGCCCTGATCGCGCTGCCGAACGACCAGGTGGCGGCGGCGCTGGAGGTGGCTGGCCGCATGCGCTGCCGCGCGGCGCTGGTGCTGTCGTCCGGCCTGGCCATCACGGCATGTGCCGAGCTGCTGGCCATTGCCAAGCGCCATGGCATGCACCTGCTGGGGCCCAACAGCCTGGGCTTCCAGCGGCCGCTGCTGCAGCTCAATGCCAGCGCCCTGGGCAACATGGCGGCGCCCGGGCCCCTGGCCCTGGTCTCGCAATCGGGTGCGCTCACGGCCTCCATCCTGGACTGGGCGCAACAGAACAACGTGGGCTTCTCGGCCGTGGTCTCGCTGGGCCCGAACACCGCTGTCGAGCTGCCGCAGGCGCTGGACTTCCTGGCCAATGACGCCAGCACCAAGTCCATCCTGGTCTACATGGAGGGCATCCGCAACGCCCGGCGCTTCATGAGCGCACTGCGGGCCGCGGCCTATGCCAAGCCGGTGGTGGTGATGAAGTCCGGGCGCAAGGCAGCCGGCAGCAAGGCAGCGCTGACTCATTCGGCCGCCATCGTCGGCAGCGACGATGTGTTCGAGGCCGCGCTGCGCCGTGCCGGTGCGGTGCGGGTGCGGCTGTTCACCCAGCTGTTTTCGGCCGCCAAGTGCCTGGCATCACGCTACCGGCCGGTGGGCAAGCGCCTGGGCATCGTCACCAATGGCGGTGGGCCGGGCGTGCTGGCCGCCGACTGGGCCAGCGAGATCGGCCTGGACGTGGCGACCTTGGGCGACGCCGTCCGCAGCGAGCTGGCGGCCCAGCTGCCGCCTGGCGCCAGCCTGCAATCGGTGATCGACCTGGGCGAGGATGCGCTGGCCGCGCACTACAGCGCCGCCCTGCTGGCACTTGGCAAGGACCCTGGCGTGGACGGCATGCTGGCGATTTATTCACCCAAGCCCGACAGCGACCCGGCGGCTGCGGCCCGCGGCGTGGCCGAGGTGTTCCGCCTCACCGGCAAGCCGGTGCTGGCCTGCTGGATGGGTGAAGCGCGGGTGAAAGAAGCGCGGGAGGTGCTCAACAGCGTGGCCATCCCCAGCTTCCGCACGCCCGAGGCGGCGGTCGATGCCTTCGGCAACATCGCCAGCTTCTACCAGAACCAGCAGCTGCTGCAGCAGACACCGCCGCCCAATTCCAGCCTGGCCAAGCCCGATGTGGAGGGCGCGCGCCTGCTGATCGAAGGCGTGCTGGCCGAGCGCCGCAAGGTGCTGACCGAGATGGAGAGCAAGGCCTTGCTGGCGGCCTTCCACATCCCGGTCACACGCACCATGCTGGCGCGCAGCGCCAACGAGGCGATGCTGATCGCCGCCCAGCTGGGCTACCCGGTGGCGCTGAAGATCGATTCACCCGACATCAGCCACAAGAGCGACGTGCAGGGCGTGGCGCTGAACGTGATGAGCGCGACCCAGGTGCGCGATGTCTACAACGACATGCTGGCGGCGGTGAAGCGGGCCCAGCCGGCGGCGCGCATCAACGGCGTGACGATCCAGCCGATGTCGGGCCTGCGCCATGGCCGCGAGATCTACATCGGCCTGACCACCGACGAGCCCTTCGGCCCGGTGATCACCTTCGGCGCCGGCGGCACCATGATCGAGCTGATCGCCGACCGGGCGATGGAGTTGCCGCCACTGAACCAGTTCCTGGCGCGGCGGCTGATCGAGCGCAGCCGCGTGTCCGACATGCTGGGCGCCTGGCGCGGCACGCCAGCGGCCGAACATCGACGCGCTGGAGCAGATCCTGCTGCGGGTGTCCGAAATGGTGTGCGAGCTGCCCCAGCTGCGCGAGATGGACATCAACCCCATCATCGTCGACGCAGACTGGTGCGGTGGCGGTCGATGCGCGGGTGGTGATCGCGCATGCGCCGTCCAACCACCACGGCAGCGGCGACTACCAGCACCTCGCCATCCTGCCCTACCCCAGCGCCTACGCAGCGGGAATGGCCGATGAAGGGCGGCGGGCTCTACACCATCCGCCCGATCGAACCCGACGACGCCGACATGCTGCAGGCCTTTGTGCGCGGGCTGTCGCAGGAAAGCCGCTACTTCCGCTTTGCCAGCGCCATGCCCGAGCTGCCGCGCGCGCATGCTGGCCCGCTACACCCTGATCGACTACGACCGCGAGATGGCGCTGGTGGCGGTGCACCGCAGCCGCATGGCGGCCCCGACGACGGTGGCTTCACCGACACCGAGCAGATCATCGGCGTGTCACGCTACATCACCAACCCCGACCAGACCAGCTGCGAGTTCAGCCTGGTGGTGTCGGACCAGTACAAGGGCCAGGGGCTGGGGTCGCGGCTGATGCTGTCGATCATGGAATTCGCCCGGGCCAAGGGCTTGAGCGAAATCGACGGCCTGGTGCTGGCCAACAACCGCAACATGCTGCGCCTGATGAGCAGCCTGGGCTACAGCGTGCAGCCATTTCCGGAAGACCCGGACTTCAAGCTGGTGTCCAAGGCGCTGTAGCCCACCCCCGAAGCGCCTGCGGCGCTCCCCCTCAAGGGGCGGCGATGACCTGATGACCTGATGGCCCGGCAACGCCGGGTCCACGGCGCCCGCTTGCTCAGGCCTTTGCCTTGTGCGCGTCGAAGTTGGCGATGCCGTCGGTGATCTCCTTGTGGGCACCTTCGATGCCGGCCCAGCCTGTCACCTTCACCCACTTGCCGGGCTCCAGATCCTTGTAGTGCTCAAAGAAGTGCTGGATGGTCTTC
Organism: uncultured beta proteobacterium; assembly: GCA_963844485.1. Taxonomy (GTDB): domain Bacteria; phylum Pseudomonadota; class Gammaproteobacteria; order Burkholderiales; family Burkholderiaceae_C; genus Pseudaquabacterium. The sequence goes on from CAWJOQ010000002.1 coordinate 217,874, forward strand.
AGGCGCAGCGGGTTCAGGTCTTCGGGCTTCTGCCACTGGCTGTAGATCGACAGCACCTTGTCGATGGGCACGGCCAGCAGCTTGTTGTCCGTGCCGGCCTCGTCTTCCATCTCCATCATGCCCAGCGCACGGCAAGTGACCACCACGCCCGGGATCAGCGGCACCGGCGTGATCACCAGCACGTCGACCGGGTCGCCGTCACCCGACAAGGTGTTGGGGATGTAGCCGTAGTTGCAGGGGTAGTGCATGGCCGTGCTCATGAACCGGTCGACGAACAAGGCGCCGGTCTCATGGTCCACCTCGTACTTGATCGGGTCGGCGTTCATCGGGATCTCGATGATCACGTTGAATTCCTGGGGCGCCTTGGCGCCGGGGGTCACGTTGTGCAGGCTCATGGATGGGCTCGTGGAGGTGGAACAGCGTCGAAATGACAAGGGATGCATCGCATTCTACGAATGCGTGCTTGCCATGCCCTGACGTCGCGCCTGCGACACCGCAGGAAAACACCGTCACCGCCCCGCCAGCGGCGCCGTACATTGCCGTGGCGACCCGCGCACGGCAGCGCCGGCATCTGCAGGACTGCCAGCAACAACATCCAACGGGCGCGTTTGTTCAATGGGCTAGACCGAGGAAGGAGATCCCTTGATTTCAACCAACATCGCGCTCTACATCGCGCTGGCATGTGGCGTGGCCGCCGTGCTGTACGGGTTCATCCAGCGCAGCTGGATCTTGTCGCAGGACGCGGGCAATGCCCGCATGCAGGAAATCGCCGGCGCCATCCAGCAGGGCGCAGCCGCGTACCTGGCGCGGCAATACAAGACCATCGCCATCGTGGGCGTGGTGCTGGCAGTGGCCATCGGCATCTTCCTGGACGGCACCACGGCAGTGGGCTTTGTGCTGGGCGCCGTGCTGTCAGGCGCCTGCGGCTTCATCGGCATGAACGTGTCGGTCAAGGCCAATGTGCGCACCGCACAGGCCGCCACCCGGGGCATCGGCCCGGCGCTGGACGTGGCCTTCAAGGGCGGCGCCATCACCGGCATGCTGGTGGTGGGCCTGGGCTTGCTGGGCGTGGGCATCTTCTTCCTGTACCTCACCGGCAACGGCCGGGTCGCGGCCGACCAGAACCTGGCAGCGGTGCTCAAGCCGCTGCTGGGCTTTGCGTTCGGCTCCAGCCTGATTTCGATCTTTGCGCGCCTGGGTGGCGGCATCTTCACCAAGGGCGCTGACGTCGGCGCCGACCTGGTGGGCAAGGTCGAGGCCGGCATCCCGGAAGACGACCCGCGCAACCCGGCGGTGATTGCCGACAACGTGGGCGACAACGTGGGCGACTGCGCCGGCATGGCCGCCGACCTGTTCGAGACCTACGCCGTCACGCTGATCGCCACCATGGCGCTGGGTGCGCTGATGGTGGCCGCCGCGCCGATGGCAGCGGTGATCTATCCGCTGCTGCTGGGCGGTGTGTCGATCATCGCCAGCATCATCGGCTGCAGCTTTGTCAAGGCCAGCCCGGGCATGAAGAACGTGATGCCAGCGCTGTACAAGGGCCTGGCCGTGGCCGGCGTGCTGTCGCTGATCGCCTTCTACTTCGTCACCGGCGCCGTGATGCCCGATGACGCCCTGGGCGCCGGCACGCAGATGCGCCTGTTCGGCGCCTGCGCCGTCGGCCTGGTGCTCACTGCCGCCCTGGTGTGGATCACCGAGTACTACACCGGCACCCAGTACCCGCCGGTCAAGCACATCGCCCAGGCCAGCACCACCGGCCATGGCACCAACATCATCGCCGGCCTGGGCGTGAGCATGCGCTCCACCGCCTGGCCGGTGCTGATGGTGTGCGCTGCCATCCTGGCGGCCTACCAGCTGGGCGGCCTGTACGGCATCGCCATCGCCGCCACCTCCATGCTCAGCATGGCCGGCATCGTGGTGGCGCTGGACGCCTACGGCCCCATCACCGACAACGCCGGTGGCATTGCCGAGATGGCCGAGCTGCCCAAGGCGGTGCGCGACGTGACCGACCCGCTGGACGCGGTGGGCAACACCACCAAGGCGGTGACCAAGGGCTACGCCATCGGCTCGGCCGGCCTGGCTGCGCTGGTGCTGTTTGCCGACTACACCCACTCGCTGGAAGGTCGGGGCATGAGCATCGCCTTCGACCTGAGCGACCCCAAGGTGATCGTCGGCCTGTTCATCGGCGGCCTGATCCCCTACCTGTTCGGCGCCATGGCGATGGAGGCCGTGGGCCGGGCGGCAGGCTCGGTGGTGGTGGAGGTGCGCCGCCAGTTCGAGGACGGCCAGATCATGGCCGGCAAGCGCAAGCCCGACTACAGCGCGGCAGTCGACATGCTCACCAGCGCGGCCATCAAGGAGATGATCGTGCCGTCACTGCTGCCGGTGGTGGTGCCGGTGGTGGTGGGCATGACGCTGGGCGCTGCAGCACTGGGCGGCCTGCTGATGGGCACCATCGTCACCGGCCTGTTCGTGGCGATCTCCATGTGCACCGGCGGCGGCGCCTGGGACAACGCCAAGAAGTACATCGAGGACGGCCACTTCGGTGGCAAGGGCAGCGACACGCACAAGGCGGCCGTCACCGGCGACACCGTGGGGGACCCCTACAAGGACACCGCCGGCCCGGCCGTGAACCCGCTGATCAAGATCATCAACATCGTCGCCCTGCTGATCGTGCCGTTGCTGCCGATGAGCGCCAGCACCAAGCCGGCCATGGCCCATGGCGCCACACCGGCAGCGGTGACGGCACCGGCTGCCCTGCCGGCGCCGGCTGCCGCAGCCATGGCACCGGCATCGGCCGCCAGCAACTGAGCCAGCACGCCAGACAGTCAAAAGGGCCGCGCAAGCGGCCCTTTTTCATGGGCGGTGCCAGCCCTGCTGACCTGCCCTGCGGACTGGCTCTGCTTACTGGCGCACGCAATCCACGTAGTAACGCCCCTCGGCGCCGCCTTCGTCTTCGACCAGGCCGTGCACGTCGGTCGCAAAACCAGGAAAACGGGCATTGAAGGCGCGGGTGAACTTCAGGTACTGCACGATCTTGCGGTTGAAGCGCTCGCCCGGCACCAGCAGCGGGATGCCCGGTGGGTAGGGCGTCAGCAGCGCGGTGGTGATGCGGCCTTCCAGGTCGTCGATGTCGACCCGCTCGGTCTCGCGCCGGGCGATGTGGGCAAAGGCGTCGCTGGGCTTCATCGCCGGCTGCAGGTCAGACTGGTAGACCTCGGTGGTCAGGCGGGCGATGTCGCCCTCGGCATAGGCCGCGTGCATGGCCTGGCACAGGTCCTTCAAGCCCATCTTCTCGTACTGCGGGTGGGCCTGGCAGAACTCCGGCAGGATGCGCCACATCGGCGCATTGCGGTCGTAGTCGTCCTTGAACTGCTGCAGCGCCGTGAGCAAGGTGTTCCAGCGGCCCTTGGTGATGCCGATGGTGAACAGGATGAAGAAGCTGTAGAGGCCGGTCTTTTCCACCACCACGCCATGCTCGGCCAGAAACTTGGTGACGATGCCTGCCGGGATGCCGGTGGGCGCAAACTTGCCCGACATGTCCAGGCCCGGGGTGATCAGGGTGCACTTGATCGGGTCGAGCAGGTTGAAGCCGGTGGCCAGGTTGCCAAAGCCGTGCCACTTGTCCTTGGCCTTGAGCGTCCAGGCGTCTGAGCGGCCGATGCCGTCGGCCACCAGCTTGTCGGGGCCCCAGACGGTGAACCACCAGTCCTTGCCGAATTCCTTCTCGACCTTGCGCATGGCCCGGCGGAAGTCCATCGCCTCCTTGATGCTTTCTTCCACCAGGGCGGTGCCGCCGGGCGGCTCCATCATGGCCGCAGCCACATCGCAGCTGGCGATGATGGCGTACTGCGGGCTGGTGCTGGTGTGCATCAGATAGGCCTCGTTGAACAAGTGCTTGTCCAGCTTGACGGTCTGTGAGTCCTGCACCAGCACCTGGCTGGCCTGGCTGATGCCTGCCAGCAACTTGTGGGTGGACTGCGTGGCATACACCATGGCCTGCTTGGGCCGCACCCGGTGCTTGCCCATGGCATGGAAGCTGCCGTAGAACTTGTGGAAGGCCGCGTGCGGCAACCAGGCTTCGTCGAAGTGCAGGTTGTCGATGTAGCCGTCGACCATGCCCTTGATGGTCTCGGTGTTGTAGAGCACGCCGTCGTAGGTGCTCTGGGTCAGCGTCATCACCCGCGGGCGCACGGTCTTGGGGTCGACGCCGGCCAGCAGCGGGTTGGCAGCGATCTTGCGCTCGATGGCTTCGCGCGTGAATTCGCTCTGTGGAATCGGCCCGATGATGCCGTAGTGGTTGCGCGTGGGCGTCATGAAGACCGGCACCGCGCCGGTCATGATGATGCTGTGCAGGATGCTCTTGTGGCAGTTGCGGTCGACCACCACCACGTCGCCCGGCGCCACGGTGTGGTGCCACACCATCTTGTTGCTGGTGCTGGTGCCGTTGGTCACAAAGAAGCAATGGTCGGCATTGAAGATGCGGGCCGCGTTCTTCTCGCTGGCCGCCACCGGGCCGGTGTGGTCCAGCAACTGGCCCAGTTCATCGACCGCGTTGCAGACGTCGGCGCGCAGCATGTTCTCGCCGAAGAACTGGTGGAACATCTGGCCCACCGGGCTTTTGAGAAACGCCACGCCACCGCTGTGCCCCGGGCAATGCCAGCTGTAGCTGCCGTCTTGCGCGTAGTCCACCAGCGCCTTGAAGAACGGCGGCGCCACGCCGTCGAGGTAGCTCTTGGCTTCACGGATGATGTGGCGGGCCACAAATTCCGGCGTGTCCTCGAACATGTGGATGAAGCCGTGCAGCTCGCGCAGGATGTCGTTGGGGATGTGCTGGCTGGTGCGGGTTTCGCCGTACAGGTAGATCGGGATGTCGCTGTTCTTGAAGCGGATCTCCTCGATGAACTTGCGCAGGTTCAGCACCGCCGGGTCCACTTCAGGCCCGGCGGTGAATTCTTCGTCGTCGATGCTCAGGATGAAGGCCGAGGCCCGGCTCTGCTGCTGGGCAAAGCTGCTCAGGTCGCCGTAGCTGGTGACGCCCAGCACCTCGAAGCCCTCTTTCTGGATGGCGTCGGCCAAGGCCCGGATGCCCAGCCCCGAACTGTTCTCGGAGCGGTAATCCTCGTCGATGATGAAGATGGGAAAGCGAAAGCGCTGCATGCGGAGGGCTCCTCTGGAGCGGGACAAGAAAAAAGCGGCGGCCGTGGGTGCCAGGGCACCCGTCGACCAAGGTCCAACAAGGCGCGAAGTGTAGGGGCGAACCCCGACGTCCTGGTGACAACAAACCGCATGGCTACACTGGCCCAAGCAGGCCGTTGGCCGGACATCACAAGGAGGTGGGATGGACTGGAGCGCATCCACAGGCTGGTGGCTGGCCGCTGGGGTGCTGGTGGCTGCCGAACTGGCCACCGGCACCTTCTACTTGCTGATGCTGGCCCTGGGCGCAGCTGCAGGTGCACTGGCAGCGCATGCAGGCCTGCAGCACCACAGGGCAGATCGGCAGCGCAGCCGTGCTGGGCGCCGGAGCCGTGGTGCTGTGGCACCTGCGCCGCAGCCGCCATCCTGTTGCTGCGCCGGCCAGCACCAACCCCGATGTCAACCTGGACGTGGGCGGCACGGTGCAGGTGCCCGCCTGGGACGCCGACGGCGCCGCCCGCATCGCCTACCGCGGCAGCCACTGGCAAGCCCGCCATGTCGGGCCGGGGCTGGCCGCGCCCGGTCTGCATGTGATCCGCGCCGTGGAAGGCAGCTGCCTGCTGCTCGAGCGCGCCCCGCACTGACACCCACCAAAGGCAACCCCATGGAAATCGTCGCCATCCTGCTGGTCATCACCGTCATCTTCATTGCCCGATCACTGAAGGTGGTGCCACAGCAGAACGCCTGGGTGGTCGAGCGGCTGGGCAAGTACCACACCACCCTGACCCCCGGTCTGAGCCTGCTGGTGCCCTTTGTCGACCGGGTGGCCTACAAGCACTCGCTCAAGGAAATCCCGCTGGACGTGCCCAGCCAGGTCTGCATCACCAAGGACAACACCCAGCTCACGGTCGACGGCATCCTGTACTTCCAGGTGACCGACCCGATGCGCGCCAGCTATGGCAGCAGCGACTACATCATCGCCATCACCCAGCTGGCGCAGACCACGCTGCGCAGCGTGATCGGCCGCATGGAACTGGACAAGACCTTCGAAGAGCGTGACCAGATCAACGGCTCGGTGGTGCTGTCGCTGGATGAAGCCGCGCTGAACTGGGGCGTGAAGGTGCTGCGCTACGAGATCAAGGACCTGACGCCGCCGGCAGAGATCTTGCGCAGCATGCAGGCGCAGATCACCGCCGAACGCGAAAAGCGTGCGCTGATCGCCGCCAGCGAAGGCCGGCGCCAGGAGCAGATCAACATCGCCACCGGCGAGCGTGAAGCCAGCATCGCGCGCAGTGAGGGCGAGAAGCAGGCCGACATCAACAAGGCCCAGGGCGAAGCGGCGGCCATCACCGCGCTGGCCGAGGCCACGGCCGACGCCATCCGCCGCATTGCTGCGGCCATCGAGCAACCCGGCGGCAACGAGGCGGTGCAGCTGAAGGTGGCCGAGACGCGCCATCGACGCCTATGGCCAGCTGGCCAAGACCAACAACACCATGATCGTGCCCGGCAACATGACCGAGGTGTCGGGCCTGATCGCCACCGCGATGGCGGTGCTCAAGCAGGCACCAGCGGCAGGCGCACAGCGATGAGCCGCGACCACGCACTGAATGTGCTGGGCACGCCGCTGGTGCCTTGCAGCTACGACCCGCTGACCGGCTGGTACCGCGACGGCTGCTGCCACACCGACGCCCAGGACCACGGCAGCCATGTCGTCTGCGCGCGCATGACCATGGCCTTTCTGAACTTCCAGTTCGAGCGCGGCAACGACCTGATCACCCCGCGCCCGGAGCACCGCTTCCAGGGCCTGAAGCCGGGCGACCGCTGGTGCGTGTGCGCGTTGCGCTGGAAAGAGGCCTACCTGGCAGGCTGCGCCCCACCCGTGGTGCTGGACAGCACCCACGCCCGGGCGACCGATTTTGTGCAACTGGCCTGGCTGCAAGAGAACGCCCTGAACGCCGTCGGCTAGAATTTGAGGCTTGCCGCGGAGAGATGGATGAGCGGTTTAAGTCGCACGCCTGGAAAGCGTGTGGGGGTTAACAGCCCCCCGCGGGTTCGAATCCCGCTCTCTCCGCCAAGAACACCGTTCTGACGGTCTCACAAGGACCCAAAAGCACCGCCAAAGCCCCGCCAGCCGGGGCTTTTTCGTTTCTGGACGTCCCACGGGGTGTCTTGACGTCTGGGGGCATTTGGGGGACCTTATGGGGGCATATTGAAGTGGCCCACTTCTTGCCGTACAATCCAAACTTAACGAAGTTACCGGATAGAACATGACCTCGGTGAACAAAGTGATCCTGATCGGCAACCTCGGGCGCGTCTCCCGCGACGCGCTCGATACTGACGGCCAGGGAGCATTTGACAGTTACGTCGCCGCGCTTCATGGCTATTGCTTTGCCCTAGAGGATGTGGGGGGGCGTACGTTCGCGGAAGCTGCGCGTAGGCTCGCCGAGGCTTTTCGCCTGCTCCACCAGCTGGCCGGTCCTGTCAAGATCCCTGAGAAGATCGCTGCACGCTGCATGCCCCTCTTCAACCGGACTGCTGCGTTCTTCCACGCAGCCAAGGCCGACGCCCGCAACCTTCCTTGAGCCGATGGCAAAGATGAAGTCAGAACCCCACCTGATCTCAACCGACTCCCGCACCAGCGTGCGGGGCCGTACCAAGTCCAACGCCTCTAGTGACTTTGTCTCCATCGCCGAAACCCGGGCCCTGATGGCTGGCAGCTTGGCTGTACGCCAGCAGCGACTCGAAGCAGGAGACATGGTCTCGACCGACGAAGCAGCGCAAATGACCGGGACGAGCCGAGTGACGATGAATGCCTGGATCGCCAATGGGCGAGCCATCGGGCTGACGCGCACCAAGCGTGGGTTCCGGTTGCCGAAATGGCAGTTTGATGTGCCCATGTGGGACACCCTGCCGAAGCTGAGCATGGCTCTGGGAACGACGGAAGGATGGGCGTTGCTCGCCTTCCTTGAATCGCCCCACCCTGGCTTGGACGGCGTGACGCCGCGCGAAGCGATCGAGCGAGGAATGCAGGACCGGGCGGTGACCCTCGCTGGAGCCGAGAGCAGCTGACGCCCGCTCATGAAGCTTTCAGACCTCGAACATCTATCGCCCTATCGCCTGGCTCAAGGCCAGTCGCTCTTCCGAATTCAGCGCACCGCGGTGATGGGAGCCGCCATCGCCCGGGGGCCGCTGCACCTCGCGCCCATCGGCTCGCTTTCCGGTCGATTCGATCTGGTCGGCGTACCGTGCGCGTACTTGGCAGAGGCGCCTGATACCGCGCTTTTCGAGGCGGTCTTTCGCCGCGAAAGCACTGGCGTGTCGGTCGCTGCACTCCAACTGCCCGAGCTGCTTGCAGTTCAGACCCACGCCGAACTCGTTCTGGGCGATTTGCGACCGCACGCAACAGCTTGGCCAGTGCTGCAGGCGCTGCGCTTCTCCGAGACGCAGGCGCTCGCCGCAGATGTGCACCAGGCTGGCTTCAATGGCCTGATCTACCGCTCGGCACAGCACTTCGCACAAGACTGCGTCGTCCTGTTCGACCCCGACAGCGCTGCGACAAAGCAGATTTGGCGCGTGGCGCTGGCCAGTCAACAAGGTGCGGTCAACAAGTGGGTCGCGGACGCTGCGCGACGCTCATTGGTGCCGCTGGTGCCCTGAGCTGGCCGCTGGAGCAAGCTGACGCAACCCGGACACCAGGGAAAGTCCAAGGGCGCAGCTACCTCTGGGCTCTCTCCAGCCCAAACCCTCCCCCAGAAGCCCAGCCATCCGGGGGCACATCTGGGGGCATCAGCCTTTTTCGATTTTCAAGAAACCCAGCATCCATGCGCCCTGAAGCCGGAAATGGGAACGACGCTCTCGCCAAAAATCGTCGTAAGTCGTTGAGATTGAATTGGCTTTTGCCACCAACCTCAGCGCGCGCCCGCCAAGCTGTCCGCCATCTTGCAAATGCGCATTGGTGACGTCGTTGGCGTTGGGATTGGCGTTCGCAATTGTCCTCGGGTGACACCGGCGTCGCACACCAACATCCGACCCCAGCCGCAGTACCCGCCAGGGGCGAGGCAGCCAGCGATCCCATATTGCTGCCAGTCCTCCACATGGAGTGCCCACCCAGGCGCGCGCCTTCCCCAGCGGCTGACATAACGCGCAGGGCTGATACGGCCAGCGGGTTTGGCTGGCGCAATTCAATCGTGCGTATTTCGAGCGACCAAACCTAGCGCGTCTGCTTGCACCCACAAATGTGCGAGGTGCACACGGTCAGCAGCCCGCACAAGCAAGCATGGCAACACATGTTGCGCATCCGAGACATCAGGTGCAATTCCTGCTGAGAGACGGCCGGCTGGCCCCAGTTGCATTTGCCGCACTTGGGCAGTTGGCGAGGGTTGGGGATGATCCGACTCAGGGTCGTCGCTGCTGGTGGGTTGACCATGACAGGGTTGAAGCGTGTACCGGCGCACGGACAAGCGCCGGCAAACAGGCCTGCCAGGCGCTGTTGCGTGCCGAGCTGCGGACGGCGACAGAATCTTGTCGCAGGGCCAGGGATCAGGCCAGCACCGTGTCGAGCATGGCCCAGCTGCGCGGCCCGACGATGCCGTCAGGCACCAACGCGCGGTCGCGCTGCCATTGGCGCACTGCAGCCTCGGTGCGGGGGCCGAACTGACCATCGACGACGAGACCCAGGGCACGCTGCAGGACCATGACAGCCTCGCCGGCGTCACCCCGCCGCAATGTCGGCCGCTGTTGGCCCACGCCCGACGGCTCGGCTGAAGGAATCAGGCTGGCGTGCCAGGCGCCGGCCAGCGCGGTGCCCACGTCACGCCGCAAGGCATGCAGGTCGATGAGCGGGTCGGGCTTGCGGCCGGCAGGCAGGGCATATTCACGGTGGCCGACCACCCAGTCAGCACCTCGGCCAGCATGGCCCAACAGCGCGGCACAGCCACGCACCAGGGCATCGCGTTGCACTGGTGGCCATGGCATGTCATCGGCCGTACCGGTGTTCTCGGCCTCGATGCCGATGAAGCTGCTGTTGCCGGTGGTGACGCCCTTCCAGTCGCCGGCACCTGCGTGGTTGGCGCGGCCCGCACCCACCAGATAGAAAGTGCCGTCACGGCCCAGACCCACGTTGCACAAAGGGCCGCGCAGATCGGGCCGGCCGTGCATCAGCGTGTTCAGTGTGGGCATGTTGCCGCCGCGCGGGCCGGCCGTGTGGTGCACCATCACCCCGCGCACCGTACCCATCTCGGCCCGTCCATGTGATTGCCAACCGGGCACTTCAGCCACCTTCAGGCCAGCATCGAGCAGACGCTGTTGCATCCAGATCAGGGCGAAGGCCATATCAAGTTCCCCTGACAGGTGGGGCCACGCCACCAACGGCTGGCGGCAGATCGTGATCGGGCGTCGCGTCGATGCGCTCCACGTCTCCGCCGTCTGCATCGTCGGGATCGTGGACGGGACCCACTGCGCCAGCGCCAGCGAGGTTCGTGGCACCCGCTCCAGCGCCGTCCCCGCCCGCTTCTGCACCAGCACCGCCTTGGGGTGTCGTGGTCTGCACCGTCGTTTTGGCCTGCGTGGCCGGATCGGCGGCACTGACCCGATCGGAATCCGCACCAGCGCGGGCGGCAAAGTAATAGCTGGTCACCGATGTCATCAGCGTGCCCACCAGCACCAGCAATTGCTTGGCAAAGTCGATGCCTTCGGATGACGAAGCCGCACGCAATGTGAGCTTGAAGCGCCGGTCAGCAACCGGGCAGGCGTCTTTGGTGGGACTGGCGCAATCGTCGTCTTCAGACAGGATCACCCGGGACGGCGTGGCCGTCACCAGGGCATTGCGCTCAGCCTCGCGCAGGCCGCCCACCTGATAAGGAATGCCGGCGTTTGCGATCGACAGGTACAAGGTGATCGAGAAGATCGCGAACAGAACGATCAACGACAGCGCGATGGTGGCCCGCATGGAACCAGGCGGCAGTGCCAGTGGCTGTCTCGGGTCTGCCAGATCAAGCTGCTTGAACAGCATGGCCACCAGCGACAACGTGCCCAGCAGGATCATGATGCCCAGAATGGCCAGCACCGGCAGGCCGACGATCATTGAACCCTCGAAGTAAACGGCGCCCAGCATGATGGCCGCTGTCGGCAAGAGCACCAGCACGAAGCCCACCCCGGCGGCACCGCCACCCAGCAAGTCCAACAATTTGTTGCCCTGCGGCTTGGGATCGTTGGAATCATGGGCCATGCGCACTCCTGGTTTCGATGGCCGGTTGGCCGCTTCCGACAGATCGACGGATACCGGCACATTCTTCTCGGTTGCCAGCGCGGCGCATCGTCAGCAATGACGAACAAGCCGTTTGTCACGCAGCGCGCGCCGGCCGCGTGCGCTGGCGGTCAGCCTGGCCCGATACGGCGGCCAGGCTCCCGCTCGTCAATGCACCAGCACCACAAACCGGTCTCTTCCAGTCGCAGCAGGTCTGCCGGATTGGCAATCTGCTGGCGATGCCATGCACGCGCCAGACCATGACCCCGGATTCCCAGGCGCGCCTCTCGATGCCAGGCGAACAGAGGAAGCGCCCAGGCGCGGTCGCCGCAACGTCCACATGCAAACAAGTTGTCCTGCCGCTCGCCGCAGCAGACTGTGATGGCCATGCGCCTGGTGCGCGGTACGCCGTGGCCTTCTGCGGGCTGGCGCGCTACGGCTGCAAGATCGGCTTCATTACCCCGGCCGGCATATTGCCACCCACAGCGGCATAGCGCAGCGGATCCATCAGCTGCCATGCAGGCACGGTATACGACGTGCCTTGGCTGGCATCGCCGGCGATGTGCATGCCCGCCAGCGTGCATTGGTCGTTGGCGTCACGCAGCAGTACCGGGCAGCCGCTGTCGCCGGGATAGGTGCGGTCGCCAAAACGCACTTGCAGTTCCAGCACCGCATGGGTGATGTGGCGCCGGCTGCCATCAGCAAAGTCATAGCCCAGCAGCAGGTCTTGCAGCACCAGGCTGCGCTCGGCCTGCAAGGGCAGCAAAGCAGGCTGGGGGCGCCTGTCGTTGTTGGCCGGGGCATGGATTTCCAGAGCCCAGCCGTCGGCGAGCAGCGCGTTCAACTCCTGCTCTGTCTGCACCCAGGGCCGCGCAGCAGAGAGGCGCAGCCCGCCGAACAGTGCGGCCAGGCCGGCCGGCGACAGCAAGGCCGCCAACTGCGCATCCAGGCTGGCAGCCTGGCCTGGCAACACACGCCCGCCAAACGCGGTGGCGCGCACCACCGCCTGGCCGGCTGCCGCGCCTGGCACGGTGCGCGCCGCAACTTGCGCACCTGCCCGCAAGCCGCTGCCGTCCAGGTCAGGCCGCGGGCTCAGCACATGGATGGGCGCCAACGCATAGCGTTTGCCGCCCACTGTCACCGGCCAGGTCACCGCACCCAAGGCAAAGCGGCCATCCACACTGTCTGCGCGCACACCTGACAGGGGTGCTGCCTGCGCTTTCGCCCGCAACAGCCTGGCCTGCACCTGCACGTCAGTGGGCACAGCCACCACCTGGTCCCTGCCGTCAATCCAGGCGGGGGTCAGCAGGTCTTGCGGCAGGCGCTGCGATGGTTGGCGCGCCAACTGCGCTGGCGACAGCTTGCGCCGCACCACGAAGACCAGGCACGGGGCGTTGTGCAGGTGCTCGATGCCATCGGCGGCGTTGCGCCGACGCAAGCCGGCCGTCACCGACACCACGGTGCGCACCGCCCGTGTGAATTCACCGCGCCGGCATTCGGCCAGGCAACGCGCAAGATCCATTTGGCGGGCGGCTGGCAGGCTGGCCCAACGCGTCCGGGCATCGGCCAACAAGGCATCGTCTGACGTGCTGGACGCCTGCTCCCAATCGCGCGATCGTGCCGCTTGCCGGCGCGGCTTTGCCGCCTTGGGCGTGCTGGATCTGCTCACTTCAGGCACCCGCCTGGGGCCACCAGCGCCAGGCGGGCCGGAGTCTTGCGCGCCGCATCAGCCTCGGCTGGCGCCAGCGCAAAGCCGTCGGTCAGCAGCGCCAACAGTCTTGTGCGGGCCTCCAGGTTGCTGATGGTCGCAGGCGGCGCACCTGGTATGCAGGTCATCACCACGCGCGTGCCCACCGCGTCTGAAGCCCATGTCTTGATGCTGAGCCGGCTCTTGGTGGCGCTGGTGCCGAACGCAATGGACGCACCGCTCTTCTGCGCCGCAGCCAGCGCTGCAGGCAGGCCAAGGGCGCGGCCGCCATCGGCTTCGTTCGCGGGCGCAGTGCTGGGTGCTGCTGCTGGCGCCACCTCCACGACAACTCTTGCCTGATTGGGTCCGGGTGACGAGTCTTCCACCACGATGGTCAGCGTGTGGGGTCCCTTGGTGCTCTTCGGCACCTTCACATCGAACACCTTGCCACCGGCAGGCGGTTGCACCAGCGTGATGCCAAAACTGGGCTGGCTGGCGAAGCGCGCGGTGTAGTTGGTGGTGCCGCCCGAAACCGTGAAGGTCTGGCTCTGGTCCTCGTCCTTGTTGGCGGTGAACTTCAACAAGGCATCGGACACGGCGAAGCCACCCGACCTGGACGCATCGGGCACGCACTTTTCAAAGTCGGCGTTGCTCACCGTGCTGGCCTGGCGCCTGGCACGCTCTTGCACGGCATCTGCCTGAACCGCCACGCTGGCCTGTGCCTGCGCCATCTGGACCAATGCGCTGTGGATCCGGTCAATGCTGGCGGGCGAGACCACTGCCTGGTCCGCAGACTTTGGCGGCACGGCGCCCAGCCCGCCGTCGCTTTGGTTGCTGGGACCGCTGCCCGGCGCACTGGCCGCAGCAGCCGGCGCTGCCGATGCACCCACTGCCTTGCCGAACCCGTCCACCGTGCCCGCCAGTGACTTCAGCGCGTCCAGCACCGCCTTGGGTTCCGGCACGCCCTTGGACACCATTTCATTGACCGCCTGGTGGATGGCCTGCAAAGTGCCCGTGAGCTTGCTGGCGCCACTGGCCGAGCGTTCACCCAGGGCGTCAGCGTCCTTGCTCACAGCCAGGGCGTTGTCCAGGGTGGCGCGTGCACTGGCGATGCGCTCGTTGGCGGTGGTCTTGTAGGTGGTGTCCAGGCCTGCCGTGGCCAGCACCAGGCCTTCGGCCCGGCTGATGGCCGCAGCCAGCGCTGGCAGGTCGGTCCGCAATGTGGCGGTGGCACTGGCCTGGGCCTTCACCACATCAGGGTCGATGCGCAAGCTGCGGCCGATGGTGGCCGCGCAGTTGACCCGGCCGATGCCCACCTGGTAGGCATCCAGCACCGACTGTTGCAGCCCCAGGGTAGAGGAGAGGTAGGTGGAGCCGCCCAGCCCCGCTGTCACGGCCAGCACGTCCTTGTGGGCGCCAGAGGCCACCGCCGCGAACGAGGCCACACCCAGCCCGAACAGCATGTCGTTGGTGGCCAGCTTGCGGCCCAGATACTGCTCGGCACGCGCCTCGAACTGCAGGCGCAGCGCCTGCGCGTCGGCCAGTGCCGCATCGATGCTGGGCGCTGGATCGGCGACAGCACGCCATTGCACCACTGGGTTGACGCTGCAGCCGGCACACAGCGCTGCACTGGCAATGGCCACGCGGGACGTAGCGGACCTGGTTTGATTCACGGTTGCTCCTTCAAGGCACATCGTTCGACGCAGCGAAAACCACCAAATCGAACATGCAGATGCACAGACCCAGTGCCGATTGGCTCAGCCTTGGCAGTTTTTCGGCACCGGCAGCGCCAGCGCGCCCAGCAGCCCCGGGCCTGCCTGACCGGGGCGCACCGCCAGCAACCACAGCACGTCGGGCTGGCGCCCCCACACGGGCAGCGCCACCAGAAGGTCGCCTTGCTGCAACAGGCCGCTGCTGCGCAATTCGGCCAGCAAGCTGTCCACCTTGCCGTCGGGCAGACGCGCAGCCAGCCGGTCGATCGGGCGGGCCCAGTCCATCTTGCCCTGCAGCAGCAGAGGCTTCAGCGCCAGCTTCAGGTCATCGGCAAGCAGGTAAGCCGACCGGACAGCGTATTGGCTCGACTCCATGGCCGCAGCAGCCCCCTGGGGAAAGAATTGGCCTCGACCACCGCCAGCCACCACGCCGGCAATCACTGCTCGCCAATCGGCGTCTGGCGCCGCAAGCCGGTTGATCAGCCCGTCGAACCAAGCGCCCACTGCCCGGGCAAACGGCTCCTCCTCGTCGGCCAGGCTCATGCGGCGCAGGTGTTGCTTCACACAACTGCCGAATGCCGCCTGCAAGAACCCATGCGTGCGGCTGGCGACAGACGCGGGCTTGGCGATGTCGCTGTGGTCGAAGCCAATGGCGATGTGGGTCTGGCCTCCCTGGCGGCAGGGGCGGTGTGCACTGGTCTCTGGCACGATGCGCCCCACGGGAAAGACAAAGGCAAAGCGCATGTCCCGCCCTTCAGCCACGCACCAGGTGGGTGGTCGCTGCCCCTGGGGCAATGCGTCCCAGCGTTGCCACAGCGCCTCCATCTCGCCGCTGTTGCTCATCTCGGCGCATTGCGTGGAGTTGATGCCCCAGTTGGTGCAGATGGCCGCCGCCTCGGTGGGCAGCGCGGGCGTGCCGGCAAACACCACCAGGCGGATGCGGCCACGCTGGTCGGCATTCAGCAATCCAGGCTCGGTGAGCAAGCGGGCCAGCACGATGCCGCCCATGCTGTGTGCTACGAATGTGATGCTGGCATGCCTGAAGACATCGTCCTTCACCAGATCGATCGCCAGTTCTTTCGCCACCTGCTGGATGCCGGGGTTCAGGCCCAGCATCACGCTGCGGTAGCTGGCCAAGTGGGCCTTGGTACCAGGAAAGTGATCGGCATCGGCCAGCAGCAGGCAAGGCCAGGCGGTGTTGGTGAACATCCGGTTGCCGGTGGTCCAGGTGTCGCGGCCGTCACCGTGCAGGCCATGCAGGAACACCACCACCGAGTCGCGTGACTCCGCCTTGGGTTTGGCATAACCGGGCACTGCCTCGGGCAGGCAATCGATGCCAGCGGCCATGGCATGGCCAGCGAGCAGTGACGAGGCGGCCAGCAACAAAGTGGCCAGCAGGCGGACCAGACAGGCCCGGCCGGCATGGCGCATGCACGCCACACCCCGGTCGGCGATGTTCAGCAAACA
This sequence comes from uncultured beta proteobacterium, assembly GCA_963844485.1. Classification (GTDB taxonomy): domain Bacteria; phylum Pseudomonadota; class Gammaproteobacteria; order Burkholderiales; family Burkholderiaceae_C; genus Pseudaquabacterium. The sequence goes on from CAWJOQ010000002.1 coordinate 234,123, forward strand.
GGTGCACAGCATGGTGGTGGGCGGTTGGTGAAACCAGGCTGCAAGGCTATGCTCAAAACCTGAAATTGGGTTGGTGTGATGCGCCCGGCCATCATGCAAATCGACGATGGCCCGCCGCACGTGATTGCGGCCGGGGCTCACCCAAGGCGTCGAGCTTTCGTCGGCGCGAAAAGCTGGCCGGGTTGCGGGTTCAGGCTGCGGCGCAGAGGCAGGTCCAGGCGCTCAAGCGCGAATTGACCGCGGACGCCGGTGTCAGCGCGCGGCGCAAGCAAGCGGCCACTGGACGCGGCGCGCGTGAACGTGAATGGCGCCTGGGCGCGGCTGTGGCGCCGGCGCTGACACGCTGGGCCGCAGGCGATGACACAGCCACCAAGCCTGAACCCAAGCCCGAACCACATGCGCACCACCGACATTGCGGCACGGGTGATGCAGATGGCCGACGGCGGCTTCGTCTGCGGCATCGCCAAGGCACGCGCCGTACTGTCACAGCACGCGCTGGCGCACAAGCTGATGCGCATGCGCAGTCTGAACATCGCGTTCGCAGGCTGAAACTGGGCGTGCCGGGCGCCATTGGCGACTGCGCGGGCCTGCCACGCCTTGCAAAGCCGTAAAACGGACCCACAGACCGCTCGACCAATCCATCGCGCGCCGCATCCGCACGCCGCCAGCGCAACCAACGGCAATTCGCGCAACGGAGTCGACCGGCGTTTCGTTCACGGTTAGTCAGGCCCCAAGAGTAAAAGCTTTGCCCACGTCCTCACCCGGTCTCTGCGCTTCGCTTTGCTGCGCTTCGAGCTACGGCTTGCGGCCATGCCTTTGTGTCCGGCCTGGCTGCCGCTGCCCCTGCGTCGGGGCGATACCGCCAGCCCAACTGGGTCTGACCCATTCAACGACATGCGTAGAGCGGGGGCCGCATCGGCCATTTGGAAGCGAACCGTCACGACGGCTTCATGCCCATCAACTCAGGTCACAACGCTCGCTGATGCGCAACGCTTGCGCACCGCTTGCGCGGTCTCAGTCAATCTTGGAATCCCTCATGAAACAGATGGATGCCCTCGCCGCCGCCGCCGTCGCCGTCGCCGCTGCTGCTGCAAGTTCACCCGCGCAAGCCATGTTGGTCACGCAGTGGAACTTGAACGCATCGACGCCTGGCAGCGCCTCTGCTGCGGGCACCATCGTCCCCACCATCGGCAATGGCACCGCTCCATTGGTGGGCGGCACCACCGCCACCTTTGACAGCGGCGATGCCAGTGCTGGATCGTCCGACCCCGCCACTGGCGACGACAGCGGCTGGAATGTCAGCACCTAAGCCGCGCAGGGCACAGGCGACTAGGCCCGCGGCGGGCAGTTCATGGTCAGCAGCGTCGGCCTGACCGGTGTGATGGTGAACTGGGACCAGCGGCAGAGCAACGCGTCCTCGCGCCATACCCAATTTCAATACACCATCGACGGAATCACCTTCGTCGATGCTCTGCAAGGATTGTTCAGCGGCACGCCCGGCGACACCTGGTTCAACATGCGCGCGGTCGACCCGTGCAGCGTTGCCGCCGTTGCCAACAACGCCAGTTTCGGTGTCCGCCTGGTCGCCAGCTTTGCCCCTGGCAGCGGCAGCTATGTTGCGGCATCGCCCACTGGAACCTACGGCGCGGCGGGCACCAACCGCTTCGACATGGTCGCCATCAGCGCCGTCCACTATCCCCGAGCCGCAGACCTACGCCCTGATGCTGGCCGGTCTGGCTGCCGTGGGCTTTGTGGCCGGCCGCCGCAGCGCACCGCCAAGGGTGGCGCTGGCCAAGCTGCCAGTTTTTGCTTCCACCGGACCGGCCCATGCCACTTCGCCATCCACACGCTCCTACGGCCGTCGTCCTGGCATGCTTGCTGACCTGTCTCGGCGCCACTGCGCAGACCCGGACACCGCCGCCCGTGTGCGCTCAGCCCGCCATGGCCATCGGCGCGGTGCAGGGCAGCGGCGATGTGTCGCCGGCGGCGGGCAGCGTGGTCACTGTGCAAGGCGTGGTGGTGGGTGATTTCGAAGGCGCTTCGCCGGCACTGCGTGGCTTCTACCTCCAGGACACCGGTGACGGCAACCCCGCCACGCCCGACGGCATCTTCGTGTTCAACGGCAGCAACGACAGTGTGGCGGTTGGCCAGCTGCTGCGGGTCGCCGGCACGGTGGCTGAATTTCAGGGGCAGACGCAGCTCAGCCCGTCGGCGGTGGTGGTGTGCGGCGGCGGCACGGTTGCGCCCGCCGACATGTTCCTGCCATTTTCAAGCGCCAAGGGGGCAGAGCGATACGAAGGCATGCTGGTTCGGCTGCCGCAGCTGTTGTCGGTCACTGAGCATCTCCAGCTTGGCCGCTTTGGCCAGGTGGTGCTGTCGGTCGATGGCTGCCAGGCCCAGCCCACCCATGTGGTGGCGCCCGGCGCTGCGGCACTGGCACTGAACGCCGCCAACCCACTTGGCCGCATCATCCTTGACGACGCAGTGCAGTCGCAGAACCCAGACCCGATCCTCTTTGGCCGCGGCGGCCAGCCCCTGGCAGCTGCCAACAACCTGCGTGGCAGCGACACCGCCACCGGCATCATCGGCGTGATGACCTGCACCTGGGCAGGCAATGCGGCCAGCGGCAAGGCCTGGCGGGTGCGGCCGGTGGGGGCACTGGGCGGGATAGTGCCTGCGTTCCAGCCTGCCAATGCCCGGCCAGTGGGCACGCCGCTGGCCAAGACCGTGGCTGCGCTGGCTCAGCTGGACGCTGCAGTGGTCGGCCTGGTCGAGGTCGAGTACGACGGCGACGGCGCCAGCAGCGCCCAGCAGGCGCTGGTCGACGCACGCTGAACGCCGTCACCGCACCAGGGCACCATGCGCTGATCAACGCGGACACCCCCACCAGCCAGGTCGACGCCATGGGCAGTGACGCCATCAAGGTGGCTCTCAGCCATCAGCCGCAGCGGAAGCGCCCAGTCGGCCGCACGGCAGCGCTGAACAGCAGCACCTTCGTCAACGGCGGCGACGGCGGGCCACGCCACCGCCCTGCCCTCGCCCAGGCCTGGCAGCAAGCAGATGGTGCGCGCTGCATTGCGGTGGCGCCCCATTTGAAGAGAAAGGGCAGCACCTGTGACGCGCCCGATGCCGGCGACGGCCAGGACAATTGCAACGCCGTGCGGCTGGCTGCGGCGCAACAGCTGCGCACCTGGCTGGCCACCGACCCCACCGGCACCAGCGAGCCCGGCATGCTGGTGCTGGGCGACCTGAATGCCCGTGCCAAGGAAGACCCGATCAGCGCCTCGAATCAACAACGGCTGGCGTGATCTGGTCGCCAGCTACGGTGGGCCACAGGCCTATGGCCATGTCTTCAACGGCCAGTGGGGCAAGCTGGACCATGCGCTGGCGACACCCACTCTGACCCTGGGGCAGATGGCCGGCGCCACCCATTGGCACATCAACGCCGACGAACCCGGCGTGCTGGACTACAACGTCCACTTCAAGACCGCCAACTTCGTGATTGCGCTGTCCGCGACGGACGCCATGCGCAACTCCAACCATGACCAGGCAGTGGTAACGCTGAACTTGACCGCACCCGTGGTGGTGCGCGGCACGGCCGGCAAGAATGTGCCTTGCGCCGGCGCGGGCGAAGCGGCGCTGATCGGCGGTCCAGGGCGTGATGTGCTGCGTGGCGGCAGTGGCCGCAACCAGCTCGTCGACACCAGCGTTCTGGATGGCGGCGACACCATCACCAACTTTCGCGCCGGGCGCGACAGCCTGGTACTCAGCGGCCTGCTGCGCAGCCTGTCTGCCCCCACCAATGCGCTGGCCAGCGGCCATGTGCGTTGCGCCAAGCTGGGCACCGACGCGCTGGCGTCGGTCGACCCAGACGGCAGCGCGGGCCCAGCGCCGAGGCGCCCGCTGGTGCTGTTGCGCAAGCTGGACTGCGCCGCCCTGGGCAACCTGGACAACCTGCGCCTGTGATCCCGGCGCTACCCAACAGACGGATCTCCAGCATGCCCGAGCAGACCCAACGACACAGCCTGGTTGCCCTGGCCATCGCCACACTGCGCACGGCAGACCCGACCGGGGCGGCCCGCAGCCAATTCACCCTGCAAGGCCGCACCGACAGCGGCCCGATGCCGGCTGCAGCCTTCAGCGGCAGCTGCGCCTATGCGACCAACGCAGCGACGCCCGGCTTCAACGGCGACGTCGCGTTGGACGCGTTCACGCTGCGGTGTGCCGGCCAGACATACACCCTGGGTGACGCCGACAGCATGCCGGTCGCGGCCTTCGGCGACGGCCGGTTTCTCGACCTGGCCTCTGTGGACGCGGATGCCAGCGACCCTGCAGTTCGGCCACACCTGGCCCTGGTGCCGGGCTTCAGAAACTTTGATGGCGAGGCCTACCTGGCCTGTGCCGGCGCGGCCGGCACAAGCGGCTTTGGCAGCTGCAGCATCAGTGCAGTTCCAGAGCCGGCCAGCCTGATGTTGCTGTTGGCCAGTCTGGCCACCGTGCGCCTGATGACGGCGCGGCGCCGCTGATCGGCGCCCCCGCTTTCCGCCGGTTCAGCGTGTCGCGGTGTTTCCGCGCACGATGCGCGGCACCACGCTGAACACATTGGGGTCGCGTGCGTCGACAAACACTTCGACCCAATGCACATTCGGCGAGCCGAAGTTCTCCACCCGGGTGAAGTTCTCCAGCGACACACCCGCACTCACCAGCGGCTTGTCGAGGCGGAAGTAGTGGCTGTCGCCGTGGGCCAGCAGCACCGGCTTGCCAAATGCGATGCTGCGCTCGGTGATGCGCGTGATCACTGCATCGAAGCCGAGGCGTGCGGCGCTGCCAGGGGCTGACTCCAGGGCCGGGTTGGCCTGCATGGCGACCATCACACCCGCGCTGCTGGATGCCACCGCGCGGTTGAAGACCTCGTCGATCCAGGCCAGGCTGGCTGCCAGCCGGGCGTCGTACTCAGCCTGGCGCTCAGCCGGGCGGTCGCCGCCAGCCAGCTGGTTCCACGGTGCCAGGTTGTTGGCACTGCCCACCACATGCACCGTGGCCATGGTGGTGCCGGCAAACTGCCACAGCGTGTTCTCCACGTAGGCACTGTGCGCGGCATGGCCAGGGGCGGCGGCTTGTGACAGCAGGGCCATCGGCCGCTTTCCGGTGCTGCGGCCAATGGCCGGATAGAAGATCTCGCGGAACTTCGCCAGCCGTTCTGTGGGCAGGTAACTGCCGTTGTTGCTGCGGTGACAGTCGGTCCAATCGTTGTCGCCGGGCGTGACGATGAAGGCATCGTCGAACAGCTGGTATTGGTTGTAGCGCTTGATGAACACCGCATCGTCGCAGCGTTCGCTGCCTTGCTTGACATCGCCGGTGTGCAGCACGAAGCGCACGTTGCGAGAGGCGTTGATGTCGGTGATCACACGGTCGAACTTCGGCTCTTCGGCCACGCCATAAGGCACGTCGCCCAACAGCGCGAACGACACACCGGGCCGCAGGTACTCACCTGCGGCAACGGCATGGGCTGCAGCGGCCACGAGCGCGGTGACCAGGGCGCTGCGGACAGCACGGCGGATGGTTGTGGATTGCATGGGAGTGCTCCTGGGAAGTGAAGGGAAACAGGCAGGGAAAGCGTGCGCGGGACTCTGGTGCGGGAGGCTAGCGTCGGGACCGCGCGTGCACACCGGGCGCATCAGGCGGGTACAGCCAGGCGCAGCCGCTGACCCTGTTTCAGGGTCAACCGGAGGGCAGACAGAGATGCAGCTGGGCCGGTCCGGCCTGGCCCAGCACGATCAGCGGCGCCGGCGGGCGGCGGCGGCCACGACGCCCAGGCCGGCCAGCAACAAGGCCAGGCTCTGCGGCTCGGGCACGGCGGTCACGCTCAGCGTGCCATCCAGCAGGGCCGACGACGACACTGTCTGCAGGCCGCTGAGGGTTGCGTTGCCGACACCCAGTGCGCTGGCATAGACCAGCGACAGCGACAAGGTCTGTCCGACAGCACTGCTGAACTGCAGGTCCAAAGCATCCGTACCGTTGCGCGGCACACCGTTGTAGCTGGCCAGCGTGTTGAAGCCGGCGTCCTGCACCAGCAGGCTGAAGGTGGGCGTGTCGTCAGCGCTGGCCAGTGTGCTGGTGAACAAGGACTCGGCGGTCAGTTGCAGCCGCACCTGCACGGCGGTGCCGGCGGCTTCGCCGTCCGACGCCACCAGCAATTCGGCATCCAGGCCGATGCTGGCCTGCTCCAGCGCCTCGGTCAGGTCGGCAACGCCGTTGAAGTTGAACGTGGTCGAGCCCGTGGCCTGTAAGCGGGTGACGGCGCCGCTGGCATCCAGCGAGGCCAGGCGCGCCCATTCACTGCCGAAACCCAGGCCGCTGGTGGGCAGCACCCCGGCATGGCTGTCGGCGCCGAAGGCCAGCACCTCGGCCAGGCCCGACAGATCGTCGACCGCGCCGTTGAAGGACAGGCTCTCACCAGGGGCGGCAGTCACCAGGGTCTGGCTGCTGCCGCCGACAGCGGATTGCAGCAGCTGCAGGCGCGCGGCTTGTGCGCCGCTGGTGGCCAGCGCCAGCATTGCGGTGGCGATCAAGGTCTTGGGAAGGGTCATGGGCTTGCTCCGTCGGGTGGCTTGGGGGTCAGTTCAGGCGGGTGATGCGGTTCATCGGGCCGGGGACCACGCCACCGGGGTTGGCCCGCAGGTAGGCCTCGAAGGCATCGGTGTCCACCGCGCCGCCCAGGCGGCTGCTGCCCTGGGTGAGCACGCCGAAGCCATCACCACCATCGGCCAGGAAGCTGTTGACCGTGATCCGGTAGCTGGCCGCCGGGTTGACCGGCACGCCCAGGATGGCGATGTTGCCCACCTTGGCGCCGCAGCCAGCGCCGGCGCTCCAGCTGTAGCTGAAGCCAGCCGACACCTGCAGGATGCGGTCGAAGCTGGTCTGCCCCAGGCAGTTGGCAAACTGGGTCTCCAACATCGTCTTGATCTGCGCCCCGGTCACGGTCATCGTCACCAGGCTGTTGCCGAACGGCTGCACCGTGAAGGCATCGCCATAGGTCACCTGGCCGGCGTTGAACGGCAGGTCGGCGCGGATGCCACCCGGGTTCATGAAGGCGACCACGGCATTGCCGTTGTCGGCGTCGTTGGTGGCGTCCAGCTGGGCATCGGCAATCACGTCGCCCAGTGCCGATTCACCAGCCGCATTGGCACTGCGGCTGATGGCGGCAGTGACGGTGCCGATCACACGTGCCTTCGGCACCGCCGACAGCGCGTCGTAGTGCGCCACCAGATCGGTCAGGGCCGGGTCTTCGGCGGTGGCGGCGCCGGTGGTCAGGATGCTGGCGGCGGTGGCCACCACGTCCTTGCTGCGGGTGTCGATGGTCACGTCGATGTCGCCCAGATTGCGGCCGTACTGGCCGGCCGACGTCACCCGCACCAGCTGCCCGTTTGCCTTGGGCAGCATGCAGTTGTAGGCCTGGTGGGTGTGGCCGGTGACCACCAGGTCGACCTCGGCGTCAAGCCGCTTGACGATGTCCGCGATGGCGCCGGAAACACCGCTGCAATTGGCCAGGTTGCCGCTGGCAAAGCCACCCTCGTGGACCAGCACCACCACGCTGCGGATGCCCTGGGCGCGCAGCTCGGGGATCAGCGCGTTCACCGTGTCGGCCTCGTCGCCGAACTGCAGCCCCGCCACGCCCGACGGCGACACGATGCCGGGTGTGCCTTCCAGCGTCATGCCGATGAAGGCCATCTTGTTGCCCAGGAAGTCCTTCACCCCGTAGGCGGGGAACAGGGTCTTGTTGGTCAGCACCTCCTTGACGTTGGCCGCCAGAAAGCCGAAGCGGGCACCGGCAAACTGCCGGTCGCCACGCTTGTCCTGCGGCAGGCCCAGCCCGGTGTACGGGTCGGTGGGGTGGTTGCCACCGTTCTGCATGCGCAGCAGCTCGGCCTTGCCTTCGTCGAACTCGTGGTTGCCCACCGCGTTGTAGTCGATGCCGATGCGGTTCATCGCCTCGATGGTGGGCTCGTCCTTGAACAAGGCCGAGGTCAGCGGGCTGGCACCGATCATGTCGCCGGCCGACACCACCGCATGCAGCGGATTGGCCGCCTTCAGCGCCTGGATGCGGGTGGAGAACCGGGCCACGCCCGGGTTGCTGCTGGAGCCTTCACCGGCCTTGATGTAGCCGTGGAAGTCATTGAAGCTGATCAGCTTGACGGTGAGCTGGGTGCCGATGTTGCTGGTGCGCGCCGCAGCCAGCAGACGCGCACGCTCCAGCGCTGTCAGGGCACCGCTGGATTGCAGCGCCATGCTGACGCTTGCCACATGGGCCAGAAACGCCGCCTGGCTGCCCCAGGCCTGCTCATCGGCCAGCCGGTCGTCCACGGTGGTGCAGTCGGCCAGCAGGCGGTTGGGCACGGCGGTGGCTGTGCTGCCCAGCGTGACCGTGCCGACGCCGGGGCCGGGAATGCAGGCGGCCGACGCGAGTGACGACAACAGGGTGGCGGCAGCCAGGGCAGTGAGTTTCTTGCGCATGCGCATCGTCTCCAGGTTCGGGGTGGGTCGGTCGAGGTCAGGCCCGCCCGGCGAGGTACACCAAGGCTGAGGCGGCACAGACGCGCCCGGACGGGTCCGTTGACCAGCACGGTGGATGGTGTCGGCCGCAGATGACGGCGTGACGACAAGCGACTGCGCGGCTGTTGTCCGTTCGGACCAAAGGCAGTGACCGATGGAAATCGGGATCGGCCAACCCCGCCGGGCAGCGGGCGCACAAGCGCGCATGGCAGCATCCGCGGCTGGTGCGATCGGTCTCAGACGCGGCACGGTCCGCTGTAGAAACTGGCGCGGGACAGGCCCAGCACTTGGGCGCAGCCTGGACGTGGTCTGGCCGCAACAATGACGCCGCAAGTTCCAGCCCGAGTTCAAGCAGAGCTTCTTGCGTGGCGTACCGCTGGCGCTGGTGGACGTTGCCGTCGCAGCGCACCGGTTCCAGGTCCAGATCGCCGCCAGTCAACAGCTTGCCAGCGGCGATGGCGCTGTCGGCCGCGATCGCACTGCCAGGGTAAGTGGCAGCGCTGTAGACCATGGGGATGCCCATGCCGGTGAGCACGGCATGGGGCCACGCAGCCTGGTGTGCGAGGCAGCGAAACAGCCACCAAGCACGGCGCCGCTGTTCCAGGCGGCCGCCTGCATCGTGCCCGGCGGCGGCACCCCGCACCAGGCAATGTCCTTGCGTGTGCGCAGCACCCGCAAGGTGTCGGCATCCATCTCCGTGAGGGTGGAGGTGTCGCGTGGCTTCACCGGGTTGCCGGGGCCGGGTTGCACATCCTCCCACCAGCCATGGTGTGCGCCACAGAAGCGCACCAGGTGCGTCTTGCGGGTGCGGTAGCGCGCCAGGCGCACGGCCTGCATCACCGCCTCGGTGCCGCTCAAGTGGAATGACACCTCATCCAGACCGGAGATGGCACGCAGCCGCTCCACGTGGGCAGCCACGCCCGGATGGTACGACCCCAGCAGCACGCCGTGGCTGCGGGCGCGGGCGGTGCCTTCGGCCATCACCCGCTTGTAGAGGTCGTGGCCGAACACGTTCACGCCATACGAGCCGGTGAGGTCGGAGAACTGGTTGCCGTCCAGGTCGGTCACGGTCACGCCGTCGGCACCCTGCACAAAGCTGCCCACCTGCAGGTGCTGGCGCAGATAGCGGCTGTACTGGAAAGGCACGCGGAAGGCGCCGGTGAACTGCAGATCCGACAGGCCCTGGGCAGCGGCCTGACGCATTGCCACCGAGCGTGCAAAGCGCTCGGCAAACTGCGTTGACAGCCGCCGCAGCGCGGCGCGTCGCAGCGACACCGCCTCGGCCGGCGCGTCGTCGCTGTTGAAGTTCTGCGCATCCATTGCGCACCGCAACACGCCGCCAGCGGTGGTGCTGGGCCAGATCGACTCACCCTTGCCATCACTGACATCGTCCAAGACACGGTTCTCGCGCAGCATGTTGGCGTGGATCGACGTGTCGGTGCCTACCTTGAAGCTGTGACCCACCAGGTCGGCTGGAACATCGGCAGCAAGCGCGTTGCCGGCGAAGACCAGGCAAGCGGCAGCGCAAGAAAGCGTCAGGGTTTGCATGGGACGGCTCCTGCCGAAGGGAACCCACCAACCGCAGGGCCGAGATTTGTCGACGGCATGACCGCCGGCCCTTCACACCCCGGAGTTCAAGTGGTGATGACCGGCCCCGTATGACCGGCCCCTCTTGGGGTCGTCACGTTGCGGTCACAGTTGCCCAACAAACTGGCAATCAATCCTGCCAGCCTGCGCACTTCTTGCCTGGGCAAGCATCCCACCACCAACCAGGAGCCCATCCCATGAAGGGTACGCAGCATCCCAAGAACGACGTGTCGCTGAACGCGTCGGGTAACCCATCCATCCTCGACGTGATTGACCGTGTCGATGTCAGCCGCCGCAATTTCGTGCGGGGCGGTGTCAGTGCCAGCGCGCTGGCTGCTGCGGGAGGCCTGTCGCTCGGCGGCCTGGTGCAGACGGTGCAGGCCACGCCCGCCTCGACCCTGACGCAGTCGATCGGCTTTGCCAATGTGCCGGCCAACACCCGTGCGCTGAATGTGTCCATGGGCGGCGTTGCCAATGCGGTGATCGACAAGATCACCGTGCCCGCCGGTTACACCGCCAAATTGCTGGTGGCCTGGGGCGACCCGATCATGCCCGGTGGCACCGCCTTCGTCGGCGACGCCAGCGAATCGTCTGCCCAGCAGGCCAAGCAGTTCGGCATGCACACCGATGGCATGCACATCTTCCCGATGCAGGGCGCCGGGGGTGCCGTGCTGTCCGACCGCGGCGTGCTGTGTGCCAACAACGAGTACACGCACGAAGCGATCCTGTTCACCAACGGGCAGGAACTGGCCACCAACTACACCGTCGACAAGACCCGCAAGTCACAGAACGCGCATGGTGTCTCGATCTGCGAAGTGCGGCGCGTCGGCGGCAACTGGCAGGTGGTGAAGAACTCGCCCTTCGGCCGCCGCATCACTGCCAACACACCGTGCAAGATCAGTGGCCCGGCCGCCGGCCATGCGCTGATGAAGACCAACAAGTACGTCGTCACTGCCGACCGCCACCACCGCGTACCGGCAACATCACCGACGGCACGACCTGCCACGGCACGGTCAACAACTGCGCCCATGGCCATCACGCCCTGGGGCACCTACCTGACCTGCGAGGAAAACTTCAACGGCAACTTCGGCAGCGACCTGCGCGGTCGACACCTCGCAGGCCACCGAGGTCGGCAAGCTGAACAACCGCTATGGCGTCAGCGCGGCCGGCTTCGGCTACCGCTGGCACAAAACCGACCCGCGCTTCGACGTGGCCACGAACCCGAACGAGCCGCACCTGTTCGGCTGGGTGGTCGAGATCGACCCCGCCAACCCGACAGCCATGCCGGTCAAGCGCACCGCGCTGGGCCGCTTCAAGCACGAGAGCGCGCAGTACGTGGTCGACACGCCAAGCCGCAAGTCGCCTTCTACATGGGCGACGACGAGCGCAACGAGTACATCTACAAGTTCGTCTGCGCCGGCAAGTTCAACCGCAGCAACCGCGCTGCCAACCGCAACCTGCTGGACAGCGGCACGCTGTACGTCGCCAGGTTCAACGCCGACCTGACCGGCGCAGTGGATCGCCCTGGTGCCGGGCACCATCGGTGTGGACGGTGTGGCGCTGCGCGACAACCCGAACTTCGCCGGCGCCAACGATGCCGAGGTGCAGGCCAAGATCCTGATCAAGACCCGCATGGCCGCCGACGCCGTCGGCGCCACGATGATGGACCGCCCCGAGTGGACCGGTGCGCGCCCGCGCATCGGCGGCTACGACGAGGTCGAGGTCTACTGCACGCTGACCAACAACAACCGCCGCGGCAGCAGCGCCACGCCGTCGTCGAACGCCGCCGACGGCACCACCGCGTGCCGGCTCGGCCCGCCCGCCGGTCGACGCCGCCAACCCGCGCGCCAGACAACGTCTACGGCCACATCATCCGCTGGCGCGAAACCGGCAAGACGGTGACCGCCACCACGCTTCGGCTGGGACCTGTTCGTGCAGGCCGGCGACACCGCCACGGCCAAGGCCGCCAAGCCGCACCAACGACTACAAGGGCAACATCGTCGGACGACGCCGAACGGCAGCGCCGACTACGGTGCGCCGGACGGCCTGTGGTTCGACCAATTCGGCCGCCTGTGGGTGCAGACCGACCAGGTCGGCGACGGCTCGGGCGACTTCGTCAACATCGGCGCCAACATGATGGTGTGTGCCGACCCGAACACCGGTGAGACGCGCCGCTTCCTGACCGGCCCCGAACCGCTGCGAGGTGACGGGCGTCACGATGACGCCAGACGGCAAGACGATGTTCGTCGGCGTGCAGCACCCTGGCGAAGACTGCGACCGAATCCAATCCGACGGCGTTCTCCAACTGGCCCCAGAACCAGTGGGCCATCGCCGCCGATGGCGTGACACCCCTGCCCGGCGGCCGTCCGCGTTCGGCCGTGGTGGTGATCACCAAGGACGACGGCGGCGTCATCGGCACGTGAACCCCGGCAACCGATTTCTGACTTTGGAGCTCCCATGAAACTGAACCTGATTGCCGCTGCCGCCCTGGCCGCCGCGGCCACCCTGCCCGCCCACGCGCTGCTGGTCACTGACGCCAGCGCCATCGCCGGCCCCACCAAGGCGGTCGACTTCGAGGCCTTTGACGGCCTGTGGACCAGCGGCCCCGAGATCATCGCCCCCGGCGTGGTGTTCACGGGCGACATCGGTGCCGAACTGGGCGCCAACAACCGTGACCTGGGCGACAACGGCCTGTGGGGCGCCATCGGCAACTTCGCCGCCGGTGGCGTGGTGGGTGAATTGCGCTTCACGTTCACCAGCGGCATGACCAGCGGCGTGGGTGCATTCGTCAGCCACTATGCCAACGCGGTGCTGCCGTTCACCCTGGCGGTGGAAGTATCGGCCTATGGCGACAACAACCAGATCATCGAGACCCACAGCTACACCGTGGCGGCCACCGCAATGGACTACAACGCCGGCCAGTTCCTGGGCATCACCCGTGCGCAGGCCGACATCCGCTCGGTCAGCTTCAAGGGCCTGGGGGTGGTGGCCGACAACCTGGTGCTGACCACCCCGGTGCCCGAAGCCAGCACCTGGGCCATGATGCTTGCCGGATTGCTGGCCGTCGGCTTCGTGGGCACGCGCCAGCGCATGCGCTGAACGCGAACACAAGCACCATAGACAACAGCAGGAACAAGACCGGGTGCAAGCCCGGAAATTTCATGGAGCAGAGGTCGGCAGCCTCGTGCCTAGGCGCGTTGTCACAGGGATCTCACCCCCTATGCCAACCGAGGATGGCCGAGGCCAACCTGTACGGAAGACACGATTGCATTCGGTCGCCTTGGCCGCCGCGTGATCGAGGCGGATTCCAGCGGCGGGGACCTCAGCAAGCCCAGGGCGCCGCGTGCGCTGGTGCTGGACGTGGACGCCACGCATGTGCCACTGCACGGCGCGCAGGAGCGCGGCTTCTTCCATGGCGACTACGACACTTACTGCGACCTGCCGCTGTACGTGTTCAGCGGCCAGGACCTGCTGGCGTGCGTGCTGCGCCGACTTGAGCGCTGGGGCGTGGACGACGTGCTGGGGCTGCAGAAGAACAGCCGGCTGCAGCAGCAGGTGGCGCTGGCCGAACTGGCGTTGGCCGAGCACTGCGAGCGCCGCGGTACCAAGCACCCGAAGCACCTGTATGACAAGCGCTACTGCGACCGAAGCAATGCCGAAAACCGAATCAAGGAAGCACAGCTCGATCTGTTCGGCCGGCGCGCCAGCTGCCACCGCTTCTGGGCCAACCGACTGCGTCTGCTGCTGGCGGCACGGGCCTGCACGCTGATGATCAAGCTGCGTCGGCACGTGCTGGCCGGCACCGAACTGGCCACCGCGTGCACCGCCACCGTCCGCGTGCGCTTGCTCAAGATCGCAGCGGCCATCGTGCGCAACACACGCCGCGTACGGATCATGCTGGCCAGCGCACACCCGCTGCGCCAGCTGTTTGCCACGGCTTCTGGGGCGGACAGTTGTGGTTGCGATGACACACCGCCGGCCAGACCGGCGAAAGCCACGGCGTGGCCAACCCCCGCTTGCTGACGGGCCACCGCCAGATGACGACGACGGTCAATGCGATGCGACCCTGCAGTCACTCGATGGCCCGTGGGCGGTCGAGGTACAGCCGATCGAGCTGCCTGGCGGCAGCGATGTCGAGTTCGGTCACCCGGCAGCCCACGTCCCAGGTTGAAAACGACACGGTCACAACCTTCCATTGGTTCTCCCAGCGTGGATGGTGTGGCGGGCGCCAGGCATCGATGGCCTTGGCGGCAAACGCCATGAACCGCACCGCCTCCTCGAACGTGCCGAAGTCATAGTCCTTGCTGATCTCCTGGGCCCGCTGACCGTCGCCCCACGGGTGCGGTGACCAGCACAGGCGCCAGAACGACAACGGCGCCAGCGCAACGCGCACCTGCTCGTCCGTCATGACCGCGCGTTTCTGTTGCTGCGGCTGGGGCCGGGCCAGCGATCCATTCGGGTTGCGCTGGGCATCACGGACCAGCCTGGTGAGTGGCGCCTTGGCCGCGATGCAGTCGATCAAGCCGTCCAGCGCTGGCTCCCAGGATGCATTGGCGAGCCGAACAGCCTGCAGTGCGGGCAGGCGACGCAAGGGCTTGTCCAGTGCCGGCGCTACCAGCGCGGCCACGCCATCCAGGTACACCGGAATGACCGTGCACAGCTGCTGGCCCTCGCGCACCAGCGCCTCGCAGACTTCTCGCCGGACCCAGTCCCTGTGGTCGTCCAGGCGCCTGCGGCCCCAGTCGTCAGCACACCGCAACCAGCCGGGGCCCATGACGACCAGCACGATCCGGGCTGCAAGCAGCGCGCTGCGGATCGCCTCGGACCAATCCTCACCGCCCTCGATGGCGCCACGGTCGAGAAAGACCTGGTCCTGGCCAAAGGCCCAGCGCAAGCGATCGGCGATGGCAAACGCTGCGTGCTGGGCATCGGACCGGCGGTAGCTGATGAAGATCGCGTTGGCCATGTGGACTTTCAGGTTGGCCGTCGACGCTGGACGACGCGTGGCTGGACGGGATGGGGGATGCGGAACCGGCCCGTCTGGTCAAGCCGGCTGGCGCGCCAGCGGCACTGCGCGGGTCGGCAGCAGTTGCTGGGCCAGACGGTCCAGTTGTGCCGCCTGCCGCTGCCAGCGCTCTCCGCCGCCGGCACGGTGGCGGGCACGGCTGAAATTGGCCAGCAAGGCCAGCTGACCCACGACTGAATCCAGCTGCCAAGGCTGGATCAACAGCCTGTCCACGGCCTGGGCATAGGCCCCAGAGACTGCCTTCCAGGCCATGTCGGCTGTGTCGCCGTCGGCCGCCAGGCCACCCATGCGCAGCTGCTCGACCAGCACCGATTCAGGCTGCATCACGGCCAGCCACACATCGCCGCTGGCCCCATAGGCCGACGCCAGTGCCTGCCGGCAGTGCGCCGCCAGCTCGCGCGCCTCGCCATGGCCGGCGTCGCTGGCCGGGTCGGCAAGCAGGGCATCAAGTGCCAAGCGGTTGAGCACGTTGTATGGCCTGAACTGGGCGCTGCCGGGCTGGCCTTCGCCGTGGCGGTAGGCGTCTGCGGCCTGCTGCAGGGCCTGCTGCATGGCGGCCACAGCGTCGGCCACAGCGCCCGCGGGGGCCTTGGCGGCCAAGGTCAGCAAGCGCAGGGCGTGGACCGCGGCCAGGCGCTTCCAGGCGCTGCCCAGCAGCGCGGCGCGTTCGGCGTTGGGTGGCGGCGTGGCCGCTGCACCGCCGCCCGCCACCAGGCTGTTGAGCATGTCCAGCCGCGCAATGGCGCTGCGGATCCTGGCCTCGCCATCGACCAAGGCGGCGGTGTCCACCGGCGTGCGCCCCAGCGCGGCACGGGCAGCCTGCTCACCGATGCGGGCCTCGATGTTGGCCAGTTGCTCCACGTCGCGGATCGGCACCCGGCCCGCCTGGTCTTCGGCCTGGACCGCCGCCAGCAGCGCGTCAAAGGCCTGGCGGGCCTCGCCCAGGTCGCGCCAGGTGGCGCCCAGCGCCGACAGCAGCACAGGCAGGCCGCGCCATGCTGGCGGGCAGCGCTTGTCCAGCATGGTCCTCAGCCGGGCCACCAGGGCCGTGCGGTCGGTCTCGGTCTGGCGCTCGGGCCGGCGCGTGGCGGCCAGGCGGGCACGTGCCAGCTGGTCCAGCAGTTCGTCCATGGACACGAAGGGATCACCGTTGTCGCCGTCAAAGCCAGCACCGTCAGCGCGCGGCTCGGCGCGCCAGCCGGGGTCGCCATAGGCCTGGAAGGCGCCCCAGGTGATGTCGCCCGGCGCGGTCTCCCACAGGGCCTTGCGGGCCGCGTGCACCGCATCGGCAAAGCTGCGGCCCTGCAGCATCAAGTGGTCATAGAAGACCTCGCCAAACTGCTGGGCCAGGCGGTCGGTGACTGCCCAACCGGCCACCACCACGCAACGCACGCCGATGTCGATCAGCTCACGCGCGACGCTGGCGGCCAGCTTGTTGCCGTTGCGCACGGTGGCGTCCACCTGGCCCAGGTGGCAGCAGTTCAGGAACACCAGTTCCGGCACGGCCTCCATCGCGGCAATCTCGGTGGCGGTGATCAGCAGGCCGCCGGACAAGACCACGCCGCTGCGGCTGTGGCCGTCGCTGTGGCGCTGCTCGAACACGCCGTGGGCCGAGATGTGCAGCACCCGGTAAGGCTGGCGGTACAGCCTGGCCAGCACCATGGCGGCGGTGGCGTCAGCGCCGATGGCGCGGCTGCAGTTGTAGCCCAGGCCGGTCAGCAGCTTGGCCACGCCGGTGGCCTCGGCTTCGGCGCCGGGCAGGGCGTCGGGCTCCAGCCCCTTGGGATTGCGCGGGTCGGGAAAGTGCCGCGCGAAGCCCTCGACCGACGGGTTGCCCACCACCAGGGCATTGCGCGACGGCGCCTGGCGCACCTGGCGCCGAAACTGGCTGGACGCCAGTTGCCGCACCAGCGGCGTGCGCACGGCCAGCGGTGTGGGCTCGCTGGCAGCCGGCACGCTGCCATCGGCCACGGCCTCGGGCAGCATCAGTTCCCAGGGCAGGTTGGCAGTGGCGCTGTCCACCACCAGCACCACCCGCTCCAGCTGGCGCAGCATGTCCTTGAAGTCGGGCGGCACCAGCAGCTGGAACAGCAGGCGGCCGAAGTCCTGGCTCCACACGGCGCTGTCGATCTGCTGGCTGACCAGGGTTTCGATCAGCCCGGGCTGGCGTTGTTGCAGCATGGATTCAGCCCGCGCCCGCTGCCCCACGAAGAGGTAGCGCAGCCGATTGGCCAGCCGCCCGTGGCCGCTGGCGGCATGGGGCCTGGCAGCGCCGGCAATGGCGTCCGCTTCAGGGCCGGCATCCACACCGCCGTCAGCCGGGCAGCTGGCGTCGGTGACCATCAGGCGCGGCCAGTAGTTGCCCTGGCCGCTGTCGAACAGGCGCTGGCGCAGGCCGTTGCCATGCACCAACTCGGCGTTGCAGACCAGTTGGCTGCCCAGCCGGGCGGCCATCGGCGGCCAGCGCGGGCTTGCAACTGCCGCAGCTCATAGGCGGCGGTGATGGCGGTGTCGAGGTACAGCTCGGTGATGTCGAGCTGCGCCACCCGCAGGTTCAGCCCGGTGGTGTCCTTGAAGCGGGCATTGGCCTCGACCACACCGCGCACCAGCGCCTCCAGCGAGGCCGCCACCGACAGCGTGGCCGACGAGTTGTAGCCCAGCAGCAGCGTGGCCAGCGGCAGCGCCCGGTCGGTGGTGCCCAGCACATCCACCGCCTGCAGCAGGTAGCGCAGCACGCCGGCGCGCACCGCCTGCACCAGCCTGTCCTGGCTGAGCGCACCGGTGTAGTCGCCCAGGCCGGTGACCACCGCCCCCACCAGGCTGCCACGCGCCTGCTCGGCCGGGTTGGGCGCACGCAGCACCACCGTGGCGCTGCCCAGCGGCCCGGCGTACAGGCCCAGGGCGTGGCGCTGGCTGAGCTGGCCATCAAGCAGTTCGGTGTCGATCAGCCGCTGCGGACCGGCGATCGGGTCGCTTTGGTACTGGCCGACCAGGATGGGCCGGGTGATGAAGCGCAGGTCCATGGCCTGCACCTGCACCACCAGCGCACGCCCGGCGCGGGGCAGCACCTGGCGGCTGGGCGCGCCACCCAGCAGGGCCATCTCGGCGCTGCCGCTGTCGGCCAGTTCGGGCGGGCCCGGGTCGTACACCCGCGGCCGCTGGGACGCGGTGGCACGCAGCGCGGGCGGTGTGGTGGGCAGGCCGGCGGTGGCACCACGGACCAGCAGGTCGGTCAGCGCGCCAAAGTAGGCGCGGGTGGACAGCAGGTCGCCGTGGGCAGCAGGCAGGTAGTACCAGCTGCCAATGCCGCCGATGCGGCCCGACGCCCAGGTGACGGTGCCGTCGCCGCGGCTGGTGCCCACCATGCGCACGCGCCCGCCGTCGACCCGCAGGCCACAGGCGGTGTTGGCCGCGACGCCGGCCACATAGGCTGTCTTGGCCGCATAGCCGGCCGGCAGGGACGGCGTGGTGTCGGCGCCGGGGCTGATGCCGGCGTTGTCCTGCAGCCAGAGCCAGCTGGCACGGTCGAGCATGGGCTGGCTGGGCTGGGCACCGCGCTGGTTGCCAAACCACAGGTCGGTGTTGATGCGCTTGAGCGGCGGCCAGGTGCCCGCCTGGAAGTACGGGCGCTTGCCTGCGGGTTCGCCGCCACCCTCAACGCCCTGGAAGCTGTCGCTGAAACCTGGCCGCGGCAGCAGTTGCATGGCGCCGGGAAAGTCGGCCACAAAGTCCAGCACCTGTTGCATGTCGTGCTTCAGGTCCAGCCGCACCAGGGTGCGCAGGTTGCTGCCCTTGCCCAGCAGGTTCTCCACCATGGTGTGCGAGCCCTGGTTGGGCGTGCCCAGCATCACCAGGCGGGCGCCGTCGCGCGCCATCAGTGTGTCCATCACCGCGCGGCGACGGTGGATGCAGGCACGCACCACCAGGCCGCCCATGCTGTGTGCCAGCAGCCGGATGGGCTGCTGGGTGTCTTGCTGCAGGCGCGACAGCAGTTCGCCCAGGCGGTCGCCCAGCACGTCCAGCGGCAGCCGCCAGTCAAAGGGGAAAGTGATCACCCGGTGGCTGGACCGCAGGTGCCGGACCAGCCCGCCATAGGCCATGTCGAACACCGCGTCGGCTTCGACCGGGTTCTTGTCCCAGGCCAGCTTGGCCAGCCCGCCGGTGGCGATGCGCAGCGGGTCCATCCAGATGCGGCCGTCCCGGGGCACGGCCAGGTGCGAGCCCATGATGCCGGGCAGCAGCACCACCACCGGCAGCTCGGTGCCGGGCAGGCCGCGGGCTGCGGCAATGCCTTCATCGTCCAGGCTCTGAAAGTTGACCGGCAGCACCTGGAAGCCTGGCGTGTCTTGCGGCGTGGCGCTGACCAGCCAGTCGCGCAGCGCGTTGCGGGTGTCGAGGTTGCCGAAGTAGCCGAAGTGGTTGACCGTGGCGCCACGGTCGAACAGCACCCTGGCGCCGGCCTTGGCGGCAATGCCGCCCAGCATGGCGCCGGTGTCGACCACCAGGTCGTTGTCGAGCTGGTCGAACAGCACAAAGTCGGTGAGCAACATGCCCAGCCGCACCAGCATGTTGGTGGCCTCGGTGTCACCGGCGATCAGCGCCAGCTGCACGCCGCTGCGCACCTCGGCACGGGCCAGCAGTGCGGCCATGGGTGAATCGGGCAGCATGCATTCGATGCCGGGCACCATGTGCGGGTCGGTGCGGCGCTTGGCCACCTCGATCACCACCCGCTTGAAGGCGGCATACAAGGGATTGCCGAAGAAGTACGGCACTGCGCCGATCAGGGTGAGCAGGCCCGACAGGAAGACGTCGAAGTTGCCGCTGGCCAGCCGGGTGCCCTGGGCCGGGCTGGCCACACGCACGTAGCGCTGCACCTGGGGCTGGCGCTCGCGCAGCAGCGCCGCCAGCGCGGCCAGCTGCACACGCTGGCCGGCGTGTGCATCTTGCAGATGGGGCGCCAGGGCTGAATCAGGAAACTCGTAGTGGTAAGCGGCGATGCAGCGGTCGATGTCGGCCAGGCACAGCAGGTCGGCCACCAGGCCGCCGCGTGAATGGCTGACAAAGCTGACCTGGGCCCGCAGCGGCAGCGCCCGCAGCAGCTGCAAGGCGTTGTCGATCGGGCTCTCGGACAAGCTGCGGTGCTCAAAGCCGTAGATGCCGCCGGGGAACGCACGGTCCAGCACCGACCACAAAGCCCGATCGCCACGCTGCAGGTCGCCAAAACTGCCCAGGGTGCTGCTGCCGGTGCCGTGGATGAAGACCAAGATCGGGCGGGTTTCATCGGCTGCAGGACCGATGCCTGCTTCAGAGCCGGTGCCTGTGTCCGCTGGGCTGAGCGCAGCGTCGCCGCGCCAGGCGTACAGCCGACCGGCGGGGCGCTCGAGCCGTTCCTCGATGGCCCACATCAATGCCTTGGTGCCCAGCCAGGACACACCCAGGTCGGCCGCATTGGTCACCGCGCCCTTGGCGGCGTCCAGGATCAGGTCGCTGGGTTGCAGACCACCCACCACCAGCTTGAAGACCTTGCTGATCAGCCCGCCCACCAGGTCGGACAGCAGGCTGCGCGCCGCGTCATCGCCGCCCACGAGCTGGTCGAACAGCACGGCGCCGTCGGCGCCGATCAGCGCTGGCTGGTTGCGCGCCAGCGCGTCGGTCAGGCCCCGGGTGCTGGTGATCAGCGTGCCGCCGTCGGCCAACTCGAGCACCAGCACCTCGTCATCGCTGCCGGCCAGCGTGGTCTCGAAGGCATCGCTGTGGCCGCGGGCGGTGGGGCCCAGGTCATGCGCGGCCACCACCTGCAGGTAGCCGTCGGGCAGGAAGGCGTCATCTTGCGCCGCCGCAGCGGCCGAGCGGCTGGCCGGGTGCAGCAGCGCAGCGACCGAGGGCAGCGCCATTGCACGGCCCTTGAAGCGCAGTGCAGCCGGCCCGGCTGCAGGCGCTTTGGTGGCGGCGCGTGCGGTTTCGGCTGCGGTTTCGGCTGCGGTTTCGGCTGCGGTTTCGGCTGCGGTTTCGGCTGCGGCTGCGGCTGGGGTTGCGGCTGGGGTTGCGGCTGGGGTTGCGGCTGAAGTGCGGCTGCGGCGGCGCGGCGCTTTTGCTGCGGCGGCCGCTGCAAGGGCGGCTGGCTTTGGTTCCGATGTCGCCGCCGGCGGCGTGGGCACAGACGGGCGGGTGGTGCGGGGTTTGCGAGTGGCCAAGGGATAGCTCCAGAACGGGTTGGTGGCGCTGGCCGCCGATGGCAGCGCGCAGCGGCGTCTGCGCACATGCTGTGGCGGGCGGGGATGCGGCTGTGACCGCCAGCCGCCAGGCCAGCAGGGGGTGGACCATGCCCGCCTGCCGTGGCCACGCCGCGTGGCCTGTGCCGATGATGCGGCCCGCTTTGGCTGGGGCAATCAGGCAATGTAGGGATGGTGCGGTTGCCGCTGCAGTGCGCAATGCGGCGGCTGCAGACCGGGCGCCGCACGGTGGTGATGCCATGCACAGACACGCCGGTGGTGCTGCCGGGCCAGGGCGCCCCGGCGCAGCCTGGGCCTGCGCCAAGCCTCGGCGCGGGGGCCAGACCCCCTGCTCTGGTGTCGGGTCTAGGGTCTTCAGCAACCTGTCAGCGGCGCCAATCGCGGTTAACGTCGCGCCGCATGCGCCCACGCACCTGGCCGCTGCCAGCCTGCCGGGCAAGACCCAGGCGCCAGACCGCCCACACCAACAGGAGACACGCATGAGCCCCAACCAAAACCGCAGCGGCCGGCTGGCACGCGACGCCATGGCCTTCGTGCTGGCCGGCGGCCGCGGCAGCCGGCTGATGGAGCTGACCGACCGCCGCGCCAAGCCCGGCGTGTACTTCGGCGGCAAGACCCGCATCATCGACTTTGCGCTGAGCAACGCGCTGAACTCCGGCATCCGGCGCATCGGCGTGGCCACGCAGTACAAGGCGCACAGCCTGATCCGCCACCTGACGCGGGGCTGGAGCTTCATGCGCGCCGAGCGCAACGAGAGCTTCGACATCCTGCCGGCCAGCCAGCGCGTGTCGGAAAGCGCCTGGTACAGCGGCACCGCCGACGCGGTGTTCCAGAACATCGACATCATCGAGAGCTACGCGCCGAAGTACATGGTCGTGCTGGCCGGCGACCACATCTACAAGATGGACTACGAGGTGATGCTGCAGCAGCATGTCGACTGCGGGCGCCGACGTCACGCTGGGTTGCCTGGAAGTGCCGCGCATGGAGGCCACCGGCTTCGGCGTCATGCATGTCGACGCCAACGACACCATCCAGAGCTTCATCGAGAAACCCGCCGACCCGCCCGGCATCCCCGGCAACCCCGAGATGGCGCTGGCCTCGATGGGCATCTACGTCTTCAACACCGAGTACCTGTTCGACCTGCTGCGCCGCGACGCTGCCGACGCCGAACTCCAGCCACGACTTCGGCAAGGACCTGGTGCCCTGGGTCGTCGAGCAACGGCAAGGCGGTGGCGCACCGCTTCAGCGCCAGTCCTGCGTGCGCTCGGAGCAGGAGGCCGAGGCCTACTGGCGCGATGTCGGCACGGTCGACGCCTACTGGGAATCCAACATCGACCTCACCGACGATCACGCCGGCGCTCGACCTGTACGACACCGAGCTGGCCGATCTGGACCTACAGCGAACTGACCGCCCCGGCCAAGTTCGTGCACGACGAAGACGGGCCGCCGCGGCCACGCCATCAGCTCGCTGGTGTCGGGCGGCTGCATCGTCTCGGGCACCGAGCTGCGGCGCTCGCTGCTGTTCACCGGCGTGCGCACCCATTCGTACTCGCAGCATCGACGAGGCGGTGATCCTGCCCTACGTCACCATCGGCCGCCATGTGCGGCTGAAGCAGGTGGTGATCGACCGCGGCGTGCGTCATCCCCGACGGCCTGGTGGTGGGCGAAGATCCTGAGCTCGACGCCAGCCGCTTCCGCCGCACCGACCGGGGCGTGTGCCTGATCACCCAGACCATGATCGACCGGCTCAAGCTCTGAGGGTTTCCGGGCATCGGTGCGCACCTGCCCAAGCACCGCACACGCACACGCACACACCCACGCATCCGCTTCCACAGCCGCACAGCCGCCCGCCCACCATGCCCCAGACCCAGCACACAGCGCCCGGCACCGCGGGCCAGGCGCCACCACTGCAGGTGCTGGGCGTGGCGTCCGAGATGTTCCCGCTGCTCAAGACCGGCGGGCTGGCCGATGTGGTCGGTGCGCTGCCGGCCGCGCTGGCGCCGCTGGGTGTGGCTGTGCGCACCCTGTTGCCCGGCCATCCGTCGGTGCTGGCCGCCCTGCCGGACGCGTTGGCCCTGCACCAGTGGCCCGACTGGTTCGGCGGGCCGGCACGCCTGCTGGCAGCGCACCATGCCGGGCTCGACCTGTTGGTGCTGGATGCGCCGCATCTGTATCTGCGCGCCGGCAACCCCTATCTGGACGCCACCGGCCGCGACTGGCCGGACAACGCCGGTGCGCTATGCCGCCCTGGCGCATGCCGCCGCCCGCATCGGCTGGGGCGACGTGGCCGGGCTGCGGCCCGATGTGCTGCATGTGCATGACTGGCAGGCCGCACTGGTGCCCGCCGTGCTGCACTACCTGGGGCAAGGCAAGCGCCGGCCCGCCACCGTGCTGACCCTGCACAACCTGGCGTTCCAGGGCCAGTTCAAGGCCGAGGTGTGGAGCCACCTGGGACTGCCTGAAGCAGCCTTTGCGATGCAGGGGCTGGAGTACCACGGCGACATCGGCTACCTCAAGGCCGGCATCCACTTCGCCGACGCCATCACCACCGTCAGCCCGACCTATGCCAGCGAGATCCGCACGCTGGCCGGTGGCATGGGGCTGGACGCCGATGCTGCGCTGGCGCGGCGCTGCGGTCAGCGGCATCGTCAACGGCATCGACACCGATGTCTGGAACCCGGCCACCGACACCCACCTGGTGCAGCGCTACAGCGCCGACGACCTGGGCGGCCGCACGGCCAACCGGCGCGCGCTCGAACAGCACTTCGGTCTGCCCGCCGCCGACACACCGCTGTTCTGCATGGTCAGCCGGCTGACAACCCAGAAGGGCATCGACCTGGTGGCGGCCACGCTGGACGCCCTGGTCGACAGCGGTGCACGGCTGGTGGTGCTGGGCAATGGCGACGCGGCACTGGAAGACGCACTGCGCGCAGGGCGCACAACGCCACCCGGCGCATGTGGCGGTGCAGATCGGCTATGACGAAGGCCTGTCACACCTGCTGCAGGGCGGCAGTGATGCCATCCTGGTGCCATCGCGCTTCGAGCCCTGCGGCCTGACGCAGCTCTACGGCCTGCGCTATGGCTGTGTGCCGGTGGTGGCCCGTGTCGGCGGCCTGGCCGACACCGTGATCGACGCCAACGACGCCGCCCTGAAGGCCGGCGTGGCCACCGGCGTGCAATTCAGTGACATCACCGCCGAAGGCCTGCTGGGCGCCGTGCGCAAGACCGTGGCGCTGCACAGCCAGGCCCCACTGTGGCAACGCATGCAACAGGCCGGCATGCGCAGCGATGTGGGCTGGGCCGCGTCGGCAGCAGCCTATGCCGCGCTGTACCACCAGTTGCCCCGACCAAAGGAATCCGCCTGATGCACACCCAACGCATTGCCACCCAAGCCATCGCCGGCATGAAGCCCGGCACCAGCGGCCTGCGCAAGCGGGTGGCTGAATTTGCCGCCGGCCACTACCTGGCGAATTTCGTGCAGTCGGTGTTCAACGCCGTGCGGCCGGCCAGCGGCTTTGCCGGTTTGACGCTGGTGGTTGGCGGCGATGGCCGCTACTACAACCGCGAGGCGATCCAGCAGGTGGTGCGCATGGCCGGCGGCAACGGCTTTGCCCGGGTGCTGGTGGGGCAGGGCGGCATCCTGTCGACGCCGGCGGCCTCCTGTGTCATCCGCAAACACGCGGCCTTCGGCGGGCTGATCCTGTCGGCCAGCCACAACCCCGGCGGCCCGGACGGCGACTTCGGCATCAAGTTCAATGCCGCCAACGGCGGCCCGGCGCCCGAGAAGACCACCGATGCGATCTACGCCCACAGCTTGACGATCGACGAGATCCTCGCGCTGGATGCGCCCGACATCGACCTGGGCCACCGTCGGTGTGCAGATGCTGGGGCCGCTGCGGGTGGAGGTGATCGACCCGGTCGCCGACTACCTGGAGCTGATGCGCAGCCTGTTCGACTTCCAGGCCCTGCGCGCGCTGTTCGCCGGCGGCTTTCGCATGTCCTTCGACGCCATGCACGCGGTGACCGGGCCCTATGCCCATGCGATCTTCGAGCAGGCACTGGGCGCCGCGCCCGGCACGGTGTGCAATGGCACAGCCCCTGCCCGACTTTGGCGGCGGCCACCCCGACCCGAACCTGGTGCATGCCGCCGACCTGGTCGACCCGATGATGGGGCCGGACGCACCCGACCTGGGGGCGGCCTCCGATGGTGACGGCGACCGCAACCTGATCATCGGCCGCGGCATGTTCATCTCACCGTCGGATTCGCTGGCGATGCTGGCGGCCAACGCCCACCTGGCACCGGCCTACGCGCCAGGGCATTGTGGGCGTGGCGCGCTCCATGCCCACCAGCGCGGCGGTCGACCGGGTGGCCGCCAGGCTGGGCGTGCCCTGCTACGAGACGCCCACCGGCTGGAAGTTCTTCGGCAACTTGCTCGATGCCGGGCGCATCACCCTGTGCGGCGAAGAAAGCGCGGGCAGCGGCAGCGACCATGTGCGCGAGAAAGACGGCATCTGGGCGGTGCTGCTGTGGCTCAGCATCCTGGCCGCGCGCAAGCAGAGCGTGCAGCAGATCGCCACCGAACACTGGGCCACCTACGGGCGCAACTACTACACCCGCCACGACTATGAAGACGCTGGACAGCGCCACGGCCCAGGCACTGATGCAGGCCCTGGCCGCGCGTCTGCCCAGCCTGCCTGGCCAGATGGTCGGCGGGCGCCGGGTGGACCAGGCGGACGACTTCAGCTACACCGACCCGGTCGACGGCAGCGTGTCCAACCACCAGGGCCTGCGGGTGGTGTTTGAAGGCGGCGCGCGCATCGTCTTCCGCCTGTCGGGCACCGGCACCACCGGTGCCACCTTGCGGGTCTACATCGAGCGCTACGAATCGGCGCCCGCAGGGCTGGCCCAGGACACGCAGCTGGCGCTGGCAGACCTGATCGCGGCGGCCGACACGCTGGCACAGATCCGCCAACGCACCGACCGGCAACAGCCCGATGTGGTGACTTGAGCAGGCTGGGCCGCGTGACCAGCATCTGCTGCCACACAAACACCCGCACCAGCGCAGCCAGAATGCGGCCATGCCCCAAGCCCTCTACCTGACTGCCAGCGAGTCGCCCAGCCGGGCTGCCGTCAACGCCATCCGCGGCCCGCTGCTGCTGGAATTTGGCACCGACTGGTGCGGCCATTGCCGCGCTGCCCGGCCGGCCGTGGACCTGGCCCTGGCCGCGCACCCCGGCCTGCGCCATCTGCGGGTGGAAGACGGCCCGGGCCGCGCACTGGGCCGCAGCTTCGGCGTCAAACAGTGGCCCACGCTGGTCTTTCTGCACGACGGGCAAGAGCAGGCGCGCCTGGTGCGCCCACGCGACCCCTCGCCGATCGCCCAGGCGCTGCAGACCATCTCGCCGCTGCACACGCTGCAGGCGCTGTTGGCACGCCCACTGGCCCGCCAGCCCGATGCCACCGCCCTGATCGAGGTCGACCCCGACACCCAGGCAGAACGCCACATCAGCCTGCGCCAGTTCGACGCCCTGGTCGGCCGCGCGGCCGCCTGGCTGCAGGCCCGGGGCGTGGCCAGCGGCGACACCGTCGCACTGTGGCTGGTCAACCGGCTGGACTGGCTGGTGCTGCACCTGGCGCTGGCCCGCCTGGGGGCGGCGGTGCTGACGGTGAACACCCGCTACCGCGGTGCCGAAGTGGCCGATCTGCTGCAGCGCGCCCAGCCCAGGCTGCTGGTGCTGCAGTTGCACTTTCGCAAGATCGACTTCGCGGCGGTGCTGCAGGATGTCGACCCCGCCTGCGCCGCCAGCCTGCAGCAGGTGGTGGTGGTGGATGCCGGTGCTGCCGGCACGGCCGGTGCACCAGCCCTGCCGGCGGCCGTGCTGGGCAAGCCCACGCTGCGCTTTGACCTGCACAGCCTGCCGCAGGCCCAGCCCGCTGCGGCCACTGGCGGTGGGCTGCCAGAGGCGCCTGCCATCCTGTTCACCACCTCAGGCACCACCAGCGGGCCCAAGCTGGTGGTGCACACCCAGCGCAGTGTCAGCCTGCATGTGCAGCAGGTCATGCAGGCCATGGGCTACAACGCCGACGGCGTGCGGCTGCTGGCCGCCCTGCCCTTTGCCGGCACCTTTGGCTATGTGTCGATGCTGGCAGCGCTGGCCGCAGGCAAGCCGGTGGTGGTGCTGCACAGCTTTGACGCCGCCGAGGCTGCACGGCTGCTGGTGGCCCACCAGGCCACCCACTGCTTTGGCAGCGACGAGATGTTCGAAGCCTTGCTGGCGCAGGCACCCGACCCGCAGGCCATGCCGGTCTTCCCCAGCCTGCGGCTGTGCGGCTTTGCGGCCTTCCGCGCCGGGGCTGCGGCGGTGGCGGCGGCCTGCATCCGGCGCGGCATGCCGCTGGTCGGGCTGTATGGGTCGAGTGAAGTGCATGCCTTGTTCGCCATGCAGCAACTGGAGCGCCCGCTGGCAGAGCGGCTGGAAGGCGGCGGCCATCTGGTCAACCCCCAGGCCGAAGTCCGGGTGCGCGACGCCGACAGTGGCGCGCTGCTGCCGCCGGGCAGCACCGGCTTGCTGGAATTCAGGTCACCCAGCAACTTCATCGGCTACCTGGGCAACCCCGACGCCACCGCCCAGGCCATCGACGGCGCGGGCTGGTTCAGCAGCGGCGACATCGGCGAGGTGCGCCCCGACGGCAGCTTTGTCTACCGCACCCGGGCCGGTGACGCCATCCGCCTGGCGGGCTACCTGACAGCGCCGGCCGAGATCGAAGAAGTGATCAAGGCCCAGCCCGGCGTCGCCGCTGCCCAGGTGGTGGCGGTCGACCTGGACGGCAAGACGCGGGCGGTGGCCTTTGCGATCGCCGAGCCGGGCGCCACGCCCGACGCAGCGGCCGTGATCGCGGCCGTGGCTGGGCGGCTGGCTGCGTTCAAGGTGCCGGCGCGGCTGTGGTGGGTGCAGGCCTTTCCGGTGGTGCACAGCGCCAACGGCACCAAGATCCAGCGCACGCGGCTGCGGGAAATGGCCGTGGCGCTGCTGGCAGACGCTTGACAGCGTCAGGCGGCTGGCTCAAGCCAGCCAGGTCGGCCTGCGGTCTGCCCGCAAGCGGCGCAGCCGGTCTGCCAACCGGTTCAGCAGGCCCGCAATGCCATGCGGAAAGAAGCTCAGGAACAGGATCAGCACCACGCCATAGATCAGCGGCGCGCTTGAGCTCTTCAATGAGCTGGCAGTGACGCCGACCACCAGAAAGATGTACTGCAGGAAGACCGCGCCATAGATGGCGCCGCTCAGCGACGCGAGCCCGCCCACCGCAATGCCGATCAGGAAGCCGAAGGACAGGAAGATGCCGAACATCCCGGGCGCGATGTAGCGAAATGACAACCCGCCCAGCGCCCCGGCCATGCCCACCAGCATCGCACTGATGCCGAAGATCAAGGCCTTGTAGACCACCGTGTGGATGCCCATGGACTGCGCGGCAATCGGGTGGTCACGGATGGCGATGGCGGCGCGGCCGATGCGCCCGCGCAGCAGGTTTGAGGCCAGCACCAGCGACAGCACCAGGGTCGCCAGCGCCAGCAGATACAGCCACTGGTCAAAGCTCAGCGACAGCCCGAACGGCACGGCCGGAATGTCGATGCCCATGCCCTGTCCACCACCGGTCCAGCCCTCCAGCCACTTCCACTTGGCAATGCTCGGCAGCACCACGCCGACAGCGAAGGTGGCCATGGCCAGGTGCACGGGCGCCAGGCGCAGCAAGGGCAGGCTGAAGAGAAAACCAAACACCAGGCAGACCAGGCCGGCCACTGGCAACGCCACCCAGTGCGCCACGTCCGCATGGGTGATCAGCAGCATCGCGGTGTAGGCGCCGATGGCGTAGAACGCACCGTGCCCCAGCGAGATCTGGCCGTTGTAGCCGACCAGGATGTTCATGCCGAGCAGCGCCACGGCATAGATCAGGATGTTGGTCAGCCGAAACAGCTGAAAGTCCGACGTGAACATCGGCACAGCCGCCACCGCGCAGAGCAAGGCCAAGATGCCGCAGCCGCGCCAAAAAGACCAAGCACCCCCACCGAACGCGCGGTGCAAGACGCCAGTGCCCGGCATCAGCAGCGCGGCCGCAGGCGGCTGGTACTGGTACTGGTACTGGTACTGGTACTGGTACTGGTCTGGTACTGGTGCGCCGGCCAAGCTGGCCTGACCAGGCGGCGCAGACGCTGCGGCCTGTGCCGTCAACGGGGTTTGTTGCTGCAGATCGGAATGTGGAGCCGGGCATCGCTGTGATCAACCGTGGGGTGGGTGCTGCGACCAAGTCAGGCCGCGGGAAGACTCTAGCACCGTGTGTTTTCAACGCCGCGCGGCGGCAGGTGCGCGCAGCTTGCTGCTAACATTTGCGCTTCTCTAGTTGGGGAGTAGCTACCGAGCCATGTCCGCAAGCCTGGATGTGGTGCCGGTGCAGTGTCGTCAATACGGTTGAGGTGTCCCCCACCCCGCCCGGCACTGCAGGCCACGACAACGGTCATCGACCGCCACGTCGTCGGCGCAGCAAGACCAGCCTTGGGTCCTTGACGGGCTCACTGCATGCGCCGCTTGGCAAATGCTTTGGCCGCCCGTCGCCACTCACTTCAAAGGCGGTCATGCAATCCATTGGTTCTCCACTCATGTGGTCCTTGTTCGCGGCATTTGTGCTGGTCGCGCTCTTGGTCGATTTTTTTGCGATGAGCAAACAGGGCGCCCACCGCGTCAGCACCCGCGAGGCGGCGATCTGGTCATTGGTCTGGGTCGGTGTGTCCTTCGTCTTCATGGGCTGGATGTGGTGGTACCTGGGTGGTGCCGGCACCGATGCCGCCGCGCGTGAAGTGGCCAATGCCAAGTCGCTGGAATTCCTGACTGGCTACCTGATCGAAAAAGCGCTGGCAGTCGACAACATCTTCGTGTTCCTGATGTTGTTCACCTACTTCGCCGTGCCGGCTGAATTCCAGAAGCGTGTGCTGATGATCGGCATCCTGGGCGCGCTGGTGCTGCGCGCGGTGATGATCCTGGTCGGGGCCTGGCTGATCACCCAGTTCCACTGGGTGCTCTACCTGTTTGGCGCCTTCCTGCTGTTCACCGGCATCAAGATGTGGTGGGCGGCCGGCCAAGAGCCCGATCTGGACAACAACCCGGCGCTGAAGTGGGTGCGCAGCCGGTTCAAGATCGCGCCGAACTACGACGGTGAGAAGTTCTTCACCATGGTCGGTGGCGTCAAGATGGCCACGCCGCTGCTGGTGGTGATCTTGCTGATCGGCATCGTCGACATCGTCTTCGCGGTCGACTCGATCCCGGCGATCTTCGCGATCACGACCGACCCCTTCATCGTGCTCACCTCGAACGTCTTCGCCATCCTCGGCCTGCGGGCGATGTACTTCCTGCTGGCCAACATGCATGAGCGCTTTCACTTGCTCAGCTACGGCCTGGCCATCATCCTGGTGTTCATCGGCACCAAGATGCTGTTGATCGATGTCTACAAGATCCCGGTCGCCTATTCGCTGGGCTTCACCGCCTTCACGCTGGCGGCGACCATGATCTTGTCGCTGAAGATCCCGGCCAAGGGCCAGGGCGGCGGCGCCTACCCGTTCGGCGCGAAGAAGCAGGACGAGCGCGCTTAAGCTGGCGCGGCCGGTGCGGCCCGCGCCGCAGCCCGCCACCTGGCCCTGCGCAGGCGCGGGGCCACCCATCGCAGCCGCGACGCGGCCGCTTGTCTGACAGCGCGCCGCGTGCTTGCCTGCTAGTCGGCCGGGTGCCATCACGTTAATGTCTCAGGCAGTGTTGCGGCCCCATTGCGGCCGCGCCAACGCCAAGGAGACAACGTGAATATCTTGATGGTCCTGACCTCGCACAGCCAATTGGGCAACACCGGCAAACTGACCGGTTTCTGGCTCGAAGAATTTGCCGCGCCGTACTACGCATTCAAGGACGCCGGCGCCAACATCACGCTGGTTTCGCCCGCCGGTGGCCAGCCGCCGCTGGACCCCAAAAGCGATGCGGCCGATGCGCAGACCGACGCCACCCGCCGCTTCAAATCCGATGACGCTGCACAGGCGGCGCTGGCGCACACCGCCCGGCTGGCATCGGTGGCTGGCACCGACTTCGACGCGGTGTTCTACCCCGGCGGCCATGGCCCGCTGTGGGACCTGGCTGAAGATGCCGATTCGATCCGCTTGATCGAATCGATGGCAGCAGCGGGCAAAACCGTGGCGGCCGTGTGCCACGCGCCGGCGGTGTTTCGCCACACCAAGGCGGCCAATGGCCAGCCCCTGGTGCAGGGCCGGCGGGTCACCGGCTTCACCAACAGCGAAGAAGACGCTGCCCAGCTCAGCCAGGTGGTGCCGTTCTTGGTGCAGGACATGCTGATCGGCAACGGCGGCATCTACAGCCAGGGCCCGGACTGGCAAGTGCATGTGGAGAGCGACGGCAACCTGATCACTGGCCAGAACCCGGCTTCGTCATTGGCTGCGGCGCAGGCCCTGCTGGCGCGGCGCTCGGGCCGCTGAGACCCACCCGAACTTGCCACGCGGCCGGCGCACGCAGCCGTGCATGCGCCCGCACACCCCAAACCTCCAAGGACACAACCAACCATGGCCTATCAAAGCACCAACCCCTACGACGGCAAAGTCAGCCGCAGTTTCGAGGCGCACAACAATGCACAGCTCGAGGGCCATCTCAAGACCGCGCAGGACTGCTACGCCAACGACTGGTCACAGCGCAGTTTTGCCGACCGCCAGACCGTGCTGGCACGCGCTGCTGCGCTGATGCGTGAACGCGCCCAGGAACTGGCCGCGCTGGCCACCCATGAAATGGGCAAGCTGATCCAGCAGAGCCTGGGCGAAGTGGCGCTCAGCGCGGCGATCCTCGACTACTACGCCAGCCATGCCGAGGCCTTTCTGGCGCCGGAGCAGCTGGACACCCCCAAGGGCCAGGCCATGGTGGAGAGCAGCGCCATCGGTGTGGTCTTCGGCGTCGAGCCCTGGAACTACCCCTACTACCAGGTGGCACGCCTGGCCGCGCCCAACCTGATGGCGGGCAACGTGGTGATGGTCAAGCACGCGTCCAACGTGCCGCAATGCGCGCTGGCCTTTGAACGCTTGCTGGTCGAGGCCGGCGCGCCGGCCGGGGCCTACACCAACCTGTTCATTTCCAAGGACCAGGTGGCCCGCGTGATCGCCGACCCGCGCGTGCGTGCCGTGGCCCTGACCGGCAGTGAAGACGGCCGGTGCAGTGGTGGCGGCGCAGGCAGGCAAGCAGCTGAAAAAGTCGACGCTGGAACTGGGCGGCAGCGATGCGTTCATCGTGCTGGAAGACGCCGACCTGGACAAAGCCGTGCAGCACGCCGTCAGCGGCCGCATGGGCAATGCCGGCCAGGCTTGCACGGCGTCCAAGCGCTTTGTGGTGGTCGAAGCGCTGGCTGATCAGTTCCTGCAGATGTTCCAGGCGGCGCTTGCAGCGCTTTGAAGCCGGCGACCCGATGGATCCCAAGACGACCCTGGCGCCGCTGTCGTCGGCCGCTGCACTCGACACCTTGCTCGCCCAGGTCGATACGGCGGTGGCCCATGGCGCCCGGGTGCTGATCGGCGGCAAGCGCGTCGCCGGCCAGGCCGGTGCCTTCATGCAGCCGACCATCCTGACCCATGTGCAAGCGGACAACCCGGCCTACGCGCAGGAATTTTTCGGCCCGGTGGCGCTGTTCTTCCGGGTGGCCGATGAAGACGCCGCCGTGGCCCTGGCCAACGATTCGCCATTCGGGCTGGGCGGCTCGGTCTTCACGCAGGTCAAGATTTTTCAAAGATTCACATGCTAGTCATGTTTGTCTCTATGATACAAACCTGAGATTGACCCTTCGCGTAAAAAGGTCGATCTTTTTTTATAAATAGTTACAAGTTTCGAGTTGCTAGTTTCCAGATCTTATTATTGATCTTTACTCGCAACTTGCTACTTGTAACTCGAACTTACATTATGGCAATCACAAAGCAAAAGAAAGTTGAAGTTACTGCAAAAATTGTTGCAGGACTCAAAGGTGCAGAAGGTGCAG
>CAWJOQ010000003.1:0-205958 GCA_963844485.1 uncultured beta proteobacterium
TGTAACTTCATCGAAACAGCTTTCCCGAGAAACTGGGCCGCTTCCGATTTTGATGACAGCAGCTGGCCAATGGCTGTTGAACACAGCACGGCAGAAGTCGCCCGAAAGAGGGATACGACGAGATCAGCTGGGATCAGTCAGCGAAGCTGGTGTGGAGCGCCGAATCTGGTGCAGGACAACACATTGCTCTGCCGCATGACGATTTCCAATTAGAGCGCATTCTGCGACAGACATTCGTTTGCAAAACCGCATGCATGGGAAAATTGACGTATCCTAAGTCAACTCTGCGATTGCTGCAGTCGGGAAGCTGTTCAGTAGATTATTGCGACGGATATGGATGCGGAATGACCAGTTCTGGCCGTCGAGTGACCGCGCGCCCCCGGGTGGCGAGGTCAGGATGCTACCTCCCGCGCATACTGAAGCCCATCTGTTTGCGAGTTGACCCCCTCTATTGGGAGGGGGCTGCTCGCAGACAGAGGATCAACCTCGGATGTTGGTCACATTGGATCAGCTCCGCTTCACGAAAATCACTGCAAACTACCGACTATTCCCGGCCTTCAGCTCCGAACAGCGACAGACGGGCCCTTCAGGTCCATCAGCAGGTTCAGCACCTGGGCCTCAACGCTCTTGTCCAGCGCCGACACCGCCTCGTCCAGGATCACCAGGCGCGGCTGCAGTGCCAGGGCGCGGGCGATGTTGATGCGCTGGCGCTGGCCGCCCGACAGCTCATGCGGGTAGCGCGCCGCAAAACGCGCTGGCGCCAGGCCCACCCGGTGCAGCAGGTCGTGGGCGCGGCTGAGCGCCTCGCGCCGCGGCACGCCGTGCACCATGGGGCCGAAGGCGATCGAGTCTTCGATCGTCAGGCGCGGGTTCAGCGAGGCATAACTGTCCTGGAACACCATCTGCACCTGGCGGTGGAAGTCCTTCAGGCTCAGGTCGCGGCCGCCCACGGTGCGGCCATCGAACACCACCTCGCCGGCGGTGGGGGTGATCAGCTGCATCAACAGGCGGGCGGTGGTGCTCTTGCCGCAGCCGGATTCACCGACCACGCCCAGGGTCTCGCCCTTGTGCACGCTGAAATCGACGCTGTCGACCGCGCGCACCACGCCGCCGCCCTGGCCGAACAGGCCCTTCTTCAGCGCAAAGTGCTTGGTCAGGCCGCGGATGGTCAGCAGTGGCTGGGCCGGGCCGCCACGGTCGTGGTCCGCAGGCGGTGGCACGGCATGCAGGTTGCGTTCGGTCACGCTGCTCATCCCTTGTTGTCCATGGCGCTGCGCAGACCGTCTGACAGCAGATTGAAGGCGATCGAGGTGATGAAGATCATGGCGCCGGGCAGCGCCGCCACCCAGGGCTGCACGTAGATGGCGGTGCGCAGGGTGTTGAGCATCAGGCCCCACTCGGGCTCGGGCGGCTTGACGCCCAGGCCCAGGAAGCTGAGGCCCGAGGCCAGGATCAGGCTGACCGCGATCAGGCTGGTGGCGTAGACGAAGATCGGCCCCAGCACATTGCCCAGCACATGCACCCGCACGATGGTGAAGGCGTTGGCGCCCGAGGCGCGGGCGGCCTCGACGTAATCACGCCCCTTGGCCTGGGCCGTGACGGCCTCGGCCACCCGGGCGATCTGCGGCACGAAGACGATGGTCAGCGACAGCAGCGAATTGAAGATGCCCGCGCCCAGCGCGCCGCTCAGTGCGATGGCCAGCAGCACCGACGGGAAGGCATAGAACACGTCGATGGTGCGCATGATCACGGTGTTGAGCCAGCCGCCGGCATAGCCCGCCAGGATGCCGATGGCCGAGCCGATGATGAAGGCGAACAGCACCGGCGTCAGGCCCATGAACAGGCTGAGCCGGGCGCCCACCATCAGGCGGCTGAGCATGTCGCGGCCCAGCTCGTCGGTGCCCAGCGGGTAGCCGTCGGTGCCGATGGGCTTGAGCCGGCTCAGCATCGACGACTGGTAGGGGTCGGCCGGCGTCAGCCAGGGGCCGAAGACCGCCAGCACCAGCAGCAGCAGCACCACCACGCCGGCGCCCATGGCCACCCGGTCGGCCAGCAGCCGGGTGAACACGCTTTGCCAGTAACCGGGGGAGCGCTGCACATCGGCCAACGGGGCCACGGCGGGTTTGGAAGCAGTCAGGCTGGTCATGGCATCAGGCCCGGGCAATGCGGGGGTCGAGCAGGGTTTGCACCACGTCCACCAGCAGGTTCAACACCACGAAGAACATGGCCAGGACCAGGATGGTGCCCTGCAGCAGCGGCAGGTCGCGCTGGAAGATGGCGCTGTTGAGCAAGAAGCCGGTGCCCGGCCAGGCGAACACGGTTTCGATCAGGATCGAGCCGCCCAGCAGGTAGCCCAGTTGCAGGCCCATCACCGCCAGCGCGGTGGGTGCCGCGTTCTTGACCACGTGGGCAAAGATGCCCAGGTGGGTGAGGCCCTTGGCGCGCAGGCCGATGATGAATTCCTGCGCCAGGATCTCGGCCACCAGGGCGCGCACGGTGCGCGCGATGATGCCCATCGGGATCACGCTCATGGTGATGGCCGGCAGCAGCATGTACTGCAGGTGGTTCCAGTCCCAGGCCCAGTGCAGGTCGCCAGGGCCGCCGCCGGTGGCCGGCAGCCAGCCCAGGATGGCCGAGAACACGATCACCATCACCATGCCCAGCCAGTAATGCGGCACGCTGACCCCCAGCACCGCCAGCGTGGACGCCAGCCGGTCGGGCCAGGCGCGCTGGAAGTAGCCGCCGACAAAGCCGAACAAGCTGCCCAGCACAAAGCCGATGACCGTGGCCAGCACCGCCAGGCGCAGGGTGTGGCCCACGGCGGTCAGCACCTCGCTGGTGACCGGCCGGCCGCTGGCGATGCTGGTGCCCAGGTCGCCGTGCAGCGCCCGCCAGACCCAGCGCCGCAAACTGCTCGGGGTAGCTGCGGTCAAAGCCGTAGAGCGTGCGCAATTGCGCCGCCAGGTCGGCCGACGCATCGGGCGGCAGGATGGACACCAGGGGGTCGCCCGGCGCCAGGTGCACCAGGGCAAAGCACACCAGGGCCACGCCCAGCATGATGGGCAGGGCGTAGCCGATGCGGCGCAGCAGGTAGGTGAGCATGGCTATCGGTACAGGCGGCTGGCGCCGCGACATTCAGAGACGGACGCGCACCCCCACGGGGCGCAGCAGCGGGGCGGCGTGGGGGTGGGCATGGCCTCAGTCCAGCGTCACGGTGGCCAGGTCGATGAACCAGCTGCGCGGCTGCACCACGCCCTTGACCTTGGCGGCGATGGCGCGCGGGCCCACGTCATGGGCGATCCACACAAACGGTGCCTCTTCGACGATGCGGGCATGCAGCTTGGACAGCGCCACATCACGCGCCTTGTCGTCGAAGCTGGTGCGCGCGTCGGCGATCAGCTTGTCGAACTCGGCATTGCCGAAGTAGCCCCAGTTGTTGCTGACCGGCGGGAAGGTCTTGGTGCTGGTGAAGCGCACCATGGCAAAGAACGGGTCCATCGCCGCAAAGCTGACGTTGATGGCGTTGGCGCCGTTGGCCGACGGGTCCTTGGCACCCTTGCGCCAGTTGGTGAACAAGGTGTTCCATTCGATGACGTCGAACTGCACATCGAAGCCGCACTGCTTCAGGCTCTGCTGCACAAATTCATTCATCGGCAGCGGCTGCATCTGGCCCGAGCCCGCTGGCGCTGATCTGCACCTTCACCTTCAGCGGCTTGGCGGGGCTGTGGCCGGCTTCTTCCATCAGCTTCTTGCCGGCGGCGACGTCGTAGCGGATGTCGAACTTGGGGTTGCCCCACCAGGGGTGGCCCGGGGGCACCGTGCCCTTGGGCAGGCCCATCATGCCGCCCAGCAGCTTGAGCAGGCCGGTGCGGTCGACACACAGGTTGGCGGCCTGGCGCACCCGCTTGTCCAGCCAGGGCGAGCCCTCGGCAAACGACAGCTGCCACGGCCACACATGGGGCTGCTGGTTGAAGTAGATCTTGTGGCCGCGGCCCTGGATGGCGGCCATGGCGTCGGGCGAGGGCGCCTCGATCCAGTCGACCTGGCCGCTCATGATGGCGGCGGTGCGGGCATTGGCCTCGGGCATGGGCAGCAGCACCATGCGGTCGATCTTGGGCGTGCGCTTGGGGTCCCAGTAGGTCTTGTTGGGCACCAGTTCCAGCCGCTCGCGGGCGACGAAGCGGGCCATCTTGAACGGGCCCGAGCCGCTGGCGTCGGCCGCAAAGGCGGTCCAGGCGCCCTTGGCCTTGTCGGCCGGCGTGGCGCCGGCAGCGGCATCGAACTTCTTCTGCCAATGCGCCGGGCTGGCCATGAACAGGTTGGTCAGG
Organism: uncultured beta proteobacterium; assembly: GCA_963844485.1. Taxonomy (GTDB): domain Bacteria; phylum Pseudomonadota; class Gammaproteobacteria; order Burkholderiales; family Burkholderiaceae_C; genus Pseudaquabacterium. The sequence continues at coordinate 4,329 of CAWJOQ010000003.1, forward strand.
TTCAGCGGCAGGAAGGCGTCAGGCTCGCTGGTGGTCAGCTCGACCGTCAAGTCGTCGATCTTGCGGGCGCTGCGCAGCGTGGGCATGCGGCTGGCCGTCACACCCACCTGGCTGGGGTCGAAGTGCACGGCGTCCTTGTCCAGCACCTTGCGCACGTTCCACACCACCGAGTCGGCGGTCAGGTCCGAGCCGTCGTGGAACTTGACCCCAGGGCGCAGCTTGAAGATCCACTTGGTCTTGTCCTTGGCGTCCACCACCCAGCTGGTGGCCAGGCCGGGCATCAGCACGCTGGGGGCGTCGGCCTTGCTCAGGTCCCACTGGGTGAGCGAGTCGTAGAGCGGAATGCCGGTGAAGCGGTTGCCCTCGAAGCCCTGGTCGGGCTGGCCCAGGGTGCGTGGAATGTCGGCGGCTGTCATCGCGATGCGCAGCACTTTTTCTTGCGCCAGCGCGGCAGGTGCCGACAGCAGGGCGGCCAGGCCAAGGGTGGCGGCGGGCAACAGCGCGGGCAACAGCGGGATCTTCTTGCTCATGGGGTCTCCTGGGAAGGTTGGGTGTTTGCTTTGCAAGCGGCGTGCCACGCCGCCTGCAGGCCGGCGCGCACGTTGTCGATCAAGGGCACCGGGATCTGCGGTGCCAGCGGTGCGGCCAGGTCGGCCAGCGCGGCGCCGCCGATCACGATGGCGCGCACTGCGCCCAGCGCCAGGGCCTGCTGGCAGGCCCCCAGCAGCAGGGCTTCGGCAGCCACCGGGTCGGCCAGCAGCTCGGCGCCGCTGCGGTCCACGGTGACCACACCGGCCAGGCGGCTGGCCAGGCCCAGTTGCACGGCCAGGGCCTCGAGCATCGGGCCCCAGGCAGCACCGCCGGTGACGATGGCATAACGCCCTGCGGGGTCGGCTGCGGCCAGGGCGTCGGCGGCGCGCATCGCCACCTCGGCCAGGCCCAGCACCGGCACGCCGGTGGCTGCGCGCAGCGCCTGCACGCCGGGGTCGCCGAAGCAGGCCACCAGCACTGCATCAGGCGGTGCATGGCTGGCCAGGTGGGCAGCCCAGGCCGCCGGCACCGCCTGGTTGGCCAGTGCCACCGCATCGGCACTGGCGATGTAGGCCGCGCCAAAGGGCGCGGTCACCGCATGCAGCACGCCGCCGGCGGGTGCCAGGGCACGGGCGTGCCGGGCCAGCAGGTCGGTGACATGCACGCTGGTGTTGGGGTTGATCAGCAGCAGATTGGGCATGGGCAAGATGCCAGCAAGGCGCATACCTGTCCGCGGTGGTGCGCTGCCTGCTGGTCAGCCGCAGTCTGGCACTGCGGCGGTGCCTGGCTGGCCCGGGTTAGCCCGAAATGCCGGGTTGACCCGGATGCAACAACGCCAGCTTGGTGCGGTAGGTGCACCAAGCTGGCGTTGCGGTCTGCGGGCAGCGGCCTTGCCGCGCAATCCTGGCCGGCGGCTCAGCCCGCCGCCAGGCCGCGCAGCGTGTCGGGCGTGCCTTGCGGCTGGGCGGCGCGGCAGTCGGCGATGTACTGGCGGATGATGTCGGCGAAATTGGCTTCGGGCAGCAGGCCCAGCGCCGCTGCACGGTCGGCGCGGGCGCCGGTGGGCCAGTTGGCCACGATGTTGGCCACACGTTCGTCACGTTCAAAGCGCACCCGGGCGCGCACCGCCGGCCCGGCCACGGCTTCCAGCGCGTCCAGCATCTGGGCCACGGTGATGTTCAGCGCCGGCAGGTTCAGTGCGGTGCGGCCGCCGTAGGCGTCGCGGCTGGCCTCGAACACGGCGATCAGGCCGTCGACCGTGCGCTGCGGGCTGCTGACCGGATGCGCCACCTCGGGCGACACCGGGCAGATGGCCTCCACCCCGGCCAGCGGCTCGCGGATGATGCCGCTGAAAAACGACGATGCCGCGCCATTGGGCCGGCCGGGGCGCACGGTCACGGTCATCAGCCGGGCGCTGCGGCCGTCGATGTAGCCCTTGCGGGTGTAGTCGGCCACCAGGTGCTCGCAGATGTGCTTCTGGATGCCGTAACTCGTCTGCGGTGTGGGCAGGGTGGTGTCGGTGACGATGGCCGGCATGGGCACGGCCGCATCGGGCCCGTACACCGCCACCGAGCTGCTGAACACCAGGCGCGCAGCGGCAGCGCCGGCCTGCACCCGGTGGCGCAGCGCGTCGAGCAGGGCGCGGGTGCTGTCGAGGTTGCTGCGCAGGCCCAGGTCGAAATCGGCCTCGCATTCCCCCGACACCGCCGACGCCAGGTGGAAGACGCCGTCCACCGCCTCGCTGCGCAGGCCTTCACAGTGCTGCAGCAACGGGCCCACGCGGGTCTCGATGCGGGCATCGGCGGCCAGGTCGGCCGGGGCGCTGGCCTGGTCGGCCAGCACGATGCGGTCGATGGTCTGGCCGTTGAGCTGGCCGCGCTGCAGCAGGGTGCGCGCCAGGCGGGCGCCGATGAAGCCGGCGCCGCCGGTGATGAGCAGTTTCATGGGGAGGTGTCGCAGTGGGGGTGGGTCAGGCGTCAGCGCGTGGGCGTGGCGGGTGGTTTGGTGGTGGCCTTGGTGGCCTTGGTGGCCGCGCTGCTTGGCGCACTGGCGGCGGCCTTGGCAGCAGCCGCGGCCCTGGGCTTGCCAGCGTAGCCGCAGCGGGCGGGATGGGTGTGGCGCTGGGCGCTGGGGCGGCAGACGCGCGCCTTCAGCCGCGGCGCCGGCAGGGCCAGCGACGGCAGCTTGCGGCGCGAGTGCAGCACCGCCTCGATGTCGTCGCCGGCGCCGTCGATCAGCACCAGGATGGCCTGCTCGGCCTGGGCCGGCGTGCGGGCGATCACCGCGTCGAGCACCGCGCGGTGCAGCGGCAGCGACTGGGCCGGGCCGTCGGGCCGCAGGGTCGACAGCTCGAAGGCGGTGCGCAGCAGGGCGCCCAGGGCCTTGCTCATCTGGATGACCATGCGGTTGTGGCAGGCGCGCAGCAGGCCCTGGTGGAAGCGCAGGTCGTGGGTGACGTAGTCGCCGCCCAGCTCGATGGCGGCTTTCATGCCGGCGTAGGCCGTCTCGATGTTGGCGATGTCGTCGGCCGTGGCGCGCTCGGCGGCCAGGCGCACGGCGGCCGGTTCGACCACCCGGCGCAGCTCCTGCAGATCACGCAGGAATTCGCGGGTGAAGCCGATCTTGCTCTGCCACAGCACCACGTCGGGGTCGAACCAGTTCCAGTGGTCTTCGGTCAGCACCCGGGTGCCCAGCTTGGGGCCGGTGATCAGCAGGCCCTTGGCCACCAGGCTCTTGACCGCCTCGCGGATGACGGTGCGGCTGACGCCCAGGGTTTCGCACAGCACGGGCTCGGGCGGCAGCGCACGCGCCCACCGCATAGCGGCCGCTGACGATGGCTTCGCCCAGCAGGTCGACGGTGTTGCCGTGCACGTTCTTGATCATGGTGGGCACTGGCCCATGGGTTTGGCTGCACACACCGGGCTGATGGATGCGGCTGCCGACCATGCGGTGGCCGCAGCAGGCGGCCGCTGCGGAACTGGCCATGCTTCGCCGCTGGCGGCGCCCCGTGGAGGGGCTGGCGCCGACGGCGCATCGGCAGCGGGACATCAGCCCCGCACGAAGGCGGTGACCAGTGCATCGGGCCCGACCTGGCGGCTCCAGTGGCCGTGCAGTGCCGGGTCGAAGGTGGCGCCGGCCGGCAAGGTGTCGGCCGAGAAGAAATGCTGGCCTGGGCCGAAGAGCCGGCTGCTGCCGTCCTGCAGGCCGATTTCCATCTGGCCGCCGAGGATGAACACCCATTGCGGGTCGCCGGTGCAGTGGAAGTCGCTGCGAAAGCCCACCGGGCTGTGGCGCAATTGCAGGCCGCCGCTGGCCATCAACGGCGACAGCATGGCCTGGGGTTTGCCTTCGCTCAAGGCGATGGTCTGGGTGCGGAAGCGGGCGCGGCCGTCGGTGTCGGTGAACAGGACGACCTGGTGGAACTGGGCGGACATGGCGGCGGGTGGTTGGTGGGCGGGTGCTCAGGGCGCTGTGGTGGTGCTGGCGGTTGGGTCGGCGGCTGCGGCGGCGGTTGGGGCTGCGTTTGGGTCGGTGCTTGTGTCAGCGTTGGGGACTGTAGTGTCTGCGGTCGATGCGGCAAGGGTCTGCAGCCCGGCCAGCGCGCTGGCCACCACGGCGGCGGTGGTCGGTGTGATGTCCAGCGTGATGGCGGCTTCGTCGGCTGCCGGCGGCTCCAGCGTGGCCAGCTGGCTGTCGAGCAGGCTGGACGGCATGTAGTGTCCCTGGCGGGCCTGCAGGCGCTGGCGCAGCAGCGTCGGCGCTGCCCTGCAGGTACACAAAGTGCAGGCCGGGGCAGGCGGCCCGCAGGCCGTCGCGGTAGCTGCGCTTGAGCGCCGAGCACGACACCACCAGGCCGCTGCCGGCGGCCCGGGCCTGGGCCAGGCGCTGGCCGATCTCGGCCAGCCAGCCGGCGCGGTCGGCGTCGGTCAGCGGCCGTGCCGGCGGCCATGCGGGCCACGTTGGCGGGCGGGTGCAGGCTGTCGCCTTCGATGAAGGCATGGCCCAGCGCCTGCGCCAGTTGCTGCCCCACCGACGACTTGCCGCAGCCGCTGACACCCATCACCACCAACTGCCGTATTGGCGGTGGCGGTGGCGCTTGCGTGGCGGCGGGTGTGCTCACAAGCGTTGGCCGCCCTGTCCGTCGAAGACATGGGCCTTGGCGCCGTCGATGGCCAGGTGCACGGTGTCGCCCGGCTGCGCGTTGGTGCGGCCATGCAGCACCAGGGTGATGGACTGGCTCAGCGTGCCGTGGTCGATCTGCAGCAGCAGTTCGGTCTCGGCGCCGGTGGGCTCGACCACCACCACCTGCGCCGGGATGCCGGCGTCGGCCAGGCGCAGGTCGCCGGGGCGGATGCCGTAGTGCACCTGCTGGCCGTGCCGTCCGGCGTCGACGCCAGCCACCGGCCACAGCGCGCCCAGGGCGGCCACGGCGGTCTGGCCGCCTTCACGCTGCAGTTGGCCGTCGAAGACATTCATCGCCGGCGAGCCGATGAACTGGGCCACGAACAGGTTGCCGGGCCGGTCGTACAGGTCGAGCGGCGTGCCGATCTGCTCGATGATGCCGTCGTGCATCACCACGATGCGGTCGGCCATGGTCATGGCCTCGATCTGGTCGTGGGTGACATACACCGTGGTGGTCTTCAGCCGCTGGTGCAGGGCCTTGATCTCGGCGCGCATGGCCACCCGCAGCTTGGCGTCCAGGTTGGACAGCGGTTCGTCGAACAGGAACACCTTGGGGTCGCGCACGATGGCCCGGCCCATGGCCACACGCTGGCGCTGGCCGCCCGACAGCTCCTTGGGAAAGCGGTCGAGCAGCGGCCCCAGGTTGAGGATGCGCGCGGCGTTGTCCACCCGGTCGGCGGTGAGCTTGGCGTCGGCCTTGCGCAGCTTCAGGCTGAAGGCCATGTTGTCGCGCACCGTCATGTGCGGGTAGAGCGCATAGCTCTGGAACACCATGGCGATGTCGCGGTCCTTGCTCTCCAGATCATTGACCACCTTGTCGTCGATCAGGATCTGGCCGGCGGTGATCTCCTCCAGCCCGGCCAGCATGCGCAGCAGGGTGCTCTTGCCGCAGCCGCTGGGGCCGACCAGCACGACAAATTCGCCGTCGGCAATGTCGAAGCCGATGCCGTGGATGACCTTGACCGGGCCGTAGGCTTTTTCGATCTTGCGGAATGAAACCGTGGCCATATCGTTCCTCAGACGCGGCGCGTCAGGCGCGCCTCGGTGAAAGCAAGTAGACGCCGGGGAACCGGCTTTGCCGGGCCGCTGGCGGCGCCCCCTTGAGGGGGCTGAGGCAGGACACAAACGGCGTGCCGTTTGTGCCTGCCGAAGGGCAGGGCCTCTGGCCCTGTGCGGCCCGCAGGGCCGGCGAAGCCGCTTCGGGGGTGGGTCATGACTTCACTGCGCCGGCGGTCAGGCCGCCGACCATGTAGCGCTTGAAGGCGTAGTAAATGGCGGCTGGCGGCAGGGCGTAGATCAGGCCGGTGGCCATCAGCAGCTCCCAGGGTGAATCATCGGCCGACAGGAAGCTGCCCAGCGCCACCGACAGGGTGATGTCGGTGTCCTTGCTCAGCAGCAGAAAGGCGTAGAGGTATTCATTCCAGGCCAGCAGCAGGCTGTAAGTGCCCACGGCCACCAGGCTGGGCACCATCAGCGGCAAGTACACCAGGCGAAACAATTGCGGCGCACTGGCGCCGTCCATGCGGGCCGCTTCATCCAGCTCGATCGGCAGCTTGTCCGAGGCCTGCTTGAGCACCCAGATGCAATACGGCGATGCGATGGTGACCATCGCCAGGATCAGCGACCACTGGTTGTTCAGCAGGCCGTAGTTGCCCATGGTCTTGTACATCGGCACCGCCAGAAAGGCCGCCGGGATGAAGTAGGTGAACAGCGCCAGGTTCATCACCGTGCGGCCGCCGCGCACCTTGAGCCGGCTGATGGCAAAGGCCGCGCAGGTGGCGATGAACAGCGTGATCACGCCCACCGCCAGCGCGATGACCACCGAGTTGGCCATCTGCTGCCAGAAGTGGTTGAGGTAGAAATGCTTCTGGTTGAAGACGATGTCGAAGTTCTGCAGCGTCGGGTTCTTGGGCCACAGGCGGCCCGAGGTGGCGGTGTCGCGTTCACTGATGGCGAACAGGAACATGTGGTAGATCGGCACCAGCGTCCACAGCAGCACCGGGATGCCCACCAGCAGCAGCTGGGCTTCCAGTGCTGACCTTCTTCCAGCTGAGGCGCTTGCTCATTTGGACAGCCGTTTCATCATGATGTAGACCAGGGGCAGCACCAGGGGCAGGGCCACGACCACCGAGGCCATGGCCAGGTCGACCTGGTCGAGCCGCAGGTAGCGGATGCCCAGCGTGGCCAGCACATGGGTCAGGTCGGCCGGGCCGCCGCCGGTCAGCAGGTACACGCTGTTGAAGTCACCCAGGGTCCAGATCATCGACAGGATGATCGAGGTGATGAACAGGGTGCGCATCGCCGGCCAGGTGATGAAGCGGAACTTCTGCCAGCGGCTGGCGCCGTCGACGCTGGCGGCTTCATATTGCTCTTGCGGGATGGCCAGGCGCCCGGCGACCAGGATCAGGGTCCAGAACGGCAGCGACTTCCAGATGTGCATCAGCATCGAGAAGCACAGCGCCAGGGTGGGGTCGTTCAGCCAGTTCGGGCCGTCCAGGCCGGTGAGCTTGAAGATGGTGGTGTTGATCACGCCCCATTCGGGGTTGAGCATGAAGCGCACCGACAGGATGGTGGGAATGGACGGCACGGCCCAGGGCAGGATGAACACCGCCGCCAGCACCTTGATCCACCAGCGCGACTGCACGAAGAAGCTTGAGAGCCCCAGCGCCACCACCATCTTCAGGTTGATCGCCACCACCAGAAACACCAGGGTGTTGACGGCGGTGCGAAAGAAGATCGGGTCGTCGAAGAGCTGCACATAGCTCTCCGGGTGGCGCGCCAGCCACAGCCCGTAGCCCACCGGGTAGACCACGAACACCAGGAACACGGCCAGATAGGGCAGCACCAGGATGCGGCCCCAGAGCTCCCAGGAGCTGAGCTTCTTGGCCGGTCGCGGTGCCGCGTGGGCGGCCGTCAGGGTGGTGGTGCTCATCGTTGGCCTCGTGCGTCCAGTCCAGCATCCAGTTCAGCAGACGGCGCGCGCAGCGCAGCCGGCCCCAGCGCACCCCGCGGAACCGGCTTCGCCGGGCCGCTGGGGTGGCCCCCTTGAGGGGGAGCGGCGCAGCCGCTACGGGGGTGGGATCAGGACCCGGCGACCACCTTGATGCGGGCGATCATCTCGTCGACGGCCTTGTCCACCGGCACCTTCTCGTTGAGCACCCGGTTCATCGCCTTGGCCCAGACGTTCTCGTTGTTCAGCACCGTGAACTTGAAGTTCTTGGTGAATTCAAACGGCAGGGTGCCCGCCATGAACTGGTTGTAGACGGCCAGACGGTGCGGGTCGGTCTTCCAGAACGGGCTTTGCTGGGCCTTGGTCTGCACCGGGAACCAGCGCCCCAGTGACCCCTCCACATAGGGCGTCAGGTTGGCCTCGTCGAGCATGAAGGTCAGGAACTTCTTGGCCAGCGGCTTGTTCTTCGAGTCCTTGAAGATCACGCCGGTCTTGACGGCTGCGCGGAACACCATCTTGCTGCCGTCGGGCTTCTGCGGAAACGAGGCGGTGGCGATCTTCTCGCTGTAGTTCAGCTTGGCATTGGCCCGCTGCGCCTCGGTCAGCGTGGTGTTGTTGCTGTCGTCCAGCCACTTGGCGGCAATCGAGATGGTGGCGTTGTGCGTCATCACCGTCGTCCTGTTGTGGAAGGCGACGTTGTTGTCCGGGTCCTTCCAGCTGGTCGACGAGGGCGGCGTGCAGCCCTTGGTGTAGATGGCCGTGTAATCGGTCATCGCCTGGATCAGGTTGCCGCGCACCGTCGGGTCGTCGACCAGCAGCTTGCCGGAGTCATTGACCAAGGTGACGTTGTAGGCGTCCATGAAGGTCAGGAAGGAGAAGAAGGTGTCGGTCGAATCGACGCCCATCGGGTTGCCGATGCCGAAGCCGCGGTTGCCGCTCTTCTGGCGGTAGGCCGGTTGCACCTTGTCGCACCAGAAGCTCCAGTACTCTTTCCAGGTCGTGGGGATGTCGCTTTCCTTGAAGCCGGATTCGGTCAGCATGTCCTTCCAGTACTGGACGTGCATGGTCTGCTGCTTCAGCGGAAAGGCGTAATAAGCCCGCGTGCCGTTGGTGTTGTTGAGCAAGAAGGTGGTGGACAGCGCACGCGGCTCGAACTTGCTGCGCAGCGGGTTGATCACGCTGGAGATGTCTTCCAGCTTGCCGTCGAAGGCCCACTTGGCGGTGGTCTGGAAATCGTAGGTGTCGGCGTAGGCCAGGTCGGGCGGGTTGTTGGAATCGAGCGCGGCCACCGTCTTCGGAATCATGTCCTGGATGGGGTACTGCGAGAGTTCGATCTTCACGCCCTTGTTCTTGGCCTCGAACTTCTTGATGGCCTCGAACAGCGCCTCGTCTTCGGCCTTGTAGAAGCCCTTGACCCACCACACGGTGAGGGTCTCCTGCGCCTGGGCGAAGCTGGGGCCGGCGGCCAACAGGCCAGCGCCCACCAGGGCGGTCGTGATCCAAGTCTTGCGGTGCATCGTCTCAGTCTCCTGTGGGGGTTGGCCGGGTGCCAGCACGTCTGGCGGCGCTCCGTCGGGCAATCGTATGACGATTGAACCCAGCCGGCGCCCGGGCTTTCCCGCCCCCTTCCTGCCGATCCACCATGAAAAAAGCCGCCTCGAGGGGCGGCTGTATCCGGCTGCGGGTCCGGCTGCGGGTTCTGCTGCGCAACCGGCCTTGTGACCCGCCGTTGGACCCGCTGTGCAACCCGCAGCGGATCAGGCGGCGCGGCGCTTGGCCAGCGCGCCGACCACGGCCAGGCCGGCGAACATCAGCGCCCAGGTGCTGGGTTCGGGCACGGGGGCCAGCTGCTGCAGCACGGTCGGTTGATGGGCTTGGTAGTCGTAGGTCACGCGGGCATAGCCGCTGACCTGGGTGCTGAACCTGGCGTCGATGTTGCCCGAGCTGACATAGCCGGACGCGCCGCGTGCCGACAGCAAGGTAGTGACCATGCCGGCGCCGGTGTAGTGGGCCAGCGTGGCGGCATCCGAAAAGCTGCGCGTGCTGCTCTTGGCGGCCGTCAGGCCGGTGAAGCTGCGGCCGGAGCTGCCACCGAAGTCGCTGGTGCCGTCGTAGGTGCTGGCCTGGAAGCTGTTGCTGACCAAGGGCGTGGCCTGCAGCAGCAGACCTTCAGTCTCCGGGTCCCACAGGCTCAATTCGACCCCCAGGTTCAAGGTGACTTGGCGGGCGCCGTTGTTCACGCTCTCTGCTTTGGCGCTGCCCTGGAACTGGCCGAACAAGGTCAGGGTGACTTGGTTCAGGGTGCCCAGGCGGCTGTCGAATTGCGGCAGCTGAAGCTCGACGCTGCGGTTGTTGGTCTTGACCGTGGTCAGGTCCGAATCTGCGCTCAGTTGCCACTGGGGTTGCAGCTGAATCGTGATGGCCTGTGCGCTGCTCAGGCTGCCGAGCAACAGCGCAGCAAGGGTGATTTGGCGAAGGTGGTGCATGGTGTGGTGTCCGGGGCGGCGTGCGGAGATCGGAGGGTGTGCGGGGTGCAAAGCGGTTGACGCGGGGCGCATCAGGCCGCCTCAGGCGCTGTTCAGGCGCGGCGGCGGGTCGCAAGGCATGCGGCGCCCAATGCCAGTCCCAGCAGCGCCAGCGCGCCAGGTTCCGGCACGGCATGGGTGGCGGCGATGTAGTCGTAGCTGACCTGGGCCGATGCAAAAGCGTTGGTGCGTGTGCTCAGGAAGATGTCATCGTTGTCAGTCGACATGGCCGAATCGCTGCGGGCAGTGACCAGCACGGCAAAGCTGCCTGGGCCGATAAAGTCGGTCAGATTGGTCGTGCTGCCGGTGCCACTGTCCTTCAGGCTGATCGCCAGCGCACTGCTGGTGCCGGCGTCGACGTCGAACTGCCCGCTCTGCGGACCGAACACCAGGCTGGCCAAGCCATAGTGCGGGATGCTGAACTGCATGCTGCCCGACGCGCTGTAGGTCACCGGGCTGCGCTCGTCGGTCTCGTTCTCGACAGTGAAGACGGTGTCGAGTCGGCCGTCCCAGCTGAAGGTGACGGCCGTCAGCGTGCCCAGCAGCGGGTTGAACTTCTGCAGCTGCAGCACCTGGCCCGGGGCCTCCCAGTCGGTCATGCTGGGGCCGTAGCTGGCCGCGTTGCTGCTGCTGGCATCGCTCATGCTGCACCAGTGCGGCTTGCGCGCTGCCCAGCGTCAGCAGCGCGGCGGCCAGGGTGGTCAGCAGGGGGAGCGTCTTGTTCATGATCGGTGCTTTCAGGCGTTGGTTGGGCGGTGACAAGTTAGGGGGTGTCGCCGTGCATGACCAATGCAATAGCGAAACCTGTGCCAGCCCGGTTTCGCCTGAAAAAACCAATCAAATCAATGACTTACATATCCAATAAAAATTGCTGCGCTGCAGTGTCAAGAACACCGACGTGCGTTTCTTAACGCTTTTTTGCGGCGTGTGCAATGCATCACGACGGCTGAACTAGGGGGTGTCTGGCCGGTGTAAAGCAAGCCGACACCCCAGCCCCGCCAGCCCGCCTGGGGCGGTGGTGGGCCCCGCTCAGCGGCACTCGGGCACGGGCGACGGCAGCGGCTGCGCGGTGAACTGCGCCCGCAGGTTGGCAAAGGCCAGGTCGGCCATGGCCTGGCGGGTCTGGCCGGTGGCGCTGCCGATGTGCGGTGTCAGCACCACCTGGGGCAGGGCGCGCAGACGCTCGGGCACGCTGGGTTCGTCGGCAAACACGTCCAGCCCGGCGCCGCCCAGCGCGCCGGACTCCAGCGCGTCGATCAGGGCGTCCTGGTCGACCACCGAGCCACGCGCCACGTTCACCAGCAGGCCGGTCGGGCCCAGCGCGGCCAGCACGGCGGCGTTGATCAGGTGGCGGGTGCCGGCGCCACCGGGGGTGATGACCACCAGCACATCGCTGTCGGCGGCCAGGGCTTCGGCCGATGGCAGGTAGCGCCAGGGCAGGGCCGGCTTGGCCGAGCGGGCGGTGTAGGCCACGTGCATGTTGAAGGCCAGGGCGCGCTGGGCGATGGCCTGGCCGATGCGGCCCATGCCGACGATGCCCAGCCGGGCGCCTGACAGCTTGCGGGCCAGCGGCATCGGGCCCTGCGACCACTGGCCGGCGCGCACGAAGCGGTCCGCCGCCGGCAATTGCCGCGCCGCGCACAGCATCAGGCCCAGCGCCAGGTCGGCCACATCGTCGTTCAGCACATCGGGGGTGTGGGTGACGAGCACGCCGCGGGCCTTGGCGGCCGCCACGTCGACGCCGTCGTAGCCCACGCCCATCACCGAGATGATCTCCAGCGCCGGCAGTTGCGCGATCAGCGCTGCGCTGACCTTGGATTCACCGCTGGCGGCAATCGCCCGGATGCGCGGCGCGGCAGCGGCCAGCGCGGCGGGGTCGGTGTTGTGCAGGCGGTCGTGCACGGTGAAGGCCGGGCCGACCAGCGCGGCATATTGCGGCGCCAGTTTGGCCACGGCCAGCAGCTCGATGCCGCTGGGGATGGCGGGCATGGCTGCGCTGCTGGTCTGGGTCGGCAGGGCGTCGTTCACAGGGGCGTTGGCAGAGGCGTTGACAGGGGCGGTCACAGGGTCAGTCCTTCAGGGTTGTGGCGGGAAACGGGTTCAATCGTCATACCATAATAGGCTTGAGCGCATCACTGCCGATGCCGGGAAAGCCAGCGCACCATGCCCAACACGCCCAGAAAAAAGCCCCATGAACTGCGCAGCCAGCAGTGGTTCGGCCGCCAGGACCGCGACGGTTTTGCCTACCGCAGCTGGGTCAAGGGCAAGGGCGTCCCGCATGACCAGTTCGACGGCCGGCCGGTCATCGGCATCTGCAACACCTTCAGCGAGCTGACGCCCTGCAACAGCCACTTCCGCACGCTGGCCGAGCAGGTGAAGATCGGCGTCTACGAGGCCGGTGGCTTCCCGCTCGAGTTTCCGGTGATGAGCCTGGGCGAGACGCTGTTGCGCCCCACCGCCATGCTCTACCGCAACCTGGCCAGCATGGACGTGGAAGAAAGCATCCGCGGCAACCCGATCGACGGCGTGGTGCTGCTGATGGGCTGCGACAAGACCACGCCCAGCCTGCTGATGGGCGCGGCCAGCGCCAACCTGCCGACCATCGGCGTCAGCGGCGGGCCCATGCTCAACGGCCGCTGGCGCGGCCAGCAGCTGGGCAGCGGCACCGGCGTGTGGCAGATGAGCGAGCAGGTGCGCGCCGGCACGCTCAAGCTGCAGGATTTCTTCGAGGCCGAGAGCTGCATGCACCGCAGCCACGGCCACTGCATGACCATGGGCACAGCCAGCACCATGGCCAGCATGGTCGAGGCACTCGGCATCGGCCTGCCCGGCAACGCCGCCTGGCCGGCGGTGGACGGCCGGCGCAATGTGCTGGCGCGCGAGGCCGGGCGCCGCATCGTCGAGATGGTGCACACCGACCAGACCATCGGCCAGGTGCTGACGCGTGAGGCCTTCGAAAACGCCGTTCTGACCCTGGCAGCCATCGGCGGCAGCACCAATGCGGTGATCCACCTGATCGCCATCGCCGGCCGGCTCGGTGTCAAGCTCTCGCTCGACGATTTCGACCGCCTGGCCAGTGCGCTGCCCTGCCTGGTCAACCTGCAGCCCAGCGGCCAGTACCTGATGGAAGACTTCTGCTACGCCGGTGGCCTGCCGGTGGTGATGCAGGAAATCGCCCAGCACCTGCACCTGGACATCGTCACCGCCAACGGCCTGACGGTGCGCGAGAACATTGCCGACGCCGAGAACTTCAACCCCGATGTCATCAAGACCCTGGCCGCGCCCTTCAAGGACAAGGCCGGCATTGCGGTGCTGCGTGGCAACCTGGCGCCGCGCGGCGCAGTCATCAAGCCCAGCGCGGCCACGCCAGCGCTGATGCAGCACACCGGGCGCGCGGTGGTGTTCCAGGACAGCGATGATTTCCACGCCCGCATCGACGACGAGGCGCTGGACATCGACGAGACCTGCGTGATGGTGCTGCGCAACTGCGGCCCCAAGGGCTACCCCGGCATGGCCGAAGTGGGCAACATGCCGCTGCCGCCCAAGGTGCTGCGCAAGGGCATCACCGACATGGTCCGCATCAGCGACGCCCGCATGAGCGGCACCGCCTACGGCACCGTGGTGCTGCACACCGCGCCCGAAGCCGCCGCCGGCGGCCCGCTGGCGGTGGTGCAGGACGGCGACCTGATCACGCTGGACGTGGCCGCCCGCCGCCTGCACCTGCATGTGGACGATGCCGAACTGGCGCGCCGCCTGGCGGCCTGGCAGGCCCCGCCGCCGGCCATGGCCAGCGGCTACTGGAAGCTCTACATCGACCATGTGCTGCAGGCCGACGAGGGCGCCGACCTCGACTTTCTGGTCGGCCAGCGCGGCGCGGCCGTGCCCAAGGACAACCACTGACCGTGCCCGCCCCGGCCCTGCTGGCGGTCGACTGGGGCAGCAGCGCGCTGCGCGGGGCGCTGCTGGCGGCCGACGGCACGGTGCTGGCCACGCATGCCGCACCACGCGGCCTGCTGCAGGTGCCGCCGGGTGGCTGGCAGGCCGCGTTCGATGCGGAGTTCGGCGCCTGGTGCGCCGCCCACCCTGGCCTGCCGGTGTCTGCTGGCCGGCATGGTGGGCAGCCGCCAGGGCTGGGCCGAAGCCGCCTACGCCGCCTGCCCGGCCGGGCTGGACGACATCGCCCGGCAGCTGCTGTGGTTGCAGCCGGGCCGCCTGGCCATCGTGCCAGGCCTCTGCACCGACCGGGGCGGTGTGCCCGATGTGATGCGCGGTGAAGAGGTGCAGGTGTTCGGTGCGCTGCAGGTGCTGCCGGATCCTGACGGCTGTGCACACCCTGGTCCTGCCCGGCACCCACAGCAAGTGGGTGCAGGTGCAGGCGGGCCGCATCCAGGGCTTTTGCACCCACATGACCGGCGAGGTCTACGCGCTGCTGCGCCAGCAGTCGATCCTGGCGCGCATGCTGCCGGCGAATGATGGCCACGGGATGGCCACGCGGGTGGCGACCTGGATGGCGACGCTTTCGACGCGGGTGTGGCCCAGGCCCAGCAGCCCGGTGGCCTGCTGCACCATGTGTTTTCGGTGCGCAGCCTGGCACTGTTCAACCGTGCCAGCGGCCCGGCCCTGGCCAGCCGCCTGTCGGGCCTGCTGATCGGCGAGGAACTGCGGGCCCAGGCTCTGCCTGCCGGAGCGCCGGTCACCGTGCTGGCCAGCCCGGCGCTGGCACTGCGCTACCAGCGCGCGCTGTTGGCCTGCGGCCACCCGGTGCAACTGGCGCCGGCCGACGCCACCTGGCGCGGCCTGCTGGCGGTGGCGCGGGCGGCCGGTCTGCTGCCGCCAGGCCCGCCTGCCTGCTGACCAGCAGGCACACTGGCGGCATGCCTGTGCACACCCCCCCACCGACCCCACCCACCCCGGCGGACCGCCGCGCCAAGGCGCTGGCCGAGCACCTGTTGCGCCGGGCGGCAGGCGCCCAGCCGCAAGAGGCTGCGCGCCGGCTGGCCGCTGCGCTGGCGCAACTGCCGCTGGTGGCCATCCTGCGGGGCATCCGCCCGGTGGACGCGGTGCCGGTGGGCCAGGCCTTGGTGGCGGCCGGCTGGTCGCTGATCGAGGTGCCGCTCAACAGCCCGCAGCCGCTGGACAGCATCGCAGCGTTGGCGCGCGCCTGCCCACAGGCCCTGGTGGGCGCCGGCACCGTGCTGGACGCCGACCAGGTGCGTGCCGTGGCGGCCGCCGGTGGCCGCTTGATCGTGTCGCCCAACACCGATGTGGAGGTGATCTTCGAGGCCCAGCGCCTGGGCCTGGTGTGCCTGCCCGGCGTGGCCACGCCCACCGAGGCCTTTGCGGCACTGGCGGCCGGCGCCCAGGCGCTGAAGCTGTTTCCGGCTGAAATGCTCAGCCCGGCGGTGGTCAAGGCCATGCTGGCCGTGCTGCCCACCGGCACTGCCTTGCTGCCGGTGGGCGGCATCACGCCCCACAGCCTGGCGGCCTGGCGCGCCGCCGGTGCGGCGGGTGCGGGCATCGGCTCGGCCTTGTACAAGCCCGGCATGGCCCTGGCCGAGGTGGCAGCGCAGGCGCAGGGCTTTGCCCAGGCCTGGCAGGCGGCGGCGTGAGGACTGGCGCGGTGGTGCCGGCCGGGCGCAGCATGCAACTGCTGCTGCTGGCGACCATGGCGATGTGGGGCGCCAACCTGTCGGTCGTCAAGCTGCTGTTGGAGAGCATGGAGCCGGTGCTGGTGTCGCTGCTGCGCATGCTGGTGGCGGCGGTGGCGGTGGCGGGCGTGGTCTTGCTGCGCATCGCCCGGCAGCGCATGGCCTGGCCACCGCTGTCGCGCCGGCAATGGCTGGCGCTGGCCGGCTGCGCGGTGCTGATGGTCTACCTCAACCAGATCTTCTTCACCCAGGGCGTGGCCCGCACGGCGGCGGCCAATGCGGCGCTGATCATTGCGCTGAACCCGCTGGTCTCATCCCTGCTGGCGGCGCTGCTGCTGGGCGACCGGCTGACGCCGCAGCGCATTGCCGGTGTGGTGCTGGGCTTTGGCGGCGTGGCCGCCGTGGTGCTGAACCGCCCCGGCATGGCCCTGGACGGCGGCGGCCTGGGTGACCTGCTGGTGTTTGGCGCGGTGCTGGTCTGGGTGCTGGGCGGCGTGATGGTGCAGCGCCTGGCGCGCGGCCTGGACCCGCTGTTCATCAGCGCGGTGCTGAACGTCATCGGCAGCGGGCTGCTGCTGGTGCATGTGGCCGTGCGGCCGGCGCCGCTGGTGTTCGACGCCAGCCAATTTGGCCTGCACACGGCCCTGCTGGTGCTGGTGTCGGGCCTGCTGGCCACCGCGCTGGGCGGCATTGTGTGGAACCGCGCGCTGATGGTGCTGGGCGTGGCCCGCGCTGCGCTGTATGCCTACTGGGTGCCGATCTTCGGCGTGGCCTTTGCGGTGCTGCTGCTGGGTGAGCCGCTGACGCTGTGGCACGGCGTGGGGTTGGCTGGGGTGCTAGCGGGCACCTGGCTGGGCACGCGCAGCCACTGAAGCCACCCCGGCGCTGCGGCGGCTCAGGTGCGGCGGCGCACCACGGCAGCCACACTGGCCAGGCCCAGTGCCAAAAGTGCCCAGGTGCCAGGCTCGGGCACGGCCGGTGGCAGCTCGAAGCCGACCGCCGACTGGTAGGCCACCATGGCGTCGTCGGCGCTCAGGGCGCCATCGTAGAAGCGGGCCCAGGCAATCTTGCCGGCCGAGTATTCGGTCTGCGCAGCACTGGCCGTGTTGTCGAGAAACAAGCTGATGACGTTGGAAGCCGGCAGCTGGTAATAACTGGTGGCCTGGGTCGATTGCGCCGCACCGTTCAGGTAGGCCACTGCCGTGCTGCCGTCGAAGCTGAGGATCACGTGGTGGTAGGTGTTGGCCGTGAACGCGCCCACGCCCACGTTCGACGGGTAGAGCTGCAGGCCGCCGCTCAGCACATAAAAGCCGATGTCCACCGACCGGTCGGCGGTGTCGATGATGCGGCGCCAGCCGCTCACCTGGTCGAAGCTGAAGTAGGCCTCAATTGCATAGTTGCTGGGGTTCATCAAGTCGGCGTTGACAAACTGCAGCCCGCCTTGAGACAGCGCGGGTGAGCTTGCACCATCGAAGCGGTACACCGTGCGCGCCACGCCGTTGACGGTGTCGGCCTGGAAACCGCTGCGTCCCAGCGGGTCAACTGGCACCAGCGCCGTGGCCTGTGTCGACCCGGCCACCGGATCGAAGTTGCTGTTGAATTCATACAGCGCCACGGTATTGGCCGCATGGGCGCCCAGGCCGATGGCCATCAGGCTGCTCAAAATCAAACTGTTGCGCATGGCATTCCTTTTGTGTACCTGGCCGGCAGCCACCGCGCTGCCAGTCTCAGAAGACTGCCCCGACCCTAGCAGCCGGCACAGCGCTTGTGGTGCCGTACCCCGCAGGTTGGGGGGCGGTGGCGGCCGCGCCCCGGCGCGGGCCTGGATTTCTGCCGCCCACGCGCCTGACCCGGCGGCAAGGCCCACCAGGTCCGCTGTCGGTGCTGCCTGGTTGCGCCTGATTGCGCCTGTTGGTGCAGGTCGGCCCGGTCAGCGCTTGCTGTCCAAAAACGCCTGCATCAAGCGCTGCGGCGCGCCGGTGCGGAAGGCCCGGCCGAACTCGGCGACGCTGCGGTCGATCGATTGCTCCACAGGCTGCCGTTCCCAGTCCCGCAGCATGGCCTTCTGCTGGCGCAGCACCTGGGTGCCCAAGCCGGCCAGTTGCGCAGCGGTACGGTCCACGGCGGCGTCCAGCGCGTCGGGCGCGTGCAACTGGTGCAGCAGGTCCAGCCGCAGCGCCTCGTCGGCGCCGATGGTCTCGCCGGTCAGCAGCAGCCAGGTGGCGGCGGCCGGCCCCACCCGGCGCGGCAGCAGGGCGGCATGGATCACCGACGGGATGCCCACCTTCACCTCGGGCATGCCGTATTGCGAGCCCGTGCTGCCCAGCCGCAGGTCGCAGGCCAGCGCCACTTCCAGCCCGCCGCCCAGGCACCAGCCCGACAGGCGCGCGATCACCGGCACCGGGCACAGGCGCACCGCCTCGCACAGGTCTTTCAGCCGGGTGATGAAAGCCGGCGCGGTGTCGGGCGTCAGCGCGGCCATCTCGGCGATGTCGGCCCCGCCGATGAAGGCGCGGTCGTCGCGCCCGCGCAGCACCAGCACCCGCAGTTGCGGGTCGCTTGCCAGTTGCTGCAGCGCGGCCGTCAGCGCGGTGATCTCGGGCGTGCCGATGATGTTGAGCGATTTGCGGCCGTGGATGCGGAGCGTGGCAATGCCGTGTGCGTCCAGCGTGGCCGTGGTGGCTGGCGTCGGTGCTTGCATGCTCATTCCTTGTAATAGACGATCTGGTGCGTGCTGCACAGCAGCTGGCCCTGGGCATTCCACAGCAGGCCGGTCTGGTCGAAGAAGCCGTGGCGGAAGTTCAGCGCCCGCGCCTCGGCCAGCAGGTGCGCGCTGCCGCAGCCGGCCAGCTGGCTGCTGTCGGCATGGAAGTACACCGTCATCGACACCGTGCCCACCGGCACCCGGGTGGCGCGCTTGAGCCACACCCGCGGAAAGAACACGTCGGCCATGGCGGTGAGCGACGCAAAGTCCAGCGGCCGGGGCGGGTCGTCGCGCAGCCACCAGCGGCTCAGGCTGTGGTCGGCGGCCTGGCCGTCCCATTGCTGCGGCATGTCGCCGGTGATGGCGCGCACCTCGTAGCGTGCCAGCCAGGCCACGACGTTGCCGGGCCGCACCGCCCGCGGCAAGCGCCTCGGGTGCCGGCACGCTGGGCATGGGCGCGTCGCTGGCGCCCCAGGTGGGGCGGCGGGCAGCGGTCACCACGGTGGCGGTGGTGCTGACCTGCGCACTGCCGTCGGCGGCTGTTTGCACCAGTTCCACCCACCAGTGCTGGGTGCTGCGGTTGGTGCGCACCGGCCGCGCCCGCGCGCTGAAGGGCCCTTCGGCCACCGGGCCGGCGTAGTTGACGGTCAGCGAGATCGGCTCGCCCAGCAATTGCGGGTGCTGCAGCACCGCGTTCAGCGCAATCGCGGCAGTGACGCCGCCGAAGGGGCCGATCATGTTCCAGTAGGCCGGGCTGGTGTGGCCGGCAAAGCCTTGCTCGCCCTGCTGCTGCAGGGCGATGGCCGCGTCAAAGGGATGGTTGGGCATGGCCGGCAGTGTGCCGACGGCACCGGCCGGCGGCTGTCCGGCCCGGGACCGGGGCGATGGCTGCGGCCCACACTCATAGCCCTGGCTCTGGCCTTTGCAGGCCGGCCCGGACTGCGCTGTCAAGCCCCCGGCTGCTGCAATTGTGGTGTTGCCGGCACCTGCCCGGGCGATCAGAATACTGTATAAACCTTCAGCTCTCGCGCCCCTTGCGGCACGCCCAGCCCCGGCCGCCCCGCCGCCCAAGCACCGCAGCATTACTACCGCCGCGCCCGGCCGCGGGCCCGCCCCGAAAGACACCCAGATGACCGACAACACCTCCACCCGTGCCCCCGCCCGCCAGCGTGCCGCTGCCGCGGCCCAGCCCGCGTCTGCGCTGCCCAGCCGCAGCCAACCTGCCGCCCCAGGCCATCAGCGCCGAGGTGCTGGCTGAAAAATACGCCAAGGGCGACGAGACCACGCTCGACCACGTGCGCCAGCGGGTGGCGCGCGCCCTGGCCGAGGCCGAGGCACCCGCGCAGCGGGCCGCCTGGGAGGCCCGGTTTCTGGACGCGCAGCGCCGCGGCTTTGTGCCGGCCGGGCGCATCAACTCGGCGGCCGGCACGCCGCTGGCGGCCACGCTGATCAACTGCTTTGTGCAGCCGGTGGGGGATTCGATCTCGCAGCCCGAAGAAGGCTTTGCCGGCATCTACACCGCGCTGACCGAGGCCGCCGAGACCATGCGCCGCGGCGGCGGCGTGGGCTACGACTTTTCGCGCATCCGCCCGGCCGGCGCCTGGGTGGCGCCCACGCAAAGCAGTGCCAGCGGGCCCGGTCAGCTACATGCGGGTGTTCGACCGCAGCTGCGAGACGGTGGAATCGGCCGGCAGCCGGCGCGGCGCGCAGATGGCGGTGCTGCGCTGCGACCACCCCGATGTCGAGGCCTTCATCCGCGCCAAGGACCAGGGCGACCTGCGCAACTTCAACATCTCGGTGGGCATCACCGACGCCTTCATGCAGGCGGTGGCCGACGACGGCGAGCTTCGACCTGGTGCACAAGGCCGAGCCCGGCCCCACGCTGAAGGCCGCCGGCGCCCAGCCAGCGCGCCGACGGCCTGTGGGTCTACCGCAGCCCGCGCGCCCGCGCGCTGTGGGACCTGATCATGCGCAGCACCTACGACCATGCCGAGCCGGGCGTGCTGTTCCTCGACCGCATCAACAACGACAACAACCTGGGCTACTGCGAGATCGATCGCCGCCACCAACCCCTGCGCCGAGCAGCCGCTGCCGCCCTATGGCTGCTGCTGCCTGGGCAGCGTCGACCTGACCCATTTCGTGCAGCGCCCGTTCGAGCCCGACGCCGGCTTCGACGACGCCGGCTTTGCCGAGGTGTGCGCGGTGGCCACCCGCATGCTCGACAACGTGCTGGACGTGACCGTGTGGCCGCTGCCGCAGCAGCAGGCCGAGGCGCGCGCCAAGCGGCGTGTGGGCCTGGGCTTCACCGGCCTGGGTGATGCGCTGGTGATGCTGGGCCTGCGCTACGACACCGCGCCCGCCCGCAGCCATGGCGGCCCACATCTCGGCGGTGATGCGCGATGCCGCCTATGGCGCCAGCGCCGACCTGGGCCAGGAGCGTGGCGCCTTCCCGCTGTTCAACGCCGACCTGTACCTGTCGCGCGGTGCCTTCGCCTCGCGCCTGCCGCCCGCGCTGAAGGACAAGATCCGGGCCCAGGGCCTGCGCAACAGCCACCTGCTGTCGATCGCGCCCACCGGCACCATCAGCCTGGCCTTTGCCGACAACGCCAGCAACGGCATCGAGCCGGCCTTCAGCTGGAGCTACACCCGCAAGAAGCGCGAGCCCGACAACAGCTTCAAGCACTATGCGGTGGAAGACCATGCCTGGCGCCTGTACCGCCACCTGAAGGGCGCCGACGCGCCGCTGACCGACGCCTTCGTCACCGCGCTGGAAATGAGCGCCGAGGACCACGCGGCCATGGTGGCGGCGGTGGCGCCCTACATCGACACCTCGATCTCCAAGACGGTCAATGTGCCGGCCGACTACCCGTATGCCGACTTCCAGGGCCTGTACCTGCAGGCCTGGCAGGCGGGCCTGAAGGGCCTGGCCACCTACCGGCCCAACAGCGTGCTGGGCTCGGTGCTGAGCGTGGACACGCCGCCGCGGCAGCTGCCGCTGCAGCAAACCCGGCTGCGGCCCAGCCCGCACCGCTGCAACCCATGGCGGCGGCCGACGGCGCCAACCAGCGGCTGCGGCTGGACCGCCTGCCCGCGCCGGTGCTCGACAGCCTGCGCTGGCCCAGCCGGCCCGATCTGCCGGGCGGCAACCCGGCCTGGAGTTACCTGATCGCAGCATCCGCACGGCGACTTTTCGCTGTTTGTCGGCGAGCTGCCGGCCGAGGCCGGCCCGGGCCTGGGCCTGTTCGCGCAAAACCTGCCGTTCGAGGTGTGGGTGAACGGCGCCGAGCAGCCGCGCGGCATCGGTGCGCTGGCCAAGACCTTGTCGATGGACATGCGGGTGCACGACGCCGCCTGGCTGCGCCTGAAGCTCGACGCCCTGGCCACGGTGGCCGAAGAGCGCGCCTTCGAGATGCCCTTTCCGCCCAACGGCGAGATGCGGCTGTTTCCGGGCGTGGTGGCGGCCACGGCGGCGGTGATCCGCTGGCGCTGCGCGCAGCTGGGCGCGCTGCAGGAAGGCGGCCCCACGCCGGTGGTCGACGCCATGTTCAGCCGCGACGAGCCGCGCACCGGCACCGCCGGCACGCTGGCCTGGGCGGTGGATGTCGACAACCATGCCACCGGCGAAAGCTTCACCGTCACCCTCAAGGAGGTGGCCTTGCCGGGGCCCGACGGCAGCACCAGCAACCGCCCCTGCGCCATCGGTTTTTCGGGCAACTATCCACGCGCGCTGGACGGCCTGGCACGCCTGCTGAGCCTGGACATGCGGGTGATGGACCCGGCCTGGATCGGCATGAAGCTGCGCAAGCTGCTGAACGTGGGCGAGCCGCTGGGCCACTTCATGGCGCCGGTGCCTGGCGAGCGCCGCCAGCAGACCTGGCCCAGCACCGTGGCCTACATCGCCCGCCTGGTGATCCACCGCTACGCCATGCTGGGCGTGCTGGACGAGCAGGGCTTCCCGGTGCTGGCCATGGGCATCCTGGCCGCACCCAAGGCCAGGCCGGTGGCTGCCGATGGCGCAGGCACCGCCATCACCGCGCCCGTCACCCTGGCCACCATGGCGGGCAAGGCCTGCCCCGAGTGTGGCAACCACACCGTGATCCACAAGGACGGCTGCGCGTTCTGCACCGCCTGCGGCGACGTCGGGCAATGTGGCTGAGCCCGGACACAAGGCCTCCTGAGGAGGGCTTGTGCCTGGCGAAGCGGCCGAGCTCTGCGAGGCCGTGGGTGTGCAGCACAGCCCGGACACAAGGCCTCCTGAGGAGGGCTTGTGCCTGGCGAAGCGGCCGAGCTCTGCGAGGCCGTGGGTGTGCAGCACAGCCCGGACACAAGGCCTCCTGAGGAGGGCTTGTGTCTGGCGAAGCGGCCGAGCTCTGCGAGGCCGTGGGTGCACAGCACAGCCCGGACACAAGGCCTCCTGAGGAGGGCTTGTGCCTGGCGAAGCGGCCGAGCTCTGCGAGGCCGTGGGTGCGCAGCACAGCCCGGACACAAGGCGTCCTGAGGAGGGCTTGTGCCTGGCAAAGCGGCCGCCGGCCCCCAGCAGATGCGGGGCGGGTATGCCTGCGGATGGGGCGCGCCCGCTTGCAGCTATGCTTCGCCCCCCAAAGCCGGTCATGCAATTCCGGCCCAGCCGGCGCCCCGCAGGCGCTGGTGCAGCATCCAGGACGGCATCGACATCTTCGACATGAGCAACGACAACATCCTTGAAACCCGGGCCTTGACCAAGGAGTTCAAGGGCTTCGTGGCCGTCAGCAACGTCGACCTGCAGGTCAGGCGCGGCAGCATCCATGCGCTGATCGGCCCCAATGGCGCCGGCAAGACCACCTGCTTCAACCTGCTGACCAAGTTTCTCAAGCCCACCTCGGGCCAGATCCTGTTCGACGGCCACGACATCACCCAGGAAAGCTCGGCCCACATCGCCCGCCGGGGCGTGATCCGCTCGTTCCAGATCTCGTCGGTGTTCCCGCACCTGTCGGTGCTGGAAAACGTGCGCGTGGCGCTGCAGCGCAAGCTGAACAACTCGTTCCAGTTCTGGCGCAGTGAAAAAGTGCTCGACCAGCTCAACGACCAGGCCCTCGCCCTGTTGCGGGAAGTGGACCTGGAGGCCTACGCCGCCCTGACCGCCGTTGAATTGAGCTACGGCCGCAAGCGCGCGCTGGAAATCGCCACCACGCTGGCCATGAACCCCACACTGATGCTGCTCGACGAGCCGACCCAGGGCATGGGCCTGGAAGACGTGGACCGCATCCGCCAGCTGATCAAGAAAGTGGCCGCCAAGCGCACCGTGCTGATGGTCGAACACAACATGAGCGTGGTCGCCAGCATCGCCGACACCATCACCGTGCTGCAGCGTGGCGCCACGCTGGCCGAAGGCAGCTATGAGCAGGTGTCGAAGAACCCGGCCGTGATCGAGGCCTACATGGGCAGTGCCCAGGTCGAGCTGAAAGGGGCGCACTGATGGCCAAGCGCTTCCTCGAAGTCAAGGGCTTGCACGGCTGGTACGGCGAATCCCATGTGCTGCATGGCGTCGATTTCCATGTCGACGAAGGCGAGGTGGTCACGCTGCTGGGCCGCAATGG
This sequence comes from uncultured beta proteobacterium, assembly GCA_963844485.1. Lineage (GTDB taxonomy): Bacteria > Pseudomonadota > Gammaproteobacteria > Burkholderiales > Burkholderiaceae_C > Pseudaquabacterium. The sequence continues at coordinate 28,445 of CAWJOQ010000003.1, forward strand.
CGCCGGGCGCACCAGCACGCTGCGCGCCATCATGGGCCTGATCGGCAGCCGCAAGGGCTCGGTGCAGGTGATGGGCCAAGAGACCATCAGCATGGCCACCCACCGCATTGCGCAGCTGGGCATCGGCTACTGCCCGGAAGAGCGTGGCATCTTCGCCAGCCTGTCGGCCGAAGAGAACCTGATGCTGCCGCCGCAACTGGCTGCCGGCGGCATGTCGGTGGAACAGATCTACGCCATGTTCCCCAACCTGCAAGAGCGGGCCCAGAGCCCCGGCACCCGCCTGTCGGGCGGTGAGCAGCAGATGCTGGCGGTGGCGCGCATCCTGCGCACCGGCGCGCGCCTGCTGCTGCTCGATGAAATTTCCGAAGGCCTGGCCCCGGTGATCGTGCAGAAGCTCTCCGAGATGGTGGTCACGCTGCGCAGCCAGGGCTACACCATCGTGATGGTGGAGCAGAACTTCCGCTTTGCCGCGCCGCTGGCCGACCGCTTCCTGGTGATGGAGCACGGCCAGGTGATCCAGCAGTTCAGCCAGGCCGAGCTGCCGTCGCGCATGGACAGCCTGCATGAATACCTGGGTGTCTGAGCGCCTGGCCCATCCGCCGGCCCGTGCACCTGCCACCCCCACAATTTTTCCCCCGCCCCACCTGGAGACACGCATGACACTCAACAAGCTCACTGCCGCTTGCGCGCTGGCCACGGCCACGCTGTTCGGTACCACCACCGCCCAGGCCCAGATTTCGGGCGACACCATCAAGATCGGCATCATCACCGACATGTCGGGCCTGTACTCCGACATCGACGGCCAGGGCGGCGTGGAAGCCATGCGCATGGCCGTGGCCGAGCTGGGTGGCGCCATCAACGGCAAGAAGATCGAGGTCCTCTACGCCGACCACCAGAACAAGGCCGACGTGGCTGCCGCCAAGGCGCGTGAATGGTTCGACACCCAGGGCGTGGACATGCTGGTGGGCGGCACCACCTCGTCGACCGGCCTGGCGATGTCGGCCATCGCCCGCGAGAAGAAGAAGGTCTTCCTGGCGGTGGGTCCGGCCACCTCGGCACTGACCAACGAACAGTGCAGCCCCTACACCGTGCACTGGGCCTACGACACCGTGGCACTGGCCAAGGGCACCGGCGGTGCGGTGGTCAAGGGCGGTGGCAAGAGCTGGTTCTTCCTGACCGCCGACTACGCCTTCGGCTCGGCGCTGCAGAACGACACGACCCGGGTCATCACCGCCAACGGCGGCACGGTGGTGGGGTCGGTGCGCCACCCGCTGTCGGCCAGCGACTTCTCGTCCTTCCTGCTGCAGGCGCAAAGCAGCAAGGCGCAGATCCTGGGCCTGGCCAACGCCGGTGGCGACACCGTCAACGCCATCAAGGCAGCGAATGAATTCGGCATCAACAAGACCATGAAGCTGGCCGGTCTGCTGATGTTCATCAACGACATCCATGCGCTGGGCCTGAAGACCACCCAGGGCATGTACCTGACCGACAGCTGGTACTGGAACCGTGACGCCGAGACCCGCGCCTGGAGCCGCAAGTTCTTCGAGAAGATGAAGCGCATGCCCAGCTCGATCCAGGCAGCCGACTACTCGGTGGCGCTGAACTACCTGCAGGCCGTCAAGGCCACCGGCACCGATGACGCCGACAAGGTGCTGGCCCACATGCGCAAGACCAAGGTCAACGACGTGTTCGCCAAGGGCGGCTACATCCGTGAAGACGGCCGCATGGTGCACGACATGTACCTGATGCAGGTCAAGTCGCCCGACAAGAGCACCGAGCCCTGGGATTACTACAACGTGGCCCAGGTCATCAAGGGCGAAGACGCCTTCACGACCAAGGCGGAATCCAAGTGCGTGCTCTGGAAGTAAAGCAATGAGCATGCTGCTGATTTCAAGCGGACGCTGCGGAACCGGCTCTGCCGGGCCGCTGGCGGCGCTCCCCTGGGGGGGAGCGGCGCAGCCGCTTCGGGGGGGGGCTTAGTTCACCATGGAAATCTTCGGCATTCCTCTGCAGGCCTTCCTGGGCCAGCTGCTGCTGGGCCTGGTCAATGGCTCGTTCTACGCCATGCTCAGCCTGGGCCTGGCGGTCATCTTCGGCTTGCTGGGCATCGTCAACTTTGCCCACGGCGCGCTGTACATGATCGGCGCCTATGTGGCCTTTGGCCTCACCGAGAAGCTGGGCATCGGCTTCTGGGGGGCGCTGGTGATTGCGCCGCTGGTGGTGGGCATGCTGGGCATGGTGATCGAGCGCACGCTGCTCAAGCACCTGTACAACATCGACCCGATCTACGGCTTGCTGCTCACCTTCGGCCTGGCGCTGATTGCCGAGGGCATCTTCCGTGACCAGTTTGGTGTGTCGGGCCAGCAGTACCCGGTGCCGGACCTGTTGCAGGGCGCCACCAACCTGGGCTTCATGGTCTTGCCCAATTACCGCGGCTTCGTCATCTTTGCGTCGCTGGTGATCTGCTTTGCCACCTGGTTCCTGATCGAGCGCACCCGCCTGGGCTCGTACCTGCGTGCCGGCACCGAGAACCCCAAGCTGGTGCAGGCCTTCGGCGTCAATGTGCCGCTGATGGTGATGCTGACCTACGGCGCCGGCGCCGGCCTGGCCGCCATGGCCGGCGTGCTGGCTGCGCCGGTGATCCAGCTCACGCCGCTGATGGGCAGCAACCTGATCATCATCGTCTTTGCGGTGGTGGTGATCGGCGGCATGGGTTCGATCATGGGCTCCATCCTCACCGGCCTGCTGCTGGGCCTGGTGGAGGGCCTGACCAAGGTGTTCTACCCCGAGGCGTCCAGCATCGTGGTCTTCGTGATCATGGCCATCGTGCTGGTGATCCGCCCGGCCGGTCTGTTCGGCAAGGAACACTGACATGAGCACCCACACCGAAAAACGCAGTCTCGCCCAGGCCCGCTGGGCCTGGCTGGCCGTGCTGGCCGTGCTGCTGGCCGCGCCCTTCATCGGCCTGTACCCCGTCTTCATGATGAAGGCGCTGTGCTTCGCCATCTTCGCGGTGGCTTTCAACCTGCTGCTGGGGTTCACCGGCCTGCTGTCCTTCGGCCACGCGGCCTACCTGGGCGCGGCGGCCTATTTCACTGGCTGGCTGGTCAAGCAGGCCGGCTTCTCGCCTGAGCTGGGGGTGCTGGTGGGCACCCTGGGCGCCGGCCTGATCGGCCTGGTGGTGGGGCTGATCGCCATCCGCCGCCAGGGCATCTACTTTGCGATGATCACGCTGGCCATGGCCCAGATGGTGTTCTTCCTCTGGCTGCAGGCACCGTTCACCGGTGGTGAAGACGGCCTGCAGGGTGTGCCGCGTGGCACGCTGTTCGGCCTGATTCCGCTGGCCAGCGACGTGACCATGTACTACGTGGTGCTGGCGGTGTTCGTGGCGGTGTTCCTGGCGGTCATCCGCATCGTGCATTCGCCCTACGGCCAGGTGCTCAAGGCGATCCGCGAAAACGAGCCGCGTGCCATCTCGCTGGGCTATGACGTCGACAAGTACAAGCTGCTGGCCTTTGTGTTGTCGACCACCATCGCCGGGCTGGCCGGCTCGCTCAAGACCCTGGTGCTGGGCTTTGCCACGCTCAGCGACGCACATTGGTCGCTGTCGGGCGAGGTGGTGCTGATGACGCTGCTGGGTGGCATGGGCACCTTTGCCGGCCCGGTGATCGGCGCCTTCACCATCATCGGCCTGCAGAACTATCTGGCCGATCGGGTCGGGTCCTGGGTGACGGTGATCATCGGCGCGATCTTCGTGCTGTGCGTGATCGGCTTCCGCCGCGGCTTTGTGGGCGAACTGCTGGCTTGGCAGAAGCGGCGCCAGAACGCCGAATGAGGCGCTGACCGGCAGATCGCGCCGGTCCGAAGCTTGCTAAGGTGCATGGCCCCAGCCGTTTCGGCTGGGGCCATGCACCTTCAGGAGCTTCTCCATGGCCAAGATCCCGCCCGGCGTGGGCCCGCGCTTTGCGCAGGTGGTGGTGCTGTTCGGTGCCACTGGTGACCTGGCCCGGCGCAAGCTGCTGCCCGGCCTGTACCACCTGGCCACGGCCGGCTTCATCCCGCAGTGCCGGGTGATCGGCGTGTCGCTCGACGCCATGGATGTGGCCGCCTTTCGCCAGTTCGCGCGCGCTGCGCTGGACGAGTTTTTCGCCCGCCAGATCACCGATGCCGACTGGGACGCCTTTGCGCGCAACCTCGACTACGTGCCGCTGGCTGCCGGTGCGCCGGCGCTGGCCGCCGCCGTGGCGGCGGCCGAGGCCAGCTTTGGCGCTGAATGCAGGCGCCTGCACTATTTGAGCGTGCCGCCCAGCGCAGCGCTGTCGGCGGTGCGCCTGCTGGGCGAAGCTGGCCTGGTGGAGCGGTCCCGCATCGTCATGGAAAAGCCCTTCGGCACCGACCTGGCCAGCGCAGTGCACCTGAACCGGCAACTGCACGCGGTGTTTGCCGAAGACCAGATCTTCCGCATCGACCATTTCCTGGGCAAGGAGCCGGCGCAGAACATCCTGGCCTTCCGCTTTGCCAACGGCCTGTTCGAGCCGATCTGGAACCGCAACTTCATCGACCATGTGCAGATCGATGTGCCCGAGACCCTGGGCCTGGGCCGGCGCAGCGCTTTCTATGAGCAGACCGGCGCCTACCGCGACATGGTGGTGACGCACCTGTTCCAGATCCTGGCCTTCATGGCCATGGAGCCGCCCACCGCGCTGGAGCCGCAGCCCATCAGCGAGGAGAAGAACAAGGTCTTCCGCAGCATGCTGCCGATCCAGCCGGCCGATGTGGTGCGCGGCCAGTACAACGGTTACCGGCAAGAGCCGGGCGTGGACGCCGAGAGCGAGACCGAAACCTTCATCGCGCTGAAGTGCTTCATCGACAACTGGCGCTGGGCCGGCGTGCCCTTCTTCTTGCGCACCGGCAAGATGCTGGCCGAGGGCCAGCGCATCATCAGCATCGCCTTCCGCGAGCCGCCCAAGAGCATGTTCCCGCCGGGGTCGGGCGTGGGTGCGCAAGGGCCGGACCACCTCACCTTCGACCTGGCCGATGCCAGCAAGATGAGCCTCAGCTTCTACGGCAAGCGCCCGGGCCCTGGCATGCGGCTGGACAAGCTGAGCCTGCAGTTTGCGATGCACGACACCGGCCTGATCGGCGATGTGCTGGAAGCGTATGAACGCCTGATCCTGGACGCGATGCGCGGCGACCACACGCTGTTCAACAGCGCCGAGGGCATTGAGCGCTTGTGGCAGGTGAGCACGCAGTTGCTGGAGAACCCGCCGCCGGTGCGGCTGTATCCGGTGGGCGGCTGGGGCCCGAAGTCGATCCACCAGCTGATTGCACCGCACGCCTGGCGCCTGCCGTTCGAGCGCGCCTGGCGCGATCCGAATGCGACTGGAGGTTGAGCGGGCTGGGTGCTTGTCGGTGGCTGCCTGCAATGCCTTCCGGGGTGCCCCAAGCAGGGCGCTGCAGCGGCCAGCACCCGTTGTGCACGCGCCAAACTTCAGCGTGGCTCTGGCGTGTTCAACAGGTTGCGCGCCGGCTTGGGCAGCAGGCTGACCACGCCATCGGCCACCAGCGTCTCAAACTGCGCCGGGCTCAGTCCGGCATGGCGCTGCAGCACCGGCCAGCTGTGCTCGCCCAGCAAGGGTGCCGGGCTGCGGGCGCCCAGGCGCTGGCCGTTCTGCAGGATGGCCAGACCACACTGGCGCTGCGGGCCCGACACCGCGCGCACCAGGTCGATGTAGAAGTCCACCGCGTCCAGATGCGGCTGCTGGCCCAGGTGCTCGGCATGCAGCAGTGCGGCGGCTGGCACACCGGCGGCTTGCAACTGGGCAGCGGCGGCCTCGGCACCATGCGTGCTGCTCCAGGCCGTGATGGCGGCGTCGATCGCAGCATGCCGGGCCTGCCGCCCGGCCAGCGTGGCCAGTGCCGGGTCGGCGGCCCAGTCGGGCCGGCCGATCAGCTGGGCCAGTGCAGCAAAGGCCGCCGCGCTGTCGACTGCCACCGCCAGCCACTGGTCGCTGCCAGCGGCCGGGTAAAAGCCGTGCGGGGCCAGGCTGTCACGCCGGTTGCCGCGCCGCAGTTCGGCGCCGGGCTGCAGCTGGTGGGCCAGCAAGCCGGGTGTGGTGAGTTGCAGCATCGCTTCGACCATGCTGAGGTTGACATACTGGCCGCTGCCGCCGCGCTGGCGGTGCACCAGGGCGGTCAGCAGCGCGGCGCAGCCATACAGGCCGCCCACTGCGTCGCCCTGGGCCAGGTGGGTCATGGTGGGGGCCGTGCCGGGCAGGCCGGTGAAGCTGGGCAGGCCAGAGCCCTGCTCCAGCGTGGAGCCGTAGGCGCGGGTGTCCGACCAGGCATTGCCGGTGCCGAAGGCCGACATCGAGCACATCACCAGGTCGGGCCGGGCTTGCACCAGCGCGGCATGGTCGAGCCCGAACTTGGCCATCACGCCGGCAGCCTGGTTTTCAAGCACCGCATCGGCGCGGGCCACCAGGCGCAGTGCCAGGTCGCGGCCGGTGGGGGTGGTCAGGTCCAGGCTGACGCCCTGCTTGCCGCGGTTCATGCCGCAGAAGATGCTGGCCAGTTCGTACTGTTGGCCGTCGATGAATTCGGGCGTCCAGTTCATGCCGCGCCACCAGTCGGGGTAGCGGCCGGCCTCGATCTTCAGCACCTCGGCGCCCAGGTCGGCCAGCAAACGTGCGGCCAGCGGGCCGGCCCAGCCCATCGAAAAATCCACCACGGTGAGGCCTTGCAGCGGTGGGGCCGCTGGCGCTGCAGCAGTGTTGGTCGCAGCCGGGGTGGCTGCGTGCGTGGCGGCGTCGGCCAGCGTGCTGGCGGTGGTGGTGTTGCTGGCAGTGTTGGGGTGTTGCTGGCGGTGGCCGTGGCCGTGGCAGGGCCGCCCAAAGCCGTGCGCAGCGGTGTGGTGCTCAGGCCGAAGGGTGTGCGCGGCACCTGCAGCACCCGGCTGCCGTGCTGCAGCGTGGCCAGCGATTGCCGGGCCTGGAAGATGGGGTGCGCCAACACGCCCTCGGCATCGGGCACCACCACGATGGGCACGCGGTGCTGGCGGCCGATGGCAGCCCAGTCGTCGGCGCTGTGGCGCGCCAATGCCTGGCACAGCACCGCCTCCACCTCGTCCAGCCGGGCAAAGCGCAGCTCGCGGGTGGCCAGGCCGGCGTCTTGTGCCTGTGCCTGCAGGTCCAGCGCGCGGCACAGGCCGCGCCACTGGTCGGGCGTGGCCACGGTGATGCCGACCCAGCCGCTGCGGCAGGGGTAGATGCCCACCGGGCTGTTGGGCGCAAACCGGTTGATGCCGTGGCGCTGCATCGGCAGGCCGTCGCGCTCGAAAAAATGCATGTGCATCTCGGCCATCACCAGGTTGGCCTCGAGGATGGACACGTCCAGGCGTCGCGCCGGCGCACCCGGCTGCCGCGCCGCCCCCAGCAAGGCCGCACAGGCGGCGATGTAGGCGGTGACACCGGCCAGCAGCGTGGCCTGCCGGTCACCGGCGGCCAGCGGCGGGCCGTCGACCGTGCCGGCCATCTGCGGCATGCCGGTCAGCGCCTGCACCACCAGGTCACTGCCGCGCCAGCCGCGCAGCGGGCTCTGCGGGCCGAACCAGTGCAGCGCGATGGTGGCGATGCGGGGGATGGTGGCCACGGCCTGGGCGCCGGCGTCTTCACCCAGCAAGACCAGATCTGCGCTGCGGGCCAGCCTGGCCAGGGCGTCGCCAGCCATGGCGGGCAGCGCCTGCTTGCCAGCGGCCAGCCAGGCGGCATAGGCCGCTTCGGTGGGGGTATCGGCGCGCACGATGCCGGCCAGGCGGCGGGCCTCGTCCAGGGCCGTGCTGCGCACCGTGGCGCCGGCATCGGCCAGCAGCCGGCCGCAATAGGCGGCGGCCGCGCCGCCGCCGACTTCCAGAACCTGGATGCCGGCGAGCGGCAAGTGCTTGTCGCTGTGCATGCTGGGTGCTCCTTGCCTGTGGGTCATGCGCTGCGTCGACCCGAGACGGCCGATCAAGCGAACGCCGCGGAACCGGCCGTGCCGGGCCGCTGGCGTTGCCCCCTGGAGGGGGTGCGCGAAGCGCGTCGGGGGTGGGTCAAGTCAGAGGCCGGTGAACGCGGCGGGTCGCTTGTCGACAAAGTGGGCCACGCCCTCCTTGAAGTCGGCGCTGCCGAAGCTGCCCAGCATCTCGTGGTTGCCCACCTCGATGGCCTGGCGCATGCTGAGCTGGTCCACCGCCCAGAGCTGGCGCTTGATCACCGCCATCGACCGCGGCGACACGTTGTCGGCCAGGTCCAGCGCGTAGGCGCGCGTCGCGGCCATCAGGTCGGCGGGCGGCAGCACCCGGTCGACCACGCCCAGGCGCAGCGCCTCGTCGGCGTCGAACTTGCGGGCCGACACCAGCAGGTCCAGCGCCTTGGCCAGGCCCACCAGCCGCGGCAGGGTGTGGCTGATGCCGTGCTCGGCGATCAGCCCGCGCCGGGCGAAGGCGGTGGTGAACTTGGCGCCAGCGGCGGCAAAGCGCTGGTCGCAGTACAGCGCATACACCAGGCCCAGGCCGGCGCAGGCGCCGTTGATGGCCGCGATGATGGGCTTGGGCACCGCCGGAAAGTAGGAATGCGCCGTCTGGTAGTCGGGGCTGCTGTCGGGGTCGAACGGTGGCGGCAGGGCCTGCGGGTTCTCGGCCGCCAGCGATGGCACCGCCGCTGGCGGTGCCGGCGCGCCAGGCTGTCCATGTCGGCGCCGGCGCAGAAGCCGCGGCCGGCGCCGGTGAGGATGATCACCCGCACGCCGGGGTCGTCCGCGGCGCGGCGCATCGCTGCACGCAACTGCGCGCCCAGGCTGGCGGTGTAGGCGTTCAGCCGCTCGGGCCGGTTCAGCGTGATGGTGGCGATGCGTTGCGGAAACGTCGTACAGGATGTCGGTGTCGGGCATGGGATCTCTCCGATCATCTGGTGGGGCGCGCTGTGCGTTGATCCAGCGGCCGCCATGGAACCGGCTTTGCCGGGCCAGTTGCGGCGCGGCGCCCCTGGGGGAGCGCCGGAGGCGCTTCGGGGGGAATCACGGCCGCATGGAAAAGCTGGCTGTGCCCGGCGTGCGCAGCGGCTCGGCCAGGTGCATGAAGTCAACCAGCTGCCGGCGTGTCTGGCGCGGGTCGATGATCTCCTCGACCCAGAACTTCTCGGCGCTGCGGAACGGCGAGCGCAGCGCGTTCAGCCGTGCCTCGATCTTCAGCAGCTCGGCCTTGGGGTCGTCGGCTGCCTCGATGTCGGCGCGGTAGGCGGCCTCGATGCCGCCTTCCAGCGGCAGCGCTGCCCCAGTAGGCCGACAGCCAGGCGTAGCGCAGCGACAGGCGGTTGAAGGGCTTGTGCGCCGCGCCGGCCACGCCGAAGGCGTTGCGCACGATCACCGTGCACCAGGGCACGGTGGTCTGGTTCATGCGCGGCCATCGCGCGCACGCCGTGGCGGATGGTGGCGCTGCGCTCGGCCTCCAGGCCGATCATGAAGCCGGGGCAGTCCATCAGGTAGACCACCGGCAGGTGGAAGGTCTCGGCCAGGTCGATGAAGCGCACCACCTTCTGGCAGGTGTCGGCGCTCCAGGCGCCGCCGTAGTGGTAGGGGTCGCTGGCCAGCAGCAGCACCGGGTGGCCGTCGATGCGGGCCAGGCCGGTGATGATGCTGCGGCCGAAGTTGGCGCCCATCTCGAAGAAGCTGCCATGGTCGACCACGCTGTCGATGATCGGCCGCATCTTGTAGACGCTGCGGCGGTTGCGCGGCACGGCCTGCATCAGCGCTCTCGTCGGCGCGCGCGGGGTCGTCGTCGCTGGGCAGCACCGGCGGCACGCCATGCACCGACGACGGCAGGTAGGACAGGAAGCGCCGCGCCTGCAGCAAAGGCCTCTTCCTCGGTCTCGACCACGTTGTCGATGGCGCCGCTCTTGGTCTGGATGTCGGCGCCGCCCAGGTCCTGCTTGCTCAGCGCCTGGCCCAGGCGCGCCACCACCGGCGGGCCGGCGACGAACATCGCCGAGTTGCGCGTCATCACCGAGAAGTGGCTGGCCGCCAGCCGCGCCGCGCCCAGGCCGGCCACCGAGCCCAGCCCCAGGCCCACCACCGGCACCTGGGCCAGGTTGGCGGTCATCATGTAGAAGCCGCGTGGCTTTCGCCGATGCCGCCGGGCAGGTTGCTGGCGCCCTTGGTCTCGATGGTCTTGACCGAGCCGCCGCCGCCCGAGCCTTCGATGATGCGGACGATGGGCAGGCGGAAGTCGCGGCCATGTCCTCGGCCATCAGCGGCTTGGCGGCGATGGACGCATCGGCCGAGCCGCCGCGCACGGTGAAGTCGTCGCCCACCACCACCACCGGCTTGCCGTCGATGCGGCCGCGGCCGAACACGCAGTTGGCCGGCATCACGTCCGCCACCGCGCCGTCGGCGTTGTACTCGCCGATGCCCGACAGCGCGCCCACCTCGTGGAAGCTGCCGTTGTCGAGCAGCCGGTCGATGCGCTCGCGCACCGTCAGCCGGCCGGCGTCGTGCTGGCGCTTGACCTTGTCGGCGCCGCCCATCTGGTGGGCCATGGCGGTGCGCCTGGCCAGTTCGTCGAGTTCGGGGGTCCAGGTCATGGGGGTGTCCTTGTGGTGGATGGAAGTGGCCGGGCCTGCGCCTACAGCAGCGTGGCCAGGTCCTGTTTCTTGACCTTGCCGGTGGCAGTCATCGGCAGGCTGCCGACCAGGCGGATCTCGGGCAGCTTGTAGCTGGCCATGCGGCTGGCGCACCAGTCGATGAGGCTCTGCACGGCAATGGCGGCGTCGGCCGCAGGCAGGTCAGGCTTGAGCTGCACGAAGGCGACCGGCACCTCGCCGCGCTGGGCGTCGCTGCGGCCGATGACGCCCGAGCCCAGCACGGCCGGGTGCTGGCCCAGCACCGCTTCGATCTCGGGCGGGAACACGCTCATGCCTTTGACCTTGAGCATCTCCTTGCGCCGGCCCAGAAAGTGCAGAAAGCCGTCCGCATCGATCAGGCCGATGTCGCCCGTGCGCAGCCAGCCATCCTGCAAGGCTTCGGCGCTGGCTTCGGGCTTGTTCCAGTAGCCCTTCAACAGCGACGGCGTGCGCACCCGGATCTCGCCGTCCTCGCCCAGTGGCTTCAGCGCGCCGGTTTCGAAGTCGCAGATCTTGAATTCGGTGCCCGGCACCGGCAGGCCAACAAACACCGGTTGCGCATGCAGGTCGTAGTCGCCGTCCTGGAAGCCGGTGGTGAAGGTGTCGCTGGTGTGGGTTTCGGTCATGCCCCAGGCGGCTTCGGCCAGGATGCCGCCGGTCAGCTGCTGCCAGCGGCGGCGGTAGTCGAGATTGAGCTTCTTGACAAAGGACACCACCCGCACCTGGCGCAGGCTGCGCAGGTCAAATTCTGCAAAACGCGGGTGGTCCATCAGTTCCACCGCACCGTCCACTGGCATGGCCATGCAGGTGACCCGGTAGCGCTGCACTGCGGACATCACCGCCACCGGGTCCCAGCGGGTCAACAGCACCAGGGTGGCACCGCAGAAGACCGGGAAGACCAGGCCCAGGTTTTCACCGGCGATCCAGAACTGCGGAAAAAAGCTGAGGAACACCGTGTCGTCAGCGTTCTCCAGTGCGATGCCGAAGTTCGACGCGGCGGTGTAGAGCATGTCGCGCTGGGTGTGGATGCAGCCCTTGGGCAGGCCAGTGGTGCCGCCGGTGTAGTTCAGCGCGGCGATGTCGTCGAGGCCGGGTCGATGGGCGGGCGCCGGGCCGGTCTGCGCTGCCAGGGCGGGCATCAGCTCGATCGCATCCGGGCAGGCGATGCGCGCGCCGCGCAGACTGGCATGCACCGGCACCGTGGGCTCGGCCGGCAGCAGGTCGGCAAAGCCGGTGACGAACACTTGGCGCAATGACACCGGGTGTGCCGGGTCGGCGCGCACTTCCCGCACCACCGGCATCAGCTCGTCCAATGCCACCAGTGCCAGCGCGCCGGTGTCGGTCAACTCATGCGCCAGCTCGAAGGCGCGTGACATCGGGCTGACCGGCACATGCACTGCGCCGGCCTTCAGGATGCCGAAGAACACGATGTGGTACTGCGGCAAGTTGGGCAGGAACACCGCCACCCGGTCGCCGGGCTGGATGCCATGGGTGGCCAGCAGCGCAGCAAAGCGGTCACTGGCCGCGTCGAGTTCGGCATAGCTCAGGACGTGGCCGTGGTGCACCACCGCTGGCTTGGTCGGCCGCAGGCGCGCCCAGGTCCGCAGGTATTCGGTCAGCGGCACTTCGCCATGCGGGTAGTGCGGCGCGGTGTTGGCGTCCTTGGGCCAGGCCTTCTGGTACAGCGCCTGCAGATGGGCCAGGTAGGCGGCTTCGTCTTGCAGTGGATTCACAGACGGTGTCCTTTGCGTTGAGGCAGGCAGGTCAACACCCGAGCCAAGCGAACGCCGCAGAACCGGCTTTGCCGGGCTGCTGGCGTTGCCCCCTTGAGGGGGCGGGCGAAGGCCGCAGGGGGTGAGCCCATGTCTAGCGTTTGGTGGTTGGGTCGAGCGCGACGCGCAGCGATTCACCCAGGGTGTTGAACGCCAGCGCGGTGCACAGGATGGCCAGGCCGGGCGCATACATCTGCTCGGGCGCCAGCTCCATGTTCTGGTAGGCGCGGGCCAGCATCGCGCCCCAGCTCGGGCTGGGCGGCTGGATGCCCAGGCCCAGGAAGCTCAGCGACGCCTCGGCCAGCAACGCGGCTGCCAGCAGCAAGCGTCACCTGCACGATCACCGGCTGCACCGTGTTGGGCAGCACATGGCGCCACACGATGCGTGCGGTGCTGGCGCCAAAACAGCGCGCCGCATCAACATACAGCTCTTGCCGCACCACCAGGGCGCGGGCCCGCACCAGGCGCGCAATCTGCGGCGAGAACACGATGCCCACGGCGATCATGCCGTTGGTCAGGCCAATGCCCAGCGCACCGGTGACGGCGATCGCCAGCACGATGGACGGGAAGGACAGCAAGGCGTCGATGAAGCGGCTGATGGCGTCGTCCACCCAGCCGCCCAGGGTAGCCTGCCAGCAGGCCGACCGGCAGGCCCAGCAGCAGGGCAATGCCCACCGCCAGCGCACTGGCGTAGAGCGTGGCGGCACCGCCGTGCACCATGCGGCTGAACACATCGCGGCCCAGGTCGTCGGTGCCCAACAAGTGAGCGAGCGACGGGCCGGCCAGCGGGTTGTCCACGTCCTGTGCAGTGACAGGGTAGGGGGCGATCCAGGGCGCGCACAGGGCCAGCAGCCCCAGCGCCAGCAGAAAGGCCAGGCTGAAGCTGGCGCGCAGATCCCGGCGCAGCCAGGCGAACAAGCGTGCGGCGGTCATTGGATGCGGGGGTCGAGCACGGTGTAGAGCAGGTCCGCTGCCAGGTTGATGCTGATCACCACCAGCACCATCACGAACACCACGCCTTGCACCACCGGCAGGTCGCGGGTGAGCGCGGCATTGACGATCAGGTTGCCCATGCCTGGAATGGCGAACACCGCCTCCACCACCACGGTGGCAGCCAGCATGCGGTTGAACAGCAGGGTGCTGACCGTCAGCAGGTTGACGCCGGCGTTCTTCAGCCCGTGCTTCCACAGGATGACGCCAGCGCTCAGGCCTTTGGCGCGCAAGGTGCGCACATACGGCGATGAGAGGATTTCGACCAGTGAACTGCGCAGCTGCCGCGACACCTCGGCCACACCGCCGGCGGCCAGCGCCAGCGCCGGCAGGATGGCGTGGTGCAAGGCGCCCGTGAAACTGTCCTGGAGCGGCACCGCGCCGGTGGCTGGAAACCAGCCGAAGTGCAGCGCCAGCCAGGCCACCAGCAGCATCGCCAGCCAGAAGTTGGGCACGGCTATGCCCAGGGAGGCGATCGAGGTGACCAGCCTGTCCCGCAGCCCGTCGGGCCGGCTGGCGGCCAGCATGCCCAGTGGCACGCCCACACCCAGCGCCACGGTCATGGCCAGCACCACGATCAGCAGGGTGTTGGGAAAAGCCCGGGCGATGGACGTGGCCACGGCCTCGCCATTGGCCAGCGACTTCGACAGATCACCCTGCACCGCCTGGGCCAGCCAGCTGCCGTACTGCACCAGGAAGGGCCGGTTCAGGCCGTAGAGCTCGCGGATCTCGTGGATGCGCTCTTCAGTCGCGTTTTCGCCCGCCAGCGTGATGGCGATGTCGCCGGGCATCAGCTTGAGCAGGCTGAACACGACAAAGGTGGCCAGTACCAGCACCGGCAGCGCCTGCAGCAGGCGCCGTCGGATGACACGCAGTCGGGCAGCGGCGAACAAGTGCTCAGTCCTGCAGGCTGATGAACTCGTACTTGGGCTTGCCGAGCAGGTTGGGCTTGTAGCCCTTGACCTGTTGCGCTGCCGCCACCAGCTCGTACTGGAAGGCCAGCGGCGCCACCAGGGCCTGCTCCATCACATTGCGCTGCAGTTGCCAGAAGATCAGCTTGCGGCCCTCGATGCGCTCGGCCACGCGGCTTTCGGCCAGCAGGTCGGTCAGCTTCTGGCCGTGGTCGACGCGGCCGGCGTTGAAGTAGGCGTCCTTGCTGTACATCAGGCTGTAGGTCATGCTGGGGTCGGGCCGGCCGGTCCAGGCGGAAAGCAGCATGTCGAACTTCTTCTCGTTGCCGAAGAACTGGCCACTGATCTCGGGAATGGTGCCGGTGATGAACTTCAGCCGGATGCCGGCCTTGCGCAGCTGCTCGCCGACGATCTCGCTGCGGCGCACCGAGTCCTGGTCGGTGTAGCTGCCCACGCTCAGGTCGATGCCGTTGGGAAAGCCGGCCTCGGTCAGCAGCTTCTTGGCCAATGTCGATGTTGTGCGGGTACAGCTTGACCAGGGTCTCGTCGAAGGCCCAGTGGCTCTTCGGCAGGTTCATGTAGGCCGGCTCGCCGACACCGGCCAAGGATGCCTTGACGAATGAGTTGCGGTCCAGCGCATGGTTGATGGCCTGGCGCACCTTCAGGTTGTCCAGCGGCTTCTTGGCGAGGTTGAAGTAGAGCTGCAGGCAGTACAGCGTCGGCCCGGTCATCTTCTGCAGGTTCTTGGCCTTGTCGATCAAGGGCATCAGCCGTGGCGGTACCTGGTAGGCGAACAGGTTCTGGCCGGCCACCACCGCACGCAGGCCGGTGGCCAGCTCGGGGATGATGGAGAACTCGATGCTGTCGACAAAGCCCCTGTCTTGGCGCCAGTACTTGTCGGCCCGGGTGACCACGATCTTCTCGTTGGCCGACCAGCTGACGAACTTCCAGGGCCCGGCGCCCACCGGCTTGCGGTCGTGCTCGGTGCCCAGCGCCTGCACAGCCTTGGGCGACACCATCATGCCGGCACGGTCGCTCAGGATGGCCGGCAGCGCGGTGTCGGGCCGCGCCAGTTTCACCGTCACCTGCAGCGCGCCGGTCACATCCACCTGGGCCACGTTCTGCAGGTCGGCCTTGATGTTGGAGCGTGCGTCGCTGCGGTTGCGGTCGAGGTTGAATTTCACCGCGGCGGCGTCCATCGCGGTGCCGTCGTGGAACAGGATGCCGGGCTTGATGTCCAGCACCATGGTGCGTGGGTCAGGGAAGTTGAAGGCCGCCATGCCGGGCTTGGCCTTCAGGGTGTCGTAGTCCCATTCCACCAAGGTGTCGAAGACCGTCCAGAGAAAGGTGTGGTCGGAGCCGGCGCCACCGGTGGCCGGGTCCATGCTCGACGGGTTGGCATTGGCCGATACCTTGAGAACACCGCCGCGCTTGGGACCTGCAGCTTGCGCCCATGCCGTGCCGCCGAGTGGAATGGCGCCTGCCAGGGCCATCAGGTCTCGCCGTGTCAGGCCGCCGCTGGGCGGGCTGGTATCGCGCTGCTTGATTGGGTCGCTCATGTCGGTCTCCTGGGGTGGTCGAGGTGTTGCAGATGTACCGTCTCAGGCGGCTTGTGGCTGCGTGTTGTGTGCGGGTGGCCCGTCGCGGGTGGCAAAGTGGCAAGCCACCCAATGCGCTGGCCTCAACTCGCGCCACGCGGGCAGTTCGGCCGCGCAACGGGGCTGGGCACACGGACAGCGGGTGCGGAAACGGCAACCTGAAGGCGGATCGATCGGGCTCGGGATCTCGCCCTGCAGCACGATGCGCTGGCGCTGCGCCCGCAGATGCGACGGCAGCGGCAGCGGGTCGGCCGACATCAGCGCCTCGGTGTAGGGGTGCAAGGGCTGCTCGCCCACCGCCAGCGTGGGGCCCAGTTCCATCAGCCGGCCCAGGTAGGTGACGGCAATGCGGTCGCTGACATGGGCCACCACCGACAAGTCGTGGGTGATGAACACATAGGTCAGGCCGAACTCGCGCTGCAGGTCGGCAAACAGGTTCAGCACGTCGCCGCGGATCGACACATCCAGCGCTGCAACGACCTCGTCGCAGACGATCAGCTTGGGCCGCACGGTCAGCGCGCGGGCGATGTTGATGCGCTGCTTTTGCCCGCCCGACAGCATGTGCGGATAGCGCTGCGCGTACTCTGGCGCAATGCCCACGCGGGACAGGGCTTCCAGGCCACGGCGTTCACGCTCGGCACGGGGCAGGCCACCAGCGATTTCCAGGGGCTCGCAGACGCTGGTCAGTACGGTCTGGCGCGGGTTCAGCGCGGCATGCGGGTCCTGGAAGACGATCTGGTAGTCCCGCCTGTGCACGCGCAGCACGCTGGCGCGCAAGCTGTGGGGGTCGACACCATCATGCAGGATGCTGCCCTCGGTTGGCGGCAGCAGCGACACCAGCGCCCGGCCCAGCGTGGTCTTGCCCGAACCCGATTCACCGATGATGCCGAAGGTCTCGCCTGGCATCACATCGAAGCTGATGCCGTCCACCGCCTTGACGGTGGCGGTGCCGTCCTGTGTGGCGAAGCGGATGCAGAGGTCGCGCACGCTGATGAGTGGTTGGATCGTGCTGCTCACACCACCACCCCTGGCAATTGCAGAACTGCCGCGCGCGCGCAGCGCGCCAGGTGCCCGGGTGCCACTTCGGCGGCCACCTGCGCACTTGCACAGGCGGGCAGTGCATGGTCGCAGCGGGCGCGAAAGCGGCAGCCCGCCGGCATTTCGCTGGGCGATGGCACCCGGCCGCGGATCGAGGGCAGGGCTTCGCGGTGCTTGGCCAGCCTGGGCAGCGAGCGCAGCAGGCCCGAGGTGTACGGGTGGCGCGGCCGCGTCAAGGCATCGTCCACCGGAGCGTCTTCGACGATCTCACCGGCGTACATGGTCAGCATGCGGGTGCAGACCTCGGCCACAACACCCAGGTCATGGGTGATGAACATCAACGCCGTGCCGGCGCGTTCGCTCAGCGCACAGAGCAGGTCGGTGATCTGCGCCTGCACCGTCACATCCAGGGCGGTGGTGGGTTCGTCTGCGATCAGCAGCTTGGGCTCGCAGATCAGGGCCATCGCGATCATCACCCGCTGGCGCATGCCGCCCGAAAACTGGTGCGGGTATTCGTCGACCCGGCGGGCTGGCAGCGGAATGCCCACCCGGGCCAGCGCGTCGATGGCGCGCTCCCGTGCTTCAAGGCGGCTCACCGGGAAGTGGGTGCGGTAGGCCTCGCCGATCTGTTCGCCGACGCTGAACACCGGGTCGAGTGCGGTCATCGGCTCCTGGAAGATCATCGCGATGTCGCGGCCGCGGATGGCCTGCATCTGCGGCTCGGACAGGCGCGCCAGGTCGCGGCCCTCGAACAGGATCTGGCCGTCGATGCGTGCGTGGCTCTCGGGCAGCAGGCGCAGCACCGATAGTCCGGTCACCGTCTTGCCGCAGCCGCTCTCGCCGACCACGCCCAGCCGCTCGCCCGCAGCGATGCGGAAGTTCAGCTGGCGCGTGACTGAGATCTGCCCACCGCCGGTGCGGAAGCTGATGGACAGGTCGCGCACCTCGAGCATGGTCAGTAGACCTGCTGGCGAAAGGCGTCGACGGCGTCGACGTGCGATTGCGCCATGTAGCGCAGCACTTCGTCGCGGGTGTCGGTCATGATCTTGCGCATCAGCAGCTCGGCCGCATCCGCCTGGCCGGCGCGGATGGCCGTCAGCAGCTGTTCGTAGTCCTGGAAGGTGTCCACCCGCCGCGCCGGGCGCACATAGTCGGGCGGCTGCGGCGTCACCCACAGCATGCGCCACAGGGCGTCATGCGGCAGGTCGCGGTAGGTGGTCTGGATCACCTTGGCGCTGGCGCAGGCCGACAGCAGGCCGATGGCCACCCGGCCGGTGGCCTGGGCGAAGTCCAGCAAGGACGGCTGTTTCTGCGCCGCCAGCTTGCGCAGCTGGTCCAGCCGCGGGTCCACCTCTGCCAGGGCCGACTTGTCGGGGTTGCGGGCCAGGTAGCGCACCGCCAGGCTCAGCAGCGCGCAGCGCACATTGAAGATGTCGGCGACGTCGTTGAGCGCCAGTTCCACCACATGGGCGCCGCGCCTGGGTCGAATTTCCACCAGGCCCTGGCGCTCCAGGATGCGCAGCGCGTCGCGCACCGGGCCGCGGCTGAGCGCAAACATTTCGGCCACGGCCTGCTCGCCCACCCGCTGGCCAGGCGCGTAGCGGCCTTGCAGGATGTCCTGCCCCAGCTGCTTGGCGATTTGCTCGCCGGTGGTGGCGGTGGTGGCGGTGCGCACCGGGGCGGGCTGGGCCGCTGGCTTGGGCGCCGCCTTGGCGGTCAGCTTGGCGTCGCGTTTGGGCAACGCAGGCCTGGTCGTGGCGGCGCGGGGCATGGATTGGTGGGCGGTTGGGCAGGCGGTTGACCAGGGCAATCCGATGCATTCTAGGAACGGGTCGGACAGCTGTGTACTGTCAATTGTTAACAATTTTTCGGTACTTTCCCTGAGCCGGAATGCGCCGCCAGCGCGTACCGTCATGGCTTCGGCGCGCCGCTGTTGGGCGTGCTGGCAACACGTCTGCACGAAAGTCCGCACATGGCCATCCACCGCATCGCATCCCAAGTCTCCGGCACGGTCTGGAAGGTCGAGCGCCAGGCTGGCGCCAGCCTGGCCGAGGGCGAGACCATCCTGATCATCGAGTCGATGAAGATGGAGATCCCGGTCGACGCGCCGGCTGCAGGCACGCTGCGCGAGCTGCTGGTGGCCGAAGGCGAGGCCGTGACCGAAGGCCAGGTGCTGGCTGTCGTGGCGGGCTGAAAGCGGCCAGCAGGGCCGGCTGGCGGCCCGCCGCTGGCCCTGTGCATGTGCCCTTTGCATGTGCCCTACGCGTGGGCCCTGTGCGCCGGCCCTGTCCTGCCAGTCCTGGCATGGAAACCCGCTTGACAGCGCAGATACCTCACGTTCATCATCTGGCCGCTACGGTCTTCTGCCGCCTTCGGGTTGCAGAAGCAATGAGGGAATCCGGTGCGCCGACGCAGTGATTGCATGGCAAACCCGGGGCTGCCCCCGCAACTGTGAGCGGCGAGTTGGTTGTCGACAAGCGTCACTGGTGGTTCGTCCACCGGGAAGGCCAGACACCCGCAGCGACCCGCAAGCCAGGAAACCTGCCGCAGCAAGGAGAGTCCTCGGGCGGGGTGCACCGGCAGGACGTGGGTCGTCTGGTGGGTGCGCATGGTCGTGGCCCGGTTGGGCACAAGCGTCCTCGGTGTTCCCGCACGGGGTGTTTGCTGCCAAGGAACGCGCATGCCGCATGCACCATTGAATCCACCCCAGTCCACGGTTGCAGCCAGCCCCGTGCAGGCGGTGGTCTGCCGCAGCGATGCGCTGGCACCTTTGCCGGGCAGCGCCCCGCCCCGCGCTGCTGGCGGCGGCTCAGCCGGGCAGTCTGGCGGTGCCGCCACCCGGTTGTTGCCCGCCGACCGCCGCGCCAGCGCCCGTGTGGCGCTGCCCTGGCAGCGTTTGGCGCCGCCCGAACATGCCGTGTTGGGGCAGCTTGTCGACGGCATGGTCATCCCGCAGTTGCTGGCGCGGGTGCGGCCTGGCCATGCGTTGCTGCGCGGTGCAGCGCCGGTGCGCGCCGGCTTTCTGGCACGCGCGCCGGTGCCAGCACTGGCGCCGGTGCCCGTGCACGACGGCCGCCTGGCCACCCTGGTGCGTGCGCTGGTCGCCGCTGATCCTGCTGCGGCGTTTGCCTTGCTGCAGACCATGCAGGCCGAGGCCGGTGCCTTGCAATGGGCTTGTCTGGCCGTGCTGGAACCTGCGGCCCGCGGCCTGGGTGATTTGTGGGCCAGCGACGATTGCACCGATGTCGAGGTCACCGTCGGTCTGGGCCGGCTGCAGCATGCGTTTCGGCAGCTGTGCACCAGCACCCGGCACCGGCCTGCCCAGCCGGCAGAGTGGGCGCCCCGGCGCAGCGTGCTGGTGGCGCCGCAGCCGGGCGAACCGCATCTGCTGGGCGCCGTGCTCGATGCCGAACTGTTGTTGCGCGCCGGCTTTGAGGTGCACTGCGAATTTCCGGCCGATGACGCCGCACTCAACGCGCTGGTGGCCGGCACCTGGTTTGATGCGATCGACCTGACGCTGAGCATGGTCTACCCGCGTGCGCAATGGCGGGCGCGCATGGCCAACAGCGTGGCGGCATTGCGCCATGCGTCCCTGAACCCGGCGCTGGCCGTGGTGGTGGGGGGGCGTGCCTTCCATGACCCCGCACCTGCCGGCCTGGGCCGCTTCCTGGTGGGGGCCGATGCCCAATCCCAGGGGGCTGCAGAGGTGGCGCAGACCCTGCATCGGGCGTTGCAGCACGGCTGACAGCGCTCGCCACTGCTCGGGCGGCCCGCGGCGGCAGGCCAATCGGCAGTCGCCAGGGCGGCCAGCGCCAGATCAGCCGGCCACACGCCAGGCGGTCATTCCAGCGTGAAGCGCAACCCCGCATGCGCCTGCAGCCGGTCGATCAGCGGCTGCCCCAGCGCCGAGGCCGGTGTCCAGATGCCGCCCGGCGTGGCCTGGGCATCCTGCAGCAGGCAGATGGCGGCTTCGGCAATCATCTTCGAGGTGCTGCCGTAACCCGGGTCGCGGTCGCCTTGCACCGCCAGCCTCAGGGTTTCGCCGTGCTGGCCGGTGCCGATGAACAGCAGGTCGTAGTGGCCGGCCTCGCGCTCGGCGCGCGACGGGCCTTCGCCAGGCTTGGGGCCATCGTCGCTGGCCAGGCTCTTGTCGGCCGCCACGGCTTCGGCCAGGGCCTGCCCCTTGTCGCCTGCGCCGGTCACCATCATCTCGTCATAGACCAGATCGGTGCCCCAGGCGTGCTGCAGCAGGAAGTTGCTGCGGTGCACATTGCGGGTGTTGATGGCGGCCATCACGAACGGCGCCACCCACAGGCCCAGCACCTCGTCGACCATGGGCTTGTTGCCCGATGGCTGGCGCGGGCCGTCGAAGCCGGGCGTCAGCGCGAAGGGGTTGCGCAGCAGGCCCAGCACCGTGCGGGTCGGCCGCAGCGGCCATGGTGGCCTTCAGGCTGGCGGCGGTGCCGCCCGAGAAGGTGCCTTTCATCTTGCGCACCCGGCCACGCACCCGTGGCGCCGGCGCGCCATGGCGTTGGACCATCTCGTTCTGCAGCATCAGCACACCCAGGTCGAAGGGGATGGAATCGAAGCCGCAGGAAAACACGATGCGCGCGCCACTGGCCTGCGCGGCCGCCTGGTGGGCGTCGATCATCTGGCGCATCCAGGCCGGCTCACCACACAGGTCGACATAGTCCACGCCGTGGCTGGCGCAGGCCTGCACCAGCGCGCTGCCGTACAGCTGGTAGGGCCCCACCGTGGTCAGCACCAGGCGGGTGCAGGCCATCAGCGCGGCCAGGCTGGCGGGGTCGTCGTTGTCGGTCACCACCAGCGGCGTGTCGGCCGGTGCGCCCACGGCGTCGCGCACGGCGGCCAGCTTGTCCAGGCTGCGCCCGCCCATGGCCCAGCGCAGACCGGTGTCGGCGCGGGCCAGCAGGTATTCGATGACCAGCCGGCCGGTGAAGCCGGTGGCGCCATGCACGACGATGTCGAATGCTTTGTCCATGGGGTGCCCTGTGTGTTGAACCTGAAAGCCAGCGTCGATTCTCGCCGCGCCAGGCTGCAGCGCTGCACGCAGTGCCTGGGCGTTTTCGGCAATGGCGGCGCGGCCTGCCGGAACGCAAGATCACGGGCATGACGCAACACCCCATGCCGGATGGATTGGGCAGCGCCCTGCTGCAGGCCTGCCGCCGCTGGGGTGACGCGCCGGCCTTGCAGGCGCCGGGGGCGGTGCTGTCCTACCGCGCCCTGGCGGCCAGCGCGGTGGCGGTGGCGGCCCAGCTGCGCACGGCGGGCCTGCAGGCTGACGAGCCGGTGCTGGTGCTGGTGTCCAACCAGCCGGGTGATCTGGCCGCCCTGCTGGCCGTGTGGCTGGCGGGTGGGGTGGTGGTGGCGGTGCACCGCAGCACGCCCCCGGCGCTGCTGGCCAGCCTGCAACAGCGCACCGGTGCCCGCCTGGGGCTGGATCTGCCCGATGGGCTGGTGGACGCGCCGGTGACCGACCTGCCGGCCGACCTGCCGGTCACCTTGCCGGTTGGCGCCACTGCTGGCGCGCACCTGCTGCGCTGGGGCACCACCCCGCCGCCACCACGGCCGCTGCTGGCGGGCGCCGCCTTCATCATCTTCACCTCCGGCTCCACCGGTGTGCCCAAGGGGGTGGTGCTCAGCCATGCGGCCTTTGCCGGCAAGCTGCAGCAGATCCAGCAGCTGCTGCACTTCCAGCGCAGCGACCGCACCCTGCTGGTGTTGAACCTGAGCTTCGGCTTCGGCCTGTGGGTGGGCCTGTTGACCTTGCTGCAGGGCGGCCTGCTGGTGCTGGCGCCCAAGTTCGACGCGGCCGATTTCCTGGCCACGCTGGCGGCGCAGCGCATCACCCAGGTCGGCCTGGTGCCCACGATGATGCGCATGGTGCTGGCCGACCCCGCCTTGGGCCCGGCCCTGCAGCAGGTGGCCGAGCAGGGTGATCTGCGGCAGATGCTGATCGGTGGGGAACTGCTGGGCCTGTCCCTGGCCGACACCCTGCGCCAGCGTTTCGCCAGCACGGCGCTGGTCGACATCTACGGGCTGACCGAAACATCGACCTGCGATTTTTTTGCCTTTCCGGCCGACTACGCCCAGCGCCCTGGCTGCATCGGCCGGCCGTCACCGCAGGTGCAGCACCGCATTGCCGACGCCGCTGGCCAGGCGGTGGCGCCCGGCGTGGTGGGCGAACTGCAATTGCGCAGCCCCTTCCTGCTGGCCGGCTATCTGGACGCGCCGGCGCTCACGGCCGCTGCCTTCCAGGACGGCTGGTTCCGCACCGGCGACCTGGCCTGCCAGCATGCAGACGGCCTGGTCTCGCTGATGGGACGCCAGAAGGAGCTGATCAGCCGGGGTGGCCACAAGCTCACGCCGGTGGAAGTGGAGCAGGCGCTCAGCGCCCACCCCGACGTGGCTGCCGCCATGGTGGTGGGCGTGGCCGATGCCTTGCTGGGCGAGCGCATCCATGTGCTGGTGGTGCCACGCAGCGGCAGTGCGGTCACTGTGGCCATGCTGCGTGCGCACCTGGACGGCCGGCTGGAAAAATTCAAGCTCCCCGATGTCTGGCACCTGGCCGCTGCCCTGCCACTGGGCCGCACCGGCAAGGCCGACCGCGGCGCGCTGGCGGCGCTGCTGGCCGCCGGCCAGACCCAGCCACTGCCGGCCTGAGCCTTGG
This sequence comes from uncultured beta proteobacterium, assembly GCA_963844485.1. GTDB lineage: Bacteria > Pseudomonadota > Gammaproteobacteria > Burkholderiales > Burkholderiaceae_C > Pseudaquabacterium. The sequence goes on from CAWJOQ010000003.1 coordinate 52,100, forward strand.
CACTGCCCTGCGCCGCTGCCCTGGTCCCAACCTGCACCCAATCCCCACCGAAGCCCCACCGAACCCCCACCGAGCCCTGCGATGCCCTTCACCTTCATCGACTACGCCGTGGCCGACCATGTGGCCCAGCTCACCCTGAACCGGCCCGAGCGGCTGAATGCGCTGCATGCCGGCGCGCTGCAGGAGATCAACACCGCGATGGACCGGGCCGAGGCCGACGCCGAGGTGCGGGTGATCGTGGTCAGCGGTGCCGGCCGGGCGTTTTCATCCGGCTTCGACCTGAAGGCGCAGATGGACCAGCAGCCCGAAGGGCGATGCGGTGTGGCGCGCCATCCTCGACCTGGACTTCGACACCACGATGCGGTTCTGGAACAGCCCCAAGCCCACCATCGCGGCGGTGCATGGCGCCTGCCTGGCCGGCGCCTTCGAGCTGGCCATGGCCTGCGACATCACCATCGCCGACGCCGATGCCAGCTTCGGCGAGCCCGAGCTGAAGTTCGGCGCCGGCATCGTCACCTTGCTGCTGCCCTGGATGACCAGCCCCAAGCAGGCCAAGCGCATCATCCTGTCGGCCGACGACCGCATCCCGGCGGCCGAGGCCCTGGCCATGGGCCTGGTCAGCCGGGTGGTGGCGCCGGGCACCCACCTGGCCGAGGCGCTGCGCACCGCACGCGGCATCGCCTTGATGGACCCGAACCTGGTGGCGCAGACCAAGAAGGCGCTGAACCGCACCTACGACATCCAGGGCATGCCGACCGCGCTGCGCATGGCGCTGGACATCGACCACACGATTGAAAGCCATGGCTCGCCCGACAAGCGCGCCTTCATGGACGTGGCACGGAGCGCGGCATGCGCGCGGCGATTGCCTGGCGCGATGCGCGCTTTGCCAAGGCGCAGGACGGGGGCGCCTGAGCCAGTGCGTACGCACCGGCCCGGCGCAGCCGCGCTCAGCGGAACAAGCCCTGGTGCTGGTCGCGCAGCAGGTTCTTCTGCACCTTGCCCATGGCATTGCGCGGCAGGTCGGCGACCACGAACAGGTGCTTGGGCACCTTGAAGTTGGCGATGCTGGCCTTGAGCTGGGCGATCATCGCCGGCCCATCCAGCGTGGCGCCGGGCTGGGCCACCACCACCGCCACCACGCCTTCGCCAAAGTCGGGGTGCGGCACACCGATCACCGCCGATTCGGCCACGCCGGGCATGTCGTTGAGGAAGCCTTCGATCTCGGCCGGGTAGATGTTGTAGCCGCCGCTGATGATCAGGTCCTTGCTGCGGCCGACGATGGTGACGTAGCCGTCGGCCGCCACCATGCCCACGTCGCCGGTCTTGAACCAGCCGTCTGCGGTGAATTCTTCGGCGGTCTTCTCGGGCATGCGCCAGTAGCCGGCAAACACGTTCGGGCCACGCACCTGGATGTGGCCGATGCTGCCGGCCGGGCAGGGCGCGCCGCTGTCGTCCACCACCCGCAGCTGCACGCCGGGCAGGGCCGGGCCCACGGTGCCGCGCCGGCGCGCGCCGTCGGCCGGGCGGCAGGGGTTGCTGGTCAGCATCACCGTCTCGCTCATGCCGTAGCGCTCCAGCAGCACATGGCCGGTGCGCGCGGTCCAGGCGTCGAAGGTCTCCACCAGCAGCGGGGCCGAGCCGCTGACGAACAGGCGCATGGTCTTGACCGCGTCGCGCGTCAGCGTGGGCTCGGCCAGCATGCGCACATACAGCGTGGGCACGCCCATCATCACCGTGGCGCCGGCCATGCGGGCGATGGTGGCCTTGGGGTCGAACTTGCCGAACCAGACCATCTTGCTGCCATTGAGCAGCGCGCCGTGGCTGGCCACGAACAGGCCGTGCACATGGAAGATCGGCAGCGCGTGGATCAGCACGTCATCGGGCTGCCAGTCCCAGTAGGTCTTCAGCGTGCGCGCGTTGCTCAGCAGGTTGCCGTGGCTCAGCATCGCGCCCTTGCTGCGCCCGGTGGTGCCGCTGGTGTAGAGGATGGCGGCCAGGTCATCGGCTGCACCTGGGCGGGCGCTGTGCTGGTCGGGCTGGGCGGCGGCGCGTTCCAGCAGGCTGCCGTCGCGCGCTTCGCCCAGGGTGAACACATGGCTGCTGCCGGCGCGAAAGGCGATGCGGCTGACCCAGGCAAAGTTCTTGGGCGCGCACACCACCACCGCCGGCTCGGCATTGCCGATGAAGTAGCCGATCTCGGCGGCCTGGTAGGCGGTGTTGAGCGGCAGGAACACATAACCCGCCCGCAGCACGGCCAGGTACAGCATCAAGCGCTTCCACGCTCTTCTCGGTCTGCACCGCCACCCGGCTGCCGGCCGGCAGGCCCAGGCTCTGCAGCAGGTTGGCCAGCATGGCCGTGCCACGCTCCAGGTCGGCCCAGCTGTAGTGCGCGCCGGCGTTGGGGCCGTCGGCCACCTCGATGGCGGTGGCCCCCAGGTCGGCCGGAAAGGCCGCGCGCAGAGCACTGAAGAGATTTTGATTGAGGGTGCTCATTGGCAAGTGCTCCAAACCAAACGGCCGCCGCGGAACCGGCTGCCGGGCCCTGGGGCGCCCCTGGGGGGCGCGCAGGCGCATCGGGGGGTCAATCCAGTTTTGCGCCAGAGCCCTTGACCACCTCGGCCCAGCGCTTGACCTCGCTGCCGACAAAGCGGCCGAAGTCCGGCCCCCAGACATTGGGCGGGTTGGCGCCCAGGCCGGCCCAGGCGGCCTTGAGCTCGTCGCTGTCCAGCGCCTTCTTCATCTCGGTCGGTCATCGCGTCGATGGCGGCCTGCGGCGTGCCCTTGGGCGCCCACAAGCCGTACCAGGTGGCGACCTGGTAGGTCGGCACGCCGCCTTCGGTGCTGGTGGGCACGTCCGGGAAGCCGGGCGCGCGGGCGGACGAGGCCACCGCCAGCGCCTTGATGCGGCCGTTCTTGATGTGCGCGGCCGACGAGCCCAGGCCGTCGAACATCATGTCGACCTGGCCGGCGATCAGGTCCTGCAGCGCCGGGCCGGCGCCGCGGTAGGGGATGTGGGTGATGAAGGTCTTGGTCTGCAGCTTGAACAGCTCACCGGCCAGGTGGTGCGAGGTGCCGTTGCCGGCCGAGCCGAAGTTCAGCTTGCCGGGGTTCTTGCGCAGAAATTCCAGCAGGCCCTTCAGGTCGGTGGCGGGCACCTTCTGCGGGTTGACCACGATGACCTGCGGCACGCTGCTGATCAGGCCGACCGGGATGAAGTCGTTCTCCAGCTGGTAGTCGAGCTTGGGGTACATCGATGGCGCGATGGCATGGTGCACCGCGCCCATGAAGAAGTTGTAGCCGTCGGGTGCTGCGCGGGCGGCCAGCCCGGCGCCCAGGGTGCCGCCGGCGCCACCCTTGTTGTCGATGACGAACTGCTTGCCGCTGTTCTTGGTCATCGCGGCAAACAGCGGGCGGGCGAAGGCGTCGGTGCCGCCGCCGGCCGGGAAGGGCACGACGATGTTCACCGGCTTGGTGGGCCAGGCTTGCGCCGAGGCAGCCTGCCAGGGTGCGAGCAGGCTGAGGGCGGCAGCGGTGAGCCAGGCACGGCGGGCGTTGGGGGTCTTCATCGGCTTGTCTCCGGGTTGGGGTGGCGGGCTGTCGCGCCCGTTGTCGTTGGCTGGATCGGTCAGAGCAGGGCAGAAAGGGCGCGGGAATGTACCACCCGGCCATGTACAAATTTGTCGTGGCAGGTCTCGATGCGCGCCAGGTCGTAGAGGTAGTTCACCATCAGCCCGGCCGACTGTTTCAGCCCCTTGGGCGACAGGTTGGCCTGGGCGTTGAGCCGCTCCAGCCGGGCGCCGTTGTCGAGGTGGAAGCGGGCCACCGGGTCGCCGCCGGGCTGCGGGCTGCGGTGCACCAGGTACTGCGCGGCCAGGCGCCACAGCGCATGGTGGGCGTCGGCTGGCAGGCGGCCAGCGCTGCCGGCTTGGGTCAGCGCCTGCAGGTCGGGGCCGGCTGCTTCACGCAGCAAGGCCAGGGCATGCAGCGCGCGTTCGGTGGCCGCTGCCGGCAGGCCGGCCAGGGCGCTGCCGACCTGGCCGGCGTCCAGGGCCTTGTGCAGCCAGCCCATCAAGCCCGGGGATGGGCGACAGGGTGCAGAAGACTGCGCAGTTGCGGCAGCTCGCGCTTGAGCTGCTCGGCCACCCGCTTGATCAGGAAGTTGCCCATCGACACACCGCGCAGCCCGGGCTGGCAGTTGCTGATCGAATAGAACACCGCCACCTTGAACTGCTCTGGCGGCAGCGGTGTGCTGCTTCTTGTCGATCAGCGGCGCGATGGCGCCGGCCATCTCGGGCAGCAAGCGCCACCTCGACAAAGATCAGCGGCTCGTCGGGCAGTTGCGGGTGGAAGAAGGCAAAGCAGCGGCGGTCGGGCTGCAGGCGGCGGCGCAGGTCGTCCCAGCCGTCGACCTCGTGCACCGCCTCGTGGTGGATGATCTGTTCCAGCAGCTGTGCCGGTGAATTCCAGTCGACCTTGCGCATCTGCAGGAAGCCGGGGTTGAACCAGCTGCCCAGCAGGTGCAGCATGTCGTGCTCCACGCCCTGCAGGGCCGGGTGCGTGGGCAGCCGCTCCAGCAGGGCGCGGCGCAGCCGCACCAGCGCCGGCGGTGCCGCCCGGTGTGCGGTTCAGGCGGCGGAACAGTTCCTGGCGCGGCGGCTCGGCCGTCTGGGTCAGCGCGATCAGGTGGGCGTTGTTTGTCGGCGCCTTGGCATAGGCCAGTGCGGCCGCCAGCACCTGCTGCGGGTCGGGCGAAAAATCGCGCGCCAGGTGGTCGAAGAAGCCGGTGCGGGCGTCGTCGCCCAGCGCGTCGATCTGCCGCACGATGCCGGCAGCGATGCCCGGGCCGTTGGCTTCGCCGCGCTCGGACAGCAGGTGGCGGCAATCTTGCAGCAGCGGCCGCAGCAGGCGGTCGGCAGGGCGTGTGGATCTAGCCATGTTGAGCCTGTGCTTCCAATGTCTGCAGGGCCTTCAGGGCCGTCAGCTGGGCCATCAGGTGGTCGTGCATCGCGCGCGCAGCGCGTTCGGCGTCGCGCTGCTGCATCGCGTCCATCAGCACCCGGTGTTCGTTCAGCGACGCGCTGATGCGGCCAGGCAGGCGCAGCTGGCGGCCGCGCCACAAGCGCATGAAGCGGCGCAGGTCGCCGGTGGCACGGTCGAGCCAGCGGTTGGCGGCCACCTGCTGCACCAGGGAATGGAAGTCGTGGTTGGCACGGTAGTAACCATCGATGTCGGCGGCTGCAGCGTGGCGCTCCAGCCGATCGTGCAGGGCCTGCAGTGCGGCCAGGTCATCGATGCTGGCGCGCTGGGTGGCTTCCAGTGCGCAGCGTCCCTCCAGCATGGCCATCACCGGAAACAGCTGTTCGGCATCGGCATCGGTCAGGGCCACCACCCGGGCACCGCGGCGCGGCACCAGTTCGACCAGGCCCTCGGCGGCCAGCACTTTCAGGGCTTCGCGCAAGGGCGTGCGGCTGATCTGCCAGCGCGCCGCCAGTGCCAGTTCATCGATGAACAAGCCGGGCGCCAGCGCATGCTGGAACACCAGTTCGCGCAGCTGGCTGGCGACGCCGTCGTGCAAGCTGGTGCCGTGCAAAGGGATGGGATCTGCCATGCCAGCACTGTAATCCTGTAATTACAGCATTACAAGAACCATGGTCTTGGTGTTCTGCCGCCCACGCGCCTAGGTTGAGGCCGCCGCGGAGGCCTGGCTGTCGGCCGGCGCTGCGCGCTGGCCGGTCAGCGCCTGGCGCCGGCGGTAGATGGTGTTGCGGCTGATGCCCAGCGCCTTGGCGGTGGCCGACACATTGCCGCCCAGTGCGGCCAGCGTGCGTTCAATGGCCTGGCATTCCAGTGCGTGCAGGCTGGCCGGCGCCGGCAGGCCATCGGCTGCGGCCACGCTGCCCCTGTCCTGGCCCAGCAGCTGGCGGGCGCCATCGCGGGCGGCTTCACCCTCGAAGCGCGCCATCACCTGCAGGCCCACATGGGTCTGCATTTCCACCAGGTCGGCACGCTGGCGCGCCGGTTGGGCAAACAGGGCTTGCAGCCGGCGGTCGAACAGCGCACCGAAGGCCATGCCCTGCAGCGCCGCACGCGGCATGCACAGCAACCGCGCGGCTTGCCGGTTGCTGCCGGTCACCAGGCCGGCTGCGTCCACCTGCAGCAGGCCCTCCAGCGGCGTGCCCAGCAGTTCCTGCCGCGGGTGGAAGTGCACCAGCAGCCGGTCCGGGCCCGGCGCGAAGAGGCTGTTTTCGATGGCGGCGGCAGCGTCCATCACCAGCGAAAACACGTCGAAGCCGGGCACCTGGTCGTAGCTGGTGATGTCGAGTGCGCCCAGGCGCTGGCCGTCGGGGCCGTCGATCGGTGCTGCCACGCAGAAGAAGGGCCGCACGTTGTCGAAAAAGTGCGCGTCACGCCCCACCAGATAGGGCAAGCCCTCGGCCAGGGCAATGGCCGGTGCACTGGTGCCGATGCAGCGCTCGGCCAGGTTCACGCCCTTGCGGGTGGCCTGCAGCAGCACGCTGGGCGTGGCGGCCTCGTGGCACAGCCGGTCGATCACCACGCCGCGGGCGTTGAACATCAGCACCGTGCTGCCGGTGCCGCGCAGGGCCTGCGCCAGGCGCTGGGTCTCAGGCTGCGCGGCCCGCACCAGCGCGCCGTGTTCATCGTCCAGCGCCGCCAGCATGGAGCGCGACACCAGCTCGAAGTTGACCCGTTCGTGTTCGCGCATGCCGGCATCGCGGCAGCGCTGCCACGAGCGCAGCAGCGGCGCTTCGTCGCCAAGCGGCTGGATCCAGGGGCTGACGCGGTAGTGGCCGCGCACGGTCTGCAACCGGGCCTGCAGTTCAAGGTGGCTGGTCATGGGTGTCCTGTGGGTGGCGCGCCGACCGGCTGGCGGTGTTGCACGCTGCAACAGCGTGATGCCGTGCACGCCTGCCCCGCGTGCTGCCCGCACTGTAGGCAAGCCCTTGAACCCGGGGGCACTGGGGATAACCCAGCCCGTACCAACCCGAGACACGTGGACAGCGCTGTTGCAAACCTCCACCATGCATGGGCGGGACACAGTCCCGACGGCCGTGACGACACGGACCAACCCCACCCGAGGAGACAAGACCCATGAACATCACCCGATGGCTGGCCGCCAGTGCGGCCCTGGCATCCCTGGTGGCTGCGCCGGTGCAGGCGCAGTCTGACGCCGCACTGAAGGCCGACGCCACCACCCCCGGTGACGTGCTGACCTATGGCATGGGCTACAACAACCAGCGCTACAGCGCGCTCAAGCAGATCAACGCCGGCAACGCGGCCAAGCTGCAGCCGGCCTGGAGCTACAGCCTGAACAACCCGCAGGGCCAGGAAAGCCAGCCGATCATCCACGAGGGGGTGATGTACGTCACCACCTTCAACAGCACCGTGGCGCTGGACCCGCTGACCGGCAAGCAGCTGTGGAAGCAGGAGATCGAGCTGCCGCAGGACGTCTTCAAGTACGCCTGTTGCGGCATCCTGAACCGCGGCGTGGCCATCTACGACGGCAAGCTGTTCCGCGTCGACGCTGGACGCCCATGTCATGGCCATGGACCCCAAGACCGGCAAGACCTGTGGAAGATGAAGGCCGCCAACTACCAGGACGGCCATGCGATGACCAGCGCCCCGCTGGTGGCCGGCGGTGTGGTGATCACCGGCATTGCCGGTGGTGAATACGGCACCCGCGGCTTCATCGACGGCTGGGACCCGGCCACCGGCAAGCACCTGTGGAAGTTCTACACCACCGCCGCACCCGACCAGAAGGGCGGCGACACCTGGCCCGGCGACACCCATGCCAAGGGTGGCGCGCCCACCTGGCTGACCGGCGCCTACGACCCCGAACTGGACCTGGTGTACTGGGGCACCGGCAATGCCGGCCCCTGGAACCCCACGGTGCGCATGGGCGACAACCTGTACATCGTGCTCGGTGGTGGCCATCCGCCCCAAGACCGGCGAGCTGGTCTGGCACTACCAGTTCAGCCCCAACGACCCCTATGACTACGACGCCACCGAGGTGGGCATGCTGGTCGACATGAAGATCGACGGCAAGCCGCGCAAGGTGCTGGCACAGGCCAACCGCAATGGCTTCTTCTATGTGCTGGACCGCACCAACGGCAAGCTGCTGGCCGCCAACCCGTATGTGAAGGTGAACTGGGCCGACAAGATCGACATGGCCACCGGCCGGCCGGTGGAAAGCCAGGTGACCAAGAGCATCCGCGCCGGTGGCGACGAGATGGTCTGGCCGTCGGTGCTGGGCGGCAAGAACTGGACGCCGATGAGCTGGAACCCGGCCACGGGCCTGGCCTATGCCAACACGCTGAACATCGCCTGGCCCTACCAGCTGGCCAAGCCCGAGTACAAGCGCGGCGAGTGGTACCTGGGCGTCAACTTCCGCGGCGTGATGATGCCCAAGGACCAGCCGCACGGCTACCTGAGCGCCATCGACCCGATGACCGGCAAGAGCAAGTGGCAGATGGCCTGGCCGGGCCAGCCCAGCATGGCCGGCACTTTGTCGACCGCTGGCAACCTGGTGTTCACCGGCGCGGCCACGGGCGAGTTCATGGCGGTCGATGCCAGCAACGGCAAGAAGCTCTATGAGTTCAATGTCGGCACCGGCATCATCGGCCTGCCGGTCACCTGGGAGCACCAGGGCAAGCAGTACGTCACCATCACCGCCGGTGCCGGTGGCGTCTGGGCCCTGCTCGGCGACGAGCGCATGGCAGCCACCCCCGGTGGCGGCTCGGTCTGGACCTTTGCACTGAAATGATCTTGTCCAGCAGCGCCTTGGGCGCTTTCCCGCCGGTGGGCGCCGGCAGTGGCCCGGCCAAGCCGCGTGCACAGCGCCGGCCTGCTCTGGTTTGGCGTGTGCACGGGGTGGCTGCTGTTGCTCGCGCTGCCCATGGCCACGCTGGCGCAGGCAGCGCCCGGCAAGTTCGAACTGGCGCAGATCGAGGCCGGCCAGGAGCAGTACCACCGCACCTGTGCCCAGTGCCACGGCCGCAACATGGTCAATTCCGGCACCACCATCTACGACCTGCGCAAGTTCCCGGTCGAGCAGGCGGAGCGCTTCCAGCACAGCGTGCTCAACGGCAAGGGCAACATGCCCTCGTTCAAGGACGCGCTGACCGCGGAACAGATCGCCGTGCTGTGGGCCTATGTTGGCAGCCGCGGCGGCAAGGAGAACTGAGATGCTGCGCTTGCTGGCTGGCATTGCCCTGCTGGGCGCAAGCAGTGCCGCACTGGCCCAGCCCGTCGCCTTGACCGTGTGTGTGGCGGCCGACAATCCGCCGCTGTCGCATCTGGTGGCCGATCAGCCGCGCGGGCTCGACCTGCGCATTGCCAAAGCGGCGGCCGATGCGCTGGGCCGGCCGCTCAAGGTGGTGCCCTTCGAAACCGCCTACGAGAAGGAAAGCACCTTCACCCACGAGGTGGCGGCCTTGCTGGCCGCCGGGGTGTGTGACGCGGTCTCCGGCTTTCCCTTGATGACCGGCGAGTTCGGCCCGCCGACCCGGGCCACGGCGCGCACGCCCGACTACCCCGGTGCCAAACGCAAGCGGGAGCGGCCCTACACCACGCTGCAGGCCATGGCACCCAGCCGGGGCTACATCAGCGCCGTGCTGGGGGTGGTGCTGCCCGCTGGCGCAGCGCCACTGGCCAGCCTGAACGACCTGGGCGAGCGCAAGCTGGGCGCGGTGGCCGGCACATTGGGCGGGTCGGTGGCCATGGGCTGGAAGTTTGGCGCCCTGCGCAACCGGGTGGTGACGCTGAACCAGCGTGAGAGCCCGCTCGATGAACTGGCCAAGCCGGCGGCAGGCGCGCCGCCGCGCTTTGATGCCCTGCTGACGCCGCTGGCGCTGTTTGACGGCTGGCGGGTGCAGCACCCGGGTGCCCAGTTGGTGGCTGCCGGCTGGCGCCGGCCCTTGGGCCTGAACCTGGGCTTTGTCACCCTGGCCAGCGACAGCACGGTGCGCCCGGCGCTGGATGCGGTGATTGGCCGCGCCTTGGACGATGGCAGCCTGGCGCGCTGGGCGGCTGAAGAAGGCGTGACCTGGTCAGCGCCTGAAACACCCGATGTGGGCCGCGGCCCCAGCCTGCTGCAGCTGATGTCGGACTGATGTCGGATTGATGTCGGATTGATGTCGGACTGGTGTCCGACTGAAGCTTGACCTGCGGCTCAGCCGCCGGTGGCCATGGCGTAGAAGGCAGCGGTCTGGCCGCCCTGCACCTGCTGCAGCTGGCAATGTTGGTCTTGCCCCTGCAAAGGCTTGGGCAGCACCTGGTAGCCCGGCGGAACGCCGCCGATCAGCAGCGCCGCCACATCGGCGCAATGGCGCACCGGCAGGCATTTGCCAGGCACCGCCTGTTGCTGGCTGAGCATGCAGGCCGCCTGGTTCAGCAGCATGGCCGAACTGGCCGAGGCCGCCAGGCTGGACAGCGCCGTGGCATCGACCTGGGCCCGCAGCGCGGTGAAGGCGGGCAGGGCGGTGGCCGAGACCGTGCCCACCAAGGCGATGGCGACCACTTGCTCGATCAGGGTGAAACCGCGGGTGGGCTGTTGCATGGTGCGGGCCTTGGCTGCTGCTGGCCGACAGTGTGGCGCAGCGGCACGGCCTTGCCCATCCCCGGCCTGGGCGGTGCTGGCGCTGCTGGCGCTGCGGCCTGGGCCTTGCTGCCCGATCAGGCCAGGTGCGCTGCCAGCACCCGCGCCACATGCACCGCCTGGCGGGCCGCGCCGTCGGCGATCTGGTGCCGGCAACTGGTGCCGTCGGCGACGATGGTGGCCCCGGGGGCGGCACGCACGGCCGGCAGCAGGCTCAGTTCGGCCATCTGCATCGACACCGCATGGTGCTTGGCCTCGTAGCCGAAGTTGCCCGCCATGCCGCAGCAGGAGCTTTCGATCAGCGTGGGCTGGGCGCCCGGGATCAGCTTCAGCACGTCCAGCACTGGCGGCATGGCGCCAAAGGCTTTCTGGTGACAATGGCCATGCACCAGCATCGGCTGCGCTGCGGGCTTGAAGGCCGGCGCAAAGCGGCCGGCCAGGGCCTCGGCAGCGAGAAACTCCTCCAGCAACAGCGCGCGCCCGGCCAGCAGCTGGGCGTCGTCGCCCAGGCCCATCACCAGCATTTCGTCGCGCATGGTCAGCAGGCACGATGGCTCCAGGCCGACGATGGCGATGCCGGCCTTGGCAAAGGGCAGCAAGGCGTCCAGCAGCTCACGCGCCTTGGCCTTGGCGGCGTCGGGCATGCCGGCGGCCAGCAGCGGCCGGCCGCAGCACAGGTGGCCACCGGCCTTGCGCGCCACGTGCACCGCATAGCCGCCTGCCTGCAGCACACGCACGGCGTCGGTGGCGTTTTCGGTCTCGAAACTGCCGTTGAAGGTGTCGACAAACAGCACCACCGACTTGGGCGCGGCCAGGGCTTCGTCGCGGGTGGCCAGTTGCAGGCCCGGCGCAGCGGCCCAGAAGGTGTCGCTGCGGAAGGCCGGCAGCGAGCGTTTGGCCGACAGCCCCAGCCAGCGTTCAGTCAGTGCGGCTGCGCCGGGCAGCTTGTCGCGCAGATTGAACAGCCAGGGCAGGCGGCTGGCGGTGTGCACCAGGTCGGGCAGGCGCGCCAGCAGCTTGTCTTGCAGCGTGTGGCCGTGGCGGGCACGGTGGTGTGCGGTCCACTCCAGCTTCATCTTGGCCATGTCGACGCCGGTGGGGCAGTCGCGCTTGCAGCCCTTGCAGCCGACACACAAGTCCATGGTGTCGGCCACCGCGTCGCCGGTGAAGGCGTCGGGGCCCAGCTGGCCCGACAGCGCCAGCCGCAGGGTGTTGGCGCGTCCGCGCGTCAGGTGTTGCTCGTCGCGTGTGACGCGGTAGCTGGGGCACATGGTGCCGGCGTCGAACTTGCGGCAATGGCCGTTGTTGTTGCACATCTCCACCGCCTTGGCCAGGCCGCCGGTGTTGTCGCCGCCGGTGCCTGGCGCGGTGGTGGCTTCGGTCACCGGGTCGTTCTGCACGTTCCAGGCCGACCAGTCGAACACCGGCTTGAGCGGGATGGTCTTGTAGCTGGGCGGGAAGCGGAACAGCGATGCATCGTCCATCTTCGGCGGGTCGATGATCTTGCCCGGGTTCAGCAGGTTGCCCGGGTCCAGGTGGTCCTTGATGGCGCGGAAGGCGGCGTTGATCTGGCTGCCGAACTGCCACTCGATCCACTCGCCGCGGCACAGGCCGTCGCCATGTTCGCCGCTGTAGGCGCCCTTGAATTTGCGCACCAGCGCGCTGGCTTCTTCGGCGATGGCGCGCATCTTGGCGGCGCCGCCGTGCACGCCGCTCTGGCGCATGTCCAGGATCGGCCGCACATGCAGCGTGCCCACCGAGGCATGGGCATACCAGGTGCCGCGGCTGCCGTGCTTGCGGAAGACCTCGGTCAGCGCCTCGGTGTATTCGGCCAGATTCGGCAGCGGCACGGCGCAGTCCTCGATGAAGCTGACCGGCTTGCCGTCGCCCTTCAGGCTCATCATGATGTTGAGGCCGGCCTTGCGCACGTCCCACAGCGCCTTCTGCGGCGCGTCGGCTTCCATGCGCACCACGCTGCCGGGCAGGCCCAGGTCGGCCATCAGCTCGACCAGCGCGTCCAGCTGGCGCAGCAGCGCGGTCTTGTCGTCGCCGCTGAATTCCACCAGCAGGATGGCTGCAGGCGCCTGGCCGTCGACGCTGATCAGCGCCGTCTCGATGACCGGCCGGAAGGCCGGGTTCTGCGCGGCTCAGCTCGATCATCGTGCGGTCGACCAGTTCCACCGCCGTCGGCAGCAGCTGGACGATGTGCTGCGCCGCGTCCATCGCCTGGTAGAAGCTGCTGAAGTTGACGACACCCAGCACCTTGGCGCGTGGCAGCGGGCTCAGCCGCAGCTGCAGCGACTTGTAGACCGCCAGCGTGCCCTCGCTGCCGACCAGCAGGTGCGCCAGGTTGACGCTGCCGTCGGCGGTGTAGGGCCGTTCGCTCTGCGGCTGGAAGATGTCGAGGTTGTAGCCGGCCACCCGGCGCAGCACCTTGGGCCAGTGTTCTTCGATCTGCGGGCGCAGGCTGCTCGGCCAAGCCGCGCACAGGTCGGCGATGGCGCGCTCCCGCACCCCCAGGCCGGCCAGCGGGCCGAATGCCGCAGCAGTGCCGTCGGCCAGCCAGGCGTTGATGCCAGCGACGTTGTGCACCATGTTGCCGTAGGCGATGCTGCGGCTGCCGCAGCTGTTGTTGCCGGCCATGCCACCGATGCGTGGCCTGCGCGCTGGTCGACACGTCCACCGGGAACCACAGGCCATGCGGCTTCAGCGCGGCGTTGAGGTGGTCCAGCACCATGCCGGGTTCGACCTCGGCCGTCATCGCCGCCTGGTCGAAGGCCAGCAGGCGGCGCAGGTGTTTGCTGTTGTCGATGACCAGCGCCGCGCCGGTGGTCTGGCCACACTGCGAGGTGCCGCCGCCGCGTGGCAGCAGCGGCACCTGCAGGTCGCGGGCGATGGCCAGGGCGGTGGCCACGTCCTCGGGCGTCTTGGGCACGAACACGCCCACCGGCATCTGCTGGTAGATCGACGCGTCGGTGGCGTAGCGGCCGCGCGCGGCGGCGTCGAACAGCACCTCGCCCTGGGTGTCGGTGCGCAGGCGGCGCTGCAGGGTATCGATCATGCGGAGGCCTTGGCGGGGTGGAGTTCGCCGGTGCGCATCAGTTCGAGCACCGCATCGCGTTTGTGTTCGCAGGTGCTGCACCAGCAGCGCGGCGCAGGCCCTCGGCGTCGCGTGCGGCCAGCAGTTCAACCATGCGTTCGTGCTCTTGCACCGCGCGCTGCCACTTGGCTTCGTCGAAGTTGGAGCGGAAGCGCAGCGCCTGCAGCCGCGCGTTGACCTTGCGCCAGGTCTGCGTCAGCACCGGGTTGCGCGCGGCGGCGTTGATCAGCGTGTGGATCTGCGCGTTCAGCCGTAGTAGGTCGGACAGGTCGCGCCGCGTGAAGGCGGCCAGCATCTCGTAGTGCAGCGCGCGGATCTCGGCCAGCTCGGTCGGCGTGATGCGCTGCGCCGCCAGCTCGCCCGACTGGCCTTCGAGCCCGGCGATGACCTCGAAGGTGTCGGCCACGTCCTGCTGCGGACAGGCTGGCAGCCACCGCGCCGCGGTTGGGCAGCAGCTCCACCAGGCCTTCGGCGGCCAGCATCTTGATGGCCTCGCGCAGCGGCGTGCGCGACACCTGCAGCGATCGCGCTCAGCTCGCGTTCATTGAGCTTGGCGCCGGGCGCGATGCGGCCTTCGACGATGCGCTGGCGCAGCCGCGTGGCCACTTCCTGGTGCAGCACCTGGCGCGGAATGGAGATGATGTCAGCCACGCAGGCCTGCCCTATTCGCATACAAAAATGAACGCGCTGATGGCGCGCTGATTCTAGCCAGTATCCGACTTGACAAATGAATTTTGTATGCAAAACTTCGGCGCATCTGCCGTCGGAGAACCTGCCACCATGATCGCGCTCGACCAGCACCCCAGCGGCCGCCATTTCCTGCAGATTCCCGGGCCCAGCCCGGTGCCCGACCGCATCCTGCGGGCGATGAGCCTGCCCACCATCGACCACCGCGGCCCCGAGTTCGCGCATCTGGGCAAGAAGGTGATCGCCGGGCTGCAGCAGATCTTCCAGACCCAGCACCCGGTGGTCATCTACCCCGCGTCGGGCACCGGCGCCTGGGAGGCCGCGCTGGCCAACACCATGAGCCCGGGCGACGCGCGTGCTGATGTTCGAGACCGGCCACTTCGCCAGCCTGTGGCAGAAGATGGCGCTGCGCCTGGGCCTGCAGCCCGAATTCCTGTCCGTGCCCGGCACCGATGCCGAGACCGGCCTGCCGCATGCGGCTGGCGCCGCGGCGTCGATGCCGGCCTGATCGAGCAGCGCCTGCGCGCCGATGCGCGGCCACCGCATCAAGGCGGTTTGCGTGGTGCACAACGAGACCTCTACCGGCGTCACCAGCGACATCGCCGCGGTGCGCCGCGCCATCGACGCCGCCGGGCACCCGGCGCTGCTGATGGTCGACACCATCTCGGGCCTGGCCAGCGCCGACTACCGCCACGACGCCTGGGGTGTGGACGTCACCGTCAGCGGCTCGCAGAAGGGCCTGATGCTGCCGCCGGGCATCAGCTTCAACGCGCTCAGCCCGAAGGCGCTGGCCGTCAGCAAGACCGCCACGCTGCCGCGCAGCTTCTGGGCCTGGGACGAGATCGTCGAGATGAACGCAGAGCGGCTACTGGCCCTACACGCCCAACACCAACCTGCTGTACGGCCTGAGCGAAGCGCTGGACATGCTGCTCGAACAGGGCCTGCCGGCGGTGTTCGCGCGCCACCAGCGCTGGGCCGAAGGTGTGCGCAGCGCCGTGCGCGGCCTGGGGCCTGCCGATCCAGTGCGCCGACCCGGCGGTGTATTCGCCGGTGCTCACCGGCGTCGTCACGCCGGTGGGCGTGGACGCCGACGCCCTGCGCCAGCTGATCCACAGCCGCTTCGACCTGTCGCTGGGCACCGGCCTGGGCAAGGTCAAGGGCCGCATGTTCCGCATCGGCCACCTGGGCGACTGCAACGACCTGACGCTGATGGCGGCGCTGTCGGGCGTCGAGATGGGCTTGAAGCTGGCCGGCGTGACGACCGCTGGCAGCGGCGTGCTGGCGGCGATGGACTACTTCGCTGCGCACCCGGCGCACATAGCGCAGCAGCCGCAGCAGCCGCAGCAGCCGCTGCCTGAACCCACGCCACCAGATCCAGTTCCCTCGGAGACACGACACCATGCAAAGACGCACCCTGATGCAGGCCGCCGCCGGCGCGCGCCGCTGCCCTGGCCGCTGCCGGGCCTGCGCGCGCAGACGCTGCAACCTGCCGAGCGGCCCGATCCGCATCATCGTCGGCTTCCCGCCGGGTGGCGGCACCGACGCGCTGGCGCGCATCGTCGCGGCCAAGCTGACGGTGACTGTGGAACACCCAGGTCATCGTCGAGACCAAGGCCGGTGTGGCCGGTGTGCTGGCCGCCGACTACGTGGCCACGCAGCCGCCGACGGCAGCACGCTGCTGATGGCGCACATCAACAGCCATGCGCTGGCGCCCAGCCTGCAGCCCAAGCTGAAGTACGACCCGATCAACGACTTCACGCCGATCACGCTGGTCGGTGTCACGCCCAACCTGCTGGTCTGCAACACCAGCCAGCCGGCCAAGACCGTGGCCGACATCGTGGCGCTGTGCAAGGCCAAGCCGGGGCAGATCGGCTTCGGCTCGGCCGGCTCGGGCTCGGCCCAGCACCTGGCGCTGGAACTGTTCAAGCAGCGCGCCGGTGTCGACGCCATCCACGTGCCCTACAAGGGCAGCGCGCCGGTGATCACCGACCTGATCGGTGGCCAGATCCAGTACGCCTTCGAGACCATGACCGCAGCCACGCCGCATGTGAAGGGCGGCCGGCTGGTGGCGATTGCGCAGACCCGCGCCAAGCGCGCGGCCAGCTACCCCGACGTGCCGACCATGGCCGAACTGGGCTACCCCGGCTTCGAGGCCACCACCTGGTACGGCCTGGTCGGCCCGGGCAAGCTGCCGGCGGCCATGGCGCAGCGCATGAACGAGGACGTCAACAAGGTGCTGGCCATGCCCGACGTGCATGGCCAGCCTGGCGCAGTACGGTGCCGAGGACGGCGGCGGCTCGGCGCAGCGCTTCACCGACTTCATCAAGAGCGAGATCGCGCAGTGGCGCAAGGTGGTGAAGGACGGCAACGTCAAGCCTGACGCGTGACGCCTGACGCCTGACGCCTGACGCCTGAACCCGGGCGGCCCGTCTTCAGGCGGCGGCGATCTTCAAGAACAGTTCGCGGTCGGGCGAGAAGTTGGCGTGCAGCGGCAGCAGGGCGCCGCCCAGGGCCCGCGCGTCCGAGCCGATGCTGCCCGGCAGCAGCGCCGGGCGGGTGACGCCCTCCCAGTTGTAGCGGTCCATGGCCTGCTGCAGCGCTGGCCACCAGGGCCGCCTGCAGCGGCCGGCTGAACGAGCCGTCGACGATCACGCTTTCCAGGTCGAGCAGGCAGGCCGCGCTGTTGACGGCCAGCGCCATGGCAGCCGCCGCGTCCGCCAGCCAGGCCTGGGTGTGCGGCAGCCAGGGCGCCTGCAGCGCCCGCGTCATCGGCGGCGGCGCTGGCGTCCAGGCCGGTGCTGGCCATAGCGCTGTTCCAGGTTCAGCAGCGAGGCCACGCTCAGCAGCTGCGGCGGGGCCTGGGCCGTCGCCGGCCAGCGCCATCGGCAGCGAGCCGATGGCGCCGGCGTTGCCGTGCAGGCCGGCGCGCAGCTGGCTGTCGAGCACCAGGCCGCCGCCGATGAAGGTGTCGACGAAGACGTAGAGAAAGCTCTGCACGCTGCGCCCGCGGCCGGCCACCAGCTCGGCGACGCAGGCGGCGGCGGTGTCCTTGACCAGCGTCACCGGCAGTTCGGTGAGCGCGGCCACGTCCGGCGCGCAGGTCGGTGTCCGGCCAGCGTGCGGCCACGTCGGCGCGGCATGTCCAGCAAGGTCTGCCAGCCGCCCAGGTTGAAGGGCGCGGCGATGCCCACGCCCTGCACCCGCGCCGTTCGGCCGGGCTGCAGCAGGCGCTGGATGTCGGCCAGGCGCGCGCGCGATCTCGGCCAGCAGCGCGTCGGGCTCGGGATAGCGGTAGTCGGCGGTCCAGCGCTGGCGCACCGCGCCGGCAAAGTCGACCAGCAGCACGTCCAGGCTGCGCCGGCCGACCTTGATGCCGATGGCCAGCGCGCCGTCCGGGTTCAGCCACAGCGGCACCGAGGGCTGGCCCACCTTGCCGCGCTGCGGCGCGCCGCGCAGCAGCAGGCCGTCGGCGTCCAGCCGCTTGGTGATCAGGCAGATCGTCTGCGCGGTGAGCTGGGTCACCCGCGCGATCTCGGCGCCGGGCAGGGCGCCGTGCAGGCGGATGGCCTGCAGCACCACGCGCTCGTTGTACTGGCGCAGCCCGCCCTGGCTGGAGCCACGGGGCTTGAGCCGGTCGCCATCGGCGCCCGGCAGCTGGGAGGTGGCGGTGCTGCGCATGTCAGGGCTTCAGGCCAGGCATTCGGCGGGAATCTGGTCTGGCGGCATCGCGCCGGTCATCACCGCCACGGTGTCGCTCATGCTGATCTTCTTCGGGTTCAGCACCGCGGCGCGCTTGCCCAGCCGGGCGACGTGGATGCGGTCGGCGATCTCGAACACATGCGGCATGTTGTGGCTGATCAGGATCACCGGCAGGCCCTTGTCGCGCACCCGGCGGATCAGCTCCAGCACCATGTTGCCCTCCTTGACGCCCAGCGCCGCGGTGGGCTCGTCGAGGATCACCACATGCTCGGCAAAGGCCGCCGCGCGGGCCACCGCCACGCATTGGCGCTGGCCGCCCGACAGCGTCTCCACCGCCTGCGTCATCGAGCGGATGCCGACCTTCAGGTCGTCCATGCGGGCGATGGCGGTCTCCAGCATCTTCTTCTTGTCCAGCATGCGCAGCACCTGGCCCAGGAAGCCGGCGCGGCGCAGCTCGCGGCCCAGGAACAGGTTCTCGGCGATGCTCATCGCCGGTGCCACGGCCAGGTCCTGGTAGACAGCATTCGATGCCGACGTGGCGGGCGTCCATCGGGCTCTTGAACTGGATCGGCTGGCCGTCGAGCAGGATCTCGCCTTCGTCGGGGATGGTGGCGCCCGACAAGGCCTTGATCAGGCTGGACTTGCCGGCGCCGTTGTCGCCGATCACGGCCAGGATCTCGCCGGCGCGCAGTTCGAAGTCGGCGCCGTCGAGCGCGGTGACCTGGCCGTAGCGCTTGACCAGGCCGGTGGCCTGCATCACGATCTGTGGTCCTGGCATCGGCTCCCGGCCGGCCGGCCGAGCGCGCTGCGTTCCCCTTGCGGGGACGCGACGACGTGGGCTGCGGGGTGGCCATGTCAGCGCGCACCCTTGCGGGACAGTTGATCGACGGCGACCGCAGGATCACCAGGATGCCGGTGATCAGCACCTGGTAGACCGAGGCCACGCCCATCAGCGTCAGGCCGTTGCGCAGCACGCCGACGACCACCGCGCCGACCAGCGTGCCGATGATGATGCCGCGGCCGCCGAACAGGCTGGTGCCGCCCAGCACCACGGCGGTGATGGCGTCCAGGTTCTCGGTCTGGCCGGCGTTGGGGTCGCCCACGCCGGTGCGGGCCACGCTCAGCAGCGCAGGCGATGCCGTAGAACACGCCGGCCAGCACGTACACACCCAGCAGCACCCGGTCGGTGGGGATGCCCACCAGGCGCGTCGCCTCGGGGTTGTTGCCGACCGCGTAGACATGGCGGCCGGCGGCGGTCTCGCGCAGCCAGAACCACACGCCCAGGTAGAGCACCATCATCAGCACCACGCCGAAGCCGACCTCGGTGCCGCCGACGGAGAAGGTGTTGCCCAGCCAGGTCATCATCGGCGGCACATCGGTCACCGTCTGCGCGTTGGAATACAGCTGGGTGATGGCGAAGGCGATGTTCAAGGTGCCCAGGGTGACGATGAACGGCGGCAGCTTGACCCGTGTGACCAGCAGGCCGTTGACCAGGCCGAACAGCGCTGTCACCCCCACGCCGCACAGGATGGCCAGCGGTGCGGGCAGGCCCATTTCGACCGCCAGCTTGGTCATGACGATGCTGCCCAGCGCCATCACCATGCCGCAGGACAGGTCGATGCCGGCGGTCAGCACGATCAGGGTCTGGCCGATGGCGATCACGCCCACCACCATCACCTGCTGCAGCACCAGGCTGAGGTTGGCGCCGGTCAGGAAGTTGGGGCTCTGGGTGGCGAAAAAGGCGCAGGCGATCAGCAGCGCGATGAAGGGGCCGAGCTGGCCGATGGGCGGAAGTTTCATGTCAACCCCAGGTGTGGTTCAGGCGTGCAAGGGCAACTCGGTCGGGCGGTGCGCGACGAGGTGGACCAGATGGACAAGATGGACCCGGTGGAACCGGCTTGGCCGGGCCACTGGGGTTGCCCCATCGAGGTGGCGCAGCGTCAGCCGCTGCGGGGCTGGGCTACTTCTTGCCCCAGCAGAGATCGGTGCCGGTCTTCAGGTCCTTGCTCTCCACCCCGGCCATGGGCTTGGTGGCGATCAGGGTGACGCCGGTGTCGGTGTAGCCGGCCACCTTCTTGCCGGTCTTGGCGTAGGCGATGCCGGCCTCTACCCCCATGGCCGCCATCTTCAGCGGGTATTGCTGGCTGGTGGCGGCGATCACGCCGGCGCCCACGTCGGCGATGCCGGCGCAGCCGCCGTCGACGCTGACGATGACCACGCCCTTGTCCTTGCCGGCCTTCTTCAAGGCATTGAAGGCCCCGGCGGCGGCGGGTTCGTTGATGGTGTAGACCACGTTCACCGCACCGGCGCGCTGCAGGCAGTTCTCCATCGCCGTCTGGCCCTTGGCGCGGTCGCCGAAGCTGTCGGCCATGCACACCACTTCGGCGGCCTTGCCCAGTTCATTGCTCTTGGCGTCGGGCGCGGGCAGGCCGAAACCCTTGAGGAAGCCGTTGTGGCGCTGCGCCCCCACCGGGTGGCCGGGGAACAGGTCCAGCGTCACGATCCGGGCCGGCGTGCCGGGTGCCGATGCCGCCAGTGCGGCCTTGGCGTACTGGCCGATCAGCACGCCGGCCTGGTAGTTGTCGGTGGCGAACAGGGCGTCGGTGGCGTCCACCGGGTCGGTGGGGCTGTCGAGCGCAATCACCATCACGCCCTTGTCGCGCGCCTTCTTCAGCGCCGGCACGATGGCCTTGCTGTCGCTGGGCGTGATCAGGATGGTCTTGGCGCCGGCGGCGATCATGTTTTCCATGTGGGCGATCTGGCCGGCGTTGTCGCCGTCGGTCTTGCCGGCGCCGCTCAACAGCTTGGCACCCTGGGCCTTGGCGGCAGCTTCTGCGCCTTCCTTCATCTTGACGAAGAAGGGATTGGTGTCGGTCTTGGTGATCAGGCCGATCACCGGCTGGGCCTGGGCGAAGGCGGCGCTGGCCGCCAAGGTCAGCAGGGGAGCGATGAAGAGGGTGCGCATGGTTGTCTCCTGAGTCTGTCGTTCATGGGCCACTGGCTGGGGCCACTGGTGGTGGGCCGCTCGCTGGGGCCGCTTCCGTCAGGGATCCAACGGATGGCGCAATTCTGCGCACTGTGTTTAAATAAATCAAGTTGATTGATTAATGGAAAACCCGCAGGAGACCCCCCATGTTCATCGTTTGTGGAGAAGCCTTGTTCGACGTGTTCGCCACCGGCCACACCGCCACCGGCATCGGTTTTGACGGCCGCATCGGCGGCAGTCCGTTCAATGTGGCGCTGGGGCTGGCGCGGCTGGGCCAGCCGGTGGGCTTTTGTGGCGGCATCGGCACCGGCTTTGCCGGTGAGCGCCTGATGCAGGCCCTGCACGACGAGGGCATCGACAGCCGCGCCGTGGCCCGGCTGGACGCGCCCACCACCCTCAGCCTGATCGGCCTGGACGCGCAGGGTGTGCCCTCGTATGCCTTCTACGGCCAGGGCTGTGCCGACCGGCTGCTGCAACCGGCGCACCTGGCGGCCATCCCGGCCGAGGCCAACGGCCTTCCACTTCGGCAGTTATGCCATGGTGGTGGAGCCGGTGGCGGCCACCCAGCGCGCGCTGGTGGAGCGCGAGCACCGGCGCAGCCTGATCAGCTACGACCCCAACATCCGCAGCAATGTCGAGCCCGACCTGGCCGTGTGGCGCGCCAACCTGCAATGGATGCTGCCGCGCACCCATCTGCTGAAGGTCAGTGACGAGGACCTGGACCTGCTGTTCCCGCAGCGCCCGGTTGAAGACTTCGCGGCCGAGGCCCTGGCCGCCGGCACGCCGCCTGGTGGTGGTGACCCGTGGCAGTGCCAGGCGCCATCGGCTTCAGTGCACAGGGCAGCGTGCAGGCGCCGCCGGTGCCGGTGGCCGTGGTCGACACCGTGGGCGCGGGCGACACCTTCCAGGCGGCGCTGCTGACCTGGGCCGCCGAAACCGGACGGCTGAGCGCAGCCGCGCTGGCCCAGGTTGACCTGGCGGCGCTGGCCCAGGCACTGGCCTTTGCTGGGCGCGCCGCCGCCATCACCTGCAGCCGGCGCGGCGCTGACCTGCCGCGCCGCGCCGAACTGGGCTGATCAGGCTGCCGCCGGCAGTGCCGCCAGGCCAGGGCGCAGCGGCCGCGCCGCCTGCAACCAGCGCGACCAGCGGCGCTGCGGCCGCGACGCCGGCGGCGCCGGGTCGCACAGGCCCACGGTGGCGCTGCCCTGCAGCGGGCTGACCAGCACCGGCGCGTCGCTGTCGACCACCAGGGACTGGCCGCGCTGCAGCACATGGTCGGTGTCTTCGCCTTCGATGGTGACCCACAGCGTGCCGGCCAGGCTGCGCACGCGGGTGCCGCGCACGCCTTGCAGGCGCAGCGGTGCCGGGCTGGTGAGGGGCACCAGGGCTTGGTGGATGTCGAGATGCATGGCAGACTCCTTGGATGCAACGGCTGCATGTGATGGCATGCATCTACCGTTGCTGTGCCGCTATTCTTGCCATGACAGCCGCACATGACAAACGTCGAATTTGCATCCCACGCATTCGCCACGCGCATGTCAAAACCTGAAACCCGCCTGCCGCCGCTGGACCTGCTGGTCGCCTTCGAGGCGGTGGCGCGGCGCGGGTCGGTCACCGCTGGCGCGGCCGAGCGCTTCATCACCCAGTCGGCCATGAGCCGGCAGATCCAGGCGCTGGAGGCGGCCCTGGGCACGCCGCTGTTCCAGCGCCGCCACCGCGCGCTGGCAGCTCACCGCCGCCGGCCAGCGCCTGCTGCTGGCCACCAGCGCTGCTTGCGCAACTGGCCGATGTGGTCAGCACCATCCGGGCGCCGCAGGCGCGCGCCGGTCTGGCGCTGACCACCACGCCCAGCTTTGCCGCGCTGTGGCTGATCCCGCGGCTGGCCGGCTTCACCCGTGAACACCCGGGCGTGGACGTGCGCCTGGACGCCAGCTTCGAGCGCCGCGACCTGCAGCACGACGGTTTCGACCTGGCGGTGCGCTACGGCCCGGTGGCCGGTGCCGAAGGTGAGCGCCTGTTTGGCGAAGTGCTGGTGCCGGTGTGCAGCCCCGCCCTGTTGCGCCGCAAGCTGCACCCGCTGCGCTCGCCGGCCGACCTGGTGCACCACACCCTGCTGCAGGTGGCCGACACGCCGGGCGGCAACATCCCGCTGGAATGGGAACCCTGGCTGCGCCAGCTGGGCCAGCCGCTGCTGCAGCCCCAGGCCCAGCTCACCTTCAGCACCTACAACGAGGCGATTGCGGCGGCGGTGGCCGCCCAGGGCGTGACGCTGGGCCGCCGGCCGCTGATCGACGCCTTGCTGAAGCGGCGGCAGCTGGTCGTGCCCTTCGGCGAAGCCACCGACACCGCGCGTGCCTACCACCTGATCCTGGCCGCGGGTGCCGCGCAGCGGCCCGATGTGCAGGCCCTGGCGCTGTGGTTGCGCCGGCAGGCGGGCGTGTCACCGGCGTAGACAAGCCCAGCCACTGCGGTGGCGTGGGGTCTGGCGTGCTGATCAGGCGCTGCTGGCCTGGCTTTGCTTTGCCCGGGGTGGATTGCAGGTGCGCCTGGCGGCTGCAGCGCAGCGCTCAGCGCCGCAGCCGGCTGCAGATTTCCAATGTCAGCGCGCTCTGGTTGAGCGCGTAGAAGTGGATGGCCGGGGCGCCGCCGTCGATCAGGCGCTGGCACAGCTGCGCCACCACGTCGATGCCGAAGGCGCGGATCGACGCGGTGTCGTCCAGATAGCCTTCCATCTTCAGCAGCACCCAGCGCGGAATCTCGATGCCGTCACGCTGGGCGAACTGCACGATGCGCGCAAAGTTGTGGATCGGCATGATGCCCGGCACGATCGGCGCCGCCACACCCAGCTTGCGCACCTCGTCGCAGAAGTGGAAGTAGGCGTCGGGGTTGAAGAAGAACTGGGTGATGGCCGAATCCGCACCGGCCTGCACCTTGTCGGCAAAGTGCTGCAGGTCGCGCGCGGCGTAGCGCTGCTCCGGGTGGTATTCAGGGTAGGCGGCCACCTCGATGTGCCAGTCACTGCCCTGGGTCTCGCGGATGAAGCGCACCAGTTCGCTGGCATAGCGGAATTCACCCGCCACCGCCGTGCCGCTGGGCAGGTCGCCGCGCAGCGCCACGATGCGGCGGATGCCCTGCGCCCGGTAGGTCGACAGGATCTCGGCAATGCCCTCGCGCGTGCTGCCCACGCAGCTGAGGTGTGGCGCGGCTTCATAGCCGCTGGCGGCGATCGCCTGCACGGTGGCCAGGGTCTTGTCGCGCGTGGCGCCGCCGGCGCCATAGGTCACGCTGAAAAATTCGGGCTGCAGCACGCTGAGGTCCTGCACCACGGTCTTGAGCTTCTCGCTGCCCACTGGTGTGTTGGGCGGGAAGAACTCGATGCTGATCGGACACTGGGCCATCGGGCTCTCCAGTCAAGGCGCGCAGCGGTGCACGTAGCCACACCGCAGTCGCAGACAAAAAAACAGCGCCACCAAGGCGCTGCAGATCCAGCAGACGCCGCGGAACCGGCTGTGCCGGGCCGCTGGCGGCGCCCCCTGGGGGGGCTGAGGCCGGACACAAACGGCGTGCCGTTTGTGCCTGCCGAAGGGCTGGGCCTCTGGCCCAGCGCGGCCTGCAAGGCGTGCCGCAGGCGCTTCGGGGGGGATCAATACCGGTACGTGTCCAGCTTGAACGGACCTTGCTTGGGCACGCCGATGTAGGCGGCCTGCTCGTCGCTCAGCTCGCTCAGCTGGGCATTCAGCGTCACCAGTTGCAGGCGCGCCACCTTCTCGTCCAGGTGCTTGGGCAGCACATAGACCTTGCCGATGTCGTACGCGTCCTGGTGGGCGTACAGCTCGATCTGGGCGATGGTCTGGTTGGCGAAGGACGAGCTCATCACATAGCTGGGGTGGCCGGTGCCGCAGCCCAGGTTCACCAGCCGGCCCTTGGCCAGCATGATGATGCGCTTGCCGTCCGGGGAAGATGACGTGGTCGACCTGGGGCTTGATCTCTTCCCACTGCAGGTCTTCGATGCGCCGCCACGTCGATCTCGTTGTCGAAGTGACCGATGTTGCAGACGATGGCGTTGTTCTTCATCGCCGTCATGTGGGCGCGGGTGATCACGCTCTTGTTGCCGGTGGCGGTGACGAAGATGTCGGCCTTGTCGGCGGCGTATTCCATGGTCACCACGCGGTAGCCTTCCATCGCCGCCTGCAGGGCGTTGATGGGGTCGATCTCGGTCACCCAGACCTGGGCGCTCAGGGCACGCAGGGCCTGGGCGCTGCCCTTGCCCACGTCGCCGTAGCCGGCCACCACGGCGATCTTGCCGGCGATCATCACGTCGGTGGCGCGCTTGATGGCGTCGACCAGGCTCTCGCGGCAGCCGTACAGGTTGTCGAACTTGCTCTTGGTGACCGAGTCGTTGACGTTGATGGCACGGAACATCAGCGTGCCCTTGGCGCTCATCTCGTTGAGGCGGTGCACACCGGTGGTGGTCTCTTCGGTCACGCCGATGATCTCGGCGCTCTTGCGGCTGTACCAGGTGCTGTCGGTGGCCAGCTTGGCCTTGATGGCGGCATACAGCTCGCGCTCTTCCTCGCTGCCGGGGTTGGCGATGACCGACGGCGTCCTTCTCGGCGCGCTTGCCCAGGTGCATCAGCAGCGTGGCGTCACCACCGTCGTCCAGGATCATGTTCGGGCCTTCGCCCTTGGCACCCTTGGGGGCAAATTCGAAGATGCGGTGGGTGTAGTCCCAGTAGTCCTTCAGGGTCTCGCCCTTGTAGGCAAACACCGGGGTGCCGCGCTCGACCAGGGCGGCGGCGGCATGGTCTTGCGTGCTGTAGATGTTGCAGCTGGCCCAGCGCACTTCAGCGCCCAGGGCCTGCAGCGTCTCCACCAGCACGGCGGTCTGGATCGTCATGTGCAGGCTGCCGGTGATGCGGGCACCCTTGAGCGGCTGGCTCGTGGCGTATTCGCGGCGGATGGCCATCAGGGCGGGCATCTCGACTTCGGCGATGTTCAGCTCCTTGCGGCCCCAGGCGGCAAGGGAGATGTCGGCGATGGCGTACTGGTCGTTGTGGATCGGCTTCAAAACGGCGTTCATGGGTAATTTCTCCGGAGACAGGTGGCCCGAACAGCTTGCGGCAGATGGTGAAACTTGGGGGAAAAAAACACGCACCCGCGGCACAAACTGGGGGTGAGCGACGTTGCACTGGAAGTGGTTTCGAGCCTGGGGCCGGGGGGTGGCCTTGCAACGCTCCTCGAAACAGGCTCACATTCTATGCACGGCCCGCCAATCGTGTGTGGCGGCAGGCCGTGACCGACTGCACAGCCCGGGCACCCCCTTGTTCAGGGGGGGCATCCATGGGCCAAACCACCAGCCGGTTGTTCATGGGTCGTTTGGTCCTCTGCTGAATTGGTGCATTGGGGCATGGGTGCATGGACCAGCCGGCCCAGGTGCTGCAGGCAGCTCAGCCGCCGCCGGCCAATTGGTCGTCGCCCACGCTGGGCACCAGGCTGGGCCGGCCGACGATCAGCGGGTCGACCGCGCCCAGCGCGGCCAGGTCCTTGCGGGCGTAGGGCAGGCGGTGCAGCAGGTAGCGCATGGCGTTCAGGCGTGCGCGCTTCTTGCAATCGCTCTTGATCACGGTCCAGGGCGCGTCGCTGGTGTCGCAGTGCAGGAACATCGCTTCCTTGGCGCGGGTGTAGTCGTCCCACTTGTCCAGGCTGGCCAGGTCGATCGGGCTCAGCTTCCACTGCTTGAGCGGGTGCAGCTTGCGCTCCTTGAAGCGGCGGCGCTGCTCGTCCCGGCTGACCGAGAACCAGAACTTGAACAGGTGCACGCCGCTGCGCACCAGGTGGCGCTCGAACTCCGGCGCCTGGCGCATGAATTCGTCGTACTCGGCGTCGTTGCAAAAGCCCATCACCCGCTCGACGCCCGCCCGGTTGTACCAACTGCGGTCGAACAGCACGATCTCGCCGCGGGTGGGCAGGTGCTGCGATGTAGCGCTGGAAGTACCACTGGCCGCGTTCCACCTCGCTGGGCTTTTCCAGCGCCACCACGCGTGCGCCGCGCGGGTTCAGGTGCTCCATCAGGCGCTTGATGGTGCCGCCCTTGCCGGCGGCGTCGCGCCCTTCGAACAGGATGACCACCCGCGCGCCGGTGTCCTTGACCCAGGCCTGCAGCTTCAGCAGTTCCACCTGCAGCCGGTACTTCTGCTGCTCGTAGCGGCGGCGTGACAGCAGGTTCTTGTAGGGGTACTTGCCCTCGCGCCAGCCTGGCGCCAGCGCGGTGTCGGCATCCGTTCTCGGCCGGCAGTGGCCGCCGGCTGGAACAGCAGCTTGCGCAAGGCCTTGCGGTCGTCGGGCGAGGCGCCGTCCATCAGCGCCTGCAGTTCGGCCAGCAAACGTGCCGGCGCTGTCGTCCTGCGGCATGCCGGGCCAGCACATCCGCCAGTGCCATGGCCTGTTCGGTGCGGGCGCCCGATGGTGGCCCGCGACACGGTGTCGGCCGCGAGATCGGCCGGCAGCAGCGACGCCGGCACATCGCCCGCCGATGCTGCGCGCCGGCTGCGGCTGGCCCGGGGTTTGCGGACCGGCGGCACACCGCCGGCGGCGGTGGGGGTGTTTGTTGGGTGGGTGTCCTTGGCCATGCCGGGACTCCGGTGACAGCAGCGTGCAGCTGGGGTGAAACCGACATGATCCCGCCGACCCACCCTGGCGTGGGTTGATCCTTGTCAAACCAGGGCGGGCCGCCGCCAGCGCTATGGGAGACTGCCGCCATGACCTTGCCCGGCGCACCGGCCACCACCGCCTTGCCACCTGCTGCCGCCGGCCGCTTGCGCCCGCTGGCCCTGCTGCCTGCTGCCCGCTTGGCCGCCCTGCACGGCGTGCTCACCGACATCGACGACACCCTGACCGCCGATGGCGCCATCGCCCCGGCGGCGCTGGCCGCGCTGCACCGCCTGGCAGCAGCCGGCGTGCCGGTGGTGGCGATCACCGGCCGCCCGGCGGGCTGGAGCGAGCCCTTTGCGCTGGCCTGGCCGCTGGCCGCCATCGTGGCCGAAAACGGTGCGGTGATGCTGCGCCGGCAGGCCGGGCGGCTGCAGATCGACTTTGTGGCCGATGCGCCCACGCGGGCCGCGCAGCAACTGCGGCTGCAGGCCTGTGCCCAGGCCGTGCTGGCGGCGGTGCCGGGCGCCACGCTGGCACAAGACAGCGCCGGCCGGCTGACCGACATCGCCATCGACCACAGCGAGTTCAGCCACCTGGGGGCCGAACAGATCCGCCAGGTGGTGGCGCTGATGCAGGCCCATGGCCTGACCGCCACCGTCAGTTCCATCCACATCAATGGCTGGATCGGCGCGCATGACAAGCCCAGCGGTGCGCGCTGGGCGGTGCAGGCAGGCGCTGGGCCGGCCCTGGCAGCCGGCGGAGTGGGTCTACCTGGGCGACAGCACCAATGACCAGGCGATGTTCCAGACCTTGCCGCTGACGGTGGGTGTGGCCAACATCGACCGCTTCTTGCCGCAGTTGCAGGCCTTTCCGGGCTACCTGACCCGCGCCGCACGTGGCGACGGCTTTGCCGAACTGGCCAACGCGCTGTTGGCAGCACGCGCTGCGGCATGAGCACGGCCACAGTGCTGCGCCAGGCGCTGGCACTGGCGCTGGGCGCGGCGGTGTCGCTGGGGCTGGCGCGCTTTTCCTATGCCTTGCTGCTGGGCCCGATGCGCGCCGACCTGGGCTGGAGCTACTTCACCGCCGGGGCGATGAACACCGGCAATGCCGCCGGCTACCTGCTGGGCGCGCTGCTGATGCCGCGGTGCGCTGGCCCGCTTCGGCCCGCGCAGCACCGCGCTGGCCGGTGGCCTGGTCACCGCTGCCTTGCTGGCCCTGCACGGCGCGGCCACGTCGGACGCAGCCTTGATGGCGCTGCGCCTGGGTGCGGGCGCCGCCAGCGCCGCCACCTTCGTGGCCGGCGGCCTGCTGGCCGCGCGCCTGGGCAGCCAGGCCGCCACGGCACAGCCCGGTGGCCGCAGGCCGCCCGGCGCCGGCCTGGTGCTGGGGCTGTACTACGGCGGCACCGGCCTGGGCATCATCGTCTCGGCCTGTCTGGTGCCGGCCTTCCTGACCCAAGGCGTGGCGCATGGCTGGCAGCCGGCCTGGCTGGCGCTGGGCGGGGTGGCGCTGGCGATGACCGTGCTGATGGCCTGGGGCACCGTGCGCTGATGCGCCCGTGACTGCGGCCGCCGGCGCACCGCGGCCGTGCCCTGGCCCCGGCTGGGCTGGGCGCTGGCGGGCTACTTCTGCTTCGGCCTGGGCTACATCGGCTACATGACCTTCATCGTCAGCCTGCTGCGCGAGCAGCGGCTGGGCGAAGCGGCCGATCACCGGCTTCTATGTGCTGCTGGGCCTGGGCGTGCTGGCCTCGTCCTGGCTGTGGGCCGGGCTGCTGCAGCGCTGGCGCGGCGGCCAGCCGCTGGCCCTGCTCAATGCGCTTGCTGGCGCTGGCCACGCTGCTGCCGGTGCTGAGCCCGCATGCGCTGGCGGTGTTCGGCTCGGGCGCGCTGTTCGGCGCGGTGTTCCTGTCGGTGGTGGCCAGCACCACGGCGCTGGTGCGCCACAACCTGCCGCCGGCGGCCTGGCCGCGCGGCATCACCGGCTTCACCATCGTGTTCGCGGTCGGCCAGATCATCGGCCCCAGCCTGGTCGGGCTGCATCGCCGACGGCCCCGGCGGCCTGGCGCGCGGCCTGGCCATCAGCGCCGGCCTGCTGGCGCTGGGTGCGGTGCTGGCGGCAGGGCAGCGGCCGCTGGCGCGCTGAATGCGACGGCCGCTGGCGGGCTGATGCGCTCAGCCCAGGCCGAGGAAATCGCACAGGCGCTGCAGTTCGTCGTCCAGCGCGGCGGCAAAGCCGGCGTCTGCCGGCGCCCGCCCGGCGACGAAGCCGATGTCGGGCACCAGCACGCCGCCGTGCACCGCCAGGTTGCCCCAGCCGATGACCTGGTCGCGCCACAGCAGCGGCAGCGCGTAGTAGCCGCGCACCCGCTGCGGCGCCGGGGTGTAGGCCTCGAAGCGGTAGTCCCAGCCCCACAGCAGGCCGAAGCGCCGGCGGTCCCAGACGATGGGGTCGAAGGGCGCCAGCAGGCGCACGCTGTCGGCCAGGGCGCGGCGGGCATGGCGGCGCGCGGCGGGGTTGTCGCCGGCGGGCCACAGCCAGCGCACACCGTCGACCACCGCCTGCGGCAGGCGCTGCAGGCTGCGCTGCACCGTGGCCTTGCACAGCGGCTGCCACTGCGGCGCGCCGCAGGCCCACCCGGTGCACCAGCATGCTGAAGCTGGGCAAGGGCAGCGGCGCATAGTTGGCCAGCAGCACGTCGACCAGCGCGTCCAGTGCGGCCAGCGGATCGGCCGGCGCGCCGTCTTGCACACGCGCGGCGTAGAGCCGCACGCCGGCCTCGCGCCGGGCGATGCGCAGCAGGCCGCGGTGGTGCATCGCGTCCAGCAGCTGGGTGCTGGCATTGCTGCTGCCGCCGAACCAGTTCTGCGCCTTGCCATGCTGGAACTGCGCGTCCACGGCACGCGGGTGCACCACGCCGCGTGCACGCACAAAGTCCAGCACCGCCGCCGCCTGTTGCTGGCGCGCGGCCGGCCAGGGGCTGCGCGGCGTGCGCGGGTGCATCAGCGCCTGCACGTCGCGTGGCAGGAAGCCGTAGTTGACGAAGAAGTCTTCCTCGATGCCCAGGCGCGGGTAGCGCGCTTCCAGGTCGCCGGCGCGGTAGCCCAGCA
This sequence comes from uncultured beta proteobacterium, assembly GCA_963844485.1. GTDB lineage: Bacteria > Pseudomonadota > Gammaproteobacteria > Burkholderiales > Burkholderiaceae_C > Pseudaquabacterium. Next base: position 82,951 of record CAWJOQ010000003.1, read on the forward strand.
CCCGATGCCGCAAGGTCAGGTCTTGCGCCCGTGCCGGCGCACGGATCGGGTCGGCCTGCACAAAGCCCAGCCGGCGGATGGCCTGTGGCAGGGTGGTGGGCGGAAACAGCGTGCGCGCCACCGCGTGGTGGCGCAGCTGGTCGATGGTGATGGCTGCCATCGGCCCAGACTAGCAGCACGGCGACAATGCCGGCCTGTCACCCACTTGCCACGCCGCCAAAGCGGCCCCGCCATGACCACCCTCGGAACCCCGCTGTCGCCGTCTGCCACCCGTGTGCTGCTGCTGGGCAGCGGTGAACTGGGCAAGGAAGTGCTGATCGCGCTGCAGCGCCTGGGCGTCGAGACCATTGCGGTCGACCGCTACGACAACGCGCCCGGCCAGCAGGTGGCGCACCATGCCCGCACCATCACCATGAGCGACCCCGCCCAGCTGCGGCGCTGCTGGAAGCCGAGCGGCCCGATCTGGTGGTGCCCGAGATCGAGGCCATCGCCACCCCGGTGCTGGAGGCGATGGAAGCCGCCGGCCAGATCCGCTGCATCCCCACCGCCCGCGCCGCCCGCCTGACCATGGACCGCGAGGGCATCCGCCGCCTGGCGGCCGAGACCCTGGGCCTGCCGACCAGCCCCTACCGCTTCTGCGATTCGCTGGCCGAGCTGCAGGCGGCGATCGACGGGGTGGACGGCCCAGGCATCGGCTACCCCTGCATCGTCAAGCCGGTGATGAGCAGCAGCGGCAAGGGCCAGAGCAGGATCGACGGCCCGGCAGATGTGCAGACCGCCTGGGACCACGCCATGGCCGGCGGCCGGGTCGGCCCGGGCCGGGTGATCGTCGAAGGCTTCATCGCCTTCGACTACGAGATCACGCTGCTGACCGTGCGCGCCCTGGGTGCCGACGGCCAGGTGCAGACCCATTTCTGCGAGGCGATCGGCCATGTGCAGGTGGGCGGCGACTATGTCGAAAGCTGGCAGCCGCAGCCCATGCGGGCGCTGGCGCTGGCGCGTGCGCGCCAGATCGCCCAGGCGGTGACCGACAACCTGGGCGGCCAGGGCCTGTTCGGCGTCGAGCTGTTCGTGCAGGGCGACCAGGTGTGGTTCAGCGAGGTCAGCCCGCGCCCGCACGACACCGGCATGGTGACCATGGTCACGCAGTGGCAGAACGAATTCGAGCTGCACGCCCGCGCCATCCTGGGGCTGCCGGTGGACACCACGCTCAAGAGCCCGGGCGCCAGCGCCGTGATCTACGGTGGTGTGGATGCCGCCGGCATCGTCTTCGACGGCGTGGCCGACGCGTTGCGGGTGCCCAACAGCGACATCCGCCTGTTCGGCAAGCCCGAGAGCTTCGTCAAGCGCCGCATGGGCGTGGCCCTGGTGCATGACGCCGATGTCGACACGCGCGCGGGTGCAGGCCAAGCTGGCGGCGAGCCGGGTGAAGCCGCGCCGGGCCTGAAAAAGGCAAAAAGTCGGGCAGAGGCAAAAAGGGGTCAGGTCTCACCTTTCACCTGGAAACCAGGTGAAAGGTGAGACCTGACCCCAGGCTTCGCGACCGGGCCTTACAGGCCGGCAGCAGCCCGCAGGGCTGCGGCTTTGTCGGTGCGCTCCCAGGTGAACTCGGGCTCTTCACGGCCGAAGTGGCCGTAGGCGGCGGTCTTCTGGTAGATCGGGCGCAGCAGATCCAGCATCTGGATGATGCCCTTGGGCCGCAGGTCGAAGATGCTCGCCACGGCGATCAGCGCCGACAGCTTGTCGTCGTCCAGCACGCCGGTGCCTTCGGTGTAGACGGTGATGTTCATCGGCCGGGCCACGCCGATGGCATAGGCCACCTGCACCTGGCACTGGCGCGCCAGGCCGGCGGCCACCACGTTCTTGGCCACGTAGCGTGCGGCATAGGCCGCGCTGCGGTCGACCTTGCTCGGGTCCTTGCCGCTGAACGCGCCGCCGCCGTGCGGGCAGGCGCCGCCGTAGGTGTCGACGATGATCTTGCGGCCGGTCAGGCCGCAGTCGCCCTGCGGGCCGCCGACGACGAAGCGGCCGGTCGGGTTGATCAGGTACTTGGTGTCCTTGGTCAGCCAGGCCGCCGGCAGCACCGGCTTGATGATCTCCTCGCGCACCGCCTCGTAGAAGGCGTCGGTCATGCGGTCGCCCAGGCTGTACTCGGGCGCATGCTGGCTGCTCAGCACCACGGTGTCGACGCTGACCGGCTTGCCGTCGACATAGCGCAGGGTGACCTGGCTCTTGGCGTCGGGCCGCAGGAAGGGCAGCTTGCCGCTCTTGCGCAGCTCGGCCTGGCGCTCGACCAGGCGGTGGGCATAGTGGATGGCCGCCGGCATCAGCTCGGGCGTTTCGTCGCAGGCGTAGCCGAACATCAGGCCCTGGTCGCCGGCGCCGGTGTTCAGGTGGTCGTCGCTGGCGTGGTTGACGCCCTGGGCGATGTCGTTGCTCTGCTTGTCGTAGCAGACCATCACCGCGCAGCCCTTGTAGTCGATGCCGTACTCGGTGTTGTCGTAGCCGATGCGCTTGATGGTGTCGCGCGCCACCTGGATGTAATCCACATGCGCGTTGGTGGTGATCTCGCCGGCCAGCACCACCAGACCGGTGTTGGTCAGGGTTTCGGCCGCCACCCGGCTGCGCGGGTCTTGCGCAAAGATCGCATCGAGGATGGCGTCGGAGATCTGGTCTGCCACCTTGTCGGGGTGGCCTTCGGAGACCGATTCAGACGTGAAGAGATAGTCGTTCGCCACTTGCATACACTCCAGGTTGGTTGAAAGCTGCGTCGCCGTTTCAACCGCATCTTCAACATCTGGAATGGCGGCGAACGCTTTAGCGGTTTTTTGGTGTGCAGGCTGCCTCGGCACCCCCCACCCAGCGAGAGATCTCTCGCATCGCCCCGCAAGTTGTCCTTTAACTCGGCGATGGCGCCAGTATACGAAACATGCTTTCGCTGATCCGCTGGTTGGCCAGGCGCGGTTTGCCCACTTTGCACGCCCTGGGCGCCGCGTTGGGCTGGCTGGCCTGGCTGGTGTCGCCCACCTACCGCCGGCACCTGCAGGCGCACCTGGCCCAGGCCGGTTTCGGCACGGCCGTGCGCCGCCAGGCGGTGGCTGCGGCCGGCCGCATGGTGGCCGAACTGCCCTGGTTGTGGCTGCGCCCGGTGGACCGCCCGCTGGGCCCGGCGGTGCAGTGGCAGGGCGATGCGCTGATCGACCCAGGCGCTGGACGCCGGCCGTGGCCTGGTGCTGCTGACGCCGCACCTGGGCTGCTTCGAGGTCTGCGCCCAGGCGATTGCCGAGCGCTTCGGCCACCGCAGCCGGCTCACCGCGATGTACCGCCCGGCACGCCAGCCCTGGCTGCGCAGCCTGGAAGAAACCGCCCGCGCCCGCCCCGGGCTGGCCACTGCGCCGGCAGCGCTGGCCGGTGTGCGGCAGATGATCCGCGCCCTGCGCAAGGGCGAGGCCGTGGGCCTGCTGCCCGACCAGGTGCCGCCCTGAGGGCATGGGCGTGTGGGCGCCGTTCTACGGCCGCCCGGCCTACACCATGACCCTGGCGGCGCGCCTGGTGCAGCAGACCGGTGCCGCGCTGCTGCTGATCTGGGCCGAGCGCCTGCCCGCCGGCCGCGGCTATGTGCTGCGTGTCAGCCCGGCGGCCCCTTTGCCGGCCACTGCGGCCGATGACGCCGCGCTGCAGGTGGCCTGTGCCACCACGGTCAACCAGCAGATGGAGCAGCTGATCGCCCAGTGCCCCGGCCAGTACCTGTGGGGCTACAACCGCTACAAGCAGCCGCGCCGGGCCCACCGCGCCACCGGCGAGGAGACCGCGCCGTGATGGGCCACTGGCTGGCCCGTGGCGTGCTGGGCGCGCTGTGGTTGTTCCAGCACTTGCCGCTGGCGGTGCAGGCAGCGCTGGGCCACGGCCTGGGTGCGCTGCTGTACCGGCTGGCGGGTGCCCGCCGGCGCATTGCGCTGCGCAATGTGGAGCTGTGCCTGCCTGAACTGGATGCCGCCGCCCGCCAGCGCCTGGTGCGCACGCACTTCGGCTGGCTGGCGCGCAGCCTGCTGGAGCGTGGCCTGCTTTGGTACGCACCGGCCGAGCGGCTGAAAACCCTGATCCATGTCGAAGGCGATGTGGGCCTGGCCGAGCGCAGCGACAAGCCGGTGATGTGGCTGGTGCCGCACTTTCTGGCGCTGGACGTGGCGGGCGTCTCGGCCCTGCTGTTCCAGCAGCAGCCGGCGGTGTCGATGTACCAGGCCCAGAGCAACCCGGTGTTCGACGCCGCCATGCGTGCCGGCCGGCTGCGCTTCGGCAATGCCGCCATCTTTGCGCGCAGCGAGCGGGCCCTGCCGCTGGTGCGCGCCATCCGCCGGCGCAGCGCCTTCTTCAACTTGCCCGACATGGACTTCGGCCTGAAAGACGGTGCCTTCGTCCCGTTCTTCGGCGTGCCGGCGGCCACCTTGCTGGCGCCAGCGCGCATGGCGCGCAGCCTGGGCATGCTGGTGCAGCCGGTGGTGGCCGAAATGCTGCCGGGCGGCGCCGGTTACCGGGTGCGCTACCTGCCGCCCTGGGACGACTTTCCCGGTGACGATGACGAAGCCGCCGCGCTGCGCATGAACCAGTGGATCGAGTCCGAGGTCCGGCGCAACCCGGCGCAGTACCTGTGGGTGCACAAGCGCTTCAAGACCCGGCCGACCGGCGAGGCGTCGCTGTACGGCCGGCACCCCGGATAATCGGCCGATGCGATTGCCCTTCACCAAGATGCAGGGCGCCGGCAACGACTTTGTCGTGCTCGACGCCACGCGCCAACCCCTGCAGCTCAGCCGCGCGCAGCTGCGCCACCTGGGCGACCGGCGTCTTGGCGTCGGCGCCGACCAGATCCTGGTGGTCGAGCCGGCCCGCAGCGCCGATGCCGATTTCGGCTACCGCATCTTCAACAACACCGGCGACGAGGTCGAGCACTGCGGCAACGGCGCCCGCTGCTTTGTGCGCTTCGTGCATGCGCGCGGGCTGACCACCAAGACCACGGTCACCGTCGACACCGTCAACAACCGGCTGCAATTGCACTTGCGCCCCGACGGCCGGGTGACGGTGGACATGAACAAGCCGGTGTTCGACCTGGCGCGGGTGCCGTTTGACAGCAGCGGGCTGCAGCCGCTGCGCGAAGGCGATTTCGAGCTCTGGCCGCTGGACATCCGCGACGGCCGGCCCACGCCGCTGCGCCTGGATGTGGCGGTGCTGTCCATGGGCAACCCGCATGCGGTGCACCGCGTGGCCGACGTGCGCGAAGCGCCGGTGGCCGCGCTGGGCCCGCTGGTGGAGCAGCACGCCCGCTTTGCGCGCAAGGTCAATGCCGGCTTCCTGCAGGTGCTGGACCGCCGCCATGTGGCGCTGCGGGTGTATGAACGCGACGCCGGCGAGACCCTGGCCTGCGGCACCGGCGCTTGCGCGGCGGTGGTGGCTGGCATCCGCCTGGGCTGGCTGGACCGCGAGGTGGACGTGCAGGCGCGCGGTGGCCTGCTGACGATCGCATGGGCCGACGACGACGCCCATGTGCTGATGACCGGGCCGGCCGAGACGGTCTATGAAGGAGAGATCGAACTGTGACGATTCAAGGTGCCATCACCGAAGGCGACATCGCCAACTACCTGGCCAACACGCCGGGCTTCTTCGAGCGCCAGGCCGAGCTGCTGGCCAGCATCCAGCTGACCAGCCCGCATGGCCAGCGGGCGGTGTCGCTGCAGGAGCGGCAGATGGAAATGCTGCGCGAGAAGATCAAGCTGCTGGAACGCCAGCGCATGGCGATGATCCGCAACAGCCAGGAAAACGAGGCGATCGCCGACCGGCTGCACCGTTTCATCCGCGCCATCCTGCTGGCGCGGGTGCCGGCCGACACTGCCGCACGAACTGGTGGCCTCGCTGCAGCATGAATTCCTGATCCCGCAGGCGGCGGTGCGGCTGTGGGGCTTGTCCGATGCCTTCCACGGCCAGCCCTACACCGCCGACGTGGGCGACGATGTGCGCCACCTGGCCAGCAGCCTGCTGCTGCCCTACTGCGGGCTGAACACCGGCTTTGCGCCGGCAGCCTGGCTGGACGATGCCGACACCGTGACATCGGTGGCGCTGGTGCCGCTGCGCACGGCGGCCGACGGCCCGGCCTTCGGCCTGCTGGTGCTGGGCTCGCCCGACCCCACGCGCTACAGCGCCGACATGGGCACCGAGTTTCTGGTGCGCATCGGCGAAGTGGCCAGCGCCGCACTGTCACGCCTGGGCGCTTGATCCCGCCCCGCAGCGCCGCTGGCGACCCCCTCGATGGGGGCGGCCCGTCTGGCCCGGCACAGCCGCTGCCACGGCCGCCGCTGGGCGCGCAGCACGCGCCGGCGGTCGCGGCCTTCTTGCAGCACCTGCGGGTGGAGCGGCGCCTGGCGCCGCGCACGCTGGCCATGTATGGCGACGCGCTGGGCTGGCTGCAGCAGCTGGCCGACGACGACGGCCAGGCGCTGCAGCAGGCCCAGGCCCACCACATCCGCGGCTGGGCGGCGCGCCTGCGCGAACGGGGCCTGGGCCCGCGCAGCATCGCCATTGCGCTGGCTGCCTGGCGCGGCCTGTTCAAACATTGGGGGCGCGAGCGCCTGGTGCACCACAACCCGGTGGACGGCATCCGCCCGCCCAAGGCGCCCAAGCCGCTGCCCAAGGCCCTGGGCGTGGACGATGCCGTGGCCCTGGCGCAGCAGCTGCCGGCCAGCGACAACCCGGCGCTGCGGGCGCGCGACCATGCCATCGTCGAGCTGCTCTACAGCAGCGGCCTGCGGGTGGGCGAGCTGACCGGGCTGGACCTGGCCGCCAGCAGCCACCGCCGCCGGCTGGGTGGACGCGGCCGACGCCACCGCCCATGTGCTGGGCAAGGGCAGCAAGCGCCGCAGCGTGCCGGTGGGCGGCCCGGCCCTGGTGGCGCTGGCAGCCTGGCTGGACTTGCGCGACGCGCTGGCGCGGCCCGACGAGCCAGCGCTGTTCGTCAGCAACCGCGGCACGCCGCTTGTCCGACAGCCAGGTGCGCACCCGGCTGCAAAGCCTGGCGCGTGATGCCGGCCTGGCCACCGGCGTGCACCCGCACATGCTGCGCCACAGCTTTGCGTCGCACCTGCTGCAGAGCAGCGGCGACCTGCGCGCGGTGCAAGAGCTGCTGGGCCACGCCAGCATCACCACCACCCAGGTCTACACCAAGCTCGACTTCCAGCACCTGGCCAAGGTGTACGACGCCGCCCATCCGCGCGCCAAGCGCAAGTAGGCCGCGCCCCAGGCGCAGACCGGCAGCACCGCCAGCCGCTGCCGAGGCAGGACAATCGCCGGCATGAAATCGATCCGACTGCGCGACGGCAAGGAGCGCGCCCTGCTGCGCCGCCACCCCTGGGTGTTCGAAGGCAGCATCGCCCGCGGCAGCGCCGATGCCGGTGAACTGGTGCGGGTGGAAGCGCACGATGGCCGCTTTCTGGCCTGGGGGGCCTACAGCCCGGCATCGGCGATCCGGGTGCGGGCCTGGAGCTTCGATGGAAGACCAGCGCATCGACGCGGCGTTCTTCGCCCAGCGCCTGCAGCAGGCCATCGCCTGGCGCAGCCGCCTGGCACATCGCCAGCGACGGCCAGCGCCTGGTGCACGGTGAGGCCGACGGCCTGCCCGGGCTGGTCGTCGACCGCTATGGCGATGTGCTGAGCGCGCAGTTCCTCAGTGCCGGCGTCGAGCGCTGGCGCGAGCCCATCGCCGACGCGCTGCTGGCCGCCACCGGCGCTAGCCCGGCTGTATGAGCGCAGCGACGCCAGCGTGCGCGCGCTGGAAGGCCTGCCGGAGCGCAGCGGCTGGCTGCGCGGCGACGGCCCCACCACACTGGCCATCACCGAGCATGGCTGGCAGCTGGGGCTGGACGTGGCCCTGGGCCACAAGACCGGCTACTACCTGGACCAGCGCGACAACCGCCTGCGCTTTGCCGAGCTGGTGCGCCAGCTGGGTTGCCGCACGGTGCTGAACTGCTACAGCTACACCGGCGGCTTCAGCGTGGCGGCGCTGGCCGGCGGCGCGCAGCAGGTGACCAGCGTGGATTCATCGGCCCCGGCGCTGGCCCAGGCGCGCGACAACCTGCGCCGCAACGGCCATGACGACGCCGCGCATGTCTTTGTCGATGCCGACGTGAATGCCCATCTGCGCCAGTGCCTGGCCGACGGCCTGGTGCTTTGACGCCATCGTGCTGGACCCGCCCAAGTTTGCGCCCACCGCCGCGTATGCCGAGCGTGCAGCACGCGCCTACAAGGACATCAACCGCCTGGCGCTGCGGCTGCTGGCGCCGGGCGGGCTGCTGCTGACCTTCAGCTGCTCGGGCGGTGTGCCGGCCGATCTGTTCCACAAGATCGTGGCGGGCGCCGGCATCGACGCCGGTGTCAATGCCGCCATCCTGCAGCGGCTGGAAGGCGCGGCCGACCACCCCACGACGCTGGAGTTTCCCGAGGGCGAATATCTGAAGGGCCTGGCGCTGCTCAAGCTGTGATGCTGGCGGCCGGTGCGGCCGGTGCGGCCGGTGCTGCCCACATGGCCGCGCCGTTGGCGCTGGGGCAGCCGCATGGGCTGATGCCGGGCGCGTTGCCCGGGCCGGCGCCGGGGGCCGTGCCGGGCAGTTGGGCGCTGGCGCCAGCCGCTGCCAGGGCATGGCACAAGCTGTCGAGCGGCGCCGGCCGGTGCAGGTGGTAGCCCTGGGCAAAGTCGACGCCCAGGCTGCGCAGGCGCTCCAGAACTTCAGCGCTTTCAACACATTCGGCCACGGTCTTCAGGCCCACCACCCGGGCCACGTCGACAAAGCAGCGGATCGACACGGCGTCGAGCGGGTTGCGCAGCAGGTCCCGCACAAACTGGCCGTCGATCTTCAGGTAGTCCAGCGGCAGTTGCTTGAGGTAGCCGAAGGTCGAGGCGCCAGCACCGAAGTCGTCCAGCGCCACGCGCCCGCCCAGCGCCCGCAGTTCTTGCAAAAACAGGCTGGCGTCCGCCAGATTGGCGATCGCCACGGTCTCGGTCACTTCAAAGGTCAGGGCTGCGCACAGCGCCGGGCCGGCCGCGCGCAGGGTGTCGATGGCCCAGCGCCGAAAGCTGCCGTCGGCAATCGATTGCCCCGACAGGTTGACCGCCATCCGCCGGCTGCTGCAGTGCGGCAGGTGCGCCTGCATCCAGGCCAGGGTGTGCTGCAGCACCCAGCGGTCGATGCGGCCCATCAGCTGGAAGCGCTCGGCCGCCGGCATGAAGGCGCCGGGCGCCACCAGGGCACCGGCCTCGTCCTGCAGCCGCAGCAGCACTTCCACGGTTTCGACGCCCGCCTGGGCATGCAGCGGCAGCACCCGCTGCCCGAACAGCAGGAAGCGGTCTTCGTCCAGCGCCCGGCCAATGCGCTCGGCCCACTGGGCCGCGCCCTGGGCCGCCGGGCCGGCGCTGGGCTTGACCGGCCAGGCCACCACCCGGTTGCGGCCGCCTTCCTTGGCGGCGTAGCAGCATTCGTCGGCCGCCTGCATGACGGCTGCCGCGTCGGCCAAGGCCCCGCCCACGGGCGCCAGGCCGATGCTGGCGCCGACCTGGAAGCGCTTGTCGTCGACCGTGAAGCGGAACTGCTCCAGCCGGTCGCAGATTTTCTGGGCCAAGGCCAGGGCGGCCTGTTGCGGGCACTGCACCAGCAGGATGGCAAATTCGTCGCCGCCCATGCGTGCCACGGTGTCGCTGGCGCGCACCGACTCTTGCAGCATTGCCGCAAACTGCTGCAGCAGCCGGTCGCCGGCGGCGTGGCCGCAGCTGTCGTTGACGATCTTGAAGTGGTCCAGGTCGATGAACAGGGCGCGGTCGCCCTGGCGGCTGCCACCGCCAGTGCTGGTGGCCAGGCGCTGCTGCAGCCGGTGCTCGAATTCAGCGCGGTTGACCAGTCCGGTCAGGGCGTCGTGGGTGGCGCGGTGCAAGATTTCCGACGAGGCGCGGCGGGCGGCGGTGGCGTCGCGCAGCACCAGCACCACGCCGCCTGGTGCCGCCACGCCGGGCCCTGGCCCATCGGTCAGCGGTGACACGCTGCCCGCCACGGCTGCCGCGTCTGCACCCTGGCGGTCCAGTTCGGCATCGGGCGGCAGGCGGCTGCGCTCGCCGCGCCGGGCGGCGTCGAGCATGCGTTGCCAGCCCTGGTCCTGTGTCGCGCTGCGCAAGGGCAGCACGCTGTCGATGGAGTGGCCGGTGACATCGCAGGCGTTGCGGCCCAGCAGGCGCTCGGCAGCCGGGTTCAGCCAGGTCAGCAGGTTCTCGCCGTCGGCGGTCAGCACCGCGTCGGCAATCGCCTGCAAGGTGGTGTCGAGAAAGGCATTGCGCTCGGCCAGGGCCATGGCGGCGCGGCGCCCTTCCAGGGCCCGCGCTGTGGCCACCGCCAGGCTGGCCAGGGCCGCGCGCTGCGATGCGTCCAACTGCCGGGGCTGGCGGTCGATGACGCACAGCGTGCCGGCCACGTTGCCGTCGCGCAGGCGCACCGGCGCGCCGGCATAAAAGCGCACGCCGGCCTCACCGGTCACCAGCGGGTTGCCGTAGAAGCGTGCGTCTTGCGTGGCGTCGGGCACCACAAAGAGATCGTCTTGCAAGATGGCGTGGGCGCAAAACGACAGGTCGCGCGGGGTCTCCCGCAGGTCTGGCAGACCTTGGGCGGCCTTGAACCATTGCCGGTCGGCGTCGACCAGGCTGATCAGCGACACCGGCACGCCGCAGATGATCGATGCCACCTGCACCAGGGCGTCGAATTCGGCTTCGGCAGGCGTGTCCAGCACGGCCAGGGCGTGCAAGGCCGCCAGGCGCAGGCCTTCGTTCAGCGGCAGGGCGGCAGGCTGCCAGCCCGGCACATGGGCGGCGTGGTTCATGGGCATGCCCGGAAGCGGATGTGGCGCATGCAGGCTTATCGGTCGCCGCCCTGCCAGGCTGAAGCCTTGCTGCAGCGGCGCAGCACGAATTTGCACTTTTTTGCATTGCTGCGCTGCAGCACTGGTGGCGAGGCCTGCGCCTGGGCGACCCCGCACACGGGCCGCTGCCCGCGCCCGGGTCAGCCTGTTGGCCTGTGCCCTTCAGCCCGCCGCTAGCGGCTGCACCAGTGGCGCAAACTTGGCCCGGTGGGTGGCGAAGAAGGCCTTGACGTTGCGCACATTGGCGTCTTGGGTGAACAGGCGCTGCACCAGCGCGTGGTAGGCCGCCATGTCGGGCAGCCACAGCACCAGCACCAGGTCAGGCCCGGGCGACACCCGGTAACACTGCTGCACCGCCGCTTCAGCCACGGCGCGGGACTCGAAAGCCGCCACATGCTCCTGGCCTTGCCGGTCGAGCGTGATTTCAGCAATCACGCTCAGCCCGCCCACCCGCGCCGGCGCCACGATGGCCACCTGCCGCTCGATCACCCCGCTGTCGACCAGGCGCCGCACACGGCGCAAGGCGGTGGCCGGCGACACATGGGCGGCAGCGGCCAGCGCCTGGTTGGACCGCGACGCATCGGCTTGCAGCAGGGCCAGCAGCCGCAGGTCGATGGCATCCAGTGCCTCTGCGTCGTTTGTTTCGTCCATGATCGATGTTAATTTGAAAGGAAATTTCTACAAATATTTGCATGGTGCAGTTGTTTCTGAATCTGGCAGATATTGCACGCTTCTTTCATGCTTGGCTGGCTAGCATGCGCCTCTGTCTGAACCTCAGGAAACATCACCATGTGTGGCATCGTCGGCGCCGTCAGCACCCGCAACATCGTTCCCGTTCTGGTCGAGGGCTTGAAGCGGCTGGAATACCGTGGCTACGACAGCTGCGGCGTGGCCGTGCACCAGGGCGGCGCACTGCGCCGCACCCGCAGCACCAGCCGGGTGGCTGAGCTGCAGGCGCAGATCGCGCAAGACAACGTGCAGGGCGGCACCGGCATCGCCCACACCCGCTGGGCCACCCACGGCGTGCCGGCGGTGCACAACGCCCACCCGCATTTTTCGGGCGACCGCATCGGCCTGGTGCACAACGGCATCATCGAAAACCACGATGAACTGCGCGCCGAACTGCAGGCCAAGGGCTATGTGTTTGAAAGCCAGACCGACACCGAGGTGATTGCCCACCTGGTGCACCAGCTCTACGACGGCGACCTGTTTGATGCGGTGCAGCGCGCCACCGTCCGCCTGAAGGGCGCCTATGCGATGGCGGTGTTCTGCCGCGACGAGCCGCACCGGGTGGTGGGCGCGCGCGACGGCAGCCCGCTGGTGCTGGGTGTGGGCCTGTTCGACGGCCAGGGCGAAACCTTTCTGGCCAGCGACGCCATGGCCCTGGCCGGCGTGACCGACCAGATCGTCTACCTGGAAGAGGGCGACGTGGTCGACCTGCAACTGGGCAAGCACTGGATCACCGCGCGCCAGCCGGATGGCAGCTGCGAGCGGGTGCAGCGCGAGGTGCGCACAGTGCATGCCCACACCGGTGCGGCCGAGCTGGGCCCCTACCAGCACTACATGCAGAAAGAGATCTTCGAGCAGCCACGCGCCATTGCCGACACGCTGGAATCAGTGGCCGGCATCACGCCGGAACTGTTCGGCGACGGCGCCTACCAGGTGTTCAAGGACATCGACCGGGTGCTGATCCTGGCCTGCGGCACCAGCTACTACAGCGGCAGCACCGCCAAGTACTGGCTGGAGGGCATTGCCGGCATCCCCTGCAGCGTGGAAATCGCCAGCGAATACCGCTACCGCACCAGCGTGCCCGACCCCCGCACCCTGGTCGTCACCATCAGCCAGAGCGGCGAAACCGCCGACACCATTGCTGCGCTCAAGCATGCCCGGCGCCTGGGCATGCACCACACCCTGACCATCTGCAACGTGGCCACCAGCGCCATGGTGCGTGAATGCAAGCTGAACTTTCTGACCCACGCCGGGGTGGAAATCGGTGTGGCCAGCACCAAGGCCTTCACCACCCAGCTGGTGGCGCTGTTCCTGCTGACGCTGACCCTGGCGCAGAGCCGCGGCCGCCTGAGCGACGACCAGGAGGCCGCGCACATCAAGGCCCTGCGCCACCTGCCGGCAGCCGTGCAGGCGGTGCTGGCGCTGGAGCCGCAGGTCATCGCCTGGGCGGCTGAATTTGCCCGCAAGGAAAACGCGCTGTTCCTGGGCCGCGGCATGCACTACCCCATCGCCCTGGAAGGTGCGCTCAAGCTCAAGGAGATCAGCTACATCCACGCCGAGGCCTACCCGGCGGGTGAGCTCAAGCACGGCCCGCTGGCCCTGGTGACGGCGGCGATGCCGGTGGTGACGATTGCGCCCAACGACACCCTGCTGGAAAAGCTCAAAAGCAACTTGCAGGAAGTGCGGGCGCGCGGCGGTGAGCTGTTTGTCTTTGCCGACACCGACACCCAGATCCAGAGCGAACCCGGCGTGCATGTCATCCGCATGCCCGAGCACTACGGCGCGCTGTCTCCCATCCTGCATGTGGTGCCGCTGCAGCTGCTGGCCTACCACACGGCCTGCGCACGCGGCACCGATGTCGACAAGCCACGCAACCTGGCCAAGAGCGTCACGGTGGAGTGAGGCTGGCGCAGTCTGCAAGGCTGCATAAAGTTGCATTCAATACGGGGTTTTTCATCCTCGTTATTTTGGAATTGCGGAAAATTATTGCAGTGTTGGAACTGCAGATTCGCGCAAAGGTAAGCGCAGTAGCCCGACCTCTAATTCATGAAATTTTCGGGTTAGACCACCCGATCCGACACGGCTGACGTGTGCCACACCCGCGCAGCCCAGCTCAGCTCAGCTGCGCTGGCGCCGGATTAGGCTGGCGAGTCCGGCAAGTCCCAGAGCCATCAAGGCCCAGCTGCCAGGCTCAGGGACGGGCGCAGCGGCCCATTCATTGGAGTCGCCATCGATCAGGAAGAAGTTCCACTGCGGGTTGGGTCCGCCCAGCACCTCAGAGACCGAGCTGTAGTCGCCAAAGTCGCCGATGAAAAAACTGACAGCGGCCGGGTAGGGGTCATTGGCAAAGAAACCCGACTGGAAATCGCCGTAGCTGCCCGAATCCCAGCCGAAGGCATTGCCAGGCTGCCCGCCGGGGAATCCGCCCAGCGGCAAGTTGGACGCCGCCGAATTGAAGCCGAAACCGACGATGCCGCCGTTGACCGCCATCACGGTGGCCAGCACCCTGCCGTCCACCAGCAGGTCAAGGTCCACCTGACCGCCCGACACCGCAGAAGGCGAACCGCCGATGTTCAGGAACTGTGCGGTCAGAGAATCGGCCTGCGCGCCAGTGCCTATGCAGAGCAAGGCTGCCAGCGCCAACGGGCGCAGAGAACGGCGGGTCATCATGATGAAGTACTCCTGAGAGGTGGGTCGGGTGGTCGTTGAGCTCAACGGCCTCCGCAGGCTTGGGAGTCAACTCACGGCGGCCAGATGATGGCAGGCGCTGAACCGCCCTGCCAGCCCTTCCCCTCAAGTGGGGGGTGCGACTCCGCCAGGCTTGGCGCAGATCGACCGCCGGGCTCACCAGCGTCTTGGCCACGTTGACGGCGTGCGCCACGGCCTGATGTCGCGGGCGGTGCGTCATGCGGCCCTGCGCGACGGCACCGGGCGCTACGGCACCGCCGGCTGCAACGTCCTCAGGGGTAGACGCTGGAACGACGGCATTGGCTGCATGCAGCAACGCCACGCCCTATACCGCGTCCATCAAGCTCAGCGATCAGGCAATGTCGAGCGTCAGGGTGACCTTGCCCCTGTCAGACGTAGTGCATAGCCACTCGTCTACGCGGCTTTCTTAGGCTGGCCCGCGCGCCAGTTTTCTTCAAATTTCATCGGGCTGATGTAGCCCAGCGTGGAGTGCGGCCGGCGGTGGTTGTAGAACGTCAACCAGTCGATGACCTCGTCCATCGCCTCTCTGTGGGTGGCGAACCTTCTGCCGTACAGCCGACCAACTTTCAAGCTGGCCCATAGGCTCTCTGTGGGCGCATTGTCCCAGCAGTCGCCCTTGCGGCTCATCGATGAGCGCATGCCGTAGCTGCTCAGCGCCCGCTGGAACATCGCGCTGCAGTATTGGCTGCCGCGATCGGAGTAGAAGATCAAACCCGGCTCTGGATGTCGCCTGAACCAGGCCATGCGCAACGCATCGGTCACCAAGTTGGCCTGCATGTGCGGCTGCATGCTCCAGCCCACCACTTGGCGGCTGAACAGGTCAATCACCGCGGCCAGGTACAGCCAGCCCTCGTCGGTGGCGATGTAGGTGATGTCGCCACTCCAGACTCGGTCGGGCGCGTCCGGGTTGAAGTCCCGGGCCAGCAGGTTCGGCGCCACGGCCAGATCATGCTTGCTGTCTGTGGTGACCACGAACTTGCGCTTGCCCCGGGCCTTTACGCCGTGGGCGGTTGCGATGAAAGGGATGCGGGTTGCCATGATGTTGATCCGTTGAAGGATCGGGACACTTTGGTCAGCGGTCGGGCCGGTCGTCGCGGCGACGCTCATCGCGCCGCGGTTGCTCGCGCTGATCGCGCTGAACGTGCTGGCGCACCTCCGGGTCGCGCGGCTGGTAGCGGTCGTTGTGCGAGCGGATCAGGTCCTGCGCAATCGGCGTGGGCGGATATCGATCGCCCGAGTACCTGCTCTGGTACTGCGGCAGAGGCGCTCTCGGTGGCACGTGGCGACGATCCCATTGATCCCAGCCGCGACGTTGCTCGGCCCAGTCGCGACCCCAGTGCTGATCCCAGCGCGGCGCGGCGCTCGCGACCCAGGCGCGGAAGTACGGCGGCGGAGCGCGGTAGTAGCGCACCGGAACGCGCAGCAGGAACAGCGGCACCTTCGCGGGCGCCATCATCGTCCACGGGCCGTTGTACCAAGTGCTCTCGTACCAGTTGTCATTCTGGAAGACCCAGTACAGACCGTCGTAGAAGAAGAAGTTCACGCCGACCTGCGGCGCGTAATACACGGGGTAGCCGGGAATCGGCGCCAGCGTCGGATATGAAGGCAGGTTGACGCCGATGCGAACGCCGGGCAGTTGCACGCCGATGCTCACGCTGACCTCTGCCCGCGCCGAAGGCGCCAGGGCAAGGACCAGCGGCAACGCGACAACGAGGTGACGCAGTCCGAATTTCGATTTCATGATGAGTCTGCTTTCAGCCCGTGCTGTGCGGTAGACGGGTGTCGTCGAACGGAGCCGATCGTCTTGTGATGGTCACGCCCTCGTCATGGGTCGCGGGTCCGTTCGTCACGCTGTTCGCATTCCAGGCGCCCGCCGTGTCGGCGCTATGTCCGCTGCGGACGCTGCCACCGAAATACAAGCCCTGTGCGTGGGCGAATCGAGCGACCCCAAGGCTGCCAAACAGTGTGGCAGTGATTGCAATTACTTTGAGCGCACTCTCTTTAGGACTCACTTCCTGATATCTCCCTTGTTGTTGATTCAATTCGGTTGCGATGAACCGATGACTGAAGCATGCCGATGCGACGTGAAGCTGCGGTGTTTGGTGGAGGAAGTTGTGTCGCCTGCGGTAAACCGTGGTGACAGCAGGCGGCACAATCCGACATCAATATTCCGATTTGCCGCCATGACGTCAGCCCCGCCTCGGATCGCCGGGTCCGAGCTGGTGCCCTGCCTGATCAACCCGGGATACAGTGACGAAAATGCTTGACTGACGTTCGACAAGTCGCGACGGTGGTCGGTGCGGCAGGACGGCGAGAACGGCTGCGCCGGCGATGAGCGTCACGGCGCCGGAACCGTTCTGGGTCGGCGCCAGCACGAGCGACTGAGAAAACAAAACCGTTGATGGACGGTCGCCAGACGGCACTAAGCGCAAGCAGTTGTCGAATGCTTTGGACAAGCGCGCACTGAAATCCGGCAACGTCAGATGTACTTTGATACCAGTCATTGACAAGCCGGTGTCCTGATCGATCCTATGACGGCAACTGGCCGGCAAGAGCCGCCCACCAGCGGCAAATTCAACGCTGCTGAGCTTGCACAGATTCCGGCCTCGCAGGCGACCGCGGTTGGCTGGAAATCGCTCAGATCCGTGTCGGTTACAAGACCCGACAGCCCATATTCCTCGGGTCAAGGCGCGCGAGCAAACGCGCGCAGTCCCGACAGGGGGTTCGAGGATTAAAAGTAAGCGATCTTTCCA
Organism: uncultured beta proteobacterium; assembly: GCA_963844485.1. Lineage (GTDB taxonomy): Bacteria > Pseudomonadota > Gammaproteobacteria > Burkholderiales > Burkholderiaceae_C > Pseudaquabacterium. Next base: position 100,080 of record CAWJOQ010000003.1, read on the forward strand.
GGTGAGGGCCCGACAGACCTCATTCCCATGGATCAATTTTTTGTTGCGAATCAGGTCGTCGGGTGGCCGATGCCGAGCGTGCCCTACAGGGCAAGCCGACCCACAAGACCCAGGGCGACCAGCACCTCGACACCGACAAGACCGTGCGGCTGCAGGGCTGGATCGCCGACCTGCACCGCACTGGGCCGCAAGCAACAACCGGCGACCGATTGCCGTCGCGACAGACGGAGACAATCACGGCATGCCCCAACCCGTGCGATCCCGCATCAAAGCTTGCGCGCTGTGCCAAGTGGTCAGCACCACGCTGTTCCGCGTGGTGCATGACACCCCCAAGCACTGGGTGCTGGTTTGTGCTGTTTGCAGGGTGAGAGTGGAGACGCAGCCGCTGTATCGCTACGGCGGCACGTGGAAAGCTGACAAGCGGCATTGAGCAAACTCCCCCGTTCAATCTGTACTGCCTTGGCCGACTTCGACTTCAGACCCCGCATGACCAGTGCCATTGAAGAGTTGCGTCGCGTGCACGCCCTGATGCAACTGGAACAGAAGGAAGACCAGGCGCAGTTCAAGCTCAAGAATGCCAAGGCCAGCATCCAGGAGCGACAGCGCCGCGGCTTGACCTGGTACCCCGTCACCATCACCCAGGAAGACATCGGTTTTGGCGGCAAGGTGGTGCTGGAATTGGAACGCCCGGCAAGCCAGCAGGGCCTGCATCTGTTTCAGGTTGGCAAGAACGCGTCGCTGTTTGGCACTGCGCCTGCCCACTTGGGCGACCCGCCCATGCTCCATGGGGTCGTGACCGGCGTACGGCGCAACAAGCTGCTGCTGACCACGACCAAGGACGAGCTTCCGGACTGGGTGCTGGATGGCGGTAAGTTGGGGATCGATCTCAGCTTCGACGCGGTCAGCTACCGCGAGATGGACCACGCCCTGGGCGAAGTGATCGGCGCCCGCGGCAACCGCCTGGCCGAGCTGCGCGACGTGCTGTTGGGCGTTCGGCAAGCCCGCTTTCGCGCCCCCCAGGTCGACGATCTGTTCTATCCCAGCCCGCTCAACGATTCACAGCTGGCTGCCGTGCGCCATGTCATCACGGCGCAGGACGTGGCCATCATCCACGGCCCGCCCGGCACCGGTAAAACCACGACCTTGGTGCAGGCCATCCTGGAAACCATCCGGCGTGAGCGGCGCGTCCTGGTGTGTGCACCCTCGAACACGGCGGTTGACCTGCTCACTGAAAAGCTGGCCGAGCGCGGCGTCAAGGTCATCCGCATGGGCAACCCCAGCCGCGTGTCGGATCTTCTGCTGGCGCACACCCTGGATGCTCGGGTGATGGCCCACCCCAGCTACAGCAAGATGCGCGCGATGCGCCAAACCGCAGATCAGTACCGCGAGACCGCCAACGAACTCGCCAGCCCGAGCAGCCGCAGATTCAGCTTTGAGGCACGGCAGCAGCGCCAGCAGTTGAGGGACGAGGCGCGACAGCTGTTCCTGCAAGCCGACGATCTGGAGCGTGACATCACCGAGCAGGTGCTCGAGTCCGTGCAGATCATCACCTGCACCCTGGTGGGCGCCAGCAACCGGAACATCCGTCACCTGAGCTTCGACACCGTCTTCATCGACGAAGCCGCACAAGCACTGGAGCCCGGTTGCTGGATCCCGATTGCCAAGGGCCAGCGCGTCGTTCTGGCGGGCGATCACCACCAGCTGCCGCCCACCGTCAAAAGCGAAAAGGCCGCCCGCGAAGGTCTGCGCGAAACCCTGTTCGAGAAATGCATCCAGCGGCAACCCGACACCGCCCGCATGCTGAACCTGCAGTACCGCATGCACCAGCAGATCATGGCCTTCAGTTCCGAGCGCTTCTACGGCGGGCAACTGCAAGCGCACGCCAGCGTGCGCGACGCCGGCCTGGAGGCCTACGACCTGTGCTTTGCGCCCGACCTGCCCGTGGAGTTCCTCGACACAGCCGGTTTCGGTTTTCTCGAGCGCACCATCCCCGAAAGCCGCTCCACGGCCAACCCCGAAGAAGCGGATCTGCTGCTCCAGCGACTGGCCCAGTTGCTGACGCCCTGCGACCCGGCCGCGCATGAAGAAGACCCGCTCACCATCGGCGTGATTGCCCCCTACCGCGCCCAGATCAACTGTTTGAAGGACGCCATCGAGGTCAACGAACAGCTGGGCGGCCTGATGCAGCAGCGCTTGCTCAGCGTGGGCACTGTCGATTCGTTCCAGGGCCAGGAGCGCGACATCATTGCGATTTCACTGACGCGCAGCAACCGCTCTGGCGACATCGGCTTCCTCTCCGACATCCGGCGCATGAACGTGGGCATGACCCGCGCCCGCCGCAAGTTGCTGCTCGTCGGCGACTCGTCCACGCTCAGCGCCCATCCTTTTTTCAAGGAGCTGCTGGCTTTTGTGGAACGCAGCGGGGGCTACCGCACCGCCTGGGAAATCTGCGATCCGTGTTGATCGCACTGGATCACCCGCAGCAAGCGCAAGCTTTGTCGGGTTTGGCGCGCTCTTCCGCGTGGGGTCATGGCGTGCGGTTGACCTGCCTCCCGCCAACGGTACCAACCTGAAGTGAAAGGCGTCCGACCGCCCACAAGAATGGCGCGATCCCGCCCAGAATGTCCGGCTGCCGGGCATGCCCTAGCATCGTCGCTTCACGATCGCTGGCGCTTCTTTGCATGACCCGCCGCCACGGCCAGCCGGCGCCGCCCTGTTTCCCCTTTCCCCTGCTCCAATGGCTATGGATCCTTGTGGCATCGAAGCCGATGCTGTCCTGCATGTTGGCCGCTTCGTGCTTGAGCCGACCGCGCGTCGGCTACTGATCGACGGCCGACCGCTCGCCATTGGCAGCCGCGCCTTCGCGGTGCTGCACCTGCTGGCCCGACAGCGGGGCCGCGCGCTGCGGGCCAAGCAGCTGCTGCAGGCGGTCTGGGCCGATCAGCCGGTCGATGCCAGCAACCTGCGCGTGCAGGTCACGGCATTGCGCAAACTGTTGGGTGCCGAGGCCATCGCCAGCAGCAAAGTCGACGGCTACCGTCTGGCCCTGGACGTGCGGATGGCAGCGGCGCCTGCCCGCCCGGCGATGCCGGGCAACCTGCCCGAACACCTGGCCGACATGCACGGCCGCGACGCCGAACACCAGCAGCTCGCGGCACTGTTGACCGGCCATGCACGCGTCACGCTGGCCGGCCCGGCCGGCGTGGGCAAGACCACGCTGTCGCGCGCTTGCGCACACGCGCTGTGGCCCCGCTACGCCGACGGCGTGTGGTGGGTGGAGCTCGCCGCCTTGCAGAGCGCTTCGCCGCTCACCGAACTGGTCGCCAACACGCTCGGCCTGCCGCCGCGCAGTGGCGTCAACGTGCACACGCTGGCGCACGCGCTGGCCCAGCATCGCCTGCTGCTGGTGCTGGACAACTGCGAGCACCTGGCCGACGCCGTCACCGCATTGGCCGATGCCCTGCTCAGCGCCGCACCGTACGTGGTGCTGTTGGCCACCAGCCGCCGCACGCTGCGCTGTGCCGGCGAGCAGGTGCTGCGGCTGCCGCCCTTGTCGCTGCCGGAAGGCACGGGTCTGGCCGAGGCCCGCCGCAGCGGTGCCGTGGCCTGGTTCGTGGCGCGTGCGCAGCGCGCCGACCCGGGCTTCCAGCTGACCGCGGCCAACGTCGATGGCCGTGGTGCGCATCTGTCGCCAGCTGGACGGCGTGGCGCTGGCCATCGGCCTGGCGGCGGCGCGTGTGCCGGTGCTGGGTGTGGCCGGCCTGCACGACCGCCTGCACGAACGCTTGCGCCTGCTGGTGGGCCGCGAACTCGACGCCCGCGGCCAACCCCTGGCGCTGTTGGCTGCGCTGGACTGGAGCCACGACTTGCTGTCGCCGGTCGAGCAGACCGTGCTGCGCGGGCTGGCCGTTTTCGCCGGCAGCTTCAGCCTGCAGGCCGTGGAGGCGGTGCTCAGCGACGACCAGCTCGACGCTGGGCCGTGCTCGATGCGCTGCACGCGCTGATCGACCATTCGCTGCTGAGCCCCGTCGCCGCCGTGCTGCAGGCCGGCGCCGCGGCGCGCTACACGCTGCACGAATCGCTGCGCTTGTATGCACGTGGCCACCTCGACGCCAGTGGCCAGGCGCAGCGGCTGCAGCAGCGCCATGCCGAGCACTTTCTGGGCGAAGCGCCGTCGGCGCAGGGGCCGGCCATGCAGGACGGGGCTTCTGCAGCGCAGCACGCTGGACGATGCCGACCACGACAACCTGCGCGCTGCACTGGCCTGGGCCACCGAACACGACCTGCCGCTGGCGCTGCAGCTGGTCATCAAGCACTGCGGCTACATGCGCCTGCGCGGCCACCATGTCGAAGCCGAACAGCAGGGCGCCGCACTGCTGGCCGACCCACGCATCCAAGCCTGGCCCTGGCTCGCCGGCCGTGTGCACATCGCGCAGGTATCGACCGTGTACGAACGCGGCGAAATCGAGCTGGCCCACCGGCATGTCAATGCCGCGCTGGCCTTGCTGGAGCCGTTGGGCGCCGCCGAACTGGTGTCGAATGCGCTGGCCTGGGCCGCCACGCTTTACCTGTATGCACACGAACTGGATGGCGCCGAGGCCGTGTTGATGCGCAGCATCACGATCACGCGCCAGGCGGGTCTGCATGTGCAGCTGGTGTCCAACCTGAACAACCTTTGCTGTCTGCTGACGGAGCGCGGCCGTTTCAGCGACGCCCGGCGGGCGGTCGACGAGGCGCTGGCCCTGGCCAGTGGCCTGCAGTACGCCTGGGGCCAGGCCGTGAGCTGGTCGAACCTGGGCGAGCTGGCCTATGCCGAGCGCGACTGGTCGGCTGCGATGGCGCACTGGCTGCGGGCCCGCCCGGCGATGCAGCAACTGGGCCACAAGTTTCAGGACATCGCAGCACCTGCACCACCAGGGCCTGGCGCTGCGCCGGCAAGGCCAGCCGGCCGCGGCCCTGGCCAGCCAGCACGAGAGCCTGCGCATGGCCCTGGCGCACCAGTTGCTCGGCCTGGCCGCAGACATCCTGTGCGCCCTGGCCGCGCTGGCGCTGGACGCCGGCCAGCCCCGGCGCGCTGCCGTGCTGCTGCAGGTGGCGATGCGCGGTCGCAAGGACACGGCGCCGATCGGGCCGACCCTGGTGGACCTGTCCGAGACCGAAGCCGCGGTGCGTGCAGCGCTGTCGGCGGCCGACTGGCATGCGGCGCGCGCCGAGGGCGACAGGCTGACGGCCGAGCAGGTGCTGGCGCAGGAGACGGCCACAGGCTGAGCGGCGTCGGGCCGCGCCGGGGCGCATCGGTCCGCCGCGTGTCAGCGCGCGCCGCGCAACTTGCCTTTGCCGAAAACAGACCAAGCCCGGTATGAGCGCCAGAACCAACCAGATCGTGGACGGCTCCGGCACGTCCTGCGTCGGGGTCGACACGGCGCTGATCCGAAAGTAAACATTGTCGATACCCGAAAGCGTCGACACCTCAACCAACCCGGCGCCTGCGTCGGCGAAGTACGACTGATTGCTGGACGATCCGACGGTCGGTCCATCGAACAAATTCAGCCCGAGATCGCCAGCCCCGGAGAGGTTGCCGATCGACAACCATCGCGATGACATCGGCAGGGACGGCCAGACCGCCCAAATCAGAAAATGCCACGTTCAAGGATTCGAACGCCCCGATCAAAAGGCCGGTGACCGTGAACGACGAGCCAATCTGCGCCAAGGTCCCGGTCGTGTAAAAACGCAGTGTTGCGTCGAAAAAGGTTTCATCGCCCAGATTGAAGAACTGCGTCTCCAAACTTGCCAGTTGGCTGGGCGCGGCAAGTTGAACCTGGTCGCCCAGCTGTACATAGCCGGTCGAAAACATCACCGAGCTCAAGGTGTCGACGCTGGTGTTGTCGTAAATCGGTGCGGCGCGGCAGACGCCGGTCACCAGACACAACACCACCAGCAGATACGCGTAAATCTTCAACATGGCGGGTCTGTTCAGTCAGGGTTCAGGGCGTAAAGGTTTCACCGGTCGCGCGTGGGACGTAAGTCAGTGGCGCCGTGCCGGCGCGGGAAAATTGCAGCGTGAACGTCGCGGACGCGAGCGAACTCAAGAATGGAATTGTTTTGTAGGCGACGCCGAGAACTGAGACCCCGTCCGCATTCCTCAATGTCCACCCTGGAGCGAGCGCATCCAAGTGGTAAGCAAGGTTGCCCAGATTTCGGCACGACTTGTTGGTCAAGACCACGTTCTGTTGCCACAGGCCCAGGGAACGGTTGTACACAACGGTCCCCCTGTTGATATTGAGTGACTGGGTCGCGTCGGCGCAACCGCGTGAGACGCACGCCACGGTCTGAAAACAACTGTCCAAACACGGAGAACCCAAGCCAGTGCAGGAGGAACTGCAAGTGTCAAGATTGTTGATTCCCCCGATCTCGCATCCGAATATGCACTGCCCGTTGTCTCCACACCGAACTGTGCAGACACTGACGCAAGCATTCTTGACAGCATTCGAACAAATTCCGTTTATTTCGGGAACTGGCAGAGTGGGATCGCAAACCGCTTGGGCGTACAGGCCAACGTTCGCGAGCAGAAGCAAGATGCCCACAGTGAAGCACTTGAAAAGTTTTCCGATGAACACGTGAAGTCCTTTCAGCGGCGCATGTCCTGGCCGCGTTTCGCAAGCCTAGGGAAGGTCTGCACAACAGGCCCGCATTTGTGCATCCAGTAGTGCAGCCGTCGCAAACGTCGAATTTGCTTTGTTGGGAATCTGTTTTCGGTGCTGACCCGGCCGTTTCACCGCTTTTGGGTCACTTCCTGCCCTTTTCAGACCGCCTTGGCCATGTGAGGACGCATTTGTCCATCCAGCACCACCAGTTTCTTGCGAGCCATCCACAGGTTGGACAGGGCGAACAACGTGGTCAGCTGCGCGGTGTTCTTCTTCAGCCCGAAGTAGCGCACCTTCACATGTCCGAACTGCCGCTTGATGACTCGGAACGGATGCTCGACCTTGGCTCGGATACTGGCCTTGAGCTGCTCGAGCTTGTCCTGCAGTTGGGCCGACGTCTTGGTCTTGTCCAGCGCCTTGCGCTTGCCCGGGCGCATGGCGATGTTCCAGCGGACATCGGGATTGGCGTCGTCTCGCTTTTCAACGCCTTGGTAGCCAGCGTCACCGAAGGCTTCGGTCTCGTCGCCGTGCAACAGAGCATTGGCTTCGACCACGTCGTTGACGTTGCCCGAGGTGCATCGCACCGTGTGCACATAGCCAGATTCAGCGTCAACCCCGATGTGGGCCTTCATGCCGAAGTACCACTGGTTGCCCTTCTTCGACTGGTGCATCTCCGGGTCGCGCTCGCCGGTGCTGTTCTTCGTCGAACTGGGCGCGGCAATCAGCGTGGCGTCCACCACCGTGCCGGCCTTCAGCATCAGCCCCTTGCTGCGCAACAGGTCGTTGACTGTCTTGAGAATCTCGGCGGCCAGCTTGTGCTTTTCCAGCAGGTGGCGAAAGCGAAGAATGGTGGTCTCGTCGGGCAGCCGGTCGGTCCAGCCGCCCAGGCCGGCGAAGTCCCGAAACATCGGCACGTCGTGCAACGCCTCTTCCATCGCCGGGTCGCTCAGCGTGAACCACTGCTGCATGAAGTGGATGCGCAGCATCGTCTCCACAGAGAACGGCGGCCGGCCACGACGGCCTTCCGGCGCGTGCGGTGTCACCAGGTCCACCAACGCCGTCCAGGGCACGACGCGTTCCATCTCCGATAGAAACTCGCGCTTGCGCGTCCGCTTCGTCGAATTCCCCAGGCCCAGGCTAGCTTGCTTCATGCACGACATCGTCTCAGTTCACGGCTTGCGGCGCTACAGCACTTGCGCGGGGTTTATGCAGACATTCCCTAGGCAAGGCCAGCGTTAAACAGCGCAAATCGGGTTTGCGCATGAGTTGCCCCCCCTCGAACGAGGGGCACGACTGCACCGGATTCCGCGTTTTCCCTTGCGATTTGGCGCCAAGCCCCGACAGCCTCCTAGGCACGGTGTCGCCTGAACCGTGTGGGCTGCAGACGCTCAAGCCGTTGGCAGTGGCAACTGACGTGCACGCGCGGGCCTGCACGGGCCCGAGGCTCTGAGGCTTGGCCGCTACGGCGCGGGCGGCGGCCAGCCGCCGGCGCCATCGAGCGCGCGCCGCGCCTCGTCGTAGCCCGCCTGCACCGCCTCGGCGTAGCGCTTCCAATCCAGCATGCCGATGCGCGGCAGTTGCGGGCGCAGCGCCAGGTCGGCCTCGGCCACGGCGGCGCGCTGCCGCGCCGTGCCGTACAGCGCCGTGACGTTCATCAGGTAGTTCGGCAGCGTGGGCAGCCGGTAGCGGCGCTGGCGCGCCGGTCGCAGCCGGTCGCGCATCAGCTGCCACGGCGTGGGCAGCGTGTCGAGCTCGATGCGGCGCGGCAGGGCCATGCCCAGGTCGACACCGATGACCTGGCCGATGCCCCAGGTGTGGCGCATCACGTCGACGGGCAGGTTGTTGAACACGCCGCCGTCGCACAGCAGCTCGCCGTCGCGCAGCACCGGCGGCATGGCGCCCGGGATGGCGCAGGTGGCCATCGCGGCCTGCACCAGCGGGCCGCGATCGAGCACCAGCTCGGCGGCGCGCGAGTAGTTCGTGGCGATGCAGAAGTAGGGCTTCCACAGGTCTTCGATGTCCAGGCCGGCAGCGGCGCCGAAGCGGCGCTCGGTGCCTTGCATCATGCGCAGCAGGCGCCGCCCCTTGGTCAGCCCGAGCAGCGGGAACAGCGTGAAGTCGCCGGTCGGGTTGTCGGCGAAATGGCGCGCGAAGGTGTCCTGCAGCTCGTCGGCCGTGGTGTCGAAGGCCATCACCGCGCCGAACACGGCGCCCATGCTGGTGCCGCCGATGGCGTCGAGCGGCACGCCGCGCTCCAGCAGCGCGCGGTACACGCCCACGTGCGCCGCGCCGCGCGCCCCGCCCCCCGACAGCACAAGGCCCACGCCGCGCCGGCCGAGCAGGCGCGCCAGCCGTGCCACGTCGGGCGCATGGCCCTGGCGCAGGTGCACCAGCGCGCGCAGCTGCCGCCCCGCCCGCCAGCGCGCGCTGCCGGTGGGGCCGCGGCGGCCCTCGGGGTGCACCAGCACGAGCACGGTGCTCGGTGCCGCGCGCGATGCGCTGCCGGTCAGGCCGCAAGCCTGTTCGATGGTGCCCGGCGCCTGCTCGTCGTCGGCGTGCGCGAGCAGCAGCACCTCGTCGCCCTGGCGGGCGCAGCAGCGTGTCCAGGGCGTGGGCGCGGCGTCGGCCAGCAGCAGCACGACGTCGTGCGTGGCTTCGATCTCGTCCAGCACCACGGCCATGCGACGCATCGATTCGCTGTCGTCGCCGGGCACGTGGCCCAGCCGTGCCGTCATGGCCGCTGCGTCCAGGCGCGCGACGCGGCCGTGGCGCGCCAGCTCGCCGACCACGCCCGTGGCCAGCTCGGCAGCCGCCGCGGCATCGAAGCGGCCGCCCAGCGGCAGCAGCGCGATGACGACGGGCCGGTCGGGCAACACGCCGCGGCCCTGCGTCTGCAGCCGCGCGACGATCTGCCGCGTGAGTGCCATCGACACCGCCGGATGCTGGCGAAACAGCAGGTCGAAGGCCGGTCGCGCCAGCCGCGCCAGCACCGAATCACGCATCGCCACCAGCGTGGCCGAGCGCGGCTCGTCGGTGACCAGGCTCATCTCACCCACCACCTGCCCGCGCGTGATTTCGCGCACCACACGCTGCTCGCCGTCGGCGCCGGTGAGGCTCACACGAAGACGGCCGCTGGCCAGCATGTACATGGCATCGCCGGGGTCGCCCTGGCGCATCAGCACGCTGCCGGCCGGCAGCTCGACCCAGTCGAGCTCGCGCTGGAGTTCGCCCAGGGTGGCGTCGTCGGCATCGGGAAGGAAGGCGCGCAGGTGCGCGTGCAGCAGCTCGTCAAGCGGATGGGCGGTGCGTGGCATGGCGGGATCAGACGGCGATGCCGTGCTGATGCAGCAGCACGCCCGAGGCCTGGGCAACCGCCAGACTCTCGTCGATCCACTGGCGCTGGCAGGTGCGGGTCTCGGGGTGGGCGAGGATGGCGCCCATGCGCGCGCGCAGCAGCACGGTGCCGCCCGACGGCGAAGCCAAGCTGACCAACTTCGCCCGTACCGTCTGGCGCGCGTCGTCGCGCAGCTTGACGGTCAGCCCTGGCAGGTTGGCCGTGACCGCAGCCAGGCGCGCCATCACCGCGTCGCGACCGGCGCTGTCAGTAACGATGAGGTTGAAGCCACCGGGCGAGCGGATGACGCCGGGGCGGCCGATCACCGTTCCGGTGTCGCTCAATCACCACCTGCGCGGCCAGCGCCTGGCAGGTGGCCAGGCTGCACGGCAGCCACTTGGCGGCTTTGAGCAGGGCCCGGGAAGCCGGCTTGCGGCCGGCGCGCCGGCCAGGGGCGGGCATGGTGGAGAGCGTTGTCGCTGTGGCGGGTCGCATGGTCTGTCGTCCTTGTTGTGCTGCGCCTGTGCTGTGCTTGAAGGCAGGCCCGGCGGGTGGCCGCCAGTCGCTAACTTAGCCATGGCCAGCGTTAAACAGCGCAAATCAGGTTTGCGCCTGAGCTGCCCCCACTCGAACGAGAGGCACGAGCGCGCCTGATGCGGGCGAGGAGGACGCTCGTTCAAGCGCGCTGGTGGTTGGCGAAGGATTCGACGACAGCCTGTCAGGACGTTTGTGTGTGCAGCCTATGGCGGTCTGAACGACCGTCCAGGCTGCTGGCGGCCAGGTTGAACCAGGGTTCGACCTGGTCGTTGTGCCAGCCAGCAAGTCCTTGGTGATGACGAAGCCCGTTTGGCGCTGGCCGTGCAGTCAACCGTCCGTGCGCTGCACGCCTTGGCGCCGATGGCGACGGGCCGCCAACAGCAGCAGACCGGCGCCCAGGCTCAGCCAGGTGGCGGGTTCAGGCACGGGGGCTGTAAAGCTGGGGTTCACGGCATCGAGCTTGAAGTTGGCTTGCGCTGTCCAGTTGGTCGATGCCGTGTAGATGGCACCGGCGCTGTCGATGAACTGCACGTCGTACATGCCCGGGGCGATGGCCAGGGAATAGCCGCCGCTGGCGTAACTCGTGGTGCTGCCCCGCAGTGCACCGGTCTGGGTGTCGAAGACCTTGATCGTCACATCGCCCAGGCCCTCGCCCGGGGTGTAGAAGTTGTCGAAGCGCACGATGTCGTTGAAGACCACGCCAGTGAGGAAGGTCGACGCGTTCTGGATGCCGAAGTCCACCGTCAAGTACGCGGCAAATGGAAAGCTGGACCCGGCACCCGTGAAGTTGCTGGTCTCCTCAAAGGAGATGCCAGCTTCGCGGAAGTTTTCGCCCAGGATGACCAGGCGGTGGCCCTTGGTGGTGGACACCTCGTCGACAAACAAGTTGGCGTGGGCACCGTCGGCAAATGCAGTGTCCAGCCGCACCGGCCTGCTGTTCCACTCGCGTGCCACATTCTCGGCCGTGGCAACGCCGGTGTAGCCGGCAGCTGCGGCCCGCTCGGTCACCGTGGTGCCGCCGAAGACATGGCCCCGTGCGCTGTTGGCGGCGATCAGGCGGTTGTAGTCCACTGCAGCTTGCAACAGCGCCGGATTGAAGGCCAGCGGCTGCTTGGCCTGGGGTGAAATGGTGCCAGGCGCCAGACCTTCGTTCAGGTCGATGCCGTAACGCTCCGCTTCGGCGCTGGGGTTGGCACGTGCGCGGTTGATGAGTTCAAGTTCGTACTGCGCCAGCGCGGTGGGCGCGGTCGCCACTTGCGCGCTGGCGCCCGCGCACAGGCTGGTCAACACGGCGGCAGCGCAAACCGCAGTCAAGGGAAATTTTTCAAACATGGCAAAGGTGCTCCTGAACATGGACGAGGGGGGCTGCGCTGGATCACGGCTGTCGGGCGTTCGACGGGCGTTCGCGCCACAGTCCACAAGCCAGCGTCCGCTAGCGTAGAACCCTGCTGACCTGGACGGTGCTAACTGCCCCCCGGGGCGTGCGGCGGGGTGGCCCCTATTCGGGCCTAGGGGAATCCATCACGCCGCCAGTGCGGCCCGCCTGCCAGCGGACCGCAAAGTGCATGAGTTCGACGCCCGACTGCAGGTTCAGCTTCAGCTTCAGGTTGGCGCGATGGGCTTCGATGGTCTTCACGCTGCGCCGCAGCTGGTCGGCGATCTGGCGCGTGCCCTGGCCCAGCCCCATCAAGTGCAATACCTCGAATTCACGCGGGCTGAGGCCGGCAATGGCGCTGAGCTTGTCTGCATCGGCCGACTTGCGGCCGCGCAACAGGCGTGACTGCAGCGCAGGGCTGAGGTACACGTCGCCAGACAGCACCAGGCGCACGGCGCGCAGCACCTCGCGCGTGGGCTGCTGCTTCATCAGGTAGCCGCTGGCGCCGGCGTCGATGGCACGCTCGGCGAACACGTCCTCGTCGTGCATGCTCATGGCCAGCACCAGCGGGCCAGCGTCCTGCCGGTGCAACCAGCGGATCAGGTCCAGCCCCGAGCTGTCGCCCAGGTTCAGGTCGACGATGGCGAGTTCGGGCTGCACCTGCGACAGCAAGGCCATGGCCTCGGCCGGGCTGCTGGCCTGGCCACACACCACCAGATCGGACTGCGCATCCAGAAAAAGCCTGAGCCCTTCCAGCACGATGGGGTGGTCGTCGACCAGCAGGATGCGACGCGCAGGCAGGCGCTGCTCTGCGCGCAGTGTCTGAAGCAAAATCTCATCGGTCATGTTGAACCGGCGCTGCCGGGCACCGGACGATCAAGGCCATGCCACGCGGCTGCAGGCGCTGCCAGCGCAGCTGGCCGTGCAGCAAACGCGTGCGCACCTGCATGCTGGCCAGGCCCAGACCCATGGACAGCGCAGGCCGGGCAGCCACGGCCTCGACATCGAAGCCCACACCGTCGTCTGCCACCGACAAGACGATGGAGCTGGCGTGCAATCGCAGCCGCACCGCAAGCCTGGTGGCTTGGCCATGCCGGATGGCATTGGTGATGGCCTCTTGCGCGATGCGGTAGAGCTGCAGCGCAGACTCCGGGCTGCAAGCCTCGGCCTGCCCGTCGACCGCCAGGGTGCAGACGATGCCCTGCACGTCCCGAACCTGGGCCGCCAGACTTTCCAGCGCGACGGGCAGGCCGCCTTGCTGCAGTGCAACCGGTACCAGGCCACGGCAAATGGTGTGCGCCGTCTGGCCGGCTTGCTCTGCCAGTTCACACAGGCGGCGCAGCAGGGCGGCTGTCTCGGCTGGCGGTCGCTTGCCCAGTTGTGTCTCGGCGGTTGCAGACATCATCGCCATGCTCATCAGAACCTGCCCCAGGCCGTCGTGGATTTCGCGGCCCACGGCCTGCTGGACCGACTCGCCAATGCGCAGCAACTGCGTTTCCAGATGGCGACTGTTTTCGACCTCGCGCTGCACCACGGCGTTGGCCAGGGACAGCGCCTGCGTGCGCTCGGCCACGCGCTGGGCCAGGCGCTGGTGCGATCGCTTCAAGCGGTGCTGGCTGCGCTTGCGCTGGGCGCTCAGCGCCGCCAGCAGCTGCCCGGTGGTGGCGATGGTGATGACGAAGACAGACCAGCGAAACACACCCGCGTACGCGCCCTCTGCGGCAAATGGCCCGTAGCCGGCGACGGTGCCCAGAATGGCCGCGATCGACACGAACAAGGTCCCCAGACTGGCGCCCCAGTGGCCAAAGCGCAGCGCAGCCCAGATGACGAACGAATAGACCGCCAGCGATGCCGCAACGTCGACCTGCGACCGCGGACCAGGGGCAAAGAACGTGACGCTGCTGACCAAGCCCATGGCCAGCAGCAAGGCCACCGCCTCGAAAGCTGGCCAGTTGCCGGGCCAGGTCAAGCGCCGCTGCAGCATCGGCAGCAGGATGGGCGTGACGATGAGCACGCCCGTCAGGTCGCTGAGCCACCAATGCAACTGGGTGTCGGAAAACTCTTCGACGGTGATGATGCCGTCCCACAGCAGCATGGGTGTGCCCAGCGTCGCTGAAATCGTCGCCGGCAGGAACGCGCCCAACAGGGTGAAACCCAGCACATCGCGCACTGAGCGGCAAGGCAGCTGGATCCGGGCTGTTCTGATCAGCGCAGATGCGACGATGACCTCGAGCGTGTTCGCTGCAGCAATGGCCAAGGCCGGCGCCAGTGCCACATCGAAGTACAGGTTGTTCGCCAGCGAGCCAGCAAAAAGTGCCGGGTACACCCGCCGGCGGCACAACAGGCTGGCGGCCAGCGCGATACCGCTGGGCACCCAGATCAGGGCCAACATCCCCGGCGTTCGCGCGAATTGCATGCAGCCGATGCCAGCGGCGGCGTAGAAGACGGCCAAAGCTGCAATCCAGCGCCAAGGATGGTCAGCGAACCAGCGCCGCACGGTGGGCGGGGAGCGCAAGCGCTGCCCCGCCTGCACGGGCTGTGCGGGCCGCGCAATTGCTTTCGGCGTGGATGTTGCGACGTCAACCAGGTGCATGCAGGACTGCTGAGAAAGAACCGCCGGGCGTAGACAGTTGGCAACAGCGCTTGCGCTTCACCGTCCCCGACCCTGTCATACGCAGGCGAAGCATGATTGGATGCTGCACCCAGCCGGCGGGCCGGAAGAATAGCGCCAGAAGCACCTGTGCGCCGAGCCCGTGCAGGGGCAACAGCAGCCGCAACATGGTGACCGCGTTGGCAGGCGCTTGCGCGCGGCTTTGGCGGCAGCGTGGCAATGCACACCGGTGATGGCCAAGGGGGCCCGTTGCATGGGCAGGCGGGGGTGGCTTGTCGGCGACGCGCTTGTGGTCATTGGCCGCGTGTGGCCTGTGCCTGCCCTGTCATCATGCGACCCACCACAACGGAGACAACATGGCCGAGATCATCCTGCACCACTACAGCCTGTCCACCTTTTCTGAAAAGGTGCGGGTCGCGCTCGGCTTGAAAGGCCTGGCCTACCGCTCGGTGGACATTGCGCCAGCGCCGCCGCGCCCGCTGCTGGCGCCGCTGACCGGCGGTTACCGGCGCGTACCTGTGCTGCAGGTCGGTGCCGACATCTTCTGCGACACCAACATCATCCTGCCCGCCCTGGAGCGCCTGCACCCCCAGCCCACGCTGTACCCGGCCGGGTGCGAAGGCCTGGCCCGCGGCCTGGGGTTTGCCTGGGAGCGGCAGATGTGGGTGCCGACCATCGGCGTGCTGGCGCACTTCCTGGGCGATATGTTTCCGCCCGAGTTCGTGAAGGACCGCAAGGAAGGCTATCTGGGCTTCGACATCAGCAAGGCCGCCATGGCACCCTTGCTGCCGAGCCACTTGCAGCACTTGCACGGCCAGTACGCCTGGCTCAAGCTGCTGCTGGCCGATGGCCGGCCGTTCATCTTCGGCGACGCGCCCAGCGCGCTGGATCTGGCCTGCTACCAGACCACCGCGCTGATGCGGCAAAACTGCCCGCTGGCCGATCTGGACGCGATGGTGGACATCGCGGCGCTGCTGCCCTGGTACGGGCGGGTGGCCGCGCTGGGCCATGGCAAGCCCGAGCCGATGAGCGAGCAGCAGGCCTTCGACATCGCTCGCGAGGCGCGCCCGGCGCCAGTGACCCACCTCCAGCCCGACGGCGACCCTGGCGGCTTGCGCGCCGGCACCGCCGTGGCCGTGACGCCAGACGACAACGCCCGGGTCACGGTGACCGGCAGCCTGGTGGCCGCCAGCGACAGCGAAGTCGTGATCTCGCGCCGCGACGCCCAGGCGGGCGACCTGCACCTCCACTTTCCGCGGCTGGGCTATGACGTGGTCGCGACCTGAAGTCGTGCCGCCCGGCTATTCCTTGGGCGCGGCCGGGTCCAGCAGGTCGGGCGCGTTGCGGCCCTTGGCTTCGCCGTCGATCTGCGGCGTCAGGTCGTCGATCACGCCGGTGTAGACCGGCGGGCTGGCGGCAGTCTGGCGCGGCGCTGCCTTGGGCGCTGGCTGCCGCGGTGCTGGTGTCGGTGCCGGCTCGGCCCGTCCCGCTGCGGCGCTGGCCAGTTGCACACGGTAGATCGGCTCGGGCAAGTCCATCTCGGCGGCTTCCAGGGCCAGTTTGACGGTGCGGATCGCCTCGCTGCGCATCATCAGAAAGTCGTGCGTGCGCTGGTCGACCCAGCCCAGAAAGCGCAGCTGCACATTGGAGTCACCCAGCGTGGCGATGTAGGCGCGTGGCGGTGGGGTGGTCATCACGCCGGGCAGCTTGGCCAGTTCGGTGGTGCCGATGTGCTGTGCGGCCACCAGGTCCTCGCCCACGCCCACACCCACGTCGAACTGGAAGCGCCGGCTCGGGTTGCGGCTGTAGTTCAGGGTCACGCTGCGGAAGACCAGCGCGTTGGGCAGCCGCAGGTGGTTGCCGTCCAGCGTCATCAGGATGGTGGCGCGCGCAGTCATCGAGACCACGATGCCCTCATTGCCGTCGATGACCACGTGGTCGCGCGGCGCAAAGGGCTGGCGCAGGCTCATCAGGATGCCGGCCAGGTAATTCTCCAGCGTGTCCTTGAAGGCAAAGCCCAGCGCAATGCCCAGCACGCCGGCGGTGCCGAGCAGCGCACCGGCCAGCGCCGTGGCGTCCAGGATTTCCAGCGCCACCAGCACCCCCAGCGCCAGCACCAGCCAGCGCACCGTGGTGCGGCTGAGCTCACGCATGAAGGGGTTGTGGCGGGCCACGCGGTCCAGCAAGGCCCGGTTCGACAGCCAGCGGCCCAGCAGCCAGCACAGCCACACCGCCAGCAGCGCCAGCGCCAACAGTGGCAGTGCGGCCAGCAGCCCGTAGGCTTCATTCAGCAAGCGCTGCACAACGAGGTCGAGGTCGAAGGTCGGATTGGGCATCGCAGGCAGTTTAGGCGCCGGCTGCCCTGGCCGCAGCCTGGCGGGGGGCAGCCTGCGTGCGGCGGTGGTCGTGTCCGGCTGCGTGCTGGCGACGTCGGCTGGATTGCGATGCTGCGGCCGGCCACGCATGGCCACACAGGGGCCTTGCGCAGCACCCGGGCGACCCTTCGCTGGCGATTGACATGGCCCGCCCGGGTGTGTTGCGCGTTCAGGGTTTCCAGGCATGGGGTGGCCATGGGCCTGCTGCTAGATTGAGTTAGGGCTGACGGTCGATCAGCTTCCATTCCCCATCCCTTGACAGGTTGCCGCATCCATGAAATTTCTCATCACCATGTCCGCGCTGGCTGCAGCGGCCTTGCTGGCCGCCTGTGGCGGGTCAGATGACACCGTGCTCGTCGATGAAAACCGCGTCGATGCCATGCGGTCTGACGCACCGGCATTGGCCGCGCTGGGCACGTACAGCGTCGGTGTGAAGACCCTGAACTTCACGCACGCCAACCAGCTGGACATCGTCAACGCCAAGGCCGACGGCACCACGCCCACCTACAACCGGCCACTGACCGTGGAGGTGTGGTACCCGGCCAAGCTGGCGGCCGGGCAGGCCGCGGCCGGTGAATACAAGGCCATGACACGCGATGGCAAGACCACCGTGTCGCTGTTCGGCAAAGCGGTGCGCGACGCCGCGGCCGATGCCAGCGGCGGCCCGTATCCGCTGGTCATCCTGTCGCATGGCTATCCCGGCAACCGTTTTCTGCTCAGCCACCTGGGCGAAAACTTGTCGAGCAAGGGGTATGTGGTGGTGTCGATCGACCACACCGACAGCAATTACGAAAAGATCCTCGCCTTCGGCAGCACCTTGCTCAACCGGTCGCTGGACCAGTTGTTTGTGCTCAATGAAATGGCCAGGCTCAATGCCGATGACCCCGGTGCCACGCTCAAGGGTTTGGTCAATGCCAACAACACGGCCTTGATCGGTTATTCCATGGGGGGCTACGGCGCCTTGAACACCGTGGGTGCGGGTTACACGGCGGCCAGCGTGGGTTACAGCTGGGGCACGGCCAATGGCGCATTGGCGGTGCGCCAGCAAGGCAACCCCACCTACATGGCCTCGATGGACAGCCGCATCAAGGCCGCCGTGGCCTTTGCGCCCTGGGGTTACAACGCCGGCTTCTGGGACGCCACCGGCCTGGCCGGCGTGCGCACCCCGGTGTTCTTTGTGGCCGGCAGTGTCGACAGCGTCTCGGGCTATGCACCCGGTGTGCGCAACCTGTATGAAGGCACCGTCAATGCGCAGCGCTATTTGCTGACCTATGAAAACGCCAACCACAACGCCGGCGCGCCGATCCCGGCGCCCAAGGAAACCAGCGGCCTGACCTGCGGTACCGCGCCCAGCACCTTTGCCTGTTCCGAGCACTACACCGACGCAGTCTGGGACAACGTGCGCATGAACAACATCGCCCAGCACTTCACCACGGCCTTCCTGAACAAGTACCTCAAGGCGGACGCTGGCATGGATTCGTATCTGAACCTGGTGCCCAACGCAGCCGACGGCCAGGGCGACACCTACTGGAAGGGCTTTGCACCCAACACCGCGGTGGGCCTGCGCCTGGAAAAGCTGTCGGCAGCCAACTGAGGCAAGGACTGTTTGCAGTCAGCGGCGCCAGCCCAGCCGCTGCACTGCCCTCAGCGTTTGAAGGCCAACAGCAGCACACCGCCGGCCACCATGGCGATGCCGGTCCATTCACGCCCGGATGGCCGCTCGCCGAGAAACACAAACGCGAAGACGGCCACCAGCACCAGGCTCAGCTTGTCGACCGGCGCCACCTGGGACGCGTCGCCGATCTGCAGCGCCCGGAAGTAGCAGACCCAGGACGCACCGGTCGCCAGGCCTGACAGGCCGAGAAACAGCCAGGTCTTGGCCGACAGTGCCAGCGGGTTGCTCCACTTGCCGGTCGACCACACAAAGGCCGCCAGCACCACGATGATGATGGCGGTGCGGACCAGCGTGGCCAGGTCGCTGTCCACGCCCTGGATGCCGACCTTGGCGAAGATGGCGGTCAGCGCGGCAAAGCCCGCCGACAGCAGCGCCCAGAAGAACCAAGCGTTCGACGATGCCATGGTGTGTGCTCTCGGGTCGGGTCGGGTCGGCGGCCAGGCTGGTTGTCACCTGGGTGCAGGCCGCCCAGCGGCCCGGCCGCCAGAATCTACAACACCCCAGCCAGCGGAGACCGCCATGCACGACATCCTCATCCAAGGCGGCAGCGTCATCGACGGCACGGGTGCGCCGGCGCGCCAGGCCGATGTGGCGGTGCAGGACGGCCGCATCGCCGCAGTGGGCCACGGCCTGGGCAGCGCACAGCGGGTGGTCGACGCCCGCGGCCTGCTGGTGACGCCTGGCTTTGTCGACATCCACACCCATTACGACGGCCAGGCCACCTGGGACGCGTTTCTCACGCCCAGCTGCTGGCATGGCGTGACAACGGCGGTGTTCGGCAACTGCGGCGTGGGCTTTGCGCCGGTCCGGCCCGGCGCCACCGACTACCTGATCAACCTGATGGAGGGGGTGGAAGACATCCCGGGCACGGTGCTGGCCGAGGGCATCACCTGGAACTGGGAATCCTTTCCCGACTACCTGGACGTGCTGGCCAGCGGCCAGTACGCCATGGACATCGGTGCACAGCTGCCGCATGCCGCGCTGCGTTTTTATGCCATGGGCGAGCGTGGTGCCGAGCACACGGCCCGGCCCAGCGCAGACGAACTGGCCGTGATGGGCCGTCTGGCCGAAGAAGCGCTGCGTGCCGGCGCGCTGGGCATCACCACCTCCCGCACCACCAAGCACCGGGCGCGTGACGGCCGCTACACCCCCAGCCTGACGGCGGCCGAGCCCGAGCTGTTTGCGATTGCCGCTGCGCTGCGCCGCGCCGGCAAGGGCGTGCTGGAGGTCAATTCCGACTTTGGCGACGGTGACTTCGAGATCCTGCGCGCCGCGGCAGAAGCAGCGGGGCGGCCGATGTCGCTGCTGCTGCTGCAGGTGGACAACGCGCCCGACCTGTGGCGCCGCACGCTGGACCAGATCCACGCTGCACGCCGCGCCGGGCTGGACGTCACCGGCCAGGTGGGCGCCAAGAGCATCGGCGTGCTGTTCGGCCTGGAGACCAGCCGCAACCCCTTCGAGCAACACCCCGCCTGGGCACCGCTGCTGCCACTGGCGCCGCGCCAGCGCTACGAGCGCCTGCGCGACGACGCCGCACTGCGCCAGCGCCTGGTCGACGAGCGCCCGACCGACGCGCTGACACGCTGGTTCGACAGCGCTTTTGCACGCAGCTTTGCCATGGCGCCGGTGCTGGACTACGAGCCCGCGCCCGCGCAGAGCCTGGCCGCCCGCGCCGCACGCGCCGGCGTGTCGCCCTGGGCGCTGGCGCTGGACACCCTGCTGGCCGACGAGGGCAAGGGCCTGCTCTTGCACCCCTTCGAAAACTACAGCGGTGGCGACTTTGCCGTGGTGCAGCAGATGCTGGCCGACCCCGCCACGGTGATGGGCCTGGGTGACGCCGGTGCCCATGTGGGCCTGATCTGCGACGGCGCCGGGCCCACCTTCTTGCTCAAGCACTGGGCGCGCGACCGCCAGCGTGGCCCGCAACTGCCGCTGGAGATGCTGGTGAAGAAGCAGACCCTGGACACCGCTGCGGTCTACGGCCTGCACGACCGGGGTGTGCTGGCCGCCGGCAAGCGCGCCGACATCAACATCATCGACTTTGCGGCGCTGGACCTGCTGCCGCCGCAGGTGGCCTACGACTTGCCCGCCGGCGGGCGGCGTCTGCTGCAGCGCGCCCGCGGCTACCGCCACACCTTCGTGGCCGGCACCGAGGTGCTGCGCGACGATGAACTGACCGGCCAGACGCCGGGCCGCTTGATCCGCGGGTGATTGGGGGGTGATTGGCGGCTGATCAGCGGCTGATCCGCGCTTGATCGGATCTTGGGCCGGCGTTCAGGCGCGCGGCAGGTGCCAGGCGCCTGCCGCAGCCACCGCTGCAGGTTTACTGCTTCGCGCCTTCGCCCAGGCGCCGACCCAGCGACACCGCATAGGGCGCCGCGCGTGCGGCCAGCATCGGGTCGGCCCCGGCTTCCACGCCCTTGGGCAACACCATCGGGTTGTAGGTGATGGTCAGGCAGGGGCCGGTGGCATCGGCCGCGACTGATTTGATCGTCAGCCGGCCCAGGGTCACTTTCTTGCGGTCCTCAGGCAGTGGCGTCACGGCGCTGTCGAGCTTGTCGCCGGGCTGTGCCAACTGCAGGTTGAAGTCGAACGCCACAGCACCGGCGGCCACACGCTGGCGCAGTTCATCAAACAGGAAATCGCTGCCCTTGGCCTTGGCCTCGTCGTCGCTCAGGCTGCGGATGCCGCCCACCGGCTCGAAGATCCACTTGCCGGCCTGCTTGTTGCCGCCGGCATCAACAAAGTTGAAGCCATGCACGCCCCAGTAATTGACGCCGGCGTAGCTGGCCGGCACGGGTTGGCTGGCGTAGTACTTGCCCTGCAGCAGCACATCGGGGTTGGCATCGGCAAAGGCTTTCACCTTGGCGGGGTCGGGGCGCTTGGTCTGCGGGTCGGGCAGCAGCGATTCCAGCCGGCCGAGAAACTGCTCGGGTGTGGCCGCGCCAAACACCGGCGCCGAGATGTTGCCCATCTGCCAGGTCTCGCCGCCGGGCAGGTTGAACTGCAGCGCCAGGTTGCGCTGGCTGCGGGCGTTGTCCGGGGCCTTGGGGTTGCCGCCGCCCACCGAAAAACGCACCACCACCGGCACCGGCTGGCCGCTGAAGGCCGACGCGCTGGACAGCGCACGGCCGTCGGCGCTGCCGATGAATTCACCCACGGCACACACGCCCTTGGCGCCGGACCGGCGGTAGCCCTCGTACTTGCCACCGGCTTGCTCGAACGCATCGACAAACCGGGTTGGTGCAACTTGGGCCAAGACAGGTGCCGCGCTCAGCAAGGCGGCGGTGCCAGCCAGGGTGGCGAGCAGGACATGGGGCGTGGCAAGGCGGGTGTGGCGCATGGGTTAATCCAGTGGGCAAGGGGTTTGCAGCGACGTTGCAGCCACAGTCACAGCAGACCGGGCTGCTGCAAGGGTGGCATACGCAGCTGTCGTCGGTCTGGATGCGCCGATCCTGACAAGCTGTTGCGCTGCGCTGCGTGCAGCGCAGCGGCGCACCGCAGGCCGGCGGCTCAGGGCCGTGCCAGCGCGCGCGCCAGGGCGGGGCGGGCGTAGCAGGCGTCGGCCCAGCGCTGCACATGGCTGTGGGCGCTGTAGTCGAAGCCGATGTTCTTCATCAGGTGCATCACGCCGGCCACATTCAGGTCGGCCACGCTGAAGTGCTGGCCCAGCAAGTAGGCGCGCTGGGCCAGCACGGCGTCCAGCACCCGCAGCGGGCGCTGCAGGCCCTTGGTCGCGCCTTCGGTCACCTTGGGGTTGCGCTTTTCTTCCGGCGTGAACAGCTTCTGCACCACGATCTGCATCTGCAGCGGCTCGATCTCGCTGATCGCCCACACGCTCCATTGCCAGGCCCGGGCTTCGTCCTGCGGGTTGTCGGGGTAGAGCGCGCCGCCGTGGTGCTTGGTCAGGTAGAGGTTGATCGCCATCGACTCACACAGCGTCAGGTCGCCGTCGACCAGCGCCGGGATGCGGCCGTTGGGGTTGACCGCCAGGTAGTCGGCGGCCTTGGAATCGGCGCCGTAGTTGATCGGCACATGGGTGAAGGCGATGCCGGTTTCTTCAATGCCCCAGACCGCACGCAGGGCGCGTGAGGCAGAGGTTCCGTACAGGGTGGGTTGGGCCATGGTCTGCCTTGTGCGGGTGGATGGAAGGTGGGCGCTGAGGCTCAGGCCGCGACGGCCGCAGCGCCGCGCACCAGCCGGCCGGGCAGGGCGCCGGTGGCTTCGCCGTGGCGGTAGGTGACGGTGCCGGCCACGATGGTGGCCACGTAGCCACTGGCGCGCTGGTGCATGCGCCGCCCGCCCGCCGGCAGGTCGTGCACGACGGTGGGCACATGCACTTGCAGCCTGGCCAGGTCGATCAGGTTGATGTCGGCCTTGGCGCCCGGCACCAGGCGGCCGCGGTCGCTCAAGCCGGCCAGTGCGGCCGGCACGCTGGTGAGCGCTGCCACCGCCTGCGGCAGCGGGATGCGGTCGGCCTCGGCCGCGTCGCGGGCCCAGCGCGCCAGGTAGCTGGTGGGAAAGCTGGCGTCGCAGATCATGCCGTAGTGGGCGCCGCCGTCGGCCAGGCCCACCACCGCCTGCGGGTGGCCCAGCATGGCGCGCACGGCGGCCAGGTTGCCGTCGCGGTAGTTGGCACCGGGCTGGTAGAACATGGCCTGGCCGTCATCGGCCAGCAGCAGGTCGTAGCTGAACGCCTCGATCGACTGGCCTGCGGCCGCAGCCAGGCGGTCCAGGCGCTGCGACAGGTCAGGCTCGTAATCCGCCTGCGTGCCCCAGGCATAGGAATACTGGAAGCTCTTGACCGTCTTCAGGTTCACCGGGTTGGTGTCCTCGGCCTGCTCGGCCAGCAGCTGGGCGCGCAGGGCGGGCTGGCGCATGCGGGCCACCCGCTCGGCCAGCGGCAGGTGGGCGATGGCCTTGTAGCTGGGGTGGTAGGCAAACGGGTGGTAGCTCAGCTCCAGGCCGTAGAACATGCCCACCGGCCGCGGCGCCACCTGGGCGCGCATGGCCAGGCCGTCAGCGGCGGCCTGGCCCAGCGCGGCCAGCGACTGGCGCCAGGCGTCGCGGTCGCCGGTGGGCATCTGGATCAGGCTGTAGGACAGCGGCCGGCCGCTGCGCTCGGCGATGCGGCGCATCAGCGCAAATTCATGCTGCGCATCGCCCATGGGCGCCGGGATGATCTGGAACACGCCGCTGCCGGCGTCGCGCAGGCCGTCGGCCAGTGCGCCCAGCTCGTCTTCGTCCGAATACAGGCTGGGCGCCAGCGCGCCGGCCTTGGTGCGGTGCATCAGGTTGCGCGAGCTGGTGACGCCCAGCGCGCCGGCCTGGATCGCCTGGGTGGTGAGGCGGCGCATCGCGGCCAGGTCGTCGGCGGTGGGCGGTGTGTCGCCGGCCGCACGCGCGCCCATCACATACACCCGCAGCGCTGAATGTGGCAGCTGGGCCGCGATATCGATATCGAACTGGCGCGCCGCCAGGGCGTCCAGGTAGTCGGGGAAGGTCTCCCAGTTCCAGGGCAGGCCGGCGGCCATCACCACCTCGGGCACGTCTTCCACGCCCTCCATCACCTGCACCAGCAGGTCGCGCTCGGCCGCCCGGCAGGGGGCGAAGCCGACACCGCAATTGCCCATCACCACCGAGGTGACCCCATGGCCCGACGAGGGCTGCAGCCGCTGCGACCAGGTGGCCTGGCCGTCGTAGTGGGTGTGCACGTCGACAAAGCCCGGCGTCACCAGCAGGCCGCGGGCGTCGATCTCTTCGGTGGCGCTGCCCGGCACCTTGCCGACGGCGGCGATGCGGCCGTCTTTCACCGCCACATCGGCCACGCGGGCCGGGTTGCCCAGGCCGTCGTGCACCGTGCCGCCACGCAGGATCAGGTCGAAGTCAGCCATGCAGGTCTCCTTGGGTTGTTGATGGACGGGTGTTGGATGGACGGGTGTTGGGCGAGCAGGTGTTGCACGAACCGGCGACTCAGTCGACGACAAAGTTCTGCCAGGTGCTGGCCACATAGCCGATGAAGGCCGGGCCCAGGCCTTCCTTCTCGAGCCAGGCGCGCGTCACCGGCCGCTCCACACACTGGAAGGCCGGGTCGGCCAGCGCACGGCGGGCAAAGTCGTGGTGCAGCATGGCGCCACGGCCGATCAGCACAAAGTCGACACCGTGTTCCAGGCAGCGCTGCGCGGTGGCGGCGTCCATGATCTTGCCGGCCACGCCCAGCGGCGTGCGGCCCTGCGCATGCGTGCGCGGCAGCGCAGCGAAGTGGTCGATCAGCGGCCGGTCGGCATAGGCCGCGTCCAGCGGCGGCTTGAAGCAGTCCCACAGCGACATGTCCAGGTAATCCAGCCGGCCGCTGGTCAGCATCTGGCCGGCCAGCGCCAGGGATTCGGGCATGGTGATGCCAAAGCGCTCGGGCGACAGGCGCAGGCCCAGCTGGAAGGCCGGGCCGGTGCGCGCACGCACGCCGTCGATGATGCTGTGCAACACCCGGCAGCGGTTGTCGAAGCTGCCGCCATAGGCATCACTGCGCTGGTTGTGCTCGGCATCCAGAAACTGCGCCAGCAGGTAGCCGTGGGCGCCATGCAGTTCCACGCCATGGAATCCGGCGCGCTCGGCCCGCACGGCGGCGGCGATGAAGTCCTCGATCAGCTGTTCAACTTCGCCGGTGCTCAGGGCACGGGCGCCGGTTTCGGCGTCGTCCCAGGGCGCCACCGGCTGCTCGCCGGTCAGCTTGCGGTCGGACCGGCGGCCCGAATGCTGGATCTGCAGCGACGAGCCGCCGCCGCCCGCGTGGATGCCGGCAGCCAGGCGCTGCAGGCCGGGCAAGTGCGCATCGGACCACACGCCCAGCTGGCCCGGAAAGCCCTGGCCGCCGCGCTGCACATGGGCGGCGCAGGTCATGGTGAGGCCGAAGCCGCCCTGGGCGCGCATGGTCAGCCAGCGGTATTCATCGTCGGCCAGCGTGCCGTCGGCGTTGCTCTGCCAGTTGGTCAGCGGCGCCAGCATGAAGCGGTTGGCCATGGCCGGGCCGCGCGGCAGGGGCAGGGCGTCGCCCAGCTGGGGGGTGGTGGTGGTCATCATCGGGACGGGTGGCAAGGGGTCAGGGGTGCGGAATGTGGCGGCAGGCGTTGCGGGTGCAGCGGTGCCGGGGTCTCAAGGCGCGGGGCCGAAGGTGGATGCTTGCAGGCCGGGCGCACTGGCGCTGCGCTTGTCCAGCCACCAGCCAGCGGCCGGCGGCAGCAGGGCAAAGTGGGGGTCGGCGCCCAGCTTCTGCGCCGCGTCCAGCGGCCAGTTCGGGTTGTAGAGCAGTTCACGCGCCAGCGCCACCAGGTCGGCCTGGCCTTGCTGCAGCACGGCTTCGGCCTGGTCGGCGTGCACGATCAGGCCCACCGCCATGGTGGCGATGCCGGCCTCTTGCCGCAGCCGGGCGGCATAGGGCACCTGGTAGCCGTAGGCCGGCGGGGTGCCGGGCACCGGGCCGGCCAGCATGCCGCCGCCCGAGCAATCGACCATGTCGACGCCGACGGCCTGCAGTGCGCGTGCCAGCACCACGCTGCTGGCGGGGTCCCAGCCGGCGCCGTCATCGACCGACAGGCGCATGCACAGCGGCTTGTGCGCCGGCCAGGCGGCGCGTGCGCATTCGGCCACTTCCAGCGCAAAGCGCATGCGCTTGGCCAGGCTGCCGCCGTAGTCGTCGCTGCGCTGGTTGGACTGCGGGTTGAGGAACTGGTGGATCAGGAAGCCGTGCGCGGCGTGCAACTCCACCAGGTCGAAGCCGGCCTGGTCGGCACGGGCGGTGGCGCGGCCGAAGGCCTGCACCACATCGGCGATCTCGCTGCGGCGCAGCGCCCGCGGCACCGGCGCCCGGGTATCGGCGGCAATGGCGCTGGGCGCCACCAGTTCCCAGCGCTCCCAGTCGGCCACCTGGGCGGTGTCGGGCGTCAGCGGGCGGCCGCCCTCCCAGGGCCGGGCCGTGCGGCTCTTGCGGCCGGAGTGGCCCAGCTGGATGCCCACGGCCGCGCCGCAGGCCCGGGTGAAATCGGCGATGCGCCGCAGCCCGGGGATGAAGGCGTCGTCCCACAGGCCCAGGTCGCCCACCGTGCCGCAGCCGCGCCGCTCGACCTTGGTCGATTCCAGGATGAACAAGCCGGCGCCGCCAGCGGCATAGCGGCCGGCGTTCATCAGGTGCCAGTCGGTGGGGAAGCCGCGTTCACCGGCGTATTGGTGCATGGGCGCCACCACCACCCGGTTCTTCAGGCGCAGGTCGCGCAGGGCCAGGGGGGTGAACAGCAAGGGGGCGGTCATCGGCCTGCACTCTAGACCTGCGGGTGGCGCTGGCGGTGTCGCCAGGTGGTCAGTCGGTGGTGATGACGGGGCGCGTGCTGGTGGCTGCTGGTTGGTTGCGGTGACCCAGGCCGGCGCGCCTTGCAGCGGCACAGCAAATGCAACGCGCACTAGCAACCAGCAACCAGCAACGACCAAGATCACCTCTGCACCCAGGCCCGCATCCAGCCTGCGCCCGCCACCGCTTCTAGACTGCCGCCATGGATAAGCCCGACGATTTGCAGGCGCTGGCCGCGCGCGCCACCCGCCACACCACCCCCTGCGGCGAGGGCGATCTGGTCTGGCACCGCTGGGGCCCCGCCTCTGGCGCGCCGGTGGTGTTGCTGCACGGCGGCTCGGGCAGCTGGACCCACTGGCTGCGCAACATCGACGCGCTGGCTGCAGCGGGCCATGCGGTGCTGGTGCCCGACCTGCCCGGCTTCGGTGACTCGGCCGCGCCGCCTGACGGCCACGACGCCGATGTGCTGCCCGGCTGGCTGGAATCCGGCCTGCAGCGCTTGATCGGCGCTGCGCCGGTGGCGCTGGTCGGCTTCTCGTTTGGCGCGCTGGTGGCCGTGCTGTGGGCGCGTGCGCAGCCGGCGCGGGTGGCGCGCCTGGTGCTGGTGGGCAGCCCCGGCCTCAGCGCCGACCGCCTGCCGCCGTTGGACCTGCAGCGCTGGGATGCGCTGCCGCCCGGCCCGGCCCGCCTGGCGGTGCACCGCCACAACCTGCTGCAGCTGATGCTGGCGCATGCCGGGTCGGCCACGCCATGGGCGGTGGCCCTGCATGCCGCCAATGTCGAGCGCGACCGGCTGCGCCAGCGCCGCCTGATGCTGAGCGATGCCCTGGCGGGGCTGCTGCCGCAGCTGGCGTGCCCGGTGCATGGCATCTGGGGCGCGCTGGATGTGCTGTACGCCAGCCGCCTGCCGCTGGTCGCCCAGGTGCTGGGCACGGCACCGGGCTTCCGCGGGCTGGCCTTGCTGCCCGACGCCGGCCACTGGGTGGCTTTCGAGGCGGCGCCGGCTTTCAATGCGGCCTTGGCGGCCGCGCTGGCCGCCCGCTGATCAATCCGCAGCGGCCGGGCGGTAGAACACCGCCACCGTGCCCTTGAGCTTGAGCAGCAGCGGCTGGCCGCGCCGGTCCACCGCCTTGCCCGCCGGGATCTTGATCCAGCCTTCGCTGATGCAGTATTCCTGCACATCGAAGCGGTCCTTGCCATTGAAGTGCACGCCGATCTCACGCTCGAAGATCGCGGCGTTGTGGTGCGGGCTGCGCGGGTCGGCGCTCAGGCGGTCGGGCAGGTCGGGGGTGTCGGTCATGGCCGGGTGGGTCGGTGGCAGGGCTGCGCAGTATCGGTGGCTGCCCGGCCCAGCCCCCAGAATCGGACGATGAAGAAACCAAAAGGCTCGGTCTGGTCGCGCAGCATGGCCGCCATGGGCCGCCAGGCCATGCGGGCCGGCAGCAAGGCGCTGGTGCAGGCCCTGGGCCAGGCCGCCAAGGCCAGGCCCAAGCCCAAGCGCTCACCCAAGCTCTCACCCAATCTGATATCCAAGACCAAACCCAAGCGCGCACCCAAGCCCCTGGGCAAGCGTCCTGGCAGCAGCCTGGCCGGCAGTCTGACCAACAGTCTGACAAGCAGCCTGCGCAAGCAACAGCCCAAGCACCCGGCCGCCCGGCCCGCCCCGGCGCGGCGCCAGGCAGTGCCTGCACCGCGACTGGCTGGCGCGGCTGCCAGCAGCTGGACGGCCGGTCTGGCCGTGGGCCCGGCCGGCGCGCGCCGCTACTGGCTCTACAGCCCGCCGGGCCTGCTGCCCGGCGCGCGCCTGCCGGTGCTGGTGATGCTGCACGGCTGCACCCAGAACGCCGAGAGCTTTGCCGCCAGCACCCGCATGAACCGCCTGGCCGCCAGCGCAGGGCTTCCTGGTGCTCTACCCCGAGCAAGACCGCCTGGCCAATGCCCAGGGCTGCTGGAACTGGTACGACACCGACCGCGGCCGCGCCCAGGCTGAGTGCGACCTGGTGCTGCAGGCCATCGACCAGGTGTGCCTGCTGCGCGGCGGCGACCGCAGCCGGGTGCTGCTGGCCGGCTTGTCGGCCGGCGCCAGCCTGGCAGCGCTGCTGGCTGTGCGCCAGCCAGCGCGGTTTTGTGGGGTGGTGATGCATTCGGGCATCCCACCTGGCACGGCGCATTCCACGCTGACGGCGCTGCGGGCGATGCAGGGCCGGCGCGCCACGGCTGCGCTGGGGGCCGCGCCGGCCATGGGCTGGCCACCCTTGCTGGTGCTGCACGGCAGTGCCGACGGCGTGGTGTCACCGCGCAATGGCGAGGCAGCCGTGCAGGCCTGGGCCGCTGCCGCCGGCGCCCGCGCCAGCGCACCGCGCCGGCTGCAGCGCGGCCAGCGCCACGCCATGCTGGTGACCGACTACAAACTGCGCGGCCGCAGCATCGCCACGCTGGCCCTGGTGCAGGGCCTGGGCCATGCCTGGAGCGGTGGCGCTGCCGGCCAGCCCTTCAGCGACCCGCAGGGGCCGGATGCATCCCGCCTGGTGTGGGCCTTTGCCCAGCGCCAGTTTGCGCTGCAGCCGCCCTGACGCCGCCCGGCGCTACTTCAGGCTGTTCGACAAAAAGGCCTGCAGCCGCTCGCTGCGCGGCTGGCTCAGCACCTGCGCCGGCGGGCCTTCTTCTTCCAGCCGGCCCTGGTGCAGAAACACCACGTGGTTGCTGACCTCGCGCGCAAAGCCCATCTCATGGGTGACGACGACCATGGTGCGGCCTTCTTCGGCCACGCTGCGCATCACCCGCAGCACCTCGCCGACCAGTTCGGGGTCCAGCGCCGAGGTGGGCTCGTCGAACAGCATCACCTTGGGCTCCATCGCCAGTGCGCGGGCGATGGCCACCCGCTGTTGCTCACCGCCTGACAGGTGCGCCGGGTAGGCGTGCAGGCGGTGGGCCACGCCCACCCGCTGCAGATAGTGTTCGGCGCGCGCCTGGGCTTCGGCCTTGCCCAGGCCCAGCACCTGCACCGGCGCTTCCATCACGTTCTGCAGCGCCGTCATGTGGGCCCACAGGTTGAAGTGCTGGAACACCATCGCCACCTGGCTGCGCAGCCGTTGCAATTGCGCGGCGCTGCGCGCCTTCAGCGCGCCATCGCGGCCGGGCACCAGGTCCAGGTTTTCGCCATCCACGCAGATGCGGCCGGCGTTGGGCGCTTCCAGCAGGTTGAGGCAGCGCAGCAGCGTGCTCTTGCCCGACCCGCTGCTGCCGATCATCGCGACCACGTCGCCCTGGGCGGCACGCAGGCTGACGCCCTTGAGCACTTCATGGCTGCCGAAGCGCTTGGTCAGGCCCTCGGCCAGCAGCAGCGGGGGGCGCAGGGCAGGGGTCATCGGTGCAGTGGCCATGGCTCGGGCGGACAGGCGGGTGGGCTGATGGGTGGAAGGGTGGAAGGGTGGATGGGTGGAAGGGCGGACAGGATGGGCCAAGGGCCGCGGGTGATGCCGCACGCCGGCAAACCGCCCATGCAGCTTTGCCGAGCATAGGGCAGCGGCCGGCTGCTACGCTGCCGGCATGCCCGCTGCCGCTGCCGACCCCACCACCAGCCTGCCTGCCGCCGGCCCGGCACCCAGCATGTTGGCCGGCTTGCTGTGGGGCTTGCTGGCCGCCGCCATCTGGGCCAGCTACTCGGTGCTGGCGCGGCTGGCGGTCAAGGCCGGGCTGAGCCCGGGTGACCTGACCCTGCTGCGCTTTGCGCCGGGTGCGCTGATCATGCTGCCCTTTGTGTGGCGCTGGTGCCGGCAGTCGGGTTGGCGTGGCCTGGCCGGCATCGGCTGGCGCCGCGGCCTGGTGCTGACGGTGCTGGCCGGGCCGGGCTTCAGCCTGCTGTTCATGACCGGCTTCACGCTGGCGCCGCTGGCCCATGGCGCAGTGGTGGCGCCGGCCTTCCAGATGCTGACCGGCCTGGTCCTGGCCGCGCTGATCGCCCACCAGCGCTGGACGCGTGAGACCGCCATCGGCGCGGGCTGCGTGCTGCTGGGGCTGTTGTGCATCGGCGGCGACAGCCTGCTGCACAGCGAAGGCGCCCGCACCTTGCTGGGCGACGGCCTGTTTGCAGCGGCCGGCACCTGCTGGGGCCTGTTCGGCGCGCTGTCGCGGCGCTGGCAGGTCGACCCGCTGCGGGTGACCGGCGTGGTGGTGGTGCTGTCCTTCCTGCTGTTTGCGCCCGGCTTTGTGCTGCTGGCCGACTGGCAACGGCTGGCGGCGGCCGGGCCGGGCATGCTGGCACTGCAGGTGGTGTTCCAGGGCCTGGGCGCGGGCCTGGTGGCCGTGCTGGCCTTCAGCCGGGCCGCAGCGCTGCTGGGGTCGGGGCGGGCGGCCTTCTTCGGTGCGCTGGTGCCGGGCGCCGCCGCGCTGCTGGCCATCCCGGTGCTGGGCGAGGTGCCGTCGCTGCTGCAGGTGCTGGGGATCGTGGCGGTGGTGGCGGGCCTGCTGGTGGCGTTTGGCGCGCTCAGGCTGCTGCTGGGCCGGTGGCTGCGCTGAGGGCTTGGCGACCGGGCATCGGTCTCAGACCTGAACCGCGTAGTCCGCCAGTTCCGGGCGCATCGCCTCGATGACGAAATCGACAAAGGCAGCGGGGGCGTCCATGTAGAACTCGCGCTCGGAATAGGCGCCGACGCTGGCGGCCAGCCCGCGTTCGGCGAGCCAGGCGACCAGCTTCTCGAGATCCTCGCGCGGGGTCAGGCTGAGGAACGACACCTGCGAGCGCTGCTTGTCGTCGTCACGGTGGCTGCTGCTGCTGGCGCTGAACTGCAGGTCCACATTGGTGCCGGGCTGGCGCAGCCAGACCGCGTGCGGGATGCGGCGCAGGACGACAAAACCCAGCTGCGCGGTCAGCAGGTCGACCACCAGATCGAAATGCGCGCTGTCGAGCCGTTGGGCCACATGGTTGAATTTCATCCCTTGCACCTTCGCTGAAGATCGATTGCCCACACCATCACCGTGTCGCGCTGATCTTAGCCTTGCGTGCGCGGCGTTTCAGGCGCCTGAAGCGCCTGAAGCGCCTGAAGCGCCGCAGCGATGCCATCATCTGCCTGTGAACACCACACTGCGCCGCCGGCGGCTTCAGGCCCTGCGCCAAGCCTGGCCGGCGCTTGCCCATTGACCTGCCACGGAGTCTGCCTTGCTGCCCCTCACCGGTTATGCCGAACGCCTGTCCGCCCGACCCGGCGACACGCTGACGTTTCACGTCGCCAATGCCACCGGCGCCCCGGTGGTGGCCAGTGTGGTGCGGGTGCGCTGCGCCGACCCCAACCCCGCCATCGGCGGCATCCAGACCGAAGCGGTGGCCATCGCCGTGGCCACCCTGGCCGAGCCGGGTCCGCAAAGCGTGCCGGCGGGCTCGTACGGTGTCTTGGGCCCGGCGGGCATGTTGCGCAGCTGCAGCGACTGCACGCTGACGCTGCTGATCCACCCGACGCTGGCCTTGCCGCGCAGCCAGGCCATCCTGTCTGGCCTGGACGCAGCCGGCCGGGGCCTGGCGCTGGAGCTGACACCGGCCTTGCGCTTGCGCGCCAGCGTCGGCACCGTGGCTGGGCCGGCCACGGTTGAAACCAACTTGCCGGTGCCGCTGCATGCCTGGACCCGCGTCACGCTGGTGGTGGATGCTGCACACCACACACTGCGCCTGACGGCCAGCCCGCAGTCAGCGCCGGAGACAACCCAGACCGCGGCACGGCCTTGCTGGCGGCACCTGTGCTGGACGCGCCCGCGCGCCGCATCAGCCTGGCCAGCGCCAGTGACACCGCGCCTGTCGACAGCTTCAATGGCCGCCTGGAAAACCCGGTGCTGTGGTCGCGGGCCCTGCAGGGGGATGCGCGTGCACTGGATGCTGCCCTTGGCCAGGCTGCCAGCGCCGCGGGCGACCCGGCCTGCATCGGCCACTGGGATTTCGCCCTGGACATGCACAGCCAGCGCATCGTCGACACCGGGCCCCATGGCCACCACGGTGCGCTGGTCAACACGCCCACCCGCGCGGTGTGTGGCGCGCGCTGGACCGGCCAGGAGCACAACTTTCGCCATGCGCCTGCGCAGTACGGCGCCATCCACTTCCACGACGACGATCTGGACGACTGCCGCTGGCCCGCCACCCATGCGGTGACCCTGCCCGAAGGGCTGCCCTCGGACGCCTATGCCTTGCTGCTGAAAGCGGGCGGCTGTGAAGAGAACATCCCGTTTTTTGTCGTGCCTGCCAAAGGCCAGGCCACGGCCAGGATCGCGGTGCTGGTGTCGACCTACACCTACACGGTCTACGGCAACCACGCCCGGCCCGAATGGATGCTCGACCCCGCCTGGCGCGCAGCCCATGTGGCGCAGACCAAGGCCTGGCAGGCCTACCCCTACAACCCCGGCGAGCACCGTGACTACGGCTTGTCGACCTACAACTACCACAGCGATGGTTCGGGCATCGCCCTGGTCAGCTGGCGCCGGCCGATGCTCAACCTGCGCATCGGCTACCTCACCTACCCCTACCCCGAGATCCGCGGGTCCGGTCTGCGCCACTACCCCGCCGACAGCCACCTGCTGATGTGGATGGCCCACATGGGCCACGCGGTGGACCTGATCACCGACGACGAGCTGCACCGCGAGGGCCAGGCGCTGCTCGCGCCCTACAAGGTGGTCGTCACCGGCTCCCACCCCGAATACCACACGGCGCAGATGCTGGATGCGCTGCAGGCCTACCGCGACAGCGGCGGCAGGCTGGTGTACCTGGGCGGCAACGGCTTTTACTGGAAGATTGCACTCGACCCAGCGCGCGACGGCGTCATCGAGATCCGCCGCGGCGAGGGTGGCATCCGGGCCTGGGCGGCCGAGCCTGGCGAGTACTACAACCAGTTTGACGGCCAATACGGCGGGCTGTGGCGGCGCAACGCCCGGCCGCCGCAAAAGCTGGTGGGCGTGGGCTTCACCGCCCAGGGCAATTTCGTCGGCTCGCACTACCGCATCGACCCTGCGGCCCGCAGCAACCCCCAGGTCAGCTGGATCTTCGACGGCGTCACGGCCGACACCGTGGGCGGCGAGGGCTTTTCCGGGCATGGCGCTGCCGGCTTCGAGCTCGACCGCGTGGACCGCCGCCTGGGATCCCCCGAGAACGCGGTCGTGGTGGCGTCGTCCGAGAACCACCCGCCTGAAGCACCTTGGGTGCTGGTGCCCGAAGAGCAGCTGACCCACATCACCACCATCCCGGGCCTGCCGCACAAGGCCTTGATCCGCGCCGACATGACCTGGTTCGATTGCCCGGGCGGTGGCGAAGTGTTTGCAGTGGGCTCGATCACCTTCTGTGGCGCCCTGCCAGTCCACCACTTCGACAACGACATCTCGCGCATCCTCGACAACGTCATCAAGCGCTTCAGCCGCTGATCGGGCGGCAGCTGCGCTGACAGCGGGCAGCTGCGCTGACAGCGGGCAGCTACTTCAGCCAGACCCTGACCGCAAGGATCGCAGCAGCATCGCGAACAGCGCACCTGCAACGATGGGCTTGGCGAGGAAGTCGCTCATGCCGGCGGCCAGGCAGCGCTGCCTGTCCTCGGAAAACACGCTGGCCGTCATGGCCACGATCGGCAGCTGCCTGCCGGTGTGCGCTGCCTGGATGGCCTTGGTCGCGGCCACGCCGTCCATGGTCGGCAATTGCAGGTCCATCAAGACCAGGGCGTAGTCCTGTCGGGCGGCCATCCGGACCGCCACATCGCCGTCTGCAGCCACGTCGACGGCCAGGCCGACCTGTTCCAGCATCGCCACTGCCACCTCGCGGTTGACGGCATCGTCTTCCACCAACAAGACACGGCGCCCCGCAAATTCAAGCCGCAGCGCGGCTGCAGCGTCTTCCGGCGCTGGCACGGCGGGCTGGGGCTGGGCCAGCGCCGACTGCTGGTGCAGCCAGGCGGTGAACCAGAACCTGCTGCCCTGGGCGGGCACGCTGTCAAAACCTGCGGTGCCACCCATCAGCTGCGCCAGATGGCGGGTGATGGTGAGCGCGCTGCGCACCGGCATGTGCTGCAGGTGGCCGACGATGGTGGGCGCCAGCGCTTCAGCGGCGGCAACCACATCGGCCAAGCCGGCGTCGATGGCGCTGCGGGGCATGGCGTCGAACTTGGCGGTGGCGGGGTCTTGCACGAATGCTGTACCGGCGTTTTCCTTGATCGCGCGCAGACCCAAGGTGCCGTCCGAGTCCATGCCCGACAGGATCACGCCGATGGCCAACGCGTGCCGGTCGGTCGCCAGCGCACGCAAGAAAAAGTCGATCGGCAGGCGCAGGCCACGCGGCGCACCGGGTTCCAGCAGGTGCAGCACCCCGTGCAGGATCGACAGGTCGCGGTTGGGCGGAATGACATAGACGTGGTCGGGCAACACGGCCAGGCGGTCGCTGATCTGCAGCACCGGCATGGGCGTGATGCGCTGCAGCAGTTCGACCACCATGCCCTTGTGGTTGGGGTCCAGGTGCTGCACCACGACATAGGCCAGGCCGCTGCCCATGGGCACATGGCTGAGGAACAGTTCCAGCGCCTCCAGCCCGCCGGCTGACGCACCGATGCCCACGATGGGGAAGTTGCCAGCGACAGCGGGCAATGGCGGTGCCACAGGTGCCGCAGGAGCTGGATCTGCCCGAGGTGCTGAAGCTGCCTCAGGCCCCGGCGCTAGCGCGCTGCTTGGATGCGACGCGCGCGAACGCTCCTTGTGAGCATGGGCAGATCCCGGAATCGATGGTCATCGAATGTACGCTGACCACCCACTGCGGGCGGGAAATCGCTGCAAGAGGACTGTTGGCAGGCGCGGGGCTGCGCACGCCCACGCGCCTGGTCGCCGATCGCGCTGGCGCGGCGCAATCCGCCGCCGCCATCCCATGCCAGGCACTGCCGCAGCGCCTCCAGGCCAGTCTGGATTTCAGTTGATCAGTGCCTGCAGCATGCAGACGGTGCTACCCGTGCGTGGACTTCCTGCTTTGCAGCTTGCCGTGCATGCAGCGTTGCCGGGAGATGTGCGGGGAGATGCGCAGGATGACCGCACATGCCCGCCGTCAGACCGGCGGGGCAACCTGGGCGCGACGGCGTGCAAACGCCAGGAAACCAAGGCCGAGTGCCATCAGGGCATAGCTCTCGGGCTCCGGCACGGCGGTGACGACGCCGGGCCCGCCGATGGTGGTGCTGAACCGACCGGCGTCGAAGTTTTCATAGCCGGTTGTGACAAAGGTGTAAGACGTCGCCACATCCAACTCAGCCACAAAACCCGATGTGGTCGTACCAAAAAGATCGTCGCTGCCACCGAAGGCATTGGTCAACGGCGCAGCAGGGTCGAAGCTCCGAGCGTAGATGAAGACGAACGAGTCGAAGGTCGCCGTCGTCAGGAACGTGTACTCCCCGGCTGCCGAAACGGTGAAGCTGAACTGGTTGTAGTGCACATCGGTGCCGATGTCTGACAGCTCTGAAACATCCTCGAGCAAGCGATTGAACGTCGCGGCCCCGGTTGTGTCGCCGGTGAAGGTGTAGATGGAATCGGCGTGGGCGGCCGAGACACAGGCGCATGCGGCCATAGCGAGAAGCGTGGATTTCAGAAACATGGTCACTCCTGGTGATAACTGAATTGCTGTGTGGTTGCTGGAGGGTACTTGGCCGCACCAGCAACCTCTCGCTGCCCGCAATGGGCAGCGTCAAGCAGGTCTGCGGCTATTTGCTGTCGGCTGGCAAGACGGCAACCCGTCGGCCTTGGCCATCGACTGAGATGGCAGGCGACCGGCTGGTGGTGGCGGTGGTGCTGATGCTGCGTTTGGCAGCGCGCCCGTCTTGCACCGTGAAGGACGAAATCTTCGAGCGGTGCTTGCCATCAAATTGACCGTCGAGTTGCAGCGCCAGATTGCTGGTGCCTGGCCCGGGCGTGTATCCGACCGACAGCGTCATGACCTGACCTGCAGCGAAAGTTCCGCCGATGACGGGTGATTTCGTGCCAATGACCGTCAGTCCGTCCACGCCATAGACCCGGATGTTGACCTTCTCGGCAGCCGACACAAAGGTGACCTTCAACGTCGCCTTCTGGGCTTGCACTGTGCCAGTGATCTCGACCGGGGCCTCTGGTTTGGCCTGGATCTGGACGGCAGTGGCTGACATGACCAGCCCGACAACAAAGGCCGTTGCCAGCGGTGGCATCTTGAATTGCATGGTGATTTCCTTTAAGGCGCTGGAGAACGGTTCAACGGGCTTTGGCGGTCTTGCGATTTGCCACCGCAGTCCTGGCCGACGCGCTGCCACTTTCGATGTTCACCGTGGCGGTGTATTGCCCGCTCGAGCCAATCACCAAGCCCTGGATCGCAATGACGTAGGTCTTGCCGGCTTTGGCAATGAACGAGAGCTGTTCGGTCTGGTTGATCGTGTCGTCCGCTCTGGCAATCACCTTGCCGTCCTCCAGCAGCGTGATGCTGATGTCTTGGGGTGATGTCGCATAGACCTGGGTCGGACCCCCGTCGGGACTGGTGAACCTGATCAAGCGGTTCGCCCCAAGCCGGTTGGCGTTGTTCACATTGCCCAAGAACGTGAGGGTCTGGCTGTCACCGTTCAATGTCAGCTGGCGGTAGACAGGAAGATTGGCCACGTTACCCGCGTTGTTCGTCTCGCCAGTCCCGAACGCGTCGTTCACTGGTCCGATGCGTGACTTTGCGGTGAGGGTATCGATGGCTGCACGCGTGGCTGGCGACATGCCGGGGAGTGACTTGACAGCCTGGATGAACGAGAAAATGGTCGTGACCGCTGGGGTCGTCTTCTGGCCGCCTGTCATCACGTCGTAGATGGGGCCCAAACCCAGTGCCACGCCATCAAACGACTCATTGGCCGGGTCGAACAAGTCAAAGATGACGCTTTGCACCGACGCCTCGGAGAACCAACCGGGCGTCGGATCGTCTGCCCCGTTGGCGTCCAGATCAAGCAGCAGCGTGGTGCTTGCCTGGCCGACGCCGCCGGTGTCCTTGTAGGTTGCGTCGGGGAACAGGATCATGGCGCTGAGCGCATTCCCCCAGCCTTCGCCAAAGGCCACCCGCGGGTCGATGATGTCGCCACTGCCGTGGGTGCCACCAATGCTGTCCGAGCGACCGACCTTGTCCTCGAAGTAGTGCCCCCACTCGTGCACCATGACATGGGCATCGTATTCGTCGGTGTCGACGTCTTCTTTACCAAGAATGAAGATGCCGCCCAAACCGCCGCTGTAGTTCGACGTACCGATCTGGCCCAGCGCCACATCACCGTCTTCGGGGCGGTTGTTGATGCTCCAGTTGATCTCCAGCAGCGGGAAGTTGGCAAGCGGTCGTACCGCGACGAAGGAACGTGCGGCGGTGTACAGCGTGTCGAGGCAGGCAAAAGGACCAGCGGCACGAACGCCCGTGTACGACGAGCCGCCCCAGCCACTGCCTGCATTCAGATTCTTGGTCGTCACTGCCGTGGTGGTGATGATCGCGGCAGACTCCATGACATAAATCGCCTTGTCGTTGGTGTTGTCCTGCACCAGCAGTGGCGGTGTGATCGTCTCTGCAAACGCACGAACCCTGACCCGCGTCACGGCATCGGGAATGGCGAAGCTGTAGCTGCCGTCGTCCGCTGACACGGTCGAGGCAAGTTCCTTGCCTGTGTTCGTCTCTTTGCCCTTGTCTTCGATCAGCACAACGCGCACGTTGCGGATCGGTTTTTGAACTGTTGCGCTGTAGTCGAGCCCGTTTTCAGGCGTTGACGGCACCCGGTCGTAGGTCAACTTGCCGGACAGCGTCTTGCCTTTCTCGGCATTCGCATCGGGCGGCGCCAGACTGAGCACACTGGCGATGCAGAGCACCCCCAGGCCCATGAGGCGCGCCCCACGGCTTGTGTGACGCAGGCGCAGCGCCCGCCCGAGATTGTTCCAAACTGGCATGCGGATCCCCCTGTCATATGTGCAGTTAGGATAATGCATGGCCAGCTTGGGTCGATGGCACGTCGGACCTTTTTTCGTTCTGGTCAGCGGGCTGCGACCGGGGTGGTCCGGTAACGGCCAATGGACTGTGACACGTTGTGACAGCGCCATCCATTTGATGCGCCAAGGCACATCAACACATGCTCGGCTGCTCGCGGGTCGATGCTGATCCCGCCGCTGATGGTCCTGTGGCCGGCGCGCAACCGCTGCAAGGGGACTGCCGGCCGCTGCAGGGCCGTGCACGCACAGCAAAGTCGCTGCCCATGGTGCGCGTGGAGCGCTGAATCAGCCGCCGCGTCGACGGCGGCGGGCCGCCGCGCCCACCAAGCCCAAGCCGGCCAACGCCAGCGCCCAGGTCTGGGGCTCGGGCACTGCCGGGATGCCGACTGCCGGGTCGAAGCGAAAGCCGCTGATCGCTGTGCCACCCGCCACGGCCGTGAAGACCACGTCGGTGAACACGCTGTCGTCCAGGCTGGCGCCCGCCGCCGTCTTCAGAAAGCTGTCGATCTGGAAGCCGCCGGTGTTGGCAAAAGCCTGCGCGTCGGTGTTGCCCAGG
Source organism: uncultured beta proteobacterium (assembly GCA_963844485.1). Classification (GTDB taxonomy): domain Bacteria; phylum Pseudomonadota; class Gammaproteobacteria; order Burkholderiales; family Burkholderiaceae_C; genus Pseudaquabacterium. Next base: position 139,483 of record CAWJOQ010000003.1, read on the forward strand.
AAGCGGAACTCGATGCCCAGGCCGGCCAGATCCACCGTGCCGCCGAAGATCACCTCGTCGGTCTTGAAGCCTCCGGCGCCGTCGCTTTCAATTTCCAGGATCAGCCGGCTGCCGGCTTCGGCCTTGTAGTTGCCCAGGATCGTGAAGGTGCCTGGCGATGCACCGGGGCTGAAGACACCGAAGTTGGTGACATTGCCGGTGACGGTGGCACCGCTGCCGCCCAGGAAGCCACCTGCACCGATGACGATGTCGGTGGCTTGCACCGCACTGTTGTTGATCAGCAGGCTGCCGGTGCCGCCGCCGGCCGCAATGCCCAGGAAGCTGCCGGCCTGGATGCTGGAACCGTTGGCCAGCAGGGCGCTGCCGTTGATGTTGGCTTGTCCATTGGCTGCCAGCGTGATGCTGCTGGCGTTCATCGTCAGCGCGCCCGTGCTGCCATGGCCACCGACGGTCAGGAACGACCCGGCGAGCCCGTCGATGGCGATGTGCGACCCGGCCGCCATCACCAGGCTGCCGACACTGCCAGTGAAGCTGGGGTTTGCGCCGACAAAAAGGCTTGCCGCCCGGTTCAGCACGGTGTTCTGGATCTGGACCGTGCTGCCGTTGCCCATGGTCATGCTGCCCACCGACCCCGCATCGGTGGAGACGCTCAATGACGCGCCCACCACGCTGTTGGACAGCGGGCTGTTGAACTCGCCGCTCAGCAACATCTGGCCGTTGTCCATGGTCAGTGTGCCGGTCGCGCTGTGGCCATTGCCAGTGGTGCGCACGCGGCCGATCTGGAACAGCGTGCCACTGAACTTGCCGCCGTCGCTGATGCGCATCTGCCCGCTGCCGCCAGGCCCGTCGCCCACGGATGCAAACAGGTCGTTGCCCCGCATCAGGATCTCCGAGCCTGCACCGGACAGCAGCACCTGGCCGTTGCCACCGGCCAGCGTGGTGGGGTTGAAGCCGCCGCTGCCGCCGACGATGAAGGAGGTCGGCCGCTGCTGGCTCAGTGTCGAGGGCGCGTTGCCTTCGATGACCAGCTTGCCGCCGGCGGTGATGTGCAGGTTGCCCTGGCCGGTGCCGGTGCGGCCCACCCGGACCAATGCATTGGCGCCATCGGCGACGTTCTCGGCGCGCAATTCGACCACCGAGCCCGCGCCCTGGATGTTCAGCGTGCCGCTGCCGCTGAAGAGTGTCGGAGCGCCCGCGTCCCCCGCCTCGCGGCCGATGAGCAGCGCCGGGCCATTGGCGCGCGCCTGCGTGCCGAGCAGCTCGATCCGGCCCCCGTTGCGCACGGTCACTGTGCCCATGGCGCCTGCGCCGCGGGCAATGTCGAGCTGGCCCACGCCCGTGGCCGTGAAGTCGTTCAGCCGGACCAGTGACCCCACGCCATCGACCACCAGCGTGCCGCTGCCACCGGTGTCGAGCGAACCGCCGCTGAACAAGGCGCGCCCCACCGACAGGTACTGCAGGCCGGTGATGCTGCCGCCGTTGTCCACATCCAGCGTGCCGCTGCTGCCGGCGCGGCGGCCCAGTTGCAGCGCGGCGCCGCCGCTGCCGGGCGACACCTCCAGCTTGGAGCCTTCGCCGCTGACGCGCATCTGCCCCGTGCCGCCGTTGCCGATGGTCACGAACGGCACGCCACTCAGTGGGTCGGCCCGTGCGATGCGCAGCGTGCCGCCGTTCTCGACAATGATCTGCCCGGTGCCGCCGGCAAAGCTGCCGGCCTGGATGAAGGGCGCGGGGTTGCCCGGTACGACAGCAGTGCCGTCAACCGCACGGTTGTAGCCATCGACCACCCAGGTGGTATCGGCGCCGTTGATGCGCATGATGCCCAGCGCTGTTTCGTTGCCGCCATTGCCGTTGCGGCTGGCGATGTTGACATTCCAGCTGCGCAGGCTGCCGCCACTCAGCACATCCACGCTGGCGCCCACCTGGTTGCCGCTGGTGCCGGTACCAGCTGTGGCGATGCTCAGGCCGCGGGTTTCGTACAGCGCGCCGCCGCTGACCTCCAGTGCTGCCCGCGACGGCGCGCCCTGGCCGATGCGTGTGCTGCAGAAGAAGTAGTTGAAGCTGGTGTCGCTGCACGGCGTGCTGCGCCCGTCCAGGTGCGCGCCGCCCGTCACATAGATGTCGCCGCGGCCGAAGCCGGTGTCCACACCCTGCGTGAACAGCTTGGTGCCGCTGTCCTGCACCCGGATGACGTTGAAGTCACCCAGCGGCAGGGCGGCTGTGGCGCTTTGCGGCTGCGCCGTGACGATGGAACGGAAGCTGGCCTGCGTGCCGCCATTGAAGGTGACGCTGCCCGTGGCGCTTTCGCCTGCGGTGGTCGCCGCGAAGCCTGCCCACAAGCTCTCGGTCGGAAAGGAGAAGTTGCCCGTCCCGCCAGCAAAGCTGCCGGAACTCGACAAGCTGACAAAGCCCTGCACCACCGCGTCTGCCCAGGCGCCCCCCGGCGCCAGCAGGGCCGCGGCAGCTGCGGCCAGGGCACAGCGGCGGAAGCCGCGACACGCAAGCGATGGGCTGTTGTGCAATTTCACGGTGAACCTCGTCGATGGTTGGGGCGGGTCACGGCAGCGTTGCTGCCGGGTGACAGGCACCGTGAATCTATCTCCGCACTGCAGGCCATGCGCACGCAGCCTGTAACCGACCCCGCGACTGCAGGGCATGGAAAACCCGGGTGGCGCGGTGTCTGCGGGGAGGAATTTCGACGAGAGGTTCGTGCGGCGTGGCACCGCGAAACGCAAGCCGACGGCCGGTCGGCCGCCGCGCTGCGGAAGTCGATCAGATGATCTTCGACGCGTGCCCGGCCCAGTAGCGGTCTTTCAGCAGGCGCTTGTAGAGCTTGCCGGTGGGGTGGCGCGGCAGCTCGGCTTCGAAGTCGACCGACTTGGGGCACTTGATCGGTGACAGGTGCTCGCGGCAGTAGGCGATCAGCGCGGCTTCCAGTTCGGGCCCGGCTTCGCGCATGTCGCGCGGCTGCACCACGGCTTTCACCTCTTCGCCGAAGTCTTCATTCGGCACGCCCAGCACCGCCACGTCGGCCACGGCCGGGTGGTTGATCAGCACGTTCTCGGCTTCTTGCGGGTAGATGTTGACCCCGCCGCTGATGATCATGTAGGCCTTGCGGTCGGTCAGGTACAGGTAGCCATCGGCGTCGGCGTAGCCCACGTCGCCCAGCGTGGTCCAGCCCTTGGGGTGGGTGCTGCCGGCGGTCTTGGCCGGGTCGTTGTGGTAGGCGAACGGCCGGCCGTTGGCAAAGTAGACGGTGCCGCTCTGGCCGGTGGGCAGCTCGGCGCCGGTTTCGTCGTCGCAGATCTTCAGCTCGCCGATCACCGCCTTGCCCACGGTGCCCGGGTGGGCCAGCCACTGGGCGCTGTTGCACCATGGTCACGCCGTTGCCTTCGGTGCCGGCGTAGTACTCCCACAGCACCGGGCCCCACCAGGCGATCATCTGCTGCTTGACGGCCACCGGGCAGGGCGCGGCGGCGTGGATGGCCACCTGCAGCGACGACAAGTCGTACTGCCGGCGCGTGGCCTCGGGCAGCTTGAGCATGCGCACGAACATGGTGGGCACCAGCTGGGTGTGGGTGATGCGGTGCTGCTGCACCAGCTGCAGGTAGCGCTCGGGGTCGAAGTGCGGCATCACCACCACCGTGCCGCCCAGGCGTTGCACGCGCCAGGGTGTAGCGCAGCGGCGCGGCGTGGTAGAGCGGCGCCGGCGACAGGTAGACCGTGTCGGCCGTCACCCCGTAGAGATTGATCAGGATGTCGGTCATCGGGCTGGCCGCATCGATGTCGGTGGCCTGCGGCGGCACGAACACGCCCTTGGGCCGGCCGGTGGTGCCGCTGGAATACAGCATGTCGCCGCCGGCCAGTTCGTCGGCGATGCGGGTGGCCGGTTGCGCCGCCACCGCGTCTTCATAGCCGGTCCAGCCGGCGCTGGCGCCGTCGAGCATCAGCCAGTGCTGCACGCCGGGGCAGGTCCCCTCGGCGCCCCCCAGGTGGGCGACCGCCTTGGCCATGGCCTGCGAGGCGATGACCGCCTGGGCGCCGCAGTCGTTGACGATGTAGCTGACTTCGCTCTCGGTCAGCCGCGTGCTCATGGCGGTGTAGATCAGGCCGGCACGGTGCGCGCCCCAGCAGATCTCGAAGTAGCGCGGGTGGTTTTCCAGCATCAGCGCGATGTGTGCGCCGGATTGCAGGCCCAGCGCGCGGAACAGCTGGGCCACGCGGTTGGCGCCGTCTTCCAGCTGGCGGTAGGTGACCACCGCGCCGGTGTCGGCCATCACCAGGGCGGGTTTGTCGGGCGTGGCGCGGGCATGGTGGAACGGGTGCAGCACGGGCAGTCCTCGGGGTGATGGCAGATCGGCCCACTCTAGGCCGCCGCCCGGCGCCGCCGCTGCATTGCAGGTGACAGCCGGGTGCGGTTGTGGCCGCGCACCGTGGGCGGGCGCCGCCCGGCAGGCTCAGGCCGCCATGTCGCGGGCGCGCAGCAGGGTGGACTTGCGCAGCCGCTGCGACAGGTGCAGCGCAATGTTGCGGTGCAGCTGCGCGGCCAGTGCCGGTTCTTCGGCCAGCAGGCTGTCGATGGCAGGCAGACTGAGCTGCCAGACCTCGACCACGCCGTCGGCCAGCGCCGTGCCGCTGCGGCCGGCGCCGTCGAGCATGGCGGTTTCGCCCAGCATCATGCCCACCGACAGGCTGCCGAAGCGCTGCTGGTCGTCGCCCGGTGTGTGGCCGGCCACCACGGTGATGGCGCCACGGGTCAGCACATAGAGGCCGTCGGACGCGTCGCCCTGGCGGAACAGCGCGTCGCCCGGGGCCAGGCTGCGCAGCTGCATGCGTGCGGTCAGCCGGGCGGCCTGGGCGCTGTCCAGGCCCTGGAACAGCGTGCTTTGGTGCAGCGGCAGCCGCGGGTCGACTGTCGGCCCGGCCGGCGCTGTGCAGCAGGCGTTGCTCGGCGGCTTCCACCGCACGGTCGACATCGGCAAACCAGTCGTCGCGCGGGTGGGCGCGGAAGCAGCCCATGGCCCGCAGCCGCCGGCCATGCACATTGCTGGGCGTGACACCGGCCAGCAGCAGGTGCACGCTGCGCTCGGCCAGGGTCTGCGACAGGCGCTGCAGGGCCATGGCGCCGGTGGCGTCGATCATGCCCACACCGCGCAGGTCCAGCACCAGCCACTGCACGTCGACCGCCAGGGCGTCGGCCTCGCGGGCCAGGCGCTCGGCGCTGCCAAAAAACAGCGTGCCTTCCAGTTCCAGCACCAGGATCTGGCCGCGCCTGGGCTGCAGCCAGGCCTCTTGCGCTGGCGGCCAGACACGGCGTGAGGGGTTGGCCGCTGCGGTGTAGCGGGCATGCACCAGCGACCGGTTCATGCTGCGCACGAACACGCCCAGTGCCGCCGCGCAGCCGGCGGCCACCCCCAGCGCAAAGCCCTGCCACACGGTCACCACGCAGACCAGCGCCATGATGGCCAGGCTCTGCCACAGGTCGGCGCTGCGCTCGCCGCTGCGCCACTGCTGCAGCAACTGCTGGGTCCAGCGGTCGGACAAGGACAGCGCCACCGTCAGCATGATGCCGGCCAGCACCGCCAGTGGCAGCTGCGCCACCCAGGGCCCCATCACCAGCGCCACCAGCAAAAAGCACAGCGCACCGGTGGCGGCCGCGCGCCAGCTGCGGCCGCCGGCCTGCAGCGTGGCGATGGCGCGGGCCCGCAGCAACACGCTGGGCAGGCCGCCGCACAGGCCCACCGCCAGGTTGCACAGGCCCAGGCGCAGCAGCAAGGCGTCAGGCTGGCTGCGTTCACCCAACTGCTGCTCCAGCGCCAGAGCGCCCAAGACCGATTCCAGCGACCCGATCAGTGCCAGCACCGCTGCGGCGGTGAACACCGCAGCGGCATGGCGGGTGATGAAGTCGGCTGTGCTGGGTGCCAGCAGCCGCCCGGCCAGGTCGGCCAGCGGCAGGCCTTGTGGCACGGGGCCGACCTGTGGCCCCAGCGCCACCGCTGGCCACAGCGTCTGCAGCAAGGCATACAGCGCCAGGCCCAGGCACAGGCCGATCAGTTGCGCCGGCCACCGCTGCCGGCGCCAGGCCACCACCCAGGTCACAGCGGCCGTGGCCAGGCCCAGCAGCAGCGTGCCAGGCTGGAAGCCGCCGGCGCCCAGACCAGTGAGCAGTGGCCATTGCGCCAGCAGGATCAGCAGCGCCACCCCGTTCATGAAGCCGGCCAGCACCGGCTGCGGCACGTATTGCCCCAGCCGACCCAGGCGCAGCCAGGCCATGCCGATCTGCAGCACGCCAGACAGCGCCACCGCCAGCCCGGCAGCGGCCAGCAACGGCGCCAGCGTGGCCGCCGGGTCGGCCTGCCACTGGGCATCGCGGGCCAGCTGGGCCACCAGCGCGGCAAAGATCAGGGCGCTGGCCGAGCTGGGGCCGCAGACCGGCAGGCCTTGGCGGCCCAGCAGCACGAACAGCAGGCCACCGATGCCGGCGGTGATGAGCGCTGCCGTGACCCCCTGCGGCGCCAGCGCGGCCCCCAGCGGCGCATAGGCCAGCAAGCCCAGCGTGACCACCACCGCCAGCGTCACCAGCGCGCCGACGGTGCCGCCCTGCAGCTCGATCGCCCAGCGTGCAGCGCGGCGCGGCACTGCCGGTGTCACACGCGCGTGCAAGGCGTCAGGCCTCGATCAGCGCCGGGTCGATCATGCGCAGCCGGTGGTCGACGTAGTAGCCGCCGGCCTCGGTGTACTGCAGGAAGCCGCGCCGGCAGTGCGGGCAGCGCCAGACCGTGCTGCGGTTGTACGGAAAGTGCGCCAGCGCGATGGGCGCCCGTGCATGCCAGAAGCTGGTGCCGGGGTGGTGGCGCTCCAGGTAGGTGGGCTCGTCGATGGCGGCGTCGCGCAGCGTGCCCAGCAGCGCCAGCAAGGGCGGGCCCAGCGGCGCGGACACCGATTCCCAGCCGGCACAGCGCAGGCTGGCGCAGTGCGCACAGCCATCGGCCGGGCCCAGGGCAGCCTGCAGTGCGGCGGCGGTGAGCAGTGGCGCGGTGGTGTCCATGGGGCGGGGTCTTGCCTAAACGGCTGCGTGGGCAGGGCGGGTTTCGGGCCCGGGGATCAGTCCGGGGTGGTTCAGTCCGAGGTGGTTCAGTCCGAGGTGGTTCAGTCCGGCGTGATGCCATTGTCCCGCACCACTTTGCCCCAGGTGTCGAGCTGGCGGTCGACAAAGGCCTGGGCCTGGGCGGGCGTGCTGGTCTGGATGCTGATGCCCTGTTGCGCCAGCTTGGCCGCCACATCGGGGATCTGCAGCACCTTGCCCAGCTCGGCGTTCATGCGCGCCACCAGGTCGGGCGCCATCTTGGCCGGCGCGATCACCGCCCACCAGGCGGGGGCGTCGAAATTGCGGAAGCCCAGCTCGGCCAGCGTCGGCACGTCGGGCAGCGAGGGGTGGCGCTGTGCCGTGGTGACAGCCAGCGGCCGCAGCCGCTTGCTGTCGATGTGCGGCTTGGCCAGGAACACCGTGCCGATGGACAGCGGCACATGGCCGGCAATCGCGTCCTGCATCAGCGGGCCGCCGCCCTTGTAGGGCACATGCACCATGTCCAAGCCTGAACTCTTGGCCAGCAGCGTCACTGCCAGGTGGCCCAGGCTGCCGTTGCCGATGCTGCCGTAGGCGATGCCCTTGCCGCCCGCCTTGGCGGCGCTGGCCACATCACCGAAGCTCTTGTAGGGCTGGTCGGCATGGCTGCTGATCACCATGGCGCTGGTGCCCAGCAGGGCCACGGTGCTCAGGTCGCGCCGGGTGTCGAAGCTGAGCTTGGGTTGCAGCGCCGGGTTGACACCATGGGTGTCGAAGACCACGCCGAACACGCTGCCGTCGGCCGGGCTGCGCGCCACTTCAGCGGTGCCGATGGCCCCCGATGCACCGCCCTTGTTCTCGACGATCACGTTGACGCCCAGTTGCTGCTGCAGCGCCGCTGCCAGGATGCGGGCCACCTGGTCGACCGAGCCACCGGGCGGGAACACCGCCACCAGGCGGATGGGCCCGGGCGTGGGCCAGGCCTGGGCTTGTGCCTGGGCTGGTGTGACGGCAGGCAGGGCCAGCACGCTGGCGCTGGCCAGCAACGCGGCGGTCTGGCGCAGCCAATGGCGGCGGCCGGTGGTGGGCTGGGGGGTGTGGGGCATGGCGGTTTCCGCAGTGGCAGGGTGCCGCAGTGTGCGTGGCGCCGGCTGCTTGTGCGCTGCGGAAACCCCGCACAGGGCAATCCCGGGGTACTGCTGTGCCGCCCGGTGTCAGCGCTTGCGCAGCGCGTCCCATTGCGCCGGGCCCCACTGCAGCAGGTCTTCGGCACCCGAGCTGCGCAGGTGCGCGCCACCGTCGATGGCGACCATCTCGCCGTTGATGTAGCCGGCCTGCGGGCTGACCAGGTAGGCCGCCAGGTTGGCCAGTTCTGCCGGCTGGCCCACCCGGCCGCTGGGGTTGAGCGGGGCACGGGCGGCGGTGTCGGCGCGTTCGCCCGGGTTCAGCTGGCGGTTCGACCCGGCGGTGGGGAATGGTCCGGGGGCAATGGCCACCAGGCGGATGCCGTGCGCACCCCATTCCACCGCCAGGCTGCGGGTCATCGCCAGCAGGCCCGACTTGGCCATGGCCGAGGGCACGGTGAACGCGCGGCCGGTCAGGGTGCTGGTCGACAGGATGCTGAGCACCACGCCCGGCCGCTGGCTGGCCACCCAGCGCTTGCCCAGCGCCAGCGTGCAGTACAGCGCGCCGTGCAGGCTGGTGGCCAGCACCGCGTCGGCTGCGCGGGCCGACAGGGTCTCGGTGCGGGCGATGAAGGTGGCAGCGGCGTTGTTGACCAGCACGTCGATCGGCGCTGCGGCCCATTGCGCGTCGACCATGGCCTCGACGGCTGCGGCGTCGCGCACATCGCACACGGCCGTGTCGACCTGGGCGCCGGCAGCGCGCAACTGGCTGGCGCTGGCGTCCAGCACGTCGGCGCGGCGGCCGCACAGCAGCAGCTGCGCACCCAGTTCGGCAAAGCGCGTGGCCATGGCCAGGCCCAGGCCGCTGCCACCCCCGGTGACCAGGATGCGCTGGCCGGCCAGCAGCTCAGGCTGGAACATGGGGCTGCATCACTCGCCCTTGAAGACCGGCTCGCGCCGGGCGGCCATGGCGGCCACGCCTTCCTGGAAGTCGTCGGTCTTGAACTGCCAGTTCTGCTGCTCGCTCTCGCGTGCCACCGCCAGGCGGATCTGTTCGACCAGGCCCTGGCGCAGGGTGTCGCGGGTGCCCTGCACCGCCAGCGGCGCCGAGATGGCGATTTCACGCGCCAGCTTTTGCGCCTCGGCGCGCACCTGGTCCTGCGGCACCAGCAGATCGACCAGGCCGATGGCGGCGGCCTCCGCGCCGGCGATGCGCCGGCCGGTGTAGAACAGCATGGCCGCCTGTCTGCACGCCCACCAGGCGCGGCAGCGTGGCCGACAGGCCGAAGCCCGGGTGGAAGCCCAGGCGGTTGAAGTTGGCCGAGAACTTGGCCTCGGCGCAGGTGACGCGGAAATCGGCCACCAGGGCCACGCCCAGCCCGCCGCCGATGGCCGGGCCCTGCACCGCAGCCACCACCGGCTTGCGGCAGGCAAACATGCGCAGCGCCTCGTCGTAGATCGGGTTCAGCGCGCGCGGGCTGCGCTGCGGCGGCGTGGCCTCGCGGTTGCTGAAGTCGGCGCCGGCGCAGAAGCTGCTGCCCTGCGCCGCCAGCACGATGGCGTGGCAGCGGCGGTCGGCTTCCAGGTCTTCGAAGGCGTCGGCCAGGGCGCGGATCAGCGGGATGGTGAAGAAGTTGTGCGGCGGCTTGCACATCTCGACCGTGGCCACATGGCCGTCGAAGCTGACCTGCACATCCTGGTAATCGGGCATGGTGTTGTCTCTTGTGGTTGTGGTGGTCAGAAGGTCTTGGCGGTGACGCCGGCCCAGAAGCCGGCGGCGCGGGCGGCGATGGCAGCACGGCCCAGCTCGGCGGCCCAGGCGGCGTCGCTGCCGAACTCTTCGCGCCAGGCCCACAGCCGCCGGGTGGCGAAGTGCAGCGCGTGCTCATGGGTGAAGCCGATGGCGCCATGCACCTGGTGGGCGATGCTGGTGCCGCGGGTGGCCGCTTCACCCGCCCGCACCTTGGCCACGGCGGTGGAAAAGTGGGTGGCGCTGCAGTTGGTCTGGTCGCCGCCGGGGGCGTCGGCCAGGGCCACCAGCACGGCCACACGCGCGGCCGACACATCGCCCGCCATCAGCGCCAGTTGCTGCTGCACCGCCTGGTTCTTGCCGATGGCCTTGCCGAACTGCACCCGTTCACCGGCATAGCGCACCGATTGCTCCAGGGCCGACTCCAGCGCGCCCACCAGCATGGCGCTGCGGGCCATGGCGCCCAGTGTCCACACCGGCCGCGCCAGCGCCAGCGGGTTGGGCGCCAGCGCCTGCAGCCGGGCCTGGTGCAGCACCAGGGTGTCGGCGGGCAGGCCGGCATGGTTGGTCTGTGGCTGCAGGTGCACGCCGGCTGCGCTGCCCAGTTGCAACAGCGCCAGCCGGCCGTTGTGGGGCCATCACCCAGCGACACCAGCGCCGCGCTGGCATGGCGCGCCCAGGGCACGGCATGGGCGGTGCCGCTCAGCGTGGGCAGGCCGTCGTTGTCGGCCAGCGTCAGCTGGTTGCCCTGGCCTTGCTCGATCAGCGTCAGCGGGCCGTCGGGGATGGCAAAGCCGGCCAGCGATGCCAGCTGTGCCGCCACCAGGGTCTCGGCCAGCGGCAGCGGCACTTGCCAGTAGCCCAGGCCGCGCAGCAGCGGGTAGGCCGCCGACCAGGCCTGGCCGAAGCCGCCGGCGGCCTCGGTCGCCAGCAGCAGGTGGTAGCCGCTGTCGGCCACCTGCTGCCACAGCGCGGCGTCCCAGTGGCCTTGCTCGGCCCGCAGCCGGCGGTCCTTGTCGATCTGGGTGGAAAAGAGTCTTGCGGCGCTGTCTTCGATCAGCGCGTCAGTCATTCCATGTCTCCTGGCATGCATCCAGTGGCCGCCGTGGAACCGGCTTTGCCGGGCCACAGCGGGTGCCCGCTTGCGGCGGCGCGGCGCAGGCGCTGCGGGGGTGGGTCATCACCGCAGGTCCAGTCCCTTGGCAATGATCCCGCGCAGGATCTCGCGGGTGCCGCCGCGCAATGAAAACGAGGGCACGGCCAGCGTGGTGTAGCGCATGGCCTGGTCCAGCGTCGACCCGGGCACCGCCTTGCCACCGAACAGGGCATGGGCGGTGTCGGGCATGGCCTGCTCCACCAGCGCGCCCTGGTCCTTGACCAGGCTGGCGGCCAGGGCCGGGTTCTCGCCGCGGGCCAGCATGCTGGCCACGCCCAGGCTCATCTGGCGCAGCGCGCCGTAGCTGGCGACGATGCGGCCGATGGCCTCGGCCTGGCGCGGATCGTCGGCGTCGCCGGCGTCCAGCATTTCCAGCAGCAGCTGGCTGCTGCTGAGGTAGCGCTCGGGGCCGCTGCGCTCGAAGGCCAGCTCGGCGCCGACCTGGGACCAGCCGTCGCCTTCGGCACCGATCAGGTGGTCGGCCGGCACCCAGACGTCGTCGAAGGTGACTTCGTTGAAGTCATGCTCGCCCAGCTGGTTGAGGATGGGCCGCACCGTCAGGCCGGGCGTGGTCATGTCGACCAGGAACTGCGACATGCCGCCATGGCGGTTGTCGGTTTTTTCACCGGTGCGCACCAGGGCGATCATGTAGTGGGCGCGGTGTGCGCCCGATGTCCAGAGCTTGCGGCCGTTGATCACCCAGCCGGCGCCCTGGCCGTCGCGGTGGCTAGGCGTGGCGCGGGTGCGGATCGACGCCAGGTCGGAGCCGGAGTCGGGCTCGCTCATGCCGATGCAGAAGAACACCTCGCCGCGGGCGATGCGCGGCACGATCTTGGGCGCCAGCGTGTGCGGCGCAAAGCGCATCAGCTGCGGGGCGCTTTGGCGCTCGGCGACCCAATGCGCACCCACCGGCGCGCCGGCGCAGAGCATTTCTTCCAGCACCACATAGCGCTCCAGCGCGCTGCGCTCGTGGCCGCCATAGGCCTTGGGCCAGGTCATGCCCAGCCAGCCCCGGGCGCCCATCTTGCGGCTGAAGTCGGGGTCGCGCCCGACCAGTTGCGGCAGCGCTTGGCCGGCGCAATGGCCGGCATCTCGTCGGCCAGGAAGGCGCGCACCTCGGCGCGCAAGGCTTCGGCTTCCGGCGGCAAGGCGCCGGGGTTGATCATCAGGCCTTGCATGTCAGGCCCCTTGCCAGCCAGCGCCCGGGCAGGCCGGCGCGCTCCGGGGGCGCAGCGGTTGAAGTGTGCTTGGTGGCTGCATGGTGGCTCCTGCTGGTTGCGCGTGAACATCGGGCAATTCTGGATGGTATTTATTGGCTGGGCAACAAACATATGGGTCCGATTCAAACCGGCGGCGCACGCGGCCGCTGTCGCCACCATGACGCTGGATCCGAATTCCGAGCCCCCGCCCGCGTCCGCGCACGAGGCCGGCCCCCGGCCCGCCCAGCGGCGCAGCGGCCCGCTGGCCGGTGTGCGGGTGCTCGACCTCACCGCCGTGGTGCTGGGCCCGCTGGCCACCCAGATCCTGGGCGACTTCGGCGCCGATGTCATCAAGCTCGAGCCGCCCGAGGGCGACCTGATGCGCGCCAACGGCGTGTCCACGGTGCGTGGCATGAGCTCGATCTTTCTGGCCATCAACCGCAACAAGCGCTCGCTGGCCATCGACCTGAAACAGCCCGCCGGCCTGGCGGCGGTGCAGCGCCTGCTGCCCACGGTGGACGTGCTGGTGCACAACATGCGCACCGCCGCCATCGAGCGCCTGGGCCTGGGCCATGCCGCCTGTGCGGCCATCAACCCCAGGCTGCTGTACTGCGTGGCCACCGGCTTCGGTGAAGACGGCCCCGACGCCGGCCAGCCGGCCTTCGACGACGTGATCCAGGCCGCCTGCGGCCTGGCCGGGCTGATCGGCGATGCAGGCGGTCCGCAGCAGCGGCCAGCCCGGCTATGTGCCTTCGCTGATCGCCGACAAGACCACCGGCATGGCGCTGGCCAATGCGGTGCTGGCCGCGCTGTACGAGCGCAGCGCAGAGCGGCCAGGGCCAGTATGTGGAAGTGCCGATGTTCGAGACCATGGTGGCCTTCACCCTGGCCGAGCACCTGGGCGGGCTGAGCTTTCGACCGCCCGCTGGCGCCGGCAGGTTATGCCCGCCTGCTGGCCGGCGGCCGCCAGCCGGTGCCCACGCTGGACGGCCATGTGGCGATGCTGCCCTACACCGCCGCGCACTGGCGCAGCTTCTTCGCCGAGACCGGCCGCCCCGACGCTGAGCGACAAGTACGCCATCGACGACCGCCACGCCCGCAATGCCCGGGTGCAGGAGATGTACGCCGACATGGCTGCCATCACCCGCACGCTGACCACCGATGCGCTGCTGGCGCTGTGCCGCCGGCTCGACATGCCGGCCACCCGCATCCACACCATCGACAGCCTGCCGCAGCACCCGCACCTGCAGGCGGTGGGCCTGTTCCAGCCGCAGCAGCACCCCACGCGTGGGGCCCATCCTGGCGGTGCGGCCCACCACCCTGTTTGGCCGTACGCCGGCCGACCTGGCCTTGCATGCGCCCACGCTGGGCGAGCACAGCGCCCAGGTGCTGCAGGAGGCGGGCTTCAGCGCCACGGAGATCACCGCGCTGCAAGACCAGCACACCATTCCCACCCCGGAGACACCGCCATGACACGCCTGCACCACTGCTTGTTGATCGCTGCCACGTTCACCGCCTGGGCCCTGGCGCCCGGCTGTCGCCTCGGCCCAGGCCCAGGCCTTCCCCAGCAAGCCGATGAAGATCCTGGTGCCCTTCACCGCCGGCAGCGGCGCCGATTCGTCGTCGCGCTTCTACGGCGAGCAGTTGTCGCGCCTGCTGAACCAGACCGTGACGGTCGAGAACAAGCCCGGCGGCAGCGGCGTGATCGCGGTGCAGGCCATCCGCCAGGCGCCGGCCGACGGCCACACCATCTTGCTGGGCAGCAATTCACCGGCCGTGGTCAACGCCATCACCGTGAAGAACCTGCCCTACGACCCGTTCAAGGACCTGCGCCCGCTGTACGGCCTGGCCATCAGCCCGGTGGCTTTTGCGGTGCGGGCCGATTCACCCTTCAAGACCATCGGCGATGTGGTGGCCGCCGCCAAGAAGGACAACCGGCCGCTGCAGCTGGGCAACTACTCGGCCGGCTACCAGCTGGTGGCGGCCTGGCTGGGCTCGGCCAGCGACCTGCCGGTCACGCACATCCCCTACAAGGGCGGCGCGCAGATGCTGACCGACGTGATCGGTGGCACGCTGGACGTGGGCGTGATCGACTTCACCGGCACCATCGAGCTGATGAAGGGCGGCAAGCTGCGGGTGCTGGCCATCACCGCTGGCGCGCGCGATGCCAAGTTCCCCGACATCCCGACGATGAAGGAAAGCGGCTTTGCCGACTTCGAGACTGCGGTGTGGTCGGCCTTCTTCATGCGTGCCGAAACGCCCGACGACGTGGTCGAGAAGCTGGCGGCAGCGATGCAGAAGGTGATGACCTCGGACGCCGGCAAGGCCTACCACGCCAGCCTGCCGTCGCAGCCCATGGTGATGGGCCCCAAGGCTCTGGGAGAATTCCAGCTGCGTGAATTCCAACGCTTCAAGCGCGTGGCCGATGCGGCCGGCATCCAGCCCGAGTGACTGTCCAAGCCCTGCCAACGCAAGCGACGTCCGCCGCACCCACGCCCAGCGGCGCGAAGAAGCCGAGCGCCGCCTGCTCGATGCCGCGCTGGCCATCGTGGCCCAGCGCGGGTCGGTGCGCATGACCCTGGCCGAGGTGGGCGCAGGCCGCCGGTTACAGCCGCGGCCTGGCGGCGCACCGCTTCGGCAGCAAGGCCGGCCTGGTGCAGGCGCTGGCCGGCTACATCGGCGAGCGCTTTGGCCAGCAGCGTGCCCGCGGCCCGGCGCTGCAGCCGGGGCTGCAGGCCATCCTCGGCAACATCCGCTTCTACTTCGGCCGGCGCGGTGCGGCCTGGCTCAGCAGCCGCGCCCTGCTGGTGATGATGAACGAGAGCTGCATCGAGGCCCAGCCCGAGCTGCGGCCGGTGGTGGCGGCCTACAACCGCAGCGCGCTGGCCTGGTTCGAGCAGCACATCGCCACCGGCATCGCCCGTGGCGAGATCGCGCCGGCCAACGACCCGGCGGTCACCGCCGTCATCCTGCTGGGCGCCATGCGCGGCGTGATGCTGCAGTGGCTGGTCGACCCCAAGCTGCCGCTGGCAGCGGTGCGCGACCGGCTGCTGCAGGTGGTGACGCAGGTGCTGCAGCGGCCTTGAGGCCAGCCGGCGGCAGCGCGGGCGCTGGGTGGTGTTGGCCCGCCTGCCGGCCAGTCCGTCAGCCTGTCTGTCGGTCAGCCCGCCTATCGGTCAGTCACCCAGCCTCAGCCGCCGCTGGTGGCCGTCGCGGCTGCGGGCGCTGCAGGGGCCGTTGGGGCCGCTGTTGACCAGCGCCCGCCCAGGGCGCGCAACAGCGCCACGCGGTTGCTCTGTTCGGTCTGGCGCAGGTTGACCAGGCCTTGCTGCGCACCCGCCAGGCTGCGCTGGGCGTCCAGCAGGTCCAGTTGGCTGCTGGCGCCCAGGCGGTAGCTTTGCTCCGCCAGGTTCAGGCTGCGCTCGGCCGCGTCCACTTGCGCGGCTTGCGCGGCCAGGCGCTCGGCCAGGCTGTCGCGCACCGCCAGGGCATCGGCCACCTCGCGGAAGGCCGCCTGCAGCGCCGCTTCATAGTTGGCCAGGGCTTCGCGCTGGCTGGCTTCACGCACGTCGACCTGGGCCTGGCGCGCGCCAGCGTCGAACAAGGGCAGGTCCACGCGCGGCAGCAGGCTCCAGAAACTGCTGCCGCTGCCCAGCAGGCCGTCCAGGTCGGCACTGCGGGTGCCGGCGCTGGCGGTCAGCGTCAGCCTGGGAAAGCGCGCGGCGCGTGCCGCGCCCACGTCAAAGGCGGCGGCTTGCAGGGCCTGCTCTGCGGCCCGCAGGTCAGGGCGCTGCAGCAGCACGGTGGCGGGCAGGCCTGCGGGCAGGTCGGGCAGGGCGGTGGCCTGGCTGGACTGGGCGGTGGGCAGCAGGCTGTCCGGCAAGGGCTGGCCGGCCAGCAATTCCAGCGCCAGGCGGGCCTGCCGCACAGCGGCAGCACTGCGTGCGGCATCGCCGCGGGCGGCTTCAAAGGCGGTCTGGGCGCGGGCACGCTGCAAGCCTGAGGCGGCGCCCAGCTGGTATTGGCGCTCGCTCAGGTCCAGCGTGCGCTGCTGGCTGCTGCGCAGCGTCTCGGCCAGGCGCAGGCGTTGGGCTTCGGCCGCCAGGGCCAGCCAGGCGTCGGCCACCTGGGCCACCAGGCTCAGGCGTGCACTTTGCTGGGTTTGCTGCTGGGCCAGATAGCGCGCCAGCGCGGCACCCTCCAGGCTGCCCAGGCGGTTGAAGAGGTCGATCTCCCAGGCCGCCAGACCCAGGCTGACGCTGTAGCTGCTGCTGACGCTTGCGCTGCCGGCGCTGGTGCCGTGGCGTGCCGGCATTGCGCTGGCGGGTGGCCGTGGCCGCGCCTTCCAGCGTGGGCCAGCCTGCGGCTTCGCTGATGCCGTATTGGGCCCGCGCCCGCTCCACCGCCGCCATGCCGGCGCGCAGGCTGCGGTTGCCGGCCAGGGTCAGGCCCACCACACGGCGCAGGCGCTCGTCGGCAAAAAAGCCGTCCCAGTCGCTGGCCTCGGCCGCAGTGGCCAGCGGCGCTTCGGCGGCCACGGCATCGGTGCGGAAGTTCTCGCGCAGCGCCGCCTGCGGCGACCCGGTGGGTGGCACCAGGCTGGCGCAGCCGGCCAGGGCCAGGCTCAGCGCCAGCAGGGCGGCGCGGGCGCCGCTGTGTGCGTTGGCGCCTGTGCGCTGGCTGGGTGTGGCCGATCATGCCGGCACCTCAGGCGCCATGGTGGCAGCCGGCGCTGCAGGGGCGGCTGCGGCTGCGGGCGGGCGCCGTGAGAACAGTGTCTTCACCCACAGATAAAACAGCGGCACAAAGAAGATGCCCAGCACCGTGGCGCTGACCATGCCGCCCAGCACACCAAAGCCGATGGCTTGTTGCGAACCCGAGCCCGCGCCGCTGGCCAGCGCCAGCGGCAGCACGCCCATGCCAAAGGCCAGCGAGGTCATGATGATCGGCCGCACCCGCTGCCGGCAGGCCTTGAGCGTGGCCTCCAGCAGGCCCATGCCTTGCTGGCGCAGCGCTTCGGCGAACTCGACGATCAGGATGGCGTTCTTGGCACTCAGCCCCACCGTGGTCAGCAGGCCGACCTGGAAAAACACATCGTTGTTCTGCCCGCCCAGGTGGCTGCCGGCCAGCGCCCCCAGGATGCCCAGCGGCACCACCAGCATCACGCTGAAGGGCACCGACCAGCTTTCATACAGCGCGGCCAGGCACAAGAAGATGAACAGCACCGACACCGCATACAGCAGCGGCGCCTGGTCGCCCGACAGCCGCTCCTGGTAGCTGCGGCCGGCCCATTCATAGCCGATGCCCGCCGGCATCTGGCGCAGCAGGTCTTCCATCGCCACCATGGCAGCGCCCGAGCTGACGCCCGGCGGCACGTCGGCCTGGATCTCGTAGGCCGGGCTGCCGTTGTAGCGCACCAGCTGGCGCGGTGCGGTCGACCATTCGCTGGTCGCAAAGGCTGCCATCGACACCATCTGGCCGTTGTTGCTGCGCACGTACCACTGCTTGAGGTTCTCGGGCGATGCGCGGTAGGCAGCCTCGCCCTGCACCAGCACCCGCTTGACCCGGCCGCGGTCGATGAAGTCGTTCACATAGCTGCTGCCCAGCGCAATCGACAAGGTGTCGTTGATGACATTGGGCGGCACACCCAGCGCGCCGGCCTTCTGGTCGTCGATGTTGATCTTGAGCTGCGGTGTCTCGGCCAGGCTCTGGGTGCGGGTGCGCGACAGCTCGGGCCGCTGGTTGCCCAGGCTGATGAGCTGTTCACGCGCGGCGATCAGCTGCTCTTGCCCCAGGCCGCCCAGGTCTTGCAGGAACAGCTGGATGCCGGCGCTGCCACCCAGGCCGCGCACCGTGGCGGGCTGCACCACAAACACCTGGGCGTCGCGCAGCTGGCGGCCCAGTTCGCGGCTGAAGCGTTCGGCCAGCGCGCCGGCACTTTGGTTGGCGGCGGGGCGTTGAGACCAGTCCTGCAGGCGGATGAAGCCACGGCCCGAGCCCTGGTCACCGTCGGCACCGCGCACCACGTTGTAGAACTGCACCTCGGGTTGCTTGGCGAGGTAGGCCTCCACTTGCGCGGCCACGGTCTCCAGGCGCTCGGCCGTGGCGCCGGGCGCCATGCGCATCTGCATCTGCAGGCCGCCCTGGTCTTCGTCGGGCAGGAAGGAGGTGGGCAGGCTGACATACAGCCAGCCGGTGGCGCCCACCAGCAGCAAGAAGACGACAAAGCTGCGCAGCGCACGCTTGCCCAGCCAGGCCACGCTGCCGACATAGCGCTCGGTGAAGCGGTCAAAGCCGCGGTTGAAGCCGCCGAAGAACCAGTCCAGCTGCCGGCCGAAGGGGCCACCGTGGCTGGCATGCTCGCCCTTGTGCAGCGGTTTCAGCAGGGTGGCACACAGCGCCGGCGACAAGCTCATGGCGACCAGCACCGACAGCACCATGGCCGTGACCACGGTGATGCTGAACTGGCGGTAGATGACGCCGGTGCTGCCACCAAAAAACGCCATCGGGATGAACACCGCGCTCAGCACCACCGCAATGCCGACCAGCGCGCCGCTGATCTCTTGCATGCCCTTTTGCGTGGCCTCGCGCGGGCTCAGGCCTTCTTCGCGCATCAGCCGTTCCACGTTTTCCACCACCACGATGGCGTCGTCGACCAGCAGGCCGATGGCCAGCACCAGGCCGAACATGGTCAGCGTGTTGATCGAGAAGCCCGCCACCGCCAGCACGCCCATGGTGCCCAGCATCACCACCGGCACCGCAATCGCCGGGATCAGCGTGGCACGCAGGTTCTGCATGAACAAATACATGATCACCACCACCAGCACCACGGCCTCCAGCAGCGTCTTGACCACACCTTCGATCGACACCCGCACAAAGGGCGTGGTGTCGTAGGTGACGGTGGCCTGGTAGCCCGGCGGGAAGAAGGGCTCCAGCGCCTTCAGGCGGGCCTTGATGGCGTCGCCGGTGGTCAGTGCATTGGCGCCGCTGGCCGGAAAGATGGCCATGCCGGCGGCGTTGCGGCCGCCGCTGCGCACATTGGTGCCGTAGTTGTCGCGGCCCAGTTCCACCCGCGCCACATCGCCCAGGCGCAAGGCCGAGCCATCGGCCTGCACCCGCAGCACCACGTCGCGGAACTGCTCAGCCGTCGTCAGCTTCGACCGCGCGGTGATGACCGCCGTGAGGCGCTGGCCTGCAGGCGCCGGCAGGGCGCCGATCTGGCCCGCCGAGACTTCGGCGTTTTGCTGCTGCAAGGCGGTGCGGATGTCGCTGGGCATCAGGTTGTAGCGCTGCAACCTGGCCGGGTCCAGCCAGATGCGCATGGCATAACCCGAGCCGAAGACGCTGACGTCGCCCACACCTTCGACCCGGCTGATGATGTCGACCAGCGTGCTGTTGAGGTAGTCGCCCAGGTCGCTGGAGCTGACGTTCGGGTCGTCGCTGGTCAGCATCGCCACCATCAGGAACTCGCTGCTGGCCTTGGTCACCCGCACGCCCTGGGCCTGCACCGCCTGCGGCAGGCGGCTGAGCACGCTCTGCACCTTGTTCTGCACTTGCACTTGCGCGGTGTCGGGGTTGGTGCCGGCCTCGAAGGTGAGCTGGGTGCTGGCGCTGCCCGACGCACTGCTGCTGCTTTCGATCGACAGCAGGCCGTCGATGCCTTTGAGGCTTTGCTCGATGATCTGGGTCACCGAATCTTCAATGGTCTGCGCCGACGCGCCAGGGTAGCTGGTGCTGATGCTCACCCGTGTGGGCGCAATGTCGGGGTAGCGCTCCAGCGGCAGGCTCAGCGTGGCGGCAGCGCCGGCCAGCATGATGACGATGGCCAGCACCCAGGCAAAGATGGGGCGGCGGATGAAGAACGAGGCCATGGTGCTTGTCCGGGTCAGTGCTTGGGCGGGCTCAGCGTGCGGCGGCGGCGATGCCGGCCCCGCCTGCGGCACTGGCCCCGCCTGCGGCACTTGCTGCACTTGCGGCACCTGTGGGCGCGCTGGCCGGTCGGCCGCCTGGCTTGCCGGCCTTGTCGGCGACGGCAGCGCCGGCGGCCACCGGTGTCACCACCATGTCGGCGCGGGCCCGCTGCAAGCCTTCCACAATCAGCCGGTCGCCAGCCTGCAAGCCGCTGCGCACCAGCCACTGGTTGCCGACGGCGCGCCCCAGCGTCAACTGCCGGCGCTGCACCTTGTTGTCGGCACCCACCACCAGCGCCGTGGCGTCACCGGTGGGCGTGCGGCTGACGCCCTGCTGCGGCGCCAGCAACGCGCCGCGGTCCACCCCGGCCTGCACCCGGGCCTGCACCAGCATGCCCGGCAGCAGCGTGCCTTGCGGATTGGGCACCACTGCACGCAGGGTGACGCTGCCGGTGCCGGCGTCCACCGTCACGCCGCTGAATTGCAGCGTGGCCGGCTGCGGGTGCACGCTGCCGTCTTCCAGCACCAGTTGCACGCTGCGGTTGGCTGTTTGGCCACCCAGCTGCGCGCGCAGCGACAGCAGTTCGGCGCTGCTCTGCACGATGTCCACATGCATCGGATTCAGCTGCTGGATGGTGGTCAGGGCCTGGGTCTGGTTGGCCGTGACCAGGGCACCCTGGGTCACCGTCGATGCGTCGATGCGGCCGCTGATCGGCGCCACGATGCGCGCCCGCTGCAGCTGCACCAGGGTGGCGCTCAGTGCCGCCTGGGCCACGGCCACGTCGGCTTCGGCCTGGCGCAAGGCCGCCTCGCTGTCGTCGGCGGCCTGGCGGCTGATGGCGTCGGCCCGCAGCAGTTCGGCATCGCGGCCGGCTTTCACCCGCGCTGCATGCAGCTGGGCCTGGGCCTTTTGCAGCGCGGCGGCCGCACGTGCCCGCTCGGCCTCAAAACTGGCGGCGTCCAGCTGGTACAGCGGCTGGCCGGCCGCCACCCGGCTGCCTTCGGTGAACAGGCGCTGGCGCACCAGCCCACCCACCTGCGGGCGCACCTCGGCGGCCTGGCTGGCGCTCAGCCGGCCGGGCAGCTCCAGCTGCAAGGGCACGTCTTGCGTCACCAGCACCACCACGCCCACTTCGGGCGCAGCGCGTGCGGCTGGCGCGGCAGCCGGCTTGTCCTGGCAGGCGGTCAACACAGTGGCCAGCAGCGCTACGGCGGCGGCCAGGATCGGGCGAGGGTGGAAGTTTGAGTTCTGCACCGGCTGCATGCTGCCGCCACAATGTGGAGAGAATTTGAAGGGCTTGCCCAGCCGAAGGCCGGACGGCCAGGGCCTGCAGGCCTTGTCGACTTGGTGTAAACCCGTGGCGGCGCCACGTCGACCGGTGCGCTGCCCCCACCCCTCCCACCTGCCGCGCTGGCACCGCCCCGCATGAAGCTGAACCTGACCGCCCGCTTGTTTGCCGCCGTGCTGGGTGCCGCTGTGGCGGTGGCCGTGGCCATGGGCGTGGGCGCCCATGTCAACCTGAACCGCGACTTTCTCGGCTACCTGAACGAGCAGGCGGTCAGCCGCCTGGACCTGGCGGTGCCCAGCGTGACGGCCGGCTACCGCCAGCACGGCAGCTGGGACTTTCTGCGCGCCCGCCCCGACCTCTGGTACCGCTTGCTGCGCCCCGCGCCCGACGACGCCAGCGTGCCGCTGACCGAGCGCCCGCCGGCATCGCCCACGCCGGCCGAGCTGACCGGCGCATCGCGGCGCTTCACCCTGCTGGACGCCGACCGCCAGCGCATCGTCGGCTTCAGCAGCCCGGCCCAGAGCGCGGTGGAACGCGCCATCGTCGTCGACGGCCTGGCGGTGGGCTGGCTGGCATTGACACCGTTTGAGTCGGTCAGCTCGGGCGCTGAAAAGCGCTTTGCCGACGCCCAGGCCCGCACCGGCTGGCTGGTGGGGGGCGGTGCGGTGTTGCTGGCGGCGGCGGTGGCGTTGTGGGCCTCACGCCGGCTGCTGCGGCCGGTGCGCCAGGTGGCCGATGCCACCCACCGCCTGGCCGCCGGCGCCTACGACACCCGCGTGCCCGAGCGCAGCAGCGACGACGAGATCGGCCGCCTGGCGCATGACTTCAACCAGCTGGCGCTGACCTTGCAGCGCAATGAAGCGATGCGGCGTGAGTTCATGGCCGATGTCTCGCATGAACTGCGCACACCGCTGGGTGTGCTGCACGGCGAGCTGGAAGCCCTGGAAGACGGTGTGCGCACGCTGGACGCGCCGGCCCTGCATTCGCTGAAAGCCGAGGTGCTGACGCTGCACAAGCTGGTCGACGACTTGTATGACCTGTCGCTGGCCGATGTCGGTGCGCTGTCCTACCGCAAGGCCGACCTGGACCTGCGCCAGATCCTCGGTGACACCGCCACGGCCTTCGGCGAGCGCCTGCGCGGCAGCGGCCTGGCCTTGCAACTGGACCTGCCGGCCGAGCCGCTGCCGGCCTTTGGCGACGCCCGCCGCCTGCGCCAGCTGTTTGCCAATCTGCTGGAAAACAGCTGCCGCTACACCGACGCCGGTGGTGCGCTGCGCCTGCAGGCACGGCGCCAGGGCCGGCAGATGTGCATCGACCTGCACGACAGCGCGCCCGGCGTGCACAGCGACCAATTGCCGCGCCTGTTCGAGCGCTTCTTCCGTGCCGAGGCCTCGCGCAGCCGGCAGAGTGGCGGCGCCGGGCTGGGCCTGTCGATCTGCCAGCGCATCGTGCAGGCGCATGAAGGCCAGATCGAGGCCCGGCCATCGCCGCTGGGCGGGCTGTGGCTGCGGGTGGAGTTGCCGGCCCTTGGCTGAGCTGCCCGCTGCGGCCCTGGCGCCCGCACCCCTGCCGCTGGACCCCGGCCCGGCCCGGGTGCTGGTGGTCGAGGACGAGCCCAAACTGTCTGCCCTGCTGGCCGACTACCTGCGTGCCGACGGCCACACGCCCGAATGTGTGGCCGATGGCCAGCAGGCGCTGCAGGCCTGGACCGAGCGCCGCCACGACCTGGTGCTGCTGGACCTGATGCTGCCCGGCCTGGACGGCCTGGCCCTGTGCCGGGCCTTGCGCTTGCAGAGCGCCGTGCCCATCGTGATGCTGACCGCCCGCGCCGATGAAGCCGACCGCCTGGCCGGCCTGGAGCTGGGTGCCGACGACTACATCGCCAAGAACCCCTTCAGCCCGCGTGAAGTGATGGCGCGGGTGAAGGCGGTGCTGCGCCGCAGCCGCGCCGCCGCCCTGGCAAGCCAGCCCTGGCCAGCCGTACCGGCGGCCGCGCCCGCCATGGCCGCCCAGGCTGCGCCAACAGCTGATGGCGCTGCGGCGGCAGCAGCGCCGGTGCACGCGGTGGCGTTGCACATCGACCTGCCGGCCTGGCGGGCCTCCTGGCAGGGCCGGGCGCTGGAGCTGACACCCAATGAGTTCAGGTTGCTGCAGCAGCTGGCAGCGCAGCCGGGCCGTGTGTATGCCCGCGCCCAGCTGCTGGGCCTGTTGCAGGGCGACAGCCGCGCCGCCACCGAACGCGCAGTCGACAGCCATGTGAAGAACCTGCGCCGCAAGCTGGAGCAGGCCGGCGCCGGCAGCGAGCGCATCCGCTCGGTCTATGGCGTGGGCTACTGCTTCGACGACAAAGCCTGAGGCACAGGCGCAGCCGGCCGGGGCTGCCGACCGAGGTTGCCGTGTGCCAGGGGCCGCCCGCCATGACTGGCCCTGCGGCCACGCCGCTACCATCGTGGCCATGCACCCTGACCTCGACGCCCTGAACCGCAAATACGTGGAACGCGCCCCGCACATGCTGGACACCGGCATGCGCATCACGGCGGTGTCGCCCGACCGCGGCAGCATGTCCATGCCGGCCCGGCCTGACTGGGTGGGCGACCCCGGGCGCCAGGTGTTGCACCCCGGGGTGCTGACGGTGCTGGCCGATTCGGCCTGTGGCCTGGCGGTGGGTGCGGCCCTGCCCCAGCGTGTGCCTTATGCCACGCTGGACCTGCGCATGGACTACCTGCGCCCCGCCGGCCCTGGCCATGCACTGCACTGCGAGGCCCATTGCTACCGCCTCACCCGCAGCGTGGCCTTTGTGCGTGCCGAGGTCTGGCAGGCCGACCGGGCCCAGCCCATCGCCACCGCCCAGGCCACCTTCATGCTGTCGACCCCGGCCGGCACGCCCCGGCCCCGGCCTGGTGCCGATGTGTTGGCCGTGGCGCCGGCTATGGCCTCGGTTGCCGCGCCGGCCGCCTCTGCCCCTGCCGCCACAGCCCCAGCGGCCAGCGCAGACGCTGCTGCCTGGCAGCCGCCGGCGGCCAGCTTGCCGGTGCAGGCCCAGGGCAGCATCCCGTATGTCGATTACCTGGGCATCCGCATGGCGCCCGACGGGGCAGCGCCGGTCTACCGCATGCCCTACCAGCCCAAGCTGATCGGCAATCCCGACCTGCCGGCCTTGCACGGGGGTGTGATTGCCGGTTTTGCCGAAACCGCAGCCCTGCTGCACCTGGCGCAGGCGCTGCAGGGTGCCAAGCTGCCCAAGGGCATCGACTTCGCCATCGACTACTTGCGCGCCGGCCGGCCGGTGGAAACCTTTGCCCAGTGCGAACTGGTGCGGGTGGGCGCCCGCGTGGCGCAGGTGCAGGTGCGCTGCTGGCAGTCCAGCCCGGACAACCCGATCGTGGTGGCGCGCGGGCACTTCCTGCTGACCGTGCCCGAGAGCGCCTGAGCGGCGCAGCCTGGGCCGCTGGGCCAAGCTTGGCACCCTGCAGTGTGCTGATGGCGACGCCCGACAGCGTCAACTCAGTATCAAAATGGTGGTGTGTGCCCTCTGCCCCGCTGGGAGAACCGCCCGATGTCCGACCTGAATCCACCGCCCGCTGCACCGGTGTCTGCTGAAGTGCCGGCAGCGTCGCTGGCGGCCTTGCCGCTGCCCTTGGAGCGCGACCTGTTTTTGCGTACCCTGGTCGGTGAGCTGTCGGGCACCCTGCAAGACGTCATCGGCCTGGAAGAAGCTGCCGGCTTCATCAGCGTGGTGGGCCAGCGCATCGGTGACCAGATCAATGCCGACTACCGCCAGGCCTTGCAGGCGCCGCAGCTGACACGCCCCCAGGTGGCCGATGTGCTGGTCGACCTGAAGCGCCGCATCCAGGGCGATTTTTCGGTGCTGGCGCAGGACGATGAGCGCATCGTGCTGGCCAACCGCCGTTGCCCCTTTGGCGACAAGGTGCTGGGGCGGCCGTCGATGTGCATGATGACCTCCAACGTGTTTGGGGTCATCGCAGCCGAGAACCTGGGCCAGGCCAAGGTCTCGCTGGAGGCCACCATCGCCGACGGCGCGCCGGGCTGCCGGGTGGTGGTCTATCTGCAGCCCAGCGCTGCGGCGCAGGCCGCGCCCGGCCGCGACTATTTCCGGGCCTGAGGCGGTCCGCATGCGGGGCTGACAGCACACCATGCAGGCGCTTCTGGATGTCTTGCCCGAGCCGCTGCTCTTGCTCAACGCGGCCGGCACCGTGGTGCATGCCAACCGCACCGCCCTGCAGTTGCTGGGGGTGGGGAATGGGGTCGCTGCCGGGCAGCCGCTGGCGGCGCTGCTGGCCGATGCACCGGCGCAGCTGCAGGCGCTGCTGCGCCAGGGCCTGCGCAGCACCGCCTTCAGCCCCGGGCGGGTGCACACCCGTGCACCGCTGGGCCAAGGTGCATCGCTGCGCTGTGAACTGGCCCGCGTGGCCGCCAGCCAAGACCACGCCGCGCTGGTCTTGTTGCGCCTGACGCCAAACGCGGTCAGCAGCAGCCGGTTCTTGGCGCTGAACGAGCGCATTGCAGCCCTGTCGCATGAGGTGCAGCGGCGCCGGCAAGCCGAAGATGCGCTGCGCCGCCAGAGTGAATGGCTGGAAGCCGTGTTGCGCAGCATCGGCGACGCTGTCATTGCCACCGACGCGCGCGGCCATGTCGTCTTCATGAACCGGGTTGCCGAGACCCTGTGTGCCTGCACTGCGGCGCAGGCCACCGGCCAGCCGGTGGCGGCGGTGTTCACCATCATCGACAGTGCCACGCGCCTGGCCGCACCCTGCCCGGTGGCGCTTGCGCTGCAGCAGCGGCGCATCGTCGGCGTCAAGCCTGGCACGGTGCTGCTGGCGCACGACGGCCAGGAGCACCCGGTCGACGATGCGGCCGGCCCGATCATCGCCAGCGACGGGCAGCTGCATGGCGTGGTGCTGGTTTTCCGCGAGATCAGCGTGCGCCTGCAGGCGGAAAGCGATCGCCAGCGCCACGAGCAGCAGCTGCGCGACGCCCAGCGCATGCATGCGGTGGGCACCCTGGCCGGTGGCATTGCGCATGACTTCAACAATGTGCTGGGCGCCATCCTGGGCAATGTGCGGCTGGCCACCGATGCGCTGGACCCCGCCCACCCGGCCACCCAGCGGCTGGAGCTGATCGACCTGGCCGGGCGGCGTGCGCGCGACCTGGTGCGCCAGATCATGGCCTTCAGCCGGCGTGAGCCGCACCGCCTGGTGCCGCAGCCGGTGCAGCCCTTGGTCGAGGAATGCGGCAAGCTGCTGCGCAGCACCTTGCCGTCGTCGGTGCAGCTGGATGTGCACTGCGAGGCGCCACCGCTGGTGGTGCAGGCCGACTCCAGCCAGTTGTCGCAGGTGATCATGAACCTGGGCACCAATGCCTGGCATGCGCTGCGCGGCAGCAGCGGCACGATCAGCGTCAGCGTGGGCCTGTACGACGGCAGCCGGCCGCCCGACCTGGCCCCGGGCCTGGACCAGTGGACCGCCGGGCGCTATGCGCGCATTGCGGTGGCCGACACCGGCGCTGGCATCGAGCCCGGGGTGCTGGCGCACATTTTCGAGCCCTTCTTCACCACCAAGCAGATGGGCGAGGGCACCGGTCTGGGCCTGTCGGTGGTGCACGGCATCGTGGCCGCGCATGGCGGCTTGCTGACGGTGCACAGCCGGCTGCAGCAGGGCAGCTGCTTTGCGCTGTTGCTGCCGCTGACGGATGCGCCGGCCGACCTGCTGACGGATGCACCGGCCGACCTGCTGACGGACGCACCGCCCGCCACGTCGGCTGCGCGGTCGCCGGTCGCTGCGGCATCGCGCGTGATGTATGTCGACGACGACGACGTGCTGGTGCTGACCACCGCGCAGCTGCTGCTGCGCGACGGCCACCAGGTCACCACCTTCGCCGACGGCGCGGCTGCACTGGCCAGCCTGCGCGCAGCCGCCGCAGCCGTGTTCGATGTCATCGTCACCGACTACAACATGCCGGGTCTCGACGGGCTGAGCCTGGCGGTGGAAGTGCGCAGCCTGCTGCCGACAGTGCCGCTGATCCTGACGTCGGGCTACTTTCCCGACGACGTGGTGGTTCGCGCCCGCACGCTGGGCGGCGTGTGGCTGCTGCAGAAGGAAGAGAGCTTCGAGCGCCTGCCCGGCCTGATCGGCGAGGCGCTGGCCTGGCGCAACACGGCAGCCGTCCGCGCCGTTTGAAGCGGGCCAGGCTGGGCGGTGCCGCCCGCTGCGTGTGGCCCACCAGGCGCACGGCATGGGGTACAAGCAGGCATGCCTGATGTCCCCCACCCCGCCCCCAACCCGACCCCCCGCCCGGCTGACCGCCCGGCTGACCGCCCGGCAGACCGCGCCCGCGCCTTTTGCCAGCGCTACGGCCTGCAGCGGCCGATCTTGCTGGCACCCATGGCCGGCGCCTGCCCGCCGGCACTGTCAGCGGCGGTGATGCGCGCCGGCGGCCTGGGCGCCTGCGGCGCGCTGCTGCTGGCGCCCAGCGCCATCCTGCAGTGGGCCGATGCGGTGCGTGCTGCTGCCGCCGGTCCGTTCCAGATCAACCTGTGGGTGCCCGACCCGGCGCCGCCGCGCGATGCCGTGCAAGAGCAGGCGCTGTGTGATTTTCTCGGCGCCTGGGGGCCGGCGGTCAGCCCGGCCGCCGGCGACGCCCGCCCGCCAGACTTTGCCGCCCAGTGTGATGCGCTGCTGGCTGCGCGCGCGCCCATCGTCTCGTCGGTGATGGGCTTGTTCCCGCCAGCCTTCGTGCAGCGGCTGCGGGCGGCTGGTGTGGCCTGGTGGGCCAATGTCTCGACGGTGGCCGAAGCGCTGGCGGCTGAAGCGGCTGGCGCCGATGCGGTGGTGGCCCAAGGCATGGAGGCCGGCGGCCACCGTGGCTGCTTTGATGCCGCGCTGGCTGAAGCCCAGCAGGTGGGCCTGTTTGCGTTGTTGCCGGCGGTGGCCGATGTGCTGCGCATCCCGGTGGTGGCCACCGGCGGCATTGCCGACGCCCGCGGCGTGGCGGCCGCGTTTGCGCTGGGCGCCAGCGCGGTGCAGGTCGGCACCGGTTTCCTGCGCGCGCCCGAGGCCGGCCTGCCCGCTGCCTGGGCCGACGCCCTGGCCCGCACCGCACCAGAAGACACGCGCCTGACCCGTGCCTTCAGCGGCCGCGCCGGCCGCAGCATCGCCACCACCTATGTGCAGGCGGCTGCCGCAGCCGCTGCACCGCCGCCCGCGCCCTACCCGGTGCAGCGCGGCCTGACGGCAGCCCTGCGCCAGCAGGCCGTGGCCGACGGCGATGTGCAGCGCATGCAGGCCTGGGCCGGCCAGTCGGCCCGCCTGGCGCCGGCCTGGCCAGCGGCGCAGACCGTGCAGTGGCTGGCCGCCGGCGTGCCGGTCTGAGCAAAGCGGCAGCTGGGTCTGCCGTTTCGGCAGAAGTCTGCCGGCCGGCTGGCGGTCTGCCAGCTTCCGCCTGACAGCGGGCCGGCGCAGACTGGGCTTGTATCCAGAAGCACCCCACCAGCACACCGGCAGCACACCGGCAGCACCGCAGGAGCCCCGCATGACCACCGCCACCGACACCCTGTTCCTCAGCGCCAGCGCCATGCTGCAGCTGGTGCAGCGCCATGGCCTGTCGGCCACCCTGGCCGGCATGGCCCAGCGCATCGAGGCCGATTACTGCCGTTGGTCGGATTTCGACACCTCGGCCCGCGTGGCCTGCCATTCGGCCCAGGGCGTGGTCGAGCTGATGCCGATTGCCGATGCGGCGCAGTTCAGCTTCAAGTACGTCAATGGCCACCCCGGCAACCCGCGCCTGGGCCTGCCCACGGTGATGGCCTTCGGCGTGCTGGCCGATGTGGCCACTGGCGTGCCGCGCCTGCTGGCCGAGCTGACGCTGGCCACCGCCATCCGCACCGCTGCCACCTCGGCCCTG
Organism: uncultured beta proteobacterium; assembly: GCA_963844485.1. GTDB lineage: Bacteria > Pseudomonadota > Gammaproteobacteria > Burkholderiales > Burkholderiaceae_C > Pseudaquabacterium. The sequence continues at coordinate 168,897 of CAWJOQ010000003.1, forward strand.
GTGGCCCGGCGCCTGGCACGGCCGGGCAGCCGGGTGATGGCCTTGATCGGCAACGGTGCGCAGAGTGAATTCCAGGCCATCGCCTTCCGCGACCTGGTGGGCATCGACACACTGCGCCTGTTCGACGTGGACCCTGCGGCCAGCGCCAAGTTGCTGGCCAACCTGGGCGGCAGCGGCCTGCGGCTGCAGGTCTGCACCAGCACCGCTGACGCCGTGCAGGGCGCCGACATCGTGACCACGGTCACCGCCGACAAGACCCGCGCCACCATCCTGACACCTGCGATGCTGCAGCCCGGCATGCACATCAATGCGGTGGGCGGTGACTGCCCGGGCAAGACCGAGCTGCACCCCGGCGTGCTGCAGGGCGCCAGCGTGTTTGTGGAATACGCGCCGCAAAGCCGCAGCGAAGGCGATGTGCAGCAGATGCCGGCCGACTTTCCGGTCACCGAGCTGTGGCAATTGCTCAGTGGCGCCCACCCGGGCCGGCGCAGTGCGGCAGAGCTGACGGTGTTCGATTCGGTCGGCTTTGCGCTGGAAGACTTTGCCGCGCTGCACTACCTGCACGGCGTGGCGCAGGCGCTGGGCATCGGCGAGCGCATCGCCCTGGTGCCGGCACTGCCCGACCCGAAGAACCTGTTCGGCCTGCTGGCCACAGGGGCGGCGCCGGTGCGGCTGGCGGCTTGATGCCTGGCTGCCTGGCTGACCTGGTGCCTTGGTGACTGGCCGCAGGCCGGCCCGCGCCCGGCTGCGTTTCAGCCCGCCGGTGGGGCTGCCGGGGCCTGGGCATCCAGGCCGCAGGCCAGCATGGCGGCCGCCAGGTCTTCCAGTGCCGTGCCGACCGACTTGAACACGGTGCGCTCGGTGTTGCCAAGGCGCCCTGGCGCGTCTCCGCGTGACAGGCTGGCCAAGGTGCCGCGCACGCTGGCGGCGCTGATCACGCCGCGGCCCAGCGGGCCCCAGCAGGTCGCCGCTTTTGGCCAGGGCTTCGTCGGTGTCGATGTACAGCGCCGCGCCGGCAAAGCAGGCGTCGTCGGCCTCGCACATGGCCGGGGTGAAGCTGCCGATCAGGTCCAGGTGGCTGCCCGGCTGCAACCAGGCGCCCTGCACCAGCGGCTGCCGTGGCCAGGGTGGCGCAGCTGACCACGTCGGCCTGGGCCACGGCGGCGGCCAGGTCGGTGGTGGCCCGGGCGGCAAAGCCCTGGGCACACAGGCTGTCGGCCAGCGCCTGCGCAGCCGCCGTGTTGCGGGCCCACACCGTCACCCGGTCGATGGGCCGCACCACCCGGTAGGCCGCAGGCAGCAGCCGCGCCACCTGGCCGGCGCCCACCAGCAGCAGGTGGCGGGCATCGGGCCGGGCCAGGTAGCAGGCCGCCAAGGCCGATGCCGCTGCCGTGCGGCGGGCGGTGATCTGGTCACCGTTCAGCCAGGCCAGCGGTGCACCGGTGCTGGCGTCATAGAGCAGGTAGCTGCTGTGCAGCCCGGGCAGGCCCAGCGCGGCGTTGTGCGGCGCAATGTTCACCGTCTTGACGCCGTAACAACGGCCCGGCACCCAGGCCGGCATGATCAGCGAGGTGAAGCCGCCGCCGGGCGCAGCCACCTGGTGCACATGCCGCGGCGGCACCTCGCAGCCGCTGGCAAACAGGCTGCGCAGCGCCGGGATCAGCCGGTCAAAGGGCAGGGCGGCGCGCGTGGCCTCGGCGTCCAGGATCTGCATCGGCATCGGCGGCCTCAGCGGTAGCTGGCCAGCAGGATGCTGGTCTCGGTGTTGCGGATGCCGGTGGTCAGCCGCACCCGTTCCAGCAGCCGCGACAGCTCGGCCATGCTGGCGGCGTGCAGTTCGGCCAGCAGGTCCCAGCGGCCGTTGGTGTCGTGCAGGCTCACCACGCCGGGCTCGCCCAGCAGGCTGGCGATGACCGCGCGCGACTGGTTGCCCTCGACCAGCACCCACATCCAGGCGCGGATGCGTTCGGGCTCGGCCGCCGGCTGCAGTTGCACGGTGTAGCCCACGATCACCTGCGCGTCTTCCAGCTTGCGCAGCCGGTTGGCCACCGTGCCGCGCGACACGCCCAGCTTGCCGGCCAGCGTGGCCAGCGGCAGGCGGGCGTCGCGCCGCAGCAGCGCGATCAGTTGGTGGTCGGTGTCGTCCAGGGTCATCGGCAGGGTGCTGGGTCCAAGGCTGCCGCGCAGCGCGGCAGGCCAGTGTGCCAGTGCCTGGTCGGTGCCTGGTCAGTGGCCGGCACGCCGGCCCGGCCTCACCAGTTCACTTCCCGGTTGGGTGTTGCGCCGATGCGGTGGATCGACAGGTCGGCACCGTCGTACTCTTCTTCCGCACTCAGGCGCAGGCCCATCACCAGCTTGAGCGTGCCGTACACCACCAGGCCGCCGGCCAGGGCCCAGACCACGCCCAGCACCGTGCCGATCAGCTGCGCACCCAGGCTGACACCGCCCAGGCCACCCAGCGCCTGGCTGCCGAAGATGCCGCAGGCCACGCCGCCCCAGGCGCCGCACAGGCCGTGCAGCGGCCACACGCCCAGCACGTCGTCGATCTTCCAGCGGTTCTGCGTCAGGGTGAAGGTCAGCACGAAGATGGCGCCGGCCACGCCGCCGGCCACCAGGGCACCGGCGGGGTGCATCACGTCGGACCCGGCACACACGGCCACCAGGCCGGCCAGCGGGCCGTTGTAGGCAAAGCCGGGGTCGTTCTTGCCCATCAGCGTGGCCACCAGGGTGCCGCCCACCATCGCCATCAGCGAATTGACCGCCACCAGGCCGCTGAGCTTGGCCACTGTCTGGGCGCTCATCACATTGAAGCCGAACCAGCCCACTGCCAGGATCCAGGCGCCCAGCGCCAGGAAGGGGATGGACGAGGGCGGGTGCGCACTGATGTTGCCGTCGCGGTTGTAGCGGTTGGCGCGGGCGCCCAGCAGCAGCACCGCCACCAGGGCGATCCAGCCGCCCATGGCATGCACCACCACGCTGCCGGCAAAGTCGTGGAACTCGGCGCCGGTGGTCCGCAGGATCCAGGCCTGGATGCCGAAGCGCTGGTTCCAGGCCATGCCTTCGAACAGCGGGTAGACCACGCCCACCAGCACGGCGGTGGCGATCAGCTGCGGGCCGAAGCGCGCCCGCTCGGCAATGCCGCCCGACACGATGGCCGGAATGGCCGCCGCAAAGGTCAGCAAGAAGAAGAACTTCACCAGCTCGTAGCCGTTCTTCGCGGCCAGGCTTTCGGCGCCCACCATGAAGCTGGTGCCGTAGGCGACCAGGTAGCCGACAAAGAAGTAGGCGATGGTCGACACCGCAAAGTCGACCAGGATCTTGACCAGCGCATTGACCTGGTTCTTCTGGCGCACGGTGCCCAGCTCCAGAAACGCGAAACCGGCATGCATGGCCAGCACCATGATGGCGCCCAGCAAGATAAACAGGGCGTCGGTGCCCTGGGCAATGGATTCCACAAGTGTCTCCTCGGTGCTGGGGTGCCGCTGTTGGGGATGGCATGCACCACCACGCGGCTTGATGCACCAAACAAAGCAAAGACCATGCCTTGTTTGGTGCATCCGATGTGCACCAAATTTGGTTGCGACAGGTGTAGCGGGCATTGATTTGGTGCGCGACGCACCGTCTGGGCGCGGTGGTGGTAGCGCCGTATGCTGGCCGCATGGCCGAAGCCTTCAAACACCTGATCGATGCAGCGGCAGTGCAGGCCATTGCCCAGCATGTGCAGCGCGTTTGGCCGGGCTTCGACGCGGCTGGCTTCAGCCAGGCCGCGCTGCAGGGGCTGGAGGCGCTGGCGCTGAAGGCGCGGGTGCTGCAGCTGGCGCACGCCCTGGTGGCGCAACTGCCTGCGGATGTGGACCGCGCCTGCGGCATCCTGGAAGCCAGCCTGGGCCCGGCCGGTGTCGGTGACGATTTGCAAGGCCTGCGCCCCAGCGCCGCCGGCCTGGCGGGCTGGCCGGTGTGGCCGCTGACCGAGGCGGTGGCGCTGCTGGCGGTGCCCACCGCACCGGCACGCGGCCTGGCCGCGCTGCAGGCCATGACCCAGCGCTTCACCGCTGAATTTGCGATCCGGCCGTTCTTTGTGCAGCACCCCGCCACCACCTGCGCAACCGTGGGCGGCTGGCTGGCGCACCCCAGCGCCCATGTGCGCCGCCTGGTCAGTGAAGGCAGCCGGCCGCGCCTGCCCTGGGGTCTGCGGCTGCAGGCCTTGGTGGCCGACCCGTCGCCCACGCTGCCCTGGCTGCAGCAGCTGCAGGACGACCCCAGCGCCTACGTGCGCCGCAGCGTGGCCAACCACCTGAACGACATCGCCAAGGACCACCCGGCCCTGGTGGCCGATTGGCTGGCGCAGCACCTGCCAGCTGCCAGCGCCGACCGCCGTGCCCTGCTGCGCCATGCCAGCCGCAGCCTGGTGAAGGCGGGTGATGCCGCCGTGCTGGCCGCCTGGGGCCTGGGCGCGGCCTACCAGGGCCGGCTGGCCTTCACGCTGTCCCCCGGCGCGCTGGCGCTGGGCGGGGTGCTGACACTGCAGCTGGACCTGCAATCCACCGCCCACCCGACCGACCCCCGGCCGCAACGCCTGGCCATCGACTATGCGGTGCACCATGTCAAGGCCGGTGGCCACACCACGCCCAAGGTGTTCAAGGGCTGGGTGATCGACCTGGCGCCGGGGGCGCAGCGCCAGCTGGTCAAACGCCATGCCATGCGGCTGGTGACCACCCGGCGCTACCACCCGGGGGCGCATGTGGTGGATGTGCGCATCAACGGCCAGGTGCTGGCCGAGGCAGGGTTTGTGCTGGCGCTGTGATGCGCCGCGCGGCGGCTGTTGTGGCCACCGCTGCGGCCGCCAACATCGTCCGAAGCGACGATTGAGACGCCCGCCAGCGGCTGCCTACGATCCAGACCATTGCACATGGCCTGCGGCCTGCTGATCGGCATGTTCCGGCATGGCTGGCCGGCCTGGCTGCCCCCCGATGAACCTGACCCTGCCGCTGCACCTGGCCTTGATCGACATGCTGCGGGCCGGCCGCGCAGCCCGCTGGTCCTGCAGGCCGGCTGGCGCCAGCGCGCTGCAGACCCGTTGCGGCGGCCTCCAACCCAGCCCCACGCGATGAAAGACACCATGACCAGCACCGAGCGATTGCCCGCGTGCGGGCCGCTGCCTGGCCGGCCCGCCATGCCGCCGGGCGCGGGGGCCGCATGACCCACCGCCTGCCCGACCACATCAGCCGCCGGCTGCGCCTGCCCTTGATCGCGGCCCCCATGCTCCAGGTCTCGGGCATCGACCTGGTGGTGGCCGCCTGCCGCAACGGCGTGATCGGTGCGTTTCCCACCGCCAACGCCCGCACGCACCGACGCAATTGGACCAGTGGCTCAGCGAGATCGCCGCCCGGCTGTTTGCTGCGCCCGAAGAAGCCGCGCCGTTCTGCCCCAACCTGATCATGCGTTCACCGCGCATGGCCGACGACCTGGCCTGCCTGGTGCGCCACAAGGTGGAATTGGTGATCACCAGCGTGGGTTCACCGGCGGCGGCGGTGCCGGCGCTGCACGCCATCGGCTGCCTGGTGCTGGCTGACGTGGCCACGCATGGCCCATGCCCGCAAGGCCATCGCCGCCGGTGCCGACGGCCTGGTGCTGCTGAGCGCCGGTGCCGGCGGCCAGACCGGCTGGCTCAACGGCATGGCCTTTGTGCGCGCGCTGCGGCAGGAATACGACGGCCCGCTGGTGCTGGCCGGCGGCATCAGCGACGGCGTGGCCCTGCGCGCCGCCCAGGTGCTGGGCTGCGACCTGGCCTACATGGGCACCCGCTTCATCGCCACCCGCGAGAGCCTGGCGCCCGACGCCTACCGCGACATGCTGGTCGACGCCAGCATCGACGACGTGCTGCTGACCCGGGCCTTCACCGGCCTGCCCACCAGCATGCTGTTGCCGGCCATCCAGCGCGCCGGGCTGGATCCCGGCCACGCTGGACGAGACGGTGACCCCCAACACGGCGGCGCAGACTGTTCGGCGGCGCAAGCCATGGCAACACGGCCGACGGCCCCAAGCGCTGGCGCGACATCTGGAGCGCCGGCCACAGCGTCAGCGGGGTGCAGCAGGTGCAGACGGTGGAGGCCATGCTGGCCCAGGTCGAGCAAGAGTTCCACAAGGCCGGCAGCTGACCCGCGTCCGAAGGCGGCCCGGCACAGCCGCTTGTGTGGCGGCCAGGTGGTTGCCAAGTTGCGGCCACTTTGCGGCGACACCGCGCCGCCCCATGTTTGACAGCCAGGACCTACAGCATGCAGCCCTACCAGACCGGCCCCACGGCCAGCGCCTTGCTGCTGCGTGCACTGCAGCGCCACCCCGAGCCGCACCGCCTTCCGCTGGGACGCGGGAGAACTCAGCTACCGCGCCACGGCCGAGACCATCGGCCGCATGCAGGCGGTGTTGGCCGCGGCCGGCCTGGGGCCGGGCACGCGCGTGGCCATCCTGGCGGCCAACCAGGTGGAGGCCTGGTGCGCCGGCCAGGCCGCCATCGCCAGCGGCATGGTCAGCACCGCGCTGCACCAACTGGGCAGCCTGGACGACCACCTGTTCCAGCTGCAGGACTTCGGCGCCCAGGTGCTGGTGGCCGACGCGGCGGGCTTTGCCGAGCGGGCCCAGGCCCTGGCCGCAGCGCCACCCGGGGCTGACGCAGGTCTACACCCTGGCCGATGCCGACTTCGGCACGTCGCTGGCCGCGGGCCAGCGACGCGCATCGGCCACGCCAGCATGCAAGACCTGTCGCAGCCCGGCGCGCTGGCGGTGGTCAATTACACCGGCGGCACCACCGGCCGCAGCAAGGGCGCGGCACGCACCCAGGCCGGCCTGGCGGCGATGGTGATCGAACAGCTGAGCGATTTCGACCTGCCCGATACCCCGCACTACCTGGCCGCCGCGCCGACTGACCCATGTGGCCGGCACGGTGGTGCAGCCCACGCTGATGCGCGGCGGCACGGTGCGGCTGTTGTCGGGCTTCAACCCGGGCCGGGTGCTGGAGCTGATCGCGCAAGAGCGCATCAACCTGACCCTGCTGGTGCCGACCATGGTCTACACCCTGCTGGACCACCCGGCGCTGGACCACACCGACCTCAGCAGCCTGCACACCCTGCTGTACGGCGCCAGCCCGATGTCGCCCACCCGGCTGGTGGAGGGGCTGGAACGCATCGGCCCGGTGTTTGCCCAGCTGTACGGCCAGACCGAGGGCTACCCGGTCAGCTTCTTGAAACGCAGCGACCACGATGTGCAGCAGCCCGCGCTGTTCAGCAGCTGCGGCCTGCCCACCAGCGGCAGCCAGGTGCTGCTGCTCGACGACGACGACCAGCCGGTGGCGCCCGGCGGCGTGGGCGAGCTGTGTGTGCGCAGCCGCCAGGTGATGGAGGGCTACCTGAACCAGCCCGAGCTGACCGCCGCCACCTTGAAGAACGGCTGGCTGCACACCGGCGACATGGCGCGCGCCGATGACCGCGGCTACCTCTACATCGTCGACCGCAAGAAGGACATGATCGTCAGCGGCGGCTTCAACGTCTACCCGCGCGACGTGGAAGACGTGATCAGCAGCCACCCGGCGGTGGCCATGGTGGCGGTGATCGGTGTGCCCGATGCCAAGTGGGGCGAGGCAGTGACGGCGGTGGTGGTGTGCAAGCCCGGCCAGCAGGTGCCGGCCGACGTGCTGATGGCCCTGGTGCGCGACAAGAAGGGCAAGGTCAACGCGCCCAAGCAGGTGCAGTTTGTGCCTGACCTGCCGCGCACGGCGGTCGGCAAGATCGACAAGAAGGCGCTGCGTGCGCCGTTCTGGGCCGGGCAGGGCCGCAACGTCGGCTGAGCAGCCTGCCAGCCGGTGCCGGTGCCGGTGCCGATGCAGGCAGCCGCCCGGCTGCGGTCACCCCAGCGACCGCAGCGCTGTGGCAGATCCCGTATCCTGCGCCCGGCGGCGCTGCGCCGCCTTCTAGAACTCAGGAGACATGATGCGATTCCACCCCTTGCGCCTGGCTGCCGGCCTGCTGTTGTGCGCGGCCACTGCCACCTCTGCCCTGGCCCAGGGCTATCCCACCAAGCCGATCCGCCTGGTCGTCACCTTCCCGGCTGGCGGCGCGCCCGACATCCTGGCCCGGCTGTTTGCCGACAAATCCCAGCTTGGCCAGACCGTGGTCATCGACAACGTGCCCGGTGCCGGCGGCAACATCGGCGCCGACAAGGTGGCCAAGTCGCCGGCCGATGGCTACACCCTGGTGATGGGCACGGTGGGCACGCACTCGATCAACGGGGCGCTCTACAGCAAGATGCCTTACGACATGGTCAAGGACTTCACGCCGGTGGCGCATGTGGCCAGCGCGCCCAACCTGCTGGTGGTCAACAACGACCTGCCGGTCAAGAACGTGGCCGAGCTGATCACCTGGCTCAAGGCCAACCCGAACAAGGCCAGCTTCGGCTCGCCGGGCATCGGCAGTTCGGTCCATGTGTCGGGCGAGCTGTTCAAGAGCCTGACCGGCACCAGCATGCAGCACGTGCCCTACAAGGGCCGGCAGTTCGCCATCCCCGACCTGGTGGGCGGGCAGATCCAGCTGATGTTCGACAACATGCCGTCGGCGCTGCCGATGGCCAAGGACGGCAAGATCCGCGCGCTGGCGCAGACCACCGCCAAGCGCTCGCCGGCTGCACCCGATGTGCCGACGGTGGGCGAGACGGTGCCCGGCTTCGAGGCCACCACCTGGTTCGCGATGTTTGCCCCGGCCGGCACGCCCAAGGAGGTGGTGGCCAAGATCAACGCCGAGATGCAGCGTGTCTTCAAGCTGCCCGACGTGGTCGACAAGCTCAAGAACCTGGGCCTGGAGCCCTGGATCTCGACCCCGGAGGAGCTGGCCAAGTACCAGGCCAGCGAGATCGTGAAGTGGGCCAAGGTGGTGAAGGACTCGGGCGCCAAGGCCGAGTGAGGCCGCACCCAGGCCCCACTCACGCCGCATTCAAGCGAACCGGCAGCGACGAAAACCCCCGAAACCGCAGCCGCCTGTCGCGCACCGGCGCCCCCGCCAGGTCCAGCTGCGGATAGCGCCGCACCAGCGCCGCCAGGGCGATGCGCGCTTCCAGCCGCGCCACGTTCAGCCCGGCGCAGGCATGTGCCCCATGCCCAAAGGCCAGGTGGTGGTTGGGCTTGCGGGCCAGGTCCAGCACGCCGGGCTGCTGGAACTGCGCCGGGTCGTGGTTGGCCGCACCCACACCCAGGGTCAGAAAGTCGCCGGCCGCAAGCGTGCGGCCGGCCAGCACCAGCGGCGCGTCCAGCTGCCGGTTGTTCAGCTGCAGCGGGCTCTCGAAGCGCAGCAGTTCTTCCACCGCGCTGGGCACCAGCGCCGGGTCGGCCACCAACTGCGCCCAGGCGGCGCGCTGGGTCAGCAGGGCGTGCACCCCGTTGCCGATCAGGTTGGTGGTGGTCTCGTGGCCGGCGTTGAGCAAGAAGATGCAGTTGTGCAGCAACTCGGCCTCGCTCAGCTGGGTGCCGTCGGCATCGCCCTGGATCAGCCGCGTCAGCACGTCGGCCTGCGGGTCGCCCGGGTGGGCGCGGCGCTGCGCCACCAGGCCACGCAGCATGTCGCAGAACGCCGTCACCGCCGCATGGCCGCGCGTCAGCACGGCGGGCGCGGGCGCTGGCTCCAGCGCCGACAGGATGGCCAGTGACCAGGCGCGCAGCGGCTGGCGGTCGGCCGCCGGCACGTCCAGCAAGTTGCCGATCACCTCGACCGGGATCTCGGCTGCAAAGTGGGCGATCAGGTCGGGCGCCGGCTGGTCGGCCAGCTGGTCCAGCAGGCGCTGCACCAGCGCGGCCACGCCGGCTTCCATGCGGGTGATGGCGCGCTGGTTCAGCGCGCCCAGCAGCAGCCGGCGCACCCGCGTGTGCAGCGGCGCGTCGTTGAACACCAGGCTGGTGGTGTGGTGCTGGTACAGCGGCGTGCCGGGCCCGAACTTGGGACCGAATTCACGCCGCTTGTCCGACTTGGCCTGCGGCGCCCGGTACACCGCCGCCACATCGGCATGGCGCGTCAGCAGCCACTGGCCGGGCGCCAGCGGGTGCACCGGGCTGTGCCTGCGCAGGCTGTCGTAGAACGGGTAGGGGTTGTCGATGAAGCCGGGCGGCGCGGCGGCCAGGCTGAAGCTGCCGACCCAGTCCGGGGCCAGGGTCGGGTCGACCGGGGAGGGTGTCATCGCTGCGCGCCACAGGGTTGTGCCAGCCAGTCTGCCCGCCTGGCCTGGGGCCGCTGGTAACCTGTGCGACTGTTTCCACCCTGCGCCGCCGTGCGCCCGCTCCCCATGTTCACCGGCATCGTGCAAGGCCTGGCCAGCGTGGCTGAATTGACCGACCGCCCCGGGCTGCGCAGCTTCACGCTGGCCTTGCCGCCGGGCTTCGACACCGGCCTGGAGATCGGCGCCAGCGTCGCCTGTGACGGTGTCTGCCTCACCGTGACCCACCTGCCCGGCGCCGGGCCGCGCCCGCTTCGACGTGATGCAGCAAAGCCTGGGTCTGACCACCCTGGGCGGCCTGGCGGTGGGCAGCCTGCTCAATGTCGAGCGTGCCGCCAAGGACGGCGCTGAAATCGGCGGCCACCCCATCAGCGGCCATGTCGATTGCCTGGGCACGGTGCTGGCCATCCGCCAGCCTGAGAACAACCATGTGCTGCGCATCGGCGTGCCGGCCAGCCACATGCGCTATGTGTTCGCCAAGGGCTACATCGCCATCAACGGCGCCAGCCTGACGGTGGCCGAAGCCGACCGGCGCGAACGCTGGTTCGAGGTCTGGCTGATCCCCGAAACCCTGCGCATGACCACCTTTGGCAACAAGCGCGCGGGCGATGCGCTGCACATCGAGATCGAGCGCAGCACCCAGGTGCTGGTCGACACCGTGCGCGATGCGCTGGACGAGCGCCTGGGCCCGCTGTTGCCGGCGCTGGAGGCGCTGCTGGCGCAGCAGGGCCAGTCGGTCGATGACCTGGGCGCGGCGTTGCAGCTGCCCAGGTGATGCATCAGATGATGCTCAGATGATGGCCTGCTCGACAAAGGCCTGAGCGCGCAGCACCCGCTGCGGGCTGAAGGCCGACAAGTCCAGGCTGCTGAACTGGCCGGTCAGCAACAGTTCGGCCAGGCCGCGCCCGGCGGCCGGCGCGTGCTGCAGGCCGTGGCCCGAAAAGCCATTGCACAGCCAGAAGTTGGCGCACTGCGGGTGCGCGCCGATCAGCGCGTTGTGGTCCAGCGGGTGCACCTCGTAATAGCCCGCCCAGGCATGCTGCACCCGCAGTGCCTCGAAGGCCGGCACCCGGTGCGCCAGGGCCGGCCACAGGTGGTCGTCAAATTGCGCCAGGTCGGGCTGGTCCAGCGGCAGGTCGTCGGGGTCGGCGTCGCCGTCCCCCGGGGACCAGCCGCCGATGAAGCCGCGCCCCTCGCTGCGGAACCAGCAGCCCGAGGCGTCCACCACCAGCGGCGTGGGCGGCAGCGCGCTGGGGCAGGTCATGGCAAACACGGTGCGCCGGCGCGCATGCACCGGCACGGGCAGGCCGGCCAGCGCGCCCACGGCGCCGGCCCAGGGCCCGGCCGCATTGACAAAGGCATCGGCCGCCAGCACATCGCCACTGGCCAATTGCGCTGCCACCAGGCGGCCGGCACTGGTCTGCAGGCCGACCACCCGGTCGCGCTGCCACACGGCGCCCAGCGCCCTGGCCTTGTGGCCCAGCGCACGCGCCCAGGCCTCGCCGTCCAGCCAGCCTTCGCCGGACTGGCCCAGGCTGGCCAGGGCCAGGTCGCCGGTGTGCAGCCAGGGGAAGCGCGCGGCCAGGGCATCGGGCGCCAGCAGCGCCACATCGGCGCCCGCCGCACGCTGCACCGCATGGTTGTGCTGCAGCACGCTGGCACCAGCCGCGCTGGCGCAGAACAGGTAGGCGCCCGGCACCCAGCCCACGTCCACCCGCCCTGGCGCGCCGCCAACACCCAGCCAGGCATCGGCCTGGGTGGCCACCTGGTGGCCGAACTGCGACATCTGCACATTGACCGCATTGCTGAACTGCTGGCGCACCGACCCCGCCGACAGCGCCGACGATGCCCGTGCCAGCGTCGGGTCGGGCTCGACCACCTGCACGTCCACGCCGGCACCGCCCAGCTGGCGCAAGAACAGCGCCACCGCCGCGCCCACCGCGCCACCGCCAATCACCACCACCCGCATCGCTTGCATCCCCGCGTTCCTGGCCCGCCGCCCAGCGCTGATGTGCCCCACCAGCGCTGCTGCTGCGCCGCAGCCGTGCCGCAGCGGCGCCAGTGTGCATCAGGGGGCGCGCAGCACCTCGGTGCGCGGATGGAAGGCCACCCAGGCGAACCAGTAGGCCAGGGTGCCGGGCAGCAAGCGGCCCTGGGTGTCACGGGCTTCGGCCGTGCGGTGGCTGCGGTCGAAGCGGATGCGCACCCGCTGCTGGCCCACGCTGTCCTGCAGCACGCCCGACCGGCCCACCACCCGGTCGAGCACACTGAACGGGTAGGCCTTGGCCACGCCACCCAGCCGCAAGCCCAGCACCCATTCCTTGAGCGGGAAGCGGTCGTCGCGGTGCTGCACATCGAACATCAGCTGGGGCACGCGGTCGTAGCCGGCATAGGGGTCGTGGGCGTAGTCGCGCTCAAAGCCGGTCTCGGTGGACAGCACCTGCGTGGCCGGGTGGCGGGCACGCCAGTCGGCCCAGCTGGTGTGGGTCAGCGGCACGGGCGCCAGCACCGTGCCCTTGAGCGGGCCGGTGATGGCTTCAGACAGGATCTGCGACCACAGCGACAGCGTGGCCCGGTCGTACAGCAGCACATCGCTGTTGTAGAGCAGGCCCGACACGCCGAAGCCAGCCGCGCCGGTGCGCGCCGGCGGCGCAAAGGCCATGCCGGTGCCGCACAGCGGGCAGTAGGTGACGACGACGGCGCGCTGCGCGATGCGGTCGTTCACCACCTCATGCCAGTTCAGGATGCGCACCGGGTAGGCGCGCGCCACGCCGCCAAGGGCGATGCCCAGCACCCGGTCGCCGTCGGCCAGCTGCGCTGCAGCCGCGCTGACGAAGCGTGGCTGGTCGATCGCCGGGATGCCGTCCTTGGGCGGGCCGCCCTTTTCGATGGGCCGCATGTCGCCGGACGCGCCGCTCACATCGAAGCCATTGAGCATGATCTGGGCGCGGGCCCGCTGCGGGGCCAGCCCCAGGCACAGGGCGGCGGGCAGGGGCAGCAGCAGCGGCAAGATGCGTCGGCGTTGCATGGTTCGGTGTCTCCTGGGTCCCGTCGGTGGCTGGGGCGTGCCGGTCGGTGATCGCTTGTTGGTGCGTGCTGGCTGGTGTTGCCGGTGTGTTTGCCGGTGTGTTTGCCAGCGTGTGGGCGCCGACCTGCATTCGTCGGCGACAGGCGCGCGACCTGACAGTGCCGCCCCCACCACATGCGCCGCGCAATGGCAGACTGCACGCTGACACGGCCTGGGCCGGTGGGATCCCGATGATGAAATCCTTTGGCAAGGCACCGCAAGGTTTGCGGCTGGAGCGGCTGCAGTCCAGCCCGCTGTGGACGCCGAAAGGCCTGCGCAACAAGCACCCGGTGCTGCCCGGCCTGCGCGACGCCAGCGCAGCGCGGCCCACGCTGACCGACTTTCTCTGCGGTGGCGACCGCCGCCTGCCCAGCGGCCCCTTGCCGGCGCAAGACCCGCGCGCCGCCTGGCGCCAGCCACCGGGCAGCGGCCTGCGCGCCACCTGGCTGGGGCATTCCACCGTGCTGCTTGAAATCGCCGGCAAGCGGGTGCTGACCGACCCGGTCTGGGGCGCCCGCGCCTCGCCGTCGCGCCTGGTGGGGCCCAAGCGCTTCCAGCCCGTGCCGGTGGCGCTGCGGGCGCTGCCGCCCATCGACCTGGTGGTGATCAGCCACGACCATTACGACCACCTGGACCTGCCCAGCATCCGCGCGCTGGCCAAGACCGGCGTGCCCTTTGTCACCGCCCTGGGCGTGGGCGCCCATCTGGAGCATTGGGGCGTGCCGGCCGAGCGCATCACCGAGCTGGACTGGTGGCAAAGCCACCGCCTGCCCGGCAGTGACCTGGAGGTGACGGCGGCGCCGTCGCAGCACTTCAGCGGCCGCGGCCTGCAAGACCGCAACGCCACGCTGTGGGCGTCGATGGTGCTGCGCTCGCCCCGGCACCGGGTGTTCTTCAGCGGCGACACCGGCCTGACCACCGAATACGCCGACATCGCCCGCCGCCTGGGCCCGTTTGATCTGGTGATGCTGGAGGTGGGCGCTTTCCATCCCAGCTGGGGTGACATCCACCTGGGGCCCGAGAACGCGCTGCAGGCCTGGCAACTGCTGGGCGGCGCCCAGGCCGCTGCGCATGGTGGCGGCCTGTTTCTGCCGGTGCACTGGGGCACCTTCAGCCTGGCGATGCATGCCTGGGACGCGCCGGTGGAAACCCTGCTGGCGCTTGGCCCCGCAGCACGGCGCGCCGCTGCTGCTGCCGCAACTGGGCGCGCCGGTGGAACCGGCGCATGGCCCGCTGCTGCAGCCCTGGTGGCGCGGTGTCGACAGCGTGGCGCTGCCGGCCGTGCCCCCGCAGGACGCACCGCCGCAGGCTGCGCCGCCCAAGGGCATGCCCTGGCCGGCAGATTGAGCGGTCGACCGGGCTGCTGGCTGCTTGCTGCTTGCCACCTGCAGGCGCCAGCGCATCGCTAACATGTTTGTTCTGCAACAGCGGGTAGCACCATGACCAAGACAGCTCCGACCACCGACGCGCCCAGCCTGGACCTGTGCAGCCTGACGGTGCAGCAGGTGCAGGACGGCTTCCAGTCGGGCGCCTTCACCGCCGAAAGCCTGGCCAAGGCCTGCTTTGAACAGATCGACCGCTTCAACGGCCACTACAACGCGCTGATCTTCCGCAACGACGCGGCGGCCCTGGCCGACGCCCGCGCCATCGACGTGCGGCGCCGGGCTGGTGAGGCACTCGGCCCGCTGGCGGGTGTGCCGGTGGTCATCAAGGACCCGATGGACATGGTCGGCTTCCCCACCACGGCGGGCTGGTCCTTGCTGCACAGCCAGACCGGTGGCGTCGACCTGCTGCCCGCGACCGATGCACCGGTGGTGGCGCGCCTGCGTGCGGCCGGCGCCATCCTGCTGGGCAAGACCAATGTGCCGGTGCTCAGCGCCAGCGGCACCCATGCCGACGACAGCTGGGCCGGGCCGACGCTGAACGTCGCCATGCCCGGCCGGGTGCCGGGTGGCAGCAGTGCCGGCACTGCGGCTGCCGTGGCCGCCAGCATGGCGGTGCTGGGCCTGGCCGAAGAAACCGGCGGGTCGATCCAGAACCCGGCGTCGGCGCAAGACCTGGTCGGCATCAAGCCCACCATCGGCCTGGTGCCCAACGCCGGTGTGGTGCCCTTGTCGGGCAACCGCGATGTGGTCGGCCCGATTGCGCGCTGCGTGCGCGACGCCGCGCTGTGCCTGGACGTGCTGGCCGGCTACACGGCCGAAGACCCCAAGACCCTGGCAGGCGTCGGCAAGCCGCCGCCGCTGGGCTACACCGCCAAGCTGCAGCCTGGTGCGCTGCAGGGCGTGCGCCTGGGGCTGTATGGCCCGGGTTGGCGCGACCAGCCGCTGTCGGCCGAGGCGCAGGCGCTGTACGAGCGCGCTTGCCATGTGCTGCGCGCGCAGGGTGCGGTGCTGGTCGACGACCCCTTCCGTGGTTCTGGCTTTGCCGCCTTGCGCCAGCAAACTGCGCCGCCGGCCGACTTCGATGCGCGCGGCATGGAATCGGTGCCTTACGACCTGCACCACTACCTGCAGCGGCTGGGGCCTGATGCCGCGCTGAACAGCTTCAGCGCATTTGCCGCCGCCACTGCCAGCCAGGCCGCCTTCGGCCCCGACGGCGTGCTGCGCTACCTGCACCTGCTGCCGCAATTTGCGGCCTGCCTGCAGGCGCCCACCGTGCCGCCCGACCTGTCGCAATTCATCGCGGTGAAAGCGCGCTACCTGCAGACGGTCGACGCGGTGTTCAGCCGCGAGCGGCTGGACGGCCTGGTGTTTCCGCAGATGCGTGCAGAGCTGCCGGCCGTTGGCGCCGGGCTGAACATCGAAGAAACCACCGTCAGCGAAATCAACATCGCCGGCTTGCCTGCCGTCACCGTGCCGGCGGGCTACTACGCATCGGGCGCACCCTTCGGCCTGCTGTTTGTCGGCCAGCAGTGGAGCGAGGCGGAATTGCTGGCCTACGCCTACGGGTTTGAAACCGCCACCCGGCACCGCAAGCCACCGGCCCTGCAGGTGTCCTGAGCGGGTTTGTCCTGAGGCCTGGCGCCGGGCAGTGCGCCGGGTGCAGGCCGCTTGCACCGGCAGGCCTGGCGCATGGCCGGCTGCCGCAGCGCGGGCTGGCGCCTGCGCTTTTTGATGCGCGCCGGGGCTGTTGCGCCCACTGGCCACTGGCCACTGCCCACCGCCCACTGCCTACTACCCACCGGCCCCCGCCGGTGCGCCGCTGAGGCTGTTGCTGTGACGGTCTGACACCCACAGCGGCAGGGTGCTGCAGCCGCCGCCGCCCGCGTGCGGTCTCGTCCTACAGCGCAAGGTGCCGCACACCGATGCCCAAGGGCGCTGCGGCTGCCTACAGTCAGCTGCAGCCGGCCCAGGATCCACACCCCGTCGATCCGGCCGCATCGGCAACACCACCAAAGGATTCAACATGTTGAAGTGGGCTCTGATCTTTGCGGTGATCTCGGTCATCGCTGCAGTGTTCGGCTTTGGTGGCATTGCAGCCGGTGCGGCCGGCATCGCCAAAGTTCTGTTCTTTGTCGCCATCGCGGTGTTTGTGGTCCTGTTGGTGCTGGCTGTGCTTGGTGCACGCGCGCTGAAGAAGTGACGCAGCGCCTCCACCCCAACATGCAAAGGACACGACCATGAACAACAGCAAACGACCCGACCAAGACAAGCGCGCCGCATCGACGGGCGACCACCGCCTGCAACTCGACGAGGAAGCGCTGGACCGCGCACGCAAGGACCTGGGCGACGGCGCCGTGACGCCCAGCTACGGCCCCTGGCGCGAAGCCATCGTCCAATTGCTCAACGATGCGCTGGCCACCGAGCTGGTGTGCGTGCTGCGCTACAAGCGCCACCACTTCACCGCCCATGGGCTGGCCGCACCCAAGATCGCCGAGGAGTTCATGGTCCATGCGCAAGAAGAGTCGGGGCATGCCGACCGCCTGGCCACCCGCATCGTGCAGCTTGGCGGCGCGCCGGATTTCTCCCCGGACAGCCTGTTGGCGCGCAGCCATGCCGCCTATGACGACGCCACCGACCTGAAGGCCATGGTGCGGGCAAACCTGGTGGCCGAGCGGGTGGCGGTCGACGCCTACCGCCAGATGATCCAGCTGATCGGCGACAAGGACCCGACCACCCGCCGCATGCTCGAAGACATCCTCGCCGATGAAGAAGAGCACGCCGACGAACTGGCCGACCTGCTGGAACAGTGACGCGAAGAGCCGCCCAGCTGCGCTGCTAGAGACCCGCTGCGGCCAACGCAGCACCGCCCCGTTGCCTCACCCCCCCCATCCTTCACCGAACCCCACCTGCAGGAGACCGACATGCTCGACATCGAATGGTTCTTGATGGCCTTGTGCGGCGGCGGCTTGCTGGTGTTTGCGGGCTGGATCTGGCACACCGCTGAAGCCGAGGCGGCACTGCCCATCGAACCCGACGCCCGACTGCTGGACGCGCTGGCGCAGCACCGCGGCTGGTCGGCCGCCCAGGCCCCGGGCTGAGCGGGCAGGGCTGCGGCGCCCTGTTCAGCGCAGCGCAGCACCGACTTTCCAGGGCTTGCACACGCCCAGGTGCATGGCCATTTGCCGGTAGCGGCTGCACTTGGTGGACCGCAAACCAGCCTGTCCGTGGTACTGTATGAAAAAACAGTCGCGCCATGGACCTGCTGAAGAAGATCACCATCCTCGCCGATGCCGCCAAGTACGACGCGTCCTGCGCGTCCAGCGGCGCGGCCAAGCGCAACTCGGTCGGCGGCCAAGGCATCGGGTCGACCGAAGGCGCGGGCATTTGCCACAGCTACGCGCCCGACGGCCGCTGCATCTCGCTGTTGAAGCTGCTGCTGACCAACTGGTGCATCTACGACTGCCTGTACTGCGTCAACCGCGAATCCAGCAATGTGCCGCGTGCACGCTTCGCCATTGACGAGGTGGTCAATCTCACGCTGGACTTTTACCGCCGCAACGTGATTGAAGGCCTGTTCCTCAGTTCAGGCATCGTGCAAAGCCCCGACCACACCATGTTGCAAGTGATCGAGGTGGCGCGCCGGCTGCGTGAGGTGCACGACTTCCGCGGCTACATCCACCTGAAGACCATTCCCGACGCCAGCGAGGCGCTGGTGCTGCAGGCGGGGCGTTACGCCGACCGGCTGAGCATCAATGTCGAGCTGCCATCGGACGAAGGCCTGGCGGCGCTGGCGCCCGAAAAAGACGCCGGCGCAATCCGGCGGTCGATGGCACGCATCCGGCTGCAGCTCGATGAACAGCGCGAGGCCAGGCGCCCGGTGCCGCCGCGGGCGCTGCCCGGCGCTGCGCCGCGGCCGGTGCGTCCGCCGCGCTTTGCCAGCAGCCAGAGCACGCAGATGATCGTCGGTGCCGACGGCGCCGACGACCGCAGCATCCTGGCCGCCAGTGCGCAGTTGTATGGCGCCTACCGCCTCAAGCGGGTGTACTACTCGGCCTTCAGCCCGATCCCCGATGCGTCGGCGCGCCTGCCGGTGCAGCCAGCGCCCCTGATGCGTGAGCACCGCCTGTACCAGGCCGACTGGCTGATGCGTTTCTACGGCTTCCAGCAGGATGAGCTGGTCACCGATGGCGGCCTGCTGTCGCTGGAGGTCGACCCCAAGCTGGCCTGGGCGCTGGCCCACCCAGAGCGCTTTCCCATTGAGCTGAACCGCGCACCGCGTGAGTTGTTGTTGCGCGTGCCCGGTCTGGGCACCAAGTCGGTGGACAAGCTGCTGGCCGCGCGGCGCTTGCGTGCACTGCACCGCGACGACCTGGACCGGCTTGGTGTGCCGGTGCGCAAGCTGCTGCCCTTTGTGGCCCTGCCCGGCCACCGGCCGGCAGCGGCAGCTGCGCAGCAGGTGCTGGCGCAGCTGCGTGCCGGTGCAGATCCGCGTGCGCGCAGCACAGCGCCAGCCGCTGCCAGCCGGCCGGTGCAAGGGGATTTGTTTGCCGCCTGAGCGGCGCGCCATCGGCGGCCTGCCGCCGGCCCTGTCTGCGCTGCCGTCCCTGGCGGCCGGGCGGTCGGGCGCTGCTGCGCCGGTGGTCGCTGTGCAACTTGCCGGGCCCACCGATTGGGCAGGCTTTGTGCGGGTGGCGCGGGTGCTGGTGCGCGACGGCGTGCCGGCCGAAGCGGTGCGCTGGCTCGATGGTGACTGCAGCCCCGCAGCCGTGGCCGGTGGTGCGGCCGGCGGTGCGGGCGGCGCTGTGTCCAGCGCTGTGTCCAGTGGTGTGTGCGCAGGCATGTCGGGCGATTTGTTCGACCCGTCGGGTGCTGCCGTGCCCGCCGCTGACTGGCCGGCCGCAGCGCCGCTGGCCCTGCCCGAGGACTGGGTGGCTTTGGCGCGCACCGCCGCCTTGCACGCCGACCCGCAGCGCTGGATGCTGATCCACCAACTGGCTGCGCGTCTGCATGTTGAACCTGCATTGGCTGGCGACCCGCTGGACCCCGCGCTGCGGCGGCTGGAGCGGCTGGCCCAGGCGGTGCGGCGTGAGGCGCACAAGATGAAGGCCTTTGTGCGCTTCACGCCGGTGGCCGCTGCCGACGGCACCGTGCGCCACATGGCCTGGTTTGAACCCGAGCACCATGTGCAAGAGCGTGTGGCGCCGTTTTTCACCCGGCGCTTCACGCAGATGCACTGGCTGATCCTGACGCCGCGCATCGGCCTGGCCTGGGACGGCGCCACGCTCAGCCACCTGCCTGGCGGCCGGCGCGAAGACGCCCCCGCTGCCGATGCCGGTGAGGCCTTGTGGCTGGCCTACTACCGCAGCATCTTCAACCCGGCGCGGGTCAAGGTGGCGATGATGAAGCGCGAGATGCCGGTGCGCTTCTGGGCCAACCTGCCCGAGGCGCGGCAAATCGGCCAGCTGCTGCAACAGGCGCCGCAGCGCACGGCGGCCATGCTGGCCGACAGCGCCTTGTCGACCACCACCGCCACGGCCGGCGCCATGTCCAGTGCACCCCGCCAGCGCACGCGCAGCCGGGCGGTGGACCAGGCGGTGGCGGCGCTGCCGTCGACGCTGGCGCGGGCGCAGGCCGACCGCGTGCAGGGCGCGGTGTTGGCCCCCACGACCAACATCCAGGCAGACACCACAGCAGACACCACGGCAGACATCACTGCAGATACAGCGGCCGACAAGCTGGCCACCCGGCAGGCCGCGCTGACACAACTGGCGCAGCGCGCCAGGCACTGCCGCCATTGCGCATTGGCCGACGCAGCGACGCAGACCGTGTTTGGTGAAGGCCCAGTCGACGCCCGCCTGATGCTGGTCGGCGAGCAGCCGGGCGACCGGGAAGACCTGGTCGGCCGCCCCTTCGTCGGCCCGGCTGGCCAACTGCTGCGCCACACCTTGGCCCAGCTGGGGTGGAACGCACAGCGGCTGTACTTGAGCAATGCGGTCAAGCACTTCAACTACGAACTGCGCGGCAAGCGGCGCATGCACAAGACCGCCAGCCAGCAGGAAGCCGCTGCCTGTGTGGATTGGCTGGAGGCCGAGATCGACGCGGTGCAACCGGATTGGCTGCTTGCCCTGGGCGCCACCGCCGCGCGCGCGCTGCTGGGTCATGCGGTTGCCGTCAGCGACCCGGCCGGCCCCTGGTGGCGGCGCGCCGATGGCCGCCCGGTGCTGGTGGTGCTGCACCCGGCCGCCTTGCTGCGCCTGGCCGACGCAGCGCGACCGGCAGCGCTGCGTGATTGGCAGGCGCAATTGGCACTGGTCGATGGCCTGGCAGGCGCTGCCGCAGACTGGCATCTGCCGCGCGCCAGCATGCAAGCTGCCGCCACTGAGGCGCGTCGTCCGCACTTTCAAGATGGCAGTGCCAAGGCCGACGATGTGGCTGACGAACAAGGCGCGGCATAGCGCTGTTCTTGCCGGCCCACATTCGCCACAATGGGGCGGTGCTGCCTTGCCTGTAGAGGCGGCGCAGGAGACAGGGACTGGCCAGTGCGTTGACGCATCGATGGCGTGGTTCCACACAACATAACACCCGGTCCGCGCGACCCATGTCAGGAGCCACCGCATGATTTTCGAAGCCATCCGCGAAAGCCACGATCTGCAACGCGACCTGTGCCGCAAGCTCACAGCATCGCGCGGCGACATGGCAGCCCGTCAATTGATCTTCCTGCAACTGAAGGTCGAGCTGATGGCGCACGCCGCCGCTGAAGAACGGTTTTTGTATGTGCCGCTGCTGATGGAAGACGGCGGCCTGGATGTTTCGCGCCATGCGCTGCATGAACACCACGAGGTCGACGAGTTGCTGGCCGACCTGTCGGTGAACAACAAAGACCAACCCGGCTGGATCGAGACCGCCAAGACCCTGAGCTTCAAGGTGCGCCACCACCTGAAAGAAGAGGAGTCGAAGTTCTTTCAGGTCGCCGGGCGCCTGCTGTCCGACACCAAGAAAACCCAGTTGGCGGGCAAGTACAAGCGGGAGATTGTGCGCATGCGGCGCCTGTATGCGGCCGACTTTCAAACGGTCGATGTTGCGCCATCCACCGGGCGGGTCAAGCCGTCTGCAGCAGCGGCAGACCGGCCTGCAACCCGCGGCAACGCAAGCGCGGGCGCCGCCAGGCGCGGCAAGAGCGCACCACGCCTGACACCCTGAGTCGGCGGCCGGTTGGCTTGGGCGGTCTGTTTGTTGTCCGCCCGCCACTGGCCAACTGCGCGCAATCCGATCAGCGTGCCATCGACGATCCAGGCCGCCAGTAGCTTGGCGCCTCTAGCTTGGCGCGGGCACGCCGAGCTTTCGGTTTAGCCCCGCCGGCGCTTTGCGCTTGGGATTGGCGTCAGGCCCGCCTTTGGCGGCGTCGCCGCAGTCGGCGCGCTGAAATGTTCGGCGTCCAGTTGTTCGAGGACGGGTCCGGTTCCGGTGTCCACCAGTCCGCGCTTCAAGTCTTGGGCCGCCTGCTTGCCGACGCGCTGGGCGTCTGCACTGACCGGCGCACCCGGATCGCTGGACGCATCACGCTCGTGCGGCAATTGCGGCTCGCGTGCATTGCCGCGCGCCGCCGTGGTCTTGTCCGCAGCATCGGCCTGCGCCGGTGGCTGTGTTGAAGTGCTTCGCATTGCTGTCCCCAAAAAAGGCTGAGCTGAACCGTTGTTTGCGCTTGGCGGATGGGCGAATGGGCGCATGGCACTGCGCCGCCGCTTGTGTCAACGCGCCGTCTACCACGCGCCGGCGCCAACATGGCAGCGTCAGCGCATGCGCACTTCGCCGTGTTCGCCCATGCCGCTGGGGCGCTCGCCTGTCACCGCTGCCTTGGCCATCTTGAACAGCTGCAGCAGCTTGTTCTCTTTCACGTCCCAATAGTCCGCATGGGTGATCTTGACCTGCACCAGCGCCAGGTCGGGGTCTTCAGCGCCGCCCGGAAACCAGGCCTCGGCCATCTTCGACCAGAGTTGCCGCTTCTTCGCCAGGTCGTCCACGACAGCGGCGGTGCCAGACACGGAAACATAACTGTCCGCAGACACGTCGGCATAGGCCACGTTGACCTGGCTGTCGTTGGCGATGTCGCGCACAGATTCACTGGTACGCGACATGAAGAACCACAAGCTGCCGTCTGTCATCCAGGCCGGCGTTTTGTGTCGTCATCGGCCTGGAGTGCAGGTGGCCATTGGTGTGGCGCACGGTGAACATCGAGAAGCGAATGTCCTTGATCAGTTTCCACAGCGTCTCGCGTGCTTCTTGCGGGGGCGGATGGTTTGTCGTGGTGGCGCTCGATGTCATGGTGCTCTCCATTGGGGTTGGGGCAGTGGGCCGCGTGGGCCGACCGCCCGTGCGGCACGGCCAGGTCGTCCGCAGTTGCTGCTTGGTCTGGCAAGCCGCCAGACGCGGCACAGCCCGGCACGGGCAACATGGGCCCGCCGGGTTGGCCGCTGCTGTGCAGTTGGTGCTGCCCGCCAGCCACCGGCCGGGCAAGACGGGCAACAGCCTGATGCCGCCAGTCGGCTTGGGCGCACAGGCCTGTGTGCCGTGCTGCCGATGCCGACTGGCCGCGCAAATCAGGCCTTGTCGATCTGGTCCTTGACCGCTTCCTTGGCGTCGCCGTAGTTCTTTTGCGCCGTGCCTTCGACCTGTTTGACAAGGCCCTTGGCCTGTTGCTCAGGGCTGCCGATCAGTTCACCGGCTTTCTCTTGCACTTTGCCGGCCACATCCTTGATGGTGCCTTTGACTTGATCCTTGTTCATACGGTGTACTCCTTGGGTTGGTTTGGAGCTTCTGGCCTGTGCCTGAAGCTCAACACCATTGAACGCGATAGCAGCAGATGTGGCTGCAGTCCGATCGCGCAAGGAGTTGTCAGACGACACCTACTGTGCAATGCAAGCACGCGTCGCCAATGCATTATCAGAAGGGCAGTGCGCGGCCGTGCAGCAGCTCAGCCCAGTTCGACCATGCGCAGCACGGTGGGCGCGCCATCCATGTGCGCGCCCATGGCCCGGCCCAGGGTCTTGTAATGCGCTGTTGTGCGGTGGTGGGCCAGCGCTGCATCGTCGGCATAGCGCTCCATGAACACAAAGCTGCTCTGGTCTTCGCCCTGCGACAAGGTGTAGAGCAGGCAACCCGGTTCATTGGCGCGCACTGCAGCCACCAGTTGCAGCGCAATGGTCTTCAGGGCCTCTTCCTGGCCTGCTTTGGCCTTGAGCGTGGCGACGATGCTGTGGGTCATGGCGTAACTCCGATGGATGGGTGGATGGTTGTCAAATTGTGCCGGCAGCCCCAGCGCCCAGGCTGGCGCGCAGGTGTCAGTGCAGCGCGGTGCCAACCAGGGTTTGGCCCTGGCCGCATTGCACTGCAGCCTGGCCAGGCCAGGGACTGGTGGTGTGGCATGGCCCGCGTGGTGTGCACGCCGTGCGGTGCGCCGTCATGTCTGCGGCCGATCTGCAAGGCTGGCTGCCACAGCGGGCCCGGCCGCCTGCGCCACCTCGGCAAAATCTTCAGCCAGCACCATGGCCGCACGTGACCGTGCCAGCGCCTGTTGCATGTGGCGCAGCGCTGCCGCACGCATGGCTTCGTCGCCGACATGGTGCAAGGCGGCCAGCCCTTTTTGCAGCCGCACTGCAACCTCGACAGCGCCGGCGCCGTCGCGTGCAATTGGGCGGAAGGCATCGTCGAACAGGTCGCTGGTGGCCAGCGCGGGGACCTCGACGCGATCGCACACCTTGGTGGCGCTGGGGCCGTCGCTGCTGGCTGGCACCGGTTCAGCCCAGCGCGCCAGCAGACGCACCACGGCGCCGATGATCTGGATGGCGGTGCCGGGGTCGTTGACGGCGGGCGACAGCGCGCGGTCGGCAATTTCAGCCAGCACAACCAGGCCAAAGCGGGGGTCGTCGTCGAAGCGGCGTGCCCGGCCAATGTCAAAGCAGCGGGCCACGTCGTCGATGTCGGCATCGGCGTCGGCGCCGGCCTTGCTGTCAGCAGTTTGGCCACCGCCGCCACCGCCACCGCCACCGCCACCACTGCGGCCACGGTGGCTGCTGCCGTTGATGCGCGCCAGCGGCCGACCCGGTACCGCAAAGCTGCCCGGCAGCGCATCGACGATCACCCGGCCCCCTGCACGTTCGGCCCAGGCCTGCAGTGCGTCGATGTCGACATGCTGCACATAGCCGATCTTCGGCGCCGGTACCGCACGGCCCCATGCTGTGTCGGGGCGCACAGGCACACCACCCAGGTTTGGCGCTTGCCGGCGCCGGTCGATGGCGGCCTGCGTGGCGTCCTCGACCTTGTCGATGATCGGCCCAAGGCGCCCAAGCCGGGCGATCCGGTCGACCCAGCGCACGAACATGGCGATGACGATCGCAAAGACCAAGATGGTCGTGGCGAACAGCGTCAACAGCCCCGCCTCGCCAAAATAGCCGTTGGTGACCGCCGTCAGGGCAACGATGCTGAAGATGAAGGCGCCGATGAAGGTCGACAGCGCGTTCTGCGACACATCGTCGGCCAGCACCAGCGGAAACGAGCGTGGTGTGGCCGCACTGCTGGCCGATGCATACGCCGACACCATGGACGCCACCGCGAAGGTGGCGATGACCAGCATGCTGGACGCCATCACGTCCAGCAAGGTCTCGACAGAATCGATGTCGACCGTGGGCAGCCAGCCGGACACCAGGCTGTTGTCAGACAGCTTGGCGGCAAACACAGCGGCCACCGACAGCAGGCACATCAGCAGCGGCTTGACCCAAAGCCGCTCACTGAAGCGGCTGATGGTGATGCGCAAATTGTCTGTTGAGCGGGTGGATGCCATTGGTCGTCGTCCTTGCGCTTGCGGCGCGTCACCATGCACATGGATGTTGCCCGAACTGCCAGGGCCACTGCAGATGGCCTGGCAGGCCGACCGGCGCGCAGCCAACAGCCCAGTGCAAGCGTGCATCTGAAAACGGCAAACGAAAACGGCAAACGGCCTCGACAAGCGTCGAGGCCGTTCCGCAAGACAACGGCGCCAGGCTGGCCTGGTTCCGCTGTCAGCGTTGCTGCACTTGCTTGCGCTTACTTGCGCTTGGCGCTGGCCAGCGCCTTCTCAGTGGCCGCTGTTTCCCACAGGTTGGTCGTCACATCCACCTTCTTGCCGACCTTGTTGTCGAGGTCGATCTGGACTTCATAGCTGTTGTCGCCCTTGACCACTTCATATTCCAGGTAGTCCTTCTCGGCGTCGTTGACCGACGTGACCTGGTAGCCCATCTTCTTCAGCATGGCCTCGTACTGCGCCCGGGTCTGGCCAGCGGCCAAAGCCTTTTCGAGCTGTTCCTTTTCGCCCGACCAGCCTTGCATGCGCGCACGGTCGCTGTAGCGGGCATTCGCTGCATCCACCTGGGTGGCGGCGGCCACCTGGTCACCGCGCAGTGCGGCCTTGGTGGTGTCGGCGCGCCACATGTTCGTCGTCACGTCGACCTTCTTGGCCTTGGCCATGTCCTTGTCAAAACTGACCTGCACTTCGTAACTGTTGGCGCCCTTGACGACTTCGTATTCCAGATAGTCCTTCCGGTCGGCATTGATCGCAGTGACCATGTAGCCCATGTCGCTCAAGGCCTTGGCATAGCCGTTGCGATCGGTGGTGGACTGCAGCGCCTTTTCGATCTGCGCCTTCTCGGTGGCCCAGGCCTTGGACTTGGCGCGGTCGCTGAAGACCGCGCTGTCGGTGGCCTTCTTGTCCATCGGTGCGGCGCCCGAATGCGACGCGGCAGTGGCGGCCAGCGGCAGTGCGGCGCATGCAGCAATGATGGCGGCGGCAATGGTTTGTGTGGTGTTGCGATGGTTCATTTGAAGCTCCTCAGCAGTTGCAATGTCGGGCCCCGATGGGTCCGTGCCAGAGTGGCATTTCCTGCCCGTCAGTGCCGGGGCCTGTGTCCAGGTCCTGGCGTCAACCGGTGATGGCAATGGTGCCTAAGCCCAAGCGTGGTGGGCGTGGGTCAAGGGATGGACTTCATGTGGGAACTGTCTGGCACCAGAAAAAAGCACAACCAGCTAAAACGCAAGCTAAGCGTCCTTGTGATTGCCGGTCAGTTCCTCGGCAAACAGCCATGAGCTCATCAGATACGCGACAGTGCTTCTGCGCGCTTTCATTGCGGCGGTGCTGAGGATGGACCTGCCCGTGCGCCTGCCTGGCGACTTTGGCGCACTGGTGCAAGCCGGGCGCGCAGTCGGGCAGCCAGGCCGTCGACAGTCAAGCCGCCAAACGCGGAAGGCGCAGGGCCAGCACGCGGTTCTCGATCCGCTGCTGCCCCAGCAGAGAAATCGACCCGACCGTGGTCTGCATAGCCGTGCCTGGCGTAGAAACGCAAGGCACGGTGGTTGCCGACCCAGGGCGACAGCCACAGCACCGCAGCGCCGTGCGCAGCTGCAAAGGCTTCCTGGCTGCGCAGCAGCCGGCTGCCCAGCCCGCAGCCGGTGTAGGGCTCTTGCACATAAAGCCGGTCCAGCTCAGCCGGTGCACCTGCGGGTGCCAGCGCCTG
This sequence comes from uncultured beta proteobacterium, assembly GCA_963844485.1. Classification (GTDB taxonomy): domain Bacteria; phylum Pseudomonadota; class Gammaproteobacteria; order Burkholderiales; family Burkholderiaceae_C; genus Pseudaquabacterium. Next base: position 196,139 of record CAWJOQ010000003.1, read on the forward strand.
GGCCGTGCCCAGCGTGGTCTGCGCAAAGCCCACCAGGGCGTCGGCCAGCACGGCCACGGTGATGGTGGTGCCCGGCCTGGCCAGCAGGGCTGCAAACGCCTCGGTCGAAAAGGCTGTTCTCACCTCGTGGGCCACGGCGTCGGTGATGCCGTCGGTCGCATAGGTGTCCAAAAACACCTGGGTGGCCAGCACCCCCAGGCGCAAGGCATCGGCGCTGGTGGCGGTGCGCAGCGCAATGGCTGGGTGGGCAAGATCATTCAAGTGGTGCTCCCAACAAGATTGGCGATGGTGGCCGACGGCCGTGCTTGCCGCTTGGCTGCTCTGTGCTTGCCGTGTGTTTGCCCTGTGTTTGCAATTTGGGGCGGTGCATCACCACAGGTGCTGGCATGGCGCAGAACAGGCATCCAGGCGAAGGCTCAGTTGCGGTGTGCTGCCTTGGCCTGGCGGGCCTGGCGCAAGGCCAGCTTGACCAGGCCCAGACCGGCGAACAGCCCCAAGCCCAAGGCCAGCGCCAGCAGCGACAGGCTGCTGACCCGGCCAGACCGCAGCGACAGCGCAGCCGACGCCGCGGCCAGCGTGACAAGCACCAGCGCCATGGCGGCACACAGCGACCAGAGCCGGGCCACTGCCTTGTAATCGCCGCTGGACCCCATCGACCCCAGCAAGGCAGGCAGGCCCAGGGCGCAGCCCAAGGCGATCAAGACATACGCAAACCAGGGCAGCGCCAGCTGAACCTGCGGCAGAAACTGCGCCACGCCCAGGCCCAGCAAAACCCCTGCAGCGGCTAAAACGGTGACGACGGCGGGGCGAGATGGCATGGCTTGGGGCGGAGGCGCAGTGCCTATGTGTGGAGGTGCGGCATCACCAAGCGGCCTGGCACAGGCACCGTGCGGCCAGCTGCTGTGTGCAGCGCCGTGGGCTCATGGCTCGGGTGTGCCGGTGTCTTGGTTGCCCCGCGCCAAATCCAGCCTGGCGGCAGCGGCAAGCGCCTGGTACCGGGTGCGAAAGGCATCCAGTGTTTCTTCTTCAATCTCTTCCAGATCCAGCAGCGCATTGTGCGCACCCTGGGTGGCGCGGATCAGTTCATCCAGTTTGACCTGAATCGCTTCGGTATCCCGGTTCTGCGTGTTCTGAATCAAGAACACCATCAAGAAGGTGATGATGGTGGTGCCGGTGTTGATCACCAATTGCCAGGTGTCACTGAACTTGAACAGCGGCCCCGTGACCAGCCAGACCAGGATGGTGGCAACCGCCAGCGTAAACACGCGCGGCCGGCCGCAGAAGTGCGAAGCCGCTTTTGCGAATCGGGTGTACCAGGCGGCGCTTGCCATGTGGGGATTTGTGTCAGTGATTGGATGATGGTGTTCTTGCGGCAATGATTGGCTTCTAACTTGACGGCGCGTTGGTTCTGTGTCGGGTTCAATATCTCGTTGGCCTTGGTGTGCGAAAATTTAGTTTCGCGGTCGCGGCTGATGTATGGAAAATCTGCTGAGAAGGTGTTGACGTCTATATTGATGTTGCACTTCAAACTTGAATCTAAGTCCGTCTGGTGCCAACTAGTTTTCTTAAAGTTGACGGTGTGATCATTGGATTGCTACGATGTAACATTCGATGACAGTTTGAGCAGACCATTGCCAGGCTTTCAAGCTTCGTTTTTTCTGTACCATCCAACTGGCTGAGAGGCTTCGTATGGTGCGCCTCAATGTAGCCTTCGCCTAGACTTCCGTAGCTCTCCGTGAAGTCGAAATCACAGACTTCACACTGCAGCTTTCCAGTTGTTTTAAATCTGTTTGCCTTGGCGCGGTTTGAGAGCCCGACGTCACGTTCAAGCCTTCGATGCATTTCATATTTCGCCATTCCTTCCGCAAAAGCCGACTCATCGTTATCGTGTTGAATTTTTTCCGCTGGCACGAGTTCGTCAGGTGGTGGGTCATCGAATTTAGTTGTTATTAACTTTACAGTGTAGCTTTGTAAGACACTCCTTAAATCCTTCTCCGAAGACAATCGCAATAGCCAAGCCTCACTCCCTTGTTTGTCCTTATATGGTCCTGCTAACCGTTCGGATGAAATATGGATGCGCTTTGTGTTCTTTGCCAAGTGATCAATGCTTGCGGCACCGGAGAACGTAACTGCCCTTGGATCGAATTCCTTTTCAAGATATAGCTTGAACTGAATCTTTGAACGTCTTTCGATTGCTAAGTGCTTACCATCCCTAGTTTCGTATAAGGCTTCGTATTGTGTTTTGGATTTCAGCAACCTAATGCCGGGATAGGCATCAACAATTAACTCTAGCTCTGGGGTGTTCAAGTGTGCTCTTTCGTGGGGTGGTTTAATCTTGGCAGGCCAAACGTTAAAGCTACTCGGCATTTTGTTGCGCGGCGCAATTGGGCGAAAATATAATTAAGTCCGATTGCGCCACGCCGCAAAATGCCCGGTTGAGCGAGGGGTTAGCGACCCAATCGGCCCGACCTGACCGCAAATCGTCCCGAAGAAACTCTTGACGCCATCGTGACCTGCTTGGCAAGGTAGAGCGTGGCGCCGGGGAAGACCGATACGGCAATGGTGCGCACTGCCCGCGGGTTAGCGTGGTCTTGGGCTGCGTCATCGACATTGGTGAACCGACTGGCCGGTGTGCAGCCGGCTGGGCGGTATCCCGTTTGAGAGAGTGATCACGACGACGAGCCCGATCCGGCGCCACGTTCCACACGCGATGATGGAGGACGCCTTGGCTACACGCAATCGGAGTTTCAGCCGCAAGGGCTTGGAATTGACCCACCCCAACGCTGCGGGCATCGACATCGGCAGCGCCAGCCACTTTGTGGCCGTGCCGGCAGACCGCGACGACGAACCGGTGCGCGAGTTCGCCTCGTTCACCGCCGACCTGCACCGCCTGGCCGACTGGCTGCGCGACTGTGGTGTGGACACCGTCGCAATGGAATCGACCGGGGTGTACTGGATCCCGCTGTTCGAGCTGCTCGATGCGCGCGGCTTCACCGTGCTGCTGGTCAATGCGCGCCACGTCAAGAACGTCTCGGGCCGCAAGAGCGACGTGCTGGACTGCCAATGGCTGCAGCAGTTGATGAGTTACGGGCTGCTGCGGGGTGCCTTCCGCCCCGACGATCAGGTGTGCGTGCTGCGCGCTCTGGCTCGCCAGCGCTCGACGCTGCTGAAGACCCAGGCGCGCAGCGTGCAGCACATGCAGAAGGCGCTGGTGCAGATGAACATCCAGCTGGCCAACGTGATTGCCGACGTGGCCGGCGCCAGCGGGCAGGCGATCCTGCGGGCCATCGTGGCCGGCGAGCGCAACCCGTACGTGCTGGCCGGCCTGAAGAACAGCCGGGTGCGCGCCAGCGACGAGGAGATCGCTCGCAGCCTGCAAGGCACCTGGCGCGCCGAGCACCTGTTCGCGCTGCGCCAGGCGCTGGACGCGTTCGACTTCTGCGGCAAACAGCTGCAGCAATGCGACGAGGAGATCGAGGCGCAGCTTCAGCGGCTGCACATCACCGACGTCGAGCCGGACAAGGGCAAGAAGCGCAGCAAGGCCCGCAACGCGCCGAAGTTCGACCTGCGCACGCGGCTGTTCCAGATGTGCGGCGTGGACCTCACGCGCATCGACGGCATCGATGTGACGACCGCGCTGGTAGTCGTCAGTGAGATTGGCACCGACATGAGCAGATTCCCCAGCGACAAGCACTTCGCGTCGTGGCTGGGCTTGTGCCCGGGCACCAAGATCACCGGGGGCAAGGTGATGAGCGGCAAGACCAAGCGGTGCGCCAACCGCGCGGCCCAGGCGCTGCGGCTGGCCGCTGCCGCACTGCGCACCAGCCAGTCTGCGCTGGGGGCGTACTTCCGGCGCATGTGCGCCCGCATGGACAAACCCAAGGCGGTGACGGCCGCCGCGCACAAACTGGCGCGGCTGATTTTCAGCATGCTGACCAAGGGCGAGGAATACACCGATCAAGGCCAGGCCTACTACGAAGAGCGTTACCGGCAGCGCGTGCTGCACAACCTCAACCGGCGCGCGCAGCAGTTGGGTATGACGCTGGTGCCGACCGCGCCAGCGGCGCAAGCGGCTTGAAAAAACCCTTGTGCGTCAGTCATTTACGGGGAGTTTCTTGAGAGGCCTCGCCTTGCGGCGCTTGAAGCGAGTTTTCACAAGAGTTCACTGACGTGTCAGCTAAGAATTCATTGCTGCCTACGCCTCTGAAGTTTTCGTCAGCCAAGCAGAGAATCCGGGCTCGATGTCATTTGCAAATGCTATTAGGCCGGCAAGCACTCGTTGCTCATCTGGACTCAACTTGCCCATCGTCATGCGATGGTACATGGCACGAATCTCACGCTTGCGTATTCGTCCAATTGAAAGTTGATGATCTGCTGTCAGGGTAACGCCCGTAACGATTCGTCGACCAGCTCTAGATGCAAAGACGGTCTTTTTTCCGTTCAATACGAGCTTAGGATAATCAAGACTCTCTGCCAGTTCAGACACAAAGTTCGGATAACTACTGAGGACACCCGAAGCGCTCGCTGAGAGCGTTAGATCATCTGCATATCGCGTATACGTGACCTGACCAGTGGCTGCAAAGGCCATGAGTCGTGTATCGAAGTCGAACATTACGCTATTTGATAGCAGAGGTGAGCTGGGGGCGCCGACGCAAAGTCGCAGCGGTCCTTGCCGCTTTGGTGCCCATGTGCAAACGTAGGCGATTAGTCTGATTGCAGCCGCGTCGTAATGTTGGCTGCAATGAACCTCAAGGTGACGAATAATGTCCGTCATGAGGATTGACGGGAAGAAGTTCGTGAAATCCATCTTGAGCAAATAGTTGCTCTCGACGTGTCGAAGGGCGTTCCTTTTGATTGATGCGCCGAGGCGATAGGCTGTCGCAGCTTCGTGTAGCGGCAGGAGCGGCTCAAGGCGCTCCATGAGCCACCGCTGTATTGCCTTAACTTCTCGTGCAGGTTGTGCCAATTCACGAAGGCCACCGCTACGCTTTGGAATGTGGAAGACTTTGTATCGGATCGGGGCGGTACGTACGATGCTTTGTAGATGGCTGGGCAACATGCCAAAGTCGGACGACATCTGATAGAGGAGGTCGTTAGCGCGGAGCATAGCGCTTCCTCACTTCTTGAATTGCCCTAAAGCGCTTTTTGTCGTTCACCGCGTAGTCCGCAATCTGATTGACACGGAAGCGTGAGAAGTCAATTGTTCCTTCGCGTATCTGGAACCAGTAGAACTGCCGGTCTTCAATGCCGACGTAGAATCTCTGATCTCCTTTGGGTTCGACTGCAATTAGCCCAACCTTCTGCAGAATAAAGAGGTACTGCTTTAATTCCGATTCAGCTTTGGGGTGTCCTAGCTTTTCAAGAAGCCCACGCATCTCGCGGAGGGTCAATGCCGAACAGAGGCTAAGGAAATCGCAAATTAGAAGGGCTGTGTCGAGCCAAGACGCCGGTCTAAAGTTATGTTCGGGTGCGGGCTTCTGCGCACGCTTTAGCACGGCTTCGGCCAATTCTGGTTGGAGTTCTTGCGCTGCCTTTGGATCAAACCGAGGCTGCCGATCTACGTCGACCATCCAGCGATGACACTCAGCCGAATTGCTGTGGACTTTCTCCAGGTAGTCGACTGGGCCCAGCTTGATGAAGGATGGACTTTGGTAGTGGTCAGTTTCGATGAAGACAAGCAACTTTGCCTGAAATTCCTCCACTACCGAGAAAAGGCCAAGTTCGGCGATAGAACCTGGGCTTTCAAGTACCAAGACAATGACGGATGATAGTTCCGCCAGGTGCCTTTCAAAGGACACTAAGTCCCTGTATATGGACTCGTGCGACCAGTCCTTGTAGTGTTCCGCGACGCGGATGCGCTTCTCTACGGCAGCATCTTTGGCGAGTTCACGATACATCGCGTCACGGATGGAGACCGGTTCGTGTGACCGGATGTCGGTTTGCCCGCCGCACAAAAAAATGAAGCCCTCATAGGGCTTCAACCGTGATGCATGCAGGTCAATCTTTGCGAAAAGTTCGTCCCTCATCACGAATAGTCAAAAAAGGTTCTTACCTTAAATTGCGCGGTGAAACCGGCTTCGGGTTCTCCGAGTGCCCGCAGGAGAACCCGAAGCCGGTTTCACCGCGGTAAATGCACTCAATCATTGCAAGTCTGGCGAATCGCCCGACTGTCTCTACGTGACCCATCCGTAGAACGCGTAAGAACTGACGGATCGTATCGGGTTGCCTCGTGGTTCGTCAAGAGTCGGTTCAGCGGCGATCGAGTCGGCGGCATAGCGGGTCTTCGCACTCCGGCGAAGCCGGTGTGCCGGTCTTTGAGCCGGGCGGAAGCTTGGCGATTCATTGACGGTGGCATGGCACAGCGTTGTTCTGCGAGGCCTAACGTTTGAGCTAACCGGCATTTTGCGGGAGGCCGGGTTTGGGCGAGAATGAAATGAAGCCCAAACCTGGACTGCCGCAAAATGTCCGGTTGAGCGAATGGTTAGCGACCCAATCGGCCCGACCTGACCGCAAATCGTCCCGAAGAAACTCTTGACGGCATCGTGACCTGCTTGGCAAGGTAGAGCGTGGCGCCGGGGAAGACCGATACGGCAATGGTGCGCACTGCCCGCAGGTTAGCGTGGTCTTGGGCTGCGTCATCGACATTGGTGAACCGACTGGCCGGTGTGCAGCCGGCTGGGCGGTATCCCGTTTGAGAGAGTGATCACGACGACGAGCCCGATCCGGCGCCACGTTCCACACGCGATGATGGAGGACGCCTTGGCTACACGCAATCGGAGTTTCAGCCGCAAGGGCTTGGAATTGACCCACCCGAACGCTGCGGGCATCGACATCGGCAGCGCCAGCCACTTTGTGGCCGTGCCGGCAGACCGCGACGACGAACCGGTGCGCGAGTTCGCCTCGTTCACCGCCGACCTGCACCGCCTGGCCGACTGGCTGCGCGACTGTGGTGTGGACACCGTCGCAATGGAATCGACCGGGGTGTACTGGATCCCGCTGTTCGAGCTGCTCGATGCGCGCGGCTTCACCGTGCTGCTGGTCAATGCGCGCCACGTCAAGAACGTCTCGGGCCGCAAGAGCGACGTGCTGGACTGCCAATGGCTGCAGCAGTTGATGAGTTACGGGCTGCTGCGGGGTGCCTTCCGCCCCGACGATCAGGTGTGCGTGCTGCGCGCTCTGGCTCGCCAGCGCTCGACGCTGCTGAAGACCCAGGCGCGCAGCGTGCAGCACATGCAGAAGGCGCTGGTGCAGATGAACATCCAGCTGGCCAACGTGATTGCCGACGTGGCCGGCGCCAGCGGGCAGGCGATCCTGCGGGCCATCGTGGCCGGCGAGCGCAACCCGTACGTGCTGGCCGGCCTGAAGAACAGCCGGGTGCGCGCCAGCGACGAGGAGATCGCTCGCAGCCTGCAAGGCACCTGGCGCGCCGAGCACCTGTTCGCGCTGCGCCAGGCGCTGGACGCGTTCGACTTCTGCGGCAAACAGCTGCAGCAATGCGACGAGGAGATCGAGGCGCAGCTTCAGCGGCTGCACATCACCGACGTCGAGCCGGACAAGGGCAAGAAGCGCAGCAAGGCCCGCAACGCGCCGAAGTTCGACCTGCGCACGCGGCTGTTCCAGATGTGCGGCGTGGACCTCACGCGCATCGACGGCATCGATGTGACGACCGCGCTGGTGGTCGTCAGTGAGATCGGCACCGACATGAGCAGATTCCCCAGCGACAAGCACTTCGCGTCGTGGCTGGGCTTGTGCCCGGGCACCAAGATCACCGGGGGCAAGGTGATGAGCGGCAAGACCAAGCGGTGCGCCAACCGCGCGGCCCAGGCGCTGCGGCTGGCCGCCGCCGCACTGCGCACCAGCCAGTCTGCGCTGGGGGCGTACTTCCGGCGCATGTGCGCCCGCATGGACAAACCCAAGGCGGTGACGGCCGCCGCGCACAAACTGGCGCGGCTGATTTTCAGCATGCTGACCAAGGGCGAGGAATACACCGATCAAGGCCAGGCCTACTACGAAGAGCGTTACCGGCAGCGCGTGCTGCACAACCTCAACCGGCGCGCGCAGCAGTTGGGTATGACGCTGGTGCCGACCGCGCCAGCGGCGCAAGCGGCTTGAAAAAACCCTTGTGCGTCAGTCATTTACGGGGAGTTTCTTGAGAGGCGTCACTTTATTCTAGTTAATATTTAGCGCCTTCCATAGGCCTTTGTGCAGAATAATCATTCGACTAGGGTTGAAGGATGAATTTGGATTCCTGAACTTAAATTCGAACTTAATTTGCTTTGTACTCGAATCCCGCCACTTCATCCCGATAGCGCTGGCCTCAAAGAGCGCGTGGAGAATTACATCGAGCTTCTTGCTGTCGAGTCCGTGCTTAATGCCGATTTCAGCGATTCTGGACTTTGCAAATTCTCGAGTATGTATTTCACCGACGCAATTCAGGAAGATCTGTAATTCCTTCGGTGTGACATAACCGACTAGTTCATCCTTGATTTCTGGAAGAAAGTACTTCTCTGAATAAGACTTTATGCCATCGGCAACTTCTGTTCTTTGTATTAGTGGGCTCTTTGAGTGTTTCTGAACATGCGTAAGAAGGGCAATGAAATCTCTCGGGGTGTGTCTGGTATGGTCGGCGAGGAGATTTCTGATAGGGACGCCAGCATTCATATGTTTCGGGAAAAACTCGTCGAAAATGTCAACATCTCTCTTCAAGGACAATTTGGCTCGTAAGTTTGCAAGACTTAGTAATTTTGACTGCTCAACAGCGCCGGACGGGGGATACCAATCTATTTCAGTGCATGAGTCCTGCCGAATCTTGTTCTTGTTAGCGCCAGGAAGAATCTCATATATATCCGTTCTGCACAGGACTACTATCCAGACAGGAACTTTTAGACTTTTAAAGAATGCATTCAATCGCGCAGTTTCGAAAATCAACGCAGATAGTGTTTCGTATTGAATGGTTTCTTTGGTTAGAATGTCGTCGAGGCCATCTATGATTAAGAATTGTTGGCCGTGAAAGGAGTAGCGTGCGATGAACTCCTTCAGGCTAGCTACGAGGTTTAGGAACGCGAGATCGGCAGGTGTATTGGCTGATGTTCCTTCACTAAAGTATTCAAGCAGCTTTGGAATGTGCGCCCTAAATCCCGATTTCGCTGATCTAACCACAAGACTCTTGAGGTCGGTTGTGGGCAATAAGCCGAGCGCCTTCAATTCGGCTACTCCAGCATTTGCGTCAATGTTGAGTGAGCGCGTTTCGCCTGGATGCACGTGAAGTGCGTCAATTATTTGTAGGCAAAGCAGCCAGGACCAAGAGGTTGGGTATTGGGTGGCGCTGTCGCCTCCGCCCGGCATCAGCTGCGCAAATGTCTTAAATGGAAAATCAGCTAGGTGCGTAAGATTGGCAGCTATGTTTTCTTTTGATGAAGATGCTAGCTGCTTTATTTTTTCTCCGAGAAGGGACTTGCCTGCACCCTTTCTTGCTAGAACTAGCCACTTTTTTCGGGTCAGAAACGGCTCTATAAAGTCGTCATCAAAATAGCCTTCTGCGATCAGGTGCGGGAACTCTGCAGCTTCTTCTTCGCCTGAAGTTTTACCAAACTCGATTGTCTTGAATGTCATTGAGATATCAGTTCTTCTTGGTTGCAGATGAAAGAGAAATGGCTCGAATTAGTGACGCCTAACGTGATTTAGAAATCAACGTCGAAGCGCGTGTAGGCACAACTTGCCACTGGTGGCCAGATGTGGCTGTGCTGCTTTTTCCGTCTTAAGTCGCCACTCCAGGCCGATATCTTTCTGTCTCATCAAATTTTTCAGTTTGTGCAGCAAC
>CAWJOQ010000004.1:0-40587 GCA_963844485.1 uncultured beta proteobacterium
AATGGTCGCCGCCCAACCAGGCCATGTGGTGCTGGCTGATCAGCGCGGGCACCTGGGCTTCGAGCGCGCTGCGCAAGGCGCCCAGGCTGGTGTTGGGCAGCAGCAGGTCCCCGGCGTCGCCCAGCACACCGTCGAGCGCGACATCGAAATGCGGGTGGATGCCGTCGCACAGCATGTGGCTGGCCGCGCGGATGGCCTGCGGCCCGAAGCGTGCGCCCGGCCGGTTGCTGACAGCGCCGTCCCAGGCGACGCCCGCCACCCCGAAGTGGTGGCTGGCCTGCAGCGGCGGGCAACGCAAAAAGCTGGACTGGGCGAGAAAAGCGAAATGCGGCATGGCGTGCGGCGGCCGTGAACGGGCCCGGAGAAGGACAGGGCCGAGAGCATGCACCAGGCGCCGGGGCCGCAGCAGCGGGCCGCATCTTTCACATCGAAAGACCAGCATTCCACCATATGGAATTTTCCAATGCTGCAGCGCAGCAGATTTTTCCACCATCGTGAATTGCTTTTCGCATCATGGAAAAATGTCTGCAAGTCATTGATTTAATGTGTATTTGTATTTGGTCTTCTATAAGACATAAGTCTTGGCAAAAGCCGGTGCCAGCGTTACGCTAGAGGCATCGGCCCAGCCGGTTCCAAGCCGTCTACTCTCGTTTCCACTTGCCATTGCCAGGAGCTTTCATGACATCACTCACCCGCGAACAACAAGTTGCCGCCCTTGAAAAAGACTGGGCTGAAAACCCCCGCTGGAAGGGCATCAAGCGCGGCTACAGCGCTGCCGACGTGGTGCGCCTGCGCGGCAGCCTGCAGGTCGACCACACCCTGGCCAAGCGCGGTGCCGACAAGCTGTGGACCCTGATCAACACCGAACCCTTCGTCAACAGCCTCGGCGCGCTGACCGGCAACCAGGCCATGCAGCAGGTCAAGGCCGGCCTGAAGGCGATCTACCTGAGCGGCTGGCAAGTGGCCGGCGACGCCAACAGCAATGGCGAGATGTACCCCGACCAGAGCCTGTATTCGGTGGACTCGGTGCCCAAGGTCGTCAAGAAGATCAACGCCACCTTCGCCCGTGCCGACCAGATCCAGTGGTCTGAAGGCAAGAACGACATCGACTACTTCGCGCCCATCGTGGCCGATGCCGAAGCCGGTTTCGGCGGCGTGCTCAACGCCTTCGAGCTGATGAAGGCCATGATCGAAGCCGGTGCTGCCGGCGTGCACTTTGAAGACCAGCTGGCCGCTGCCAAGAAGTGCGGCCACATGGGTGGCAAGGTGCTGGTGCCCACCCGCGAGGCCTGCTCCAAGCTGGTGGCTGCCCGCCTGGCCGCCGACGTGATGGGCGTGCCCACCATTCTGCTGGCCCGCACCGATGCCGAAGCCGCCGACCTGGTCACCAGCGACGTGGACGACACCGACAAGCCCTTCCTGACCGGCGAGCGCACCGTTGAAGGCTTCTACCGCACCAACAACGGCATCGACCAGGCCATCAGCCGCGGCCTGGCCTATGCCGAGTACGCCGACCTGATCTGGTGCGAAACCGGCACGCCCGACCTGGCCTTCGCCAAGAAGTTTGCCGACGCCATCCACGCCAAGTTCCCGGGCAAGCTGCTGGCCTACAACTGCAGCCCCAGCTTCAACTGGAAGAAGAACCTGGACGACGCCACCATCGCCAAGTTCCAGCGTGAGCTGGGCGCCATGGGCTACAAGTTCCAGTTCATCACGCTGGCCGGCTTCCACGCCCTGAACTACGGCATGTTCGACCTGGCCTATGGCTATGCCCGCAACAACATGACGGCGTTTGTCGAACTGCAGCAGAAGGAATTTGCCGCCGCCGACCGTGGCTTCACGGCAGTCAAGCACCAGCGCGAGGTGGGCACCGGCTATTTCGACGCGGTGACCACCACCATCGAAGCCAATGCCTCGACCGCCGCGCTGAAGGGCTCGACCGAAGACGAGCAGTTCTTCGAGCAGAAGCACGGCTGATCCAGCAGCTGGCGCCCAGGCGCCAGCCAGCGCTGCTTGGACCCAGCAGACGGCGCGAACCCGCAAGGGCCGCGCCGTCTGCCATCGGGCGGGCGGTGCGGGGATGCCCGAGCGCCGGTACTCAGATGCGCAGGTGCGCAGGTGCGCAGGTGCGCAGATGCTCAGGTCCGCAGGCAGTCGCGGCCGTCGGCCTTGGCGCGGTAGAGCTGGCGGTCGGCCGCGGCCACCAGCGCATCCAGGTTGGCTGCGTCGGCCTGCAGTTGCGCACCGCCCATTGAAAAACTGCAGCCATGCGCGCCGGCCACGCCTTCGGCGGGCGTGTTGGCAAAGGCGGTGCGCAGGCGGTCGAACAGCGCCGGCAGTTCAGCCACCGCCGTGCCAGGCATCACCAGCAGCCATTCTTCGCCGCCCCAGCGGCCCAGCTTGTCTTGCCCGCGCAGCACGCCGCGGGCTGCCGCCACCAGCGCCCGCAAGACCGCGTCGCCACCGGCGTGGCCCAGACTGTCATTGACGCGCTTGAAGTGGTCGAGGTCGAGCATGGCCACCGACAGCGGCGCGCCCAGCTTGTGCGCCTGCGCGCATTGGGCCAGCGCATAGGCGGTGATCGCGCGCCGGTTGGGCTGGCCGGTGAGGTCGTCGCGCAAGGCCAGGTCGGCCATCCGGCGGCGCTGCACCAGCGCCTGCCAGCCGCCAGCCAGCATGCCGGCGATGGCCAGGCTGAGCGTGCCGATCACCAACCACAGCGCGCGCTGGCGCGCGGTCTGCGCCTCCAGCGCCAATTGGGCGGTTTCGCTGCGGTGGCGCAAGGCGGCGTTCTCGGCATCGCGCTGCGCACTGGTGTAGCGCGCCTGCAGCCGGTTCACCTGCACGTCGGTGGCCAGGCGCCGGCCTGCAGCGGCCAGGGCCTCGCTGCGCTGCACCGCCGCCCAGGCCTGGGCATATTGGCCCTGTGCCGCATGGCCTTCGGCCATGGCGCGCACCAGCGCGGCACGTTCCATCCCCGGCAAGGTGTCGGTGTCCCAGCGGCGGGCCCGTTCGATGGCGGCCAGCACCTCGGGCCGTTGCAGCCGTGCCAGGGCCTGCAATTCAGTGCGCGCCACCGTGGGCAGGCGGAAGCCGCCGTCGGTGGCGGCCAGCAGGCGCCGGGCGTCGCGCAGCAGCGGCAGGGCGGCCGCCGCTTCACCGCGCTGCAGGTGCAACTGGGCCAGGGCGACATTGGCTGCCGCCAGACCGGCGTCGTCGCTGATCGCGCGCGACAGCGCGGCGGCCTGCTGCAGCCGGTCGAGCGCAGCGTCCCAGCGCTGGGCCTGGCCCAGCGCCATGCCGTGGTCCCAGGCGATGACACTGCGCAGCAGCCGTGCCGGCCGGTCGCCCAGCACACGGTCGGCGCGCTGGAAATAGGCGTCGGCGTCGCCTTGCGGGCTGCCCAGGCCGCGCCACACCAGCTTGCCCAGCGACAGGATGGCGGTGGCTTCCCGCTCCGGCGACCCGGTGGCCCGGCCGCAGCGCTCCAGGGCTTCGGCGGCCTGCCAGGCCTCGTCCAGGCTGTTGATGTCGATCAGCAGCGACAGGTCCAGCGCAGTGATTTCGCAGGCCAGCCTGGGGTCGTTGTGGCGGGGCAGTTGCTGCTGCAGCGTCCGCATGCGTGATTGCGCCAGCGCCGGGGTGTCCGATGTCCAGCTGGCCTGCAGCAGCACCAGGTCCAGCCACAGGCGCTGGCTGGGGCTGGCGCCCACCAGCGTGGCCAGCACCTGGTCGGCTTGCCGGGCCGTGGCCACCGCAGCGGCCGGCTGCTCCAGCAGCACCTGGGCACGCGCCAGCGCCAGCAAGGCCCACACCCGCTCTGCATCAGCGGGCGCGGTCTGCAGCGTCGATTGCAATTGGCTGATGGCAGCACGCGGGTCATCGTGCAGCGCGGCGTCGATGGCGGCCCAGCTGGCAGCGCCGGTGCCGGCGCCGGGGGCATCCGCTGTGGCCGCAGCGGCGGCCGCGGACAGCAACATCCCCAGCGACAGCCGGGCCAGCAGCTGCCGTGCTGGCTGCAACTGTCGCTGCAGCCGATGCAGGTGGTGTCGCAACAGCTTTCGCACGCGCAGTGGCCACACCGGCCCGGCGCCTGCCGGCCAGGCCGACATGCTGCTGTTCACCCACGCGGACCGCTCCATCGCCTGGTTGTCGGCGGCCAGCCGCCAAACTTCAACCGTGGCAGCGGCAGGCCGTGTAGAAGCGGCGTTCGGATGCTCAGTCTGCGTGTCGGCGGCGCAGTACCAGCAAGCCAAAGCCCAGCGCAGCACCGGCCAGGGCTGCAAAAAACGCGGGCGATGCGGCGCTGGCCAGCACCCGCAGGCTGTCCTGCCACAACAGGGCGGGCAGGCCGGCCGCCGCAGACGGCAGCGCGCCCAGGGCGATGGCATGCGGACCGTCGAACAAGTCCGGTGCCAGCAGGGCGTACAGCGCCTCGCTGCCGATGCGGTTGAAAGCCGGGCCCACCACCGGCTGGGGCAGGCGCGCATCCAGCCAATACACGCCCAGCAAGCTGGCGACGGCGACCACCGGCACCGCCCAGCGCTTGAGCCAGGCCGATGCCGCCATGGTCAGCAGCAGCAGCGGCGCCAGCCACAGCACACCCAGCAGCAGGCCCAGCCAGAGCCGGGCCGCGCCCATCAGCAAGCTGGGCACCAGCAGGCCCCAGGGCAGCTGCAGCCAGGCCAGCGGTCCATGGTGCAGCACAACGGTCAGCAGCAGCACCACTTGCGCGCCCAGCAGCGCCGCAGTCAGCGCTGCGGCTGGCAGCAGCAGCAGGTGCATCAGCAGCGTGGCGCCGATGCCTTGGGCGTGGCTGGTGGGCAGCGAGCGCCAGAACTCGATCGACCGGTCCTGCTGGTCACGCCGGGCCAGGCCGGGCAGCTGGGCCAGCACCGTCAGGCTGACCAGCAGCAGCGCCAGGCCCAGCGTGCCCACGGTCCAGCCCAGCGCCTGCAGCAGCAATGGCAGCTGGGACAGGGCGCCCAGCGGCACATCGCTGCTGTCCAGGCGCAGGTCCAGGCCGCGGCCGTCCAACAGGCCCAGGCCCAGGGCCAGCAGCGTGGGCAAGGCCATCAGCACCAGCCAGCCGGTGCGGTGCTGCATCCATTCACGCAGCAGCAGGGTGCGAAAGCGGGTGAATCTGTCCATGGTGGGGCGCCTCACAGGCCTTGGCTGCGGTTGAGCTCGGGGCGGCGCGTCAGCGCCACGAACAAATCGACCAGGCTGGGCCGCAGCCGCTGGCCCAGCGCCACCACCTCGGGCGGTGGCATGCCGTCGAACAATGCTGCGCTGCCGCCCTGCACCCGGTAGCGCAGCAGCGGGTGGGCGGCGGCGATGGCCTCGGCGGCCGCCGGGTCGTGCCCCAGCGCCACAAAGCGCTGGTCGATGTCCTCCAGGCTGAGCGACAGCACCAGCCGGCCTTCATTGAGCATCAGCACGTCCGACAGCAGGCTCTCGATTTCCTCGACTTGGTGGGTGGAGATCACCACGCTGCGCTCGCCGTCGCACCATTCATCGATCAGCAGTTCGTAGAAAGCTTTGCGTGACAGCACATCCAGGCCCAGCGTGGGCTCGTCCAGCACCATCAGCTTGGCGTCGATGGCGGCCACCAGGGCCAGGTGCACCTGCACCACCATGCCCTTGCTGAGGTGCTTCACCGTGTCGTCCAGGCCCACGCTGGTGCGGCGGATCAGCGCCCGCGCCCGCTCGGCCGAAAACCGCGGGTGCAGGCCCGCCACCAGGCTGATCAATTGCGACACCTTGGCCCAGCGCGGCAGGATGGCCACGTCGGGGATGTAGGCCAGGTGTTCCAGCAGGGCCACCCGGTCCTGGTGCGGCTTGCGCCCCAGCACGCTGAGCTGGCCTTCCGCCGCATGCAGGCCCACCAGGGCCTTCAGCAGCGTGGTCTTGCCCGCACCGTTGTGGCCCAGCAGGCCGACCACCCGGCCGGGCTGCACAGTGAAGCTGAGGTCGTCCAGGGCCTTCTTGCGGCCGTAGTGCAGGTGCAGGCCGCGGGCCTCGATCAGCGCTTGCATGTCATGGGGTCCAGTTCAAATCTTGGGCGGTGATGCCCAGGCGCCGCAACTGGGCGCGCAGTGCCGGCCAGTCGTTGGCGAGAAAGCGGTCGCGGGCGGCCTGCCGCAGCCGTTCGCGGGCGCCGGGGCGCACATACAGGCCCAGGCCGCGGCGGTTTTCCAGCAGGCCATCTTCGTCCAGCGCCTGCAATGCGCGGCTGACAGTCAGCGGATTCAGCACATAGTGGCTGGCCAGCGTGCGCACCGATGGCATTGGCGCGCCTTCGCTGAGCTCACCGTCCAGCAAGCGCGCTGCCAGCTGGTCGGCCAGTTGCTGGTAGATCGGCAGATGCTGGTGCCAGGCTTGCATGCGGCGCTTGGGTGTGTTGCTGAAGTAGCACACCATAGCGCCTGCGTCCCCCGTCACGCTGCGCGCTGCGACCAACTGCAGCCCGGGCCGACAGGCTGCGGCGCTCCGTATCATCCGGGCATGACGATTGCCGCCACGCCCGCACCCGCACCCGGTCCATTGGCGCTGCACACCGCAGCCCCCGCTGCGCTGGCCGGCCGGGCCAGCCCGCCATGAACATCATCATCCTCGGCGCCGGCCGTGTGGGCGAGAGCGTGGCCGAAAGCCTGGTCAGCGAGAAGAACGACATCACCGTGATCGATTCCAGCCCGGAACGCCTGCGCCTGCTGCAGGAGCGGCTGGATCTGCGCGGCGTGGCCGGCAACGGCATCGAGCCGTCGGTGCTGGAAGCCGCCGGTGCACGCGACGCCGACATGCTGATCGCCTGCGCCTCGGCCGACGAAACCAACCTGGTGGCCTGCAAGGTGGCGCACAGCCAGTTCGGCATCCCCACCCGCATCGCCCGGCTGCGCTCCCCTGAATTTCGCCAGGGCAGCCCGATGATGGGTGTGGAAGGCTTTGCGGTGGACGCGGTGCTGTGCCCGGAAGAGTCGGTCACCGCCACGATCCGCCAGCTGATCGAATACCCCGAAGCCCTGCAGGTGGTCGAGTTTGCTGGCGGCGTCGCCAGCCTGGTGGCGGTGCGGGTGGTGAGCGGCGGGCCGATGGTGCGGCATGTGATCTCCGAGTTGCCCCAGCTGGTGCCCGACGTGGAAATGCGCTTTGTCGCCATCTACCGGCGTGACGACCTGGGCAATGACAGGCGCGTGGTGTGCGATGGGTCAACCCGCATCGAGCCCGGCGACGAGGTCTTTGTGCTGGCCGCCACGGCCGACATCCGCCGCGTGCTGGACGCCCTGCGCCTGCGCGACGCACCGGTGCGGCGGGTGATGATTGCCGGCGGCGGCCGGGTCGGGCTGCGCCTGGCCCGGCACATCCAGGGCCAGTGCCGGCTCAAGCTGATCGAGCCGCAACTGCAGCGCTGTGAATACCTGAACACCCAGCTCAACAGCGACGTGCTGGTGCTGCAGGGCGACGCCACCGACGAAGACCTGCTGGAAGAAGAGCAGGTGCAGGACATCGACCTGTTCATCGCGCTGACCAGCGACGACGAGGACAACATCATGTCCTGCCTGCTGGCCAAGCGCATGGGCGCGCGCCGGGTGCTGGCGCTGATCAACCGCCGCGCCTATGCCGACCTGGTGCAGGGCACGCAGATCGACATTGCGCTGAGCCCGGCGCAGACGGTCATCGGCGAGCTGCTGGCGCATGTGCGGCGCGGCGACGTGGCCGCTGTCTACAGCCTGCGCCGCGGCGCCGCCGAAGCCCTGGAGGCCGTGGCCCGCGGTGACCGCAAGACCAGCAAGGTGGTGGGCCGGCGCATCGACGAGATCAAGCTGCCGGCTGGGGCGCAGATCGGCGCCCTGGTGCGGGGTGCCGAGCCGGCCGCGCCGGGCGAGCCGGCACCGGTCAAGCGGGTGATCATTCCGCACCACGACACGGTGGTCGAGCGCGACGACCATGTCATCGTCTTCGTGCCGCGCAAGCGCCAGGTGCGCGAGGTGGAGAAGTTGTTCCAGGTCGGCGCCACCTTCCTGTTCTAGCCGCCACGCATGCAATCTCCGTTGGCTGTCGTTGCCCTGGTCGGGCGCATGGTGCTGCTGTTCGGGCTGCTGATGCTGGTGCCGCTGGCGTTTGCGCTGGTGCAGCGCGACAGCGCAGTGCAGGCCTTTGTCAGCGCCATCGCCATCACGCTGGCGGCTGGCCTGGGCATGAGCCTGGGCACCCGCCGCTTCCGGCGCGAGCTGCAGCCGCGCGACGGTTTCATCCTGGTCGGCCTGACCTGGACCATCCTGCCGGCGTTTGCCGCCATTCCGCTGTGGCTGGCGGTGCCCGGCCTGAGCCCGACCGATGCCTATTTCGAGGCCATGTCGGGCCTGACCGCCACCGGCGCCACCGTCATGACCGGGCTCGACCGGCTGCCGATGAGCGTGAATGTGTGGCGCTGCTTCATGATGCTGGTGGGCGGGCTGGGCATCGTGGTGCTGGCGGTGGCCGTTCTGCCGCTGCTGGGGGTGGGTGGCACGCAGCTGTTCAAGGCCGAGACGGCCGGCCCGATCAAGGACCAGAAGCTGACGCCGCGCATGGCCGAGACCGCGCGCGGGCTGTGGACCGTCTACTTCGTGTTTTCGGTGGCCTGCTTTTTTGCCTACCGCTGGGCCGGCATGTCCTGGGCCGACGCCTTCATGCACATGTGCACCACCATGGGCCTGGGCGGTTTTTCATCACACGACGCCAGCTTCGGCTTCTGGGATTCGCCCCTGCTGGAAAGCGTGGCGGTGTTCTTCATGATGCTGGCCGGCGTCAGCTTCGTGCTGTATTTCGCCGCCTGGCGCCAGCGGTCCTTGCGGGTGCTGTGGGCCAATGTGGAAGTGCAGGCCTTTGTGGCCGTGGTGGTGGGCAGCGTGCTGCTGATTTCGGTGTACCTCAGCGCCAACGGGGTGTTCCCCAGCTACCTGGAAGCCTTGCGCCACACCGTCTTCCATGTGGTGTCGCTGGCCACCACCACCGGCTATGCCGCCAACGACTATGCCCAGTGGCCGGTGTTTGCGCCGCTGCTGATGATCTTGCTGGGCTGCTTTGCCACCTGCGCCGGGTCCACCGGTGGCGGCATCAAGATGGTGCGCATGCTGCTGCTGCTCAAGCAGAGCCAGCGCGAGCTGGTGCGCATCATCCACCCCAGCGTCGTCAACCCGGTCGTGCTGGGCGGCAATGCGGTGTCGCCCAAGGTCATGCAGACGGTCATCGCCTTCATGATGATCTACGGCGCCACCCTGGTCAGCCTGACGATGGTGCTGCTGTTTTCCGGGCTGGATGTGGTGACCGCCTTCACCGCCGTGATCGCGGTGGTCAACAACATCGGCCCGGGCCTGGGGGAGGTGGGGCCGGCGGTGAACTTCGGCGGCCTGAGCGACTTCCAGACCTGGGTCTGCACCTTCGGCATGCTGCTGGGCCGGCTGGAGCTGCTGAGCCTGCTGGTGCTGTTCACGCCCCAGTTCTGGCGCGGCTGATCACATCGACGTGGCCAGCATCATCCGGTAGTCGTCACGGGTGGCGATGCGCGGGTTGGTCTTGTGGCAGTGGTCGGCCATGGCGCCGTCGATCACCCGCTCGAAGCAGGTCTTCGGTCACGCCCATGGCGCGCAGGCCGCTGGGCAGGCCCAGCCGGGCATTGAGCGCACGGATGGCTTCGGCCAGTTCGGTGCCCTTGGCGTCGCAGCTGCCGATGCCGATGGCCTGCGCCATGCGCTGCAGGCGCTGCTCCTTCTGGATCGATGTCGGCCGGGGCGTTGAACAGCACCACCGCCGGCAGGAACATCGCGTTGAGCGTGCCGTGGTGCAGCTTCGGGTTCACGCCGCCCAGGCTGTGGCTCAGGCTGTGCACGCAGCCCAGGCCCTTCTGGAAGGCCATGCGCGCCCTGCATGCTGGCGCTCATCATGGCCCAGCGGGCGTCGCGGTCCTGGCCGTTGGCGGTGGCGCGCTCGATGTGGGCCCAGCCACGGGCCAGGCCGTCCAGCGCAATGCCGTCGGCCGGCGGGTTGACCGCCGGCGCCATGAAGGTTTCCAGGCAGTGGGCGATGGCGTCCATGCCGGTGGCCGCCGTCAGCCAGGCCGGCAGGCCCAGCGTCAGCTCGGGGTCGAGGATCGCAGCCTTGGGCATCAGGTGCCAGCTGTGGAAGCCCAGCTTGCGGCCGTCGTCGACGATGACGATGGCGCCGCGCGCCACTTCGCTGCCGGTGCCGGCGGTGGTGGGCACGGCGATCAGCGGCGGCACGGCGTCGGTGATCTTGGCGCTGCCGCCTTCGATGGTGGCGTAGGTCTTCAAGGCGCCCGGGTGCGCCGCCAGGATCGCCAGGCCCTTGGCCAGGTCGATGCTGGAGCCGCCGCCCACGGCGATCAGGCCGTCGCAGCCCTGGGCCTGGTAGACCGCCAGCGCGGCGCGCACGCCGGCCTCGGTCGGGTTGCTGGGGGTCTGGTCGAACACCGCATGCGGCAGGTCGCCCAGCGCGGCCAGGGCCTTGTCCAGCACACCGGCAGCGCGCACGCCGGGGTCGGTGACGACCAGCGGCTTGCGCATGCCCACGCGCTGGCATTCTTCAGGCAGGCAGCGCACGGCGCCGTGGTCGATCTCGATCTGGGTCAGGTACAGGATGCGGGCCATGTGGTCTCCGGGCTGGGCTGCAAAGGCCCGCAGTATGCTTGGCCGCCCCGCCATCCTCTGTTCATCTGGTGACTGCTCTCCACCTGCTCAGCCCGGCCATGGCCGGCCTGCTGCGAACGCATCCAGCGCGCCCAGCGCACACCCTTCCACGCGATGACGCCGCAGCAGGCGCGCGCCGTCTATGCCAAGGCGGCCGAGGTGCTGGAGCCGCCCCGCGCGCCGCTGGCCCGGGTGCATGACCTGGCCGTGCCCGCCACCGACGGCACGCCGCTGCCGGCGCGGCTGTATGCGCCCAGCCATGCGCACCTGCCGGTGCTGCTGTACCTGCATGGCGGCGGCTTCACCATCGGCGGGCTGGAGACGCATGACAGCCTGTGCCGCCAGCTGGCGCTGCGCAGCGGCGGCGCGGTGCTGGCGCTGGACTACCGGCTGGCGCCGGAGCACCGCTTTCCCACGGCGGTCGACGATGCCTGGGCGGCCTTGCACTGGCTGGCCGGCCCGGGCGCTGCAGCACTGGGCCTGGACGGCAGCCGCCTGGCGGTGGGCGGCGACAGCGCCGGCGGCACATTGGCGGCGGTGTGCGCCATCCACGCCCGCGACTGCGGCCTGCCGTTGGCGCTGCAGCTGCTGATCACCCCCGGCACCACGGCGCACCAGGACACTGCCTCGCACCGCTTGTTTGCCAATGGCTTTTTGCTCGATGCCGCCAACATCAGCTGGTTCTTCGACCATTACATCGACCACCACCACCGACGCGATTGGCGCTTTGCGCCACTGCTGGCCGACGACCTGGACGGCGTGGCGCCGGCCTGCGTGGTGCTGGCCGAGTGCGACCCACTGGTCGATGAAGGCATTGCCTATGCCGACCGGCTGCGCAGCGTCGGTGTGCCGGTGGCGCTGGAGTTGTACCGCGGCCTGACGCATGATTTCATCAAGATGGGCCGGGCACTGCCGCAGGCAGCCTTGGCCCAGCAAGCCGCCGCCGATGCGCTGGCCGCCGCTTGGAACCTCTCACTGTGAAGCTTGCCAGATGACCACCACAGCCTCCACTTCAGCCATCACCCCTGCCACCGCACCCCGCCGCGCCCACTTCCGCCACCTGGAGCGCCTGCGCGTGCGCTGGGCCGAGGTCGACTTGCAGCAGATCGTCTTCAACGGCCACTATCTGCTGTATTTCGACACCGCCGTGAGCGGCTGGTGGCGCGCACTGGGCTTGCCCTACCACGCCACCATGCAGGCGCTGGCCGGTGATTTTTTCGTGCGCAAGTCCACCGTGGAATACCACGCCTCGGCCCGCTACGACGACATCATCGACGTGGGCGTGCGGGTGGCGCGCATCGGCAATGCATCGATGACGCTGGCCTGCGCGGTGTTCCGCGGCGACCAGTTGCTGGTCAGCGGCGAACTGGTCTATGTGTTCGCCAACCCGGCCACGCAAACCAGCCAGCCGGTGCCGCTGGCCTTTCGCAGCGTGCTGCAGGCCTTCGAGGCTGGCGAGGCGATGGCCACGGTGCAGGTGGGCGACTGGGCCAGTCTGGGTGCCGAGGCAGGCGCCATCCGCAAGACCGTGTTTGTCGAGGAGCAGGGCATCCCGGCCGCGTTGGAATGGGACGCGGGCGATGCCAGCTGTGTGCATGCCGTGGCGCGCAACCGGCTGGGCCTGGCGCTGGCCACCGGCCGGCTGCTGGCACACGCGCCGGGTGTGGCCAAGATCGGCCGCATGGCGGTGTTGCCCAGCCTGCGCGGCAGCCGTGTGGGCCGCCAGGTCCTGGATGCCTTGATGCAGGCGGCCCGCGCACGTGGTGATGCCAGTGTGCTGCTGCATGCGCAGACCTCGGCGGCGCCGTTTTACCTGCGCGCCGGCTTCACGCCCGAGGGCGCTGAATTTGACGAAGCCGGCATCCCGCACCTGGCCATGCGCCGCTTGCTCTGACCGCGGCTTGGGCTGACCAGACTGACTTGCGCTGACCAAGGTTTGCGCTGGCCAGCGCTTGCCTTGCGTGCTGCCAGCACTGGCCTGCCGTGCGGCGGTCTCAGCTGCTGGCTGCGGCCTCCAGTTGCAGCGGGCACCAGCCGCCGGCTGCATAGCGCTGCAGTTGCGCTGCATCCAAGCGCCAGAGATGCAGCCAGCCGTTGTCCAGCAGTTGCTGCAGCACCTGGTGCTTGGCGAGCACTGTGTTGATGGCTTGCTGCGGCGCATCGATCACCACGGTCAGGCGCAGGGGCTCGTGCACCCAACGTGTGCCGTCGTGCAGCGACTGCTTCGACAAGCCGATGCGCAAGTCGCCGCCATTGCCCTCGAAGACGCCAATGCTGCCGCCCACCACGTTGTGCAGCAGCTTGTTGCCGCTGCCCAGGCGCAGCGGCTCGCAGGTGGAGGCGTGGTACTGCCAGTTGATCCAGTGGGTGACGAGCATCGGCGCGGTCATCAGCAGTTCCAGCACGCTGCCATCGGCGTCCTGGCTGCTGTCGTAGTCATGCAAGAAGCTGCGCCCGTGCAGCACCAGACCCCGGCTGCGCTGGCGCGGTGCGATCAGAAAGGCGGCGTTGTTGGCCAGGCCCCATTCGGGCCGGGTCTGCGCTCCGTCGTTGGCGCGGCGGCGCAGCTGGTCGAGCAAGTCGCCGTGCGCGGCGCGCGGGCGCAGGCCCAGCTGTGGCGCACGCAGCCGGCGCACCTGGTCGCCGGCATGGGCGAACACCGTTTGCAGGCCGTCCCAGCGCGCGCGCGGCGCCGGCGGCAGCAGGTCGATGTCGAAGCCCTCGATCTCATCGGTGGTGGTGTTGTGCAGGGCGGCCACAAACCAGGTCTGCCTGGGGATGGCCAGGCCTCGCGCCTGCAAGCCGCTGCGCACCACGCCATCGTTCAACAGCTGGGCCAGGCTGCGCGCATTCACTTCGCCGGTCTGGCCGCAGCAGGCGCCGCAATCCAGTGCAGCGGCCTGCGCATTGTTCGCCGATTGGCTGCCATGGCCCACCAGCAGCACCAGCGGCGCAAGCTGGCGGTCCAGGCCCATGGCGTGCAGCACACGGGCGGCCAGCGCCACCTTGGCGTCGGTGTCCAGGCCCACCAGCTGGGGCCGGCACACCGGGCGGTAGCGGGCAGGCAGGCCCGCCAGGTCGTCCTGCACGCGCGGGGCCGTGGTCGGCCGCAGCCACTGGCCCAGTTTCCACAGGTAACTGGCGCCCGCCGACTCGACAAATGAAAACGCGGCGCCCGGCCAGCGACTGGCGGCCAGCCATTGGGCCGATAACGCGAAGCGGTCCAGCCTGGCCTGGCTGGCGGCCTGCTGCAGGGCCGCGTCAGCTGCGCCAGGTGGTGTGCCCGGCAACACGATCCGGTCGGTCACGTCCATGCTGGCGGCCAATAAGCCCGGCAATTGCGGCCGCCGGGCCTGGGTGGCCAGCGGCGTGTGGGCCACCGGCAGCCCGAAGAAGCCTGCGAAACCGATGGTTTGCATGCCAGGGTCAACAGCCTCCAGCGCGCGGCGCAGTGGCTCGCTGCGCACATCGATGCAGAACGCGGCCTGCACCTCGATCGCTGGCAGTGCGGCAGCCGCTGCACCAACGTGGTTCGGCGCGTGGGTCAATTGATGGGCCAGCTGCCGCTGGTAGCCCACTTCCAGCGCCACCTGCCACACCTCGTCGGGCAGCAGCGCCGCTTCGGCTTGCGCCAGCAGCGCGGGCGCCTGGCCCCAGGCCCGTTGCAGCCGGGCGAGGGCCTGGTCAGTGGCCGCAGCGTCCTTGCATTCCAGCAGCAGCGCACCCCAGGCCAGCCGGATGGCCAGCAGCTCGCGCAAGTGGATGTCTGCGCGGCCTTCCAGGCGGGCCTGCCAGCCCAGATAGGCGCACCAGGACGCCCAGCCGTTCACCGTCAGCAGCACCGATTCCAAATAGTCAGCCCAGGCCGCCTGCGGCAAGCCCAGGCGCTGCAGCACCCAGCGCTCGGCGTCCTGCGGCGTGGCCGGCAGGGCCTGGAGTGCACGCCCCAGTGCGGGCAGCCCCATCAGGATGCCGATGCCATGGTCGTGCCGCAGGCTGTCGCGCCAGAAGGCATACAGGCCTTGCGACCGCTCGGGCTGCCAGTCGGCCTGGTGCTGGTCGAAGTAGGCGGCGCAAGTCTGGCTGACCTGGTGGGTGATGGCCTGGCGCCAGGACAGCCGCGCATGGCGCTGCGGGTCGTTGTCGAGCACATCGATCAACAACGGCAGGCTGGGCAGCGGCGGCGCGTTGCGCAAGGCGTCCAGGCAGGCGGCCGGGGTGAGGGCCGCAGTGCCCGCAGCGGGCACGCTGGCCAGGGCGACGGCCAAATCGTCGGCACTGATGCGGCCAGCCTGCCAGGCCTGCAGCTGCTGCTGGCGCTGCGGAAAGACCTGCAGGCCGCCCAGCACGGCCATGCGCGCAGCGGCCTGGCGCAAGGGCATGCCAATGCGTGACCAGTG
Source organism: uncultured beta proteobacterium (assembly GCA_963844485.1). Lineage (GTDB taxonomy): Bacteria > Pseudomonadota > Gammaproteobacteria > Burkholderiales > Burkholderiaceae_C > Pseudaquabacterium. Next base: position 15,089 of record CAWJOQ010000004.1, read on the forward strand.
CGGGTTGACGGCGATGGCGCGGTCCAGCGGCCAGCTGGGCGCGATGGTCTGGCAGGCCTGCGCGCAGGCCGCTGCGATTGCCTGGCACCAGGCGGCATCCTGGTCTGGGTCAGTGCGCGCCGGGGCGGCACGCTTGTTGTCGTGTGCAGCGCATGCAGTCATGTGCGGTCTCCAGGGATGGGTGGTCACTTGGGGGCATCGGCCGCCAGCCAGGCGCTGGCTTGCGGCGCGGCCGTTTGCTTGGATTGCGGCGTCCAGCGGGTTGGCCACAGCTGCAGCGTCAGCCGGGTGTAGACCTCGTCCAGGTAGAAGCCGGCATAGCTGCGACGCCGCCAGGTGGCCATGGCCTGCGGCCGCAGTTGCAGCAGCACCAGGCAGGCATACAGCATGGCCATGCCCAGCAAGGCCAGCACACCAAGGGGCAGGCTGGGTGCGTCGGCCAGGCCCAGCGGCAGGGCGTGCGCCAGCCAGGTGAGCAGCGTGAGGCCGGCCACCATCCACATGCCAGCTGCGGCCTGGCGCGCCAGCTTGCGTGCGCCGCCGCCCGGTGCCGCCAGCCACAACAGCGGCGCCCACGCCAGGCCCAGCACCATGCTCCACCACCAAGGCCAGGCCGCGCCGCCCAGCGCGGCTTGCACCAGCAGCACCATCAACAGGGCCAGGGCAGGGGCCAGCAGCAGGCTGATGGGCGCGGGCGGCACTGTGTTGCGCATGGCCTGCAGGCGGGTTTGGCGCACCACCGCAGAGGCCGACAGAAACGCGTGCGCCTTGTAGAGCGCATGCCCGATCAGGTGCAGCGCTGCCAGCGTGTACAGCCCCAGGGCGCACTCCATCAGCATGAAGCCCATCTGGGCCACGGTGGACCAGGCCAGCCGCACCTTGATGCTGATGCGGGTCAGCATCACCAGGCCGGCGAGCACGGCGGTGCCCAGGCCGAAGGCCAGCAGCAGCGCACGTGCCGGCATGGCCTGCTCCAGCAGCGGCGCAAACCGGATCAGCACGAAACCGCCAAGGTTCACCACACCGGCGTGCAGCAGGGCCGACACCGGCGTGGGCGCCTCCATCACCTGGATCAGCCAGCCATGCACTGGCAGCAACGCGGTGCGCAAGACCACGGCCAGCACCAGGCACAGGGCGCTGGCCTGCAAGGCGGTGGACATGCCGTGCTGGCCCAAGTGCAGCCACAAGGCGGTGAGCGATCCGCTGCCGACCGCGACCCAGGCCAGCGCCGCTGCAGCCATCAACAGCGCATCGGCCAGCCGGTCGGCCAGGCGTTTCTTGTGGGCCGCCAACAATGCAAAGGGGCGGTCGGGGTAGAAGCACAACAGGGGCTGCAGTGCCGCCCCCACCAGCGCCCAGGCCGCGATCAGGACCACCCAGTGGTCGGCCAGCAGCAGCAAGTGCACTGCCGCCAGCACGCCGGCCAGGGCGCTCAGGTAGCGCCGCTGCCCGGCCTCGCCCTGCAGGTAGCGGGCAGAAAACCCGCCGATCACGCTGCCCAGCAGTTGCACCAGCACTGCCAGCGCAGCACCGATGGGCGTGACCAGCAGCCAGGGCCGCAAGCCAGGCGGCGCCGCGCCGGCCCACGCGGCCAGCACCGAGCCCAAGACGGCCAGACCAGACAGCAGGCTGAAGACACGCCACAGCACCACGGTGGGCAGCACGCGCAGCTGTGGCAACACCAAGGCCAGCACCATCAGCGCAGCCGGCAGGCAGGCGCTGGCAGCGACCAAGACAGCAATGGACCCCATGGCAAACCCCTTTGTGACGAACTGCCCGGATGGTGCTGGTGCCAAATCATTCTGTAAATTACATTGATAAGAACCTATCAATATTTAAAACAGAATGATCAAGCTGGAGCAACTGAACTTTCACCATCTGTTCTATTTCTGGCGCGTCGCCAAGCTGGGCCACCTGACCCGCGCTGCAGAAGAGGTGCACACGTCGCAGTCGGCGCTGTCTGCACAGATCCGGCAGCTGGAAGAGCACCTGGGCGAGCGCCTGTTCACGCGGGAAGGGCGGCGCCTGGTCTTGACCGACACCGGCCAGCTGGTGCTGACCTATGCCGAGAACATCTTCGGCCTGGGGCAGGAAATGCTGGGGCGGCTGCAGGGCCACACCCAAGGCATCACCCGGCTGCGGGTGGGCAGCGTGGCCACGTTGTCGCGCAATTACCAGGAGAACTGGATCCGCCCCTTGCTCGCCGATGCGTCGGTGGTGCTGACCTTGGAGTCGGGGCTGCTGGAGGGGCTGATCGCCCGCCTGGTGCAGCACCAGCTGGACGTGGTGCTGGCCAACGAGCCGGTGCCAGCCGACCCCGACCGCCCCTTGCATTGCCACTTTCTGGGCAGCCAGTCGATCAGCCTGGTGGGCCCTGCCGGGCGCTGGCAGGCACACAGCCTGCGCATTCCCGATGACCTGGAGGGCATCGAGATTGCCTTGCCCGGCCCGCGCCATGCGCTGCGGGCGCAGTTCGACGCGCTGTGCTTGGCCGCGGGTGTGTCGCCGCGGCTGCGCGCCGAGGTGGACGACATGGCCATGCTGCGCCTGATCGCCCGCGACAGCGGCTGGCTGACGGTGCTACCCGACGTGGTGGTGCAAGACGAACTGCGCGCCGGCAGCCTGGTCACCGTGGGCCAGGCGCCGCAGCTGCAGGAACGCTTTTACGCCATCACCACACCGCACCGGCACCGCATCGCGCTGTTGGAGCGCTTGCTGGCCGGTGCGTCCAGCGAGGCGGCGACGCTTTAGCGTCTCAACCGCCTCGGGTGCCATGGGCGTCACGCCGGCAACGTGTCGAAGCGCTCACTGTGGCGCGGCTGGGGCAGGGCGCTGGTGGCCTCGGCGATCGCCGCCTCGGCGGCCGCGGTCAGCTGGCCGGCATAGGTTTCCATCAGCGTCACAGCACCGTCGCGCAATTCGGGCCGGCGCAGCAACTCGGCTTGCAGGCCGGGGTGGCTGGCCACCAGGCGGGCCTGCACCTGCTGCACGGCGGCCACCGTGGCGGGCAACTGCGCTGCAGCCACCCGGTAGTAGACATACAGCCGGCGCGCCATGCGCTGCGTCAGCCCTGGTCGGCCGGGATGGCGTAGGGCAGTTGGCCACGCACCAGGGCCGGCCCGTCGGCCGCGCCGGCATGCAGGCTGCCGGTGTCCAGCGCCGCCAGCTTGACTTCCACCAGCGCGCTGCTGCCACCGCCCGGGCGGGCGGCGGCCATGGCCACCAGGCCGGCGGGCTGGCCGGGGTCGGCGCTGTGGAACACCTCCTGGCCCACGGCCAGGGCAGCGTCGCTGTCGAACACCTGCGCGCGCCGCTTGAGCGTGCCGCGGTACTGGCTGCGCGCCACGATCTCCTGGCCGGGGTAGCAACCCTTCTGGAAGTTGACACCGCCCACCAGTTCCAGGTTGACCATCTGCGGCACAAACTGCTCGGCCGTGGCGGCGCTGATGCGGGCCACGCCGCTGTGCACCTCCAGCCAGGCCCAGGTGTCTGCCGCCAGCGCGGGCAGGGCTGGCGGTGCAGCGTCGGCCGGCTGCGCCAGCAGCCAGCGCGGCATGCCCTGGGCGTCGGGCAGGCGGACGATCTGGCCGCTGCCGGTGGCCGCGCTGGCCCAGGCCTGCGCCGGCGCATGGTCGCCCAGCCAGGCGCCGGCCTCGGCGCCGGCCAGGCCGTACAGCGGCAGGTCGGCCGAGGCGTCGCTCAGCTTGCACTTGGCGCGCAGCACAAACATCGACAGGCGCTTCAGCGTGGGCGCCAGCAGGTCGGCGCTGCAGGCCAGGTAATAGGTGTCGGCGATGTCGACCCCATCAGCGCTGTGGGCCGCCACACGCCAGACGATGAAGCTGGCCAGCAGCCGGCCCTTGGGCGAGCAATAACCGGCCAGGCGTGCCGTGCCCTCACGCAGGCTGTTGGTGTCCTGCGTCAGCTGGCCATGCAGGAAGCTGGCGGCATCGGGGCCCTGGGCGCGGATCAGGCCCCAGTCGGACAGGCGCAGGGCGCCGCCGGAAACAGAATGTGCAGTCATGCAGCCATTATCATCATCGGCCCTCCACACGGCTGGCGCTGCTGCAAGCAGCGGCGCATGGCATGAAACTCTGGCGTCTTGTTGTTCGGCTCTTGCTGGCCGCCCTGCTGCTGCTGCTGCTGGCCGTTGGCCTGGCAGTCTGGTGGATCGGCCAGCCCTTGCAACTGGGCAAGCCGGCGGTCGAGCTGTCGATCGAGCCCGGCACGCCGCCACGCGACGTGGCAGCGGCCTGGGTGCGCGCCGGCGTGCTGACCGACCCCGATTGGCTGTTTGCCTGGTTCCGCTTCAGCGGTGACGCGCGCCGCATCCGCGCCGGCAGTTACGAGATCGAAACAGGCACCACGCCGCGCGCCCTGTTGGCGCGCATGGTGCAGGGTGATGAGGCCTTCGAGCGGGTGCGCCTGATCGAGGGCTGGACCTTCCGCCAGTTCCGCGCTGCGCTGGCCGCTGCGCCGCACCTGCGCCAGCACGGCGCGGCGCTGTCCGAGCCCGAACTGATGGCCGCCATCGGCCTGCCCGGTCGTGTCGGCCGAAGGGCGCTTTTTCCCCGACACCTATTTGTACAGCCGCGGCGTCAGCGATTTGACCGTGCTCAAGCGCGCCGCTGCGCTGCAGAGCCGGCGCCTGGCCGAAACCTGGGCCGCGCGCGCGGCCAATCTGCCGTTGCAGACGCCCGAGCAGGCCCTGGTGCTGGCCTCGATCGTCGAGAAGGAGACCGGCCGGTCGGCCGACCGCGGCCTGGTGGCCGGTGTGTTCATCAACCGCCTGCGCATCGGCATGCCGCTGCAGACCGACCCGACGGTGATCTACGGCCTGGGGGAGGCGTTTGACGGCAATCTGCGCAAACGGGACCTGCTCGCCGACACGGCCTACAACACCTACACCCGCCGCGGCCTGCCGCCCACGCCGATCGCGATGCCGGGGCTGGCGTCGCTGCGCGCAGCGGTGCAGCCTGCGGCCACCGATGCGCTGTACTTTGTGGCGCGCGGCGACGGCAGCAGCGTCTTCAGCGCCGACCTGGCCGCGCACAATCGCGCGGTGAACCAGTACCAGCGGGGCGGCAACCGCCCGCCCGCCAAGCCATGAACCCAGGCCGCTTCATCAGCTTCGAGGGCATCGACGGTGCCGGCAAGTCCTCGCACATCGAGGCGCTGGCCGCTGCGCTGCGCGCCCGCGGCGACACCGTGCTGGTCACCCGTGAGCCTGGCGGCACGCCGCTGGCCGAGCAGTTGCGCAGCCTGTTCCTGCAGCTGCCGATGGACGCGCTGACCGAAGCCCTGCTGGTCTTTGCCGGGCGGCGTGACCACCTGCGCACGGTGATCCAGCCTGCATTGGCTGCGGGCACGGTGGTGCTGTGCGACCGCTTCACCGATGCCACCTTCGCCTACCAGGGCAGCGGCCGCGGCTTTGATGCCGCCGTGCTGGGGCAATTGGAAGCCTGGGTGCAGGCCGACGCCAGCACCGGCCGGCTGCTGCAGCCCGACCAGACCCTGTGGTTCGACCTGCCACCAGCGGTCGCAGCGCAGCGCCGCGCTGCAGCCCGCGCTGCCGACCGCCTGGAGCGCGAAGACCTGGCATTTTTCGAACGCGTGCGCGCGGGCTATGCCCGCCGCGCTGCGGCCGACCCGCAGCGGGTGCTGCGCATCGCGGCCGACCAGCCACGCGACACCGTGTGGGCAGCCGTGCAGCAGGCAGTGTTTGGCAGCGCGCCTGTGCTGGGCGCAGGCGGTGGCGGTTGTGGTGGCGGTTGTAGTGACGGCACCGGTGGTGGTCACGCGCAAACCGCAGGGCAGGGCGGCTGATGGCCAAGGCCGATGCGGCGTTGCGCGACGGCCCGGCCGCCGCGCTGGGGGTGCAGCCTGACGGCCAACTGCCGCTGCCCTGGCTGGCCACTGGCCTGGCAGCCGCCAGCCAGCTGGCCGGTGCACATGCGCTGCTGATCCATGGGCCTGCTGGCGCCGGCCATTTCGACCTGGCCGTGCTGCTGGCGCAAAGCCTGCTGTGCGAGGCGGCACCACCGACCTCTGCTGCGACCGCTGCTGCCACCACGTCGGCAATCACTGCGGCCACCGCGCCCGCAGGCCCGGCCGCCCGCACGCTGGCAGCCGCCTGCGGCCGCTGCGCCAGCTGCCACCTGGTGGCCACCCGCGCCCACCCGGACTTGCGCATGGTGCTGCCCGCCGCACTGCGGGTGCAGCGCGGCTGGACCGACGAGGCCGACTACATCGCACCCAAGGGCGAGGCCAAACCCAGCCGCGAGTTGCGCATCGACCAGGTGCGTGCCGCCATCGACTGGACCCAGCAGACCAGCGGCCGCGGCCGCGGCAAGGTGCTGCTGCTGCATCCGGCCGATGCACTGAACCTGTCGGCTGCCAACGCGCTGCTGAAGACGCTGGAAGAGCCGCCCGGCCAGATGCGCCTGTTGCTGACCAGTGCCGACCCCGAGCACTTGCTGCCCACGGTGCGCAGCCGCTGCCAGCGCCTGGCCCTGGCCCTGCCAGCGGCGGCGCAGGCCCGCGCCTGGCTGCAGGCGCAGGGCCTGGACAGCCCCGACGCCCTGCTGGCGCTGGCCGGAGGCAGCCCCTTGGAGGCCCTGTCCTGGGCGCAGGACGGGCTGAGCCCCGCGCTGCTGGCAGCCTTGCCGCGCCGGGTGGCCGCCGGCGATGCCAGCGTGCTGGCCGGCCGGCCGATCCCGCGGGTGGTGGAATTGCTGCTGAAGTTGTCCCACGATGCCCAGGTGCTGGCTGCCGGCGGTGTGCCGCGCTTCTTCATCCCGGCCAGCTTGCCCGTGGGCGCCGACCTGGCCGCACTGCGGGTCTGGCAGCAAGCCTTGCAGCGCGTGGCGCGGCATGACGAGCACCCCTGGAGCGCCGCGCTGCTGATCGAATCCCTGGTGTCGCAGGCGGCGGCGGTGTGGCCTGGGCCGGGGGCAGGGCGTGCAGCCACCGGGGCGGGCACCGGCGCGCGCGCGGGCGACACGGCGGGCGGTGCTTCGCTACACTCGGCGCGATGAGCGATCCCAGCCCTTTCGCCACCAGCGCCAGCGGTACCGTCAGCGGCAGCGGCGGGCTGGCATCCAACGCCAACAGTGCGGCGGCGGCCGGTGCGCGGCCCAGCGTCATCCAGCTGGTCTTCCGCGAGAAGGGCGCGCTGTATGCGGCCTACATTCCACTGCTGCAAGACGGCGGCCTGTTTGTGCCGACGCAAAAGCACTACCGCCTGGGCGAGGACATCTATCTGTTGTTGTCGCTGCCCGACGACCCGCAGCGTTACCCGGTGGCGGGCAAGGTGGCCTGGGTCACGCCGCCCAATGCCTCGGGCGGGCGCACCCAGGGGGTGGGCGTGCGGTTTCCGGCGGACGACAAGACCCGCCAGCTGAAGCTCAAGATCGAGGAGATCCTGGGCACGCAAATTTCGTCTTCCCGGCCGACCCAAACGGTCTGAGGCCAGCCGCCGCTGCAGCGGCGCGGCCAACCCCGCAGTCTGTGCTGCGCCAATCCCATGTTCGTCGACTCCCATTGCCATCTCAGCTTTCCTGAGCTCCACGGCCGCATCGACGCGCTGCGCGCCGACATGGCGGCGGCCCAGGTCGACCGCGCCTTGGTGATCTGCACCACCTTGGAAGAATTCGACACCGTGCATGCACTGGCCCTGGCGCATGACAACTTCTGGTGCACCGCTGGTGTGCATCCCGACAATGAAGGTGTGGCCGAGCCCGATGTGGCCGGCTTGCAGGCGCTGGCGACGCTGCCGCGGGTGGTGGGCGTGGGCGAGACCGGCCTGGATTACTACCGCTTGAACGGCCGCAGCGTGGCTGACATGGCCTGGCAGCGTGCGCGCTTTGCGGTGCACATTGCGGTGGCGCAAGCGGTGGCCAAACCGCTGGTGATCCACACCCGCAGCGCGTCTGAAGACACGGTGGCCATGCTGCGCAGCGCCCAGGCGGGGGCAGGTGGTGCGCTGACGGGTGTGTTCCATTGCTTCACCGAAACCGCCGAGGTGGCGCGCGCTGCGCTGGACCTGGGTTTCATGATCTCGTTTTCAGGCATCCTCACTTTCAAGACGGCCCAGGCGCTGCGCGATGTGGCCGCCTTTGTGCCGCTGGACCGCTGCTTGATCGAGACCGACAGCCCGTATCTGGCACCGGTGCCGCACCGCGGCAAGACCAATAGCCCGGCGTGGGTGCCGCATGTGGCCGCCGAACTGGCCCGCATCCAGGGCCTGCCGGTGGCCACCGTGGCGGCGGCCACCAGCCGCAATTTCGAGCGGCTGTTCCAGCTGCCCAACCCTGTCCAGGAGCCTGCGACATGTTCAAGCCTTTCTTGAGGTTTCTGACTTATCTGGTTTTGGCATTCGGTGTTTCTTCAGCTGCAGCAGGTGCTTACGAAGATTTCTTCAAGTCGGTTGTCAACGACGATGCGCGCACCGTGGAAGCTTTGCTGGCACGTGGCTTCGATCCCAACAGCCGCGACGAACGTGGCCAGAACCTGCTCTATCTGAGCCAGCGGGATGGTGCGTTCAAGGTGGCACAAGTGCTGCTGGACCAACCGCAGCTGCGCATCGATCTGGCCAACAGCGCCGGCGAAACCGCCTTGATGATGGCCGCGCTGCGCGACCACCATGCCTGGGTGGGCAAGCTGCTGGACAAAGGCGCCCGCATCGAAGGCGCCACGGAAGCCGATCGTCCGGGCTGGACGCCGCTGCACTATGCCGCTGCCGCGCCCGGCAGCCAGGCCTTGGTGTTGCTGCTGGCGCGCGGCGCGCGGGTCGATGCGCGGTCGCCCAACGGCACCACACCGCTGATGATGGCGGCGCAATATGGCACCGAAGATGCGGTCTTCGCTTTGTTGAAGCAGGGCGCCGATGCGCGCCTGCGCAACGACATCAACCTTGGTGCGGCCGACTTTGCCCAGCGCGGCGGGCGCGAGTCCCTGGCCGCCCGGCTGGCCGCTGCCGCACGTTGACCGCAGCAGGGTGCGGTGTGCTGCACTGACGCGCTTGTCATCCAAACGCTGACAGTGCAGATGTCGCTGGGCCGTCTTCAGCGCCCGGCCGGGCAGTTCTACATTGTTTGCACGGGTAAACCGCCTGTGACCACCGATTGGACTGCCACCATGCAAACACTGCCCCGCCATGTCAATCCGTTTGCGCTGATGATCGATCCGCAGGCCGTTCTGGCGCAGATTGAGTGTTCTGAGCGCCTGGAGCGGCTGCAACGGCGCGTTTGCCGCCCACTGGACAAGCCCTTGCTGGGTGGGGCGGCCGAGGTGGGTGACGACAGCATCGAGTGCAGCGCACAAGACGGTGACGACGGCGCTGCAGACGGCAGCACTGGCGACGGCGTGCCGGATGTACTTGGCCATGCGGATTGACCTGTTGCAGGCCCGCAGCCGGCGGCGCCGGCAGTCGGGTCTGGGCCTGGGCCTGGCTACCGTGACCCTGTTGCTGGGCGCTTGTGCCAGCCGGGTGGATGTGCGGCCCATGGCCACCGGGCGCAGTGATGTGTCGGCTTATGAACTGAACGGCGCCGACGTGCAGCGTTTGCGCCTGGAAGCCCAGCGCCTGTGCCCCTTGGGCGGCGAGATCGTGCGGGAAGCTGGCAACAATCTGCCGCCAGAGACTGACGCTAAGCGCTGGCGCAGCACGCTCAACACGCTGGCTGCCTGGGCTGCGCCGCCGATCCGGCCGGCCCAGATGGTGGTGGTTTGCCGCGAAGGTGGCGACCGTTACACCTTGCAGGCTGCAGTGCAACCGCGCACGGCGCCACTGCAGCTGGCCTCGCCAACGGATGCGTTGCAAACCGAGCCGTCGCCTGCAGCGCTGCCTGGACCGGCCGCAGCGCAGACTGCGCAGGCGGCACGGGTGGCACCTGTGGCGCAGTCGGCCAACGCGCCCGCCGGCCATGTGACAGCGGCCTTGCCGATCGGGCCCATCGTTCCGAAGTGGTGAGCGGGTGGTCGGCAGTGGCCCGCGCCGTTGGCGCGTGTACACGCGGTGGTGCGGTGATGGGTGGTGCGGTGATGGGTGGTGCGGTGATGGGTGGTGCGGTGGTGATTGGCGCGGCTGACTGGCGGGCTCAAAGCGCTGCCAGCCAGCAGCTCAGAAACCGCGACGATGTATATTATGTCAAATAAAACAGGTGTGGCATAATGCATGCATCTGGGCCGGATCTGTTGCATTCAGCCGCAGTGACCTGCAGATCCCTGCACAGCCACTTCAACGTCCGATCCGCGCAAAAACATGGCCAAAGCAGATACCAAGACCTCCATCGATTCCGACGGCCTGCGTTACCGCAGCAAAACCCCTGGTTCTCCCTTCACTGCGGCCGGCGCGTTTGGCGCCGCCACGATGTCGTGCTTCCTGTGCGGCAAGCACCGGCCGCGCAGCCAGCTCAAGAGCCGGCGTCTGCTGGGCAAGGCGCAATTCGTCTGCTCGCCCAGCTGCAAGGAAGCCGACGCCGAAGTCAGCGCCAAGCCCTGATCGTCGGCGGCCGGGCCGCTGGTCCGGTCCCGCGCACTGTTCAGCCTTTGCGGCCTAGCCGTCGCAAGTCTTGACTGTGGACCGCCACACTAAACCCAGCCGCGCTGCGCCCGGCTGGGTTTTTTCACGTCTGATGGCTACGACCGTGCTGCCGGCCGCTGTGTCGGCCCGGCCCAGCCAGGATGGATGCCGGCACGCCCTGCAGCGCCGCACGGCGCCGCACATCAAGCACCAGGCTGCGCGTCCGGAAAGTCTTCGGTGTCGATTTCGGCCTGGCTCTGGGCGCTGTAGCGCGTGCCGTGGATGGCGTTTGGCTGGAACAGCGCGTCCAGCTTTGCCAGCACCGCTGCAGACAACTGCACGCTGTCGGCACCGAGGTTTTCGCGCAGATGCTCCGGGTTCACCGTGCCTGGAATCGGCACGATGTGTGCACCGCAGGCCAGCAGCCAGGCCAGCGCCAACTGGGCGGGCGTACAGCCTTGCTGCGCGGCAATCGCCTCATAGGCCTCTAGCAAGGCCAGATTGGCAGCGTAGGCCGCAGGTGCAAAGCGCGGCATGCTGCGGCGGATGTCCTTGGCGTCCAGCGCTGTCACATCCCGCAGCTGGCCGGTGAGAAAGGCCCGCGCCACCGGGCTGAAGGCCACATAGGCCGCGCCGATGTCGCGGCAGGCGTTGAGCACCGCGATTTCAGCGTTGCGGCTCCACAGCGAGTATTCGCTCTGCACTGCAGCGATCGGCGCCACCGCATGGGCCCGGCGCAAAGTGCTGGCAGACACTTCGCTGAGGCCCAGCGCCCGCAGTTTGCCCTCGGCCTGCAGCCTGGCCATGGCGCCGACCGAGTCCTCGATGGGCACACGCTTGTCCCAGCGGTGCAGGTAGTACAAGTCGATCACGTCGGTGCCCAGGCGTTGCAGGCTGGCCTCGACATCGCGGCGGATGGCCTCGGGCCGGCCGTCGATCACCCGTTGCAGCGCCCCGCCCGGGCCCACCGGCTGGCCGGTCATGCCGCCCTTGCTGCACAGCGTGATCTGCTGGCGGTGCGGTTTCAGCACCCGGCCGACCAGGCTTTCGTTGGCACCAAAGCCATACAGCGCGGCGGTGTCGAAGAGCGTGACACCCGCGTCCAGCGCCTGCAGCAGCAGGCGTTCGGCGTCGGCCACCGGCGGCGGCGCGCCGTAGGCATGGCTCAAGTTCATGCAGCCCAGGCCGATGGCCGCCACCGTGAAAGGTCCGATCTGACGTTGTTGCATGCCCTGCCCTGTTGTCATGGTGTCTGGAGTTGCTGTTCCAGCCGGTGCAGCACCTGGTAGCAGGGCAGCACCTGCGCCAGGCTGCTGTTGGGCTGGCGGCCGGCTTGGATGGCGGCGAAAAACTCGCGGTCCTGCAGCTCGATGCCGTTCATGCTGACCGCCACCTGGCTGACATCGATCGGTACATCCTTGCCATCGAACAGGTCGTCGTAGCGGGCCACATAGGTGCCGTTGTCGCCGATGTAGCGGAAGAAGCTGCCCAGCGGGCCGTCATTGTTGAAGCTGAGGCTGAGGGTGCAGATGGCGCCGCTGGCGGCTTTCAATTGGATGGACATGTCCATCGCGATGCCCAGCACCGGGTGCATCGGCCCTTGCAGCGCATGGGCTTGCACCACCGGGCTGCCGGCCTGGTAGGCAAACAGGTCTACGGTGTGCGCTGCGTGGTGCCACAGCAGGTGGTCGGTCCAGCTGCGGGCCTGGCCCAGCGCATTGGTGTTGCTGCGGCGGAAGAAATAGGTCTGCACATCCAGCTGCTGGAGCTTGAACCGGCCCGCCTGGACCTGCTGCTGCACCCACTGGTGGCTGGGGTTGAAGCGGCGGGTGTGGCCGCACATGGCCACCAGGCCGCTGGCCTGCGCCAAGCGCACCGCCTCTTCGCCTTCGGCCAGCACGTCGCAGAGCGGAATTTCCACCTGCACATGCTTGCCCGCGCGCAGGCAGGCCAGCGTCTGGCGCGCATGCATCTGGGTGGGGGTGCAGAGGATCACCGCATCCAGCGCCGGCAGGGCCAGGCTGTCGGCCAGATCGGTGCAAACATGGGCAATGCCGTAGCGCTCGGCCACCGCGCGGGTCTTGGCCAAATCGCGGCCGACCAGCGAGACCACCTCCACACCGGCGATGTGCTGGATGCCATCCAGGTGCTTGATGCCGAAGGCGCCCGCCCCGGCCAGTGCAACACGGATGCTCATCGCGGGTTCTCCAGGATCAGGTGGCCCACCGCCGTGTTGCTGGCGGGCACATGGTAGAAGCGGTGGCGCAGGATGGGCGCTGCGCCGCCCGCCACGTCGGCCATGGCGCCACGGGCCACCAGCCACATCACCAGCTCGATGGCCTCGCTGCCGGCCTCACGCACATAGTCGATGTGCGGCACGGCCGCCTGGCCGGCGGGGTCGGTGACCAGCCGGTCGAGAAAGGCCTGGTCAAAGGGCTGGTTGATCAGCCCGGCGCGCGGGCCTTGCAGCTGGTGGCTCATGCCGCCAGTGCCCCAGATCTGCACCTTCAGCGGCGCATCAAAGCGCTCGACCGCGCGGCGGATCGCCTGGCCCAGTTGGAAGCAGCGCCGGCCGCTGGGCGGCGGGTACTGCACCACATTCACGGCGATCGGGATCACCGGGCAGGGCCAGGCCGGGTCGGGGCCAGCGGGCTGGCCGAACAGCAGGCTCAGCGGCACGGTCAGGCCATGGTCGACGTCCATCTTGTTGACGATGGTCAGGTCGAAATCGTCCTGGATCACGCTCTGGGCGATGTGCGCCGCCAATTCGGGGTGGCCCAGCACCACCGGCACCGGACGTGGGCCCCAGCCTTCGTCGGCCGGCGCAAAGCGCGCCGCGGTGCCGATGGCAAAGGTGGGGATCATGTCCAGGCTGAAGGCGGTGGCATGGTCGTTGTAGACCAGGATGACGACATCGGGCCGGTTGTCGGCCATCCATTGCTGGCTGGGCGCATAACCCTGGAACAGCGGCTGCCAATACGGCTCTTGCTGCTTGCCCTGGTCCAGCGCAGCGCCAATGGCCGGCACATGCGAGGTGTAGACGCTGGCGGTGATCTGGGCCATCAGGATGTCTTGTTGCCGGTTTCGCCAATGCGGCGGTTGCCCTCGGGCGACCGACCGCCGGCCAGCATCATCGCGGCATAGGCCTCCAGCGTCATGCCGGTCATGCTGGCGGCCATGGCCTGGAAGCTCTTGCCATCGGTGGCGCCGATCTTGGCCAGGAAGTAGATGTTGCCGCCGGCAGCAATGCAGCGGTTCAGGTCGCGGGTCAGCACGCCCTGCTTCTGCTCTTCGCTCATCGGCCAGGCGTCCAGGTAGGCCCGTTCGTCGGCCTTGAAGCGCAGGCGGTTCTCGGCCTGCATCAGGCTCATGCAGAACTGGTTGAGGTGGTAGCCCTTGCGCGACTGGTCGGCGTCGAAGATGGTGGTGCCAGGCAAGTCGAGATAGGGTTTGTCCAGCGCCATCAGCGTGTCTCCTCAGGCCAGTACAAGCGCATCGGGTTGTCGACCAGCAGCTTGCGCTGCAGTTCAACGGTCCGCGCGATCTGCGGGATGAAGTCGACCAGCAGGCCGTCGTCGGGCATGTGGTCTTTCAAGTTGGGGTGCGGCCAGTCGGTGCCCCACAGCACCCGGTCAGGAAACTGCTCGACGATGCAGCGCGCAAACGGCAGCACGTCGACATAGGCATGGCGCTCGCCGTGCAGGGCCTTGGGCCCCTGGATGCTGAGGCGCTCCGGGCAGCTGACCTTGCTCCACACCCTGGCATGTTGCTGCATGAAGCGCTGGAACAGCGTGAACTGCGGCCCGTCGACGGCCAGGCTGACATCGGGCCGGCCCATGTGGTCAATGACCACCGGCGTGCCGCAGTCGTCATGCACGGCGGCGAAGAAGTCCCACAGTTCAGGCAGGTCCACCGCCTCGAAATAGACCACCACATGCCAGCCCAGCGGGGCGATGCGGCGCGCGATCTCCAGCAGTTCGTCCTTGGGCGTGAAGTCGACCAGGCGCTTGACGAAATTGAAGCGCACGCCGCGCACGCCAGCGGCGTGCAGGTCTTGCAGCTCGGCGTCGCCAATGCTGCGCCGCACGGTGGCCACGCCGCGCGCGCGGCCGGCACTGGCGCGGCAGGCGTCGACCATGGCGCGGTTGTCAGCGCCATGGCAGGTGGCCTGCACCACCACGTTGCGGGCGAAGCCCAGGTGGTCGCGCAGCGCAAACAGCTGCTGGCGGCTGGCATCACAGGGTGTGTACTTGCGCTCCGGCGCATAGGGAAACAGCGCCCCGGGGCCGAAGACATGGCAGTGCGCGTCCACGCTGCCGGCGGGCAGCTGAAAGCGCGGTGTCGCCGGGCCGGCGTACCAGTCCAGCCAGCCGGGGGTTTTGCTGAAGGCCGAGGGGGCGGCGTGGTCCATGCGGTCGGTCACTGCCGGTCAATCGATGTATTTCAGGCCGGCGGCGGCCAGCGGCGCACGCATGCCGTACATGTCCAGGCCCAGCACGCCCTGCGCCAGCTTGGCGCGCTTGGCGCCTTCATGGGCCTCGCGGGTCTGGGCTGCGGCCAGGGCCTGCGCCGCCATGCCACGCGGCACGCAGACCACGCCGTCGTCGTCGGCCACGATCACGTCGCCCGGTGTCACCCAGGCGCCGGCACACACCACGCCGATGTTCACCGAGCCCAGCGTGGCCTTGACCGTGCCCTTGCTGCTGATGGCCTTGCTCCACACCGGAAAACGCATCTCGGTCAGCGTCTTGACATCGCGCACGCCGGCGTCGATCACCAGCGCCAGCGCGCCGCGGGCCTGGAAGCTGGTGGCCAGCAGGTCGCCAAAGTAGCCGTCACTGCACGGCGCGGTGATGGCCGCCACCACGATGTCGCCGGGCTGGATTTGCTCGGCCACCACATGCAGCATCCAGTTGTCACCCGGGTGCAGCAGCACGGTGACCGCCGTGCCGCTGACCTGTGCGCCGGCATAGATCGGCCGCATGCCGGGCTGCAGCAGGCCGACCCGGCCCATGGCCTCGTGCACCGTGGCGCTGCCCAGCGGCGCCAGCGCATCGGCAATGGCCCGGTCGGTGCGGGTGATGTTGCGGTAGACGACGCCCAGTTCATACATGGTGGAGGCTCCAGACAGTCAGCGCTGCTTGGCGCGCAGTTGCGCGTCCAGCCGGCTGAAGACGCGGCGGGCATTGCCCTCGTAGATCTGCTGCTTTTGCGCCGCGCTCAGCCGGGTGCTGGCTTCGATGTAGCGCTTGGTGTCGTCGTAATAGAAGCCGGTCTCGGGGTCGATGCCGCGCACCGCGCCGATCATCTCGCTGGCGAACAGGATGTTGTCCACCGGGATCACGGTGGTCAGCAGGTCGATGCCGGGCTGGTGGTAGACGCAGGTGTCGAAGAAGATGTTCTTCAGCAGGTGCTCGGTCAGCAGCGGCTTTTTCAGCTCTTGCGCCAGGCCGCGAAAGCGCCCCCAGTGGTAGGGCACCGCGCCGCCGCCATGCGGGATCAGGAACTTCAGGGTCGGAAAGTCGCTGAACAAATCGCTGGTCAGGCACTGCATGAAGGCCGTGGTGTCGGCATTCAGGTAATGCGCCCCGGTGGTGTGGAAGCAGGCGTTGCAGCTGGTGCTGACATGCACCATCGCCGGGATGTCGTACTCCACCATCTTCTCGTACAGCGGGTACCAGCTGCGGTCGCTGAGCGGCGGGCTGGTCCAGTGGCCGCCTGATGGGTCGGGATTCAGGTTGATGCCCACGTTGCCGAACTGCTGCACGCACTTCACCAATTCAGGGATGCAGGTGGCCGGGTCGACGCCGGGGCTTTGCGGCAGCATGGCAGCGGGCACAAAGTGGTCGGGGAACAGCTGGCTCACCCGGTGGCACAGCTCGTTGCAGATGGCGGCCCAGGTGCTGCTGACCTGGAAATCGCCGATGTGGTGGGCCATGAAGCTGGCACGCGGGCTGAAGATGGTCAGGTCGCTGCCACGCTCGCGCATCTTGGCCAGCTGGTTTTGCGCGATGCTTTCGCGCAGTTCGTCGTCGCTGATGCGCAGCGCGCTGACCTTCGGCGCCATGGCGGGGTCGGCGATGCCGGCGATCTGCCGGTTGCGCCAAGTTTCCAGCGCCTTGGGCGCGGTGGTGTAGTGGCCATGCACGTCGATGATCATCGTGGCTTCCGGGCGAGAAGTGGTTGCGCAGGCGTCATGCGCGGGCTGCCAGCATGCCATGGCGCTGCTTGGTGGCGGCGGTGGCAGGCGCGGCCAGCCAGGCCAGCAAGGCCCGCGCGGCGCTTGGCTGCTGGCTGCTGCTGGCCACCGCGCCCGAGAAAACGGTGAGGATCTGCACCTCGGCCGGCAAGTCCCCCAGCAGGCAGATGCCAGGCAGGCCCATCAACTCGCTGCGCTGTTGAAAGCCCAGCGCCACCGTGCCGTCGGCCACCAGCTGGCCCACCGGCACGCCGGGCGGGGCTTGCACCAGCCGGCCTTGCAACTGCGCGCTGATGCCCCAGCGGTCAAACAGCTGGCACAGCTGCTGGCCGCTGGGCCCGGTGGAATAGCCGATGGCCGTTGCAGCCAGCACGGCAGTGCGCAAGGCCGCCGCACTGCCGATGTCGGGCTGCGGCGCACCCGCACGCACGGCCACCGCCACTGCCGACTGCACCAGGTCCACCCGGCTGCCCGGCAGCAGGTGGCCGCCGGGCAGCAGCGTGTCGATGGCATCAGCAGCCAGCACCACCCAGTCCAGGGCCTCGCCGGCCGCCACCCGCCGTGCGGCGTCCACACCACCCAGCGACTGCAGCAGCACGGCCTGGCCGCCCTGCCCTTGCCAATCGGCCAGCAACTCGGCCAGCAGCTGGCGGGTGGCCATGGACGACAGGCCAGTCAGCGGCGGGGGTGGAAGGCTGGTCATGGCGGGCTGGCAAGGTGGATGGATGCGGGCTGCATTCTGGATCCCGCTGGCCGCCATTCTCAAGCTGGTGGTGGATCAGGTTTGCAACGGCTGCTGCGCCAAGCCTGCAGGCTTACCAGCCCTCGCTGCCCGGCGCGCCCTTGAACGGCCCCACCAGCTCGGGCGTGACCCAACCGCCGTAAAAGTTGCCGGGCTGGGGCAGCAAGGGCGCACCGTCGATGCTGCCGCGCAAGCCGTGCAGGTAGAAGGCCACATGGTCGGCCAGTGCCTCGGCACCGGGCAGTGGTTGCGGGTAGCTCCAGGCCACGCCGGGCAGCTGGCGGCTGCCGTCGACCAGGCTCCAGTAGCGCGCCGGGCCCTTCCATTCGCAGTACGAGCCCCCAGGCGCGGGCTGCAGCAGATGCTGCGCCACATCGGCCCAGGGCAGGTAGAAGCTGGGCGGGTGGGCGGTTTCCAGCACACACACCGCCCGGCGGCTGCGCGCCACTTCCAGCGCGCCCCAGTGCAGCAGCACTTCACGCGTGTCGGCCGCCAGCCTGGGCGGGCGCGGAAAGTCCCACACCGACACTTGGCCCGGGCCGGGCACCACGGCAAACGCCGGGCGCTGCTGGCCGCGCCAGGACCAGGCGTCGCGGGCGGCTTGCAACCAGTTGGGAAGCGCATCAGTGGGCATGGCTGGTGTGGCTGGTGAAGGTAGATGGGTGGACCCCACGCCCCATGCTGGCGCAAGGTGGCACAGGTTGCGCCCGGTTGGCGCAAAGGCCTGACAGCTGCAAGGCCCGGTGCGGCTGCGCTTCAATCCTGGCATGACACTGCACAGACGCCAACTTTGCCTGGCCGGCCTGGCCGGGATCGCCGCAATGGCCAGGCCCGCCCTGGCCCAGGCCGACCGCTACGGCACCGGCAGCGCCAGCGCCGACGGCATCGGCCGCCGCTACATGGGCCGCGAGATCGCCAGCGTGATGGGCTGGCAGGGTGCGGGCTGGCTGGAGCGCAGCGAGCGCGAGCGCGAAGAGCGCACCGACCTGCTGCTGGCCGCGCTGGCGCTGCGGCCGGGCATGGTGGTGGCCGACATCGGCGCGGGCACCGGCTACCTGGCGCGGCGCATGGTGCCGGCGGTGGCCCCTGATGGCCGGGTGATTGCGGTAGACGTGCAGCCGCAGATGGTGCGCATGCTCGAGCAGGTGGCTGCGCAGCCGGGCATGGCCAAACTGCTGCCCTGGCTGGGCGAGGAAAAAGACGTGCGCCTGCAGGCCGGGCAGCTAGACCTAGCGATCATGGTCGACGTCTACCATGAGCTGGCCTGGCCGTATGAGGTGCTGCAGAGCATCCTGCGCGCGCTCAAGCCCGGCGGCCTGCTGGCGTTTGTGGAATACAAGGCCGAAGACGCCTTCGTGCCGATCAAGGCGCTGCACAAGATGAGCGAAGCCCAGATCCGGCGCGAGGCCGAGGTGCACCCGCTGGAGTGGCAGCGCACGGTCAGCAGCCTGCCTTGGCAGCATCTGGTGGTGTTTCGCAAGAAGGCCTGAGCCGCACGGCCGGCCAATGGTGTCAGCCACAGGACGGCACGGCCGCCCGCTGCGTCCGATACTGGCAGCCTCTACCGCCACCGCCATCGCCACCACCCACACCATGCACTACCCCACCACTGCCCGCGCGCCGGGCCTGAAATTCGACCCCTTCAAGGCCCTGGCCGTGCCCCGGCCCATCGGCTGGATCGCCACCGTCAATGCCGACGGTGTGCCCAACCTGGCGCCTTACAGCTTCTTCAATGCCGTGAGCGACCGCCCGCCGATGGTGATGTTCTCGTCCGGTGGCCACAAGGACAGCCTGCGCAACATTCTGGCCAACGGTGAGTTCACCTGCTCCATCGCCAACCAGGCATTGACCGATGCGATGAACTTTAGCTCGGCCCCGGTGGCGCCGGGCGTCAATGAGTTTGCATTGGCCGGCCTGGCCGAAGCGCCGTCAATGCTGGTCAAGCCGCCGCGCGTGGCGCTGGCGCCGGCAGCGTTTGAGTGCCGGCTGTGGAAGACCATCGAGCTGCCGGTGCCCGACAGCAAGCCCGGCGGCCCCGCAGGCGTCGGCTACACCATGGTCATCGGCGAGGTGGTGGCGGTCTACATCGACGACCAGTACATCGCCGACGGCGTGGTCGACACCGGCCGCATGCGCACCGTGGCGCGGCTGGGCTACATGGACTATGCGGTGGTCGGCGCCGAGTCGATGTTCACCTTGAACCGGCCCACCGCCAGCGCCGACGGCCAACGTGCCGAGCTGCAGCCAGGCCCTTGGGACGGCGTGTACCGCTGATGGCTGCTGCCCCACGCCACCGCCGGGCGCGGGGCTGGGGCAGTTGGTCAGGGCGCCGCGTTCAGGCGCTCGGTCACCGGGTTCTCGGTCGTGCGGCGGGTCAGAGGGAGGTAGGTGGCGTAGCTGTGGCTGTACTCCACCTGCCGCAGGTCCTTGCCCCAGAGCTCGAACTCCGAAAACATGGTGGACAGCGAGAACCGGTCTGACGTGCCATTGTCGTGGCACAGCACACTGCGCAATGTGGCGCTGGGCGTGGCGCAGTCGATGCGGGCGTCGCGTTGGGTCGATGCCACGCCCACCAGGCGGTCGAATGGCGTGCGCTGTTCCCAGCCGACGCTGTAGCTGCTGGTGGTGCGACCAAAGCCGTTCAGGTTGGTTGGCGCCAAGGCGCCGGTCGGCACGTCCCAGGCAAAATCAAGCGCTGTCGCATCGGTCGGGAACGGACCCATCTGGTCTTGTCGGGCCGTCATCCAGAACATGTTGGCCGATGGCTCCGCCGACATCCGGCCCATCCAGTCCAGCGTGGCGGGCGTGAAGGTGGCCAATGGCTTTTGCCGCACTTCTCGGACCGACGGCGCCCGGCTGATGGTGGTCATGCTCTGCACCGCGTCGGGCGTGTCACCAGTGTTGCCACGCAGGAAGTAGCGGAAGGTCCACACAGACTTGTGCGACAGCCGCTCCAGCCTGTCATCGCCCCAGCCCAGGCCCTGCGGATCGTTGACCCACATGGCGCCGCCACCATCCAGCTCGATCGGGTGGCTGATGCTGCGGCCGCTGGTGGTGGTGGTGTTGGCAGCGGCCACCGGATCGATCCAGCCGCCCCCCATCCAGACCGTGTTGCTGCTGCGGGTGGCCAGGAACCGGCCCGTCATGCGCAGGTTGCTGATACCGAGCATCGGGCGCAGCACGAACACGTCCCGGGTGGCACTGCGCTCCAGCCCGACGGGCGCGCTCACCTCCACCCGGTCGTACACCGGCTTTCCGTCCTGCTGCTGGTTGGCCACCAGCAGGTTGTAGCCGGTACGCAGGTTGTCCATGTGGCCGCTGTCAGGGCGGATGTAGGTCTGGCGCAGCACGATAGGCCGAACGCTCATGGCATGGCGATACTGGTTGCCATAGAGCTTGAGTGCGCCATCGGCATCTGCGCGCAGATGCAAGACCATCGAGTCGCTCGCCAAGCTGCGCTGGTTGGTCCAGCGCATGGTGAAGACCACCATTTCGGGGCTCTGGTTCGGCACTGCAGCGCGGGTGTATTCATACACCGGGCGGTCGAACACCAGCGTGTCGGCGTTGAACAGTCCATGGGCTGCGCCGTTGCCCACCACCGCGCCGTTGTCCAGAAACTGGGCAGGGTCGGCCTGGTAGTACATCGTCTTGCAAGCGCCATCCTTGACCAGCGCAGCGCTGCGCGGCGTGACCGTGGTGCTGGTGACCCGGTCGGCCACCGCAAGCGCGTAACAGCGGTTGAGCTCAGCCAGGAAGGTGTCGATCCTGGCCGAAACACCGTCGGCGCCCAGGTCTTCACGCCGCAGGCCGGCGCCGACCTGTGGCAGTTGGCCCACGGCTGTGTTGCTGGCAAAGGCCACAGCGGGCATCGGTGTCTCGTCGGCGCGCACGGTGCGCACCGTGAGTTCGATGCTGGCGCTGTTGGCATCCTTGGGCACGATGGTGATCGACAGCGAATCCAGCAGCTTGTCGTGTCCGGTGCCGCCAACGCTGAAGCGACCGCTGATGGGGTCGGTGGTGTCGCCCAGCGCCTGGCGCAGCGGCGCAATCGCGGTCAGCACCTCCTGTTTGCTGGCAACGATGTCAGCCGCCGCCGGCGCGCTGGCCTGCTCGAACCGCTGGATCAGGCCTTCGGGCCTGCCATTTGGTGACAGGCGGGCCGCGATCAGGTTGGTGATCGGCGTGATGTTCGCCGTGGTCGCACCACTGGCGCGATCGACGACGGACACCAGCCGATCCCCATCGGGCAACACGGCTTCCAGCGCCAGCGGAGCCTGTGCGGTGGCGGGCAACTCGGCAGAGAACCGGCCGTCGGCGCCCACTGCGATGTCACGCGCCACGTCCACGCCGCGGGCATCGACCACGCGCACTGCCGCGCCGACCATCGGCGCGCCGGTGGCGGCCACACCGCTCAGGATCAACTGAACGGGCAATTCGGGCGCCGAAGCCGGACCCGGCGGAGTGGCCACCGCCGCGCTGCCACCTGCGGTGCCTGTGCCGCCGCCACCGCAGGCGGCCAGCGTCAGGCACACAGCGGCAGCCAGCAGACTCAAGGGTCTGGGCTGGGCTGCCGCAGGCACATGCGCATGGCGCGTGCGGTTGAAGCCGGTGTCAAAGCGCGGATAGGTGCTCATTCAAAGTCCAGGTTGTCGGATGTTGGGAACGGACTGCTGCGGGACAGCGCTCGGACCGGTTCAATCGGTCAGACCCGTTGCACGTTCTCGGTCATCCAGCACCTGAACTTGAAAGAAACCTCCGCTATTGCGCCAGGCGTGGCCACCACCCGAGGCAGTGCGCCAGCCCGACAGCCGGCATCACTTCGCTGCGGCGTACTTGCCCAGCTCGATCTTGGCGATGGCGTTGCGGTGCACCTCGTCCGGGCCGTCGACGATGCGCACGGTGCGCTGGTGGGCATAGGCTTCTGCCAGCCAGGTGTCCTGGCTGACGCCGGCAGCGCCAAAGGCCTGGATCGCCCAGTCGACCACCTTGCAGCTCATGTTGGGCGCCACCACCTTGATCATCGCGATGTCGGCCTTGGCCACCTTGTTGCCCACGGTGTCCATGCGGTGGGCGGCGTTCAGCGTCAACAGGCGGGCCTGGTCGATCATGCAGCGGCTCTCGGCGATGCGCTCGGCCCAGACCGATTGCTGCGACAGCGGCTTGCCGAAGGCGATGCGGCCCTGCAGGCGCTTGCACATCATCTCCAGCGCGCGCTCGGCCGCGCCGATGCTGCGCATGCAGTGGTGGATGCGGCCGGGGCCAAGGCGGCCCTGGGCGATCTCGAAGCCGCGGCCTTCACCCAGCAGGATGTTGGCCACCGGCACGCGCACGTTCTCCAGCACGATCTCCATGTGGCCGTGCGGCGCGTCGTCATAGCCGAACACATGCATCGGCCGCAGCACCGTCACCCCCGGCGTGTTGCGCGGCACCAGCACCATCGACTGCTGGGCGTGGCGCGGGCCATCGGGGTCGGTCTTGCCCATCAGGATGAAGATGGCGCAGTTGCTGACACCCGCGCCCGACGACCACCACTTGCGGCCGTTGATCACATAGTGGTCACCATCACGCACGATGCTGCACTGGATGTTGGTGGCGTCTGACGATGCCACGGCCGGCTCGGTCATCAGGAAGGCCGAGCGGATCTCGCCGCGCAGCAGCGGCTCCAGCCATTCGTCCTTCTGGGCCTCGCTGCCATAGCGCTCGATGGTCTCCATGTTGCCGGTGTCGGGCGCATTGCAGTTGAAGATCTCGGCCGACCACATCACCCGGCCCATCTGCTCGCACAGCGTGGCGTAGTCCAGGTTGCTCAAGCCTTCGGGTGCGCGGTGGCTGTGCGGCAGGAACAGGTTCCACAGGCCGGCCTTCTGCGCCAGCGGCTTCAATTCCTCGATCAGCGTCATCGGCTCCCAGGCCGTGCCGTTCTTGCGGCGCTGGTGCAGTTCTTCGTGGTGGCGCGCCTCGTTGGGGTAGATGTGCTGGTCGAAAAAGCCGCGCATGCGGTCGAGCAGGTCTTGGGTGCGGGCAGAGGGTTCGGCAAACATGGCGTGCTCCGGGCGGGCGGGTTGAAGGGCGGGTTGATAGGCGGCCGCATTCAACCACCCACACCAGGCACGGGCGGTCGCCTTGGCGACGTGCCTGCGACCGGCCAGCGCCGCTCTGGCGCGCTGTCAGCCCGATGCAAAATTGAGTCGCTATCCTGCACGGCACGACCCCCACACCACACCACTTTCCAGGAGACCCCACCATGTCCGCACCCCGTGACGTCTACGTCGTCAGCGCCGCCCGCACCGCCATCGGCACCTTCGGCGGTACGCTGAAGGACACCGCACCGGTCGACCTGGCCACCGTTGCCGTGAAGGCCGCGCTGGAGCGCTCCGGCGCCGCGCCCGACAGCGTGGGCCACCTGGCCATGGGCACGGTGGTGCTGACCGAGCCGCGCGACCTGTACCTCAGCCGCGTGGCCGCCATGAACGCCGGCCTGCCCAAGGAAACGCCGGCCTTCAACGTCAACCGGCTCTGCGGCTCGGGCCTGCAGGCCATCGTCTCGGCCGCACAGGCCATCCTGCTGGGCGACTGCGATGTGGCTGTTGGTGCTGGCTGCGAAGTGATGTCGCGCGGCGCCTACCTGATGCCCAGCGCACGCTTTGGCGCCCGCATGGGTGACACCCAGATGGTCGACCTGATGGTGGGCGCACTGCACGACCCCTTCCACAAGATCCACATGGGCATCACCGCCGAAAACGTGGCCGAGCAATTCGGCATCAGCCGCAGCATGATGGACGAGCTGGCCACCGAGAGCCACCGCCGCGCCGCTGCCGCCATCGCCGCCGGCCGCTTCAAGGACCAGATCGTTCCGGTCATGATCAAGTCGCGCAAGGGCGAGGTCGCCTTTGACACCGACGAGCATGTGAAGGCCGACACCACGGTGGAAACACTGGGCAAGATGCGCCCGGCCTTCAAGAAAGACGGCAGCGTGACAGCCGGCAATGCCTCGGGCATCAATGACGCCGCCAGCGCCGTGGTGCTGGCCGCCGGCGATGCGGTGAAGGCACAGAACCTGAAGCCGCTGGCCCGCCTGGTGGGCTATGCCCACACCGGTGTGGAACCCACCATCATGGGCATCGGCCCGGTGTCGGCCAGCCGCAAGGCGCTGGCGCGCTGCGGGCTGACGGTGGCGCAGATGGACGTGATCGAGTCCAACGAAGCCTTTGCCGCCCAGGCCTGCGCCGTGGTGAAGGAGCTGGGCCTGGATCCGGCCAAGGTCAACCCCAACGGCTCGGGCATTTCGCTGGGCCACCCGATCGGCGCCACCGGCGCCATCATCACCACCAAGGCCATCTACGAGCTGCACCGCACCGGCGGCCGCTATGCGCTGGTGACCATGTGCATCGGCGGTGGCCAAGGCATCGCGGCGGTGTTCGAGCGCTGCTGAGTTTGGGCCGGTTGGGGCGCGTTGCTGGCGCTGGGGTGATGCGGTTTTCCGAAGGCTTCGCCGGTGCGGTGCAGCGCGCCGGGTCTCGCCCCGGCAGGCGACCAGCCTTTTGTCGCGCCAAAAGGCTGGCCCAAAACGCGCTTTCCAAACTGCGCGATCCACACCCAGTGCTTGTCTGGACCCAGACGCTGCGCCTCGCCTGTCCGGCTCGAACAGCGTCAGCCGGAAGCAGTGCGGCACATTCCACGGCCGTGCCACCCCGGTCAGGGCTGTGACACACAGACCCCGGCCAGGCACGCATGGCATGCGGCAAGCTGTTCAGATGGCGGTCTGCTGAGCCTCACCAGCGCCCAAGCGACTGCGGTCGTCTATAGCAAGGTGTTCGAGCCGGACAGGCGAGGCGCAGCGCCCGGTCCGTTGCAAGCACGCGGTGGTGTACGCCCAGTTTGGCAGGCGTTTCTTTGGTGCCTTTCTTGTCGCCAGACAAGAAAGGTACCCGCCAGCCGGGGCGGGACCCGGCGGGCTGCAACGCAACGGCGAAGCACTGGCAAGGCGTCAATCAACAACACCCCAGCGCCAGCTCAGAGCCCCAAGCAGCATC
>CAWJOQ010000005.1:0-12150 GCA_963844485.1 uncultured beta proteobacterium
GGCGGGCCGGCCTTGTCCAGCAGGGCCAGCGCGGCGGCCAGCGTGGGGCCGCCGGTCAGCCCCGGCGGGGCGTGGATGCGGCCGCCGCGGTAGGCGATCGTCAGCGGTTCGACCCATTCGGCGCGGTAGCTGGCCAGGTCGTCCAGGCCCAGGCAGCCGCCCTTGGCCTGCACGTCGCGCACCAGGGCTTGGGCGATGCCACCACGGTAGAAGGCGTCGGCGCCTTCGGCGGCGATCTGCTCGAGCGTGCGCGCAAACGCCGACTGGTCGAGGTGGCGCTGGGTGGTGGCGGTCCAGCCTTCGACGATGGCGAACAGGCCGTCGTCGAGGAACATGCGCGCGGCATCCGGGTCCAGCGACAAGGCCCGGGCGGTGGACGCGGTGAGCAGGCCCGAATACCAGTCGGCGATCATGCCCTGCTGGGCCAGCGCCGCTGCGGGCAGCACCAGCTCACGCCAGGGCAGGCGGCCGTGGCGGCCATGGGCCAGTGCCATGCCGGCCACCACGCCGGGCACGGCCACGGCGGTGGCGCCCTGCTGGTTGCGGTCGCCCACCACGCTGGGCCAGGGGAACAGATCGGCAGTGCGGCCATCCCCTGCCAGCGGGTAGTCGGCCGGGTTCAGCGCCAGCGGGGCGCGCATGCCGTAGTCCACCACTTCGGCGCGGCCGCCGTCGGCGCGCCACAGTGTCATGCAGCCGCCGGCGGCGGGGCCGCTCATCCAGGGCTCGACCACGCCGATGGCAAACGAGGTGGCCACGGCCGCGTCCACCGCGTCGCCGCCGGCTTCCAGCACGGCAGCGCCCACTTCGGCGGCGCGGCGGTGCTGGGCCGCCACCACGCCACCACGGGTGGCCACCACATGCTTGCGCACGGTCTGTGAATTGGAGAAGTTGTCCATGGGGCTGGGGCCGTGGTTGCTAGGAATCCACATCATCGCCCGGACGGTGCTGCAGGCATGCAGACTGCCTGTGCGCCGGTCCTGCCCCGCCTGCTGGCAGCCCGGCCGGCCCGCGCACCACGCTTCGCTACGATCGCCCCATGTCCACCTTTTGCAGCTTCCAGGCGCTGGCCAGCGCGGCCGTGCCCGCCCGGCGCCACCCGGGCCAGGCCGGCAGACCGCTGGCCGATTGGCGGTGGCGGTGGCGGTGGCGGTGGCTGGGCCTGCGCGGCGACCGGCCGTCCGGCAGCCCCTTGAAGCCGCCCGCCGACCTGGCGCCCCCCGCGCCCGCTGACGGCCTGCCGCTGCCGGCGCGCCACTGGGCCATGCTGACCGTGCTGCTGGGCATCGGCATGTCGGTGCTGGACTCGACCATGGTCACGCTGGCGCTGCCCGGCATCGTGCGCGACCTGCAGGTCCATGAAGCCGACGGCGTGTGGCTGCTCACCGCCTACCAGCTGGCAGTGCTGGTGCTGCTGCTGCCGCTGGCCATGGTGGGGGATCTGTTCGGCTACCGCCGGGTGTACGTGGCCGGCGTGCTGCTGTTCATGCTGGCCTCGGTGGCCAGCGTGCTGGCCACCGGGCCCACCCAGCTGGCGCTGGCGCGGGCGCTGCAGGGTGCAGGTGCGGCCGGGCTGTTTGCGGTGAATGCCGCGCTGGTGCGCTTGATCTACCCGGCCCGCCTGCTGGGGCGGGGCATCGCCATCAACTCGGCGGTGGTGGCGGTGGCCTCGGTGGCCGGGCCGGCGGTGGCGGCGGCCATCCTGTCGCTGGGCCCCTGGCCCTGGCTGTTTGCGGTGAACATTCCGCTGGCCCTGCTGGTGCTGCTGCTGGGCTGGCACAGCCTGCCGCCCAACCGCAACCCGGCGCCAGCCGGTGTGCGCATCCCCTGGCTGGACACGGTGCTCAATGCCGCCATGTTCCTGCTGCTGTTCCTGGGCCTGCAGCGCCTGGTGCCGCATGGCCAGTTGCCGGCCGCGCCCTGGCTGGCGCTGTTGCTGGTGGCCTGCGGTGGGCTGGTGGGCGTGGTCTATGTGCGGCGCCAGCTGCGCCAGGCCGTGCCCTTGCTGCCGGTGGATTTGCTGGCGATCCCGGTGTTCCGCCTGTCGATGTGCACGTCGGTGGGCGCATTCAGTGCGCAGACGCTGGCCGCCGTGGCCTTGCCCTTTTTGCTGCTGCACGGGCTGCAGCGCAGCGCGGGGGAAGTGGGCTGGCTGCTGGCGACCTGGCCACTGGGCACGGTGCTGGTGGCGCCGCTGGCCGGCCGCTTGATCGGCCGCTACCCCAGCGGCCTGCTGGGTGGCATCGGCCTGGGCCTGATGGCGCTGGGCCTGCTGGCGCTGGGCTTGCTGCCGGCACAGCCGTCGCGGCTGGCGCTGGTCTGGCCGCTGGCGCTGTGCGGCATCGGCTTCGGCCTGTTCCAGTCGCCCAACAACCACACCATCGTCACGTCGGCGCCGCCCCACCGCTCGGGCGGCGCTGCCGGCATGCTGGGCACGGCGCGGCTGACCGGCCAATCCCTGGGGGCATTGCTGATCGGCCTGCTCTACGGGCTGCAGACGGTGCAGGCCGGCCAGGTGCCCGGGCTGGCGCTGTTGCTGGGCGCGGCGCTGGCCGCCACTGGCGCGGTCACCAGCCTGCTGCGGATGCGGGCACCGGTGCCGGCCGGCTGAACCTGGCCTGGTACGCGGCCCGACACCGACACCGACACCGACACCGACGCTGGCCCCGGCAACGGCAGGGCGTCAGCGCAGGCCTTGCCACCACAGCACATTGTTGCGGGGCTGGCCGATGGTCAGCACCTCGCCGATTTCGGGCGTGGCCAGCGCCAGCCCCTTGGCCTGGGCCAGGCTGGCCACCCGTTCCAGCGGCTCTTGCCAGATGTGGAAGGCCAGGTTGAAGGTGCTGTTGTGCACCAGGTACAGCAGGCTTGCGCCCAGGTCCTGGAAGGCCTGCACTGTTTCTTCGGGCCGCATGTGCACTGCCGGCCAGAAGCTGTCGTAGGCGCCGTTTTCCATCAGCGCCAGGTCGATCGGGCCCAGACGCTCGCCGATCTGGCGGAAGCCGTCGAAGTAGCCGGTGTCGCCGCTGTAGAAGATGCGCTGCCCGCCGCTTTCCAGCACCCAGCCGGCCCACAGCGTGCTGTTGCGGTCGGCCAGGGTGCGGCCCGAGAAATGCTGCGCTGGTGTGGCGCTGATCTGCACGCCGGCATGGCTGCTGCGCTGCCACCAGTCGAATTCTTCAATGCGCTGCGGCTGCACGCCGGCCGCCTGCAGCCGCGCGCCCACGCCCAGCGGCACGAAGTAGCGCTGCACCCGGCCGTTGAGGAATTCGATGGTCGGCAGGTCCAGGTGGTCGTAGTGGTCGTGCGACAGCACCACGCCCTCGATCGGCGGCAAGTCTTGCAGCGCCAGCGGCGGCGCATGGAAGCGCCGGGGGCCGGCAAAGCTGACCGGCGACACCCGGTCGCTGAACACCGGGTCGATCAGCCAGTAGCGGCCTTGCAGCTTGAGCAGATGGGAGGAATGGCCCAGTCGGATCACATGGTTGGCGCTGTTGTCCAGCGCATCCAGCGCAGCAGGGGTGACCGGCCGCACCGGGATCGGGTCGGTCGGTGTGGTGCCGGGCGGTGACGGGGCGAGAAAGCGCGACCAGATCTTCCATGCCGGCTGTGACGGCTGGGCCCTGGGGTTGGCCTTGTTCTGGAACACGCAGCCTTGCTGTGAAAACTGCGGCGACGCGGCCATGGTCGGGTCGCAGCCGGCCAGGGCAGGGCGGGCCAGTGCCAGCAGGGCGGCGGCAGCCAGCAGCGGCCAGGTGGCGGCGCCGCGGCGGTGTTTGGGGCGGGCAGTGGGCAAGCGGACTCCAAAGGGCAGGGATGCGGGCTGGCGCCAGTCTGGCTGGCGGCACTGCCCTGATTCTCTGGCGTATAGGGGTATAGGGCGCAGGCCTGGCCCACCGGCTGCCCATGCCCTTGCGCCGCGCCGGCCTGGCGGGTGCCACGCAGCGGCGTGCCGACAATGGCCGCCATGTCCCAGGACCTGCCACCCACTGCAGCGCCCGCAACCGCCACCGCGCCTGCGCCTGCGCCCGTGCCGGGCTGGGCCTACACCGTGTCGGTGCGGGCGCTGTGCGAGTTCACCGCCAAGCGGGGTGACCTGGACCGCCGTTTCACGCCCGCAGCCACGGCGCTGGAAGGGCTGCAAGGCCAGCAGACGGTGGCCCAGCGCCGTGGCCAGGACTACGAGACCGAAATCTCCCTGGAGACCAGCTGCGGCGCGCTGCGCCTGCGTGGCCGGGCCGACGGCTACGACCCGCGCCGCCGCTGCCTGGAGGAGGTCAAGACCATCCGCGGCCTGCCCGAGACCATCCCCGAGAACCGGCGCCAGCTGCACTGGGCCCAGTTGCAGACTTACGGCGCCTTGTTCTGCCGTGCCCGCAGCCTGCCCGAGATCGCCTTGGCGCTGGTGTATTTCGACGTGGCCAGCCAGACCGAGACGGTGCTGCACCAGGTCTGCGGCGCCGACGAGCTGGAGGCGGCGCTGGCTGGCCGCTGCCAGGCATTTCTGCACTGGGCCCGGCAAGAGGCCGACCACCGCCATGCGCGCGACCAGGCGCTGCAGCAGCTGGTGTTTCCTGAGGCTGGGTTCCGCAGCGGCCAGCGCAGCCTGGCCGAGGCGGTGTACCGCACGGCGGCCAGCGGGCGTTGCCTGCTGGCGCAGGCGCCCACCGGCATCGGCAAGACGGTGGGCACGCTGTTTCCACTGCTGCGGGCCATGCCCGGCCAGGGCATCGACAAGATCGCCTACCTGACCTGCAAGGGCACCGGGCGGCTGACGGCGCTGGACGCCCTGGGCGGCCTGCGCGCCGGCACGGCCGGCCTGGCCTTGCGGGTGCAGGCGATGGTGGCCAAGGACGAAGGCTGCGTGCACCCCGACAAGGCCTGCCACCCGGACGCCTGCCCGCTGGCCCGGGGTTTCTACGACCGCCTGCCGGCGGCCCGCCAGGACGCTGTGCAGACCGGCTGGCTGGACGCGCCCACCCAGCGCGCCATCGCCTTGCGCCACGGCATCTGTCCCTACTACCTGGGCCAGGAGCTGGTGCGCTGGGCCGACGTGCTGGTGGGCGATGTGCACCATCTGTTTGACAGCCATGGCCTGCTGTGGGGCCTGCTGCAGGCGCTGGACTGGCGCCTGGCAGTGCTGGTGGACGAAGCGCACAACCTGGTCGACCGCACCCGGCGCATGTACAGCGCCGAGCTGCACCGCAGCCAGCTGCTGGCCGCTGCCCAGGCCGCACCCGCTGCCTTGCGCGGCCCGCTGGACGCGCTGTGCCGCGCCACCGACGCGCTGCTCGACAACAGCGGTGGCCACGCCGGAGCTGCCGGCGACGTTGCCAGCGACACCGCCACCGCCACCGCCACCGATATGGCGGCCGACGCCAGTGCCGATGCCAGCCCTGCCTACGTGGTGCTCGACACCGCGCCCGATGCCTTTGTGCAGGCGCTGCAGGCCGCCGCCGGTGCCTTGTCCGAGCATTTCAACCAGCAGCCCTTGAGCGTCGGCCCGCTGCTCAACTTCCACTTTCTGTTGCAGCGCTTCCTGAAGCTGGTGGACAGCCTGGGCGCACATTCCTTGTTCGAGCTGCAGACCGGTCAGGCTGGCGCTGGGGACATGGCCGAAGGCGGTGGCAGCGGCGCTGGTGACAGCCACGACGCCGGCGCTGGCCGCAGCGGCGACACCCGCAGCGGCAAGGCCAGCAGCCACCGTGAACTGGCCGTCAGCGTGCGCAACGTGGTGCCGGCCGGCTTTTTGCGCCAGCGCTTCGCCGCACTGCACAGCAGCACGCTGTTCTCGGCCACGCTGGCGCCGCCGGCCTATGCCATCGCACTGCTGGGCCTGCCCGAGACCACGGCCTGGATCGACGTGCCGCCGGCCTTTGCGGCCGAGCACCTGACGGTGCGGGTGGCCGACGGCCTGTCCACCCGCTATGCCCACCGGGCGCGGTCGCTGCAGCCCCTGGTGGCCACCATCGCGCTGCAGTTCGACCAGCACCCCGGCAACTACCTGGCCTTCTTCAGCAGCTTTGCCTACCTGACGCAGGCGGCCGACCTGCTGGCCAGCCAGCGCCCCGACATCGCACAGTGGCGCCAGGCGCGGCGCATGACGGCAGAGGCCCGCAGCGACTTTCTGGGCCGCTTCCACGCCCAGGGGCAGGGGGTGGCGTTTGCGGTGCTGGGCGGGGTGTTTGCCGAAGGTGTGGACCTGCCCGGGTCGCTGCTGATCGGCGCCTTCATCGCCACGCTGGGCCTGCCGCCGGTGTCACCGGCGCAAGACCACATCCAGGCCCGGCTGGACCGGCTGTTCGGCGCCGGCCATGGTTATGCCGACCTGGTGCCGGCCATGCAGCGGGTGGTGCAGGCCGCCGGGCGGGTGCTGCGCACGCCAGACGACACAGGCTGGCTGTGGCTGCTGGACCAGCGCTACCGGCGCGCCGATGTGCAGGCCCTGCTGCCGGCGTTCTGGCGCCTGGCCGGGCCGCAGCGGCCGCGCCAGGCGCCGGCTGCCAGTCCAGCCACCGGCCCGGCCCCCGCAGAGCCCGGCGGTTAAACTCATGCTGTGCTGCAACATCTGATGCCCTGCAAGCCCGGCGACGCGTGCTTTGCCGGCAGCGGCCTGCCACGCGGCTATTTCTGTTCGGTGACGCCCCCGTAGCCTGCCCCGCAGACCCCGCAACTCCGCTGCGGGGCAGCCCGCACCGCCCTAGGCGCAACGGGCTCGGTCCCAGCATCTGCCCTGCCGCCACTTGCCGCCACAGCGCCCACCCGCGCTGCCTGCTGGCCGATGGATCTCTCAACCCACTCCACCGCACGTGCTGGCCGACGCCAGGTACGCCGCTTTCGCTCATGTCGATTGAATCTCTCCGCCGGGACTGGCTGTCCAATGTCCGTGGCGACCTGCTCGCTGGCCTGGTTGTGGCGCTGGCGCTGATCCCCGAGGCCATCGCGTTTTCCATCATCGCGGGCGTCGACCCCAAGGTCGGCCTGTATGCGTCGTTCAGCATCGCCGTGATCATCGCCTTCACCGGCGGCCGGCCCGGCATGATCTCGGCCGCCACTGGCGCCATGGCCCTGGTGATGGTGCTGCTGGTCAAGGAGCATGGCCTGCAGTACCTGCTGGCGGCCACCGTGCTGACCGGCGTGCTGCAGATCGCAGCCGGCCTGCTGCAACTGGGCAAGCTGATGCGCTTTGTGTCGCGCTCGGTCATCACCGGTTTTGTCAACGCGCTGGCCATCCTGATCTTCATGGCGCAGCTGCCCGAGCTGATCAACGTCAGCTGGGTGGTCTACGCCATGACAGCGGCTGGCCTGGCCATCATCTACGGCTTTCCGTACATCACCCGGGCGGTGCCATCACCGCTGGTGACCATCGTCGTGCTGACCGCCGTGTCCATGCTGCTGCAGCTGGACATCCGCACCGTGGGCGACATGGGCCAGCTGCCCGACAGCCTGCCGGTGTTCCTGCTGCCCGACGTGCCGCTGAACCTGGAGACGCTGCAGATCATCCTGCCCTATGCGATGACGCTGGCGGTGGTCGGCCTGCTCGAGTCGATGATGACGGCGTCCATCGTCGACGAGCTCACCGACACCAGCAGCAACAAGAGCCGCGAATGCGTGGGCCAGGGCGTGGCCAACATCGCCACCGGCTTCATCGGCGGCATGGCCGGCTGCGCCATGATCGGCCAGTCGGTGATCAATGTGAAATCGGGCGGGCGCGGCCGCCTGTCGGCGCTGGTGGCCGGCGTGTTCCTGCTGGTGATGGTGGTGTTTCTGGGTCCCTGGGTCAGCCAGATCCCGATGGCGGCGCTGGTGGCGGTGATGATGATGGTCAGCATCGGCACCTTCAACTGGGATTCGGTGCGCAAGCTGCGCCAGCACCCGCCGAGTTCGTCGCTGGTGATGATCGCCACGGTCGTGGTCACCGTGTTCACCCATGACCTGGCCCAGGGCGTGTTTGTCGGCGTGCTGTTGTCGGGCATCTTCTTTGCGCACAAGGTGGGCAAGCTGCTGCGGGTGGACCGCAGCCTGGATGCGGCCACACAAGTGCGCCGCTATGGCGTGGTGGGCCAGGTGTTCTTCGCGTCGGCCGAGGCCTTCATCGGCGCCTTCGACTTCAAGGAAGTGGTGGCCAAGGTGCACATCGACCTGAGCCGGGCCCATTTCTGGGACATCACCGCCGTGCATGCGCTCGACAAGGTGGTGCTCAAATTCAAGCGCGAGGGTGCCGAGGTCGAGGTCAGCGGCCTGAACGAGGCCAGCGCCACCCTGGTGGAGCGCTTTGCCGTGCACGACAAAGCGGGCGCAGCCGATGCCCTGACGCACTGAACCGGGAGACAAGCATGAACAAGGTCTATGCCTGCATCGACGAGCGGCCCAACACCAGCGCCGTGATCGACTGCGCCATCTGGTCGGCGCAGCGGCTTGCCGTGCCTCTGGAGTTTCTGCATGTGCTGGAACGCCATCCCGAGCGTGCCGCTGTCAGCGACTACAGCGGCGCCATCGGCCTGGGCGCCCAAGAGCTGCTGTTGCAGCAGTTGAGCGCCATCGACGCGCAGCGCAGCAAGCTGGCCCAAGAGGTGGGGCGCCACCTGCTCAGCGCAGCCCATGCCCGCGCGTCGGCGGCCCAGCTGACACAGGTGGACGGCCGCCTGCGCCATGGCGCGCTGGTCGATGCGGCGCTGGACCTGGAGCCAGACGCACGGCTGTTTGTGCTGGGCGCACACCACCATGCCAGCAGCCCGGCCAAGATCCACCTCGACCACCATGTGGAGCGGCTGATCCGGGCGGTCAAGCGCCCGGTGCTGGTGGCCACCGGGGCGCAGTTTCTGGCGCCGCAGCGTTTTGTCATCGCGTTCGACGGCAGCGCCACGGCGCGCCAGACAGTCGACACCGTGGCCCGCAGTCCGCTGCTGGCGGGCCTGCCGGTGCTGGTGGCCATGGCAGGCAGCGAGACAGCCGGGGCGCGCCAGCAGCTGGACGCCGCCGTGCAGACCCTGGTGGCGGCTGGTTTTGACGCCAGCGCAGCGCTGCTGCCCGGCGACCCTGAAGAATTGCTGCCCGCCCTGGTCCAGGCCCAGGGCGCGGCGCTGCTGGTGATGGGCGCCTACGGCCATTCCCGCCTGCGCCAGTTGATCGTCGGCAGCACCACCACCACGCTGCTGCGCCTGAGCGACGTGCCGGTGCTGATCTTGCGCTGAGCCAGCGCTGCGCCTGGCCCGCCCGCGCGCACTAGCCGGCGAGCGGCAGTGCCAGACACAGGCGCGTGCCGCCCAGCGGTGCCGGCAGTGGCCGCAGGCTGCCGCCGTGCAGCACCGCCACTCGTTGTGCAATGGCCAGCCCCAGGCCGCCGATGCCACCGCTGCTGCGCTTGATCGGCGGGTCGCGCAGCGACAGGCCCTGGTCCAGCCGCTGGTGCAGTTCACCGGGCAGGCCTGGCCCGGCGTCTTCGACCACGATCTCGGCTTGTGTGCCTTCGCGCCGCAGGCTCACCAGCACCGCTTGGCTGCCAGGCGCGTGGCGCAGCGCGTTGTCGATCAGGTTGGTCAGGGCGCGCTCGATCAGTTGCAGATCGCCGTCCAGCTCCAGCCGGCCGGGCGGCAGGCCCTGCAGCAGGACAGCCGGCACTGCCGCATGGACGCCGAACTTCTGCACCGCATCGGTCACCACCTCGTCGAGGCTGAAGCGTTCGCGGTGCAGCACCTGCTGGGTGGATTGCAGCGCAGCCAGCTCGAACAACTGCTGCGACAGGCGGCCGACCTTGCGGCTTTGCGCCAGGGCCGCCTGCAGCACGGCGCTGCGCCGGTCGGCGTCGGGTACGGCATCGCCGGCCAGCGCCTCCAGGTGGCCGTGCAGCGCTGTCAAGGGCGTGCGCAGGTCATGCGCCACGCTGGCCATCATTTCGCGGTGGTCGGCCACCTGCCGTTGTTCACGCGCGGCCTGCGTTTCGATGCGCTGGCGCATGTCGTCGAAGGCGGCGCCGATGGCCTGCACTTCGTCGCCGGATCGGCTTGCGGCGGCTGTGGTGGCATGGCCGTCTGGCGCCCCGCCGAGCTGGCTGTAGCCACGCAAGCGCGCTGCCAGCTGGTGCAAGGGCAGGCTCAGGCGGCGGAAGGTGAACAGGCCCAGCCCCAAGGTCACCAGCAGGCCGATGGCGGCCGCTAGCGCGGCGCCGCGCCACACCCGTTCGGCACCCACTTGCGCGGTCACCGCATCGCGCGCCTGGCTGTCGAGCATGACGTACAGATAGCCCGGCGGACGGCTGTCGCCAGCACGCACCGGAAACATCGCTGCACTGAAGATGCGCGGCACGCCCGACCCCATCGGGTCGGTGCCGCGCAGCGGCAAGGCGGCGCCGGCCAGAAAGGCGCGCACCGGTTCCAGGTCCACCTGCGCCTGCCGCACCATGCCGGGCTCGCCGATGTAGTGCTGCACCCGGCCGTCGGCGTCCAGCAGGTAGACCTGCACGCCGGGGTTGACCGTCATCAGCATCGACAGCAAGGCGCCCCGGGCCGCGCGGTCGGCCTCGTCGCGGTTGGTCGACGCGATCTCCGGCCAGTGGCCGACGATGTGCCCTGGCCAGGCCGTGCGACAGGCGCTGCAAGGATTCTTGCTCCTGTTCTGCCGCCACCTGGCGCCCCAGCAGCGCAACAAAGGCACCGTAGGCCAGCAGCAGCAAGGCCAGCGCCAGTGACAGCCGGGTGGCGAAGGACCGCGCCGGCTTCATGGCGCGGCGTCGCCATCGAAGCGGTAGCCCACACCCCAGACCGTGACGATGCGCTGGGGCGTGCGTGGGTTGTCCTCGATGCGGCTGCGCAGCCGGTTGATGTGCGAGTTGACGGTGTGCTCGTAGCCGTCAAAGCCGTCACCCCAGACCCGCTGCAGCAGTTCGCCACGGCTGAAGGGCCGGCCGGGATGCTTCAGCAGAAAGTGCAGCAGGTCAAATTCGCGCAGCGTCAGGGGCAGCGGTTCTTCACCGCGCACCAGTTCGCGGCGCACGGTGTCCAGTCGAAACGGGCCGAAGCGGAAGTCCTGTTTCGGCGCGTTGGCCGACCGCATCTGTTCGATGCGCCGCAGCAGCGCCCGGATGCGCGCCACCAGTTCCAGCATCGAAAACGGCTTGGCGACGTAATCGTCGGCGCCCAGTTCCAGCCCCAGCACCCGGTGCGCCTCGGCCGACCGTGCGCTGAGCATGATGACCGGCACGTCGGCATGCCGGGCCCGCAGGTGGCGGCAGACTTCCCAGCCATCGGCGCCGGGCAGCATCAGGTCCAGCAGCACCAGGTCCCAGCGCTGCCGGTCGATGGCGGCCATGGCGTGGCGGCCGTCGGCCTCGCGGTGCAGGCGGTAGCCGGCGTCTTCCAGGTGCAGGCGCAGGGCCACCGCGATGGCATCGTCGTCTTCAACCAGCAGCAGGTGTTCGTTCATGGGTGGCCGGTGCCGCCGGTTGACGGATGTGCAGCACCGGCCACAGATTGGAACAGAGCGGCCCGGGCCGTGCTTCAGCCGGCCAACGCATCACCCTGCGGCGCGCCACTGCGGCGGCGGCGCGCCATGAATCCCAGGGCTGCCAGGCCTGCGGCCATCAGCGCGTAGCTGCCCGGCTCGGGCACGGGCGACACGCCAAAGGCGATGCGGTAGACATCGCTGTCGGCCGTCAAGGCGCTGTTGAAGGTGTAGCCGGCGCCGGTGGTCAGGCCGTTGAAGGCCGCGAATTCAGCAAAGTTGAACGCCACCACCGAATTCTGGTCACGGCGCAGGTCGTTGTTGCCGACGAAGGCCGCTGCCGCCGGGTCGAACACCTCGGAGCCAGCATCCCAGATCTCGGTGGCCTTGATGCCGATGGTGCTGATGCGCAGGTTGCCGCCGGCGTCGAACAGGCGGTATTCGGTGGGGCTGTCGTTGCCGATGAACAAGTCGTTGCTGGGCACCGCCATGGCGCCGAAGGTGAAAAACGGGTTCAGGATAGTGTCCACCCGGAAGGTCAGGCTGTTGCTGCCACCCGGCTGCAGCAGGCCGCCGATGGTGCCGCGGGTGGCGCCCGGGTCGGCAGCTGCAAACGCGGCCTGCCAGGCAGCACCGCCACCGCCTTCGGCCACCGAGATGATGGCGGCATTGGCCACGCCGCCCAGGTTGAAGGCGTCGTAGCTGCCGTTG
>CAWJOQ010000006.1:0-42712 GCA_963844485.1 uncultured beta proteobacterium
TGCTGCACGCCGACGAGACGCCGGTGGCCATGCTCAAGCCCGGGCACCCAAGGATGGCAAGACGCACAAGGCCTACCTGTGGAGCTACTGCACGACGAGCTTCAATCCGATGAAGGCGGTCGTCTTCGACTTCGCCGACAGCCGCGGCGGCCAGCATGTGCGCGACTTCCTCGAATTGCCGGGTACCGAGCACAGGCCCGGCTGGCAGGGCAAGCTCGTCACCGATGACTTCAGCGGCTACAAGGCCTGCTTCGAGCTCGGCGTGACGGAGGCCGGCTGCATGGCGCACGCGCGGCGCAAGTTCCACGAGCTGTGGGCCAACCACGGCAGCCAGGTCGGCGAGCAGGCGCTGAAGTTCTTCGGCAAGCTCTACGAGGTCGAGCGCGAGGTGCGGGACCTGCCAGCCGAGCGAACGCAGAACGATCAGGCAAGAGAAGAGCCAACCCGTGGCCGACGCGCTGCACCAGTGGTTGACGCAGCAGCGGCAGAAGGTGCCCGACGGCTCGGCCACGGCCAAGGCGATCGACTACAGCCTCAAGCGCTGGCAGGCCTTGGTGCGCTTCATCGACGACGGTGAATTACCCATCGACAACAACTGGGTCGAGAACCAGATCCGCCCGATCGCCATCGGCAGGAACAACTGGCTGTTCGCCGGCAGCCTGCGTGCGGGCAAGCGTGCCGCAGCGGTGATGAGCCTGGTGCACTCGGCGCGGCTGAACGGGCACGAGCCGCACGCGTACCTGCGCGACGTGCTCGAGCGACTGCCGACGCAGCCGGCCAGCCGCGTCGGCGAGTTGCTGCCGCATCGCTGGCAGCCACCGCACGCCAACGCTGAGAACCAGCCCCGTCGTCAAGACGGGTTCGCCGGACGCTTACCCTGCACCAGGCGCAGGCCCCAGGACAGCGAGCTGCCGACCAGCACGGTGCCAGGCGCCTGGCTGACCGCTGCCGTCACAGCGACGGCGTCGCGCAGGTGTTTGAGCACTTCGTCGAGCACCAAGCGCAGGCCCTGGCGCGGCTGCCACAGCGCAGGCTGCAGCAGCAGGCGCTCATGGTCGCCCGGTGCGCCCAGCGCTGTGAAGCCGATGCCGGCACGGCGGATGCGGGCCTCGAAGAAGGGCGCCGCGACCATCTGCACCGGGTGCCCGCGCGCCTGCAGCGCTTGCGAGATGGCGATGAAGGGGTGCACATCCCCGGCGCTGCCCAGCGCACTGACGACAAATTGCATCGCCCATTGTGTGCAGGCGCCATATGCTGGGATGCGGTGGCGGCCGCTTGGTGTCGGCTGGCCTCGGCACCCGCCCGACCACCAGCCGGCCCACCGTCACGATCACCAGGGCAGGGTGGTCCTGCCTTGGGGGGCGCTACCGGGTGCAGGCGCCTGGCAGGAAGCTCAGTCGAACAGCTCGGGGTCGGTGCGGCAGATCTCTTGCCACAGCGGCTGGAAGTGGGTCCAGCCCACAGCGGCGCTGCCGGCGTTTTCGCGGGTGTAGACGGCCGACGCATGCGGCACCAGCTTGGGCTTGCCGGCGGCCATGGCCAGCAACTGGGCCTGGGCGCAGCGCTCGAAGCACACGTACCAGAACACCGCTTCGTCGACCGACGCGCCCACGGTGAAGTGGCCGTGGTTCTGGTGGATGGCCGCGCGGTGCTGGCCGAAGGCGCGGGCGAAGTCCTGCGCCGGCCGAGGTCTCGAACACCACGGCGCCACCATGCTCGGCGATGACCACGTTGTTCTCGTAGAACACGCAGGCGTCCTGCGTCAGCGGGTCCAGCGGCACGCCCAGCGCGCTGAAGGCCTTGCCGTAGACCGAATGGGCATGGGCGGCGGCCACCACGTCGGGCCGCGCGGCGTGCACGGCCGCATGCAGCACATAGGCGGCACGGTTGACCGCATGCTTGCCGATGACGACCTCGCCGTGGTGGTTGACCAGCAGCAGGTCCGACACCTTCATGTGGCGGAACGACAGGCCCAGCGGGTTGACCCAGAAGTGGTCGGGGAACTCGGGGTCGCGCACGGTGATGTGGCCGGCCACCCCTTCGCCGAAGCCGAAGCGGCCGAAGATGCGCAAGCGCACCGGCCAGCTTCTGCTTGCGGCGCAGCCGCTCTTCGGCCACGGTGGGTGCCGGCGCCATGGTCTCGGCACCGATCACGGTGACCTGCTTGGGCGTGAGCGGAATGCCGTCGATCATGCGGACCGGTGCGGCGGCGGTGGTGGTGGGGGCGTCAGGTGTGTCGATCATGGTGAAAGCTTAGTCCTTTGTGGCGGGGGTGGGAACTGGAGATTTCTGCCGAGCCGGGCTGCGCTGCCATTGCATGTACAGCACCCCGGCCAGCACCACGGCGCCGCCGACCAATTGCTCGGCCAGCGGCTGCACGCCGAAAAACAGCAGCGAGATCAGCACGGCAAACACCGGCACGGTGTTCTGCCACAGGCCGCCGGTCTGGATGCCCAGGCGGTTGACGCCGGTGTTCCAGGCCACGGTGGCCAGCGCGGTGCACAACACGGCGGCCACCAGCAATTGCAGCACCGGCAGTGGTGCCGGCTGCAGGTTGGGCGCGCCCGGCCAGGCCGGTGGCGCGCGCCAGCGCCCAGAACCCCAGCAGCCAGGGCAGGGCCCAGACCGTGGTGAGGTAGGTGCGGCGCAGCTGCGGCGTGCTGGGCGCAAACCAGCGCTGGGCCAGGATGGAATAGGCCGTCCAGCTGCAGATGGCCAGCACCACCAGCAGTTCACCGCCCTGCGGGCTGAGGCTGGCGCCGGCTGGCGGGCCGCCAGCCTCGGCCAGGGCGCGGCTGCGGCCGGCCACGGCAATGCCGGCGCCGATCAGCGTGAGCAGGGTGGCGCCCCAGAAGCCGCGCTCCAGCCGGGCGCCGGTCATCACGCCGCGACACCACCGCCACATACACCGGCGAGCCGGCCGAGATGGCGGCCACCGTCATCGGGTGGGTGTGGAACAGGCCCAGGTTGTAGAGCACCAGAAAGCCGGCCACGCAGAGGCTGAGCACGGCCACCCGCCACAGCGGGATGGGGCAGCGCAGCTGCGCCGGCCCGGCGGTGGCCAGCACCATGGCGCCCAGCAGCAGGGTGGCCACCACATAGCGCAGTGGCGACACCCAGAACGGATCGAAGTGCTGCAGCAGCGCCGCCGACAAGGGCAGGTTCAGGCCCCACAGCAGGCAGGCAAACAGGTAGCCGCCAGTGCCCACCAGCGCGGCGCGCCGGGCCGTGTCGGCCGTGCTGGCGGTGGCGCTGCTGGTGCTCACTGCAGCGCCATCAGGCTGGCCGCACCAGGGCCAGCTGGCGCGATTGCGCCACCAATTGGCCGCTGCTGTCCCACAGCGCGCCGTCTTCCACCACCCGGCCGTCGCGCAGGTCTTGTGACCAGAATTCGCCCAGCAGCCAGCCTGGCGCCGGGTGGCCGCGCAGCTGCACGGTCAGCGCGATCGTGGGCACCCAGCCCACCATGCCCAGCAGGCCGAACACTGCCGGCGGAAAGGCGTCGGCCATCAGCAGGCAGCCCAGGGCGTCGGGCGGGCGGCCGTCGGCAAAGCGGATCCAGCCGCTGACCCGCGCCGCACCCACCGCGCCGGGCTGGGCCTGGCCAGGGTGCAGGCGGATGTCCAGCCGCTCCAGGATGGACATGGACACGCCCTGGGCGGCGGCCGACCGGCCCGGGCAGGCCTCGGGCGGCGGGATGCTGGGCTGCGGCAGGCTGATCAGCGGCGGTGGGGCGTTGGCGGTGTCGGCCAGATTGCCCATCGCGGCCAGCACTTCCAGCCGGGGGCTGCCGTCCTGCAGCAGCGTGGCCCGCACGGTGCTGAGGCTGCGGCCGCTGCGCAGCAGCTGGGTGTCGATCTGGCAGGGCTGGCCCGGCAGGCCGGGGCGCAGGTAGTGCACCGTGATGCTCAGGGCGTCGGGCTGACCGGGTGCGCACTGCCGCAGCGCCTGGGCGGCCAGCGCCAGCAGGTAGCCGCCGTTGGGGTTGGCGCCGATGTTCCAGGCCGGGTGCACCTGGCCGCTGTAGCGGCCGGGGCTGTCGCCGGGCAACACCCGGGTGTCGTCGTCGAACTGGCTCATGGCCGGACGCCGGGCGGCGTTGCGATTGGCCGTGCGCCGTGCGGCGACAAATGCGGCCGGGTGGCTGGCCGAGCTTGGGGTCGGAGTTGAGTCTGGCGTGGCATCGCCGGAGTGTGCCGAACGCGGCGCCGGCGCCGCACCGCATGGGTGACACCCGCGCCTGGTCACGGCGGGCCGGCTAGCGGCTGGGCGGCCTTTATCATCCACGCTCCACTCTGCGCAGCCGCCATGTCCGGGTCCTTGCTGTCACGCACCAGTTATGAAGTGATGCAGCGCATCGCCCGCTTCAGCGGCGTGCGGCGGCTGGCCATGGCGCGGGCGCGGCGGCTGGCGCCGGCGCACGGCAGACCTGCCCGCTGCGGCAGCCGACCCGGTGCAGACCAGCGCCAGCCCGGCCAGCATGCTGGCCGACCTGGAGCGCGACGGCCTGGCACCGCAGCTGCAGTTGCGGCCCGCCGTGGTGGCCGACATCCTGCGCTGGGCCGCTGCCACGCCCTGTTTTGCCTACGAGAACCCGGCGCATGGCTTCCTGCCGCAACAGCGCACCCAGGCCGAGGCCGCGCTGGGCCAGCCGATCCTGAAAGCGGTGTACTTCAACCCCGAGCAGGGCTGTGAGGCGATGCGCGCGCTGTGCGATTCACCGCTGGTGCATGCCATCGCCCGCGCCTACCTGGGCGCCGGCGCGCAACTGGTGTCACGCCAGCTGTGGTGGACCTTTCCCACCGATGCCGACGAGAAGACGCGCAAGAAGGCGGCGCATTTTTTCCACCGCGACATCGACGACTGGGCCTTCCTGAAGTTTTTCTTCTACATCACCCCGGTGCAGGCTGGTGATGGATCCCACCACTTCGTGCTGCAGTCGCACCGGCCGGGCTGGAAGCAGCTGACGGTCGAAGGCTTCCAGAAGAAGCGCTGGACCGACGCCCAGGTGGCCGCTGGCTACGGCGCTGCCGCCATGCGCGAGCTGCACGGCCCGGCCGGCATGGGCTTTGCCGAAGACACCTTCGGTCTGCACAAGGCGCAGTCGCCCTCGGTGCACCCGCGCCTGCTGGTCAGCCTGGTGTTCCAGCTCCGCGATTACCAGCTGGACGACCACAGCGCGCTGCACACCCGGCTGCTGCTGCCGGCCAGTGCACAGCCTTTGTCTGCCTGAAAGGCACACCCGCATGGATCTGCCAGCATTGTTCGACCTGGGCGCCCGCGTGGGCGACAAGCTGGTGGCGCGTGGCGAGACGCTGGCCGTGGCTGAATCCTCGGCCGGCGGCCTGGTGTCGGCGGCGCTGCTGTCGCGTGCCGGTGCGTCGGCCTACTACTTGGGCGGCGCGGTGCTCTACACCCGCCGCGCGGGCCGCCTGCTGACCACGCTGACAGCCGACGACACCCTGGGCATGCGCTCGTCCAGCCCGCCCTATGCCGCCTTGTTGGCACGCCACCAGCGCAGCCGCTTCCGCGCCAGCTGGGGCCTGGCCGAAACCGGCGCCGCCGGCCCCGACGGCAACCCCTATGGCGACCCGGCTGGCCACAGCTGCCTGGCGGTGGACGGCCCGGTGCAGCGCGACCACCTGCTGCGCACCGGCCAGGCCGACCGGGCGGCCAACATGCTGGCCTTCGCCGCTGCTGCGCTGCAACTGCTGGACCAGGCGCTGGATGCCGCGCCGCCGGTGGGCCCTGCCATGCCGGGCCATGTTGCCGGCGGCGATGCCGCTGCGGACGCGGGCACCCACGGCGCCTGAGCCGGCGCTGCAAGGCGCGCGCCGCCGCGCCGGCCTGGCACCCACGCGACAGTGGGCCGGCATCCGGCTGCTTTTTGGGCCTGGGTGGGTGTCATCCCGCATGGCCGAGCGGCCCAGGTGCTGGTCAGATCGCAGCTCCACCTTTAGGAGGTTCCGCATGACCGACACGCTCCCTGATCCCCGCCGCCGCACGCTGGCCGCCGGCCTTGGCACCTTGCTGGCTGCGCCCGGCCTGGCACTGGCCCAGACCACGCCGGCAGCACGCTGGAAGCCAGACCGGCCGATCACCGTCTACAACCCGTTTGCAGTGGGTGGCATCACCGACCTGCACATGCGCCTGGTCGGCGAAAAGGTCGGCAAGGTGCTGGGCCAGCAAGTGCTGGTGGAAGCCCGCGCCGGCGCGGCCGGCACCCTGGCGCCCGCTGCGCTGATGTCGGCCAAGCCCGACGGCCACAGCCTGGCGATCTTCACCATCAACAGCCTGCGCTACCCGCATTACCAGCCGGTGAACTGGCACCCCTTGCGGGACTTCAGCTTCATCACCGGCCTGTCGTCGTACACCTTTGCCCTGGTGGTGCGGGCCGATTCGCCCTGGAAGACGGTGGACGACCTGTTTGCCGCCGGCAAGGCCAACCCCGAGAAGCACACCTACGGCACCAGCGGCATCGGTGGCTCGGGCCACTTGATGATGATCGAGATCGAGCAGAAGGTGGGCTCGAAGTTCAACCACATCCCCTACAAGGGCGGCGCCGAATGGATGCAGGCCTTGCTGGCCGGGCAGATCGATTTTCTGGCCGATGCGTCGCAGTGGGGCCCGTTTGTCGATGACGGCCGTTGCCGCATCCTGGCGATGGTGACCGAGCAGCGCCTGCCCAAATACCCCAATGTGGGCACGCTGCGCGAGCGTGGCATCGACGCGGTGGGCCAAAGCCCCTATGGCCTGGTGGGCCCCAAGGACATGCCGCCCGCCATCGTGCAGAGCCTGTACGAGGCCTTCAACGACGCCAACAACGACCCCGCCACGCTGGAATTGCTGGGCCGCTATGTCCAGGTGCCCTGGAAGCGCAACCCGGCCGAATACCGCAGCTTTGCCGAGAACTACTTCAACAGCGTGAAGCCGCTGCTGATCCAGGCGGGTCTGGCCAAGGCCTGAGGCGCGCGCCGCAGGCCGGTCGCTGCGCCCTTCTGCAGCGGCAGTTGCCGCTGCTGCAGCAGGCCTGCGGCCGGTGCGCAGGGCCTGCGCGCCCCTGGGTCAGGGGGGGTCTGCCAAGGGTTCCCGGGGCTACAGTGGATGCGGTCACCAACCCATTCCGGGCCGGCTGCGGATCTCGATCATGGACTTGTCATTGCCCAGCTTCACTGTCGTTGGCGTGCTCGCCGGCCCTTGCGCCATCCGCTTGCATGACCGGGTCCA
Source organism: uncultured beta proteobacterium (assembly GCA_963844485.1). Classification (GTDB taxonomy): domain Bacteria; phylum Pseudomonadota; class Gammaproteobacteria; order Burkholderiales; family Burkholderiaceae_C; genus Pseudaquabacterium. The sequence continues at coordinate 7,228 of CAWJOQ010000006.1, forward strand.
TGCGCCCTCGGCGGCGTTGGCCTTGCAAGGCGTCATCGATGGCCTGCCGGCGCGGTTTGCGCGCATCCATCCCGAAGCCGATGGCCTGCTGGCGGCGGTGGTGTTTGAAGGCAGCCTGCGCTGTGCGCACCGCGGCATCGTCAACGGCCCGTTCGGGGAAGACCGGGTGGGCAGCGCAGCGGCGGCGGACGCAGCGCTGCGGCCCTACACGGTGGTCGCCGTCGACCCGGCGGTGCGGGCGCTCAAGCTGGGCTGTGGCCAATGGGCCGGTGCCGGTGCCGCCGAACGCGACCCTGCCTTCGACTTCTACCTTGTGGCATCGGTGCTCGAGGGGCAGCAGCACCCGGTGCTGCAGCACCAGCAGCCACTGGCGCCGCCGCACACACTGCGCAACGAGCGCATCACGGCGATGCTGCGCTATTCGCCGCATTTCGCCCAGTTCTTCGGCAGCCACGCGCCCATGCACCTGCCGGCCTGAACGCGGCTGCCGCAGGCCGGCTTCAGCCCGCGCGGGCCGGCGGGTTGTGGTTGCCAGCCACCGCTCGGCGCCGTGGCTCAGGCCAGCGCCGCGCCGAACACCTGCTGCGCAAACGCCGGGTAGACATCGGCGATCTGCGCAGCCACCGGGCCGCGCAGCAAGGCCAGGCGCTGCGCATCGGGTGCTGCGGTGGTGGGCACCGCAGCCGGCGTGTCGAAGTCGAAGCCGGTCTGGTCGCGCACTTCTTCCAGCGTGTGGTCGGGGTGCAGGCTGGCCAGGGCAAACCGGCCGGCATCCCGCTGCCAGCGGAACAGGCACAGGTTGGTCAGCAGCGCGATCGGCCCGCCGGGGCGGTGCACGCCGGGCGCTGACCGGCCCGGTGCGCTGATGAAATCCACCTGCCGCACCAGGGTGCGGCGGCTGTGCTCCCAGCGGAACAGGATGACCCTCGGCACCAGGAAGTACAGGTAAGCCGAGCCGAACGAGCCCGACCAGCGCACCGTGGTCTGGGGATAGTCGCCGGTGCCGACCAGGTTGATGTTGGCCTGGCCGTCGATTTGGCCACCGCTGAGAAAGAAGGCGTCGATGCCGCCCCGGCCGGCCAGGTCGAACAGCTCGGCGCCGCCATTGGTCCAGCGGTTGTGCTGCCGGCTGCCCAGGATGGCCACCCGCATGCGCGGGCCGCCGGTCTGCGTGCTCAGCGCACTGGCCAGCAGTGCGCCGGCGCCCGGGACCGGCGAGAGCATGCCCACGGCCACCTGGCGCACGCCGGCCAGCAGGTCGGCAATGCAGCTGGCATACAGCTCTTCCGGCCGGGCCGGCAGCTTGCTGTCTGTTGGACCAGCCAGCGCGGTGGCTGCCGCTGTCATGCCGGCAGCCCGTTGCCGGCCAGCAAGATGCGCAGGTGGTCGGCAAAGCCGCTGTCGCTGCGGGCGGCTTGCTGGTAGCGGCGCACCGCGTCCAGGTCGGTGCGGCCGTCCAGGTCCATCGGCCAGCAGCCACCGGGCACCACCGCCAGCGCGTCGATGTAGGCCGCCGGGATGGTGCCCGCCGCCATGGCTTCGTCGTCGAAGAAGCTGCCGGCCACGCGCCGGTCCACCGTCACCAGCACGCTGTTGGCAGCGTGGGCAGCCAGCAGGCGGTCACGGTCGCGGCCGATCCAGACATTGCCTTCGGCGTCGGCCTGGCTGGCATGGAACAGCGCAAAGTCGGCGTTGATGGCCGGCACCACCACGATCGGGTCGGGTGCGTTGGCGGCCGTGGCCATCGGGTTGGCGATGGTCTTGTAGTCGGGCCGGTGGCGCAGCAGGTCCGAGCCGATCAGCCCGCGCAGCGGCGCAAATGGCTGGCCCTTGGCACCTGCCTGCAGGCCGGCATAGACCGCCGGGCAGGTGGCGTCCAGCACCCGCAGCGTGCCGGCCTTCACCGCCGCGCTGAAGCGCGGTGCCGCGCCCAGCTCATGCAGCGAGATGCCCGAGGTCTCGACACTGGCGACGCAGCCCGCGCCGATCAGCAGGTCGACCAGCATGCCGCTGGCCGGGTAGGCGGCCGTGGGCAGGGTGATGATGTGCAGGCCGCGCACGCCGCGGCGGATCAGCGCCAGGCCCAAGGCCATCGGCACATCGGGCTCGTCGCCTTTGTGCAGTGTGAGGCTGGCGCCGTCGGGCACCAGGGCGGCCAGCGCGTCGACGCTGCAGTTGGTCAGATCCTGCATGGCGGCGCCCGATTCAGGCCGGCACCGCCGTGCGCTGGAAGAAGCCTTGCAGCGCAGCCGCCATCTCGGCGCGCAGCGGCTCACCCGAGACCACCACATCGACCATGGTCAGCGAGGTGTGGGTGTGGCCACGCGCCGGGATGTGCTGCACCCGGTTGCCGGCAGCCGCCAGGGCCTTGGCATAGGCCACACCTTCGTCGCGCAGCGGGTCGAACTGGCAGGTGACGATGCAGGCTGGCGGCAGATGTGCCAGGCTGTCGGCACGCAGCGGGCTGGCCTTGGGGTGGGCGCGGTCGGCCGGGTCGGCGTAGTAGTCCCAGAACCACTGCATCAGCGGCGCGGTCAGCACATAGCCGTCGGCGTTGTCGCGGTAGGACGGGGTGTCCATGTCGCAATCGGTCACCGGGGTCAGCAGCAACTGGCCGGCAATTGCCGGGCCGCCGTTGTCGCGCAGCTGCTGGCAGGCGACAGCGGCGACATTGGCCCCGGCGCTCCAGCCGGCCACGGCCACCGGACCGGGCGCGCCGCCCAGTGCGGCCACATGGTCGGACACCCAGCGCACGGCGGCCGTGCCGTCGTCGGCCGCCGCCGGGAAGCGCGCCTCGGGCGCATGCCGGTAGTCGACCGAGACGATCAGGCAGCCGCTGCGCTTGCACAGGTCGCGGCACAGCGGGTCGTCGCTGTCATGGCGGCCCAGCACCCAGCCGCCGCCGTGGAAGTACACCACCACCGGGTGCGGGCCGGGGGTGGCCGGGCGGTAGAGCCGGTAGTGCAGCGGGCCGGCCGCGCCGGGCAGCGTGCCGTCCAGGATCTCGCCCACCGCCGGGCCGGGTGGGCGGGCCGCGTTCAGCTGGTCGAGAAAGGCGCGTGCGGCCTCGGCCGACATCGAATTGAAGGTGGGCAGGTTCATCGCCGCCAGCATGTCCAGCACCATGCCCACATCGGGCTGCAGCTGGCGCACCACGCCGTCGTTGCATTGGGTGCCGGCCGGGCCGCTGCGGCGCAGGCCCAGGTCGCCTTGCGCCACGACGTCGTCGCAGGCCTTGCGGTAGGCGTCGACGCCGCCGACATAGGGCAGGAACACCCGCGGCTTGCCCGGCACGTTGGCGCCCATGTACCAGCTGTCGGCACTGGGGAACAGCGTGATCGCGGCACAGTCGTTGTTGTGCACCATCCAGCCGGCCTCGGCCGTGGGCGTGGGCTCGATGGTGGTCAGGCCGTCGGCGCGCAGGCGCACCAGGCAGTCGCTGACCCAGTCCACATGCTGCTCGATGGACACCATCATGTTCGACAGCACCGACGGGCTGCCCGGCCCGGTGATGGTGAAGAAGTTGGGGAAGCCCACCGACATCAGGCCCAGGTAGGTGATGGGGCCGGCGGCCCATTTCTGCTTCAGCGTGAGGCCGTCGCGGCCGGTGATGTCGACGGCGACGATGGCGCCGGTCATGGCGTCGAAGCCGGTGGCGTAGACGATGGCGTCGACCTCCAGGTGCTCCGCACCCAGGTCGATGCCGGTCTCGGTGATGCTGGTGATCGGCGTGCTGCGCAGGTCGACCAGGCGCACATGCGGCTGGTTGAAGGTCTGGTAGTAGCCGGTGTCCAGGCAGGGCCGCTTGGTGCCGATGTGGTGGTCCTTGGGCGCCAGCAGCTCGGCGGTCTCCGGGTTGTGCACCACGGCGCGGATCTTCTCGCGCACCTTGTCGGCGACGATGGCATTGCTGTCGGGGAACAGGATCTGGTCGGCAAACACGCCCAGGATCGGGATCAGCTCGCCGGTCTGCCAGGCGGCCTCGAAGCGCTCGGCATGCACCTCGGGCGGGCTGTAGCGGCCGTAGATCTGGGTCGGCTCGTTGGGCACGCCGGCACGCGACCACTTGGCCGCCTGGCGGTAGGCAGCGCGGTCGGCCTCCAGCGCGCGCGCGGCGCTCGGGCGCCACCGGGCCGTTGCCGGCCGGGATGGAATAGTTGGGCGTGCGCTGGAACACGGTGAGCTGCGCCGCCTGTTCGGCGATCAGCGGGATCGACTGGATGCCCGACGAGCCGGTGCCGATCACCGCCACCCGCTTGCCGCTGAAATCAACCCCCTGGTGCGGCCAGCGGCTGGTGAAGTACACCGCGCCCTGGAAGCGGCTGGCGCCGGCGATCTCGGGCGCCTTGGGCACCGACAGGCAGCCGCTGGCCATGATGCAGAAGCGTGCGCTGACCGGGGCGTCGGTGCTGGTGCGGATGTGCCAGCGCTGGGCCGCGTCGTCCCAGTGCGCTGCTTCGACCTGGGTGTTGAAGTCGATGTCGCGCCGCAGGTCGTAGCGCTCGGCCACAAACTGGGCATAGCGCAGGATCTCGGGCTGGGTGGCGTATTTCTCCGACCAGGTCCAGGCGTGCTTCCAGTGCGGGGTCGAAGCTGAAGCTGTAGTCGGTGGTGGGGATGTCGCAGCGCGCGCCGGGGTAGCGGTTCCAGTACCAGGTGCCGCCCACATCGTCGGCCGCCTCCAGCACCCGCACGCTGAAGCCCAGCCCGCGCAACTTGTGCAGCAGGTACAGGCCCGAAAAGCCGGCGCCCACCACCACCACGTCCACTTCGGTCGTTCGCGTGCCGCTTGCTGCGGCGCTGGAATCTGCCATCGATGTCTCCTACTGCAATGGCGCGTGGCGCCGGGCTGGTTCTGGCAGCGATCTTGCACGGGGCCGGCCGCAGGCTGCGCGGCGGTTTTCCCGTAGGCCAGGGCGCAGCGCTGCAGGCTGACTTTGGCGATCTGCACGACAATCGATCGCCATGCTGCAACAACGCACCCTCCAATCCATCACCAGCGCCGTCGGCGTGGGCATGCACAGCGGCCAGAAGGTCGAACTGACGCTGCGCCCGGCCGCGCCCGACACCGGCATCGTCTTCCGCCGGGTCGACCTGGCGGTGCCGGTCGAGATTCCGGTGCGCTTCGATGCGGTCAGCGACACCCGCATGGCCAGCACCATCTCGGCCGGCGGCGACGCCGGTGCGCCCAAGGTGCAGACCATCGAGCACTTCATGAGCGCCTGCTGCGGCCTGGGCATCGACAACCTGCAGGTCGACATCACCGCCGATGAAGTGCCCATCCTCGACGGTTCAGCGGCCAGCTTCGTCTTCCTGCTGCAGAGCGCCGGCATCGCGCTGCAGGACGCGCCCAAGCGCTTCCTGCGCGTCAAGGAACCGGTGGAGGTGCGCCAGGGCGAGGGCAAGCGCCTGATGTGGGCGCGGCTGGAGCCCTACCACGGCTTCAAGCTCAGCTTCGAGATCGACTTCGACCACCCGGCGGTCAATGCCACCGGCCAGCGCGTCAGCTTCGACATGGGTTCGGGCCGCTACAAGCGCGACATCGCGCGCGCCCGCACCTTCGGCTTCACCAAGGACGTGGAGGCGATGCGTCGCGCGGCCTCACCCTGGGCGGCAGCATGGACAACGCCATCGTGGTCGACGACAGCCGGGTGCTCAATGCCGGCGGCCTGCGCTACGACGATGAATTTGCCAAGCACAAGATCCTGGACGCCATCGGCGACCTGTACAACGTCGGCCACCCGATGCTGGCCCATTACACCGGCCTACAAGAGCGGCCATGCGCTGAACAACCTGCTGCTGCGCGAACTGATGGCGCGCCCGGCGGCCTGGGACCTGGTCAGCTTTGACGATGCAAGCGCAGGCGCCGCCCGGCTTTGCTGCGCTGGCCCCAGCCTGGTGAGCCTGCCGGCGGCAGGGCTGTGCACTGCCGTAGCCCTGCGCCCGGCATCCCTGCACAGCCGGCCTGCGCCCGCCAGGGCCCCGGCACCGCACAATCGGGCCCATGTTGATCTTCCGCCTCGTCTTCGGCCTGTTGTTCCTGGCCAGCGTGCTGTGCTTTGCGATGTTCATTGGCACGGGCCAGGTGGTGTGGCGCCGGCGTGGCATCGTGGTGCTGAAGTGGACCCTGCTGGCCGCACTGGGCTTTTTCGCCGTGCTGATCCTCGAGCGCCTTGCTCTGATGCTGTAGCCTGAATCCAATGACACTGTTGTTCTGGGTAGGCGGCGTTCTGCTGGTGCTGACCGCACTGCCAGCCGCTGTGTTTTTTGCGCTGCACCTGGCCACCGGCGAGCCGGTGCCGCTGGCCCGTGCCAAGGCCTTCTACCACTGGGCGGTGGTGGTGTTTCTCGGCACCTTCGACATCGCCATCTTCACCAAGGTGATCCAGGGGATCATGCTGTTCTGGTAGCCGCCCAGCGGCCGCATCAGCGGCCCAAGCCGGCGGGCAGGCGGCCGGCCAGCCCACCCATCAATAGGTTCTGCCAGCCTTGAACTGGGCGTGGCTGCGGCGCTGGTTGGCGCCGCCCAGGGCCTCGAAGTGGCGCGCTGCATGGGCATGGATGATGGCCAGGCCCAGGGCGTCGGCGGCGTCCTTGCCAGGCAGGCCGGGCAGTTGCAGCAGGCGCATCACCATCTCCTGCACCTGGGGCTTGGTGGCCAGGCCGTGGCCGACGATGGCCTTCTTCATCTGCAGCGCGGTGTATTCGGCCACCGGCAGGTCGTCGCTGACCAGGGCGGCCAGCGCCGCGCCGCGGGCCTGGCCCAGCAGCAGCGTGCTCTGCGGGTTGACGTTGACGAAGACGATCTCCACCGACGCGGCCTGTGGCGCGTAGCGCTGCTTGACCTCGGCCACGCCTTCGAAGATCACCTTCAGCCGCGCCGGCAGGTTGCCACGCGCCACCTCCAGCGTGCTGATGGTGCCGCTGGCCACATAGCTGAGCCGGGCGCCGTCGATGTCGACCACGCCGAAACCGGTGCGCTGCAGGCCGGGGTCTATGCCGAGGATGCGCATGCTGGGGATGGGTGCATGCCAGGATGGTAAGTGCCATGCTGGCCAGCCGGGCCAGCCGGGCCAGCCGGGCCGGCAGCGCAGGTGCGCAGATGCACAGATGCGCAGATGCGCAGGCGGCTCAGGGCCGCAGCTGGAAGTACCAGCGCACCGAGTGGAAGAACACCGGCGCGGCAAAACACAGCGGCGCCACGCGGTCGAGCAGGCCGACCGCGCCCGTCACCGAGCTGGTGTTGCCCCAGTAGCGCACGCCGGCGTCGCGCTTGAGCGCACTCATCACCAAGGTCGCCCAGGCGTGCCGGCGGCCGCGGCAATGGTGGCCATGGCCAGGGCCTGGCCGGCCTTGAACGGCGTGATCCAGAACAGCGCCGTGCCCAGGGCCGCACCCGCAGCGATGCCCAGCCCCCAGGCGCGCAGCGAGAAATTGCGGTCGATGTGGCGCGCCACGGGCCGGCGGCGCAGGCGCCGGCTGGCGGCGGTCTGGGCCAGTTGCGCGCCGGCAACCACCACCACCAGGAAGAACAGCAGAAACGCGCCGCGGCCGCGGTGGCCGGGAAAATCCAGCAGCACCAGGGCCGGCGCATGGCTCAGGCCGTAGACGCAGACCATGATGCCCCACTGGATCTTGGCGTTGCGCTCCAGAAAGCGCTGCGGGTCGCCGGCCAGCGCGCTGACCACCGGGATGGCCAGGAACACATAGACCGGAATGAAGACCGAGAACAGGTCGAAGCTGCGGTTGGCCACCAGCACGTATTGCAGCGGCAGCACGCCGAAGAAGGCCAGCAGCAGGCTGCGGTGGTCGCCGCGGCGGGTCTTCACCAGGGTGACGTACTCGCGCAGCGCCAGGAACGAGACCACGCCGAACAAGAGCGTGGCGCCGGCCGGGCCCGACACCCAGGCGGCCCAGAACACCACTGCCCCCAGCCACACGGCGGCCAGTTCACGGCGCAGTTGTTCGTAGCCGGTCTTCCTGCGCGCCGGCCTGCTCGCGCAGCGCCAGCAGTGCCAGGGCTGCACTGGCCAGCAGCAGCAGGCCGAACAGCACCACGAACAGCAGTGCCACCTGCTGCGTCGGCGCTCCAGCCCCGCAGCGCGCTCATCCAGCGCTGGCCTGCAATTGGGACTCCATGTGGCTGCAGGGCCACCACGGCCGCGCGTGCGCGCAGCAGGAAGTCGCGCTTGTCTTCCCCGGCTGCCAGCGTGATGGGGGCGCCGAAGGTCACGGTGCACAGGATGGGCACCGGCACCACCTCGCCCTTGGGCATCACCCGCTGCACGTTGTCGATCCAGGCCGGGATCAGCTGCACCTGGGGGAACTGCGCGGCCAGGTGGTAGAGCCCGCTCTTGAAGGGCTGCGGCAGGCCCTTGTTGCTGCGGGTGCCTTCGGGAAAGATCACCAGCGAATCACCATGGCGCAGCGCGTCGACCAGCGGCTCCAGCGGGTCCTGGTCGTCGCTGCGCTGCCGGCCACGTAGACCGCGTTGAACACCTCGCGTGTCAGCCAGTGCTTGAAGCGGCCGGCGGTCCAGTAGTCGCGCGCGGCGATGGGCCGGGTGGTGGCACGCAGCTCACGCGGCAGCGCGGCCCAGATCAGCACCCAGTCGAGGTGGCTCTGGTGGTTGGCAAAGTAGATGCGCTGCTCGGCCTTGGGCGGGCAGCCTTTCCAGTGGCCTTGGGCGCCGGTGATCAGGCGGGCAAGGCCGGCCAGCAGCAGGCCCATGGCGTCGGCGCGGGTCATGGCCGGATCTTATGCGCCCGCCCCGCCGGTGCCGCCCCCCCCCGCTGCGGCTGCCGGGGCGGGGCCGCAGCGCGGGTCAGCGGGCGATGCTGTCGCTGGTCTCGGTGTTGGTCAACGGGGCATAGCTGTAGCCGCTGCGGCTGGCGCCGGTGACGGCAAAGCGGAAGTTGCCGCTGCTGGCGCGGGTGTTGGCCGAGCTGAAACGCGCCACGCCGCTGGCATCGGTGCTGGCGCTGGCGCTGCCCGACACCAGGCCGCTCCACTGGCCGCTGACCGTGGCGCCGGCCACCGGCAGGCCGTTGCTGTCGACCAGTTTCACCGCGGCCGTGGCCTTGGCGTTGCGGTTGCCGCTCGGCACCACGGCCATGGCGATGTCGGCCACCCGCATCGCCAGCACCGTCACCGGGGCATCGACCGTCACGGTGACGCTGCTGCTGGCACTGAGGCCGGTGTTGTCGGTCACCCGCAAGGTGGTGGTGTAGGTGCCCGGCGTGGTGTAGCTGCGGCTGCTGCTGGTGCCGCTGGCGCTGCCGCCCTCGCTGAAGCTCCAGTCCCAGGCCACCACGCTGCCGTCGGCATCGGTGGAGCCGGCGCCGGAATAGGCCACCGTCAGCGGTGCCGTGCCGCGCAGGGCCGAGGCGGCGATCACCGCCGTGGGCGCCTGGCTGGCCGGCGCTGCCACCGTGGCGGCCACGGCGTACTGGCCCAGGCTGCCGTAGTTGCTGTAGCCCGTGCCCAGCGGGTCGCCTTTGCCAGTGCCCTGGACCGACAGGTAATAGGTGCCCGCAGCGGGCAGGGTGGCGCTGAAGCTGGCGTTGACGGCATCCACCGGGTTGACGCTGAGCAGCACCGCACCGCTGGCATCACGCAGCGTCACCAGCAGGTCCAGGTTGGGCGCACGGGCAGCCGTGTTGACGCTGAAGCTGGCCGAGCCCGCGCCGGCGGCAAAGGCGAACAGGTCGGTGTCGCTGGCGCGCTCGATGACGCCTTGGGCCGCCAGCATGGCCAGGCCACCGGCGCTGTTGCCGCTCAGCAGGGTGGCGGTGGCCAGGGTGTCGCCATGGTCGTCGGCACGCAGCGGCAGGCCGTTGCTCTGCATCACGGCAAAGTCGTCCTGGGCATTGTTGGCGCCGCTGTACTCGCCCTTGCTCCATTGGGTCAGGGCCTGGTAGTAGCCCACCCCCATGATCGGTGCCCAGCCGGTGGCGCCGCTGCCGTGCCCGGTGTAGTAGCCGGCGCTGGCGCTGCCGTCATGGCCCAGGCCCATGTTGTGGCCGGCCTCGTGCGAGATGGCTTCAGCGACGAATTTTTCGTTGCCGGCACCAAGCTGGTTGTAGAACACCAGCGCGGGCTTGTAGACATCGGTGGTGTCGTCAAACACGCCCAGATAGGCCACGCCACCGCAGCTGCAGCTGTACACGCCATTGCTGCTGGTGACCAGCACCGTGGTGCCGAACACCGCATCGCTGCTGCTGCTGCGGCTGAGCTTGTCGGCGCTGGGCGCCTCGGTGGTGACGTTGACATCGAAGGGGGCGTAGTCTTCGGCCACGCGCTGCCAGATGGCCTGGATGCGCTGCAGCTCTGCCACCGAGAAGGTGTAGGGGATGCCGTCCAGGTCGAAAGGCAGGGCCGTGATGGTCGGCGTGGTGCTGGTGTTCCAGGCGGTGCCGGTCAGCGTCGCGCCCTTGAAGTTGAGGTAGATCGTGCGCGCTGCGCCAGGCTTGCTGTGCAGCAGAAAGGTCTGGTCCACCGGCAGCAGGCTGCCGTCGAGCAGGCTGTTGCTGCTGGCGCTGGGTGCGGTGGTGGCCGCCAGGGGCTGGTCCATCTCTTCGACGATGAACACCCGGCCGCGCTGGTTGACGCGCCAGCTGCGGTCATTGCGCAAATGGGCGGCAAATTCATCGGCCGATTTGCCGTACCAGGCCGCCACCTCGGGCAGCCGGCTGCCCAGCTGGTCGATGGCACGCTGGCCGCGCAGCTCGCGCTCGGGCAGGTTGAGCTGCGGGAACGCGCCCTTGTCCCGGTGCGGCACGGCGGCCTGCTGGCTGCGCTTGCCGACATGGGCGCGGTCGCCGCCGGGTTCTGCACGCACCGGGCCGGCCAGCAGCAAGAGGGTGCAGCTGGCGGCCATGGCGGCGCGCGCCAGACGCTGGAGGAGGGACGGGGCCATGGAGGAGATCCTTGCTGCGAGCGAGACCACCCGGCACGGCCACAGGACCCAGCGCACACGCCGAAGCGTCTGCATGCGGCCCCGCTGCCATGGCAGGCGCCGCGTGCAACTTGCGGCGGCCTGCGTTAGACCGGGAACTTTGCGACCCCGGCTTTCGCGCGGGTGTGCCGACAGCGAAATGATAGGTCGCGCAGCAGGCGCCAAACGGCGCGGCAGGCAGGTCTTACCGGCCGTTACCGCTTGGTGGCATCGCTTGCAACTGCCGTGTTGACAGCCGCTGCGGCTCAGCGGCCGCCTGGCGCTGCGCGCAACAGCCGCTTCATCAGCTTGCCGTTGGCATTGCGCGGCAAGGGCTGGTCGCTCCAGTCGATGGTCTCGGGCACCTTGTAGTCGGCCAGGCGCGCGGCGCAGAAGGCGCGCAGCGCGGCCGTGTCGCCTTGGCCGGCACTGCCGGCGGCGACGTGCACGAAGGCATGCACCCGCTCGCCCAGCACCGGGCAGGGCCGGCCGACGATGGCGGCTTCCACCATGCCCGGCCAGGCCATCAGCACGTTCTCGACCTCGACCGAATAGATCTTGTAGCCGCCGCGGTTGAGCATGTCCTTCTTGCGGTCGAAGACCCGCACATAGCCGTCGGCGTCGACCGAGCCCAGGTCGCCCGAATGCCAGTAGCCGGCGGTGAAGGACGCGGCGGTGGCCTCGGGGTTGTCCCAGTAGCCGGGCACCACCATCGGGCCGGCGATCCAGAGTTCGCCGGTCTCGCCGGGCGGCAGTTCGCGGCCCTCGTCGTCCATCACCCGCACGTCGGCGCAGCCGGCAGCGCCACGCCCACGGTGTCGGCATGGGCGCGGGTCTGGCCCATGGGCATCATGGTGCGGGCGAGGTGGTCTCGGTGGCGCCATAGGCGTTCAGCAGCGTCAGGCCCGGCAGGCGCGCGGCCAGGGCGTCGATGGTGGCCACCGGCATCGGCGCGCCGCCGTAGCCGCCGATGCGCCAGGCCGACAGGTCGGCGCTGGCAAAGGCCGGCTGCATCAGGCACAGGTTGTACATGGCCGGCACCATCAGGGTGTGGCTGATGCGCTCGGCCGCCATCAGGGCGATGAAGGGCTCGGCCTTGAACGCCGGCACGATGACCACGCAGCCGCCCACCTGCAGCATGGTCACGATGATGGCCACCAGGCCGGTGACATGGCTGGCCGGCACCGCCAGGGCGCAGCGCTCGCCGGGTGTGCCGGGCGCTGCGGTCTGCAGGCGCATGCAGGCCTGGTAGTGCAGGACCGAGTGCGCGATGTTGGCGTGCGTCAGCATCGCGCCCTTGGGGTGGCCGGTGGTGCCCGAGGTGTAGAGGATCACCGCCACCGCATGCTCGTCCGGCGTGGCGGGGTCGGGGACCGGCGGCGCTGCCACATTGCCGCTGGCCAGCAGCGGCGCCAGCGGCGTGCAGCCGGGCGCGTCGCCCACGCTCAGGTGCAGGCGCAGATCGGGTGCCTCGTCGCCGCGCGGGGCGCGGTCGGCCAGGCCCGCGTCGATGACGATGGCGGCCGCGCCGCACTGCCGCGCGATGTAGGCCAGACCCGGGCGCTGCTCGCGCACGCCCACCGGCACGGCAATCGCGCCCAGCCGCTGCAGCGCCAGCAAGGCCAGCACGAACTCGGGCCGGTTGTCGACGAACAGCAGCACCCGGTCGCCGCTGCGGATGCCGTGCGCCGCCAGGCCGGCCGACAGCCGCGTTGCGGCAGCATCGACCTCGGCATAGCGCAGCCGCACATCGCCGCAGACCAGCGCCTCGGCCTGCGGCGTGCGCTGCACCGAGTCTGCAAACAACTGCCACAGATGGGCTGGCCGCGGCTGGAAGGCCGGCACGATGCGGTCGCCGAACCAGGCCTCGTGCCGCATGGTCGGCACCGGGTAGCCCTGCCAGTGCTGGTGCTGGATTTGCTGCTGGGTCTGCTGCATGCGCTGCCTTGTCAGTGCGCGGCCACGCCGGGCGCCACATTGGCACCACGCTCGATGACGAATTCGGCGTCGACCAGCTTGCGCGAGTGGTTCAGGTCGCTCTGGGCGATCAGCACCGAAATCTCGCTGCCCTTGAGCCCGGCGATCACCTCGCCCAGGCGCTTGCTCAGGGCCGGCGCCACGCCCTCGAAGGGCTCGTCGAGCAGCAGCAGGCGGGTGCCCACTGCCAGCGCCCGCGCCAGGGCCACCAGCTTCTGCTGGCCGCCCGACAGCAGCAGGGCACGCCGGTCTTTCATCTCCGCAGTTCGGGCAGCACCCGGTAGACCAGGGCCAGGCGCTGGTCGACCTTCAGCGTCTTGTTCACCCACACCGGCACCAGGATGTTTTCTTCGACCGTCAGCTCGGGCACCAGGCCGCGGTCTTCGGGCATGTAGCCGATGCCCAGCTCGGCGCGCGCATGCTTGGGCAGGGTGGCCAGGTCCTGGCCGTCGAACTGGATGCGGCCCTGGCTGGGCGTCAGGTGGCCCATCACGCGTGCGCAGCAGGGTGGTCTTGCCGGCACCGTTGCGGCCGATCAGGCCGACCATGGTGCCGTCGGCCACCGTCAGCGACAGCCCGCGCAGGGCCACCACCGACTGGATGGACACGTGGATGCCTTCGATCTTCAGCATGTCTGGCGCCTCTCATTCGGCCAGCAGTTCGCCGGTGACATAGCGGCGCACGTCGTCGGCGGCCAGGGCCACGGCGGGCACGTCGTCGGCGATGATGCGGCCGGCGTAGAAGGCGATCACGCGGCTCGGCATGGCGCTCGACGATGTCCATGTCGTGCTCGACGAACAGCACGGTGGTGTTCACCTCCTGGCCCAGGGCGTCCATGATGGTGTCCATCATCGGAAACTTCTCCTCGGCCGACACGCCGCTGGTGGGCTCGTCCAGCAGCAGCAGCTTGGGGTGGCCGGTCAGCGCCATCGCGATGTCGAGCAGCTTGCGCACGCCGCCGGGCAGTTCGGCCACGCGGCGGTCGCGGTGCTCGATCAGGCCGAAGCGCTCCAGCAGCTGCTCGGCGCGGGCGATCGCCTCGGGCCGGCGCGCCGGCTGCCAGAAGCTCAGCTTCTGGTCGTGGCAGGCATTGGCCACCAGCATGTTGTCCAGCGCGCGTCAGGTCGCCGTAGAGCTGCGGGATCTGGAACGAGCGCGCCACGCCCAGGCGGGTGATGGCGCGCGGCTCCAGCGGCGTGATGTCCTGCCCGTCCAGCATGATGCGGCCTGCGTCGGGCTTGAGGTAGCCGGTGATCATGTTGACGAAGGTGGTCTTGCCCGCGCCGTTGCTGCCGATCAGGCTGACGCGTTCGCCGGCGGTGATGCCGATGTTGATCGTCCGACGCGGCCACCACCGCGCCGAAGCGCTTCTCCAGGCCGCTGGCCTCCAGCACGATTGCTCATCGTCGTATTCCCCCGCATCCACAGCGAGCCGATGCCCTTGGGCAGGAAGCGGATCACGAACAGCAGGAACAGGCCCAGCACCAGCTGCCAGGTGTTGGGGAAGTAGGCGCTGGAGAAGCAGCGCACCACCTCCAGCACGGTGCTGGCGACGAACACCGCGGCCACGCTTTGCCAGCCGGCCAGGATGGCGACGAAGACGAACTCACCCGAGGTGGTCCAGAAGCTGAAGTTGGGCTCGATGTGGCCCAGCGACATCACCGCCAGCGCGCCGCCCAGCCGCCGCAGAAGGCGGCCAGGATGAAGTTGATCGTCATCGCCTGGCGCACCGAGCCGCCGAGGTATTCGACCCGCAGTTCGTTTTCGCGCACCGCCAGCGTCACCAGGCCGCGCGTGCTGTCGAAGTAGACGCGCGCCAGCAGCGCCATCACCGTGGCCAGCACCACCGTCACCACGTACATGATGTAGCCGACTGTGGCTGTCGGGCAGCTTCTGGCCCAGCAGCGTCGGCCGGCCGACGTTGAAGCCGTCGCTGCCGCCCAGGATGGTCAGCTTCATCAGCAGGCCGTAGAGCACCATCGACAGCGCCAGCGTCAGCATGGCGAAGAAGATGCCGCGGTAGCGCGACAGCAGCGGCGCAAACGGCGCGGCCACCAGCGCCGCGACCACGCCGCCGCCCAGCGCCAGCAGCAGCACGTCGGTGATGCCCAGCTGGTTGAAGCTCAGCGCGGCGGCGTAGCCGCCCAGCGCCAGCATCATGCCCTGGCCGAAGGGCACCACACCGCCGCGCATCAGGCCGACGATGCCCAGCGACACCAGGCCGTTGGCCGCCGCCATGGTGACCAGGAAGGTGAGCCACTTGGGCGCAAACAGGCCGGCCACGCACAGCGCGAGCAGAAGCCCAGGCCCAGCAGCACGGTGCGGCCGTGGCCGACGCCGGCGCGGCCTGGCCGGCGCTGGCGGGTGCGGTGGTCGAAAGGGTTGCCGCCATGTCAGATCTTCCTCGCCTGGATGCGCTGGAACAGGCCTTCGGGCCGGAACATCAGCACCACGGCCATCACGAGGTAGATGGAGAACAGCTCGGCCACCGGCGCGGTGTGCACCGCCACCGAGCGCGCCAGGCCGACGATCAGCGCACCGATGGCCGCGCCTTCGATGCTGCCCAGCCCGCCGATGATCACCACCGCGAACGACAGGATGATCACGCCCACCGACACGCCCGGCTGCACCGAGATCATCGGCGCGGTGAAGGCGCCGCCCAGCGCGGCCAGGAAGATGCCGATGGAGAACGCCACCATGTAGACCCGCGAGACGTTCACGCCCATGCTGGCCGCCACCTCGGGGCTGTGGATCACCGCCAGCACGATCTTGCCCTGGCGGGTGCGGTTCAGGCCCCACCACACCGCCAGGCCCACGGTCACCGCCAGGCCCACCAGCATGAAGTCGTAGCCCACGTAGCTCTGCACGCCGATGTCGACATTGCCGAACAGCGCATAGGGCTCGGACACGTAGTACGGGTTGGCGCCCCAGATCAGCTTGGTCACGTCTTCCAGGATCAGGAACAGCGCATAGGTGACCAGCACCAGCAGCACTTCGTCGCGGCCGTAGAAGAAGCGCAGCAGGCCGCGCTCGGTCAGCGGCGCGACGATGGCGGCGACGACCACCGCCGCCAGCAGCATGGCCACCAGCGACAGCCAGGGCGCGAACTGCATGCTGGCGAACCAGGCCACGAAGGTGGCCGCGGCATAGGCGCCCAGCGCATAGAAGCTGCCGTGCGCGATGTTCAGGATCTTGAGCACGCCGAACACCAGCGTGAGCCCGAGCGCGACGATGAACAGCCAGGACGCGTAGGTCAGGCCGTCGATCAGGATGGTGACAAGCTGCAGCCATGAAGATGGCTTTCTGTGTGCAGGTCTGGAGGCGCACGAGCGCGCGAAGCGCGCAAGTGCCCGTCAAGCGGCCGCCGCGGAACCGGCTCTGCCGGGCCGCTGGCGGCGCCCCCCTGCGGGGGAGCAGGCGTCAGCTGCTACGGGGGGGATTCAAGGACATCCCTTGGCGCCCGGGAAGCCCGCCTTGATCCAGTCTTCGGCCTTCATGTTGGCCGGCGGGTTCACGCACTCGGCCGGGAAGCGCACGATGTCCTCGAGCATCACCATCTTCTTGGCCGCGTCGTAGCGTGGTGCGGCCGATGGCGGTGTCCTGGATGGCCTGGTGGCCACCGCCCAGCGCCATGCGGATCTTGCCGGCGGGCGAATCCCATTCCGAGTTGCGCAGCGCGGCGGCCAGTTGCTCGGACGTCGGCTTCTTGCCACCGTTGGCGGCCATGGCCTTCTCGGCCGCCAGCTTCAGGCCCAGCAGGCCTGCACCATGCGGTACGGGGCCTGCACCGGGTAGACGTTGTAGGCCTTGCTGTACAGGTCCCACCACCAGTCGTTGAGCGCGCTCTTCGGCGACATCAGGCCGTAGGCGCCGCGCGCGCCCAGGATCACGCCGTCGGGCATCTTCTCGCCCAGGCCGGGCAGCACATGGTCGCCGGCCGACAGCAGCACCTGGGTGCGCTTGAACAGGCCGCGCGGCGCCGGCCTGCAGGATGAAGGCCTGCAGGTCACCGCCCCACAGGCTGCTGTGGGTCACGTCGGCCGGCTTGCCCATCAGCGCCGAGATCTCGGTGCCGTACTGGCCGGCGCCGAACTTGGGCAACTGGTCTTCACCCGGCCTTGGCATTGGGGAACAGCTTCTCCATCGACCCAGGCGAAGTCCTTCTTCGAGTCCTGGCCCCAGGCGTAGTCCTGGTTGATCATGTTGAAGCTGTCGACCTTGATGTTCTTGGCCTTCAGGTAGCGCGCCAGCGCCACGTTGTCCATGGCGCCGTGGCTGGCGGTGCGGAAGACGTAGTTGAACTTGTTGTCCTCGAAGATGCGCGGCGTGCCGCAGTCGTAGAGGATCAGGAACTTCTTCATCTCCTCGGCCGCCGGCGCCACCGCCAGGCAGTCGCCCGAGCGACACATAGCCGACCACCGCGTCGACCTTCTCGCGGTCGTACAGGGTCTTGCAGTTCCTGCACCTGCTTGGTGGCGCCGCCGGCCTCGTCGACGTAGACGAACTCCAGCTTCATGCCGCCGAAGCCGACCTTGTTGTAGGGCGCGGGTGCGGCGCCCTTGTTGAAGGCGTCGAGCAGCACCTTGGCGCCGTTGACGGCCGGGATGCCGAAGCTCTCGGCGGCCTGGCCCGACAGGAAGCTGACGATGCCGACCTTGAAGGTCTCTTGCGCCTGGGCGCTGGTGGCGGCGCACACTGCAGCGGCGGCGGCCAGCAGGCGCAGCGCGCCCAGGCCCCGGCGGGCAGACTTCAGGCTGTGGTTCGTGGTCATCATGTGTCTCCTCGGAAGTCGCCCGGATCGGGCATTAGGTCGGCTGGACGATGGGCGCGCGCATGCTGAGCCCGGCCATCGCGAAGCCGCGTTGAAAATCGACCATGTGCTTGCGCGTCCACTCGGCCGCCGCGTCGGCGTCGCCGGCGCGCAGGGCGTCCAGCGTGTGGCGGTGCGCGCCGAGGTTGCGTGCACGGCCTGCGGCAGGCGCTGGAAGATCTGCAGCAGCGTGGGGTTGTAGAGCAGGCCCACCGGTTCACGCGCCAGCATCAGCGCGTGGTTGTGGCTGGCGCGGCCCACCAGGGCGTGGAATTCCATGTCCAGCGCCACCAGCTCGGGCAGGCGGGTCTCGGCGGCGGTGGCGTCCACATTGGCCTGCAGCTGGGCCAGGTCGTCGGCGCTGGCCTGCGCTGCTGCCAGCCGTGCGGCCAGCGGTTCCAGCGTCAGCGCCACGTCCCACAGTTCCTGGAAGGTGGTCTGGTGCAGCAGCAGCAGCCGGGTGGCGCGCGGCGCCAGGTCGTGCACGCCGGGCAGGCAGACGAACAGCCGGCGGCCTTCACGGCGCTGCAGCAGGCCTTCCTGCTCGACCTGGCGGATGGCCTCGCGCACGGTGCTGCGGTGCACGCCGAAGCGGTCGGCCAGTTCCTGCTCGGTGGGCAGGGCGGCACCGGGGCGCAGCGCGCCGTCGAGGATGGCGCGCTCGATGGCGGCCGACACCGTCTTGTAGGCCGGCTCGACCACCACACGCTGGAACACCTCGGCCCCGGTCTGGGCTTGCATCGACGACTCCGGTCCACCCCGCTGATTGCGGAGCGCGATCTTTGTCCGACAAACGGATTGTGGGAACCTCGCTAACCCGTGGGCAGGGTGTCCACTGCGGGACAGGGGTGACGGCGCGGCCCGTTCGGGCTGGCAGGCGGATTGGCAGCGGGTTGCCTGGCCCGGGTCAGTTGTGCACCCATCCGCCGCCCTCGGTTGAGAAGCTGCCGCGCAGCGGCTGCTCGGGCGCGGCGCCGGTGTCGTTGGCAATCTTCGCAATGCTGGTCTCAGACCGCCGGCCGCCGAAACTAGCCCAAATCGCGGCGCGGGGCACCGGCCCCTGGCCGGGTCAGCAGGTAGACCAGGGGCGCGAACGAGCCCACCACCAGGGTGGCCAGCACCCAGGGCCAGGGGTTGCGGCCAGTGGCCCGGGCGTCCCGCCACAGCCAGGCCAGCAGCAGAGCCAGGGCCAAGGCCAGGTCGGCCAGTAGCTGGGCACCGGCCAGGTTCTGCAGCGCGTGGGCGAAGATGCCCACGCACGCCGTGCTGCCACACCGCAGCGGAGCTCAGGGCGCTGAACACCACCAGCATGGCCACCAGCACCTTGCGCGGCAGGACAGGGGAGGGCGCGTCCATCACTTGAACGGGTTGGCAGTGGCAAACCACAGGCCGATGCCGGTGGCGATGATGAAGGCGCCGTCGGTCACGCCCACGGCGAGGAAGAACTTGGTCTGCAGCTCGGGCATCAGTTCGGGCTGGCGGGCGCTGGCTTCGAGCAGCTTCATCGAGGCCAGGCCGATGCCGATGCACGAGCCCAGCGCGGGCAGGGCGATCAGCACGGCCACGGCCAGCGGCAGCAGGTCGAGGGTGGGCATGCGGGTTCCTTTCGGGTCTGTGGGAGGTGGAGACGCCTCAGTGTGGCCAGCGCCGATGCAAGCTGGTCGATGACCTGGCAGGTCATGGTTACGGCGCCGACGCGGGGATGATGGCGATCGGCGCCGCCTGGCCCAGCGTCCGCCCGCCCGTCCGACCTGTCCGCATCCGACCCGCACCAGCCTTCGCCACCCTTCGACACCCCGTCCGCCGCCACCACCAGCGCCGGCGCGGCGTGGGCGCCGCTGCTGCGCGACTGGCGCAACCGCCGCCGCCGCAGCCAGCTCGACCTGGCGCTGGATGTGGGTGTGTCGCCGCGCCACCTCAGCTTCATCGAGACCGGCCGCGCCCGGCCCAGCGCCGCGCTGCTGGAGGCAGCTGGCCGAGCACTTGGCGGTGCCCTTGCGCGAGCGCAACCGCCTGCTGCTGGCGGCTGGCTATGCACCGCGCTATGCCGAGCGCGCCGCTGGACGACGCCGGCATGCAGCAGGTGCGGGCGGCGCTGGACCGCCTGCTGCGCCGCGCACGACCCCTACCCCGGCCTGGTGCTGGACCGCCAATGGAACGTGGTGCTGGCCAACCGCCAGCGCCCGGCAGCTGATGGCGCTGTTGCCCGGCCTTCCTGGCGGCGCCCGTCGCTGAACGTGTTCCGCGCCAGCCTGCACCCGCAGGGCATGGCCGCGTTCACGGAGAACTTCGACGACTGGGGCCGCTACCTGCTGCAGACCCTGCAACGCGCCGTGGCCGTCAGCCGGCGACCTGGCGCTGCGCGCGCTTGCAGCAGGAGGTGCTGGCCTACCCCAATGTGCAGGCGCTGCTGACGCGGCCGGCGCCCGAGTCGACCGGCCGAGGCGCCACTGCTGGTGCCCTGCGTGCTGCGCCTGCCCCAGGGCAGCCGGCTGTCGATGTTCACCACCCTGACGACCTTCGGCACACCGCGCGACATCACCCTGGACGAGCTCAGCATCGAGCTGTTCTACCCGGCCGACGCGGCCACCGACCGGCTGCTGCGCGGCGGCTGATCAGCCCGAACCGTCGGCCGCCCAGCTGGCCCAGGCAGCGCGCAGCAGGCCCACTGCCCCCAGCCCGGCCAGCAGCCACCACACCAGCCGGCGCAGCTGGGCCTCGTTGAGCCGCAGGTACAGGCGGTGGCCGAGCCAGATGCCGGCCAGCGAAAACGGCAGCGCCGCCAGGACCAGGGGCACGGCGGCCTGGGTCAGCAGGCCACTGCCGCCGGCCAGGGCCAGCGCCCAGACATCGGCAAAGACGAAGTAGGCGATCAGCGTGGCCCGGCTGGTGGCCGCCGCCGTGGTGGCGAAATAAAAGACGATGACCGGCGGCCCGCTGATGCCCACGGCACCGTTGAGCGCCCCCGAGACCGCACCCACTGCCGCCGCGCCCAGCGGCCCGGGTGTCTGGCGCGGCGTGATGCGCTGTGCCAGGCCGCTGAGCATCAGCATGGCAATGCCCAGCAGGCACAGCGACACCAGCAGCCGCATGCGCTGGGCGTCCAGCCCGGCCAGCAGGGTCAGCCCCAGTGGCGTGGCCAGCAGGCAACCGGCCACCACCCAGCGCAGGCTGGCCCAGTCGATCTGGCGCCAGACGTGGCGCAGCAGGTGCACGGTGGTCAGCAGCTCCAGCGCCAGAAAGGCGGGCACCACCTGCAGCGGGGGCAGCAGCAGGCTCAGGGCGCCGATGCCGACCATCGCCGAGCCGAAGCCCGACACCCCGCGCACCGTGAAGGCCAGCAGCGACACGGCGGCAATCGCCACCAGCTGGGCGGTGTCAAAACCCAGCCAGGGCATGCGCTGCGCCCTGCGCTATTCGAAAAACTCGCCGTCCAGCGGCACTGCCGGCATGGCGCGGGCTTCTTCGGCGCGGCGCAGTTCCACCCGGCGGATCTTGCCGCTGATGGTCTTGGGCAGCTCGGTGAACTGGATGCGGCGGATGCGCTTGTAAGCCGCCAGCTTGTCGCGGCAAAAGGCCAGGATGGATGCGGCGGTGGCGGCATCGGCGGCATGGCCGGCGGCCAGGCTGACAAAGGCCTTGGGCACCGCCAGCTTCAGCGCGTCGGGTGAGGGCACCACGGCGGCTTCGGCCACGGCCGGGTGCTCGATCAGCACGCTTTCCAGCTCGAAGGGGCTGATGCGGTAGTCGCTGGCCTTGAACACATCGTCGGCCCGGCCCACATAGGTGATGTAGCCCTCGGCATCACGCTGGGCCACATCGCCGGTGTGGTAGTGGCCGGCGCGCATCACTTCGGCGGTCTTTTCGGCGGAATCGGCATAGCGCACCATCAGGCCGGTGGGTCGGCCCAACTGGGCGTCGGCCAGGTCGAGTGAGATCTCGCCTTCTTGCGCCGGCTTGTCATCGGGGTCGAGCAGCACCACCCGGTAGCCGGGCAGGGGCTTGCCCATCGAGCCGAACTTGATCTTCTGGCCCGGCGGGTTGCCGACCTGGGCCGTGGTCTCGGTCTGGCCGAAGCCGTCGCGGATGGTCACGCCCCAGGCGCTGCGCACCTGCTCGATCACCTCGGGGTTGAGCGGTTCGCCAGCGCTCAGCAGCTCACGCAGCTTGACCGGCCAGTGGCCGAGCTGCTCCTGGATCAGCATGCGCCACACGGTGGGCGGTGCGCACAGCGTGGTCACCTGCTTGGCGACCAGCACATCGAGCACATTCTTGGCGTCGAAGCGGTTGTAGTTGAAGATGAAGATGGTGGCGCCGGCGATCCACGGCGCAAAGAAGCAGCTCCAGGCGTGCTTGCCCCAGCCGGGCGACGAGATGTTCCAGTGCACATCGCCCGGCTGCAGACCGGTCCAGTACAGGGTGCTGAGGTGGCCCACCGGGTAGCTGGTGTGGGTGTGCTCCACCAGCTTGGGCTTGGCGGTGGTGCCGCTGGTGAAGTACAGCAGCAGCGGCTCATCGGTGCGGGTCTTGCACTGCGGTGTGTAGACCGGGCTGGCGCCATCGGCGTCGGCATAGGCTTGCCAGCCGTCGGCCACGCCGATGCAGATGCGCAGCACCGGGCCCGGCGCGTGGCTGTCGAGGCCGTCGAACTTGGCGGTGTGCGCAGGCGTGGTGACCACCGCCCGCACCCGGCCGCGCGCAAAGCGGTCGATCAGGTCGTCGCGGCTCAGCAGCTGGGTGGCCGGGATCATCACCGCGCCGATCTTGATGCAGGCCAGCATCAGCTCCCACAGCGGCACCTCGTTGCCCAGCATCAGCAGCACCCGGTCGCCACGGGCCACGCCCAGGCTCTCCAGCCAGTTGGCGACGCGGTTGCTGCGCGCGGCCATCTCGGCGAAGCTCACTTTCTGCTCGCTGCCATCGTCGGCCACGATCCACAGCGCGGTGGCATGGTTGCCCTGGGCCATGTCGTCGAAGTGGTCGAGCGCCCAGTTGAAGTGGTCCAGCTGCGGCCAGCGGAAGCCGGCGTGGGCGGTGTCCAGGTCGGTGCGGTGGGCCAGCAGAAAATCGCGCGCGGCGCGGTAGCTGGCCAGGTCGGGGTTGGTGGTCATGGCGGCGAACTCCTGGTGGCGGCAACAGCGGCCATCATGCCTGCGGCCCGGCGGCCTGCCCATCGGGGCCAGCCAGGGTCATTTCAAACGGCGCACCAGGCTACCGCTGATGCGCCGCAGCAGCCATTTGGGGGTGGCGCGGCCGGCAGTCACGGTGGCGCGGTTGATGGCGCCGGGCACGCAGATCACCGTGCCGGCCATGCAGGCGGCAAAGCCCTGCTCGGCCACGCTGGTGGCGTCGCCGACCAGAAAGCCGGGCAGGCGTTGCAGCTCGGCACTGGCTGCGCTGGCAGCCTGCAGCATGTGGGTGGCGGTGATGCCCGGGCACAGCGCGGTGGCGGTCACGCCACTGCCTTTCAATTCTTCCGACAACGATTCGGTCAGGCTCAGCACATAGGCCTTGGTGGCGGCATAGGTCGCCAGCGACGGCACCGGCTGGAAGCTGGCGATCGAGGCCACGTTCAGCACCCGGCCACTGCCGCGCGCCACCATGGCGGGCAGAAACTGCGCCAGCAGCGCGGTCAGCCCGCTGATGTTGAGGTCGATCAGCTGCTGGTGGCGCGCCGGCGCCGTGCCGATGAAGGGCCCGTGCTCCAGCACCCCGGCGTTGTTGACCAGCACGTCGATGGGCCGGCGGGCGCGCCGCAGGGCTGCTGCCAGGTCGGCGGCGGCGCCGGGCTGCGACAGGTCCGCCGGCATGACCCAGGCGCGCACGCCGTGCTGCTGTTGCACGGCGCTGGCCAAGGTCTGCAATGGGTCGGGCTGGCGGGCCACCAGCACCAGGTCGTGCCCGGCGCGGGCAAAACAATGCACCAGGGCTTCGCCGATGCCCGACGACGCGCCGGTGACCAGGGCGACCGGGCGGCGGGGGCTGGCCGCCATGTCAGGCCGCGCGCCGGCGGGTGCTGCGCGGGCGTGCCGGCTCGGCCGGTGCGGCACCGGCCTCGACCACCGCCAGCTTGGGCCGCGCGCGCTTGCGGGGGGCGGGCGCAGCGCTCGGTGCTGGTTTGGTGGCTGCGGCCCTGGCCGTTGTGCCGGATGTGTCGGGCGCAGCGGATGCGGCCACCGCCACAGCCGCCTGCACCTCGGCCAGCTGGCGCAGCGCCACCATCGCCCGCTCCAGCGCCTGGGCCAGCGCGGCCACATCCGGCATGGCGCGGCGGCAGGCGATCAGGCCGAAGCAGAGCTGGCCGCGGTAGCTTTGCACCGTGATGTTGAGCGCCACGCCGTGCACCACGATCGACAGCGGGAACATGCCGGTCATGGTGGCGCCGGCCAGGTACAGCGGCACCTGCGGCCCGGGCACGTTGCTGATGGTGAGGTTGGCCACCCGCAGCAGGCTGGCCAGGCGGCTGCGGCCGTACAGCGCGGCCAGGCCGCTCAGCAGCCAGGGCGAGCCCAGCGACGGAAAGTCGGTCGGGATCAGCTTGCCGAAGTTGCCCATCTGGGTCTTCATGGCCTGGGTGCCGGCCTTGATCTGCGCCAGGCGCTTGGCCGGGTCTTTCTGCTGGGTGGCCAGGTCGATCACCGTGCCCGAGACCTGGTTGTTGGCGCTGGTGTCGCCTTCGGCACGCAGCGAGATCGGCACGCCGGCCACCAGGGTCTTGGCCGGCAGCTCACGGCCTTCGGCCAGGTAGTCGCGCAGCGCGGTGCTGCACAGCCACATCACCATGTCGTTGACCGAGCCGCCCAGCTGCTTGCCGATGGCCTTGACCTCGCCCAGCGGCAGGCACACGCCGGCAAACGCACGCTGGTTGGTGATGGGCACATTGAACGGCGACGGCGGCGCCATCTTCAGCTTGGGGCCGTTGGCCGCAGGCTTGGCCGCTGCCTCGGACCCACCCGCACGCCGCTGGGCCAGGGCCTGGCGGGCTGCGCCCACCGTGGCCCCCAGCGCCGCGCCGGCCAGCGGCGGCAAGAGCTTGGCAAAGCCGACCACCTGGCGCACCTGGTTGCTGAGCGCGGCGCCCAGCAATTCGGCCACGCCCAGCTGGTAGCGGTGGGCGCGGCGCAGGCGCGGCGGCTTCACCCGGCGCGGCTCTGGCGTCAGGTCGAACACGCTGTTGGCCATGGCCACGGCGGCCTGGCCGTCCACCGCCGCATGGTGCACCTTGGTGTAGAAGCCCAGCTGGCCGTCGGCCAGGCCTTCGATGACGTAGAACTCCCACAGCGGGCGGCTGCGGTCGAGCAGGCTGCTGTGCAGCCTGGCGCACAGGGCTTCCATCTGCGCCATGGTGCCGGGCCTGGGCAGCACCAGGTAGCGCACGTGGTAGTCCAGGTCGATGTCGTCGTCGGGGATCCACACCGGGTTGGCCAGGTCGAAGGGCATCAGCGCCAGCTTGCGGGTGAACACCGGCGCCAGGTGCAGGCGGCTGGCCACATGGGCCTTGACCGCCTCGTACCAATCGGTGGCGCCGCCGTCTGCAGCGCTGGGGGGCGGCTCGAACAGCGCCAGGCTGCCCACGTGCATCGGCATCTCGGCGCTTTCCAGGTGCAGGAAGGCGCCATCGACGATGCTCAGGTGGTTCATGTCACGCATGGGAATCTCCAGTCGGGTGTGTGCCGATTCTGGTGCCCCGGGCCAGGCCGGCGCCACAGGGACAACGCCAGCAGCCGTGCGCCGGGCCGGCCGCTGTGGCGGGGGTCAGCCGGGCTGGTTGCCGCTGGGGTCGGTGTTGCCAGCTTCTGAGTTGTCGCCGGGGGTGCCGTCGTCGGCGTCGCCGTCAGGGCCACCCTCGGCGTCGCTGTCCTTGCCGCTGTGCACGGGCGTTGCTGCAGCAGCACCCAGCCGCTTGCGTGCGCTCTTGCGCACCGGCTTGGCAGCCTGGCGCTTGGCGTCGGCAGCGGCGCCGGCCGCCAGCCATTGCGCAAATTCGTCCGGCGTTTCCAGCGTGATGCGGCCCCAGGCGCCGCTGCGGAAGTCGTGGATCGCCATCTCGGCCGCCTTCTGCATGTTGACCCGGCCACCGCTGCAGCAGGCCGCCGCGCTGGCGGCCGATGGCGGCCAGCAGGTCTTCGTCGCTGAGCGCGGCGATGTCCTTGACCTTGTAGCGCGCGGCCAGCCGGTCGGCGTAGCCGGTCGCGCACCCGCGCCAGCAGCGCCAGGGCCACATCCTCGTCGTCGTAGGCATTGCGGCCGATGCCGCCGCTGGCGGCCAGGTGCTAGCCGCCCTCGGGCACCACCTGGCGCGGCCACAGCATGCCGGGCGTGTCGAACAGCACAAAGTCGCTGGCCAGCACGATGCGCTGCTCGGTCTTGGTGATGCCGGGCTCGTCGCCGGTCTTGGCGCTGCGCTGGCCGAGCAGGGTGTTGATCAGCGTGCTCTTGCCCACGTTGGGGATGCCGCAGATCAGCACCCGCAGCGGCTTGACCATGCCGCCGCGCCGGGGCACCAGGGCGCGGCAGGCGGCGATCAGCTGCTGCGCCGGCGCGGCCTCGCTGGCGTCCAGCGCCAGCGCCTGGGTGCCGGGCTGGGCCTGGTGGTGGGCCAGCCACAGCGCGGTGGCTGCGGGTCGGCCAGGTCCTGCTTGTTCAGCACCTTGAGCGCGGGCTTGCCGCGCGGTCAGCTCGGCCAGCAGCGGGTTGGCGCTGGAGCCCGGCAGGCGGGCGTCGAGCAGCTCGATCACCACGTCGATCTCGGGCAGGCGCTCGGCAATCGCCTTGCGCGTGGTGTGCATGTGGCCGGGAAACCACTGGATGGTCATGGCCGCTCCGGGGTGGCGGGCCGGCGCAGGCGGTGCGGGCGCTGGCTCACACGTTGAACAGGAAGTTCAGCACGTCACCGTCCTTGACGACGTAGTCCTTGCCTTCGGCGCGCATCTTGCCGGCGTCCTTGGCGCCCTGTTCGCCCTTGAACTTGACGAAGTCGTCGAAGGCGATGGTCTGGGCGCGGATGAAGCCCTTCTCGAAGTCGGTGTGGATCACGCCGGCCGCCTGCGGCGCGGTGTCGCCGATGTGGATGGTCCAGGCCCGCACTTCCTTGACGCCGGCGGTGAAGTAGGTCTGCAGGCCCAGCAGCGGTGAAGGCGGCGCGGATCAGCCGGTTCAGGCCGGGCTCGGTCTGGCCCATCTCGGCCAGGAACATGGCTGCGGTCGTCGTCTTCCATCTCCGACAGCTCGGCCTCGGTCTTGGCGCAGATGGCCACCACCGGCGCGTTCTGCTGGGCGGCGTAGTCCTTCAGCCGGTCAAGGAACGGGTTGTTCTCGAAGCCGGTCTCCGACACGTTGCCCACGAACATCGCCGGCTTGGCGGTGATCAGGCACAGCGGCTTGAGGATCACCAGCTCTTCCTTGCTGAACGGGATGCCGCGCACCGGCTTGGCCTGGTCCAGCGCGGCCTGGCATTTCTCCAGCACCTTGACCAGGGCGGCGGCTTCCTTGTCGTTGCCGCTGCGCGCGGCCTTCACATAGCGGTGCAGGCTTTTTTCCACGGTCGACAGATCGGCCAGGCACAGCTCGGTCTGGATCACCTCGATGTCGTTGATCGGGTCGACCTTGCCGGCCACGTGGATCACGTTGTCGTCCTCGAAGCAGCGCACCACGTTGACGATGGCGTCGGTCTCGCGGATGTGGCTCAGAAACTGGTTGCCCAGGCCTTCACCCTGGCTGGCACCGGCCACCAGGCCGGCGATGTCGACAAATTCGACGATCGCCGGCACGATGCGCTCGGGCTGCACCACCGCCGCCAGCGCCGCCAGCCGCGGGTCGGGCAGTTCCACCACGCCGACATTGGGCTCGATGGTGCAGAACGGGTAGTTCTCGGCGGCGATGCCGGCCTTGGTCAGCGCATTGAAGAGGGTGGACTTGCCCACATTGGGCAGGCCCACGATGCCGCATTGGAGGCTCATTGGTGGCTTTCTGGGGCTTTCGGGCTGGCGGCGCGGTGCGCATGCAGCGGGGGAGGGGCGGGTAGCGGTGTGCATGGTGCCGGGTCCATCCGGGGCACCCCGCACACTGCCGAACCGGCCATTTTATTCGGCTGATCCATCGCCGCACCGGCTTTCTACAATGCGGCCGATGGCAACCCTTGATGTGTGCATCCGCGGCGACGGCGCAGTGGGCCTGAGCTTGGCGCTCGCCCTGGCCCGCCAGGGCCTGCGGGTGGGGCTGGTCGGGCCGGGGTCTGGGCCGGTTTCTGCGCCGGTGCGTCAGCGCCAGTGTCGACCAACTTGCCGGCCACGGCCGATGTGCGCACCTATGCGCTCAATGCCGCCTCACGCCGGCTGCTGACCGAACTGCGGGTCTGGGATGCGCTGCCGCCCGACGCGGTGACGGCGGTCGACGAGATGCGGGTGGCAGGCGATGCGCCGGGCGGCCTGCTGCATTTTTCAGCCTGGCAGCAGGGCTGCGAGGCGCTGGCCTGGATCGTCGACGCCGCTGCGCTGGAAGCCACGCTGCACACCGCCGCCCGCTTTGCGCCGCATCTGGCGCTGTTGGCCGACGGCGACCCGGCCAGCGCCGGCGCCACGCTCACTGTGCTGGCCGAAGGCAAGGCGTCGGCCAGCCGGGCCGCGCTGGGGGTGCAGTTTGAACGCCATGCCTATGGCCAGACCGCGCTGGCTGCCCGCCTGGTGGCCGATGTGGCGCACGCCGGCACTGCGCGGCAGTGGTTTGCAGCGCCCGACGTGCTGGCCCTGTTGCCCTTTGACCGGCCCACGCCCGGCCACAGCTACGGCCTGGTGTGGTCGCTGCCGGCTGCGCGTGCCGCTGCGCTGCAGGCGGCGCCCGTGGCTGAATTCGAAGCTGCGCTGGCCGAGGCCACCGGCGGCGCAGCCGGCGTGCTGCAGCTGGCCAGCGCGCGTGCGGCCTGGCCCCTGGCCATCGCCCAGGCCAGCCCGCTGTGCGGCCCGGGCTGGGTGCTGGTGGGCGATGCCGCCCACCAGGTGCATCCGCTGGCCGGCCAGGGGCTGAACCTGGGGCTGGCCGATGCCGCCTGCCTGGCCCGGGTGATCGCCGCGCGCGAGCCCTGGCGCGCGCTGGGCGACCCGATCTTGCTGCGCCGCCATGTGCGCGAGCGTGCCGGCCCCACCCGGGCGATGGGCTGGGTCACCGACAACCTGCTGCAGTTGTTTGCACACCCGCAGCCACTGGCGCGGGAACTCCGCAACCGCGGCATGGGTCTGCTCAACCAGTTGGCGCCGCTCAAGCGCCTGCTCACCCAACGCGCGCTCGACCGCTGAGCCGCCGCCTGATGGACCTACCGGACCGATCGATGACCGCCTCCCTGCTGCAACGTGCCACCCTGGCCCTTGGCCTGTCCACCCTGCTGGCCACGGCCGCCTGGGCCGACGAAGCCGCCATCCGCAAGAACCTGGCCGAGCGCCTGCCCAACCTGCCCAAGATCGACGAGGTCAGCAAGACGCCGATCCCCGGCCTGTTCGAGGTGCGCCTGGGCACCGAGATCGTCTACAGCGACGAGAACGGCAACCACATCGTGCAGGGCGCGATCATCGACACCAAGTCCAAGACCGACCTGACCGAGCAGCGCATCAACAAGCTGACCGCCATCGACTTCGCCAGCCTGCCGCTGAAGAACGCGGTGGTCATCAAGCAGGGCAGCGGTGCACGCAAGCTGGTGGTGTTTGCCGACCCCAACTGCGGCTATTGCAAGCGCCTGGAGCGCGACCTGCTGGCGCTGAAGGACGTCACCATCTACAACTTCATCTACCCGATCCTGGGGCCGGACTCGGTCGCCAAGAGCCGCGACATCTGGTGCGCCAAGGACCAGGCCAAGGCCTGGCGCGACTGGATGGTCGACGGCAAGCTGGCCAGCAAGGCGGCCGCCAACTGCGACACCAGCGCGCTGGACGCCAACACCGAGATGGGCCGCAAGTACCGTGTGCAGGGCACGCCGGCGGTGGTGTTCGAGGACGGCACGCGCGCGCCCGGCGCCATCCCGACCGCCCAGATCGAAGCCCGCATGGCCGCCGCCAAGAAAAGCTGAGCGCCAGCTGCGCGGGCGGGCGCCGCGCCGCCACGCCACAATCGGGGGCCATGACCCACCCGCTGCCGGCCTATCTGCCCCCTGTCACCGACACCGCCCGCTGGCTGGGCCATGCAGGCCTGCTGCCCTTTGGCATTGGCGCGCTGCTGGTGTGGGTGGGCATGGCGCCCGACCAGCATGACTTCGTCACCTTCGCCATGTCGGCCTATGCCGGGCTGATCGTGGCCTTTCTCGGTGGCATCCACTGGGGTTTTGCGTTCCGCAGCACGGCGCCCGCTGCGTCGCTGCTGCTCTGGGGCGTGCTGCCGTCGCTGGTGGCCTGGCCGGCCTTGCTGATGCCGCCGCGCGCCGGCCTGGTGCTGCATGGCGTGATGCTGGTGGTCTGCTACCTGGTCGACCGCCGGGTCTACCCGGTGCAGGGCGCAGCGCACTGGCTGACGCTGCGCTTTCGGCTGTCGGCGGGCGCGGCGCTCAGCTGTTTTCTGGCGGCCGCCGGCAGCTGAGCAACGGACAGGCTGAACGCCGATGATCCGCTACCGCGTCGAGATCGACGACCTGCTGAGCCACCACTTCCGCGTCACCCTGACCGTGCCGCGGCCGGCCGCGCAGCAGGAGCTGGCGCTGCCGGTGTGGATCAACGGCAGCTACATGGTGCGTGAATTCGGCCGCCACCTGTCGGCGCTGCAGGCGCGCCAGGGCCAGCGCGCTGTGCCGCTGCGCCAGCTCGACAAGACCCGCTGGCTGGCCGATTGCAGCGGCCGTGCGGCGCTGGTGCTGACCTACCGGGTCTATGCCTTCGACAACTCGGTGCGGGCCGCCTTTCTGGACGACCGGCGCGGCTTCTTCAACGGCAGCAGCCTGTGCCTGCGGGTGGTGGGCCAGGAGGCCGCCGTGCACCGGCTGCAACTGGGCCGCCTGCCGCGTGACTGGGAAGCCGCCACCGCCATGCTGCCCGCCGCCGATGGCCCGCCCAACAGCTTTGACGCCGCCAGCTACGACGAATTGGTCGACCACCCGGTGGAACTGGGCAGCTTCTGGCGCGGCAGCTTCGATGCCGGCGGTGTGCCGCACAGCGTGGTGGTGGCCGGCGCGCTGCCGGGCTTCGACGGCGACCGCCTGCTGGCCGATGCGCAGCGCATCTGCACCGCGCAGATCAACTTCTGGCATGCCGACGGCAGCCCGCCACCGTTTGGCCATTACCTGTTCCTGCTGAATGCGGTGGACGACGGCTATGGTGGCCTGGAACACCGCAACAGCACCGCGCTGATCACCGCCCGGCGCGACCTGCCGCGCCGCGGCATGGACGGCTTGCCCGATGGCTACCTCACCCTGCTGGGGCTGGTCAGCCATGAGTACTTCCACACCTGGAACGTCAAGCGCCTGAAGCCTGCCGACCTGGCCACGCCAGACTGGCAACGCGAGAACCACACCGAACTGCTGTGGTTCTTTGAAGGCGTGACCTCGTACTACGACGAGCTGATGCTGTGCCGCTGCGGCCTGATCGACGCGCCGCGCTACCTGCGTCTGCTGGCCAAGACGGTCAACGCCGTGGCCGCCACGCCAGGCCGCCAGGTGCAGAGCGTGGCCGCCGCCAGCTTCGACGCCTGGGTCAAGTACTACCGCAGTGACGAGAACACGCCCAACGCCACCGTCAGCTACTACCTGAAGGGCGCCCTGGTGGCGCTGTGCCTGGACCTGACGCTGCGCCAGCGCGGCGCCAGCCTGGACGATCTGATGCGCGGCCTCTGGCAGCGGCCCAGCGGCACCGGGCCGCAGGCCGGTCTGGTGACCGAGGCCGACATTGCCGACATGCTGGCCCAGGTGGCCGGCTGCCGGCTGGACGCTGAACTGCAGGCCTGGGTGCATGGCACCACCGAGCTGCCGGTGGCCGACCTGCTGGCCAGCGTGGGCGTGCACAGCCGGGCCGAGCGCGCCGGCCTGGCCGCCGGCCTGGGCCTGCGCTTGTCGGAAGGGCCGGTCAGCGGCGTGCAGGTCAAGAGCGTGCTGGCGGGCAGTGCCGCAGCGGCGGCGGGCTTGTCTGCCGGTGACGAGTTGCTGGCGGTGGACGGCTGGCGCATCCGCCGGCTCGACGACGCCCTGGCCTGGACCCAGCGCGACCAGGCGGTGCGCCTGCTGCTGGTGCGCGACCAGCGGGTGTTGACCCGTGTGCTGCAGCCGCAGCCGGCGTCGCCACTGGCCAGCACCACCGCGCTGCTGTTGCAGGCCATGCCGCCCAAGGCCCTGGCGGCCCGCCGCCGTGCCTGGCTGGATGCCTGACACCACGCAACCCGGGGCTGGGGCTGGGTCCATGCTGGCGCGCCTGCAGCGGCCCTGGCCAGGGCGCCCTGCCTTCTGGCTGTTGACGGCCGTGGTCCTGCTGGCCCACCTGCTGCTGGGCCAGCAGCTGGCCGAGGACCGGGTCGGCTGGGGTGCCGGCGACGCGCCGCCGCCGCGCATCGAAGTGGCGTTTGTGCGCGAACTGGCCGCTGCCAAACCACCGCCCGTCGCCGCGCCAGTGGCGGTGGCCGAACCCCGGCTGGCGGCGGTGGCCACCGCCCCGGCCGCTGCGGCATCGGCGCCGGCGCTGGTGGCGTCCGAGCCGGCACCCGAGCCCGTACCCGTACCCGAACCCGGTCCCACGCCCGCTGTTGCCAGTGCTGGCGACACCACTGCCCCGCCGCCGGTGTTGGCGCTTGCCGAGCCCGACGCGCCGCTGCCACTGCCCCCCACGCTGGCTGCGCCTGAGCCGGACAGCCGTGCGTCGGCGGCAGCCGCTGCGGCACTGGGACCAAGCCCCGCCCTGGCGGTGCCCGATGCGCTGCCGCCCCTGGCCGCTCAAGCCCCCACCTCGGCGCCGGCGCCGGCATCGGCATCCACCACCGCAGCCGCTGCAGCCTCGGCCCCGCCAGTGGCGTTTGCCTGGCCGCCGTCGACCCGGCTCAGCTACAAGCTGCTGGGCAACTACCGCGGCCCGGTCGAAGGCACGGCCCAGGTGGACTGGCTGCGCCAGGGCAGCCGCTACCAGGTGCATTTGTTCACCGCCATCGGCCCGGTGCTGTCGCGCCGCATCAGCAGTGAGGGCGAGCTGACCGCCCAGGGCCTGGCGCCGCGCCGCTTTGACGGCGAGCAGAAAGTGCTGTTCCGCGCCGCGCGGCGCTGGCAGTTGCGCTTCGGGCCCGAGCAGGTGCTGCTGTCCGACGGCAAGGACGTGCCCACCCAGCCCGGCGTGCAGGACGAGGCCAGCCAGTTTGTGCAGCTGACCTGGCTGTTCACCACCCAGCCCGACAAGCTGCGGGTGGGCGGCGCGGTGGACATGCCGCTGGCCATCAGCAGGAAGCTGGAGCGCTGGACCTATGACGTGGTGGGCGAGGAGCTGCTGCGCTTCCCCTTCGGTGATGTCGCCACCTTCCACCTGAAGCCCCGGCGCGCGGCCACTGGCGGTGACCTGAGCGCCGAGATCTGGATCGCGCCCACGCTGCAGTACCTGCCGGTGCGCATCCGCATCACCGACGGCAAGGACTCCTGGGTCGACCTGACGCTGGAGAAGGCGCCGATGCAGGCCGCCGCCACACGCTGAGCCAGACGTTGGCACAGACGTTGATCCAGACGTTGATCCAGACGCGCGCAAGACACG
Organism: uncultured beta proteobacterium; assembly: GCA_963844485.1. Classification (GTDB taxonomy): domain Bacteria; phylum Pseudomonadota; class Gammaproteobacteria; order Burkholderiales; family Burkholderiaceae_C; genus Pseudaquabacterium. Next base: position 40,640 of record CAWJOQ010000006.1, read on the forward strand.
ATCGGTTAGATTGCCGCTGCGCTTGACCCCCAGCCCCCCAGCCAGGCTGCCCACCCAACAGGACACCCCATGCCCTACGAGAACATCCTTGTCGACACCCGCGGCGACGGCGCCGTGCGCACCGGCCTGATCACCCTGAACCGCCCCAAGGCGCTGAATGCGCTTGAACGACGGCCTGATGGACGAGCTGGGCGCGGCGCTCAAGGCCTTCGATGCCGACCCCGCCATCGGCGCCATCGTCATCACCGGCAGCGACAAGGCCTTTGCCGCCGGCGCCGACATCGGCGTGCTGGCGCAGCACGACTTTGTCGTCGGCCTACACCAGCGACCTGATCACCCGCAACTGGGAAACCATCCGCACGATCCGCAAGCCGGTGATCGCGGCGGTGGCCGGGTTTGCGCTGGGTGGCGGCTGCGAGCTGGCGATGATGTGCGACATCGTCATCGCCGCCGACACCGCCAAGTTCGGCCAGCCCGAGATCAAGCTGGGCATCATCCCCGGCGCCGGCGGCACCCAGCGCCTGCCACGCGCCATCGGCAAGGCCAAGGCCATGGACCTGGTGCTGACCGCCCGCATGATGGACGCGGTGGAAGCCGAGCGCGCCGGCCTGGTGTCACGCATCGTGCCGGCCGACAAGCTGCTGGACGAAGCCCTGGGTGCGGCCGCTGCCATCAATGCCCTGGGCGGCCCCAGCGTGCTGGCCGCCAAGGAATGTGTCAACCGCGCCTATGAAGGCGGCTTGAACGACGGCATCCTGGTCGAGCGCCGGCTGTTCCATGCGCTGTTCGGCACCGCCGACCAGCAAGAAGGCATGGACGCCTTCTTGAACAAGCGCAAGGCCGCGTTCACACGCGCCTGAGGCGCGCCACAGCGGCAGTGCACGCCGCTATGGCGTGACCCACTGGCCGTGGCCGTCGGCGTCAAAGCGGCGCCCGGCGGTGGCCGCTGGGCCGCAGTTCCAGCCAGTCCATGGCCTGCACCCGGGCCGTGACCACCGCAAAGTGGGCGCGGCTGTCGCGGTCGGGGCGGGCGTGCGGCGGCGCGGCCGTCCAGCGGCGCGCCGGGCGGCAGCGGTGACAGGTAATCCTGCGCCGCCGGGCTGAGCTTGAGCCGGGCCCAGCGCGAGGACACCGCCAGCCCGCTGGTCTGCACGTCCAGCCGCACCCGCAGCCGCAGCTGCCAGCCCAGCGCGCTGCTCCAGGCCAGCAGCGTGGCCTGCGGCTGTGCAGCGATCTGCGCCACCTTGGACGAGCGTGCGTCGGTGAAGAACATCAGCGTGCGGGCCGGCGCATCCACTTCACGCAGCATCACGCTGCGCAGGTCGGGTGTGTCGCCGTCCAGCGTGGCCAGGCCGATCACCCGCCAGGCATGGGCCTTGTCCCGCACGCAGGCCGCCAGTTGCTGCCAGCAGGCCTGGTGGATGGCGGGCAGGTCATCGAGACCGGGTTGGCTGCGAACTTCTCGCCCTCGGCCTGCGCAGCCTTGGGCGAAACCATCATGCCGGCGCGGTCGGTCAGCGTTGCCAGCAGTGGCGCAAACGGCGCGCTGAGGTTCAGGCGCACCGTCATCGCATCGACCACATCGACGCTGGTCACGGGCGCCAGCTCGCCGCGGCGGTTCGAGCCTGGCAGGGTCTTGTGACGTTCGATATTGAATTTGACCGCGGCCGCGTCAGCTTTTCGCCATCGTGAAACGTCACGCCCGGGCGCACCTTGATGGTGAGCGCCTTGTGGTCGGCCGACCAGGCATAGCTCTGCGCCAGTTGCGGCACGATGTTGAGCTTCTCGTCGATGTCGAACAAGTTTGTCGCACAAGGCCGAGAACACGATACGCCCGACAAAACTGCGTGCCCGCGTGGGGTCGAGCGCATCGGGGTCTTCGGCCAGGCCGACGCGCAGCGTCTGCGCCTGCACCTGCGCCAATCCGGACAGCAGCAGCAAGCTGATCAACCATTTGTTCTTCATCACGATCTCCAGGTTCAGCGAAAGCGGATTGCAGGCGTTGCAGCCTGACATTGACCGGCGGCGCATGCAGCGTCACCGGCGATTCGATCTCCTGCCAGCGGTGGCAGG
>CAWJOQ010000007.1:0-50983 GCA_963844485.1 uncultured beta proteobacterium
CGGTGCAGGAGCACAGCGGCCTGCCCGCCGCCACGGTGCACCTGGCGCCGATCTGCCTGCCGTCGGCCACCTTGCCGGCCGTGCTGCCGGGTGTCGGTGACTTGTCCTGGCTGCCAAGCTGGGCACTGCGTGCCTTGCAAGCGGCCGTGGAGCGCCTGCTGGTCGACCGCTGGCTGGCGCCGCCGCTGAACCGCCTGCGCGCCGACATGGGCCTGGCGCCGGTGCGGCATGTGCTCAGCCGCTGGATGCACGCACCCGACCTGGTGATCGGCGCCTGGCCCGACTGGTTTGCGCCACCGCAGCCCGACTGGCCCGTGCAGACGCAGACCAGCGGCTTTCCGCTGTTCCACGAAGCGCTGCCAGGCGGTGACGCAGCGCGCGACCCCACGCTGGAAGCCTTTCTCGCCGCTGGCCCTGCACCCATCGGCATCACCCCCGGCTCGGCCATGGCCCATGGCCGCACTTTTTTTGCCAAAGCCAGCGAGGCCTGCGCCGCGCTTGGCCAGCGGGCGCTGCTGATCAGCCCGTTTCCGGACCAGCTGCCTGCGGCCTTGCCGGCGGGGGCCATGCAGGTGGGCTATGTGCCGTTCAGCGACTTGCTGCCGCGCCTGGGCGGGCTGGTGCACCACGGTGGCATCGGTACCAGCGCCCAGGCGCTGGCAGCGGGCCTGCCCCAATTGGTGGTGCCCTTTGCGCATGACCAGTTCGACAACGCCGCGCGCCTGTGCCGGCTGGGCGTGGCAGCCACGCTGGACAGCAAGGCCAGCGCTGCCGACTGGCGCGCGGCCTTGAACCGTGCCTTGCACGCCCCCGGCCGGGCCGATGCGCTGCGACACAACGCCGACCGCATGGCGGCTGCGGGGTCTGCCGCCGAGCACATTGCCGGCTTGCTGGAAGCGCTGGGGCGGCGCGCCCGCTGACGCCGCCGGGCCTGCAGTCACCCCAAGGCCCACTGCGAGACCCGCCCCCCGCGACAATCTGGAGCCGTCCGCGACCGACCCGACCATGCCATCCACTGCTGAACACAGCGCAGCACCGCTGCAGATCAACGCCGACTTTGCGCAGCGTGCCGTGTTGCGGCCTGCTGACGCCCACTGGCAGCCGTCACCCTTGCCAGGTGTGGAGCGCTGGATGCTCGACCGCGTGGGGGGTGAGGTGGCGCGCGCCACCAGCCTGGTGCGCTATGCGCCGGGCTCGCAATTTGCCCGCCATGTGCATGGTGGTGGCGAAGAGATCCTGGTGCTGGACGGCGTGTTCAGCGACGACAGCGGCGACCACCCCGCCGGCACCTACCTGCGCAACCCACCCGGCAGCGCCCACGCCCCGCAGTCCGCCGATGGCTGCCTGCTGTTTGTGAAGCTGCGCCAGTTTGCGCCGGACGACCTGGACGCCGTGCGTCTGGACACCCAGACCCAGCCCTGGCGCCAAGGCATGGTGCCGGGCCTGTCGGTGATGCCGCTGCATGCCCACGACGGCATCTCCACCGCCCTGGTGCGCTGGGCGCCCAACACCCAGTTCAATGCCCACAGCCACCCCGGCGGGGAAGAGATCCTGGTGCTGGACGGTGTGTTCTGCGACGAGTTCGGTGTCTATCCCAAGGGCAGCTGGCTGCGCAGCCCGCGCTGGAGCCGGCACACGCCCTTCACCGGGCCCGAAGGCGCGCTGATCTACGTCAAGGTCGGGCACCTCGGCGCCCCGCTGATGGGTGATGGTTGATGGTTGATGGCTGCTTGATGGACCAAGGTCGCTGCACGGACAGATCCATGACCCGTCATGGACGGCGCGCTGCGGCTGGAGACCGGGCCCTGGGCGATGCGCTGCACCGGCAGGCAGCCGCCGCCTCAGGGGCGCAGCGCGGCGCGAAAAAAGTCCACAACGGCTGCGTTGAACACAGCGTGAAAGGCCACGCGGTCGAAGCCGGGCAAGCTGCTGCACAGCGGCGCTGCCATCGCGGCAAAACGCGGCGTGCAGGGCGCCAGAAAGTCGAAGTGACCGGCCTTGGGCACGGCACGGTAGTCCAGCGGCTTGGGCAGCGCCGCAGCCACGGCTTCGGCATACCAAGGCTGCGGTAGCAGCAGATCCTCTTCCGCACGCCACAGCTGAACCGGCACTGCAACCGCCGCCAGCGACTGCGCGGTGAAGGTGAAGCCGAGTGCAGGCGCCACCACCACGGCAGCGCGCACCCGGGGGTCCCGGCCGGTCTGAATCAGGGCATTTGAAGCGTTTGTGACGGGTGCTGTCGTGGTCCCGGTTGCGCTGGTGTTTGCGTTTGTCTACCGACTGGCGTGCCAGCAACTGGCAGGCGAAATCACCCGGGTGTTGCTGACAGTGTGGCGCGATGCGCCCCAGATCAGCAACACCACCGGCCACCGCCAAGGCCGTGAAACCACCCGACGAAAAACCGAACACGCCGATGCGCGCGGTATCGATGTGGGCACGGCCAGGCCATTGGGTCAGCAGGTGGTCAATCACCCGGCTGATGTGGCGCGGCCGGTCCTGCATCGACGTCGCCCGGCTCTGGTCGGCATGGTTGTCACCCGTGTGTGTCACCGCCGCCACGACAAACCCCGCCCGAGCCAAGGCGCTTGCCGTGTCATGGTGGCCCAGCGACGAGCCGCCATGGCCATGCGAGACCACGACCAGCGGCAAGCCCTGGCCGGCAACGGCGGCACTGCGGGCGATTTGCAGCGTGAACGGCCCGAGCTCGACCTGCTGTTCCACCGACGCGGTGGGATACCAGACCGCCACCGCCAGCGGCTTGTCTGTGCCGTCAAGCGCTTGCAGGGTGTCGAAGCCAGCGGCAACGGGCGCTGCCGCCAGCACGGGCGTCAGCAGCGCGCCCGACAGCCAAAGCAGCGCCGAACACACCAGGCGGGACACCACACCTTGCGGCGCAGCCTGTGGTTGGAGGCCTGCCAGCATGGTGTGCGGTGCAAGGCTGTGGCGCACCGGCATGCCGCGCAAGGCCGGTGTGGCTGGTGTGGTCGGCATGGCCGGCCTGGCGTACGCGCCTGGTCCTGAAGCCTTGTGTTGCGCTTGCATGGTGTGGTCCTGGTGTTGTCAATGTGCGCCTGGCATGCCGGGCGGGGGTGTGGTCTGGCCGCTGGGCCATGGCGTGCGACAGCGCGCACGCAGTGGTGTCAACGCGCCGGCCAGAACGGCCGCCATGGCGAAGGTGGGCGGACGACCGCAGGCGCACGGGTCAAACGCAGCAGCGCCAGCGCACGGCCCAGCAACAAGCCGCTGAGCCCGCCGTAGAACAGCGCCAGCGGCAACAGCACCCAGGGCGCGCTGCGCCAGCTGGGGTGCATCGCCAGACCCACTTGGACGGCATAGCGCAGCGAGAAGATGCCCAGGATGAGCAGCATCGGCATCCAGCTGCCGGGCAATTGCAGGCGCTGCACAGCGGGTAGCCAGGTAGCGCCGGCCTGCGCCGGACGGCCAGCCAGCAGCAGCAGGCCCGCGCCCCCTGCCACCAGCCAAACCAGTGCCGCCAGCGGCAGCGCCCGGAAGCTGGGCGCCATCGACCACAGGCCCAGGCCGCACAGCCCCAGTGGCAGCAACAACAGGCGCGCCGGTGCCACCTGGCGCTGGCGGGTTTGTGACCAGCCCAGCGCGACCAAGGCAGCCAGCAGGCCCCAGACCCAGACGGGGGTGTGCGAGAGAATTTGCATGACCATGGCAGCGTGCTCCGGCGCCGGCAAGGTGGGCGCGTGCCGCCACTGTGGCGCCAGCCCGCCAGCACTGCCAGCACCTGGCGACCGGGTGGCGCCCTGCGGCGCGAAACAACGCTGGCAGGGCGCGAGCCGGCGCGCGGCTGAAGCCGTCGGCACACAGGCCCGCCGGTGCATGGCCAAGCGCTGGTCGATGCAGGCCCGGGCTCCGGCACCACCGGAGGCCTGCAGGACAAGCGCTGCGCGGGCGCAAGGCCTTGACGGCCTGCCCTGCGCGTGCAGCCGATCGGCTGCTCAGCCGATCAGTTGCTCAGGTGCTCAGCGCTTGTGGTACGACGGCGCCAGCTTGTAGACCGGTGTCGACAGCCCTGCCTGGCGGGCCTTGAGCTGCAAGGCCAGAAACTCCGAGTAATGCCGGCTCTGGTGCAGGTTGCCGCCGTGGAACCACAGATGCGGCACCTGCGTGGGCTTCCACATGTTGCGCAACTCGCCTTCCCAAGGCCCGGGGTCCTTGGGCGTGTCGCTGCCCAGGCCCCAGACCTTGCCGACCCGGTCGGCCACCTCGGGGGAGATGATCTGCGCCAGCCAGCCGTTCATCGACCCGTAACCGGTGGCGTAGACGATCAGGTCGGCCGGCAGTTCGCTGCCGTCGGACAAGCTGACCGAATGCGGATTGATGCGCTCGACATCGACCCTGCTCTTCAACTTGATGCTGCCGTTGGCCACCAGCTCAGACGCCCCGACGTCGATGTAGTAGCCCGAGCCGCGGCGCAGATACTTCATGAACAGGCCCGAGCCGTCGACGCCGAAGTCGAGCATGAAGCCGGCCTTTTCAAGCCGCGCATAGAGGTCGGCGTCGCGCTTCTTCATCTCGTCATACACCGGCACCTGCATCGGCGCCATGATCTTGTACGGGATGGACGCAAACAGCAGGTCGGCCATGTTGGTGGTGATGCCGGCCTTCACCGCGCTGTCGGAATACAGCCCGCCCAGCGCCAATTCCATCAGCGATTCGGATGGCGCAATGTGGGTGGAGCTGCGCTGCACCATGGTCACGTCGGCGCCATGCTCCCAGAGCGCGGCGCAGATGTCGTGCGCCGAATTGTTGGAGCCGATCACCACGCACTGCTTGCCCTTGTAGGCCTCTGGCCCGGGGTGCTGGCTGGAATGCTGCTGCTCGCCCTGGAAGCTGTCTGCGCCAGCAAACTTCGGCACGTTTGGCAGGCCCGACACGCCGAGGGCAAAGACCAGTTCCTTGGGCTGCAGTGTCAGCGCCTTGCCGTCGCGCTCGACCACCACCTGCCAGGTCTGGCTGGCCTCATCGAAGTGCGCCGTCTTGGCGGTGGTGTTGCCCCAGTAATTGAGCTCCATCACCTTGGTGTACATCTCCAGCCAGTCGCCGATCTTGTCCTTGGGCGCGAACACCGGCCAGTCGTCGGGGAAGGGCAGGTAAGGCAGGTGGTCGTACCAGACCGGGTCGTGCAGGCACAGGCTCTTGTAGCGCTTGCGCCAGCTGTCGCCGGGCTTGGCGTTCTTCTCGATGATGATCGCCGGCACACCCAGCTTGCGCAGCCGCGCACCAAGCGCAATGCCGCCCTGCCCGCCACCGACGATCACCACATAGGGCTGCTCGGTGATGCCCAGCGTGGCCAGTTCATGTTCACGCTCTTCCAGCCAGGTCTTGCGGCCCGGGTGCACGCCGTGCTCTGCGCCCTTGATGCGGTGCGCGCCCTTGCGCTCCTCGAAGCCTTTCAGCTCGGTCATCGTGGTCAGCAGGGTCCAGGCCTTGCCGTCCTTCAGCCGCAAGTGGCCACGGCCACGGGCAACAGCGGTCTCGAAGGTGAACCAGGCGTCGATCACGCCATCGGCCTCGGTCGCCTGGCCTTCGACAGCAAAGCTGCTGGGCCGCACGTCGGCCAGCCGGGCTTGCAACATCGCGCGGATCGCGTCCGGCCCTTCCTGGGTGCAGATGTTCCAGGTGAACGAGACCAGGTCGCGCCAGTAGCAATCGGCGCCGAACATGGCCATCGCGGCATCGATGTCTTGCCGCTCAAGCGCGGATTGGAAGTCGGCCAACCAGGCACTGGCGGCCTGGCTGGGGTGGGTCGACAAGTCGGTCATCAGGGTGTCTCCTGTGGATGGGTTTGGCACCGCTGCGCAGCTGCGCGCAGCCGAGCATCATTGCCGTGGCGCCGCGCTGGCGGCAGAGCAGTAACCCGCAGGCGCCCAGCCTGGTGGCCAGGTTGCGTGCCAGTGACCACGCCGCCCCGGCACGTGCACACGGCGCCATGCGCTGTTTGGCTGCAGACTGATGCCCGCCAGGGCCTGCAAACTGTGTTTTTGTTGTGAGCGCGCTGCACACCAACACCTTGCACACTGACACCAGCCGCTGCACAGCGTAGATTCGCGGGCACTGCATGGTTTGCAGGCAACCCGTCCACATTCAAAGGAACAGCATGGCCACACGCAAGAGCCCCAAGAAGTCTGAACTCGAAACAGCGGGTGCACATCTGGGCGCCGCCGCCAAGGAAGTGCGCACCGCCGTGTCGCACAAGATCGACGCCTTGGGCGGTGCCGTGTCGGCCCGCGTGGGCGCAGCCAAGAAGCGCGTGGTGCAAGGCGGCGAACAGGTGCAAGCCAAGATTGGCGGCCTGGTGAAGGCGGCCGAAAAGCAGCTTGCAAAGGCGCAGGCCCAGCTGTCCAAGGCTGGTGCGGCTGCCGAAAAATCGGTCAAGGCCGCCGAGAAACAACTCGAAGTCACCAAGCGCAGCACCAGCAAGAAACTGGCGGCCCTGCAGACCAGCGCCGAGCGCAAGGCCAAGGCCCTGCAGCGCGCCTTGGAGAAGGAAGCGGCGACGCTGAAGAAGTCTGTCGCCGCGCGAACCAAGGCCGCAGCACCGGCCAAGCCTGCCGTGAAAGCTGCGGCTACAAAGAAGCTTGCGCCGAAGGCTGCGAAGAAGGCCACCAAGAAAGCCGCGATCCAGGCGCCTGCCGTGAAGAAGGCGGCGACCAAGAAAGTTGCCGCGAAGAAGGCCGCTGCCAAGCGGGCGCCCAAGGCTGCGGCCAAGAAGTCCGCCGCCTGAGCCAGCGCAGCAGTTGCTGGGGCCGGTCGATCGCCGGCCGGCGCGCAGCCTGGGCCTGGGCCTGGGCCTGGCACAGGCTCAGTTCAAGCGGGCCCGCCTGCTGGCAGCGGCGGCACGCGCTGCGGGTTGCGCGCTGCGAGCAGCGGCCGCACCATGCTTGCAAAGCGCGTGGCCTCTGCGTCATGCAGATAGCCTGACAGGCAGAAGGAATCGCAGCCGATGTCGATGAACTGCTGCAGGGTGTCGGCGCATTGCTGCGGGTCGCCCACCACCACGATGCCGGCGCCAGGCCGCACGCGGGTGATGCCGGTCCACAGGTGCGGCGCGATCAACTCGCCATGTTCGTCGGCCAGCGCCTGCACCCGGCGGTTGGCTGCCGAGCTGGCGTAGTGCCGGCGCACAAACGCCGTCTGTGATTCGGTCACGCCGGCCAGCAGGGCCTGTGCGGCGGCCCAGGCCTGGTCTTCGGTGGCGCGGCAGATGATCTGCAGGCGCATGCCGAAGCGGATGGCATCGGCGCGGCCATGTGCCGATGCCATGGCACGGATGACGGCCATGTTGGCGCGGATCGTCTCCACCGTGTCGCCCCAGAACAAATGCACGTCGGCATGCCGGGCCGAGACCTCCCAGGCCTCACGCGAACCACCGCCCAGATAAATGCGTGGCTGCACAGCAGGGCGCGGCGCAATGCGGGCACCGGCCAGCTGGTGGAAGCGGCCTTCGTAGTGCAATGGTGCAGCACTGGCCCACAGCGCCTTCATGATGTGCACGTCTTCGGCCATCTGGGCGTAGCGGTCTTCCTTGGCCAGGTGGATGCCGTCTTGCAGGGCCTCGGCATCGCTCTGGCCGGCGATCAGGTTGACTGCCACGCGCCCGCCCGACAGCTGGTCCATGGCGCCCACCATGCGGGCCAGCAGCACCGGGTTGACATAGCCGGGGCGCGCCGCCACCAGCATGCGGATGGTGCTGGTGCGGGCCAGCACCATGGCCGAGCTGATGTAGGCATCCCAGCAGCTGGATGCCACCGGCACCAGCATGTATTCAAACCCCGCCGCCTCGGCAGCGTGGGCGATGGTCTCGAACAGCGCCATCGAGCACGGCACGGTGCCGTCCGGGCTGCCATAGCTGATGGTGTCGCCGGCCGTGGGCAGGAACCAGCCAAATTCGAGCGGTGTGGTGGGCAAGGTGTGCATGGGTCGACCTGTGTGGCAGCGGCCTGTAGCCGCAAGGCCGCCGCTTGGTTGCAGGCTGGATCATCGCGGCCAAGGCTTGGCGCCTGCCATCCCCGGGAACCCTTGCCAGCACGCCGCAGCCACCGCGGCAGGCCAAGCGGGCGTGCGCAGCAGTCAGCGCGTGGCCGCTGCGCCAGCCGTGCCAGCCGTGCCAGCCGCACCAGCCGTGCGGGCGGCGACCTGGACACCGTCGGCAACCAGCCCGGACGGGTAGAGGATCACGCGGTCACCTGCCACCAAACCGGCCCGGACCTCGGCAAAGTCGGCATTGCGCTGCCCCAGCTCCAGCGCGCGCAGCTGGGCACGGCCGGCCTGGACTACGAAGGCGTGCCACGACGACGCACGCCGGAACAGCGCCCCGGTCGGCACCCGCAGCACCCGGTCGGCAGCCCAGGTCTCGATCAGCACCTCGACCCGGTAGCCGGCGCCCAATGCCGGTGGTGTGTGCACCAGATCGCCGATGACGTTGACCCGCTGCTCCTCCACGCCAAGCGTGGACACCTTGGTGAAGGCGCCGGGCGCCACATGGCGCACCTGGCCGGCCAGCACGGCGCTGCCACCCCAGCCGGTGACCCGCATCGGCGCACCCGGACGGACCTGCACGGCGTCCTGGGTCAGCACGTCGACCACCAATTCCAGCGCCTGGCCCTTGCTCAGGTCGAACAGCGGGCTGCCGGCCGCCAGCACACGTTCGCTTTCTTCATGGACCTTCAACACCAGGCCGTCGACCGGCGCGCGGATGTCGATCGCAGCGGCAGCCGCACCCACACCGGCACCCGCACCTGTGCCAGCGCCGAGCAGCTGTGTGCGTGCGCTGCGCACCTCAGCCGCCGCAGCGGCCAGCGCGGCCTGCGCCAGGTCCAGGCGCAATGCGGCCACCTGGACCGCCTGGGCGTATGCATCGCGGGCTTCGGCACCGATGAAGCCCTGCGCATACAGCGCCGAGCGCCGCACCAGCTCGCGCTTGGCCGCTTTGAGATGGCTGTCGGCTTCGGCCCGCGCCGCGTCGGCCTGGCGCTGGCGTGCCTGCGCCGCAGCGATCTCGGCGCGGGCGGTGGCTGTGCTGCGGGCATCGGCGGGTGGCGGTGCGATGCGGGCCAGCACCGCGCCCTGCAGCACACGGTCACCCTCTTGCAGGCTGGTGCGCATCAGGCGGCCGCTGACCGGTGCAGCCACGGTGTAGCGCAGCATGGCCCGGGTGCGGCCCTGCGCATCGACGCCCACCGACAGCGGGCCCAGCGACACGGCCAGCGTCTCCACGTCCACCGTGGCCGGCCGCATCCACAGCAGCACCAGCGCAAGGGCTGCGGCGGCAAGCGCGCCGGTGCTTGCCCACTTCTTCCAGCGCCAGCCGGCCGGCGGGCGTGCAGGCGCGGCGGGCGGTGCGCCGGTGGCCGGCGCTGTGGCCGCTGGGTGGGGCGGTGGATCGGTGGCGGGCTGGTCTTCTGGCATGGCATTCACTCCCGCGTCTTCAGAACTGCGATCAGGTCGAGATGGTGGATGCGGCGCTGCACCAGCATGGCACTGGCGGTGGCGGCGACGATGACGATCCATGCGGACAGCATGTAACTCTGCGCCTGCACGACAAACGGGATGCTGTAGGCGTCGGTCTGCAGCGACCGGGTGACCAGGGCCGACAAGCCGTAGCCCAAGGCCCAGCCCAAGGGGATGGCCAGCAGCGTGATCAGCGCCTGCTCGCCCAGCAGCAGCGCCGAGACCTCACGCCGGCGAAAGCCCATCACCCGCAGGCTGGCCAGTTCGTGGCCGCGCTCCGACAGCGCGATGCGGGCGCCGTTGTAGACCACCGCCATGGCGATCACGCCAGCAAAACCCAGCAGGAAACCGACACCGATCAGCAGCGAGTCATCCATCTGTTGCTGGAACGACGCCAGCATGGCGCTGGGCGAGGCGACGCCGGCCACGGCCGGCAAATACTTCAGGTGGCGCTCCAGGGCGGGCACTGCATCGGCTGCGACCGACAGGTAGGCGCCCGAGACCATCGGCGCGCCACCCACCAGCTGCTGCAGCGCGTCCAGGTTCAGGCTGGCGCTTGCCCCCAGGAAACCGTCCACCACCCCGGCCACGGTCAGCGTGCCGGCACGCCGTTCGCCTTCGCGCATGTCGATGTCCAGGCGGTCGCCCACCACCACCCCCAAGTCACGGGCCAGCTGGCTGCTGAGCACCAGCCCAGCCGCAGGCAAGGGCTGCACGCGCCCGTCGGCACCGACGATGCGGCGCAACACCCCGTCCGCTGTCAGGCCCTGCAGCAAGACATCCTTGGCGCGGTGGCCAAACTGCAAGCGCGCCGGTGCCAGACGGAACGGCTCCACGCGCAGGACGCCAGGCAGTTGCTGGATTTCACGCACCGCCAGCCCGGCCTTGGGCGCGTTGAACGAGACCGACAGGTCCTCGCGCTGGACCACGCGGAACTGCAGGTCCATCAAGGACGCCACGCCGTCGAACATCACCAGGCCGACCATCAGGATGGCGACCGAGCAGGCCACCCCGACCGCCGACATCAGCGCCTGCAGCGGCTTGCGCTGCAGGTTGCGCAAGACCATGTGCGCGGCCGGTGGCAGGCCACGGGCCAGGCCTGCGCGTTCCAGCCAGCCGGCCTGGAAGCTGGCCGGCGGTTCGGCCCGCATCGCCTCGGCAGGTGGCAGCAAGACCGCGCGGCGCACGGCCAGCAGCGCACCCGCCGCTGCCGCCAGCACGCTGACGGCCATGGCGCCGGCCAGCAAGTACGGGCTCAGCGCAAACGCCAGGGCTGGAAAATTGAAGTAGCTGCCGTACAAGGCCAGATAGGCGTGGCCCAGCGGCAGGCCCAGCAGCGTGCCGATCACGGCCCCCGCCAGCACTGCGGCCAGCGCGAACAACAGGTAGTGCAGCGCCAATTCGCGATCGCGGTAGCCAAAGGCCTTGAGCACCGCGATCTCGGGCCGCTGGGTCGCGATCAGGCGCGACAGCACCAGGTTGAGCAGGTAGGCCGCCACCGCCAGAAAGACCGCCGGCATCGCCGTGCCCATGACCTTGTTCTGGTCGAGCTCGCTCTGCAGGATGGCGTGCGAGGCCTGGTCCTGGCGCCGATACGCACCCAGGCCACCGTAGGGCGCCAGCAGCGTATCCAGCTGTGCCTGGACCGCTTGCGGGTTGGCGCCGGGGTCCAGCGCCACCACGGCCTCGTTGAACGCCGCATCCATGTCGTAGGCGGGGCCCAGCATCTGGCGGCTCATCCACAGCACGCCGTAGCGCTTGTCGTCGGGATAGAGGGACCCGGGTGGCACCACATAGGTGTGCTCCGGCGAATCGGCAATGCCGACGATGTGCAAATCCTGCAGGCGGCCGAAGATGATGGCGCGCACGCGGTCACCCGGCTGCAAGCCACGGGCAGCGGCAAATTTGCTGTTGATCAGCACCTCGTTGGCCGCACCCGGGGCAAGGTAGCGACCCGCATGCAACACGATGTCGTTGAGCAGCGGGCGCGCATGCGCAGGCAGCGACACCAGGCGGGCTTGCGCCGGCGCGTCCAGACCAGGCAGGTCCAGCGTGGCATACAAGGTGACGCGGGTGTCGACCGCGGCCACACCAGCGATCGCCTGGATGCGCTGGCGCAGCGCCTCCGGTGCACGCTTGACCGGCGCCCAGAGGTCGGCAAAGCGCGTCTGCCGGTAGTACGCCTGCTGCGCCTGCACCAGCGTGTCGTAGCTGCCGCGCATGGTCATGCACCGTCATGATGCCGGTGGCCACCACCAGGGCAATCGAGAACATCTGGCCCTTGAGTTGCCACAGGTCGCGCAGCAGCTTGCGGTGGATCGACAGCATGGTGGCGCACTCACCAGGCCATGTCGTCGACGCTGGCGCGCTGTGCGTTGCGCTTGCGCTCGACGATCTCGCCGCTGCGCATGCGCAGCACCGTGTCGCCCAGGCTGCCGATGGCCGCGTTGTGCGTGATGATGGCCAGGGTGGTGCCGGTCTCCCGGTTGACCTGGTCGAGCACGCGCAGCACCAGCTTGCCGGTCTCCAGGTCCAGTGCGCCGGTCGGCTCGTCGCAGAACAGCACGTCAGGCCGCTTGGCAACGGCGCGGGCGATCGCCACACGCTGCTGCTCGCCACCCGACAGCTGCGACGGAAAGTGGTCGATGCGGTGCGCCAGGCCAACCAGCGCCAGCGCGTCGTCGGGCGGCATCGGGTCGCGCGGCGATGTCGGTCACCAGCGCCACGTTCTCACGCGCCGTCAGGCTGGGGATCAGGTTGTAGAACTGGAACACGAAGCCGACGTGCGCACGCCGGTACTCGGTGAGCCCGTCGCTGTCGAGTGCATCCAGCCGCAGACCGCGGTAACTGAGCGTGCCGCTGGTGGCAACGTCCAGGCCACCCAGGATGTTCAGCAATGTTGATTTGCCACTGCCGGATGCACCCAGCAACACCAGCAGCTCGCCAGCGCCGATGTCGAGGTCGACCGCACGCAAGGCGTGCACCGGCACAGCACCCATGGCATAGGTCTTGGTCAGCCCACGCGCGCTGAGCACGATGTCGCCCGGGCCAGGCGCAGGCGGGGCACCTGGCGTGGTCTGGGCGGCATGGGCTGGCGTCACCGGCGCCCCGCTGCGGAACCGGAACAGCCCGCACGGTGCGGCATGCTGCGGGCGCAAGACTGGCTCATGAACGGCTCATGGTGCGGCCTGCAGCATGACGGTGCGCGTCGGAAACGCGATGCTGACGCCCAAGCCGGCCAGGGTGTCCATGATCTTCAGCAGCAGCGCTTCCTGCAGGCCCAGGAAGTCGGGGTAGTCGTCGGTCTGCACATAGGCAAACACGGCGATGTCGAGCGCGCTGGCATTGAAGCCGACAAACCGCACACGGGCACCGTCGATGACATGCGGGTCGTCGTCCAGCACTTGCCGGATTGCCGCGAGCACGCTGCGCATCTTTTGCGCATCGCAGTCATAGGTCAGCCCGATCACCGGATCGAACAGAAAGCGGTCACGGCGCGAGTAGTTCTCGATCTGCTGGGACGAAAAATGTCCGTTCGGAATCGTCACCACGGTGCGTGCATTGGTGCGCAACTGGGTCGAGCGCATGCCGATGTCCTCGACCGTGCCGGTCACGTCACCGACCTTGCAGAAGTCGCCCACCCGCACCGGTTGGTCGATGATGACCGCGAGGCTGCCGACCAGGTTCTCGATCGTCTTCTGCGCGCCCAGCGCGATCGCCAGGCCGCCCAGCCCCAGCGCGGCGATGCCGGTCGTCACATTCAGGCCCACGGTGTCGAGCACGGCGACAAAGGCGACCATGGCCAGCAGCGTCTTGGCGCTGCGCCGCACAAACACCAGCGCCGCCATCGCCCGCCGCCGGTCGGACCGGGCCATCCGGGCGGCCCACAGGTCGGCCAGCATGTCGATCAGCCGCCACAGGAACCAGACCAAGGCCACCCAGGCAACGATGGTGGCATAGCGTTCCAGCACCTGGCGCGCCACGATGGCGACCTGCAGCTTTTGCGTGCTGATGAAAAACAGCATCACGGCCAGGTACAGACCCAGCGGCGGAAAGGCGGCCTCGGCAAACTGGTAACCGCGGTGGGACGCCGGCGCGGCCACCAGCAGCCGGAACAGGCGCAGCAACACGGCAAACAGCAGGCGCATGCCGAATAAAAAAACAGCGGCCAAAGCGGCCAGCACCAGCCAGTCGGCAGCAGGCGCGCCGGCCACCTCGGTGTCGTTGAGCGCATCCGGCAGCACCGAGGTGATGGCCTTTGCCGCCGCAGCGGGCTCGGCCGCAACGATCGCCTGCAGGCTTTGCGCGGAGATCACCCAATAAGGCGCCGCGTCGGCCGGACTGATGCGCCTGGCGATCAGCGCTTGCGCGCCAGTGCTGGACCGGAACTGCCCGATCCGCTCCTGGTCGAGCGCCAGCCCGTCGTCAAAGGCGCCGGCCGCATCGTTGGACAAGGCCGCGAAGGGCAGCAGCGAGCCGCTGCGGTCCAGCTGTTGCTGCAGCAGTTCGGCCTGGGCCTGACCGGCGGCTGTGCCCGCTGACCGGTTGGCGCCGGTCACTTCCAGGTAGACGGCAGCACGGGCGTAGTCGCCGCTGGCAAACGCGGCGATCAGACCGGTTGCCAGGCCCCGTGGCGTTTCACGGCCATAGGCATCGGGCTGGGCCGCAGCAGCCTTGGCTGCTTCGTCGGACGCCCCAGGCAGCCCACCCTGCGCGGCAGCGGGATGGGCCAGCAGCAGGGCGCCAAACAGCAGCGCAGCCAGGATCAACACTGGCTTGCGCTGGCGCTGGCACAGCAGCACCAGCACCGCACAGCGCCTGCCGATGCTGGACAGGATGGCAATGCTGGCACTGAAGACAGCCTGGGCAGCCTGGGCAGCGACACGCGCTGGCCATCGCCCGGCTGGGGTGGACTGGGTGGCCGCTGCGTCAAGCGGGTCAAGGCAGAGGTTGCGGTCATGGCTGCGCCCAAGCAGGCGCCATCGGGTCGGGTGTCGATCGTCGCACGCCAGGTGTGGTCGCAGCGCCCGCTGCACGGCTTGGCAGCCTGGCGGCAGAAGCCAGCCGTGGCAGACAAAGGCCGCCCTTTGTCGCAGGTCAATTGATATCCACCTGAGGATCCGACGCCGCCACCCGCACAACAAAGCCCAAGGCCCCGCCTTGGATCTGTCGATCGGGTGGTCCCCTCGCAGCTGCGCTGCAATCGCAGGCATGCACCTTGAAGTACACCGGGGATCGATGGAAACCGACACAGAAACCGACACCAGCACCGAGGCAGGCAATCCGCACGCGCGCCCGCTGCCTGCGCAGCGCGTGAGAAACCGCCTCAGTCCGCAGAAGCCGCCGCCAACAGCCGCGGCATGTTGGCCGCCGCAGCCTGTGCCTGCAGCTTGAGGCGCCCGAGGATGGCCTGCTTCTCGACATCGGCCTTGTGCACGCTGCCAACAAGGCGGCCGAAGGCATCGAGCCGGCAATTGCGGATCCACTGGCGCAGCGCGGCGTCCTGACTCCACTGGACTTGGTTGCGCATGGTGGCCGCCATCGTACGTGGGTACTCGGCGACGCTGCGCGGGAAAGGCACGGGCTGGCACAGCCGGTTCTTGTGCGTCTCGTCGTCGTGATGTGCTTCCACATAGGCTGTCAGCGCAGCGCTGAACGTGACCAGCGGGGCACGCAGCAACTGCACAACAATGCGGCCGCCCTGGAACACTGGCGCCAGCGCCTTGGCTTGCACAGCCGATGCGGTGCAATCGATGTACAGCGCATCAGCTTCGACGGCCACGCGCCCTTGCTCCAGCCGCATCCCTGTTGCATCGATCGCCGCCACGCGGCCTAGCCGAACGACCTGGCGGATGCGACGCAGCACCGCCACCTCCGCCTCAGACAGCGTCGCCAGGTGGAACATCGTCGGCATGCGTTCGCGGTCGATGCGCAACAGCGCACCGCAGGCTTCGAGCCGCAGGTACAGATCATCGATCGAACTGGCCTCGGCGAAAGCCTGCATCTGGTCGGCTTGGCCGCTGATTGCCTCGTTGAAGAACGCCGGCCCGTTTTGGGTGCCCAGCCGGTTGACGACCCACGAGTCTCGCGGCATGACCCAGGTGATCGCCTCGGGCGAGGTGCCAGACTGCAGCAGCCAGATGCAGACATCCATCGCCGTCTTGCCGGCGCCCAGCACGACGAAGTGCCTTGGCATTGGCCCGGCTTGCGCCAGTTGCCACAAACCCGGAAGCGCATTGGGCGCCACCACGCGCACGCCCTCGCCCACCTCGAACGCCGGTGCTCGAGCGGCTGCCCACGCAGCCGGCCAGCCGCGTCGGCGAGTTGCTGCCGCATCGCTGGCTGCCACCGCGTACCAACGACTGAGAGCCAGGCCCGCCGTCAAGACGGGTTCGCCGGGCGCTTACCGACAGGCAGCGCCAGGCTCCTCCGGTGCGGTGTTTGACTTTGCGGCAGCGATGTGGGCCGCTGCACTTGCAGCCACCACTGGATCGGTCATGCCGTTGTGCTTGGCTTCATAGGCCACGCTGCCAAACAAGCCGAGCATGCCGCCCATGAGTACGGCGAAAAAGCTGTCGTCGAGGCTGAAGTTCTTCATGGTCTGGTCTCTGTGGGGCGGGGGCATTCGATGGCGCGAACGCCGCACGCTCCGTGCCACTGCGCGACCTTGCGCCTGCGGACGCGCTCAGATGAAATGCAAGTGTCAGAACCTGAACCAGTCAGATAATTTCTCGACATAGTCCGTTGGCAACAGATGCCCTGACTCAAAGCGCAGGTGCTTCTTGTCTTGGCTGGGTATGGCATCGAAGAGGGCCTGGCTTTGCTTCGGGCTGGCCTCGTCATCCTCGTCGCCCGTCAGCAGCCAGACGCGCTTGCCCTGCAGCCCTGCGACCAGATTGATCGGGGCGACGGCAGCAACGTTGTTGCCCAGATGCGGCGGCACCATGGCCGCGACGGCATGCACCCGAGCGTCTAGCCCAGCGAGCAGCAGCGCGCCCTGTGCGCCCATGCTGTAGCCAGCCGCCGTGATGCGCTTGGCGTCCAGATGGGGTTGCGTGACCAACCAATCGAGCAGTACGAGGTGATCGCGCACCGTGTCGATGATCGTCTGTTCATAGGCTTGACGTTGTCCGAACCAATGCATGTCACGCATGGCCACGCGCATCGGGTGCGGCTGACCCAGATTCCGGCGCTCACCATGTGCGCGCGCATCGATGGCGACGACGGCGTAACCCTGCTGCAGCGCCAGGTGCGTGATGCGGTGCGTCTGCTCGATGGTGGGCCTTTCGTTGAGCGTCGCTTGCCACCAGCGCATGTGGCTGCGGCCCATTGCGTGCAATCCGATCAGCACCGGAAAGGGCTGGGCCGCGTTTGCCGGGTCGCTGGGATAGACGATGCGGCCGTTGAAAAACGCGCCATCAAAGCTTTTCAAACGTATGTCGACCGAATGGGCGCTTCGCGGGGTAAGTTCCTCCTTGTAGGCATAACGCGCCTGCAACTCGGTGCTGGTGACGCTGTAGGGTTTGAGCCACGCGAAGTGCCAGATGGCGGCGGCGGTGGCCGCCAAGCCCATGAGGATTCCGATTGCTATGTACGCTCGTTTGTGCTTCATCATCGCTCCGATGCTTGTTGAGAAGGCAGGGGCCGGTTCTGGTGGCAACGCACCTGAATCCGTCTGCGACGCAACGCTAATGAGGGCGGTGTGAATGGCGCGTGAAGCCCTGAATGCGACGCAGGGCAGAGGCACAGATCAGAAGTGCTGGTTTCAGCGCCACGGCGGCAGATGAACGCAGGTGATTGCCGCTGTCCACGCCGCTTTGAACCAGCGCTGCTGGTGGCCTCCAGCGCGAGCTGTTCAGGCGCTGGCGGTACGCTCGGGTTTGGCCAGCCAAGCCTTGGGGGCCCACCGCAACTGCACACGCGTTTTGCCGTCGGCCTGGCTAAGGGACAACTGGAGGCCCTGGTGTTCGGCCACACGGTGAACGATGGCCAGGCCGAGACCAAAGCCCGCGCTGGCTGCGCCTTTTTGGAAGGCTTGCCCTAACCGTTCGCTCAAGCCGGCTGGCAGTGCCTTGCTGCGGTTCTGCAATTGCAAGCCTTTGGCGTCGGCCGCCAGGCACACCGGCCCCGGTTCACAATGGGAAAAAGCATTGCCGACCAGGTTGGACAGCAGGATGTGAAACACGCCGGGGGCCAGCTCAATGTGCAAGGCCGGGCTGACGTCGATCTGCAGCTGGATGTCCTTGCCCTGCAGCCGTGACGCCTGTTCAAGCACAACACGCTCAAGCATCGGCAGCACCGCCAGCGACACGGGTGCGGTATTTAGAGTCGTGGCGATCGACGTGGGTACCGCCCCCCCGTCCGCCATCGGGGTTGACACGGTCGGTGCATGGGCCTCGCGCGCCAAGGCCAGCAGGGTGTCGACGGTTTGCTCCAGATCCCACAAGACTTGGCGCATTTGCTTCAGCTGGGCCGAGACGTCGGCGGAGAGATCGTGGCGGCCCAGCAAACGCTCGCTGGCCATGCCCAGCACCGCCAGTGGTGTGCGCAGTTCGTGGCTGACATCCCGCGTGAAGACCTGCTCGCGGTCGATGAAGGAATGGGTGCGCGCTGTCAGCGCGTCGAGGTGCCGAGCCAACAGGCCCACCTCGTCGTCACGTTGGTCCAGCGCGAAGGAGGTCGAGCGGGTGGCACTGTCCCCCGGTCGGCTGCGCGCGATTGCCTCGGCCAGACGCACCAGCGGGGCGCTGATGCGTCGCGCCCGCCATGCCGCCAGCCCCAGAGCGGCCAGTGTCAGGCCGCCGCTGCCGGCCAACCACCAAACCAGCAACTCGCGGCGAAGAGGTCGCACCACCAGCAGCCCGCTGACCTCGGCGACCAGCAAGGGGTGGCGGGCATCGGGCACGGGCGGGTCGGGTGGCGCACCAAGCGGGCGATCCAGCCAATGCAGGTGGTAGTGGCGACCCTGAGTGCCCGGGAATTCGCGTCGGCGAGGCTCGGCTTGCCAGGCCAGGCGCAAGCCATCCGGAAGGCCTGCTGCACTGTCATGGCGCTGCATGAAAGCCTGCGGCGGCATCGGCCACAGGCCGCTGAGCTGATGCCGGGCCTCCATCTCGTTGGCGGCCCGGGACAGCGCGGCCTCAATGAAGCGGTCTTCCACCGAGTACACAAAGGCCATCGCGAACAGGCCCAGCAGAGCGCTCACACCCAGGGTGAAGAGCGTGAAGCTGAGCATCAGACGACGTTGCAAGCCTTGGCGCAGCTTGGGCAGAGGCGGCAGCTGGCGCAGTGCTGGCGCGCCCAGCGCCGGGGTCGAGGGACCGGACGCCGGCGGAACTTCAGCCACCCGGCAGTTCCAGGGTGTAGCCCACGCCGTGCACCGTCTTCAGCATGGGCGTGGCGAAGGGCTTGTCCAGCGCTTGGCGCAGCAGATACAGGTGGCTACGCAGTGGGTCGGACTCTGGCGGCTCGTCGCCCCACACGCTGCGCACCAGCTCTGAACGCGTCACGATGCGCGGCCACGCCTGGGCCAGGTACAGCAGCAGTTGGTAAGCGATGGGCTGCAGGTCCAAGCACCGGTCGGCACGTTCGGCCCGCGCGCGGGTCCGGTCCAGTCGCAGATCGCCCAGCACCAACACATGGGGCTGGCCAAGGCGGTGGCGGCGCGACAAAGCGTGGCAGCGCCACAGCAGTTCTTCGCTGGCGAAAGGTTTGACAAGGTAGTCGTCGGCCCCGGCTGCGAAGCCCCGCGCCTTGTCGTCCAGGCTGTCCCGGGCCGTGAGCATCAGTACAGGCACATGAGCGGGCGTGGACTCGCGCAGCATGCGACACAGTTGGACACCGTCCAGACCCGGCAAGCCAAGATCCAACACCAATACATCCGGTGGTTGCTCCAGCGCCATCTGCAGAGCCAGACGGCCGTCGCTGGCTTCCTCGACGACATGGCCCGCGTCGCGCAGCAAAGCGACGATCTGGGCCCGCAACATGCCGTGATCTTCGACCACCAGAACACGCAGGGCTGCGGCCTCGTTCATAGGCGCTTCTCTCGACCCGGCAACGCGGCAATGGCCCGCTCGAGTTTGAGCTTCATCTAGGCTTCTCCAGGATGGGCTCCAGTCTACAAGCCCAGTTGTGAAGCCAATGTCAAGCCATGAGTTGATAGATGAGATGTGACTCTTATGCGCACGCTTGCTCCCCGAGGCCCCGTCGGATTCAGGGCGTTTTCCCGTGGGGTCTGCGTCAAGTGGCCGACCTTTTGGTGGCTACAACTAGGTCAGCGAATGCGCGTGAATGGTTTTCTAAGATGCTTGCAAGCTGCCTGTCGCCACAGTCAACTGATGGCCGATTCCGCCCCCCCACCCACCAACAACAAAGCCCCCGCGCCTGACGTCTCAGGCCCGGGGGCTTGGCCGGCCAGCCGACCCTGGCGGGCCGGCTGGCATGCAAA
Organism: uncultured beta proteobacterium; assembly: GCA_963844485.1. Classification (GTDB taxonomy): domain Bacteria; phylum Pseudomonadota; class Gammaproteobacteria; order Burkholderiales; family Burkholderiaceae_C; genus Pseudaquabacterium. Next base: position 19,931 of record CAWJOQ010000007.1, read on the forward strand.
CAGCGGTGGCTCAGTCGGCCTGCTTGCGCAGGAAGGCCGGGATCTCGATCTCGTCCATGCCGTTGCTCGACAGCGCCTCCACCTTGGCCGCCGCGTGGTGGCGGTTGGTGCGCCACACGCTGGGCGTGCTCAGCGTGCCGTAGTCGGGCTGCTGGGCCTGCTGGCCGTGGTGCATGCCACCCTGCTGGTGCGTGGCCAGCACATGGTTCAGGATCGGCAGGTTGTCGGTGCCGGTGCGCTGGCCCATCTGCGCGCTGGGCTGCACCACGGTCAGCGGTGCGGCTTGCGGGCGGGCGCGGCTCAGGCCGGTGGCAATGACGGTGACGCGCAACTGGTCGCCCAGGGTTGCGTCGTAGGCGGCGCCAAAGATCACATGCGCGTCTTCGGCGGCATAGCGGCGGATGGTGTTCATCGCCGCCTTGCTTTCGCTGAGCTTGAAGTTGCTCTTGTTGGCCGCGATCAGCACCAGCACGCCGCGCGCGCCGCTCAGGTCGATGCCTTCCAGCAGCGGGCAGGCCACGGCGGCTTCGGCGGCCTTGGTGGCGCGGTCGGGGCCGCCGGCCTGCGCCGTGCCCATCATCGCCTTGCCCGGCTCGCTCATCACCGTCTTCACGTCCTCGAAGTCGACGTTGACCAGGCCGTGCATGTGGATGATGTCGCTGATGCCGCCCACGGCGTTCTTCAGCACGTCGTTGGCATGGGCAAAGGCCTGGTCCTGCGTCACGTCGTCGCCCAGCACGTCCAGCAGCTTTTCATTCAGCACCACGATCAGGCTGTCGACATTGGCTTCCAGCTCGGTGGTGCCGATGTCGGCCTGCTTCATGCGGCGCGGGCCTTCAAAGTCGAAGGGCTTGGTCACCACGCCCACGGTCAGGATGCCCATCTCCTTGGCCACCCGGGCCACGATGGGTGCGGCGCCCGTGCCGGTGCCGCCGCCCATGCCGGCGGTGATGAACACCATGTTGGCGCCTTCCAGGCTGGCGCGCACCCGGGCCTCGGCCTCTTCGGCTGCGGCCTTGCCCTTCTCGGGCTTGCCACCGGCGCCCAGGCCGTTGTCGCCCAGCTGGATGAGCTGGTGCGCGCTGCTGCGGTTGAGCGCCTGCGCGTCGGTGTTGGCGCAGACGAATTCAACGCCTTGCACGCCTTGCGCAATCATGTGCTCGACGGCGTTGCCGCCGCCACCGCCCACGCCCACCACCTTGATGCGGGTACCTTGTTCGAACTCTTCGATCATCTCGATAGGCATGTGAATTTCTCCTGTGTTGCTGTCAAGCAGTTGCCAAGCAGTTTTTGGTCAAACGGTACGGTCAAGCCAAAGAGCGCGGGGTTGATCTAACCCCTGTTGTAAGTGGTCCGGCGGGCGCTGTGCCGCCGGGCCTTGTGCATCAGAAATTTCCCAGAAACCAATCCTTGGCGCGGCCCACCAGGGTCTTGACCGACCCCGCCTGTGCCGCCACCTTGTGGCCGCGGGCGCGCGCCATGCGGGCTTCTTCGAGCAAGCCCATCACGGTGGCGCTGCGTGGGTTGGCCACCATGTCGAACAGCGGGCCGTGGTAGGTGGGCAGGCCCTTGCGCACCGGCTTCAAAAAGATGTCTTCGCCCAGTTCAACCATGCCCGGCATCACCGCCGTGCCGCCGGTGATGACGATGCCCGATGACAGCAGCTCTTCGTAGCCGCTTTCGCGGATGACCTGGTGCACCAGTGAATAGATCTCCTCGACCCGCGGCTCGATCACGCCGGCCAGGGCCTGGCGGCTCAGCATGCGCGGTGCGCGGTCGCCCAGGCCCGGCACTTCCAGGTTTTCGCTCGGGTCGGCCAGCAGCTGCTTGGCCACGCCGTACTCGACCTTGATCTCCTCGGCGTCCTTGGTGGGGGTGCGCAGCGCCATGGCGATGTCGCTGGTGATCAGGTCGCCGGCGATCGGGATCACCGCCGTGTGGCGGATCGAGCCTTCGGTGTAGATGCTCACGTCGGTGGTGCCGGCGCCAATGTCGACCAGGGCCACGCCCAGCATCTTCTCGTCTTCGGTCAGCACGGCAGCGGCACTGGCGCTGGGGTTCAGCACCAGGCGCTCGACCTCCAGGCCGCAGCGGCGCACGCACTTCAGGATGTTCTCGGCCGCACTCTGCGCGCCGGTCACGATGTGCACCTTCACCTCGAGCCGGCTGCCGCTCATGCCCACCGGCTCTTTCACCTCATGGCCGTCGATGACAAATTCTTGCGGCTCGACCAGCAGCAGGCGCTGGTCGTTGGGGATGTTGATGGCCTTGGCGGTTTCCACCACCCGGTGCACGTCCACCGGTGTCACCTCGCGGTTGTCGCGCACGATGACCATGCCGGTGGAATTCTGGCCACGGATGTGGCTGCCGGTGATGCCGGTGTAGACCCGCTCGATCTTGCAGGCGGCCATCATCTCGGCCTCTTTCAGCGCCTGCTGGATGCTCTGCACCGTGGCGTCGATGTTGACCACCACGCCGCGCTTGAGGCCGTGGCTGGAAGCCACGCCCAGGCCGGCCAGGCGCAGGTCGCCGTTGGGCAGCACCTCGGCCGCCACCGCCATCACCTTGGCGGTGCCGATGTCGAGTCCGACGATGAGATCCTTGTATTCCTTGGCCATGGTGGCGTTGCCCTCGGGTGTCTTGTCTGGCGTTGCGCCGTGTTATTTCTTGCGCGCCGGTGGCACCGGCTCGCTGGTGGTCACGCCCTTGAGGCGCACCGCAAAGCCATCCACATGGCGCAGGTCGGCGGATTCGAGCGGGCGCTGGTAGCGCGCCTCCACCCGGGGCAGGGTCTGCACAAAACGCTGGGTGCGTTCCAGCACGGCCGCTTCAGTGCCGCGGCCCAGTTCGACCACCGCCCCCTTGTCCAGCGTGGCACGCCAGGAGCCGCGGTCTGACAGCTCCAGCTGCGCCACATCGCCATCACGGCCACCACGCGCCTGCGCACCCAGCACCGGCGCCAGGCGCTGGAACATGGCCAGCATTTGCGCCGCCGTGCCGTCCGGGCCTTGCAGGCGCGGCAGGCTGTCGTCTTCCACATCGCCGATGTTGGCCTCGAACACCTCGCCGTGGCTGTTGACGAGCCGGTCGTTGCCATCGCTGCCCAGCCACAGCGCCACCGGCCGGTGCTCTTCCAGCCGCACCGCCAGGCGCCCGGGCCAGACCCGCTGCACCACCGCATGGCGCACCCAGGGCACGGCCTCGAAGGCGGCGCGCGCCTGCTGCAGATCCAGCGTGAGAAAGCTGCCGACCAGGCGCGGTGCAGCATTGGCGCGGATGGTGCTCTCGCTGTTGCGGCTGACATCGCCTTCCACGCGGATGGACTGGATGTTGAACACAGGCGCGCGCGCCAGGCGCTGCAGCCCGGCCGCCACCAGGCCCAGCAGCAGCAAGGCCAGCACCGTGTTGGCAGTGGCCTGCATCAGCCGCACATCGGTGGGCAGGTCGACTGCGCACGGCCACCTGCTGCGGCCTGCCGGCGCAGCGGGGGGGTGAGCGAGGCGGTGCGGGCCATGGGCTCAGCCGCGGCTGTCCAGCGTGGCGGTGGACAACAGCCACAGGCACAGCTGCGGGTAGGAGATGCCGGCCGCACGGGCCGACATCGGCACCAGCGAATGCCCGGTCATGCCGGGTGAGGTGTTCATCTCCAGCAGGAAGGGCCGGCGGTCGCTGGCGCGCAGCATCAGATCGGCACGGCCCCAACCCCGGCAACCCAAGGTCCGGTAGGCGGCCAGCACGATGCGCTGGATCTCGCGCTCCTCGGCCTCGGGCAGGCCGCTGGGGCACTGGTAGACGGTGTCGTCGGTGAAGTATTTGTTCTGGTAGTCGTACTTGCCCTCGGGCGCGACGATGCGCACCACCGGCAGGGCCTGGGCGCTGGCGCCTTGGCCGATGACCGGGCAGGTGACTTCGTCGCCGTCGATGAACTGCTCGCACAGCACGTCGCGGTCGTGCCCGGTGGCCAGTTGCACCGCCTGGGCCATGTCGCTGTAGCCCATCACCTTGGTGATGCCGATGGACGAACCCTCACGCGGGGGTTTCACGATCAGCGGCAGGCCCAGCACATCGGGCACGCTGCGCAGCCGCGCAGGGGCCTGGTCGTCAGCGGCCAGCCACAGCCATTGCGGCGTGGGCAGGCCTTCGGCCAGCCAGACCCGCTTGGTCATGGTCTTGTCCATCGCGATGGCCGAGGCCATCACGCCTGATCCGGTGTAGGGCAGGCCCATCAGTTCCAGCGCGCCCTGCACCGTGCCGTCTTCACCATGGCGGCCATGCAGGGCGATGAAGACCCGGGCGAAGCCGTCGCGCTTCAGGTCCGACAGATCACGCTGCGCCGGGTCGAAGGCGTGGGCGTCCACACCTTCGGCCTGCAAGGCGGCCAAGACGCCGCCGCCGCTCAACAGTGAGATGGCGCGCTCGGCGCTGCTGCCGCCCATCAGCACGGCGGTCTTGCCCAGGGCCCGGGCGTCGATGGCGGGCAGCACCAAGCTCATGCCATCGCTCCCAGGAACTTCTCGACCACCTTGGCCGGCACCGCACCGATGGACCCGGCGCCCATGGCGATGACCACATCGCCATCGCGGCTGTGCTCGACGATGGCATCGGGCAGGTCGGCCACGTCGTCGACAAACAGCGGGTCGACCCGGCCGGCCACCCGCAAGGCCCGGCTCAGCGCGCGGCCGTCGGCGGCCACGACGGGGGATTCACCGGCGGCATACACCTCGGTCAGCAGCACCGCGTCGGCGCTGCCCATCACCTTGACGAAGTCCTCGAAACAGTCGCGGGTGCGGGTGTAGCGGTGGGGCTGGAAGGCCAGCACCAGGCGCCGGCCCGGAAAGGCGCCACGCGCTGCGGCGATCACCGCGGCCATCTCCACCGGGTGGTGGCCGTAGTCGTCGATCAGGGTGAAGCTGCCGCCGCCATGGGCCTCGGCCACCGGCAGCTCGCCATAGCGCTGGAAGCGCCGGCCCACGCCGGTGAACTCGGCCAGCGCCTTGACGACAGGCGCGTCGGGCAGTTCCAGTTCGGTGGCCACGGCAATCGCCGCCAGGGCATTGCAGACGTTGTGCTCGCCGGGCAGGTTCAGGGTGATCTGCAGGTCGGGCAGCACGCTGCCATTGCGGCGCTGGCAGGTGAAGCGCATCTGCCCGCCGGGCAGGGCCTGCACATCCACCGCCCGCACCTGGCGTCGGGTCCCAGGCCGTAGGTGACGACGGGGCGCGACACCATCGGCAGGATGCTGCGCACGCCGGCGTCGTCGCCGCAGACGATGGCCGCGCCATAGAAGGGCATGCGGTGCAGGAAGTCGACAAACGCCGACTTCAGCCGGGCGAAATCATGGCCGTAGGTGTCCATGTGGTCGGCGTCGATGTTGGTGACGACCGCCATGACCGGCAGCAGGTTCAGGAAGGACGCATCGCTCTCGTCGGCCTCGACCACGATGTAGTCGCCCGCGCCCAGGCGTGAATTGGCGCCGGCGCTGTTGAGCTTGCCACCGATGACGAAGGTGGGGTCCAGGCCGGCCTCGGCCAGGATGCTGGTGACCAGGCTGGTGGTGGTGGTCTTGCCATGGGTGCCGGCAATCGCGATGCCGCTCTTCAGGCGCATCAGCTCGGCCAGCATCACCGCGCGCGGCACCACCGGGATGCGCCGGCTGCGGGCGGCGATCACCTCGGGGTTGTCGCCCTTCACCGCCGTGCTGGTGACGATGGCCTCGGCCTCGGCGATGTGCGCCGCGTCATGGCCGATGAACACGCGGATGCCCAGCTCGGCCAGGCGGCGCGCGGTGGGGCTGTCGGCCTGGTCGCTGCCCGAGACGACATAGCCCAGGTTGTGCAGGATCTCGGCGATGCCGCTCATGCCGGCACCGCCGACGCCGACGAAGTGGATGTGCTTGACTGCGTGTTTCATGGCTTGCCTTGTGGACCAGCTTGTCGAGTTCGTCGGCCACCCGGGCCGCAGCGTGGGGCCGGGCCAGCGCACGGGCCTGCTCGGCCATGGCCAGCAAGGCCGGCCGGGTCAGGGCCTGCAGTTGCGCTGCCAGGGTGGCCGGCGTCAGCGCCTGCTGGTCCAGGTGCAGCGCAGCGCCGTGGCCGGCCATGTAGCGGGCGTTGTCACGCTGGTGGGCAGTGGTGCTGACCACCAGCGGCACCAGCAGGCTGGGCACGCCGGCAGCGCACAGCTCGCTCACCGTCACCGCACCGGCGCGGCAGACGATCAGGTCGCAGGCGGCCAGCTGCTGCGCCATGTCGTTGATGAAGGGCTGCACCTCGGCGGCGATGCCGGCCGCGGCATAGGCTGCGCGCACCGCGTCCAGCTGGGCGGCGCCGGTCTGGTGCAGCACCTGCGGCCGGGCTGCGGCGGGCAGCAGCGCCAGCGCAGCGGGCACGGTCTGGTTCAGCACCTGGGCGCCCAGGCTGCCACCCACCACCAGCAGGCGCAGCGGGCCGCTGCGACCGGCATAACGCTGCGCAGGCGCGGGCAGCGCCTCGATCTCGGCGCGCACCGGGTTGCCGGTGACCAGGCCGCGCTTGATCTGCGCTGCCGGACCGTCGAAGCCGAAGGCCACGCGGTCGGCCACCGGCAGCAAGGCCTTGTTGCTCAGCAGCAGGCCGGCGTCGGCATTGACCAGCATCAGCGGCTTGCCCAGCAGGCTGGCCATCATGCCGCCGGGAAAGCACACATAGCCGCCCATGCCCAGCACCGCGCTGGCACCGCGCCGGCGCAGGATGCGTGCCGCATCCCAGAAGGCCTTGAGCAGGCGCAGCCCGCCGGTGGCGGTGTGCAGCAGGCCCTTGCCACGCAGGCCGCTGAAGGCCAGCACGTCCAGCGGGATCTGGGTCGGCGGCACCAGGCTGTTTTCCATGCCGGTGGTGGTGCCCAGCCAGCTGACGCTCCAGCCACGGCGCTGCACCTCGCGGGCCACCGCCAGGCCCGGGATGATGTGGCCACCGGTGCCGGCCGCCATGATGACGAGGTGCGGCATCACGCGAAAACTCCACATAGACGCGGCGCGGCTTGGCGGCCGGTGATCAGGGACGCGGCGGTCATTCGCGGCCTCCGCGCATGAGCTGTCTGTTGTGGTTTCGGCCGGCCGCTGGCGCGGCCTTCACCTGGCTGCGCCAGGTGAGCCTGCACCGGAGCAGCCTGCTGGCGCTGCGCGCCGCCGCCCTGCTGCGCACGGCGGTCATTCGCGGCCTCCGCGCATGAGCTGTCTGTTCTCGATGTCCACCCGCACGACGATGGCCAGGGCGACCAGGTTCATCAGGATCGCCGAGCCGCCATAGCTCAGCAGCGGCAGCGTCAGGCCCTTGGTGGGCAGCGCGCCCAGGTTCACGCCCATGTTGATCAGTGTCTGGCCGCCGATCCACAGGCCGATGCCCTGCACCATCAGGCCGGCAAACACCCGGTCGAGCACCACCGCCTGGCGGCCGATGACAAAGATGCGGCGGGTCAGCCAGAAGAAGGCCACGATCACGCAGGCCACGCCGATGAAGCCCAGCTCTTCGCCGATCACCGCCAGCAGAAAGTCGGTGTGGGCCTCGGGCAGGTAGTGCAGCTTTTCCACGCTGCCACCCAGGCCCTGGCCGGTCAGCTCGCCGCGGCCGAAGGCGATCAGCGAATGGCTGAGCTGGTAGCCCTTGCCGGCGGAATACTGCGGGTCGAAGGGGTCGGTGAAGGCCAGCGCACGCTGCATGCGCCAGGGGTTGGTGACGATCATCGCCACCATGGCGCCCAGCAGCATCATCACGCTGACGGCGAACATGCGGCCATTCACCCCGCCCAGGAACAGGATGCCCAGCGCCACCAGGGCGATCACCACAAAGGCGCCCATGTCGGGCTCGGCCAGCAGCAGCACGCCGATCACCGCCAGCGACACCGCCATCGGCCACACCGCCTTGATGAAGCGCTCTTTCACGTCCATCTTGCGCACCATGTAGCTGGCGGCATACATGGCCATGGCCAGCTTGGCCAGCTCGCTGGGCTGGAAGTTCATCACCCCCAGCGGCAGCCAGCGCCGCGCGCCGTTCACGCCCTTGCCCACACCGGGGATCAACACCAGCACCAGCAGCAGCAGGCTGGCAGCAAACAGCCAGGGCGCCGCACGCTCCCACAGCTTGATCGGCAGCTGCACCACCACCAGCGCGGCGACAAAGGCAATCGCCAGCGACAGTGCATGGCGGCTCGAGGAAGAAGGTGGGCGAATAGAGCTTGTACTTGGGGCTGTCGGGCAGGGCCACGCTGGCCGAATACACCATCACCAGGCCCAGCGACAGCAAGGCCACCACGCACCACACCAGCGCGGCGTCAAAGCCCGAGATGCGGCTGGTCTGGCCGCCGGCGGGGCCGGGCCAGTGGCGGATGGGCAGGTCGTCGCCGCTGCCCTTGCCGCGCCCGGGCAGGCGCTTGAGCAGGTCGCCCAGGTGGAAGCGCTGGCTGGCGGTGCTCACTGCTGTCCCTCCGTGCTGCGCATGTCGGCCTGCGTGCTTGGGGCGTGATGGCGGTTCATGCCAATGCCTCCCCACGGTCAGCGGCCAGGGTTTGCACCGTGGCCACGAACACCGCTGCGCGGTGGCCGTAATTGCGGAACATGTCCAGGCTGGCGCAGGCCGGGCTCAGCAGCACGGCGTCGCCGGCGCGGGCCTGCGCAAAGCACCAGGCCACGGCCGCCTCCAGGCTGGCATGGGCCTGCTGCGGCACCGCCGCTGCGCCGGCGTCGGCAGCCAGGGCTGCGGCAATGGCGTCGGCGTCACGGCCGATCAGGGCCACCGCGCGGGCATGGCGGGCCACCGGCAGCGGCCAGCGGGCTGAAGTCCTGGCCCTTGCCGTCGCCACCCAGGATGACCACCAGCTTGGCCGGCGCCTTGTCGGCGCCCAGGCCCAGCAGCGCCGCCACGGTGGCGCCCACATTGGTGCCCTTGCTGTCGTCGAAGGCTTCGATGCCGCCCACGCTGCCGATGTATTCCACCCGGTGCGGCTCGCCAGCGTATTCACGCAGGCCGTGCAGCAAGCCGGCCAGCGGGCAGCCGATGGCGGTGGCCAGGGCCAGCGCAGCCAGCGCGTTGGCGGCGTTGTGGCGGCCGCGGATGCGCAGTGCATCGGCCGGCATCAGGCGTTGCAGCACGATCTCTTCGGCCTCGTCCTTGCGGCGCTTCAGGCTGGTGTCGGCTTCGCGGGCGCGCACCAGCCAGGCGATGCCGTTTTCCACCACCAGGCCGAAATCACCCGGGTGCTGTGGCACGTCAAGGCCAAAGCGCAGCAGCTTGGGGCCGACCGATCGGGCGGGCTTGCCGCGGCCGCCCTTGACCAGCACCGGGGCCGGCACCATGGCGGCGACCAGCGGGTCGTCGCGGTTGATGACCAAGGTGGTGGCGCCAGCGTAGATGCGGGCCTTGGCGGCGGCATAGGCGTCCATCGTGCCGTGCCAGTCGAGGTGGTCCTGGCTGATGTTGAGCACGGTGGCCGCGCTGGGCTGGAAGCCCTGCACCCCGTCGAGCTGGAAGCTCGACAGCTCCAGCACCCACACCTGTGGCAGATGCTCGAACACCGGCGCTGCAGGCGGCGGCGGGGCCAGCCGCCAGGCGGCGCTGTCGGGGTCGATGACGGCGACGGCGGCGTTGTCGTTGTCGTTGTCGGCGCTGGCGTCGGTGTCGATGGCGTTGTCACCGCCTGCTTCGGCTGACGCGCCAGGGCCACCGTCGTCGGCCACCTTGGTGTCTGCGGCATCTGCGGCATCTGCGGCGTCTGCGGCGTCTGCGGCATCTACGGCTTCTACGGCTTCTGCGGCCACTGCAGGCGCAGCCAGCGGCGCGGGCACCGGCTCCAGGTCCAGCGCAGCCGCCAGCGTGTCCAGCATGGTCGGGCCGATGTTGCCGGCCGCCGCCACGCGCAGGCCGCAGCGGGCCACCAGCAGCGCGCACATCGCGGTGGTGGTGGTCTTGCCGTTGGTGCCGGTGATGGCCAGCACCTGGGGCGCATAGCCCCGGTCGGCCTGCAGATCGGCCAGCGCGCGGGCGAACAAGTCCAGTTCACCAGCCACGGCGATGCCGGTGGCGCGCGCTGCCGCCAGCAGCGCCACGATCTGCGGGTCCTGCGGCGCCAGGCCGGGGCTCTTCAGCACCAGTTGCACACCAGCCAGGTCATCGGCCGACAGCACGCCGCTGCGCAGCGTGGCGCCGGGCGCGGCCTCGGCCAGCGCGGCGGCGCCGGCGGCTGGGCGCGTGAATCCCACACCTGCACCCGCGCGCCATGGCGGGCGCACCAGCGCGCCATCGCCAGGCCGGACTCGCCCAGGCCCAGCACCAGCACCGACCGATCGGCCAGGTGGTGCGCAGGCTGCGCTGCGCCTTGGGGGGCAGCGACCGGCGTGGGCGTGGGGGTGGGAGTGGTCATCAGCGCAGCTTCAGGGTGGCCAGGCCCACCAGGCACAGCAGCATGGTGATGATCCAGAAGCGGATGACGACCTGGGTCTCGGTCCAGCCGCTCTTCTCGAAGTGGTGGTGCAGCGGCGCCATCTTCAAGATGCGCCGGCCTTCGCCGTAGCGCTTCTTGGTGTACTTGAACCAGCTCACCTGCAGCACCACGCTGAGCACCTCGGCGACGAACACCGCGCCCATGATGCCCAGCACGATTTCCTGCCGGGTGATGATGGCGATGGTGCCCAGCGCGCCACCCAGGGCCAGCGCGCCCACGTCGCCCATGAACACCTGCGCCGGGTGGGCGTTGAACCACAGAAAGGCCAGGCCGGCACCGGCCAGCGCGCCGCAGAAGATCAGCAGTTCACCAGCGCCGGGGATGTACGGGAACAGCAGGTACTTGCTGTAGACCGAGTTGCCCACGATGTAGGCAAAGATGCCCAGCGCCGACCCCACCAGCACCACCGGCATGATGGCCAGGCCGTCCAGCCCGTCGGTGAAGTTGACGGCATTGCTGGCACCCACCATGACGAAGTAGCTCATGGCGATGAAGCCGAACACGCCCAGCGGATAGCTCACCGTCTTGAAGAACGGCAGCATCAGGTCGGCCCGGGGCGGCAGGTCGGCAGTGAAGCCACTCTGCACCCAGCTGACGAACAGCTCCAGCACCCGCAGGTTGGTTGATTCCGACACCGCAAACGCCAGGTAGGCGGCGGCCACCAGGCCGATCAGCGACTGCCAGAAGAACTTCTCGCGCGAGCGCATGCCCTCGGGGTTCTTGTCGACCACCTTGCGCCAGTCGTCGGCCCAGCCCACCGCGCCGAAGCCGAAGGTGACCAACATCACCACCCAGACAAAGCGGTTGCTCCAGTCGAACCACAGCAGGGTGGACACGCCGATGCCCAGCAGGATCAGCACGCCGCCCATGGTGGGCGTGCCGCGCTTGGCCAGGTGGCTCTGCATGCCGTAGCCGCGGATCGGCTGGCCGATCTTCAGCTCGGTGAGCCGGCGGATCACCCAGCGGGCCCAGGCCCAGGCCGATCAGCAGCGCGGTCAGCGCCGACATCACGGCGCGGAAGGTCAGGTACTGGAACACCCGCAGAAAACCCCAGTCGGGGTGCAGGGTCAGCAGCCATTGGCTCAGGCTCAGCAGCATGGTGTGGCTCCGGTCTGGGCGTGCTGCTGCAGGGCCAGCACCACGGTGGGCATGTGCATGAACTTCGACCCCTTGACCAGCACTGCGCCGCAGGCCGGTGCCTGGTCCAGCGCGGCGACCACGGCAGCCGCGTCGGCAAAGTGGCGGGCGGCGGGGCCAAAGGCGCGGGCAGCGTCCAGGCAGGCGCTGCCGGCAGCCCAGAAATGGCGGATGCCGGCGGCCTGGGCATAGCGCGCCCACCTCGGCATGGAAGGCCGGGCCCTGGTCGCCCACTTCGCCCATGTCGCCCAGCACCAGCCACTGCGGCGCCGGCAGGCTGGCCAGCACGTCGATGGCGGCGCGCACCGAGTCGGGGTTGGCGTTGTAGCTGTCGTCGACCAGGGTGACGGCCGCGGCCGGCCCAGCTGCAGCGGCAACAGGCGCGAGCGCCCGGCCACCGGCCGGAACGCCGCCAGCCCCTGCACCACCGCCGCCAGCGGCACGCCGGCCGCCAGGGCGCTGGTGGCCGCGGCCAGGGCGTTGTGCAGGTTGTGGCGGCCGGGAATGTGCAACTCCAGCGTGGCCGCACCCACCGGCGTGCGGATGGCGAACTGCCAATGGCCACCGGCAGCCGTGGCCAGCCAGGTGGCTGCTGCGGCTGGCGTCGGGCGTCACGTCGGCCGGGCCCTGCATGGCAAAACACAGCTGGCGGCGGCTGCCGGCCAGGCTGCGCCAGATCTGGGCATGGGCATCGTCGGCCGGAAACACCGCCACGCCATCGGCCGGCAAGCGCGCTGATGACGACGCCGTTTTCCTGCGCCACGGCTTGCACCGTGGCCATGAACTCCTGGTGCTCGCGCTGGGCGTTGTTGACCAGCGCCACCGTGGGGCGGGCGATGGCCGCCAGCAAGGCGATTTCGCCCGGGTGGTTCATGCCCAGCTCGAACACCGCGATGGTGTGGGCATCGGTGCCGGCCGGCTGCAGGCGCAGCACTTGCAGCGGCAGGCCGATGTGGTTGTTGTAGTTGCCGGCGGTGGCCAGGCTGCGCGCGCCGGCGTGGGCCTGCAGGATGGCCGCCACCATCTGGGTGACGGTGGTCTTGCCGTTGCTGCCGGCCACGCCGATCACCGGGCCGCTGAAACGGTTGCGCCAGCCAGCTGCCAGCTGCTGCAGCGCCGCCAGGCTGTCGGCCACCTGCAGGCCGGGCAGGCCGACAGCGGCCATGCCGTGCTCGGCCAGCACTGCGGCCGCGCCGGCAGCCCGGGCCTGCGGCAGGAAGGCATGGGCGTCGAAGTTGTCACCGCGCAGGGCCACGAACAGGTCGCCCGGGCGCAGGGTGCGGGTGTCGCTGTGCACCCGCAGGATGGGCGTGGCCGGGTCACCCAGCAGGCTGGCACCGGGCAGCAGCGCGGCGGCGTCGGCCAGGGTCATCAACGCGGTGCTCATGCGGCGCTCCGTGCGGCCAGGGCCTGGGCGGCCACGGCGCTGTCGAGGAAGGGGCGCTTCTGGCCGGCCACCTCCTGGTGGTCCTCATGGCCCTTGCCGGCGATCAGCAGCACGTCTTGCGGCGCGGCGCCGGCCACCGCCTGGGCGATGGCCATGGCGCGGTCGTCGACCAACTGAACACCGTTGCTGCGGCTCAGCCCGGCGCGGATCTGCTCCAGGATGGCCAGCGGGTCTTCATGGCGCGGGTTGTCGCTGGTCAGCACCACCCGGTCGGCCAGGCGTTCGGCGATGGCGCCCATCAGCGGGCGCTTGCTGGCGTCGCGGTTGCCACCGCAGCCGAACACGCACCACAGCGCGCCGCCACGTGCGGTGGCCAGCGGGCGCAGCGCGGCCAGGGCCTTGTCCAGCGCGTCGGGCGTGTGGGCGTAGTCGACCACCACGGCGGGCTGGCGGGCCGCGCCAGGCACCCGGTCCATGCGGCCGGGCACCGGCGTCAGGCGCGGCACCACGGCGGCGGCATCGGCCAGCGGCACACCCAGGGCCCGCAGCGCGCGCCAGCACACCCAGCAGGTTGCTGGCGTTGTAGTCGCCGATCAGGCTGCTGCGCACCGGCACGCGCTGTGCGCCCTCGGCCAGGCTGAAGCACAGGCCGCCGTCGGTGTAATGCAGGTCGAGCGCCTGCAGCCGGGCGGCTTGCTGCACCGACACCGTCCACAGGTCCAGCGCAGTGGTCTGCAGTTCAGCCGCCAGCGCCGCGCCCTGGGCATCGTCGATGTTGAGCACCGCGGCCTGCAGGCCGGGCCAGCTGAACAAGCTGCGCTTGGCCGCCCAGTAGGCGGCCATGCTGCCGTGGTAGTCCAGGTGGTCGCGGCTGAAGTTGGTGAACTGCGCCACCCGCAGCGGGGTGCCGGCCAGGCGCTGCTCGACCAAGCCGATCGACGAGGCCTCGATGGCGCAGGCCACAAAGCCGGCGTCGACCATGGCACGCAAGCTGGCGTGCAGGGTCACCGGGTCGGGCGTGGTCAGGCCGGTGTGGGTGATGCTGCCGGCGTCGCCGTCCAGCGGCGGCTGGCCGTTGCCGAGGGTGCCCACCACGCCGCAGCGCTGGCCCAGCGCGGTCAAGGCCTGGGCGGTCCACCAGGCGGTGCTGCTCTTGCCGTTGGTGCCGGTGGCAGCCACCATCGCCAGCGCCTGGGCGGGCTGGCCGAACCAGGCCGCGGCCAGCGGGCCGGTGGCGGCCTTCAGGCCTGGCAAGCTGGCGATGCGGGTGTCGTCGAAGGCAAAGGCGGCCACGCCGTCAGCCTCCACCAGGCAGGCCGCCGCGCCAGCCGCCAGGGCGCTGGCCACATGCCGGCGGCCGTCGGTGGCAGCACCCGGCCAGGCGATGAAGGCATCGCCGGCGCGCACCGCGCGGCTGTCGGTGCGCAGCGTGCCGGCACCAGCCGGGCGCACCCGTGCGGCCAGCCAATCGGTGGCTTGGGCAACGGTGTGCAAGGTCTGCAGTGCAGCGGTCATGGCGTCAGAAGCTCTCCGGCGCGTCGGGCACGGCCTTGGCCACCACATGCGGCTTCACTTCCAGGTCGGGCGGCACGCCCAGCACCCGCAGCGTCTGCTGCACCACCTGGCTGAACACCGGCGCGGCCACGGCACCGCCGTAGTACTTGCCATTGCTGGGCTCGTCGACCATCACCGCCACCACGATGCGCGGCTTGTCGATCGGCGCCAGGCCCACAAACCAGCTGCGGTACTTGTTGCTGGCGTAGCCCTTGCCTTCTTGCTTGTGCGCGGTGCCGCTCTTGCCGCCCACCGAATAGCCGATGGTCTGCGCCAGCTGGCCGGTGCCGCCGGGGCCGGCGGCCATCTGCAGCATGGTGCGGATCTCGCGCGCGGTCTCGGGCGAGATCACGCGGATGCCCGAGACCGGCTGCTCCTGGCGCAGCATGGTGACGGGGATCACCTCGCCGTCACGTGCGAAGGTGGTGTAGGCCCGGGCGATCTGCAGCAGCGACGCCGACAGGCCGTAGCCATAGGCCATGGTGGCCTGCTCGATCGGCCGCCAGGTCTTGTACGGCCGCAGCCGGCCGGTGACCGCGCCGGGGAAGCTGATCTGCGGCTTCTGGCCGTAGCCGACGCTGGAGTACAGCTCCCACAGCTCACGCGGCTGCATCTGCATGGCCATGCGCACCGTGCCGATGTTGCTGCTCTTCTGGATCACCTCACGCACGCTCAGCGTGCCGTAGTGGTGGGCGTCCCTGATGGCGATGCCGCTGACCACCACGCTGCCGGCCGATGCATTGATCGGTGTCTCGGGCTTGACCTTGCCGGTCTCCAGCGCCCAGGCCACGACAAAGGGCTTCATCGTCGAGCCGGGCTCGAAGATGTCGGTCAGCGCGCGGTTGCGCAGTTGCTCGCCGCTGCGCTTGCCGCGCTCGCCAGGGTCGTAGCTGGGGTAGTTGGCCAGCGCCAGGATCTCGCCGGTCTGCACGTCCAGCACCACCACGCTGCCGGCCTTGGCCTTGTGCTCGGCCACGGCCTCGCGCACCCGCTGGTAGGCGAAGAACTGCACCTTGGCATCGACCGACAAGGCGATGTCGCTGCCGTCGGCCGACTGGGTGTGGGTGCCCATGTCCTCGATCACCCGGCCCAGGCGGTCCTTGACCACGCCGCGGGTGCCGCTGCGGCCTTGCAGCTGGCGCTGGAAGGCCAGCTCCACGCCTTCCTGGCCCTGGTCTTCCAGGTTGGTGAAACCCACCACATGGGCGGCCGATTCACCCTCGGGGTAGCGGCGGCGGAACTCACGGCTCTGGTAGACGCCCTTGATGCCCAGCTTGTCGATCTGGTCCCAGGTGTCGGTGTCGATCTGGCGGCGCAGCCAGGCAAAGTTGGCGCTGCCACTGGCCAGGCGCTGGTCGAGCTCGGCCATGTCCATGCCCAGCAGCTTGGCCAGCTGGCGGCGCTGCTCGGGCGTGGCCTTCAAGTCCTTGGGGATGGCCCAGACACTGGGCACCGGCACGCTGGTGGCCAGCAGCTGGCCGCTGCGGTCGAGCACACGGCCGCGGGTGGCGGGCACTTCCAGGCTGTGGGCGTAGCGCTTTTCGCCTTCCTTCTGGAAGAACTCAGGCGTGACCAGCTGGATCTGCGCCGCGCGCAGCAGCAAGCCGGCAAAGCCCAGCGCCACCGCCGCCACCAGGAAGCGGCTGCGCCAGTTCGGCGTCTTGCTGGCCAGCAAGCGGGCTGGTGGCGTAGTTGACGCCCCGCACCGCAGTGGAATTGCGCAGCTTCTTCATGGCCGGACTCCCGATGCCGCAACCAGGCCGGCGCCGGTGGCCGCCGGCGACGCCGAGGGCGCGCTTTCATACATGGTGATGGCCGGCGTGGCGGTGCGCATCTTCAGCCGCTCCCGCGCGCTTTTGTCGACGCGCTGGTTGGTGGCCTGCAGTTCGCGCTCGGCCTCCAGGCGCTTGTGCTCGCCGCCCAGGCGCACGGCTTCCACATCGGCGCGGTGGTCGGCATTGAACAGGCGGCGCGCGTCATACGCCGTCTTCACCAGCAGCAAGGCGCTGGCAATCAGCGCCACCAGCAGCAGGACGTTGATGCGGGTCATGCGCCCACCCCGCTGCGCTCGGCCACCCGCAGCGTGGCCGAGCGGGCACGCGGGTTGGCGCGCACCTCGCCCTCATCGGGCTTCAGGCGGCCCAGGGCCAGCAGCTTCATCTGCTTGGGCGCGGCATACATGGCGGGCGAATGGCGGTCGACGACCTCCTTGCTTTCGCGCGCGATGAAGGTCTTGACGATGCGGTCTTCCAGCGAATGGAAGCTGATCACCGCCAGCCGGCCAGCCCGGCGCCAGCAGCGACAAGGCGGCGCTCAGCCCCTGTTCAAGTTCCGTGAGCTCACCGTTGACGAGAATCCGAAGAGCTTGAAATGTCCGCGTTGCAGGGTCCTGGCCCGGCTCGCGGGTCTTGACCGCACCAGCCACGACCTGGGCAAGTTCGGTTGTCGTTCGAACAGGGGCCCCGCTGTCCCGGCGAGCAACAAGCGCCTTTGCAACCGGTACAGCAAACCGTTCTTCGCCATAGTCACGAATCACCTCCGCAATGCGGCGCTCGTCGGCGCGCGGCCAGAAATTCAGCAGCCGTCTCGCCGCGGGTGGTGTCCATGCGCATGTCCAGCGGCGCATCGAACCGGAAACTGAAGCCCCGTTCGGGGTTGTCGATCTGCGGCGAGCTGACGCCCAGATCGAGCAGCACGCCGTCGACCTGGGCGATGCCGCGCGCGGCCAGCACCGCCGCCATGTCGGCAAAGCTGTCGTGGGCGATGGCAAAGCGCGTGTCGGCTTCGGCCAGGGCCTGGCCCACGGCCACAGCCTCGGGGTCCTTGTCGAAGCCGATCAGCCGGCCCGCCGGGCCCAGCCGGGCCAGCAGCGCACGGCTGTGGCCACCGCGGCCAAAGGTGCCGTCGACATAGGTGCCCTCAGGCCGGACGGCCAGCGCGTCAACCGCCTCGGCCAGCAAGACGGTGGTGTGCTGCCACGCTGCCAGGGCGGTCATGGGCAGCCCCCCGGCTCACGTCGCGACCACATCCCCGAAGGAGGGATGCGCCCCCTTCGGAACAGCTGTGTAGACGTGCGCATCAGAAGACAAAGCTCTTGATGGCGTCGGGCATCGGCCCGGCCATGACCGTGGCCTGGTGCGCCGCGTAGCGCGCCGGGTCCCACAACTCCAGGCGCTGGCCCATGCCCATCAGCAGCACGTCCTTGTCCAGCCCGGCCATGGTGCGCAACTCGGGCGGCACCAGCACGCGGGAGGCGGAATCCACCTCCAGGTCGGCCGCACTGCCCAGGAAAAACCGGCGCCAGCCGTCGGCTTCCATCGGCAGGCTCAGCAGCTTGGCGCGGAATTCCTCCCAGGCCGGGCGGGGAAACACCAGCAGGCAACCCACCGGGTGCTGGGTCAGCGTGAGCTGGTTGCCCGACAAGGCCACCAACGCGTCGCGGTGGCGTGCGGGCACAGCCATGCGCCCCTTGCCATCGAGCGACAACGCCGCAGTCCCTTGAAAGACGATTCCAGCCACTTTTCCCCACCTAATCCCACCGAACTCCACTTTATCGCAGAATTCAGCGCAATCAAAGCAAGAGCGCTGGAAAAATCAATCAAATCAACTACTTACAGATTGATCCTCAAGGTGGTCAGCAGCAAATATCGTTTCAAAATAGAGACTTGCGCGGGCTTGTGAAAGCGCTGGTTGAGATGGTGACAGCCGAGTGACAGCCGCCGGTGGGGGCCGTGGTGTGCAGATTGTCACGGACTGGCGGCTACAGCCCGCCACGAAACGGCCGACAGCAACGCGAAAAAACCCGCTGCGGCCATGCCGGAGCGGGCCCATCACAGACCAGGCAGATGGTGCGGAACCGGCGCTGCAAGCGCTCAGTTGCTTTGCTTGATCAGCCGCCCGGCGGCCTGCTGCACCGGCCTGGCGTTCATCGGGTAGAGCCGCGAGAACACGCCGATCTGGTCTTGCGCCACGGCCACCGGCTGCTGCAGCACCAGCCACAGCACGCCTTCGCTGCACGGCGGCGTGGTGAGTGAGCCCATGTAGGTGAAATAGCGGCGGTCGGCCGGCAGCAGATGGCCCATGTCGATGTCGCCGCGCACCGCCACCTCGCTGCCCTTTTCCAGCGGCAGGTTGTTCCACACCGTCTGGATCAGCGGCTGGGCGGCGCCGCCCCGGTCGAGCAGCACGGCCACCACCGCCAGCCGGCCCTCGGGGTCCTTGTGCACCAGGTGCGCCACCATGTCGAACTGGCGGCCGTTGATGCGCTCTTCCGACGGGCGGTGGAAATGGAACTGCACCAGGTCGTAGCGCCGGCCCTGCACCTCGATGGCGTTGCCGCCGCCCACATTGACCTGGATGGTGTGGCCGTTGTCGATGACGCCAAAGGCCGACGGCCGGTAGTCGAACTGGATCGGCTCCAGGTCGACCTTGACGCCGCTGCGGATGTCGATCGGGCTCTGCCGGCTGCCATTGGCACAGGTTGAAAACTCAGGCTTGAGCTGGCCCCAGTCGGCCGGGCCGCCTTCGCCGCCATAACCCCAGTGCGCTGCCAGGGGGCTGGCCTTGTGGCCGGCGGCGACCTTGGCCGCCCGCAGCCTGGCCACCTTGGCGGGCGTGGCGGCGGGGGCATCGCCCCTGGCCTTGGCTTCGACATGGGCGGCCGCCGAGCCGGGCGCGGCCTCGGCCGTGGCCTTGGAGATCACCCGCACCACATAGGGCGTGGGCGATTCGGGCGCCTTCACCGCGCCCAGCTTGCTGGCCAGCTTCTCGCGCAGCGTGTCCATCGGGTCGGCGGCGGCTTTGCCGGCGTCGGCAGGCGCCTTGGGCGCGGCGGCGGCAGATTTGGCCGGCGCGCCATGGCCATCGGCGGCCACAGCCTGCTGGCTGCAGGCCAGGGCAGCGGCCAGCGCCACCAGGGCGGTGGCCAGCAGCGGCAAGAAGGGGTGGCGGCGGGCGAACAGGGGCATGGTGGGCACTCGCAACAGAATGGGTCGGGGCGGCACAGGCCCGCCCTCTTCCCATCGCTATCGGCCCGACAGCCCGGTTCTTGAGCTCAGCGCGGCAGGCGCTTCAAGACCAGCCAGGCCAGCAGGCCCACCGCCATCAGGCCGGCCGAGCTGAGCGCCAAGCCCAGCGTGGAATGCATCACCAGCGGCGCCAGCACGCCGGCCACCAAGCCGTTGGCGGTGCTGCCCACACAGGCTTGCAGGCTGCTGGCCATGCCACGCCGGTCGGGCGCCAGGTCCAGCACCATCAGGGTGACCACCGGCACCATCAGCGCCCAGCCAAAGGCAAACAGCGACACCGGCAGCATCGCCAGCAAGGCCGGTGGCACCCACCACACATTCAGCACGATGTTGGCCACCGCACAGGCCACCATGATGGCGAAGCCCCAGCGGATCTGCTTGCGTGGCTTCCAGCGCCCGGCCAGGCGGCCGCTGGTGAAGGCGCCCAGCATGATGCCGCTGATGGTCATCATGAAGAACCAGAAGAACTGCGTCGGCCCCAGGCCCAGGTGGGTGCCCAGCCATTCGGGTGCCGACAGCACATACAGGAACATGCCGTTGAACGGCACGCCGCTGGCCAGCACCAGCAGCATGAAACGCGGGTTGCGCACCAGGCCCGAATAGCCGCGCAACAGCGGGCCGGGCATGAACGACTGGCGCGCATCCAGGTGCAGGGTCTCGGGCAGGTAGCGCCAGCTCAGCAGCAACAACAGCCCGCCCACGGCCACCAGCAACCAGAAGATGGCGTGCCAGTCGGCCGACACGTACAACAGCCCGCCCAGCACCGGCGCAATGGCCGGCGCCAGGCCGAAGAAGATGGTGACCTGCGACATCACCCGCTGGGCGTCGTCGGGCGGAAACATGTCGCGGATGATGGCGCGCGACACCACCACACCCGCGCCGGCCGACATGCCCTGCAGCGCCCGGAACAGCACCAGCTGGCCGATGCTCTGGCTGAGCGCGCAGCCGATCGACGCCAGCGTGAACAGCCCCAGCCCCCACAGCACCACCGGCCGGCGGCCGAAGGCATCGGACAGCGCGCCGTGGAACAGGTTCATCAGCGCAAAACCGAACAGGTAGGCCGACAGCGTCTGCTGCATCTGCGCCGGCGTGGCGCCCAGCGACGCGGCAATGCCGGAAAACGCCGGCAGGTAGGTGTCGATGGAAAACGGCCCCAGCGTGCCCAGCGCGGCCAGCAGGGCGGCCAGCAGCCAGCGGGGATGCGGCCAGAGTTTGAGCGAGTCGGGATTCATCAGCGGACCAGGAATGAAAAAGCCGGCAGACCCGAAGGCGCTGCCGGCGGAAAATTAGTGTGAAGCGAGCCGATAGGCCGGATTCTGTGCAGCGCCGGCCGCCCCTTGCGGGGCAGCCGGGCCGTGACCGCCATTCCTCTGGGCCGGGGGTCGCCCCGCCGGCTCGATGCCACCTACCCGCACACTCCCCGGGCCGGATCAACGTGTGCCTATTCGGTGTTGCTGCGCGTAGAGATTGCCCGTTTCACCCAAGGCGGGGCTTTGCCCCGCCTTGGGTGGCTGCGCGGTCCGGGCTGTCGCCCGGGCCGGGCGGCTTGCGCCACCCGACAGCCGGCTTGCGCCGGCTCCGCACAGAACACCCGCACCGGGAGCCCCGACTTGACTCGTCTCTGTTGCTCTGATCCGCACCTCACGGTGGACAGCCGTTAGCTGCTACGCCGCCCTGTGCAGTCCGGACCTTCCTCCAGGGCCACCTTTCGGTGCCTGCCCCAGCGGCGGTCTGGCTTGCTTCACCGTGCGATTATCGCGGCAGGCCCATTCGAAGCCTGCAGCAAGGAGATCCAGCACATGAAAGCCGACACCATCCTGGCCACCATCGGCCACACCCCGCACATCCGCATGCAACGCCTGTTCGGCCCCGGCGCCCAGGTGTGGATCAAGAGCGAGCGCAGCAACCCGGGTGGCTCGATCAAGGACCGCATCGCCCTGGCCATGGTCGAGGCGGCCGAGCAAAGTGGTGCGCTGCAGCCCGGCGGCACCATCATCGAGCCCACCAGCGGCAACACCGGCATCGGCCTGGCCATGGTGGCGGCTGTCAAGGGCTACAAGCTGGTGCTGGTGATGCCCGACAGCATGAGCGTGGAGCGCCGCCGCCTGATGCTGGCCTACGGCGCCAGCTTCGACCTGACCCCGCGCGAAAAAGGCATGAAGGGCTCGATCGCCCGCGCGCAGGAGCTGGTGGCGCAGACCCCCGGCGCCTGGATGCCGCAGCAGTTCGAGAACCCGGCCAACATCGATGTGCATGTGCGCACCACGGCCGAGGAGATTGCGGCCGATTTCCCCGAAGGCCTGGACGCCATCATCACCGGCGTGGGCACCGGCGGCCATTTGACCGGCTGCGCCCAGGTGCTGAAGGCCCGCTGGCCGCAGCTGAAGGTGTTTGCGGTGGAGCCCGCCGCCAGCCCGGTGATCAGCGGCGGCGCGCCCAGCCCGCACCCGATCCAGGGCATCGGCGCGGGCTTCATCCCGGCCAACCTGAAGACCGAGCTGCTGGACGGCGTGATGCAGGTCGACGCCGAGGCCGCGCGCGAGATGGCGCGCCGCAGCGCCCGCGAAGAAGGCATGCTGGTGGGCATCAGCAGCGGCGCCACGCTGGCCGCCATCGCCCAGAAGCTGCCCGACCTGGGCGCCGGCGCCCGGGTGCTGGGCTTCAACTACGACACCGGCGAGCGCTATCTGTCGATCGAGGGGTTCTTGCCGGCTTGAAGACCGGCTGCGTCAGTCCCGCCACGCCCCCATCAGAGGGGCGCCGGAGCTGATCGTTCATCCAGTAGCTCAGTATTTGAGCTACTGAGATCGCAGAATGAACCGCACAAGAGATCAGGGAGGTGGTCGTGCGATTCGATGTGCTGTCAGACGCTGCTCGGGCAATTTGGGCCAAGAGCGGTGACCCCGTGGGCCACGGCCTGTTGGCCCACATGCTCGATGTCGCGGCAGTTGCAGAACGGCTGCTGCAGCGAGAGCCCGCGGAATCGCTGGCGCGCGCCGCCGCCGCGCTCGGCCTGCCTGGGACCACAGCCAGCCGAGAAATCGCGACCTGCGTGGGTTTGCATGACATCGGCAAGGCGATTGCCGGCTTCCAGGCCAAGTGGCCACAGGGCCGCAGTGCAGATGAAACGGCTGGTCTGCCGTTTCCGCCCCGGTTGCTAGCGGCAGACCAGCACGATGTCGCCAGTGCCCTTGCGCTGCGCCAGCTGCTACAGCCTCACTTCGGCGCTTTGGCGGCGGCCCTGGCCGGCGCCGTTGCCGCACACCACGGTCATTTCTTTGACTCCAAGCAGATCGCCGACGCTCGCCGACCTGGTGAACCAGCCGCCTGGTGTGACGCCCGGGGCGAAATTTTCTCGAACTACATCGACACACTGCTGCCCGAGCGCACAGCGACTGACGCCGACCTCGGCTCCGAAGCGCCGAGGCTGGCGACGCTCGCATGGCTGGCAGGCCTCACCAGTGTGGCCGACTGGATCGGTTCCAACACCGACTGGTTCCCACCCGGTGAGCGCGCCGCCAGCCTGGCAGACCACCATGCGCGATCGCTGCAACTGGCAGACGCGGCACTCGACGCCATCGGCTGGTGGTCGCACCACGCGCTGCTGGCAGGCGCTGTCGGGACCGACGAACTGATTGCAAGCATCGTCGGGCAACCAGGACTGGCCGCGCGCGCGCTGCAAACGGCTGCTGATATGTTGTTGCACGTCGCAGACGCGCCCGTCTTGCTGATCGTCGAAGCGCCGATGGGCGAGGGCAAGACTGAACTGGCCTTGTTAGCCCACCTGCGCTTACAAGCAAAGCTTGGGCACCGCGGCCTGTATCTGGCACTGCCCACCCAGGCCACGGGTAACGCCATGTTTGACCGCACCCTGGCGTTCTTGCGCGCCTTCGGCGCTGGCCAGCGCCTGGACCTGCAGCTGGCGCATGGTGGCGCGCTTCTCGACGACAGGTTGATCGAGTTGCGCGGCATCCATGGCGAGGCCGGCGACACCGTACGCTCATCGTCCTGGTTTTCGCAGCGCAAACGCCCGCTGCTGTCGCCCTACGGCGTTGGCACCATCGATCAGGCCCTGTTTGCAACCCTCAATGTCAAGCATCACTTCGTGCGGTTGTGGGGCTTGTCCAACCGCGTGGTCGTGCTCGACGAAGTGCATGCCTACGACACCTACACCGGTGGGCTGATAGAAGCGCTGCTGCGCTGGCTCAAGGAACTTGGTTGCTCAGTGGTGCTGATGAGCGCCACCCTACCCCGCCACAAGCGCGATGCGCTGCTGCAAAGCTGGGGCGCCAATGTGGCGGCAGCACCGCAACTACCGTATCCACGATTGCTGATGGCCTGCGGCGATCAAGTACTGGGCAATACCTTCACATCGCGGCAACAAGCACCCATCGCACTGGCCGCATTGGCCGAAGACCTGGAAGGCATGGCCGCCCTGGCACGGCAGCTGTTGGCCCAAGGCGGCTGTGGCGCGGTGGTAGTCAACACCGTGGATCGTGCGCAGAAGCTCTATCTGGCATTGAGGGCGACGGTGACTGAACCGCAGCAGGTGATGCTGTTCCATGCACGCTTTCCGGCCGATGAGCGCAAGGTCAGAGAGCAAGCTGTGCTGTCCGTGTTCGGCAAGGACGCTGCACGCCCCAGTCATGCTTTGCTGGTGGCGACACAGGTGGTCGAACAAAGTCTGGACATTGACTTCGACTTCTTGATCAGTGATTTGGCCCCGGTGGATTTGCTGCTGCAGCGTGCGGGGCGACTGCATCGGCATACACGCCAGCGGCCGCCCGCCCACCAGCAGGCGCGGCTGTCGGTGGCCGGCCTGCTGCCGGAACGCCTGCCCGAACTGAAGCAGACTGCCTGGGGCGCGATCTACGACCCATTCATCCTGTGCCGCACCTGGGCATTTGTCTCGCGCGAAAGCGAATGGCGGTTGCCGCAAGACATCGATCGGTTGGTGCAGACGGTCTACGGTGACGACGAACTGCCCGACAGCCTCGATGCTGACGCCTTGGCCTTCATCGAGGTCGAGGCCTACGGTATCCACCGCGCCAAATTGATGACCGAGGCCCAGTTTGCCCACAACGCTGCCGTCAGCGCGCTGCTTGAACCGCAAAACGCTTACGTCGGTAAGCCTGGCAGTGAAGAAGGCAGCGGGCTGGGCGCCAGCAACCAGACCCGGCTGGGCGATGACAACGTCACGGTGCTACCGGTGCATGTGGCGGCTGATGGCTGGCGTCTGCAGCCGGGCGACCCGCCGTTTGACCCCGCGCTCAAACCCGCGCCAGCACTCGCCAGGCGCATGCTGGCCCGCCAGCTGCGCCTGGGCCGCAAAGCCGTCGTCAAGGCCTTGCTGGGGCAGGAGCCACCGCAAGGGTTCCAGGACCACCCGTGGCTGCGCGACGTCCGGCCGCTATGCCTGCAGGACGGTGTGCTGACGTTGGGCCGGCTGCAGGTGCTGCTGGATCCCGAACTAGGCATCGTCTATCGCAAAGATGTGCCGACCAAAAAATCGCAATCGCCGACGGAGCCGACATGATCCTGGCACCAGAAACACCTGCAACGCCGCCGCCGGCGCCCGCCTTCAACCTGCTGGACAGCCCGTGGCTGCCGGTGCGCTATCTCGACGGCCGCCACGCCGAACTGGGGCTGTTGGCGCTGTTCGAGCAGGCCAAGCAGATCGAAGGGCTGGCCGAGACTTCGCCGCCCAACTTGGTGGCGCTGTACCGGTTGCTGCTAGCGATCACCCACCGCGCACTGACCCGGCAGCTCGGCCGCTGGACCGACCAGGACCGGGCACGCTGGTATGCGCAAGGGCTGCCCGCCGATGCGGTGGCCGACTACCTGGCGCACTGGCGCGACCGGTTCTGGCTGTTCCATGCCGAGCATCCGTTCATGCAGGTGGCGGCGCTGGCCACCGCTGAAGAAACCCGAGGAAAGCCAAAGCCATGGACACAAGTGGCTCTGGAACTTGCCAACGGGAATACACCGGTGGTGTTTGACCATGCAGTGGATACCGATCCGCAGCCAGTGGCGGCGGCTGTCTTGCTGCGCCACCTGCTGGGCTACTTGCAGTACACGCCCGGAGGCTTGGTCAAGGTCTTTCGCGGGTCAGACAAAGGTGGGCCGCTGGCCAACACAGCGGCAGCGTTGCCGATGGGTGCCTGCCTGGAGCAAACGCTTTTGCTCGCCTTGCATCCAGCGGCCAAAACCGGCGACGTCGATGCGCCCAGCTGGGAATCACCGGCCCTGACAGTGACGCAACTGCTGGCGGACCCGACACCAGCCACTGGCTGCTGCGATCGATACACCCGCCAAAGCCGCGCAGTGCTGCTGCTGCCCGATGCGGCCCTGCAGCCAGCAGCATTGCGCTGGATTTGCTTTGGTGCGGGCCGCGGTCTGGAAGAAGACGAGAACGCACCTGATCCGATGGCGTCCTACCGGCCAGGCAGCAGTGGCTTGGTCCGCGTGACCTTCACCGAGGGACGCGCTCTTTGGCGCGACTTAGGCGCCCTGCTGCCAGATGCCACAGGCCAGTTTGCTAAGCCAGCCGCAGTCATGAGCTGGGCCGCCAACCTGCATGACGCTGCAGGCCATTGGGATGCCGAGGTCCCCGTGCTGCTCGCCGGACTTTGCTCCGAGAAGGCCAAGCTTGTGCGCTGGCGTTCTGAGCGCCACGCGTTGCCCAGTACAAGCCTTTGCCGCGCCGATGTGGCAGAAGCCGTGCGTGGCGAGCTACTGCGAAGCAAAGACCTGTATCAGCAGGTGGGAGCCATCGCCACGGAACTGCTGGCCCGCACCATGCCCGACCCAACCTCCAAAGACACTCGGGCCCGGGCGCGCGCCGTACTCGATGCCGGCCCCTTCGCCGCGACCTTCTTTGCCAGCGCTGAGCGACGGTTGCCGGTGCTGCTGCGGTTGATTGGTCAAGCCGACCTGGATACCGCCCATGCGGAGTGGTCTGCCACGCTACTTGTCGCGGCCAACTGCGCCTGGGATAGCGCACGCGGCATGCTCGGCCAGTCAGCCGCCGCGCTACGGGCCGAGGCCCTGACACACGGCAAATTGCTGGCCGTCCTTCGGCCTTTCCGTTCCGAGCCCACCCCATCCACGCACCAGGCAGCCCAAAGCGCAGAGAAGGTCAAACCGTGAGCGACTACACCGAATCCTTCGTCACCCATCTTCAGGCGCTGGCCCAGCGTGACCGCGGCGCCCTGGCCGCGCTGCGCCGCAGCCTGGGTTTCGAGCCAGGCGCCTACCCGCCGGCCTACCCGGCGGTGGAACGTTTTGCCGCCCAGGGTCCCGACAGCGAAGCGCAGCGGCAGGCCCTGTACCTCACCGCCGGCCTGTTTGCGCTGCACCCCTTGCACACCCACGGCCGGCCGCTGGCCGGTGCGCTGGGCCAGGCCATGCACCAGCGCGGCAGCGACAGCATCGAGAAGCGCTTCATCGCAATGCTGGCCTGCGAACCCGACAGCCTGCCCAACCACCTCCGCCAGGTAGTCAGCCTGCTGGCAGCCGATCACCTGGCCATCGATTACGCCGAACTGCTGGCCGACCTGGGCCGGCTGATGCAGCGCTGGAACGAAGAGCAACGCGACCGCGTGCGCCAACGTTGGGCCCGCGCGTTTTACCGCGTAGCCGAGCCTGGCGGCGCTGAATCAAAGCCGCCCACCGACACCAACGCCGCCACCGACACCGCTGCCTGAACCCACCAAAGAGCACACCATGAGCCTGTTCATCGAATACCACCTGATCCAGAACTTCGCCCCGTCCAACTTGAACCGCGACGACACTGGCGCGCCCAAGGACGCACTGTTCGGCGGCCACCGGCGGGCACGGGTCAGCAGCCAGTGTTTCAAGCGCGCCATCCGGTTGCAGGCTGCCAGCACGGGCGCCGTCACTGAGGGCGACCGTGGCGTTCGCACCAAGAAACTGCTGCAGGTGCTGCTGCGGCAACTGCGCGACCTCGGACACAACGACGAGGCACAGGCACGCCCACGCATCGAACAGGCCCTGGGCGCTGCGGGGCTACAGCTGGGCGATGACGGGCAAACCGAGTACCTGCTGTTTCTGGGCGCCCGCGAGATTGCAGCCTTTGCTGCCCTGGTCCACACCCATTGGGACGACCTGGCGGGCGCACCAGCTGGCGAGGACAAGCCCAAGAAGTCAAAGAAGGAAGCCAAGGCCGACGCCCCCGACGCTGTGAAAAAAGAAGCGCGCAAGCTGCTGGATGGCGGCAAGGCGCTCGATGTGGCGCTGTTCGGCCGCATGCTCGCCGACCTGCCCGCCGCCAACCAGCACGCCGCCTGTCAGGTGGCCCACGCCATCAGCACCCACCGCGTCGAGCGCGAGTTCGACTACTTCACGGCGGTGGACGACCTGGGCAGCGCCGAAGAAACCGGCGCCGGGATGATCGGTCAGGTCGAATTCAACTCGGCCACCTTTTACCGCTACGCCGCGCTCGATGCCCACAAGCTGCTGTCCAACCTGCAGGGTGACCGCGACCTGGCGCTGGCCGGCATCGCCGCGTTCACTCAGGCCATGGCGCGCGCCATCCCCACCGGCAAGCAAAACAGCTTTGGCGCGCACAACCCGCCGCAGTTTGTGGGCGTGGTGTTGCGCCATGCCAGCCCGTTCAACCTCGCCAACGCCTTCGAGCGCCCGGTCTGGCCGGACCGGCAGCGCACGCTGACCGCCCAATCGGTGCAGGCGCTGGCCGGGCAGGAGCGCCAGCTGGCCGGCGCCTACGGCGATGCGCGCGATGTGTGGGCCACGTTGGACCTGACCGAGGCCTGGCCACAGGATCTTGGCGAGCAGCAAGCCAGCCTGGACATGCTGACCCGCTGGGTTACCAGCCAGGTGGCCAGCCGCCTGACAGCGCCAACACCAACCGGGGCCTGAGCATGCCCACGCTGCTGCTGCGACTGGTGGGGCCGATGCAATCCTGGGGCACCACCAGCCGGTTTGACGAGCGCGACAGCCAGCTTGAACCGTCGAAATCCGGCGTCATCGGTCTGCTGTGCGCTGCCCTGGGCCGCGACCGGGCCGAGCCGGTGGACGACCTTGCCGCGCTGCGCATGGGCGTGCGGGTGGACCGTGAAGGCTTGCTGATGCGCGACTACCAGACAGCCACCGGCGTGCTGATTGCCGCCAACGCCAAGCCCGACCTCGGCCGCACTGTCGTCAGCCCGCGCTACTACCTGGCCGATGCCGCCTTTCTGGTGGGGCTGGAGGGCAGCGATGCCGCCCTGCTGGCGGCGTGCCAGGCGGCACTGCAAGCGCCGCGCTGGCCGCTGGCGCTGGGCCGCAAGTCCTACCTGCCGTCGTTGCCCGTGTGGCTGGAACAAGATGCGGCCATCCAGCCGGGCGCGCTGGACATCACGTTGTCGGCGCAAGCGCGCATTGCCGCCTGCCGCGCCGAACACCGTGGCCAGCCGGTGCGCCTGCTGCTGGAGCACCCCAGCACGGGTGCCCTGCGCCACGACCAACCGACAGCCCCCTTCGTGGCGCGGCGCTTTGGCCCGCGATTCGTTCAATCCGGAGTGCTTGACCATGTACCTGACGCAATTGCTGCTGAACCCGGCGCACGCTGAGGCGCGGCGCGATCTGGCCGATGCCTACCAGATGCACCGTACCCTCAGCCGCGCCTTCGCAACCAGCGCCGATGCACCGGTGGCGCGCTTTCTTTGGAGGCTGGAGCGCGAACGCACGCCTGGCGCAGGCAATGCCGTACTGCTGCAGACGGGGCTGGCTGGGCATTGGCATTGCCTGGATGGCGCTTCCGGTTACCTGCTGGCGCCAGTCATTGCCAAACAAGTGCCGCTGGATAGGCTGGTGGTCGCCGGTCAGCAGTGCCGCTTCAGGCTGCGTGCCAACCCGGCCGTCAAGCGCGAAGGCAGGCGCTGGGGCCTGCACGGCGAGGCACTGCAATTGGCCTGGCTTCAGAGACAAGGCGAACGGTTGGGATTCTCGGTGCTGGGTGCAGACATTTCGCTGCGCGAACGGCTGGATGTGGCACAAGCTCGCAAAGGGCAGCGCATCACCGTGGACAGCGTGCAGTTTGACGGCCTGCTGACCGTGATCGACCAGAGCAAGGTCAGGCATGCACTGCTGAGCGGCGTCGGCCCGGCAAAGGGTTTGGGGCTGGGGATGCTGTCTCTGGCGGCAGTGTGACGCGCAGCACTGCCGCGCAGACTTCGGCAGAACGCATCTGCACGATCAGCTAAGCTGCACCGCCAAGTCACCCGCCGCAGCCGGAGCGTCCATGCACACCCTCACCGACGAAGACCTGCAACGCGCGCCGCAGCAACTGCTGGCCGATGCCCGGCGCGGCGAGATCACCATCGTCACCACCGATGGCCGGCCAATGCTGTTGGCGGTGCCGCTGGCCGATGGGGTGCCGATGCATGTAGCGCTGGTGGACCTGGCGGCGGCACTGTTCGATCGCGAGGAAATCAGCCTGGGCACGGCAGCGCGCATAGCCGGTCTGAGCTACAGCGAAATGATCGACCAATTGGGTCAGCGCCAGATCGACACGATCCGCATCACCCCCGAGGAACTGCAGCGTGAGCTTGCCGCCTGGGGACCCTGAGCCCGCGCCATCCAACGCTGCCGACAACCGCAACTTGCCGGCCCCCAGCATTGTTGTCGTCAGTGACGCGGGGCCGCTGATTGCGCTGGGCAGGCTGGACCTGATCGGTCTGCTTGGCGCCCTGTTTGCAGAGGTTTGTCTACGCTCTTGACAACTTCAATAAAGCCTTCATCTAGTAAGCTTTCCTAACTTTTTTAGAGGAGCACTACTTATGGGTGCCTTCGATAAGTCTATTCTTAAGGAAGATCTGGTTATTCAGAAAATGCTTGAAATGCTCAACTACGGCTCAAAAACTAATTTCATTCTCAACGTCCTTTCATTGGTCGATATTTCTCTTTGGCGCAACTAGCGACTAAAGGAGCTTATCGATATGTTTAAAGGTTATATTGAAGAGAGCTATGAAAATAATAAGTTAATGCTTAGCTATAATCCTCTTCTTTCGATAGCACTGACTTGTGAGCTTTTGAAGACCTTATCGGTAAGTAGGAAGAAGTTTGCGAACGAGTGCAATAAAATTCTTGCGGGATTGCTGAATTTGGGCTCAATTTACATTTCTAAAATAATTGATGAAAACTACTATGAAAGTTTAATCCTTGATAGAGATTTTAAAGACCGAACTTGCTTAAAAATTATTACTTAAAATCTGTTTGAACCTTTGATGTCTGAGGATGACCCTAAGGCAGAAAACCTGATGATGAAGACCTGGCACGGACCAGAGTCAGCAAGATGCGACGGAAACATATACGGATATTCAAATATGAGTTATATCTTGTTCAACAAACCAAAAAAGTAAACAAAACTAAACTTCGTCGAGATGATAACAGCAAATTTTCACATAAATTTGAAAGTAGACTACGCCTTTCAGTACCGTTATCGCTCGAAAT
>CAWJOQ010000008.1:0-573736 GCA_963844485.1 uncultured beta proteobacterium
GCTGCCGACGGCCGGGCGCGCGCTGCCATGGTGTGGTGTGTGACCAGCGCCGACGACCCGGTGGCCGCACTCAGCGATGCCCAGCGCATGGCCGTGCTCAACACCCTGCTGCCGACAGCGGCCGGCACGGTGGTGGGCTTGTCCGCGCTGAAGCAGTTTCCGCTGGGGCTGAACGCCGAACGCAGCCTGAGCGACGGTGCCATCGTGCGCATCGGCAATGCCGCGCAGACGCTGCACCCGGTGGCCGGCCAAGGCCTGAACCTGGGACTGCGCGACGCCGCCGCCTTGGTGCAGGCGCTGCGCCATGCCGACCCGGCCGACTTGCCGGCCTTGCTGCGGCGCCTGGAATGGCAGCGTGGCCCCGACCGCTGGAGCATGATCGCCGCCACCGATTTTCTGGCGCGCAGCTTCACCTGGCGCTGGCCGGGTCTGCCAGCCGCACGCGGCCTGGGCCTGGCCGTGCTGCAGGCCCTGCCGCCGGTCAAGTCGGCGCTGGCGCGGCAGATGATGTTCGGCCGGCGCTGATCGCGCTGTTCGCGCGGCGGGCCGGGCCGCGTCAGCCCCCCGTCAAGCGCTGCGTGCTACATTCAGCGCCAATGCCCGCCAACCGCTTCTTTTTTGCGTACTTTTGGTTCTCGCCCCTCACCGGCGGCTGGAGAAGCAAACGCGCGTGACACGCAAGCGTTGCAAGCAACCAGACAAACCGCCGGCAGCCCCGGCGGTTTTTTTTCGTCCCCATCCCATCCCGCAGCCCAGGAGCAGACCATGGCCCCCCAACACCCCAGCAGCCCCACCAGTGCCACCGAGCCAGGGTTTGGCTATGCGCTGAGCGAGAAGACCAGCCAGACCGACGACCAGCGCATTGAAGAGGTGACGCCGCTGCCGCCGCCCGAGCACCTGATCCGCTTCTTCCCGATTGCCGGCACGCCGGTGGAAACACTGATCGGCGAGACCCGGCAGAACGTGCGCCGCATCCTCGACGGCAGCGACGACCGGCTGCTGGTGGTGATCGGCCCGTCCATCCACGACCCGGCTGCCGCGCTGGACTATGCGCGCCGCCTGAAGGCCGAGCGCAGCAAATACGCCGACACGCTGGAAGTGGTGATGCGGGTCTACTTCGAGAAGCCACGCACCACCGTGGGCTGGAAGGGCCTGATCAACGACCCCTACCTGGATGAGAGCTACCGCATCCACGAGGGTCTGCGCATCGCCCGCCAGTTGCTGGTCGACATCAACCGCCTGGGCGTGCCGGCGGGCAGCGAATTCCTCGACGTGATCAGCCCGCAGTACATCGGCGACCTGATCAGCTGGGGTGCGATCGGCGCGCGCACCACCGAAAGCCAGGTGCACCGCGAGCTGGCCAGCGGCCTGTCGGCGCCGATCGGCTTCAAGAACGGCACCGATGGCAACCTGAAGATCGCCACCGACGCGATCCAGGCAGCCAGCCGGCCGCACCATTTCATGTCGGTGCACAAAAACGGCCAGGTCGCCATCGTGCAGACCAAGGGCAACAAGGATTGCCACGTGATCCTGCGCGGCGGCAAGGCGCCCAACTACGACGCCGCCAGCGTGGCTGCGGCCGGGCAGGCGCTGCGCGCGGCCCAGTTGCCCAGCCAGCTGATGGTCGACTGCAGCCACGCCAACAGCAGCAAGCAGCACCAGCGCCAGATCGAGGTGGCGCACGACATCGCCACGCAGCTGCGCGCCGGTGAGCGCAACATCGTCGGCGTGATGGTGGAAAGCCACCTGCAGGACGGCGCGCAGAAGTTCAGCGCCGGCCAGGACGACCCGGCCCAGCTGGCCTATGGCCAGAGCATCACCGACGCCTGCATCGGCTGGGACGACTCGGTGGCTGTGCTGCAGACCCTGAGCGACGCCGTGCTGGCGCGCCGCCAGCGCTGAGCCCGTCAGCCCGTCAACCGCAGGCTGCGCGGTTCTCGGGCGCCACCTTGGTTGGGTAAGACAGCGAGCCGTTGCGCGTGATGGTGGTTGCCAGCGAACTGATCACCAGATTGGTAAAGGCGATCCGGCGGTTCGCGGTGTCGACGGCCACGCCGGTGGGCGGCGCGGCCACCCGTGCCAGCGTTGCCACGGCAGCGGCACCACCACCGCCGCCGCCGCAGCGCAGCACAGCGGCCAAAACAAGACCACCGGACAGCACGGTGTGACAGGTTGGGCAGCCTGGCCAGGCATGGCCAGGCTGCAGCCGTCAGCTGGCAGGGGGCTTGTGCCGTTAAGCTAGGGATTGACCCCGGACAACCATGCACGCGCTCAAAGACTCCCCTCCGCACACGCTCAATCTGGTCGAAATCATCGATTTCAAGTGGCTGATGGCTGGCGACGGCCACCGTGTGCACGTCGAACGGCTGCAGGCAGACCGCAGCTATGCCGGCCATTGCCTGGCATTGGGCGCCGCTTCGCACACATCGGCGCTGCGTGATGTGGCGCTGCGCCTCGCAGCCCGGCTGCACCTGAGCTTGCCAGGAACCAGCGGCTGAACGTCCATGCCGGCCGGCGGCCAGCCGCGTCAGGGCCTGGCCGCCGGCGCCGAGGCTGCGGCGGTGGCGCCAGCGCTGGCCTCTTCGGCGCTGGCCGAGGCCGACGCCGGCAGCGGGTCGAGCAGGCCACGCTCCAGGCGCTCGACCTTGGGGGCGTCCCAGCGGCCGGTGACGCGGAATTCACGCGCGCTGGCCTGGCGCAGCGGCTCGCGCAGCAGCCACTGGCCGACAAAGGCGCCCAGGCCCACGGCCGGGTTCACCGCGGCATAGGCCAGGCTGGCGCTGCCGGCGTTCAGCTCGGGCACCACCACCACATGCAGGTCCTGGGTCTCGCGGCCGATGTCGGCGGTGCCGGCCATGGCCACCAGGGCCTGCAGGCCACGCAGGCGCAGGTTCTCGGTGCTGGCCACGCCGCGGTGGATCTGCAGGTTGGCGGTGGCGGTCTCGAAGGCAAAGCCCTGCTGGAACACGTCGCGGAAATCGAGCAGCAGGCGCCGGGGCAAGGCCTGCAGGCTCATCACGCCCAGCAGGCGCGCAGCGCCCGGGTCCATCTGCAGGAAGCGGCCGGCTTGCATGTCCAGCGCCAGCTGCCCGCCCAGGGACGGCAGGTCCAAGGCCAGCGGCGAGCCGTCCCAGCCCAGCGTGCCGGACAGCTTGCCGCTGCCGCCGCGCAGCTGTTTGCCAAAGCCCAGGCGCTCGAGCAGGGCGCCCCCGTTGGCCACGTCCAGCGCAAAGGCCAGCGCCATGCGCCGGCGCGCCTGGCCGGGCACGGCCTCCCAGCGGCCGTCGGCCACCAGGCTGGCGTCGTCGTTGTGCAGGCGCAGCCGGGTGAGTTGCCATTCGCTGCGGCCGGTGGGGTCGTTGGGGGCGGGGCGGTGCGCGGCCTGCAGCGCCAGCGCCCCCAGCTTGCGGCCGCGCAGCGCGAAGTCGGCCACCGTGATGTCCAGCGCCGGCAGCACCAGGTCAGCGCGGTCCACCAGCTGGGTCACCGGGTCGGCCGCCGCAGCGCTGCTGCTGTCGTCGGGCAGGCTCAGGCGGCTCAGCTGGGCCTGCAGCCGCCCCGGGCTGCTGGCGCTGCGGGGCGCGCGGTAGTCCAGCGTCCCGGCGGCCTGGTCGGTCTTGAACTGGGCGCGCCAGGTGTCGGCGGCCTCGACGGCGGGGCCGGCGGCCGGCAGCCGCTGCAGGTCGAGCTCGACGGCGCTCAGGCGCCGGCCGCCCAGCAGCAGCTCGGACGCGGTGAGCTGCAAGGTCTGCGGCAGCCAGCGCCAGCTGTCGGTGGCGGCAGGCGCTGCGCTGGTGGCGGCGACGGCTGCAGGGGCGGCGCTGCTGGCCGTGGTGGGGTTGGCTGTCGTGGCGGCTGTCGTGGTGGCTGACGTGGCGGTGGTCGCAGCAACCGGCACGGCGCCGGCCCCACCGGCAGCCAGCGCAGTGCGCCAGCGGTCCACATCCAGCCGGGACAGGGCCAGCACGGCGCGGCCGCCGGGCACGGCCTCGGGCAGCGGGGCGTCCCAGGACCAGGCGCTGCGCAGGGGACGCAGGCCATCGGCGGCCGCCTCGACCAGCAACTGCCCCTTGAGCGGCCCCAGCTCCAGGCGCAGCCAGTCGCGCGGGTCTGGGCCCGCGGACGCACCGCGTGGCTCGGGCGTGCTGCTGGCGCGCAGTGCCAGCGCCTGCTCGGCCGGCTTGCCCAGCGGCGCCGGCCACTGGATGGCCATGCCTTGCAGGTTGCTGGCCAGTTGCCATTCGGTCTGGCCATTGGCCAGGCTGGTCTGCAGGCGGTAGCTGGCCTGGCCCTGCAGGCGCTGCGCCAACAGCGGCAACGCCGGCCCCAGTTCGGTGGCACGGCGCAGCGCCTCGGCGCTGGTGTTGCCGCTGACCACCAGGCGCAGGCTGCCATCGGCCTGGCTGGCGCCGTCGATCCAGGCCTCGCCGCCCAGCAACTGGGCCCGCAAGCCGTTGATCTGCACCCCCTTGTGGCTCAGGTCGATGCGGCCACGGGCGCCCGCCAGCAACGGCAGGTCGGGCCGCAAGCGCACATCGTTGCCAAGCAATTGCAGCCCGGCCTTGAGCTGGGCGCCCGCCGTGTGGCCCAGCGGCACGGCCAGGCCCAGTTTCAGTTCGGCCGGGCCGCTGGCGGTGGTGGCATCGAGCAGGCCGCCGGTGGCATCGCCCAGCGGCGTGCCACGCACGGCGCGCAACAGGTCGGCCAGCGGGCCGCGCACCTGGCCGTCCAGTTCCAGCAAGGCGGGCTCGGCCGCCAGGTCGCGGATGCCGCCCGACACGTCGGTCAGGGCCAGGCCCCACAGGCTGCCGCTGGTGCGGGCAAAGCGCATGGCGCCGCGCTCGAACACCAGTTCGCCAGAGATGGTGCTGAAGCTGGGCCAGGGCGAATCCC
Organism: uncultured beta proteobacterium; assembly: GCA_963844485.1. Lineage (GTDB taxonomy): Bacteria > Pseudomonadota > Gammaproteobacteria > Burkholderiales > Burkholderiaceae_C > Pseudaquabacterium. The sequence goes on from CAWJOQ010000008.1 coordinate 4,894, forward strand.
AGGCCGGCTCGCTGCCACCGGCTGGCACCGAGGGCACCGGCGCCAGAACGACATCCTGCAGCTGGCCGCTGATGCGGAAATCACCGTCACGCTTGTTGACGAACGGGAAATCCGCCAGGTCGCCCTGCACCCGGTAGTGGACATCGTGCACGCTGCCGCCACGCACCGCGCGCTGGGTCCACAACCGGGTTTCGGCGCCGATGCCCAGCGGCAAATAGCGCGCCACCTCGGTGGCCAGGCCTTCGGCCAGCCGGCCTTCGAGCTGCAGCACGCCGGGCAGCCGGCCGCCCTTGCCGTGGCCCGCACCGGCCCCGGTGCGCCAGCTGGCGTTGAAGGTGCCGCGGGCGTCGGCGTTGTCGAAACTGGCGTCGACCACCTTCAGCGCCACGGCGGGCAGTGCATCCGGCGCGTCGCCGCCACGGGCACCGGGCGCGGGCGTCAGCGTCCACTGCAAGCGGGCGCTGAAGCTGGCCAGCGGCACCACCGGCGCGTCAAACACGCCGGGCAGGCTGATCTGGCCGGCGCTCAGGCCCAGCGTGGCGTGGCCGCCCGCCTGGTTGGCGTCGATCTGCAGGTCCGCGCCACGCCAGCCGGGCCGGCCGATGCCGCCGGGCTCGGGCGACGCCGCAGCAGCGATGGCCATGCCCTGGACGGCGGCCTTGGCGCTCCAGCTGCGGGGCTGGTCCAGCGGCCCGTCCCAGCGGGCGTCGAGCGCGCTGACCGTGCCTTCGGGCTGCAGCTGCTGCAGCAGCGTGCGCACGCCCACGCCGATGGGCAGGCGCTCGGCCAGGCTCGCCAGCAGCGGCAGATCGAGCCGGTCGGCGGTGAACTGGCCACCGTCGCGTGGCGGCAGCCACTGCTGGCTGGCCAGCGCCGATGCGGCGGCCGGTGCCGCGCTGGCACCACCATCACCCGCCCTCGGCGGCGCCACAGCGGTGGGCGCCGGCCGCCACTGCAACGCCATCTGGCTGGGCGCCCACACAGCGCCTTCATGGGTGGTGAAACCCAGGCCCTGCAGGGCCAGGCGCACGCCCGGGCCCTGGCGGTCGGCCACCAGGCGGCCGCGCAGCTCGGCCAGGCCGATCGGCGCCAGGTCGCTGGCCAGCTGCACCGACACCTCGCGCAACACCGCGTCCAGCGTCAGCGCCTGCGGCTGGCCCCGGTCCCAGTCGATCCAGCCACGCAGGGCGGCACGGCCCTGTTGCAGGTCGACCGGCAGCGCCACATGGCGGCGCAGCTGGGCCACGTCGGCGCGCGGCAAATGGGCATGCAGACTGCCCTTCCAGCGGCGCCAGTCCCCGGCACGGGACAACAGCGCGCCGCGTGCCTCGCCGACGATGGTGAAGCGGTCGCCCCAATCGGGCGGCGGCGTGGCGTCCAGCCGCAGCGCATGCCGCCGGCCACGGTTGCGCAGCAGCAGCTGCACGTCGGCCAGCGCCAGCACCGGCGCCTGGCGCTGGGCGTCCAGCCAGCGCAGGGTGCCGCCGCGCACCAGGATCTCCTGCTGCTCGAACAACCAGTCGGCGGTGTCGTCGCCGGCCAGCGCCGGCCCGCCGCTGCCCAAGGCCAGCCCGCCGACAAACAGCCGGCCGCTGGCGTCCCGGCGCACATCCAGGCGGGCGTCCTCGATCAGCAATTGCGAAAACCGCAGCCGCAGGGCCAGCAGCGATGGCAGCGACAGGGCGGCCTGCACCCGGGGCAGGCGCAGCGCTTCCGCGCCGGCGGGGTCGCGCAGCACCACATCCTGCAGCGTGAAGGTGGGAAACCAGCCGCCCGCTTGTGCTGCCAACTGGCCGATCTGCACCGGATGCCCCAGGGCCTGGGTGGCCAGGCGCTCCACACGCGGACGCCATTCGTCCAGACGCGGCAGAATCAGCCACTGCAGGCTCAGCCAGGCCACCAGGGCCACTGCCAGACCTGCCAACAACAACCCCAGCGTGATACGCCAACACCAGCGCAAACCCCAGCGCCACAGCCCCTGCCATGATGGGCGACCCGGCCGGCCGGCCGCTTGGTGCACTGCAGCTGACAACGACGAGTGAGGCATGGATGAGGAGCGAGAACCGGTGCGCCGTGCGTGAGACCAGCCTGTGGCTGCTTTGCCCACGTGCGCCTGCCCCTGCGGCGCCGCGCGGCATGGCGCCGGTCGGCCGGGCAATCTAGCACAGAGCCCCCAGCGCGCCATGGGTTCCGAACTTCACCTGCCGGACACATCCGCACCCCGTGCGGCGGCCGACCACAGCCGCTTTGTGCAGCGCATCCGGCGCCGCTACGCGGCCGACCTGGCCCTGCTGCCCGCCTGGCCTGCCCGATGCCGCGTGCATCACCGCACTGGTGCTGCAATTGCAGGCCGGCGGCCGGGCCTTGCCATCGGCATTGCGGGTGGCGCGCCAGCTGGTGCTGGAGCGCCTGGCGGTGCTGGACGTGGAACAGGCCGCGCCGCTGGCGCACATCACCCACACCATGACGGCGCTGGCCGAGGCCACGCTGGAGCTGGCGCTGGCCGCCGCGCGCGCCGAGCAAGACCTGCGCTTCGGCCCGCCGCGTGACGCCCAGGGCCGGGTGATCGACTTCTGGATCATCGGCATGGGCAAGCTCGGCGCGCGCGAGCTGAATGTGTCGTCCGACATCGACCTGATCTATGTCTACGAAGACGACGGCCAGACCGACGGCCAGCCGGACGGCACAGGCAGCGTCAGTGCCCACGAGTACTTCACCGAGGTGGCCAAGCGGCTGTATGCGCTGATCGGCGACACCACCGACGACGGCTTCGTCTTCCGGGTCGACCTGGCGCTGCGGCCCAACGGCAATTCGGGCCCGCCGGTGGTCAGCATGGGCATGCTGGAAGAGTATTTCCAGGTGCAGGGCCGCGAATGGGAGCGCTTTGCCTGGCTCAAGAGCCGGGTGGTGGCGCCGCGCCTGGCGGTGGCCACCGGCCGGGCGCTGCCACTGCGCAGCCTGGTCACGGCCTTTGTCTACCGCCGCTACCTGGATTACGGCATCTTCGAAGGCCTGCGCCAGCTGCACCGCAAGATCCGCGAGGAAGCCCAGCGCCGCGCTGCCGGCCGGCCCGAGCGCGCCAACGACGTGAAGCTGTCACGCGGCGGCATCCGCGAGATCGAATTCATCGTGCAGCTGCTGCTGGTGGTGCGCGGCGGGCAGTTTCCTGAAATCCGCACCCGCAGCACGCAAAAAAGCCTGCACAAGCTGGCCGCCAGCGGCTTGATGAAAGCCGAGACCGCGCTGAAGCTGGACGCAGGCCTATGTGTTCTTGCGCCAGATCGAGCACCGCATCCAGTTCCTGGACGACCAGCAGACCCATCTGCTGCCCACCAACGACGCCGACCTGGACTGGATTGCCCGGTCCATGGGCCTGTGCGAGACACCAGCCGCCCGCTTGTCCGAGGCCTGCGGCCTGCTCGACCGGCTGTGCGAGGTGCGCGAGCTGGTGGCCAATGAATTCGATGCCTTGCTGCACGACAGCCAAGGCGATGGCGGGCGCAACGTCTGCAAGAACTGCGGCCCGGGCCCGCAGGCCATCGACAGCGACTTGCTGCTGGAACGCCTGCCCGCCGGGCTGGCCGCGCGCATCAAGCCCTGGCGCGAGCACCCGCGGGTGCTGGCCCTGCGCGAAGAGACCAAGCTGCGCCTGGGCCGCCTGATCCAGCGCACCGGCGTCTGTGTCGACGACGGCGACTGCACCGAAGCCGCTGCGCTGCGCTTCATCGACTGGCTGGAACCCCTGCTGCGCCGCGACAGCTACCTGGCCCTGCTGGCCGAGCGGCCCGAGGTGCTGCGCCGCCTGCTGCGCCTGCTGGGCCTGGCGCGCTGGCCGATGCAGTACCTGATGCGCCACCCGGGCGTGATCGACGAGCTGTCCGACGAGCGCCTGCTGCATGAGCGCTTCAACGCCGCCGAATACATCGCCGGCCTCGACGACCGCCACCGCGCCTGGCAGCGCGCCGGCGAGGACAACGAAGACGCGCTGCTCGACACCCTGCGCCATGCCCACCATGCCGAGGTCTTCCGCACCCTGGTGCGCGACGTCGAAGGCCTGATCACCGTCGAAGAGGTGGCCGACGACCTGTCGGCACTGGCCGATGCCACGCTGGACTGCACGCTGCGCTGGGCCTGGCCGCGGCTGCGCCAGCACCACCGCCCGGCGCCCAACTTTGCCGTCATCGCCTACGGCAAGCTGGGCGGCAAGGAGCTGGGCTACGGCAGTGACCTGGACGTGGTGTTCCTGTACGACGACGCCGACGAGCCCGACCCCGACCGCGCGCAGGAGGTCTACGGCCACTTCGTGCGCAAGCTGATCACCTGGCTGACGCTTGCGCACCGCCGCCGGCGAGCTGTTCGACATCGACACCGCGCTGCGGCCCAATGGCAATTCCGGCCTGCTGGTCACGTTCGGTCGCACAGCTTCGAGCGCTACCAGGTGGGCCGCGGCGGCAACACCGCCTGGACCTGGGAGCACCAGGCGCTGACCCGCGCACGGTTCTGCGCCGGGTCGGCAGCGCTGGCAGCCCGCTTCGACGCCGTGCGCCGCCAGGTGCTGGCCACCGCGCGCGACCCCGCTGCGCTGCAGCGCGAGGTGCTGGAGATGCGCGAGAAGGTGCGCGCCGCCCGGCCGGTGAAGGCCGGGCGCTACGACGTCAAGCACAGCGCCGGCGGCATGATGGACGCCGAGTTTGCGGTGCAGTACCTGGTGCTGGCCCACGGCCAGCGCCACCCCGCGCTGCTGGACAACGCCGGCAACATTGCGCTGCTGCAGCGTGCCGAAGCCGCCGGCCTGCTGCCGCCCGGTGTGGGCAATGCCGCAGCCGACGCCTACCGCGAGCTGCGCCGCGCCCAGCACGCAGCCCGGCTGGACGAGCGGCCGACCCAGGTGGAGCCCGAGGACCTGGCCCGCGAGCGCGACGGCCGTGCTGGCGCTGTGGCGGGCGGTCTTCGGCTGAATGCGCGGCGCCCGGCGCGCCGTGCTGCCTGACGCTGGCAGAACTTGGTGGCCCTGGGCCGGGCTGTGCCTGGCCGCCGCCCTGGGCGCGCTGGCGGCGCAGGCACTCGATCCGGCCCGGCTGAACTGGCAACCGGCGCTGGCCGGCAGCGAGCCTTGGCGCGCCATCACCGCCGCCTGGGTCCACCTGAGCCCGCTGCACCTGGCTGGCAACCTGGCCGGCACCGCCGTGGTGGCGGCCTGGGCCTGGCCGCCGGCTGCCGGCAGCGCGCCGCCCTGGCCTGGGCGCTGGCCTGGCCGCTGACCCAGCTGGGGCTGCTGGCACAGCCAGCGCTCAGCGCCTACGGCGGCCTGTCGGGGGTGCTGCATGCGGCGGTGGCGGTGGCAGCGTGGCAGCTGCTGCGCGGCGGCGCAGGCCAGCGCCGCACCATCGGCCTGGCGCTGGCCTGCGGCCTGCTGGCCAAGCTGCTGCTGGAAGCGCCCTGGCAAGGCCCGCTGCGCCAGGTGCCCGGCTGGGACTTCGCCGTCGCCCCGGCCGCGCACACCAGCGGTGCCCTGGCCGGCTGGCTGTGCGCCCTGGCTTGCGGCGTGGGCGGCGCTGCAGACAAAGCGGCGCGGGCCCGGCCCTAGGAGGGTGGCCGACTGCGGAAGCCGACCGGTCTGCAGTGGCTGCGCACACCGGTGCGGCTGTCACCTGGGGGAAGCACGGCCAGCACGCGCCGCGCCTAGACTGCGCCCGCACCCCTACAGGAGATCTTCCATGCTCACGCTCTGCGGCTTTTCGGTTTCAAACTACTACAACAAGGTCAAGCTGGCCCTGCTGGAAAAAGGCATCCCGTTCAATGAAGAACTGGTGATGACCGGCAGCAAGGACGAAGCCGTGCTGGCCGCCACCCCGCTGGGCAAGGTGCCCTTCTTGCGCACCGACAGCGGCACGCTGTGCGAGAGCCAGGTGATGGTGGACTACCTGGAAGCCGCCTACCCCGCCGTGCCGCTGCTGCCGGCCGACCCCTTGGCCGCGGCCAAGGTGCGCGAGCTGTGCACCTTCATCGACCTGCACCTGGAGCTGGTGGCGCGCGAGCTGTATGCCCAGGCCTTCTTCGGCGGCAGCGTGCCCCAGGACACCCAGGACCGGGTGCGCAAGCAGCTGACCAAGAGCATCACCGGCTTCAAGCGCCTGGCCAAGTTCGGCCCCTATGTGGCCGGCGACAGCTTCACGCTGGCCGACTGCGCTGCCTATGTGAGCCTGCCGCTGGTGGCGTTGGCCACCAAGAAGGTGCTGGGCGAAGACCTGCTGGCCGCCGCCGGCATCGACTGGAAGGCCTATGCCGGGCTGATCGCCCAGCGCCCCAGCGCGCAGAAGGTGGATGCCGACAAAAAGGCCGACGCTGCCCGCATGGCGGCTGCCGCCAAGGCCGGCTGAGCGTCACCCACCCCAAAAAAAGGCGGCCTGCGGGCCGCCTTTGTCATGGGCGCACCGGCGTTCAGGCCGACTGGATGCCGGGCTGGCCCTGCGCCGCCGTGGCGGCCACCCGGGCCGTCACTTCCTTGCGGAAGCGGTTGAGCTCTTGCACGCTGGCAAAGCTGCGTTCCATCAGCAGGCTCATGTTGTGCAGGATGCGTTCGACCACCTTGTTCTCCCACACGCTGTCGAACTGGATCTGGGTGTCCAGCCAGTGCTCCAGCCAGGCCGGGTCGGGCAGGCGGCTCTGGATGGTGTCGCGCGGGAACAGCGCTTCATTGACGTGCAGGTTGGTGGGGTGCAAGGCCTTGGCCGTGCGGCGGGCGCTGGCCATCAGCACACCCACCTTGGCAAAGGCTGAGCGGGCCTCGTCACCGAACTTGGTGAGTGCACGCTTCATGTAGCGCAGGTAGGCACCACCGTGGCGGGCTTCGTCCTTGGCCAGGGTTTCGTAGATCTGCTTGATCACCGGCTCGGTGTGCCATTCGGCTGCGCGGCGGTACCAGTGGTTGAGCCGGATCTCGCCGCAGAAGTGCAGCATCAAGGTCTCCAGCGCTGGCGCGGGGTCGAACTCGAAGCGCACCGCATGCAGCTCGGCCTCGGTGGGCACCAGGTCGGGCCGGAAGCGGCGCAGGTACTCCATCAGCACCAGGCTGTGCTTCTGCTCTTCGAAGAACCACACGCTCATGAAGGCGGAGAAGTCGCTGTCATCGCGGTTGTCACGCAAAAACATCTCGGTGGCCGGCAACGCCGCCCACTCGGTGATCGCGTTCATCTTGATCGTCTGTGCCTGGTCTTCGGTCAGGCGGCTGGCGTCAAACTGGGCCCAGGCGATGTCCGTGTCCATGTTCCAGCGCACGGCTTCCAGCTGTTTGAAGAGTTCAGGATAGAGCATGAGGGTCTTTCCGAAGCGAGGCCATGATTCTAGGGCGCCACCCCTGGCAAGGACCAAGACGGGCCCCAGCAACCACAGGGCCCGGGGGGGCGCCGGCGCGGCTTGCATCCAGCGGGCGCGCGCCACCGTACCCACCCTTGTACCTGTCGAGCCCACCCATGCGCCTTGCCCTGCCTGTCCCCTTGTCTTCCCTGGTGTTGTCTTGCCTGGTGTTGTCAGCCTTGCTGCTGGCGCAGCGCGCGTCGGCCCAGCCGGCCGCCAAGCCGGCGGTGCCAGGCCCGGCTGCAGCCCCACCCCTGGCAGCGGCGGCCTGCCCGGCGCTGCTGCAGCAGACCCAGCTGCGGCTGCAGGATGAAAAACCCATCAACCTGTGCAGCCACGCCGGCAAGGTGGTGCTGGTGGTCAACACCGCCAGCTTCTGCGGCTTTTCCGGGCAGTTCAAGAGCCTGGAGTCGCTGCACAGCAGCTACGCCAGCCGCGGCCTGGTGGTGCTGGGCTTTCCCAGCAACGACTTCGGCCAGCAGGAGCCCGGCAGCGCCAAGGAGATCGCCGACTTTTGCGAGAACACCTTCGGCGTGAAATTTCCGATGTTCGCCAAATCGCATGTGGCCCCGGCGCCGGGGCGCAGCGTCAACCCGCTGTTTGTGGCGCTGGCCCAGCGCAGCGGCGTGGCCCCGCAGTGGAACTTCCACAAGTACCTGATCAACCGACAGGGCGATGTGGTCATCAGCCATGCCTCGGCGGTCGATCCCAAAAGCCCAGCCTTCCTGAAGGACTTGGAGAAACTACTGAAGGCAAAGTAAGACTGATCAGTCATACTTCATCCATCAAGTTCAAATCAAGACCTATCAGACCATGGCTGTCCTGAATCATTGCTGGCATGCAAAGCAGAACCGCACGGCGGAACCTTCCATGCGGGCAGGTCTCAATCTCTGTGTACGCAGGCCGATAAAGCTTGCATCCGTTTTAGTGCCGTGCAGCCTTTCGGGATTCCGAAGTGCAATCCTGAGGCAAATCTCCTCCTCCTCCCTCCCTCCCTCGTTGGTCTCAGGGCGCTGCACGGCCCCTTCTTTCCAGCCGACCCCATGGCGCGCCGCATGACCGGCCGCCACACCAGGCCCCGTGTGGCCGTGGTCGGCGCCGGCATTTCCGGTCTTGCCACCGCCTGGCATCTGGCCGATGTTGCCGATGTCACGCTGCTGGAGGCCGACAGCCACTTCGGCGGCCATGCCCACACGGTGGATGTGACGCTGGATGGCACGACCCATGGTGTCGACACCGGCTTCCTGGTGTTCAACCACGCCACCTACCCGCATCTGCGCCAGCTGTTTGCCGACCTGGGCGTCGACACCGCGCCGTCGGAAATGTCGTTTTCAGTGCAGGTGCCGCGTGATGACGGCCGCCCCGGGCTGGAATGGAGCGGCTGCAACCTCGACACCGTGTTCAGCCAGCGCCGCAACCTGGTCAACCCGCGCTTTCTCGGCATGCTGCGCGACCTGCTGCGCTTCAACCGCATCACCACGCAAATCGCCGAAGCCCAGCAAGAAGCGGCGCTGCAGCAGCCGATCGGTGAATTTCTGGTCGAGCGCGCGGCTTCTCGGTTGCGTTCCGCGACTGGTACCTGCTGCCCATGCTGGGCTGCATCTGGAGCTGCCCCACCGACCAGATGTTGCGCTTCCCGGTCGCCACCATGATCCGCTTCTGCCACAACCACGGCCTGATCCGGGTGACCGACCGGCCGCAGTGGTACACCGTGCGCGGCGGCTCGCGCCACTATGTGCAGCGCATGCTGCAGCGCATCCCCGATGCACGCGCCAGCACGCCGGTGCGCGCCGTGCGCCGCGTGCCACCCGGCAGTGGCAGCGCAGGCGTCTGGGTCGACACCGACCATGGCAGCGAAGCCTTCGACAGCGTGGTGCTGGCCGGCCACAGCGACCAGAGCCTGGCCTTGCTGGGCGCGCAGGCCAGCGCTGCCGAACGCGCGGTGCTGGGTGCCATCGGCTACCACCGCAACCGCGCGGTGCTGCACACCGACGCCAGCGTGCTGCCATCGCGGCCCAAGGCCTGGGCCGCCTGGAATTACCTGCGTGCGCCAGCGCATGCCCAGGAGCAATCGGCGGTCTGCCTGCACTACCTGATCAACCGGCTGCAGCCACTGCCCTGGCAGCAGCCGGTGGTGGTGTCGCTGAACCCCACGCGGGAACCAGCGCCGGCCACTGTGCTCGGCGAGCTACGACTACGCCCACCCGGTGTTCGACATGGCGGCGATCGCCGCGCAGGCGCGCCTGCCCGAGATCCAGGGCCAATCGAACGTCTGGTTTGCCGGCGCCTGGACCCGCTACGGCTTCCATGAAGACGGCCTGATGTCGGGCATGGCCGTGGCCAGCGCCCTGCGCGCCCGCTGGGCCGCCGAAGCTGCCGGCAGCATGGCAGACGCCACGGCACGCGCCGCCGCCTGAGCAAGCCGACACCGCCGCAATCACATGCCGCTGTCCATGGCCACCCCCGACACGCCCAGCGTGCAGCCTGCCCAAGCCCAGCTGGGCATTGGCCGGGTGCGCCACCAGCGGCTGCGGCCGGTGGGGCATGGCTTCGACTACCCGACCTGGTTCTTGCTGCTGCCGATGCGCCGCCTGCGCACGCAACCCAACCCCAGCCTGCGCCGCAACCGCAGCGGCTGGGTCAGCTTCCATGACGCCGACCACGGCGACGGCCGCGCCGACTGCCTGGCCTGGCTGGACGAACACCTGCTGGCCCAGGGCATCCCGACGCCAGCGGCGAGGTCTGGCTGCACACCTACCCGCGCATGCTGGGCGTGGCCTTCAAGCCGGTCAGCTTCTGGTACTGCCACCGCGCCGACAACAGCCTGGCGGCCATCGTCGCCGAGGTCAACAACACCTTCGGCGGTCGCCACTGCTACCTGCTGAGCGGCCCGCAACTGGCCTGGGGGCAAGAGCTGGCGACCGCCAAGCAGTTCCATGTGTCGCCGTTCTGCCAGGTGCAGGGCCGCTACCGCTTCCGCTTCATGCGCACCCACAGCGGGCGCCGGCGGCGCCGGCCGCAGCGTGGCGCGCATCGTGCATGACGACGCCCAGGGCCCGCTGCTGCTGACCAGTGTCAGCGGCGATCTGGCAGCGCTGACACCGCAACGCCTGCACCACGCGCTGTGGCGCATGCCGCTGCTCACGCTTGGCGTGATCGCCCGCATCCACTGGCAGGCCCTGCGCCTGCTGGCCAAGCGTGTGCCTTTCTTCGGCAAGTCACCGGCCAACGCCGCGGCTGCTGCCACCCATTCCCGCTAAACCGCACCGGCCCAGGACATCCACGATGCGCTCTGCCTCCACCACTGCCCGCCCCAGTTCCCTGGCCTTGCCGCCGTCGGCGCCTGCCGCAGCACGCGCCGTGTTTGCGCTGCTGCGCCGGCTGCAGGTCGGCACGCTGGATGTACAGCTGCCCGACGGCAGCCAGCTGCACTTCGGCACCGGCGCTGCCGGCGAGCCGCATGCCGCGCTGCGGCTGCACAACTGGAACATCTGCAGCGCTGCGCTGCGCTCGGGCGACATCGGCTTTGCCGAAAGCTTCATCGCCGGTGACTGGGCGGCCAACGACCTGGTGGCCTTGCTGCAGCTGTTCATCGCCAACCGCGACGCCATGGAGTCGGTGGTCTACGGCACCTGGTGGGGCAACCTGATCCACCGCATGCGCCATCTGTTCAACCGCAACAGCCGCGCCGGCAGCAAACGCAACATCCACGCCCACTACGACCTGGGCAACAGCTTCTACAAGCTGTGGCTGGACGACACCATGACGTATTCCAGCGCCTGGTTCAACGGCGACACCAGCCAGGCCACCGCCACGGCCCAGCAGGCCAAGATGCGGCGTGCACTGCAGGAGTGCCAGGTCACGCCGGCCAGCCATGTGCTGGAGATCGGCTGCGGCTGGGGCGGCCTGGCGGAATGCGCGGCACGCGACTTCGGTGCCCGCATCACCGGCGTCACCTTGTCGGCCGAGCAACTGGCCTTCGGCCAGCAGCGCCTGGCCCAGGCCGGCCTGGGCGAGCGCGCCACGCTGCGCTTTCAGGATTACCGCGACATCGGCGACGGTCCGTTCGACGCCATCGTCTCGATCGAGATGTTCGAGGCCGTCGGCCGCGCCTACTGGGCCAGCTACTTCAAGACCGTGCACGACCAGCTCAAGCCGGGCGGGCGCGCCTGCATCCAGTCGATCACCATCGACGATGCGCTGTTCGACCGCTATGTCAGCGGCACCGACTTCATCCAGCAGTACATCTTCCCGGGTGGCTTGCTGCCCAGCCCCAGCGCCTTCCGCGCCGAGGCGGCCAAGGCCGGCCTGCAGGTCGAGCGTGAACTGCGCTTCGGCACCGACTATGCCGAGACGCTGCGCCGCTGGCGGCAGGACTTCCTGCACCAGGACACCCAGGTGCGCGGCCTGGGCTTCGACACCCGCTTCATGCGCACCTGGGAGTTCTACCTGGCCTACTGCGAGGCGGCCTTTGCCAGCGGCAACACCGACGTGATGCAGTTCACCCTGCGTCGGCCGGAGGCCTGATGGCAGCGCGCAACAGCCTTCAGCAACAGCGCAGCCGGCGCAGCTGCCTGGCCGCGCTGCTGGGCAGCGCCTTGGTCGGCACCCTGGGGGCCGCCGCCCCGACGGTGCATGCACGGCCAGGCACGCCAGTCCCGCCCGAGCTGGCCAGCGAGCTGCCCAACGCACGCTGGCAGGGCAGCGCCACCATGCGCTTTCTGGGCATGCGGGTCTATGAAGCCCGCTTGTGGAGCCCGGCGACCGTGACCGACGACAGCGCCAGCCAGCCGCTGGCGCTGGAGCTGGTCTACGCCCGCAGCATCGAGTCCGACCTGATCGTCAGCAGTTCGCTGCGCGAAATGCAGCGCATCGGGTCGTTTTCCGATGCCCAGTCGGCGCGCTGGAGCAAGGCCATGGGCACGCTGTTCCCCAACGTTGCTTCGGGCGACCGCATCACCGGCGTGCAGCGGCCCGGCCAGTCGGCGCGCTTTTACTTCAATGGCGCACTGCGCGGCGAAATCGCCGATGCGGAGTTCGCCCGCCTGTTCTTCGGCATCTGGCTGTCGCCGCGCACGTCTGAGCCACAGCTGCGCCAGCAGTTGCTGGGCGCTGCCTCCTGAACCGCCAGGCCGTTGCGACTGCCATGACCGAGCGCACGCTCCGCCAAGCTGTTGGCGCGCCGGCCGCCCCGGGCGACCTGGGCCTGGCGAACGGCTTGGCCAATGGCCTGCGCTATGGCGCGCTGGGCATGCCGCTGGCCTTTGCCGCTTTGCCGCTGTACGTGCTGTTGCCCAACCACTATGCCGCCCAGCTGGGCGTGCCGCTGGCCGGCCTGGGCGCGGTGCTGCTGGGCACCCGCGCGCTGGACGCGCTGGTCGACCCCTGGCTGGGGCGGGTGGTCGACAGCGGCCTGGCACGGCCGCGCCGGCAGGTGATGGCGGCTGCCAGCGCCGCTGCGCTGCTGATGGCGCTGGGCTTTGCGGCCCTGTTCTTCCCCCAGGTGCAGGGGCCAGACGCCTTGCTGGCCTGGTGCGCCGTGGCGCTGGTGCTCACCTGCCTGGGCTACAGCGCACTGGGCGTGCTGCACCAGGCCTGGGGCGCACGGCTGGGCGGTGGCGCCAGCGCCCAGGCACGCATCACCGGCTGGCGTGAAGGCATGGCGCTGGCCGGCGTGCTGGTGGCCAGCGTGCTGCCGGCCGCTGCCGGCGTGCCGGCCATGGTGGCCACCTGCGCCGTGCTGCTGGCGATCGCGCTGTGGGCGCTGTCGGCCGCGCCGTTTCGGTCTGCGCCGCCGCGCCTGCTGCAAGCCGATGCAGACCACGCAACGCAAGCCCCCCAAGGCCACACCCACACCCACAGCCTGGCAGACGACCGGGCCTGGCTGCTGCCCTGGCGCACGCCGGCATTCCGCCGCCTGATGGCGGTGTTCTTGCTCAACGGCGTGGCCAGCGCCATCCCGGCCACCTTGGTCATCTTCTTCATCCGCGACCGGCTGCAGGCGCCGGCCTGGGAGCCCGCCTTCCTGGGCAGCTACTTTGCCGCCGCAGCGCTGTCGATGCCGCTGTGGGTGCGGGCGGTGGCACGCTTCGGCCTGCTGCGCTGCTGGCTGGTCGGCATGGCGCTGTCGATTGCCGCCTTTGTCTGGGCAGCGCGCTGGGCAGCGGTGACACCGCCGCCTTCCTGGCGATCTGCCTCGCGTCGGGCGCCGCCCTGGGTGCCGATCTGGCGGTGCCCGGCGCCTTGCTGACCGGTGTGATCCAGCGCGCCGGCCATGCGCTGCGCCACGAAGGCAACTACTTTGGCTGGTGGACCTGCGCCAACAAACTCAATCTGGCGCTGGCCGCCGGCCTGGCCCTGCCGGCCCTGCAGTGGCTGGGCTATGCGCCCGGCGCCAGCAGCAGCGACGCCCTGGAGGCGCTGGCCCTGGTCTATGCCGCCGTGCCCTGCCTGCTGAAGGCCGGCGCCGCCGCCTTGCTCTGGAATTTTCGAACCCACCTGGACCGCCCATGACACGCCCCTCCTCCTTCCGCCTGCGCCGGCTGGCTGCCGGTGCCACCTTGGCCGTGGCCGGCCTGGCCACCCTGGGCCTGAGCGGCTGCGCCAGCCCCACGCCGGCCGATTACGCCAGCCAGACCCCCAAGCTCGACCTGAAGCAGTACTTCAACGGCAAGCTGCTGGCGCACGGCATCGTCACCGACCGCAGCGGCAAGGTGCTGCAGCGCTTCAGCGTGGCCATGACGGGCACCTGGGTGGGCGACACCGGCACCCTGGATGAGCGCTTCAGCTATGCCGACGGCCGCAAGGAAACCCGGGTGTGGACCATCCAGCGCGGTGCCGACGGCCGCTACACCGGCACCGCTGCCGACGTGCTGGGCGAGGCCCAAGGCCAGGCCGCCGGCAATGCGCTGAACTGGCGCTACACCTTGCTGCTGCCGGTCGACGGCCGCACCTGGGAAGTGCAGTTCGACGACTGGATGTATCTGGTCGATGAGCAGGTGATGCTGAACCGCGCGGTGATGTCGAAGTTCGGCATCCGCCTGGGTGAGGTGCTGCTGTCCTTCCAGCGCCTGCCCGGCTGATGGCCCGCCGCGAAAGCCCACCATGGCCTTGAATCCGCGCATCACCGACTGGCGCGGCCAGCATGTCTGGCTGGTCGGCGCGTCCACCGGCATCGGCCGCGCCACCGCGTCCCGCCTGCACGCCCTGGGCGCCCAGGTCACCGTGTCGGCGCGCGGCGCTGCGGCACTCGACAGCTTTGTGGCCGAGCACCCGGGCGCCCGGGCGCTGCCGCTGGACGCCACCGACGCCGACGCCATGCACGCCAGCGCCGCCCAGTTGCTGGCCGATGGCGGCCGCATCGACCTGGCGCTGTATTGCGCCGGCCACTACCACGCCATGCAGGCCACCAGCTTCGACCTGGCCGATGCGCTGCGCCACCAGCAGATCAACTACGTCGGCGCGCTGAACCTGCTGGACGCGGTGCTGCCGGCGCTGCTGCGCCAGGCCGCCGCCGGCACACCGGCCCACCTGAGCCTGGTGGCCAGCGTGGCGGGCTACCGCGGCCTGCCCAATGCGCTGGCCTATGGCCCGACCAAGGCCGCGCTGATCAACCTGGCCGAGGTGCTGTACCTCGACCTGCAGCCACGCGGCGTGGGCGTGTCGCTGATCAACCCCGGTTTTGTCGAGACACCGCTGACCGCCCAGAACAGCTTCCACATGCCGGCGCTGATGCGGCCTGAAGACGCCGCCCTGGCCATGGTCGCCGGCTGGGAACAAGGGGACTTCGAGATCCACTTCCCCAAGCGCTTCACCCGCATGCTCAAGGCCCTGCGCTTGCTGCCGGACAGCCTGTACTTTGGCGCCATCCGGCGTGCCGTGCGTGTCTGAGGCGCGGGCCGGCGCAGGCACCGCGCGCCATGCCGACCCCCGGGTGGCGCGGCTGGTGGCGCTGTATGAAAGCCTGACGCCGGCCGACCTGCCCGACCTGCGCGGGGTGTATGCCAGCGACGCGCGCTTCAAGGACCCCTTCAACCAGGTGCAGGGCGTGGCGGCCATCGCCGCCATCTTCGGCCACATGTTCCGCAAGCTCGATGGCCCGCGCTTTCAGGTGGTCAGCATCGTCGCCGATGGCGACGCGCTGTTCCTGACCTGGGACTTCAGCTTCCGCACCCGTGGTGCCGGCGCCGCCAGCCTGTGCATCCACGGCGCCAGCCATGTGCGCTTCAATGCACAAGGCCAGGTGGCGATGCACCGCGACTACTGGGACGCCGCCGAAGAGTTGTACGAGAAACTGCCGCTGGTGGGCGTGCTGATGCGCTGGCTCAAACGCCGCGCCGGCCAGTGACGCAGCGGCCGGGTGACCAGCCCGCCGCCGCAGGGCCTGGGGCTCAGTTCTGGCCCTCGGTCAGGGTGTCGAGCTGGAAATTGCCGCTCTTGTGCACCAGCCAGATCTCGGTGTAGGTGACCGGGCCCACCTTGGCCGGCGCCGGGTAAGGCCCGGCCCTGCGGACCATCGCCAGCACCCAGGGTGCCACCTCGGGCGCGGCTGGCGGCCGGCGCACCCGCACATCCAGCACCTGACCCTGGGCGTCGATGTCGGTGTCGACAATCATCACGCCGTACAGCAGGGGCGGCAATCTGCCCTTGTAGATGCGCATCGGGTAGCTGGCGTAGACATGGCGCGCGGCATCCAGCTTGTAGGCCTGCTCGTTGCTGGCCTCGCTGGGCGCTGCAGCGCCGGCCAGCGGCGACGGCACCATCGCAAACTGGGCCCAGACCGGGCTGGCCAGCCAGGCCACCGCCAGCAGCAGCAAGGCGCGCAGACCGCGCAAAAACGGGGAAGCGAAGGACAGCATGGTCGGCCTGTTTGCGCCCGGCCTACCGGGCAACCTGCGGCACGCTAGCACAGGCGCCCGGCCCACAACCGCCGCCGGCCACCACCGCCGTGGCGTGCATGCAACCCTTCACGGCTGCAGCACCGGTCAGCGCAGCCAGCCCTTGCGCCGGAAGTACATGAACGGGGCGGCGACAGACGCCACCATCAGTGCCAGGGCAAACGGGTAGCCCCAGCGCTGCGACAGTTCGGGCATGTACTGGAAGTTCATGCCGTAGATGCTGGCGATCAGCGTGGGCGGCAACAGGCAGACGCTGGCCACCGAGAAGATCTTGATGATCTTGTTCTGGTTGATGTTGATGAAACCGACGGTGGCATCCAGCAGGAAGTTGATCTTGTCGAACAGAAACGCGGTGTGGCTGTCGAGCGAATCGATGTCGCGCATGATTTGCCGCGCCTCTTCAAACTGCTCGGCATTCAGCAGCCGGCTGCGCATCATGAAGCTCACCGCGCGCCGGGTGTCCATCACATTGCGGCGGATGCGGCCGTTGAGGTCTTCTTCCTTGGCGATGGCCGACAGCGCGTCACCGGCAGCGCGGTCGTCCACATCCCGTGTCAGCACCCGGGCGCTGACCTTCTCCAGGTTGTCGTAGATGCCCTCCAGCGCATCGGCCGAATATTCGGCGTCGGCGTCATACAACTTCAGCAGCACGTCCTTGGCATCGCCGATCAGCGCCGGGATGCGGCGCGCACGCAGGCGCAGCAGGCGGAACACCGGCAAGTCTTCGCCATGCACCGAGAACAGCACGCCGTCCTTCAGGATGAAGGCCACCCGCACGTTGCGCGGGGTGATGTCGTCATCGATCAGGAAGTCGGAGCGGATGTGCAGCTCGCCGTTGTCTTCTTCGTAGAAGCGGGCCGACTCTTCCAGGTCTTCGTCGACGATGTTGTCCGGAATGTCCAGGCCGAAGCGCGCGCTGATCCAGCCTTTTTCCATCGGCGAGGGCGCTTCCAGGTCCACCCACACCGGCTGGGCATCGTCCAGGATGTCGGGGCTGTCGATTTCCTGCTGCACCAGCCTGCCTTGGGCCAGTGTGAACACATTGAGCATGGCGCTCTCCAGGGCGCTGCGGCTGCCCAGGCAGGCGGCCGTGGATGGCTGGCGCGGGGTCCACCGTGGTCGGCGGCGGCCGCACCCCAGGGCCTCGTCTGGCGGAGACGCTCACCGTGGGTGATGGCGCCCCGCTTGTTGCACCGGTCGGGGCAGCGCCGGATTATGGCATCGGCCCCCGCCGGCCTCACCGGCCAACCGGTCAGGCCGGCGGCAACAGCCGCTCAATCGCCTCGATCAAGGCCAGCGGGCTGAACGGCTTGACCAGGTAGCCGTCGGCACCGGCCTGCTGGCCGGCAGCGCGGTGCTGGGCCTGCCCCAGCGCGGTGAGCAGCAGCACCCGCGTGCCGCGCAATGCCGGCAGCGCGCGCACCTGGGCACACATCTGCAGGCCGTCCATGGCACCGGGCATCAGCACGTCCAGCACGATCAGGTCGGGTAACAACGCGGTGGCCAGACGCAAGCCGTCCAGGCCATTGGCCGCCTCGTGGATCTGGTAGGGCTCGTTGGCCAGGCTCATCCGGATCAATTGCCGCATCAGGTCCTGGTCATCGACGACCAGCAGGCGTTTCACGGCGCCGAATGGCCGGCAAACGCCGGTTGCAGCATGCTCAGGCGACTGGCGCCAGCGCCGCGACGCGTTCGCGCACCAGGGCTTCCAGGGCGTCAAACGGCACTGGCTTGTGGAACACCTGCACCTGGCTGGGCAGACCGCCTCGGCGCGCAATGTCCGCTTCGGACAGCGCAGTGACGACCACGATGTCCATCTCGTCGTAGGCCGGGCCGACACCGCGCAGCGACGCAATCATCTTGAAGCCGTCCATGCCGGGCATGTTCAGGTCGGTGACCAGCAGATCCGGGCATTGCTGGCCCATGCGCAGCAAAGCCTCAAAGCCGTCAGATGCTGCCGTCACATCGATCGGCAGGTCCCAACCAGCAATCACCATGGAAAACAGGCGCAGCAGTTCTGGCTCGTCCTCGACCACCATCAGCCGCAGGCGGCCGTCGCCGGGGCCGGCCAGCGCTGCCGGTCGGGTGTCGCCAGACAGCGCCGCCCGGCGCTCGCCGATCAGCCGCTCGACCGCGACGCGGGAAATGCGGCGGTGGCCGCCGGCCGTCTTCCAGGCGGGCAACACACCGCTTTCCACCCACAACTGCACCGTACGCAGGGCAACGCCCAACTGCTCAGCGGCTTCGCGGGTGGACAGGACATCGTCGTTGGTAGAGCTCTTGCGCATCACGCTGCCGGCCAAAGCGGGCTTGTAGGCCGCCTGGTCTGACCCGAAGAGGGGGTCCTCCAGGTTGGCAGGATGGACGGTGGCATCGGCCTGAATGCAGGGAACTGCATTCAAACACCAGCCAATTCATTTCACTTTAACCCGATTCAACCAGCCGCCGACGCGATCCCCCCAGGAAAACACTGATGTCACCTCTGACAGTGGCCGCAGGCCGGCTGGTGCCCCGCAAGCGCATGCGCGATCGCGTCGAAGCCTGCAAATGCCCCCGCAATGCACGGCTGCGCCCCTTGTCATCGGCCTGACATCGGGCGCACACTGGACTTGGACGGTGCGGGCGGCGGCGGTTTCGGCCCAGTCCTCCCGCAAGGTCCAGATCCGAGAAACCCCTTTGAAAGGACGCTCTGATGAATCTGACGATCAGCGGACACCATCTGGATGTCACCCCAGCGCTTCGCGAGTACGTGCTCACCAAGCTGGATCGGGTCACGAGGCATTTCGACCAGGTGGTCGACATCAATGTTCTGCTGACAGTGGAAAATTTGAAGGAGAAGGAGCGACGGCAAAAAGCCGAAGTGACTTTGCATGTCAAGGGCAAAGACATCTTCGTGGAGCAGTCGCATGAAGATCTCTACGCGGCGATCGACCAGCTGATGGACAAGCTGGACCGCCAGGTGGTCAAGCACAAGGACAAACTGCAAGACCACCACCATCCTGCTGCCAAGCGGCTGGATGCCGGGGTGAGCTGAGCAGCCCAGCACCGCAGCAACGGCCCCTGCGGGGGCCGTTTTGTTCATTTGTGCATGATGTGAAGCGCTATGACAACATCCGGTGGTTGTGGTTGATGTCTACATTGCGGTGCAGCAATGCGTTTTAATCATCATCTTTCAGTCACAGGACCCGTGGTGGCGCCGGTTGAGCACCGACGCGACGCGGGGGGAATGCCATGAACCGTCTCGCTGCCATCCTGCCCGTCGCCAATGTCATGGTGGACGTGGATGCCACTAGCAAAAAACGCGCCTTTGAGCATGCGGGCTTGTTGTTCGAGAACCAGCACGCGATTGCGCGGGCCACGGTCACCGACAACCTGTTCGCCCGAGAACGCCTGGGCTCGACCGGACTGGGCCATGGCGTGGCCATTCCACACGGCCGGATCAAGGGCCTGAAAAATCCGCTGGCTGCGGTCATCCGGGTCCAGCAGCCGATTCCTTTTGATGCCCCAGACGACGAGCCGGTCGGCCTGCTGATCTTTCTGCTGGTGCCTGAAGCGGCGACCCAGCGCCACCTCGAGATCCTGTCGGAGATCGCCGAACTGCTGTCCGACCGCGAACTGCGCGAGCGCATGAAGGCGGCTGCCGACGCCGCCGCCTTGCACCGGCTGATTGCCGACTGGGCACCGCTGAAGTCGGTGGCCTGAGCCGCACGCCGTGCTGTCTGGGGCCCACGCTTGAAACCCACCTCGATCAGCGCCGAGGCGCTGTTCGAAGCCCACCGTGTGCTGCTGCGCTGGGCCTGGATTGCCGGCCATGCCCACCCGGAGCGCCGTTTCGACGACGCAGCGGTGCGTGACGCGCAGTCGGCAGCCGACCTGGTGGGCTACCTGAACTATGTGCATCCGTACCGGGTGCAGATTGTCGGCCGGCGCGAGGTGCAGTACCTGGGCGAGAACGCGCCCGAGGACCAGGAGCGCCGCATCTCGCGCATCGTCACGCTGGAGCCACCGGTGCTGATTGCCGCCGACGGCGTGACACCGCCCGACCGCCTGGTGGCGATGTGCGACCGCGCCGAGATCCCGCTGTTTGTCACCAGTGAATCAGCAGGCCAGGTCATCGACATCGTGCGCAGCTACCTGGCGCAACTGTTTGCCGAACGCATCACCCGCCACGGCGTGTTCATGGACATCCTGGGCCTGGGCGTGCTGCTCACCGGCGAAAGCGGCCTGGGCAAGAGCGAGCTGGGGCTGGAGCTGATCAGCCGCGGCCACGGCCTGGTGGCCGATGACGCGGTCGACCTCTACAAGATCTCGCAGAGCGCGCTGGAAGGCCGCTGCCCCGACCTGCTGCTGAACTTGCTGGAAGTGCGCGGCATCGGCCTGCTCGACATCAAGGCCATCTTTGGCGAGACCGCCGTGCGCCGCAAGATGCGGCTCAAGCTCATCGTGCACCTGGTGCGCAAAGAGACGATGGAGCGCGAGTTCGAGCGCCTGCCCTATGAGCCGCTGTACGAGGACATCCTGGGCATCGGCGTCCGCAAGGTGGTGATCACCGTCGACGCCGGCCGCAACCTGGCGGTGCTGGTGGAAGCCGCAGTGCGCAACACCATCCTGCAGTTGCGCGGCATCGACACCTACCAGGAATTCATCGAGCGCCACCAGCGGGCGATGCAGCAGCCCGAAGAGTGACCGTGCGGCAGCGCGCGGCGGCGCCGCTTATTTGCCCTTGTGCGGACAGGCCGGCTTGTTGCACACCGCGTAGAGCGACAGCGCATGGTCCTGCAGATCAAAACCATGGTCCTGGGCCACGGCGCGTTGGCGCCGCTCGATCTCGGGGTCGTAGAACTCTTCCACCCGGCCGCAGGTCAGGCAGACCAGGTGGTCGTGGTGCTGGCCTTCGTTGAGCTCGAACACCGACTTGCCGGACTCAAAATGGCTGCGTGACAGCAGGCCAGCCTGCTCAAACTGCATCAGCACCCGGTAGACGGTTGCCAGACCGATGTCGGCGCCTTCCATCAGCAGCGCCTTGAACACATCTTCGGCGGTCATGTGCCGCTGCGCCGTGCGCTGGAAGACTTCCAGGATCTTGATGCGCGGCAGGGTCGCCTTCAGCCCACTGCTCTTGAGCTCGTCGGCGTGGGACTGGGGTGGGTCGGCGCGGTTCGGCATGGTGGGTGGCTAGAATCTGCCGATGATATCCAGCCCGGCGGGCAGCGCCCAGCGCCACAGGGCGTGCGCTCCGCCAGCACCCACCGTTGGGCCTTTGACTTGACCAATTCTGCACACGTCCGCCGCATCTCCCGCCTGGCCGGCCTGGCTTCGCTGACCCTGGTGCTGGGGGCCTGTTCGATGCTGCCCAGCCTCGCTGCCATCCCTGCAGTCGGGGGAAAGCTTTTTGGGCCTGGTCACGCCCTACCGCATGGACATCGTGCAGGGCAATGTGGTGACCCAGGAGCAGGCCGCCCGGGTGCAGCCCGGCATGACGCGCGCGCAGGTGCGCGACCTGCTCGGCTCGCCGATGCTGACCGACCCCTTCCATGCCGACCGCTGGGATTACATCTTCACCATCCGGCGCCAGGGCACGGCGCCGCAGCGGCGCGACGTGGTGGCCTATTTCAAGGGCGACAAGCTGGAGCGGCTGGACGCCAAAGACCTGCCGACCGAGCGTGAATTCGTCGCGTCGATCAGCCGGCCCCTGCCCGGCAACCGCAATGCGCCCATCACCCTGACCGAGGCGCAGATCAAGGCCCTGCCCAAGCCGGCGGCACCCGCGCCCGAGCCCACCGTGCCCATGGGCGCCGTGCGCAGCTACCCGCCGCTGGAACCATGAGCGGCACGCCATTGCGCATCGCGGTTGCAGGGGCGTCCGGCCGCATGGGCCAGATGCTGATCGACGCCGTGCTGGCGGCGCCTGATCTGCAACTGGCCGGTGCGCTCGACATCGCCGGCAGCCCGGCGCTGGGCCAGGATGCCGGCGCCTTTGCCGGCCGCACCACCGGTGTGGCCATCACCAGCGACCTGGCTGCCGGCCTGGCCAGCGCCCAGGTGCTGATCGACTTCACCCGGCCCGAAGGCACGCTGGCGCATCTGGCGGCCTGCCGCGCCCAGGGCGTCAAGGCGGTGATCGGCACCACCGGCTTCACACCGGCGCAGAAGTCGGCCATCACCGCCCATGCGGCGCACGCGGCCGTGGTGCTGGCGCCCAACATGAGCGTGGGCGTCAACGTGGTGCTCAAGCTGCTGGACCAGGCCGCCCGCGCCCTGAACCAGGGCTACGACATTGAAGTGATCGAGGCCCACCACCGCCACAAGGTGGACGCGCCCAGCGGCACGGCGCTGCAGATGGGCGAGGTGCTGGCCGCCGCGCTGGGGCGCGACCTGAAGGATTGCGCGGTGTATGCCCGGGAAGGCGTGACCGGTGCACGCGACCCGTCGACCATCGGCTTCTCGGCCATCCGCGGCGGCGACATCGTCGGCGACCACACCGTGCTGTTTGCCGGCACCGGCGAGCGCATCGAGATCAGCCACAAGAGCAGCAGCCGCGCCGGCTATGCCCAGGGCAGCCTGCGCGCGGCCCGCTTCCTGGCGGCGCACGCCACCGGTTTGTTCGACATGCACGACGTGCTCGGCCTCGGCTGAGCCCACCCTGGCGATGCAAGGCCTGCTGCAGTTCTGGCAAGAGAACGACGCCATTGGCCGCACGGTGGTGGGCCTGCTGCTGGCGATGTCGGTCAGCGCCTGGGTGCTGATCTTCTGGAAGGGCTGGGTGCTGCTGCGCGCGCGCAGCGACATCGGCCGCGCCGTCGGCGCCTTCTGGGCCGCCGACACCCTGGCCGCCGGCCGCAGCCGGCTGGCCGCACTCGACCGTGAACAGGTGCTGCTGCCGATGCTGGACGCCGGCACCCTGGTGGAGCCGGCCGGCACCCTGGCCACCCATGCCGCACTGGGCTCGCAGCTGACCCGGCGCCTGCGCGACGCCTTGCAGCGCAGCCTGGCGCACCTGCGCTTTGGCCAGGTGCTGCTGGCGTCCATCGGCAGCACATCGCCCTTCATCGGCTTGTTCGGCACCGTCTGGGGCATCTACCACGCGCTGATCAGCATTGCGGCGGCGGGCTCGCTGACCATCGACAAGGTCTCGGGCCCGGTGGGCGAAGCCCTGGTGATGACGGCCGCCGGCCTGGCAGTGGCCATCCCTGCGGTGCTGGCCTACAACCTGTTCGGCCAATGGGTGGCCACCTGCGAGGCCGCGCTGGAAGGCTTTGCGCACGACCTGCGCGAAATGGCCCTGGACGCTGCCACCGCCGCCGGCACAGCGCAGCCGCCGCAGCGGGACGCCGGCTGACATGGCCTTCGGCCGCCTGCAGCGCCCCGGCAATGCGCAGCCGATGAGCGACATCAACATGACGCCGCTGATCGACGTGATGCTGGTGCTGCTGGTGATCTTCATCATCACCGCGCCGCTGATGAGCAGCAGCCTGCGGCTGGACCTGCCCAAGACCGACCGGCGCCACGCCCACCGACGCGCCGCTGTTCGTCACCGTGGCGGTCGATGCCCAGGGCCAGCTGTTCTGGGGTGACGAGCCGGTGACGGCGCCGCAGTTGCAGGCCAAGGTGCAGGACAGCGCCCGCCGCAACCCGGCCACCGAGGTGCAGTTGCGCGCCGACCAGGCCGTGCCCTTCGGCCGCATCGCCGAGCTGATCGGCCTGGTGCAGGCAGGCGGGCTGACGCGCGTCGGCTTCGTCACCGAAGTGGCCGCGCCGTAGACCGCAAGCAGCGGGCGGCTGGCGGCGGGCAGCCAGGACCCCCCTTCTACAATCGGGGGATGAACGAGAAATACACCCCTGCCGAGCTGGAAGCCGCTGCCCACGCCCACTGGGCGCAGCCGCTGTGGAACGGCCACAACGCCTACCGCGTGACCGAGGACAACAGCAAGCCCAAGTTCTACGCCTGCTCGATGCTGCCCTACCCCAGCGGCAAGCTGCACATGGGCCATGTGCGCAACTACACCATCAACGACATGCTGGCGCGCCAGCTGCGCATGAAGGGCATGAACGTGCTGATGCCCATGGGCTGGGACGCCTTCGGCCTGCCGGCCGAAAACGCGGCGATGAAGAACAAGGTGCCGCCGGCGCAGTGGACCTACGACAACATCGCCCACATGAAGGGCCAGATGCAGGCCATGGGCCTGGCCATCGACTGGAGCCGCGAGGTCGCCACCTGCACGCCGCAGTACTACAAGTGGAACCAGTGGCTGTTCCTGAAGATGCTGGACGCCGGCATCGCCGAGCGCCGCACCCAGGTGGTGAACTGGGACCCGGTCGACCAGACCGTGCTGGCCAACGAGCAGGTGATCGACGGCCGCGGCTGGCGCAGCGGCGCGCTGGTCGAAAAGCGCGAGATCCCCGGCTACTACCTGAAGATCACCCAGTACGCCGATGAACTGCTGTCGGCGGTGAACAACCCCGACGACCCGAACTACCTGGCCGGCTGGCCCGAGCGGGTGCGGCTGATGCAGGAGAACTGGATCGGCAAGAGCGAGGGCGTGCGCTTTGCCTTCACCCACGACATCGCGCGGCGCCGACGGCGCGCTGATCGGCGACGGCCGGCTGTGGGTGTTCACCACCCGCGCCGACACCATCATGGGCGTGACCTTCTGCGCCGTGGCGCCCGAGCACCCGCTGGCCGCGCATGCCGCGCGCCAGCAACCCGGCCGTGGCCGCCTTCATCGCCGAATGCGCCCAGGGCGGCAGCACCGAGGCCGAACTGGCCACGCAGGAGAAGAAAGGCGTGCCCACCGGCCTGACGGTGCAGCACCCGCTGACCGGCGCGGCGGTGGACGTGTGGGTGGGCAACTATGTGCTGATGGGCTATGGCGACGGCGCGGTGATGGGCGTGCCGGCGCATGACGAGCGCGACTTCGCCTTCGCCAAGAAGTACGGCCTGGCGATCCGGCAGGTGGTGGCGATCGACGGCGAGCCCTTCAGCACCGACGCCTGGGCCGACAGCTATGCCGACAAGCAGCGCGGGCGCTGCGTCCACAGCGGCGTGCTCGACGGCCTGGCCTGCAAGCCGGCCGTGGCCAAGGTGGCCGAACTGCTGGCGGCCAAGACCCACGGCGGCAGCCCGCTGGGCGAGAAAAAGACCACCTGGCGCCTGCGCGACTGGGGCGTCAGCCGCCAGCGCTACTGGGGCACGCCGATCCCCATCATCCACTGCGACGACCCACGGCGCGGTGCCGGTGCCCGAACACGACCTGCCGGTGGTGCTGCCCGAGGACTGCATCCCCGACGGCAGCGGCAACCCGCTGAACAAGCGCGCCGACTTCCTGAACGTGGCCTGCCCGGTGTGCGGCCAGCCGTCGCGGCGCGAGACCGACACCATGGACACCTTCGTGGATTCGTCGTGGTACTTCATGCGCTACTGCGACCCGGCCAACGCCGACGCCATGGTGGCCGACGGCACGGCATTACTGGATGCCGCCCAGCAGCACGGCGGCGGGTGGCGCCGGCATGGACCAGTACATCGGCGGCATCGAGCACGCCATCCTGCACCTGCTGTACGCCCGCTTCTGGACCAAGGTGATGCGCGACCTGGGCCTGGTCAAGGTGTCCGAGCCCTTCACCAAGCTGCTGACCCAGGGCATGGTGCTCAACCACATCTACAGCCGGCGCAGCGACAAGGGCGGCATCGAGTACTTCTGGCCGCACGAGGTGGACGACATCCGCGACGACACCGGCAAGGTCACCGGTGCGCGCGTCAAGGCCGACGGCAGCCTGGTCGACTACGAGGGCGTGGGCACCATGTCCAAGTCCAAGAACAACGGCGTCGACCCGCAGGCGCTGATCGACCAGTACGGCGCCGACACGGCGCGGCTGTTCGTGATGTTCGCCAGCCCGCCCGAGCAGACGCTGGAGTGGAACGACGCCGGCGTGGAAGGCGCGCACCGCTTCCTGAAGCGGGTCTGGAGCTTTGGCGTCAAGCACGCCGCCGTGCTGCAGCGGGCCACGGCCAGCCAACTCGACAGCGCCCGCCTGCGCCCCGAGGCCGCCGCGCTGCGCCGCGAGCTGCACCTGGTGCTGCGCCAGATCAGCCATGACTTCGACCGCATGCAGTACAACACCGTGGTGTCGGGCTGCATGAAGCTGCTGAATGCGCTGGAAGGCTTCAAGCCAGGCCAGGCGGGCGCCGACGCCGATGGCGACACCGCCGTGCTGTGTGAAGGCATGTCGGTGCTGCTGCGGGCGCTGTACCCGGCCTGCCCGCACATCAGCCACGCGCTGTGGGCCGACCTGGGCTTTGCCAAGGCGGTGGGCGACCTGCTGGACGCGCCCTGGCCGGCGGTGGACGAAGCCGCCCTGGTGCAGGACCAGATCAGCCTGGTGCTGCAGATCAGCGGCAAGACGCGCGGTGCGCTCAGCGTGCCGGCGGCGGCCGACCGGGCGGCCATCGAGGCGGCCGCACTGGCGTCGCCCGAGTTCGCCAAGTTCAGCGACGGCAAGCCGGCGAAGAAGGTGGTCGTGGTGCCTGGCCGCCTGGTCAACGTGGTGGTCTGAGCCGGCGCATGGCACATGCCCCGCTTGGCCTGACCCCGCCGCGCCGCACCTGGCTGGCCACCGCCGTGGCCAGCCTGGGCGCGGCCACGCTGCTGGGCGGCTGCGGCTTTGCGCTGCGCCAGACACCGGTGCTGCCGTTTCGCCGCATCGCCTTGAGCGGCTTTGCCGACCGGTCGCCGCTGGCCGACGGCCCTGCGCCAGCGCCTGGCCGACAGCGCCGAGGTGGTGGCCACGCCGGGCCAGGCCGACGTGCTGCTGCAGGCCATCACCGACAAGCGCGAGCGCAGCGTGGTGGCGTCCACCGGCGCCGGCCAGGTGCGTGAACTGCAGCTGCGGGTGCGCTTCGAGTTCCGCCTGGTCTCGCCCGGCGGGCGGGTGCTGATCGCGCCCACCGAACTGCTGCTGACCCGCGACATGAGCTACAGCGAGACCTTTGCCCTGGCCAAGGCCCAGGAAGAAGCCGAACTGCTGGCGGCCATGCAGGACGACATCGTGCAGCAGGTGCTGCGCCGGCTGGCGCAGGTGAACCTGGCCACCCCACGCCCCTGAGCCACTGCAGCCCCTGAGCCATTGCGCCCTTGAGCCCCTGACCGCCTGAAAGAAGCCAGCCCATGCAAGTGCGCGCCGAGCAACTGCCCCAGCATCTGGCCCGCGGGCTGCAGCCGATCTACACCATCCACGGCGACGAGCCGTTGCTGGCCCAGGAGGCGGGTGACGCGATCCGCCACGGCCGCGCGTGCGGCGGGTTATGTCGAGCGCAAGGTCTTCAGCGTCAGCGGCCAGCATTTCGACTGGTCGGGCCTGCTGGGCGCGGCCCAGGCCATGAGCCTGTTCGCCGACCGCCAGCTGATCGAGATCCGCATCCCGGGCGGCAAGCCGGGCAAGGACGGCAGCGAGGCGCTGCAGCGCTATTGCGCCCGTGTTGCGCACGACGGGTCCGACGATGTGCTGACCATCGTGCACCTGCCCAAGCTCGACCGCCAGCAGATGCAGGGCGCCTGGTTCGGTGCGCTGTCGCAGGCCGGCCCCACCATCGAGGTGCTGCCGGTGGACCGCCGCAACCTGCCCACCTGGATCGCCCAGCGCCTGGCCGCCCAGGGCCAGCAGGTGGCCGACGGCGACAGCGGCCAGCAGACCCTGGCGTTTTTTGCCGACCGGGTGGAAGGCAATCTGCTGGCCGCCCACCAAGAGCTGCAGAAGCTGGCCCTGCTCTACCCGGCCGGCACGCTGGCCTTCGAGCAGGTGGAAGCGGCGGTGCTGAACGTGGCCCGCTACGACGTCAGCAAGCTGTGCGACGCGGTGCTGGCCGGCCAGACCGCGCGGGTGCTGCGCATGCTGGACGGCCTGCGCGCCGAGGGCGAGGCCGCCGTGCTGGTGCACTGGCATGTGGCCGACACCATCAGCGGGCTGAAGCGGGTGAAGGACGCGCTGGCCCAGGGCAAGCCGCTGCCGGTGGCCTTCAATGAAGGCCGGGTCTGGGGTGTCAAGCAGCGGCTGTATGAACGGGTGCTGCCGCTGCTGGCCGAACACCAGCTGGCCCACCTGGTGGACGCCGCCAGCATCTGCGACGGCGTGGTCAAGGGCCTGAAACACCCGCTGTGGCCGCTGGATGCCTGGGACGCCCTGCGCCACCTGGTGCTGCAGCTGGTGCAGGCCGTGGCCAGCCCGCCGGCACCACGTGGCAAGGCACCGATGCTGCGCGCCGGGCCCCGGCTGGTGCTGCAGGCTTGAATTGGAACCACCCCCGCAGCGCCTGCGGCGCTCCCCCTCAAGGGGGCGGCCCCAGCGGCCGGGCGAAGCCCGTCCGCGGCGCCCGTTTGCTTCGACCGGTTCATGCGTCGCGGGTTGCGCGAAACGCGGTGGAACATTGAGATGGACCACCCCCGCAGCGCCTGCGGCGCCCTTGCAGGGGGCTAATAGCCGGCGTCGCGCTGCACCAGGTGGGCCAGCGGCGTGCCAGCGGCCAGGGCGCGGATGTTGGCGGCCACCACGGCGGCGGCGCTGCGCTCATCGGTCAGCGCGGCCACATGCGGCAGCACGGTCACCTGCGGGTGGCGCCAGAAGCCATGGTCGGCGGGCAGCGGCTCGGCCTGGAACACGTCCAGCACCGCATGGCCGATCTGGCCGCTGGCCAGCGCTGCCAGCAGATCGGCGTCGACCAGATGCGCGCCGCGCGCCAGGTTCACCACGGCGGCGCCACGCGGCAGGCGGGCCAGCAGCGCGGCGTTCAGCAAGCCGCGGGTGTCTGGGGTCAGCGGCAGCAGGTTGATCAGCACCTGGGCGCCGGCCAGCGCGGCCTGCAGGCCGGCCGCACCATGGTGCACCGGCACAGACAGGCCCTGCGGCAGCGCCGCGCCGGCGCTGCGCCGCCAGGCCGCCACCGGGTAGCCCTGTTGCTGCAGGCGCTGCACCACCGCGCGGCCCATCTGGCCCAGGCCCAGCACCAGCACCGGCACCTCGTCGGCGCGGCGCTGCGGGCCACTGCAGCCACTGGCCGGCCTGCTGCTGGCGCGCATAGACGAAGAAGCCGCGGTGCAGCGCCAAGCGTGGCCCACAGCGCGGTCTCGGCCATGGCGGCGTTCATCGCCGGGTCGACCATGCGGGCGATCGGCACGCCGGCCGGCAGCGTGGCATCGGCCAGCAGCCGGTCGACGCCGGCCCACAGGCTCTGGATCAGCCGCAGCCGCGGCAGGCCCTGCAACTGGCCCGGCGGCGGGTTGGCCACGATGGCGGCGTCGATCTGCGTCGTCGGCCACCTCGCCGCGCGCCAGGCACAGCCGGTGGCCGGGCAGGGCCTGGCGCAGCGCGCGCGGCCCAGGCGTCGCGCTCGGCTGTGTCGAAGCTGCCGGCCAGCAGCAGGTTCATGCGGCCTCCCCACCGGTGGCGGCCGGCGCCGCAGCCAGATCGTCCAGCAGGCCCTGCAGCGCACAGGCGATGGTGGCCTGGCGCACCGCCGCCCGGTCACCCGGAAAATGCTGCGCCTGCGCCCGGGCGCGGATGTGGCCGTCGGGCCCACGCTGGGCCCAGGCCAGCCACACCAGGCCCACCGGCTTGGCGGCGCTGCCACCGCCCGGGCCGGCCACGCCGGTGACCGCCACCGACCGCTGCGCCAGCGACTGCTGCAGCGCACCGGCGGCCATGGCCAGCGCCACCGGCTCGCTGACGGCGCCATGGGCATCGATCAGCGCCGCCGGCACGCCCAGCAGCTCGGTCTTGGCGGCATTGCTGTAGCTGACGAAGCCGCGCTCGAACCAGTCGCTGGAGCCGGCCAGGTCGGTGCAGGCGCCGGCGATCAGGCCGCCGGTGCAGCTTTCGGCGGTGGCCAGCATCTGGCCGCGCTGGCGCAGGGCGTCGGCCAGGGCGGCCACCAGGGCGGGAATCGGTGGTCGGGCATCGTCAGCAGTCACTCAGGCCGTCAGCCGCAGCCACAGCGCGATCACCAGCAGCGTGCACAGCGCCGCCACCAGGTCGTCGAACAGGATGCCCCAGCCCTGGCGCCAGCCGATGGCCTCGCCCGGGCGCAGCTTGTAGCGCCGGTCGGCCCAGCCCACCGGGCCGGGCTTGGCGGCGTCGAAGTAGCGGAACAGGCCGAAGGCCACCGCCTGGCCCAGCAGGCCGGCCGGCATCACCAGCCAGAGGATCAGCCAGAACGCCAGCACCTCGTCCCAGACGATGGCGCCGGGGTCGGCCGTGCCCAGGTGCTGGGCGGTGCGGGTGCAGGCCCACCAGCCCAGCGGCAGGCTGACGGCGATCACCCAGCCCCAGGCCGCCGGTGCTCAGCCAGCGGTCGGCCACCACGAAGGCCGCCCAGGCCCACAGCGTGCCCACCGTGCCCGGCGCCCAGCGCGACAGGCCGCTGCCAAAGCCCAGCGCCACCCAGTGCGCCGGGTGGCCCCGCATGAAGCGGGCGCTGGGCCGGCGCGGCGCGGTGGCCGGGCTGGCCGGTGGCGTGGCAGCGCTGCTCACTGGCCCGCCGCAAAGTGGTCAAAGCCCTGCAGCTGCAGCGGCACCGGCTGGCCCTCGCCATCCAGCAGTTGCAGGCCCGGCGCGGCGGTGAGCGTGCCGATGCGGCGCACACCGACACCGGCGGCCGTTGCAGCGGCCTGGACGGCCGCGCTGGCCGCTGCCGGCGCGCTGAACAGCAGTTCGTAGTCATCGCCGCCGGCCAGCGCGCACTGCCACTGCTGCTGGCGTGGCTGGCGCGCCAGCACCGGGCTGATGGGCAGGCTGTCGAGCCGGATCACCGCGCCCACGCCAGAGCGGCGCAGCACATGGCCCAGGTCGCCCACCAGGCCGTCGCTCAGGTCGATGGCGGCGCTGGCCAGGCCGCGCAAGCCCAGGCCCAGGGCCACACGCGGCTGCGGCTGCTCCATCGCCGCGCGCACCGCTTCGAAATCTGCCGCGCCCAGGCTGACATGGCCGCGAAAGGCCTCCAGCGCCAGCCGGGCATCGCCCAGGCCGCCGTGCAGCGGGTGGCTGACCCACAGCGCGTCGCCGGCGCGCGCACCGTCGCGCCGCAGCGCCTGGCCGGGCGGCACCTCGCCGAAGACGGTGATGCAGATGTTCAGCGGCCCGGCGGTGGTGTCGCCGCCCACCAGCCCGATGCCATGGGCGTCGGCCAGGTCAAACAGGCCCTGGGCCAGGCCGGCCAGAAAGGCCTCGTCGGGCCGCGGCAGCGCCAGCGCCAGCGTGAAGGCCACCGGCTTGGCGCCGCAGGCGGCCAGGTCGCTCAGGTTGACGGCCAGGGCCTTGTGGCCCAGGCGCTCGGGCCGCACCGTCGACAGGAAATGGCGGCCCTCGACCAGCATGTCGCTGGAAATGGCCCACTGCATGCCGGCGCTGGGCTGCAGCAGCGCGCAGTCGTCACCCACCCCCAGCACCGCCTGCGGCGTGGGCCGGGTGAAGTACTTCTGGATCAGATCAAATTCGCCCAAGGCCATGGCGCGGATTGTGGCCGAGGCGGCCGGCCCGGCGCTCAGGCGGCCGGCTCGCGCAGCAGGTTGGCCAGCTCGACGGCCGAGCGCACGTGCATCTTGTCGAACAAGCGGGCGCGGTGCACTTCCACCGTGCGCACGCTGATGTCCAGTTCGTCGGCGATCAGCTTGTTCGGACAGGCCGGCGACCACCCGCGCCATGACCTCGCGCTCGCGCTCGGTCAGGTCGGCCAGCGCACGCTGCAGCGCCTGCTGCGCCCGGCGGCGGGCGATCGCATCGGCGCTGACCTGCAAGGCCTGCACCACCCGGTCGACCAGGGCGTTGTCGGAGAACGGCTTCTCGACAAAATCGAAGGCGCCACGCTTGACCGCCGCCACCGCCGTGGGCACATCGCCATGGCCGGTGAGAAAGATCACCGGCAGCGCAGCCGGTCAGCCCACGCTCGATCAGGCGCTCGAACAGCACCAGGCCGCTGGTGCCGGGCATGCGCACATCCAGCAACAGGCAGGACGGTGCGTCAGGCCAGCCGCCGGCCAGATCCCGGGTGGCCAGAAACGCCTCGAAGGCCTCGGCATGGCCAAAGCCTTCGGACAGCAGGCGGCGCGAGCGCAGCAGCCAGGCCAGCGCCTCGCGGACCACCGCCTCGTCGTCGACGAGGTAGACAACCGGGATGCCCAGGGGCTGAACGGCATGGGTGGCCATGGCGCGCAGTATCCAGCAGCGGCGAGCGCAAGTTCCAGCGCCGCTGCTGCAGTGCGGTTGCGGGTGCCGCGTCAAGCCACCGGCGCGCGGCTGACCAGTTGCGGCAGCGTGAAGCGGAAGGCCGTGCCGCCCGCACTGCCGCTGTCGCCGCCCGGGCGCGGTGGCAGGTTGTCGAAATCCATCGCCCCGCCATGCTGCTCGACCACGGTGCGGCACAGCGACAAGCCCAGGCCCATGCCCTCGGGCTTGGTGGTGAAAAACGGCGTGAACAGCCGCTGCGCCACCGCCTCGGCGATGCCCGGCCCGGCATCGACCACCGAAAACACCACCCAGCCACCGGCCGCGCCGGCGGCTGCGGGCGCCAGCTGCACCCGCAAGGTGAGCACGCGCTCGGCCAGCGGCGTGTCGGCCTCCATCGCCTGCACGCCATTGCGCGCCAGGTTCAGCAGCACCTGCTCGACCATGGTGCGGTCGACCTTGACCCGCGGCACCGGCTGCACGATGTCCAGCGCCACCCGCACGCCGCCCTTGCGCGCCTGCAGCCGCACCAGCGGCAGCACCGATTCGATCAGCAGATCGGCCGCGATGACCTCATAGGCCTGGTGGCGGCGGCGCACGAAGTCATGCACGCTCTTGATCACCCGGCCGGCACGCTCGGCCTGCTCGGCGATGCGCTGCAGCGCATGGCGCAGCGATGGCAGCAGGTCGGCGTCGGCCGCAGCCAGGTCGGCGCCAGGCAAGGCGGGGGCGGTCAGCAGGTTCAGCGAGCCGGTGGCATAGCTGGCAATCGCCGACAGCGGCTGGTTCAGCTCATGGCTGAGCAGCGACGCCATCTCGCCCACGCTGGCCAGGCGGGCGGTGGCCTGCAGCCGCTCCTGCTGCTGGCGCGACAGCTCTTCGACCTGGCGCTGGGCCGACAGGTCGAGCACCGCGCTCATCCAGCCGGTCTGCTTGCCGGTGCCGGTGACCAGCGGCGCCTCGTAGATCATCACCGGGAAGCGCTCACCGTCCTTGCGCATGAACACCGTCTCGTAGCCTTCGTGCGGCTGCTCGTCGTCGGCGCCTGCGCGGCCAGGCGCTCGGCCTGGCGGCGCTGGTAGTCGGCCACCTGCTCCGGCGGCCAGTACGGCGGCAGCGTGGCGCGCTGCAGTTCATCGGCGCTGAAGCCCACCATGCGGCAGAACGCCGGGTTGACGTAGACGATGCGGCCCTGCCGGTCACGCGCACGCAGGCCGGTCAGCAGCGAATCCTCCATCGCCTTGCGAAAGCCCAGCGATTCGGCCAGCGCCTCCTCGGCAGCGGCGCGGCGGCGGCCGTCGCGCACCAGCAGCAGCACCACCGCGAACAGCGCCATCGACAGCCCCAGCACCAGCGCGGTGGCCAGGTTGGGGATCAGGCTGGGCGCACGCTCGGCCGCGTCCACGCGCAACTGCAGCGGCCGAGCCCGGCAGGTCGACCACCCGCTCGGCCAGGTAGACACCGGCGCCGCGCACCGCGCCGCTGCGGGCCAGCCGGGTGCCGTCGCCCTTCGACGAAGGACAGCTCGTGGCTGCGGCCGATGCTCGGCGCCGCGCGCCTCGTCCAGCCATTGCGACAGCAGCACGGTGGCCACGGTGAAGCCGACCAGCTCGACCCGCCTGCTGCACCGGCACGCAGACATCCACCACCTCGGCACCCAGGCCGCCGGGCAGCGGCACGA
Organism: uncultured beta proteobacterium; assembly: GCA_963844485.1. Lineage (GTDB taxonomy): Bacteria > Pseudomonadota > Gammaproteobacteria > Burkholderiales > Burkholderiaceae_C > Pseudaquabacterium. Next base: position 39,034 of record CAWJOQ010000008.1, read on the forward strand.
ACTGGCTGCGCGAGAACACCGGCGCGGCCAGCCGGCGGGCGATGCCGCAGGCCACCTCGACCTCCAGCGCCAGCTCGGCGCGCGGCATGCGCTGGAACAGCGGAGTGCGGAACGGTGAATCGACCGCCTCCAGCACCTGCAGGCGGGCGTCGCGCCGCTCGATGCGGCCGATCTCGCGCTGGCTGCGCAACAGGGCTTCGGCAAGGCGGGGCCAGGCCTGGGCGTCGCCGTCGCGGGTTTGCAGGCCCTGCAGGCCCTGCAAGACCAGCTGGGCGCGGCGCCGGATCTCGCCTTGCGCGGCGGTGGCCAGGTCGTCGGTGCGCTCCTGGGCGCGGGCCTGCTCGTCGCGCAGTGTCATCAGCACCAGCAGCGATTGCGCCACGCCCAGCAACACCACCAGCGCCACCCACAGCAGCAGCCGCGGGCTGCGGCGGCTGGCCGGGGCTGGCGCAGCGCTGGTGGTGTGTGGTGGGGCGGGTGACGCAGGCGCGGTCATGGACCGGCAGTATTCCCCGCCCGGGGCAGGCCCGGCCTACGCAGTTCTGCGCATGGCCGGGCTGGCAGGCCTCAGCGGCCCAGGGCCGAGATGCGCACCGACTGCGCCTGCATCGGCACAGCGTCGCTGGTGCGGGCATTCAGGCGGGCGATCTCGCCGCTGGCCAGGGCAGCGCGGGCTTCGGCGCGCACGGCTTCACGGCTGAGGCCAGACACCATGGTGCGGGCCGGCTGGATGGCATACAGCTCATGCAGCTGACCCTGGGCCACCGCCTGGCGCGCCTGGGTCGCCACCTCGGCCCGGTTGGCCTGGCCTTGGATCGCCGAGCTCCACTGGGTGGCTTCCTGCGCCATGGCCGACCCGGCGGCAGCAGCGGTCAGGGCGATGGCGGCGATGAGGGATTGGGTGGCGTTCATGGTGCGGTCCTTGTGTGGAATGGAAGGGGGTGGAGAGAGGCTCTGGTCGGTTTGCGCTGGCCTCTCTTCGCTGCCACCGCACCAACCATGGAACGCACTGTGAACTGCCCAACCCACGGCAGCCGAACAGCCAGATGACAAAAACGTCATGCAGCACGGCGCCCGGCAATGGCACCATCCGCCCCCATGCGACTGCTGGTGATCGAAGACGAAGTCAAGCTCGCCCAGTACCTGCACAAGGGCCTGAGCGAGAACGGCCATGTGGTCGACGTGGCGCACGACGGCATCGAAGGCCGGCGCCTGGCCACCGGCGGCGACTACGACCTGGTGCTGCTGGACGTGATGCTGCCGGGCGTGGACGGCTTCGGCGTGCTGCAAGCCATCCGGGCCGAAAAGCGCAGCCTGCCGGTGCTGATGCTCACCGCCCGCGACCAGGTGGAAGACCGGGTGCGCGGCCTGGAGCAGGGCGCCGACGACTACCTCGTCAAGCCCTTTGCCTTCAGCGAACTGCTGGCGCGCGTGGGCGCGCTGCTGCGCCGCGGCCAGCAGCCGGGCGCCGCACCGGCCACCGCAGCTGCACCTGGCCGACCTGCGGGTGGACCTGCTGAGCCGCGCGCGCCAGCGCGCGCAGCGAGCGGCTGGACCTGACCGCCAAGGAATTCAAGCCTGCTGGCGCTGCTGCTGCGCCGGCGCGGCCAGATCCTGTCGCGCACCACGCTGGCCGAGCAGGTGTGGGACATGAACTTCGACTCCGACACCAACGTCGTCGAAGTGGCGGTGCGCCGCCTGCGCGCCAAGCTCGACGACCCCTTCCCGCACCAAGCTGCTGCACACCGTGCGCGGCATGGGCTATGTGCTGGAGGACCGCGCGCAACACCCGCCGGCGGGCCAGATAGGGCCATTCGGCCACCAGCCGGGCCTGCCCAGCCAGCCCGCCAATCCCTCACGGATCGTCCGGCCTGCGCCAGGGCGCTGTGCAGCCACTCCATCGCCACGCGCCTGTCCAAGAAGCTGGCGCTGTTCACCGCCATCGTCATCGGCCTGGTGTCGGCCGCCAGCTGGCTGTCGATGGCGATGCTGGTCAAGGAGCGCAACGCCCAGGAGCAGGTGCGCGGCTGCGAGCTGGTGGCCGACATCCTGGCGCTGGAGGCGCGCAACGGCGGCGAACTGGCCGTGCTGCAGCGCCTGCGCAGCGATGCGCCGATGCGCGCCAACGCCCGGCTGGAGGTGTGGCGTGCCGACGGGTCGGCTGCTGTATGCCGACCCGGTCTCGGCGGCCCTGCAGCAGTCGCGCCACAGCGCGCGCCGCATGCCTTCGCGGTCGACACGCCGGGCATGGCCGGTGGCCAGCTGCAGGCGCACTACACCATGGACTTCACCCGCAGCGCCGCCCTGGGCACGCGCTGGGCGCTGATCCTGGTGGCAGCGTCACGCTGGCCGCCGGTGTGGTGGTGGCGGTAGGCGCTGGCTGGTTCGTGCGGCGCAGCCTGCGCCCGCTGGGCGGGCTGGCGGCACAGACCCGCGCCATCTCGCCCCAGCACCTGGACCAGCGCCTGGCGCTGCACGACCCGGCCGAGGAACTGCTGCCCTGGGTGACCCAGTTCAATGCGCTGATGGACCGCTTGCAGCGGGCCTACACCCAGCTGGAAGCCTTCAATGCCGACGTGGCGCATGAGCTGCGCACGCCACTGGCCACGCTGATCGGCGAGACCGAGGTGGCGCTGTCGCGCGAGCGCAGCCCCGAGGCGCTGCGCGAGACGCTGCAGTCCAATCTGGAGGAGATGCAGCGCCTGTCGGCCCTGGTCAACGACATGCTGTTCCTGTCGCAGGCCGACCGCGGCGTCGACCGCGCGGCGCGGCGCACCGGTCAGCCTGGCCGGCCTGGCCGCCCAGGTCAGCGAATTCCACGAGGCCACGCTGGAAGACGCCGGCCTGATGCTGCGCATCGAGGGCGACGCCACGCTGCCGGTGGACGAGCCGCTGGTCAAGCGCGCCTTGTCCAACCTGCTGGGCAATGCCACCCGCTTTGCCGACGCCCGGGCTCCACCGTGGTGATCGCCATCGGCCAGGCGCCCGACGCCCAGCAGGTGCAGGTGGTGGTGCAAAACCGCGGCGCGGTGATCGCCGCCGACCACCTGCCGCGGCTGTTCGACCGCTTCTTCCGCGTCGACAGCGCGCGCAGCAGCGACGACGGCCAGCACCACGGGCTGGGCCTGGCCATCGTGGCAGCCATCGCCCGCATGCATGCCGGGCGCACGCTGGCCGAAAGCGCCAGCGGCACCACCCGCGTGGGCTTCACGCTGTCTGCCGCCTGACGGTGCCGCACCGGGCCTGCCGGGGCCGCGCCGGGCAGCGCCAAGTCGCAGTGGGCGCGCGGCAGCGCCGCATCCATGCGCGCTAGTTCAGACTGATCCGCAGTTCCACGCATGCACGCGGGCGTCCCGGCGGCGACACTGCAGGCATTCGCCTCCCCCAGACCAGGACAGCAGACCCATGCCCCAACACACCCCGGAAGACAAGCGCGCCGAGTTGCGCCGTGCGGCACTGGAGTACCACGAGTTCCCCACGCCCGGCAAAGTGGCCATCGCGGCGACCAAGCAGATGGTCAACCAGCGCGATCTGGCGCTGGCCTATTCGCCCGGCGTGGCGGCGGCCTGCGAAGAAATCGTCGACGACCCGGCCAATGCCTGGCGCTACACCGCGCGCGGCAACCTGGTGGCGGTGGTCACCAACGGCACCGCCGTGCTGGGCCTGGGCAACATCGGCCCGCTGGCGTCCAAGCCGGTGATGGAAGGCAAGGGCGTGCTGTTCAAGAAGTTCGCCGGCATCGACGTGTTCGACCTGGAGATCGCTGAGAACGACCCCGACAAGTTGGTCGAGATCATTGCCGCGCTGGAACCCACCTTCGGCGGCATCAACCTCGAGGACATCAAGGCGCCCGATTGCTTTTATGTCGAGCGCAAGCTGCGCGAGCGCATGAAGATCCCGGTCTTCCACGACGACCAGCACGGCACGGCCATCGTGGTGGGCGCGGCGCTGATGAACGGCCTGAAGGTGGTGGGCAAGCGCATCGACGAGGTCAAGCTGGTCACGTCGGGCGCCGGCGCTGCGGCGCTGGCTTGCCTGAACCTGCTGGTCAAGCTGGGCCTGCCGAAGAAGAACATCTTCGTCACCGACCTGGCGGGCGTGGTCTGGCAAGGCCGGCTGGAACTGATGGACCCGGACAAGGCCGAGTTTGCGCAAGACACCGCGCAGCGCACGCTGGCGCAGGCCATCGCCGGGGCCGATGTGTTCCTGGGGCTGTCGGCCGGCGGCGTGCTGAAAGCGCCGATGGTGGCGGCCATGGCCGCCAAGCCGCTGATCTTTGCGCTGGCCAATCCCACGCCAGAAATCATGCCGGAAGAGGTGCTGGCGGTGCGCAGCGACGCCATCATGGCCACCGGGCGGACCGACTACCCGAACCAGGTCAACAACGTCCTGTGCTTCCCCTACATCTTCCGGGGCGCACTCGATTCGGGCGCCACGACCATCACCGACGAGATGGAAATCGCGGCGGTGCATGCCATTGCCGACCTGGCCCAGGCCGAGCAAAACGACGTGGTGGCCGCGGCCTATGCCGGCACCAACCTGGAGTTCGGGCCCGAATACCTGATTCCCAAGCCGTTTGACCCGCGGCTGATGATGAAGATTGCGCCTGCCGTGGCACGCGCAGCCGCCGCGTCCGGCGTGGCAGCGCGGCCGGTGACCGACTTCGCCGCTTACGAAGAAAAACTGCAGAGCTTCGTCTACGCCTCGGGCAATGCGATGAAGCCGATCTTCAGCCAGGCCAAGCGTGCCGAGCGCCGCAATGTGGCCTTTGCCGAAGGCGAAGACCGGCGCGTGCTGCGGGCAGTGCAGGTGATCGTCGACGAAGGCCTGGCCCGGCCCTGGCTGGTGGGGCGTGCCAGCGTGATCCACACCCGCATTGAAAAACTGGGCTTGCGGCTGCAGGCCGGCCGCGATTACGAGATCGTCAACATCGACGACGACCCACGCTACCGCGACTACTGGCAGACCTACCACCGGCTGACCGAGCGCAAGGGCGTGACCGAGCAGTTCGCCAAGATCGAGATGCGCCGCCGGCTGACCCTGATCGCGGCGATGCTGCTGCACAAGGGCGAGGTCGACGGCATGATCTGCGGCACCTGGGGCAGCACCCAGCAGCACCTGAACCACATCGACCAGATCATCGGCCGCCGCGCCGGGGTCAACACCTATGCCTGCATGAACGGGCTGATCCTGCCGGGGCGCCAGGTGTTTCTGGTCGACACCCATGTCAACTACGACCCCACGGCCGAGCAGCTGTGTGAAATCACCATCATGGCCGCCGAAGAAATGCTGCGCTTCGGCGTGGCCCCCAAGGCCGCGCTGCTGTCGCACAGCAGCTTCGGCAGCAGCCAGCAACCATCGGCCGTGAAGATGCGCGAGACCCTGGCGCTGCTGCAACAGCGTGCGCCCTGGCTGGAGGTGGACGGTGAAATGCACGGCGACGCCGCGCTGGATGTCGACCACCGCGCCGAGCTGATGCCCAACAGCAGCCTGGTCGGACAAGCCAACCTGCTGGTCTTGCCGAACATCGACGCCGCCAACATCAGCTACAACCTGCTGAAAACGGCGGCCGGTGGTGGCATCGCCATCGGCCCGGTACTGCTGGGCGCAGCGCGGCCGGCGCACATCCTGACACCGTCGGCCACGGTGCGGCGTGTGGTCAACATGACCGCCCTGACGGTGGCCGACGCCAACGCCGCGCGCTGAAACCGCGCCGCAGCGCGCACCGCCGGCAGCGGCTGCGCGCTCGCGTGCACCAAGTCTGTGCCAGCCGCATGCGGCCAGCCACAAGGCCTTAAAGGATCAGCGACAAAGCCTTGACAAGCCGCTAAGTCCCTGATTTGGGGGATGTTTCCGGATTGTGAGCGCCCACTCATCAGCACCTGTTGCTGCCTCAATTTGAGGCAGCAGCTTGAGTTTCAGGGGCCGTTCCGGTAGCATCCGCAACTCAGATTACAGGGTCAACCCGTGGAACCCGTTGTGGAGCCCGTTTGTACGGACAGTCAGCCACCGATGAAGCATCCCCTGCCGTACCGGGGGGCCAAAGCGTCGGCGGTGCTGCCAAAAACGGGCGCCAAGTGGGGGCCAGGCGTGGGTCTGCTGGCAGCCATGCTGGTCAGTGTTGCGGTGCAAGCCAGGGGTCCGATGGACAACCTGGGCACCGTGCCGCTGGCCGCATTGCCGACAGAAGCCCGCGCAACCCACCGCCTGGTCCTCGCCGGCGGACCGTTTCCCTACCGCAAGGATGGCACGGTCTTTGGCAACCGCGAACGGCTTCTGCCGCGTGCGGAACGGGGGTTTTACCGGGAGTACACCGTGCCGACACCAGGGTCGCGAGACCGTGGTGCGCGGCGTTTGGTGTGCGGCGGTGTGCGCCCCACGGTGCCTGAAGCTTGTTTTTACACCGCCGACCATTACGCCAGCTTCAAGCTGATTGCGCAGTGAGCGGTATTCGATCCGGACCCGACCATTCTTAGAGCCAGGAGGAACGTGACCATGCTGCTGCAAACCGTCCGTCCAAATATCGTGCAGGCCATCCGCGCCTACCGTGTCGAAGACCTGATGGCCGCCGCCGAAGGCGCTGGCCAGCATTTTCTGTATGCCAACCTCTCTGAGGCGCAGTCCAAGCAAGATGTGCTCGACAAGATTGCCGAGTCCTTCCTGTTTCCGGCGCACTTCGGCAAGAACATGGACGCGCTGTTTGACTGCATGACCGACCTGGTGCACCGCGCCGGCAGCCAGCCCGGCTTTGTGGTGGTGCTGGAGCAATTGCCCGACAACGCCCGTTTCGACCGTGAAGCACGCGAGCAATTGCTCGAAGTCTTCCGCGATGCGGCAGATTTCTGGGGTGAGCGGCGCATCGCCTTCCGCTGCTTCTATTCCTTCGCGGTCGCCCGCAGCAATGAATCCAGCGCCTGGGAACGCGTCAACGAAGCCGCCCAGGAACCGGTCAAGCCGGCACCCAAGGCCGCGCCCAAGAACGGCAGCAACCCCAACTTCGGCATGAACATGCCGATGATGAGCAGCGCCTTCGACACGGCGATGTGGGTCAACGCGGCCTGAGCCTGCGCCAGTTCAAAAGCGGCCTGCGGGCCGCTTTTTCATGCCCGCCTCAGGGTGGTGTGACCGCCTGGGCCAGGGCCACGTACTCGGCCACCGGCACTTCCTCGGCGCGGCGCTGGGTGTCGAACGTCCCGGCAAAACCCTGCGCGTCGAGCCAGCGGCCCAGCGTGTGGCGCAGCAACTTGCGGCGCTGCGAGAACGCCAGCGTCACCAGCGCCGACAGCTGCGCTTCGTCCAGCAGCGGCGGCGTGGCCAGCGGCAACATGCGCACGATGGCCGAGTGCACCCGCGGCGGTGGGTCGAACGCTTCGGGCGGCACATCGAACAGCGCGTCGATGCGGTAGCGCCACTGCAGCATCACGCTCAGGCGGCCGAATGCCTTGCTGCCCGGGCTGGCGGCCATGCGGTCGACCACTTCCTTCTGCAGCATGAAGTGCTGGTCGACCACCCGGGGCGCCACCGCCAGCAGGTGGAACAGGATCGGCGTCGAAATGTTGTAGGGCAGGTTGCCCACCACCCGCAGCGGCGCGCCGGCGGCATCGGCCAGCGCGGCAAAGTCGACCCGCAGCACATCGGATTCAACCACCGTGATGCCGGCGCGCTGGCGCCAGCGCGCCGCCAGGTCGCGGTCGAGCTCGATCACGGTCAGCGCGCCGCAGCGCTCCAGCAAGGGCTGGGTCATGGCGCCCAGGCCGGGGCCGATCTCCACCAGCGGCTGACCCGCCCGTGGCGCAATCGCCCGCACGATCTGGTCGATCACCACGGGGTCGACCAGAAAATGCTGGCCGAAGCGCTTGCGGGCGGTGTGGCTCACGCGCGCAGCCTGGCATGCATCCGCCGCCCGGTGGCAGCGCTGCGCGGCGCTGCCCAAGCGGCTGCAGCGCAAGAGCCGCTACCGGGCCGCTGGGGACGCCCCACTGGGCCCACTGGGCCTACTGGGCCCACTGGGCGGGAGTCGCCGGAGGCGCATCGGGTGGCGGTCATGTCAAACCGGCGGCTCGCGCATCTCGACATACGCGCGCAGGCGCAGCTCCTTGGCCCATTCCTGGTAGGTGCTCTCGAACTTGGCTTCACGCAGGCGGCTGCGGGCTTGTTCACGCACGTCCTTGGGGTCGAGCGTGGCGCTGCGGCGCTCCACCACCTGGATCAGGTGCACACCAAAGCGGGACACCACCGGCGCCGAGATGCCGCCCAGCGGCAGGCGGTTCATGGCTTCTTCAAATTCGGGCACAAAGTTGCCGGGGGACGCCCAGCCCAGATCGCCACCGGCCGAGGCGCTGCCGTCTTCCGAAATTTCACGCGCCACATCCTCGAACTTGCGCTCGCCGCGCTCGATCTGCGCCCGCAGCGCCTCCAGCCGGCGGCCGACCTGGCCGGCCTGCGCCGCGTCGGCGGCGCGCACCAGGATGTGGCGGGCACGGGTCTGGGTCACCTTGAAAGGGTCATCGGCCTGGCGGTCCAGCAGCTTCAGCACATGAAAGCCCGCCGCGCTGCGCACCAGCTGCGGCGTCACCTGCCCCACCTGCAAGGCCTGCACCGCCGCCACAAACAGGTCGGGCAGCCGGTCCGTCGGCCGCAGGCCGAGTTCACCGCCGGCCTCGCGGTTGGCGTCCTCGCTGAGCGCACGCGCCACCGCGGAAAAATCTTCGCCCGCACGCACCCGCGCCAAGGCCTGTTCGGCGCGCGCCTGGCGCTGCGCCACCACCTCGGCGCTGGCGCCTTCGGGCACGGTCACCAGGATCTGCGCCAGGTTCAGCTGGGCACCGGCGGCGGCCTGGGCGCGGCGCTCTTCCAGGGCGCGGTCGATGTCGCCATCGGTGATGCGGATGCGCTGGTTCACTTCACGCTCACGCACCCGCTCGACCAGGATCTGGTCGCGCAGGGTGCTGCGAAAGCGCGGCAGGTCCATGCCGTCGGCGCGCAGCCGCTCACGCAATTGCGGCACGGTGATCTGGTTCTGTGCCGCGATGTTGGCAATCGCGCGGTCGATGTCGGCCTCGTCCACCCGCTGGCCACTTTCGCGTGCGTGGGTGGCTTGCACCCGCTCATCGATCAACACGTCCAGCACTTGCTGGCGCAGTGTGTTGTCGTCGGGCAGGCGGGTGTTGTCGCGGCGGGCATCGGCCTTGATGCGGTCGATGCGCTGCTGCAGCTCGACCGCCGTGACCAGCTCGGTGTTGACCACCGCCACGATGAAATCGCCGCTGCGGCTGGGCGTCCGGCCAGCCGTCGTTTGCGCTTGCACACCGGCACAGGCCAGCACGGCCGCCAGGGCCCAGGCCAGCGTGCGCCGGCCGTTGAAGAATGGGGTATGGGTCATGGCTCGGGGTTGGAGAACGGAGTGCTTCGTGGCTCGCGCAGCAGCCGATAGCCCGGCACATTGTCCTTCAAGGTCTGCAGCGGGTTGGAACCCAGGCGCGACAGGCCGACCAGCTCCAGCTGCAGCATCAGCCGGGTGGTGGCCTCGGCACGGCCGGTGGACAGGCGCTCGTAGACGACGCGGCCGATCCAGCAGCCGGTGTCGTACTCGGCACCCACCAATGAATCGGTCATGCGGCTGTCGCGCAGGCTGTAGTTCAGGCGGCCCACGGCATACAGCGTGCCGCCACAACCGCCTGCAGCGCCCACCGGTGTTGCCTGGCCACGCCACAGCGGCCATTGCCAGCCCACTTCCACCTGCTCGGACAGACCACGCGCCAGCCGGTAGCCGGCCGACAGCGTGCGGAACGGACCGGGCTGGTAGCGCACGCCCATGATCGAGCGCTCCACCCGCTGGCTGTCGGGGTTGTACTGCAGCGCGGCGTCCAGCTTCCAGGGGTTGAAGACCGCGCTGCTGCCTTCGACCAGCACATCCGAGAAGCGCCGGCTCAGCGCCGGACCGGCCAGCACCACCCGCTGGTCACGCAGGCGGATGCGCTGGGCCAGCCCCAGGCGCAAGGTCTCGGCGCCGCTGCTGGTGTCGACCAAGCGGGTGGTGACGCCGGCCGTGAGCTGGTGCGCGTCGCTCACCCGGTCGATGCCGGAAAACGCGTTTTCGGCATAGATCGACACGGCGTTGAAGTCGCGCTCGGCCGCATCGAAGTTGGGCAGGCCGGTCTGGTCACGGAACGGCGTGTTGACATACAGCAGCCGCGGCTCCAGCGTCTGGCGCTGGGGGCGGCCGAACCAGCTGGTGTCGCGCTCGAACAGCAGGCCGGCGTCGACGCTGGCGGTGGGGATCACACGGGCGCTGTGCTGGGTGTCCTGGCCAGGCGCATCGACGCGGTAGCTGGCCGCATTCAGCGTCAGCCGGGGCGTGAGCCAGGCGCCCGGCCACTGGAACGGCCGGCTCAGCTGGCCCAGCGCATGCCAGCGCCAGCCGGTGGGCGCCGAAGGGTCGGCCGTGCCAGGGGTGCGGGTGAAGTGGTTGACCTCGGTCTCGAGCGTGGCGCGCAGCCCGGCCGGCAGCGGCGGTGTCAGCCGCAGGCCCAGCTGGGGGCTGCGCTGGTAGGGCGCCACGATCAGATCGTTGCCGGTGCCGGTCTGCAGCACCTGCCAATGCTGCACCCGGGCATAGGCCTGCAAGGGGCCCAGGCTGGTGGCCAGGTCACGCTGCAGTTGCAGGTCCTGCGCCAGCAGCCGGGGCGAGGTGGACGGCACCAGCTGCGAAAAATCCTTCCAGTAGTCGTCGTCCGACACCCGCAGCACCTTGGCCTGGTAGCGGGTGCTGGCGCCCAGCCAGCCGGCGTTGTCCACCTCCCAGGCAAAGCGGGTGCTGCGCACCGTGCGGTCATCGGGCAGCAGGTGCAGGCGCAGGCGGCCGTTGTGGCGCGGCTCCAGGTAGCGGAACTCGCTGTCCAGCGCCAGGCCGCGGCGGGTGAGCACGGTGGGGGTGAAGGTGGCGTCGCGGTTGGGGGCGATGTTCCAGTAATACGGCACCCCCAGCTCAAAGCCGCTGCGGCTGTCCAGCCCCACGGTGGGCGGCAGCCAGCCGCTCTTGCGGTCGTCGGACAGCGGAAAACTCAGCACCGGCAGACCGAGGATGGGCACGCCCAAGAACTGCAGCACCGCACCTTCGGCCACACCTTCATTGGCTTCGAAGTCCAGCTTGATGCGGGCGGTGCGCAGCAGCCAGTCGGGCTCGCCGCCGCCGTCGCGCGGGCAGCTGGTGTAGAGGGCGTTGTAGGCGCGTGCGCGCTCGCTGTCGAGGAAGTCGATGCGCTCAGCCCGGCCACCGGCGCCAAGCAAGTCGAACTCGAACGCGGGCTGCAGGAAGTAGCCTTCGAAGCGCTGCACCTGCAACTGCAGCTCGGTGCCGCTGTAGCGCACGCCGGCCCGGCTGATGAAGACCTTGCCCTTGGCCAGCGCGGTGTCACTGGCGCTGTCGTAGCGCAGGGCGTCGGCCTTGATCAAGGTGCCGGCACGGCGGAATTCCACCGCGCCTTCGGCCACGGCATCCAGGTCGGGCCGCACCTTCAGCTCGTCGGCCAGCAGGATCAGCGGCCGCTGGCGTGTGGCCTCGCTGCCTGCTGCTGGCGTGAGCGTGGTGCTGGGCTGCAAGGGCAGCGGCTCAGCGGCGGCTGCAGCGCCATGGCACAGCATGGCCGCTGCCAGCGGGATCAGCGCGCGGCGGAAGGCAGTGCGGCAGGTGGGGCGGCGGGCAGCGCGGACAGGGGGCACGGAAGGGCGGATCGGCTGAAATGGCCAGGAATGGACCAGCAGGCTGGCGCCAGCGAGACAGCACCAACGAGACAACACCAACGGGACGGCACCTACGAGACAACAGCAGCGGGGCAGCGCCAGCCGGCTGGCGCCCCGGCCGCCGTGGCACCTGGCAAGACCCACAGCCGGGCGCCCGTCAAGACGCCCTGCCGGCGGTTCGTAGAATCTGCGGATTATGTCGTCTGCTCCGCTTGATTCAGCCCCCACCCTGCCGGCGGCGGCCACCGCCGTGGCCTGGCCCGATGCCCAACGCGCCGCAGCGTTCTGGCACTGGTTCACCCCGCTGGCGGCGCAGCTGGGGCTGCGTGCTGAAACACTGGCGCCAGCGTCGGCCGATGCCAGCTTCCGCCGCTACCTGCGGGTGCAGGCGAACGACGGCAGCAGCCGCATCGTGATGGACGCGCCGCCACCGCAAGAAGACGTGCGGCCGTTCATCGACATCGCCGGGCGCATCCAGCGCGCCGGCCTGCATGCGCCGGCGGTGCTGGCGGCCGAGCCAAGCCAGGGTTTTGTGCTGCTGGCCGACCTGGGCAGCCAGCTCTACCTGCCGGCGCTGCAAGACGCCAGCGCCGCCGACGCCGACCGCCTGATGCGCGAGGCCGTGGCGGCCCTGGTGCACTGGCAGCGCCACATGGACGGCAGTGGCCTGCCCGCCTACGACGATGCCTTGCTGCGGCGCGAGCTGGCACTGTTCCCCGACTGGTGTGTGCAGCGCGAGTACGGCATCACCTGGACTGCGGCCCAGCAGGCCACCTGGGACACGCTGTGCAACACGCTGGTGGCCAGCGCACTGGCCCAGCCCACGGTGGTGGTGCACCGCGACTGGATGCCACGCAACCTGATGCTGGCCACGCCCAACCCCGGCATCCTCGATTTCCAGGACGCGGTGGTCGGCCCGGTCACCTACGACATGGCCTCGCTGCTGCGCGATGCCTTCCACAGCTGGGACGAAGAGCAGGAAATCGACTGGGCCGCACGCTGGTGGCAGCAGGCCCGCGACGCCGGCGTGCTGGGCGAGCACGCCATGGCCAGCGACTTCGGCGAATGCTGGCGCGCGCTGGAATGGATGGGCCTGCAACGCCACCTGAAGGTGCTGGGCATCTTCTGCCGCCTGAAGCACCGCGACGGCAAACCGGCTTATGCGGCCGACCTGCCACGCTTTTTTGCCTATGCCACCAAGGTGGCGCTGCGCTACCGCGCGCTCAAGCCGCTGATCGGGCTGCTGGAGCCGATGACCGGCGCGCTGACCACCAGCGCGTTTTCAATGCGCTGATGGTGCTGACGGCATGCACGGGGCTGCAATCACGGCGCTGAATTCACGGCGCTGATGCGGGTGCCGAGGCCGGCGCAGGCGCCGACCAGGGCTGGGTGACACAGCCGGCAGCGGTCAGCCAGGGGTCGTGGTCTTCGCCGCCGAACAGCGCGACCAGAAAGTCCAGAAACACCCGGGTGCGCGCCGGCAGGTGCTTGCGGCTGGGCATGGCGGCCCAGATGGTGATGGAGAACATGCGCCAGGCCGGCAGCACGCGTTCCAGCGCGTTTTCCAGAAAGGCGTCTTCCAGCACGAAAGACGGCAGGCCGGAGATGCCCAGGCCGTGCAGCGCGCCGGCGTAGTTGATGTCGATGTGGCTGGAGGTCAGCACCGGGCGCTTGGGCACCATGGTGACCGACTCTGCCGGCACACCGTCGGGCCCGTCGCCGCCGGCCACGAAGGTGATGCCGCGCTGCAGTTCGCTGATCGGCGGCAGCAGGGTGTCGTGGTCGGCCAGGTCAAGTGGGTGGCTGGGCCGGCCGCGGGCGTCCAGGTACTCGGGCGAGGCGCACAACACCACCTCGGTGCGGGCCAGGCGGCGGGCGATGAAATCGCCATCGGGCAGCGGCCCGCGTGAGGACAGGATGGTCAGGTCGAAGCTCTCGTCCATGGCCTCCACCGGGCCGGGCGAGTGCAGCTCCACCGTCACCTGCGGGTACTGGCGGCGGAAGCTGCCCAGGTGCTTGGCCAGCTGGTGCACCGCCAGGGCCGGCGGCAGCAAGACCCGCAGGTGGCCGCGCGGCTCGCCGGTGGCATTGCCCACCCGCACCGCGGCCTCGTCCACATCGGCCAGGATCTGCCGCACCCGCTGCAGGTACTCGTCACCCGCTTCGGTGAAGCTGAGCCGGCGGGTGGTGCGGTGCATCAGCCGCGCCCCCAGATGCTCTTCCAGCTCGGCGATCACGCGGGTGACCACAGCCGGCGCCAGGTCCAGCGCACGCGCCGCACCGGCAAAGCTGCCCTCGTCGGCCACCCGGGCCAGCACCTGCATTGCGCGCAATTGATCCATGGCGCGATTCTAGATTACAAAGTTGTAATCAATGCTCCGAAGCCGATTTCAGGGTTGATTGTTCACGTCAGTGGAATGAAGCATTGCTGGATTGCTGGTTTTTCCCATGCGGGTCATTCCCTACAGTTCAGTCCATCGATGCGCAAGACCCCCTCGCAAACCAGCGAGACCGGCGCCACCGCTGCGACACCAGGCACCGAGATGCCAGCTGTCGCTGCACAACCAGATCGGACAAGAACATGAACCAGACCCGCCAGATCCTCACCATCGTCGCCATCGCTGCCGCCTCGCTGCTGAGCGCCGGTGCAGCCTTCGCCCAGGAAGCCACCGCCGACACCTGGATGCAGAGCGCCCAGCACAGCAACAAGAGCCGCGCCGATGTCAGCGCCGAGCTGTTCGCCGCCCGCAAGAGCGGCCTGAGCAAGGCCTGGTCGTCGGGCTACATGGAGCCGCTGCACAGCCAGGCACTGCGCGCCACCGTGCGGGCCAACACCCTGCAAGCCATGCAGAGCGGCGAATACCAAGCCATCAATGCCGAGGTCTACAGCTTCAGCCCGGCCAGCGTCCAGACCCTGGCGGCCCGCTGAGCCCCGGTCAGCAGCCGCGTCCGCAACACCACCCCGAATCAACCGAGGAACCCACCATGCACACCGCCCAACGCCTGATCGCCCTGTCTGCCATCGCCCTGCTGGGCAGCGGCGCCGCCTTCGCCCAGGAAGCCACCTCCGACGCCTGGATGCAGATCGCCAGCAGCGGCACCAGCCGTGCCGCAGTCGTCGCCGAGCTGCACACCACCCGGCAGACCGTGCTGACCGATGCCTGGTCGCTGGGCTACATCGAGCCGCTGCGCCAGAGCGCCCTGCGCGCCACGGTGAAGGCCGAGACGCTGCAAGCCATCGCCAGCGGTGAATTGGCGGCGATCAATGCCCGCGTGCCTGGAAACATCCCGGTCAGCCGCGTCGTGCTGTCGCAGGCCGCACGCTGAACCCTGCCCGGCCTGCATCCAGTGGCAGGCCGGGCCCGTATGAAGACACAGCAGGGCCAGACAACTGCCGGGAACACCACCCAGGCACACGCGTCCGGCCCGCCAGCATCCCGCAACTTTTTGGAGCCAAACCCATGACCACCACCACCCGCAGCCTGTTTGCCACCGCCACCATCGCCCTGGGCGCCTTGTTCAGCACCGGCGCCGCCATGGCCCAGGAAGCCACCTCCGACGCCTGGATGCAGACCGCGCAGAGCAGCAAGAGCCGCGCCGACGTCAGCGCCGAGCTGGCCGCTGCCCGCCAGGCTGGCCTGACCCAGGCCTGGACCCGCGGCTACATCGAGCCGCTGCGCCAGAGCACGCTGCGCGCAGCGGTGAAGACCGAGACGCTGCAGGCCATCGCCAGCGGTGAACTGGCCGCAATCAATGCCCGCGTCTACGGCTACACCCCGGCCGCCCCCATGCAGATGTCGCAAGCCGCGCAGTAAACAGTGACTGCGGCGCAGCCATCGGCGCCCCGGACCTGCCTGACGCAGCAACACACCCTTACCGCTGACACCCAGCCCATTCAAACTTTTGGAGCCACACCCATGACCACCACCCGCACCCTGTTTGCCGCCGCCGCCCTGGCCACCAGCGCCCTGTTCAGCACCGGCGCCTTCGCCCAGGAAGCCACCCCCGACACCTGGACCCAGCTGTCTGCCGGCCAAAGCCGCGCTGCCGTGCTGGCCGACGTGGCGATGGCCCGCTCCACCGGCCTGGACCAGGCCTGGGACGAGGGCTTCATCGAGAGCCTGCAGACCAGCGCCGACCGCGCCGCCGTGCGCCAGCAGACGCTGCAAGCCATCCGCAGCGGTGAACTGAAGGCGATCAACGCCGAAGTGGCCAGCCTGGGCCTGGGCGCCAACGCCGGCTGAGCCAAGGCCGGCTGCGCGCAGCCCACGGCCTGCCGCGCCGCTGCCTGTACGACCGACCTGCACCACCGACCTGCACCAGGCGCCTGCGCCAGGCGCCCAACGCGTGCGCCAAAACACAACGGGCCCCGAGGGGCCCGTTGTGCTGTGTGGCAGCCGCCGCAGCTGCCGGCTTCAGGGATGGGCGGCGATGACCTGCGCCACGGCGGCGGTCAGCTTCTGCGCGTAGGGCACATGCAGGAATTCATTCGGACCATGGGCATTGCTCTTGGGGCCCAGCACGCCGCAGACCATCATCTGGGCGCGCGGGAAGCCCTGCTGCAGCATGCTCATCAGCGGAATGGTGCCGCCCTGGCCGATGTAGGCCAGCGGCGCGCCGAACTGCGCCTGCGATGCGGTGTTCAGTGCGGATTCCAGCCAGGGCGCCAGGTCGGGCGCGTTCCAGCCGTTGGCGCCCAGCGCGCCGGCGCGGCCGTCCGGCTGGAAGGTGACCCGGGCGTTGTAGGGCGCGTTGTCTTCCAGCAGGGCCTTGAGCTTGACCGAGGCCGCATGGCCGTCCACCAGCGGCGGCAGACGCAGGCTCAACTTGAACGCGGTGTAGGGGCGCAGCACATTGCCGGCGCTCTTCATGTCGGGAAAGCCGTCGACACCGGTGACCGACAAGGTGGGCCGCCAATGCCGGTTCAGCAATGCCTCGGCCGGGTCGGTGGTGGTCGGCAAGGTGGCGCTGCCATCGGCACCACAAGCCCAGGGGAAGGTCTTCCAGGCCTGGTCGCCCAGGATGGCGGCCGCTGCGTGCACCTGGGTGATGCGCTCGGCGGGGATGGGGCAATGGAAAAATTCGGGCAACAGGCGGCCGGTGGCTGAATCCTCCAGGCGGTCGAGCACATGGCGCAGGATGCGAAAGCTGCTGGGCACCACGCCCGAGCTGTCGCCCGAGTGCACACCTTCGGTGAGGATCTCCACCTTCAGCATGCCCGAGACCATGCCGCGCAGGCTGGTGGTCAGCCACAGCTGGTCGTAGTTGCCGGCGCCGGAATCCAGGCACACCACCAGGCTGACATTGCCCAGCCGCGGGCGCAGCACGTCCAGGTAGGCCGGCAGGTCGTGCGAGCCACTTTCCTCGCAGGTTTCGACCAGGCCGACGATGCGCGGATACGGCAGGCCTTGCGCCTGCAGCGCTTCCACGGCGGTGATCGCGGCATAGATGGCATAGCCATCGTCGGCGCCACCGCGGCCGTACAGCAGGCCGTCGACATATTTGGGCGTCCAGGGGCCCAGGTCGTTGCGCCAGCCGGTGAATTCAGGCTGCTTGTCGAGGTGGCCGTAGACCACCACCGTGTCGGCGCCGGCGCTGTTGGCGCCGGGCTTGGTGCCGGCAATCTCGAAGAAGAGTACCGGTGTGCGGCCCGGGATGCGCACCACCTCCAGCGTCAGGCCGGGCAGCTTGCGGTCCTCGACCCATGCCGCCGCATCCCGCACCACCCGCTCGATGTGGCCATTGGCGGCCCAGTCGGCGTCGAACATCGGGCTCTTGGCCGGCACCGCGATGTAGTCGGTCAGCGCCGGCACGATGGCCTCGTCCCAGCGCTGGCGGGCAAAGCTGCCCAGGGCGCTGGCTTCATCGGGTTGCAGCGGCAGCTGCGGGTCGCGGGCGTTCATGGGCAGGCTCCTGGTGGCGTTGGCGATGCGGTGGCACGGCAACAGATGCCGGATCGTAGCGCTGCCTGCGCTGTGCGGTGCAGGCTCAGCCGCGCTGCATCTTGAACACCGCCACGCTGGCGCGCAGGTTGGGCCAGCGGCGCACGGCGCGGCCGGCATGCACACCAAAGCTGTCGAGGATGGCCAGGCCGTTGCGCCGCGCCAGCACTTCAAAGTCGGCAAAGGTGCCGACCCGGATGTTGGGCGTGTCGTACCACTGGTAGGGCAGGATCTTGGTCACCGGCATGCGCCCGCCCAGCACCGCCATGCGGTTGGGCCAGTGCGCAAAGTTGGGGAAGCTGACGATGCCGATGCGGCCGACACGGGCGGTTTCGCGCAGCATCTTCTCGGTGTTGCGCAGGTGCTGCAGGGTCTGCAATTGCAGCACCACGTCGAAGCTGCGGTCGTCGAACAGCGCCAGGCCTTCTTCCAGGTTCAGCTGCACCACATTGACACCACGCCGGGCGCAGGCCAGCACGTTGTCGTCGGCGATCTCCACGCCATAACCGCTGCAGCCCTTGGCCTGCTGCAGATGGGCCAGCAGCACGCCGTCGCCGCAGCCCAGGTCGAGCACCCGCGCGCCGGCCGGCACCATGTCGGCGATCAACTGCATTTCGGTGGTCAGCTGGCGCATGGCTGGACCTCTGCGGCGATGCGGTCGAAGGTGGCGCGCAACAGGCCGTGGTAGCGCGGGTCTTCCAGCAAGAAGGCGTCGTGCCCGTGCGGCGCGGCGATCTCGGCGTAGCTCACGTCGATGCGGTTGTCGACCAGGGCCTTGACGATCTCGCGGCTGCGGGCCGGCGAAAAGCGCCAGTCGGTGGTGAAGCTCACCACGGTGAAGCGCTTGCCCCGGGCCGCCGCAAACGCCGCCGACAGGTCACCGCCGTGCGCCGCCGCCGGGTCGAAGTAGTCCAGCGCACGGGTCACCAGCAGGTAGGTGTTGGCGTCGAAGTAGCTGCTGAACTTGTCGCCCTGGTAGCGCAGGTAGCTCTCGATCTGGAACTCGATGTCCTGGGTGCTGTAGCCCAGCTCGGCGGCGCGCATCTGGCGGCCGAACTTCTCTTCCATCGAGTCGTCGCTGAGGTAGGTGATGTGGCCGATCATGCGCGCCACCCGCAGGCCGCGCTGCGGCACCACGCCGTGGGCGTAGATAGTGGCCGCCGTGGAAATCGGGGTCGGTGATGATGGCGCGGCGCGCCACCTCGTTGAAGGCGATGT
This sequence comes from uncultured beta proteobacterium, assembly GCA_963844485.1. Lineage (GTDB taxonomy): Bacteria > Pseudomonadota > Gammaproteobacteria > Burkholderiales > Burkholderiaceae_C > Pseudaquabacterium. The sequence continues at coordinate 57,936 of CAWJOQ010000008.1, forward strand.
TCTGTGCCGACAGGTTGGGCGCGGTGGCCACCGCGATGCATTCGCCCACCCGGGCGCTGTGGCGCAGGGTCCAGCTGATGGCCTGCATGCCGCCCAGGCTGCCGCCCAGCACGGCCGCCAGCTGGTCGATGCCCAGCACATCGAGCAAGCGGGCCTGGGCGTCGACCCAGTCTTCCACCGTCACCACCGGAAAATCAGCGCCCCAGGGGCGGCCGCCCTTGGCCGGGTCGGGGTGGGGCTGCAGCGGGCCGGTGGAGCCGAAGCACGAGCCCAGGTTGTTGACGCCGATGACAAAGAAGCGGTTGGTGTCCAGCGGCTTGCCCGGGCCCACCAGGTTGTCCCACCAGCCTTCGCTCTTGTCCTGCCCGGCATAGGTGCCGGCCACATGGTGGCTGGCATTGAGCGCATGGCAGACCAGCACCGCATTGCTGCGTGCGGCATTCAGCGTGCCATAGGTTTCATAGACCAGGTCGTAGCCCGCCAGCTGCGCACCGCTGCGCAGGCGCAGGGGGGCGTCGAAGTGCTGGGTTTGCGGAGTGATGTGGCCGATGGCGCCCATGGTGTGTGGCCACTGCGTGTGTGGCGGCTGGAAACGAGAAACCCGGTGCCGCTAGAAGCGGGCCACCGGGTCGGGCGTCACACTTTTAGCGGCATTTTTAAAGCGCCCGCAATCAGGACCAAATCGGCGCTGCGCCGGAGTTTATCAGCGCGGGATTGGCCCGCCCAGGCAGCGCTGATCGGCCGATCGGTGCTGGCGCTGCGGCGTCCAATGCCAGACATGCCTTCCTGGTTGCTTGCCCTGGATCGGTTCTTCCCGATCCGCTATCTCACGCTGGCCATGGCCACCCTGCTGCTGGCAGCAGGCCTGGCACTGTGGCTGGCCCAGCCCGCCGCCGGCTGGCCGCTGGCCCTGGTGGCGACCGGCGCGGCCGGCCTGGCCATCGGCATCAGCGACCTGCGCCAGACCCGCCATGCGGTGCTGCGCAACTACCCGGTGATCGGCCACCTGCGCTTCCTGTTCGAGTGGGTCCGCCCGGAGATCCGCCAGTACTTTCTGGAAAGCGACCGCGAGGCCGTGCCCTTCAGCCGCGCCCAGCGCAGCCTGGTCTACCAGCGCAGCAAGAACGAAAGCGACAAGCGCCCCTTCGGCACCCAGCTGGACGTGCAGCGCCTGGGTTATGAATGGATCAACCACTCGCTGCAGCCCAGCACGGTGGCCAGCCATGATTTCCGCACCGCCATCGGCGGCGCACGCTGCACCCGGCCCTATTCGGCCAGCCTGTTCAACATCTCGGCGATGAGCTTTGGCGCGCTGTCGGCCAACGCCATCCTGGCCCTGAACGGCGGCGCCAAGGCCGGCGGCTTTGCACATGACACCGGCGAAGGCTCGATCAGCGCCCACCACCGGGTGCATGGCGGCGACCTGATCTGGGAGATCGGCTCGGGCTACTTCGGCTGCCGCAACGCCGACGGCAGCTTCAGCGCCGACAAGTTCAGCGCCAATGCACGCGACCCGCAGGTGCGCATGATCGAGCTGAAGCTGAGCCAGGGCGCCAAGCCTGGGCACGGCGGCATGCTGCCAGGCCCCAAGGTGACGGCCGAGATCGCCGCCGCGCGCGGCGTGCCGCTGGGCGAAGACTGTGTGTCGCCGGCCACCCACAGCGCGTTTTCGACCCCGCTCGAGATGCTGCGCTTCATCGACCGGCTGCGCAGCTTGTCGGGCGGCAAGCCGGTGGGCATCAAGCTGTGCATCGGCCATCCCTGGGAGTGGTTTGCCATCGTCAAGGCCATGGTCGCCTCGGACCTGCTGCCCGATTTCATCGTCGTCGACGGCGCCGAAGGCGGCACCGGCGCGGCACCGCTGGAGTTCTCGGACCATGTGGGCGCGCCGATGCAGGAAGGCCTGCGCCTGGTGCACAACACCCTGGTGGGCATGCACCTGCGCAGCCGCATCAAGATCGGCTGCGCCGGCAAGATCGTCAGCGCCTTCGACATTGCGCGCGCCATGGCGCTGGGGGCCGACTGGTGCAATTCAGCGCGCGGCTTCATGTTCTCGCTGGGCTGCATCCAGGCGCAGCATTGCCACACCGGCACCTGCCCCACCGGCGTGGCCACGCAAGACCCCACCCGCCAGCAGGCCCTGGTGGTGCCCGACAAGATGACCCGGGTGGCCAACTTCCACCGCAACACCTTGGACGCGCTGCGCGAGCTGGTGCAGGCCGCCGGCCTGCAGCACCCGCGCCAGATCAGCGCCAGCCACATCGTGCGCCGCACCAGCGACCAGGAAGTGCGCCTGCTCAGCAGCCTGCTGCTGACGGTGGCGCCAGGCGCATTGCTGGCTGCCGAGCGCGGCGAAGTGGACTGGCCCCACCCGGTGTTCAGCATGTACTGGCCGCAGGCCCGGGCCGACAGCTTTGCGCCGGCCGACGGCCGCTGCAGCAGCCCGCTGCGGCAGGCAACCGAGGCCGCCGCCGCACCGGCCTGATCAGGCCGGCGGCGCGGTGTCGATGAAGCTGGCGCGCGTGGCCAGTTTTTCGACCAGCTTGCCCAGGTTGGGATGGTCGCCACGCCAGTCGATGTGGGCGAAGCGGAAGTCCAGGTAGGTCAGGGCGCAGCCCACCGCCACGTCGGCCAGCGTGAAATGGTTGCCATTGCACCAGGGCTTGTCGCCCAGGCCCAGGCTCATGGCCTTCAGGGCGGACTGCACGCGGCTCATCTGGCGGTCGATCCAGGCCTGGCAGCGCGCGCCTTCACGCGGGCCCCAGTTGGCTTCCATGCGCGCCAGGATGGCGGCGTCGCAGACCCCGTCGGCCAGCGCCTCCCAGGTGCGCACTTCCACCCGCTCACGCCCCGAGGGCGGGATCAGCTTGCCCACCGGTGACAGGGTGTCGACGTATTCGACGATCACCCGGCTGTCGAACACGGCCTCGCCGCCGTCAAGCACCAGGCAGGGCACCTTGCCCAGCGGGTTCATCTTCAGCATGGCGTCGCTGGACCACACGTCCTCGATCACCAGCTGGTAGTCGAGCTTTTTCTCGGCCATCACCACGCGGACCTTGCGCACGTAGGGGCTGGTGAGTGAACCGATGAGTTTCATGGTGGTGGGCAGATGGCCGGGCGCTGACGCAATGCAGCATAGGCGCCGATTCTAGCCAGGGCGCCCCTGGCAGCGCGGGCGCGCTGTTTGGGGTGCTGTTTGGGATGTTGGTCGGGGCGCTGCGGCGGCCAGGGCATGGGCCCGGCGGCTGCGCAGCGGGCAGCCGGGCAGCCGGGCGCACGGGCAGCGGGCAGCCGGCAGCGGTCTTCACTGCGGCAGTGTCCAGTCGACCTGCGCCGGCCGGCCGGGCAGCGCCAGCGCGGCGGTGGTGGCGGGGGTGCGGGCCAGCACCTGGCCACGCCGCACCACCAGCAGGCGGGTGGCACGCAGGCGCAGGGCTTCCACCGGGCTGCGGGCCTGCAGCAGCACCATGTCGCCCGGCGCACCCACCACCAGGCCGTCGGCCGGCAGGCCCAGCACCCGGGCAGCATGCACCGTCACCGCGTCGAAACACGCCCGCATGCGGGCCTGGCTGGTCATCTGCGCCACATGCAGGCCCATGGCCGCCACCTCGAGCATGCAGCCCGAGCCCAGCGCATACCAGGGGTCCATCACGCAGTCCTGGCCAAAGGCGACGTTGACACCGGCGTCCATCAGCTCGGGCACCCGGGTCATGCCGCGGCGCTTGGGGTAGCTGTCGTGCCGGCCCTGCAGCGTGATGTTGATCAGCGGGTTGGCCACCGCATGCACACCGGCTTCGGCGATCAGCGGCAGCAGCTTGCTGACGTAATAGTTGTCCATCGAATGCATGGACGTGAGGTGCGAGCCGGTCACCCGGCCCTGCAGCCCCAGCCGGCGGCTGTGGAAGGCCAGCGTCTCGATGTGGCGCGACAGCGGGTCGTCGCTTTCGTCGCAGTGCATGTCCACCCGCAGGCCCCGGGCGGCGGCCAGCTCGCAGAGGATCTGCACGCTCTCGGCGCCATCGGCCATGCTGCGCTCGAAATGCGGGATGCCGCCGACCACGTCCACGCCCAGATCCAGTGCACGCTGCAGATTGGCCAGTGCACCGGGCGCACGCAGCACACCGTCCTGCGGAAACGCCACCAGCTGCAGATCCAGATAAGGCGCCACCCGGCGCTTGACTTCCAGCAGCGCGCGCACCGCCAGCAAGCGGTCGTCGCAGACATCCACATGGCTGCGGATCGCCAGCAGGCCACGCGCCACCGCCCAGTCGCAGTACTGCAGCGCCCGCTCGACCAGCGCCTCTTCGGTCAGCAGCGGCTTCAGCTCACCCCACAGCGCAATGCCTTCGAGCAGGGTGCCGCTGGCATTGACACGCGGCTGGCCATAGCTGAGCGTGGAATCCATGTGGAAGTGCGGGTCGACAAAGGGCGGGCTCAGCAGCCAGCCAGCGGCGTCGATGTCCTCGCTGCCGGCGGGTGCAGCCTGGCCGTGGAACAAGCCGGCGCCCAGCGCGGCAATGCGGCCTTGCTGCACCAGCAGGTCGATGCCGGTGCGGCCGTCGGTCAGGGTGGCGTTGCGGATCAGCATGGTGGGTGGCTTGGTGGGTCGGTTGGTGGGTGGGTGGATCGGTGGGTCGGTGGATCGTTCGGCGGCCAGGCAGGTTCAAAAACTGCGCAGCGCTTGCTGGGCCTGCAGCCACCCTGGCAGTGTCACCCGGCGGGCCGCTGGCGCCGGCCAAGTTGGTGCAGGGCGGTGGCATCATGGCGGCATGCTCAGCCCTGCCCAGCAATTGCAATACCAGGCCGATGGTTACCTGGTGCTGCCGGGCTTCAAGACCGCCGCCGCCGTGGCGGCGCTGCGCCAGCGGGCAGGGCAGATCGTCGAGGCCTTCGACCCCGCCAGCCACCGCAGCGTCTTCTCCACCGACGACGCAGCGCGCGGCGCGGCCGACCTGGACTTCCTGGCGTCGGCCGAAGGCATCCAGTGCTTTTTCGAGCAGGAGGCCTTTGACGCCGCCGGCCAGCTGCGCCAGGCCAAGGCCCTGTCGATCAACAAGATCGGCCATGCGCTGCACGACCTGGACCCGGTGTTTGCCGCGTTTTCGCGCGGCCCGGCGCTGGCGGCGCTGGCCGCCGACCTGGGCCTGCAGCAGCCCCAGCTGTGGCAGAGCATGTACATCTTCAAGCAGCCGGGCATTGGTGGCGCGGTGGACTGGCACCAGGACGCCAGCTTCTTCGACACCACGCCGTCCAGCGTCACCGGTTTCTGGTTTGCACTGGAAGACGCCACGGTCGACAACGGCTGCCTGTGGATGCAGCCCGGCGGCCACCGCGGCCCGCTGCGCGAGCGCTTCGTGCGCAGCGGCAACACCGTGCACATGCAGGCGCTGGACGCCACGCCCTGGCCGGCGGCCGACGCCGCCGTGCCGGTGCCGGCCGAAGCCGGCACGCTGGTGGTCTTCCACGGCCTGTTGCCGCACTGGAGCGCGCCCAACCGCTCGGCCCGGTCGCGCCACGCCTACACCCTGCACGCCACCGACGGCCGCGCCGCCTATGCGCCGCACAACTGGCTGCAGCGCGGGCCGGGCTTGCCGGTGCGGGGGTTTGTGGACTGATGGCCCGCAGCAAGCCGGGCGGATCAGCCGCACCGCCTGTGGTGACCCGCTTGGTCCGCTTGATCCGCTTCATCCGCTCAACCTGCGCTTGCATGCGCTGACCAGAGGCACACCAGATGCACCACCCGCTGGGCACATCACCGCAAACCCACTGGCTGGCCAGCGCCGAATGCGTTGACCTGACGCCGCCCGCGCCCACTCCGCGCCCGGTGCTGCTGGCCAGCACGCCGCAACAGCTGCGTTTCGACCTGAACCGCGCGGCGCTGGTCATCATCGACATGCAGAACGACTTCTGCAGCCAGGACGGCTGGGTCGACCACCAGGGCGCCGACTACAGGCCGAACCGGGCACCTATCGCGCCGCTGCAGCGGCTGCTGCCAGCCTGGCGTGGTGCTGGCGGCGCGGTGGTGTGGGTCAACTGGGGCAACCGGCCCGACCTGGCCAACATGCCGCCCAACCAGCACCACCTGTACAAGCCACAGGGCGTGGGCATCGGCCTGGGCGAGCCGCTGCCGGGCCATGGCGCCCGGGTGCTGCAAAAAGACAGCTGGGCGGCTGCGGTGGTCGACGAGCTGGCGATCGCGCCGACCGACATCTGCGTCGACAAGCACCGCATCAGCGGTTTCTGGGACACGCCGCTGGACTCGATCCTGCGCAACCTCGGCACCCGCACCCTCTTGTTTGCCGGCGTCAACATCGACCAATGTGTGCTGTGCACGCTGACCGACGCCAATTTTCTGGGCTATGGCTGCGTGCTGCTGGAAGATTGCTGCGCGACCACGTCACCCGCCTTCTGCACCGACGCCACGCTGTGGAATGTGCGCAAGTGCTTCGGCTTTGTGGCGTCGTCGGCTGCGCTGCTGCAGGCACTGCCGGGCACTGCTGGGTAGCGCGCGCCAGGCGGGCGGTTGCGCGCCTTGGTGCGCGGATCGGTTGGCGGTTGTTGATGCTACGTGGCAGCGCTGGTGGTTGGGACGCCTTGCCGTAACCAGCAAACAGAAGACAGCACTCGGCAAGCCAAGCGGCAGGCTTGCCACAATCAGCGCATGCCCGGCACCCCCACCCCACTGGACACCCTGCGCCCCCGCCTGCAGGCCCATCTGCAAGCCCTGGAACACGGCCTGCTGGAACGTGAAACAGCGACCCGCTTGCTGCTGCTGGCAGCGCTGGCCGGTGAGCATGTGCTGTTGATCGGCCCGCCCGGCACGGCCAAGAGCGCACTGGCACGGCGGCTGCACCAGGCCTTTGGCGGCGCACGCTACTTCGAGCGCCTGCTCACCCGCTTCTCCACCCCTGAAGAGCTGTTCGGCCCGCTGTCGCTGAAAGCGCTGGAAGACGACCGCTACGAACGCCTGATCGACGGCTACCTGCCCACCGCCGGCATCGCCTTCCTCGATGAAGTGTTCAAGGCCAACTCGGCCATCCTCAACGCCCTGCTGACCCTGCTCAACGAACGCGAATTCGACAACGGCGCCGGCCGCCTGGCCACGCCCCTGGTCAGCCTGGTGGGCGCCAGCAACGAGCGCCCGAGCGATGACGCGCTGCAGGCCTTCCACGACCGCTTCCTGCTGCGTGTGCCGGTGGCGCCGGTGGGCGACGCGGCCTTTGCTGCGCTGCTGCAGCTCGACGACCGCCCGGCGGCCGATCGGCCCGCCGCCATCACCGCCGCCGAACGCGCCGCCGTGCGCGCCGCCCAGGCCGGCGTGGCACTGGGCGCCGATGCGCTGGCGGCGCTGACCGCGCTGCGCGGTGAAGTGGCGCGGCTGGGCCTGGCGGTGTCCGACCGGCGCTGGCGCCAGCTGGTGGCGCTGATGCGCTGCGCTGCCGCCACCGAAGGCCGCAGCAGCCTGGACCCGCTGGACCTGTGGCTGGTGCCCTGCGTGGTGGGCGACAGCGATGACAGCCAAGCCGCGCTGGCCGCCTGGGTCAGCGGCCCGCTGCTGCAGGCCGAAGCCCAGCCGCTGCCCTGGCTGGACCACGCCGTCACCGCCTTCGAAAAACAGTTGGAGATCGAACAACGCCTGCCGGCCGAAGACGGCGGCAGCGCCGATGACGACGCCGGCAAGCTGGCGCTGGCGCGCAGCCTGGGCGCCAGCGACGACGGTTCGGCCAGCGGCGGCATGCAGCGCATCGTCTCGGCCACGCTGGAGGCGCGCCAGCGGCGCCACTTCAGCCCCGTGCATGTGGCCGCCCGCCTGGCCCAGGTGGATGCGGTGGCCGGCCGTGCCGACGCCGCCCGCGCCCAGGTGCAGGCCAGCCACGACAGCCTGGCCGCGCAGTTGGCCCAGCGCCTGTGGCTGCCACCCGGCCTGGCAGCTGGCTGGCTGCAGTGCCCACCAGCAGACCTTGGCCACGCTGGCCGGCTTTGCAGCGCGCCTGGCCGCCACCCGTGCCGGTTTTGCCAGCCACCCGGTGGATGCGCAGCTGCCCGACCATGCGCCGGCGCCGGTGGCACTGGCAGCCTGACCACCCGTTCAGCCGACCGCCAGACCGCCCGACCACCAGACGGCGGCCAGCCCATGCACACCACCAGCGCCGCGTCGCCACTGGAAGACCCCTACGGCCTGCTGGCAGCACTGCCGCGCACGCTGTGGCTGCCGGCCCTGGTGTGCAGCGCCGGCCCGGCAGCCGGCGCACCCGGCCAGCCGGCGGCCGACCCCAGCGCCCAGCGCCTGGCCGACCTGCAGCGCTGGCGCCTGGCGCTGGCATCGGGCAGCCTGCCGCCCGCCGCTGCCGACTTCGGCTGCGCCGACGCCAGTGCGGCGCTGCGCGCAGCCGCCGGCAGCCTGGGCCTGGCAGCTGCCTGCGCCGGCGCCGACCCCCTGGTCGAGCAAGTGCTGCGCACCCTGCTGTGGCACCTGGACCGGCTGGCCGACCTGCAGCCGCGGCTGTGCCGTGCCGACGCCATCGCCCAGATCACCGCTGAATTCAGCGCCGCCTGGTCGCGCATCCAGGGCGACTGGGACACCGCGCTGGCCCTGCTGCAGGGCCTGGGCGACCTGCACAGCCTGCGCTGGGACCAGGTGCGCGGCCTGCTGGCGCGGCGTGAATGGGCCGAGGCCCAGCGCATCAGTGACGCACTGAAGCAACTGCCCGAGCTGGCCGCGCTGATCCGCCGGCTGGGCCGTGCCGAGCGCGCCGCCCGGCCCCAGGCCCTGCCGCCGCAGCTGGCCGAGGCGCGCCAGGCACCGCCGCAAGGCCTGAAAGCGGTGCAGACCGAACTGCCCGGCGCCCCGGGTGCGCTGCGCGGCATCCGCCTGTCGGACCGCATCGACGCCATGCTGGGCTGCGAAGCCGCCCTGCTGCGCCACCCGGTGGGCCGCAAGCTGTGGCGCGCGCGCCGGGCCGAGGCGCGGCTGCTCACCTACGACAGCAGCGCAGTGCTGATCGACTGGCGGCCCGACCCGCTGGCGCCGCCGCGCCAGGCCACGGCGCCACCGCAGCCCGAGGCGCTGGAGCGCGGGCCCATCATCGTCTGCCTGGACACCTCGGGCTCGATGCGCGGCGCGCCCGAGACGATCGCCAAGGCCGTGGTGCTGCAGGCGGTGCGCAGCGCCCATGCCGAGCAGCGTGGCTGCCTGCTGATCAGCTTTGGCGGGCCCGACGAACTGGTCGAACGCGACCTGGCCGGTGGCCGCGCCAGCCAGGGCAGCGCCGGCCATGGCCTGGCCGGCTTGCTCGACCTGATGGGCCAGGGCTTTGACGGCGGCACCGACCTGCAGGCACCGATCGCGCGCGCCATTGCCCGGGTGCACCAGGCGCGCTGGTCCAGCGCCGACCTGCTGATCGTCAGCGACGGCGAATTCGGCTGCACCGCGGCGATGCTGGAAGCGCTGGACGCCGCCCGCGCCGACCTGGGCTTGCGGGTGCAGGGCGTGCTGGTGGGCGACCGCGAGACCATGGGCCTGATGGAAGTGGCCGACGACATCTTCTGGGTGCGCGACTGGCGCCGCCACGGCCTGGCCGCCGGGCGCAGCGGCGGCAACTTCAGCCCGGTGCACAGCAAGAGCCTGACCGCGCTGTACTTTCCGAATGCGCTGTCGGCGCGCGCCGCCCGCCACCGGCCGGGCTGAGCCTCTGGGCCGCTGAGCATCTGCGCCTGTGTGCATCTGCGTCTTTGTGCATCTGCGCGGGCCGATGCCGATGGCGGCCGAGCCCCTGCCGTGACAATCTGCGGCCATGACCACCCGCCGACCACTGCCCACCCTGCTGTGCCTGTGTGCACTGCTGGCCGCCACCAGCACCAGCATCCTCGCCCAGCCCCAGGCCCTGCAAGGCAGCCAGACCCTGCGCCTGCATGGCCGCGACGGCACGGCCGTGACGCTGGGCACGGTGCAGTTCACACCCCAGCCCGGGGGCCGCAGCAGCTTTGCGCTGCAACTGGACCATGCGGTGCTGAAGGACTTCTTCCTGTCGATGAAGGAGTTCAAGTGCCTGGAGGCGCCCACCGAGGTGTTCTGCCACGTGCCCTATCCCTACCCCCAGCCGGGCAGCGTGGCGCCGAACGACCTGGCCTGGCTGGAGCACAGCCTGCTGTTCATGTTCAAGACGCCGTCGGAATTTGGCGCCAAGCTGTGGAACGGCGTCTACTGGCAGCTCAAGCCCACCGCCACCGGGCTGGAAGGCCTGCCGCAGGCAGTGGACTTGAACCACATCAGCGCCCCGCCCGACCAGACCAGCGTGCCACCCTACCGCCGTGCGCTGCGCGACGACATCCCCGCGGGCGCCCGCTGGTTCCAGCGCCTGACCATCGACTGACGCACCCAGCCCCACCGCCACAGCCACCGCCATGCAGCAACGCCCCCTGGGCCGATCCGGCCTGTCCACCGCCCCGCTGGTCTTCGGCGGCAATGTCTTCGGCTGGACGGCCGACGCCGCCACCAGCGCCAGCCTGCTCGACGCCTTCGTCGACGGCGGCTTCAACCTGATCGACACCGCCGATGTCTATTCACGCTGGGTGCCCGGCCACAGCGGCGGTGAATCTGAAACCCTGATCGGCCAGTGGCTGGCCGCGCGGCCCAGCCAGCGCGAGCCAGGTGCTGATCGCCACCAAGGTGCGGCAAGCCCATGCCAACGATGCCGGCGCAGCCGACGGCCGCAGCTGCAACCTCAGCCGCGCCTGGATCCGCACGGCGGTGCACGACTCGCTGCGCCGCCTGCAGACCGACCACATCGACCTGTACCAGAGCCACGACGACGACCCCGCCACGCCGCTGGAGGAAACGCTGGCCGCCTATGCCGAGCTGATCGCCGAAGGCAAGGTGCGCGCCATCGGCGCCAGCAACTACAGCGCGCCGCGCCTGGCCGAGGCGCTGGCCACCAGCGCCCGCCTGGGCCTGCCGCGCTACGAGACCCTGCAGCCGCACTACAACCTGATGGACCGCGCGGTCTACGAGGCCGCACTGGAGCCGCTGTGCCGCGCCGAGGGCCTGGGCGTGATCAACTTCTTCGGCCTGGCCAAGGGCTTTCTCAGCGGCAAGTACCGCAGCGACGCCGACCTGGGCAAGAGCCCGCGCGGCGCCGGTATCAAGGGCTACCTGACCGACCGTGGCCAGCAGGTGCTGGCCGCGCTGGACGCCGTGGCCCAGGCCCATGGCAGCACGCCGGCCCAGGTGGCGCTGGCCTGGCAGATCGCCCGGCCGGGGCTGACCGCGCCCATCGTCAGCGCCACCAGCGTGGCGCAGTGGACGGAGCTGGCCGGTGCAGCGCGGCTGGCGCTGTCGGCCTGCCGACATCGCAGCAGTTGAATGCCGCCAGCGCCGAAGCCGGCGCCACGGTCAGCGCGTGACCGGGCGTTGGCGTCTGGCCGCCACGGTGGTGGTGGCCAGCCTGGTGGTGGCCCTGGGCGCCGGCCAGGCCGGCTTGCTGGCAGGCACGGCACCGGCCGACCTGGGTGTGACGGGCGGCCGGCTCAAGGCACCATCGCCCACCGCCAACAGCGTGTCCAGCCAGGCCGGGCTGTGGGCCGGCCACCCGATGCAGCAGGACGCGGCGATCGCCCCGCTGCCGCTGCGCGGCACGCCGGCCGAGGCCATCACCCGGCTGCGCACGGTGGTGCAGGCCATGCCCGGCGCCCGCGTGGTGACGCAGCGCGGCGACTACCTGCATGTGCAGTTCAGCACCCGCTGGCTGGGCTTTGTCGACGATGCCGAGTTCTGGGCCGACCCGGCCACACGCGCCATCCAGCTGCGGTCGGCGGCGCGGCTGGGCGAGAGCGACCTGGGCCTGAACCGCGCCCGCATCGAGCGCATCCGCAGCGCTCTGGGCGCGGGCGGCTGAGCGGCTGCGCGACAAGGCGGATCGCCGCTGCCGCCGCCGTGCTCACGGCCGCCAGTGCATGGGCGAGCCGAGACAGACCGTACCGTTGCCATCGGCATCGCGCCGCTGCAGCGCCAACGCAGTCGGCGCGGCGCCGTCGCCCACCCGCACGCGGGTGCCATCGGCCGGCACCACCCAGGGCACGCTGCAGCCGCCCGACAAGCGCACCGCCACGTGGCGGCCGTCGGGCGACCAGGCCGGGTCCGACGCCGAACGCGACGACACGGTGAGCTGGCGCAGGCCGCTGCCGTCTTGCGCCATCACCCACACATGGCCGGAAATCTCGAACGCAAGCTGGCTGCCGTCAGGGCTGACCGCCGGCCCGCGCACCGGGTCGAGCCAAGACGCAACGGGCTGGATCGTCGACAGGCCGATGTCGGTGACGCCGATGCGGCCGCCGTTGACCAGCAACAAGCGGCCGTCGGGTCGCCAGGCTGCGTCGCCGTAGCCGGGTGGCGTCTGGGCGAGCAGCGCACCGTCGCGACTGAACACATGCACCCGCGTGTCCGAGCCCTGGCCGTCTAGCCAGCCCACCATGGCCAGCCGGCTGTTGTCCGGCGCAAGGAACGGGCCGTCGACGAAGTAGGCGTCGACGTCGACCTGGGCTGCAACGCTGCCGTCGGCGCGGCCCAGGATGAAGCGGTCGGCCGCGCTGGCGGGGACGTCGCCGCGGTAGGCCACCAGGCTGCCATCGGCCGACGGGAACGGTGCCCCGCCGTTGCCCGGCCACACCGACACCGCGCCGGTGGCGATGTCGAGCACCGACATCTTGCCGCCGGTGTCGTAGAACAGCCGCCCGGCCAGGCCGCGGTGCAGGCCGCCGCCGCTGGCGGCCGTGCCATCGCGTGAAGCCGGCGGGTCGCCACCGCGCCAGCCCAGCCGGCCGAATGCGCAGACAGCTTGCACACGCCCGTCTTCCAGCGCCAGCGCCTTGCGTGCGCCGCCGGTGGGGTTGGCACCCAGTGTGGCCGGTGCGGCATCGGCTGGCACCAGCCAGACCTCGGGGCAGCCGCTGTACGGGATGCCGGCGAAGCCTGCGGCATACGGGATGCCGTGGCGCACCGCAATGAAGCGGCCGTCGGGCGACCAGGCCGCAAAGTCCTCGTTGAGGGCGGACGCCGTCAGTGCGCGCAGCCCGCTGCCGTCGGCGTTCATCACCTGCACATGGTTGCGCAGCACGCCAGGATCGCCCAGTTCGAACGCCAGCTGCCTGCCGTCGGGGCTGACGGCGATGTCGGTCGGCGTGTCGCCGACGAAGCGCCGCACCAGCAGGGGTGCGCCCAGGTCGGCACCGATGCGCACCACCCTGTCGCCACCGGCAGCGTACAAGCTGCCGTCGGGCGCCCAGTCCCACCACCCCAGGCCAGGGTAGCGGGCCAGCACGGTGCCTCGGCGGTCGGTGATGTTCAAGATTTGCGTGCCGGTCGGGTCGCCGGGTTCGTCGCTGTATTCGAAGGCCAGGCGCTGGCCGTCCGGCGACAGGCGCAGCGGCCCTTTCGCGTAGCCGCCCCGGCCAAAGCGCGCACGGGCACGCCCGTCAGGGCCGAAGAGCACAAGCTCGGTCGTGTGGGCATCAGGGTCGAGCAGCTGGCCGCGCTCGAACTCGATGGTGGCAAATTCTGCGGCGTCGCGCGACACCACCTGGCCACCATTGCCCCGCACCAGCGTGCGCCGGCCCGTCGCCAGGTCCAGCTCGGTCAGGCCGTTGTCGGCGCCGTCGGCGGAATCAAAGAACAGCCGGCCGCTGAGTGCGCCATTGAGCGCCGCTGGGGTGCTGGTGCTGGTGCTGGTGCTGGTGCCGGTGCTGCGATTGGCGCTGGCGCCGGTGCGCCGGCTGCCGGCGCCGCATCGCCACCACCCCCACCACCGCCCCCACAGGCGGCAAGCAGCAGGCACCACAGTGCGGTCTGGAGGCGGCGCGGCATGGCAGTGTTCATGGCCTGGGGTGTCAGCGTGACAGAGGCCCCGACGCTAGGCAGAACTGCGTTCAAATGCCATGTCGAAATTGAACCGGGCAATGGCGATGCACAACGATGGGCCGGCAACGGTGGTCCGCGGCGAGGCCGCTGCGCTGCTGGTGGATGCGCAGCGCAACCGCTTTTTCAAGGTGTTTCTGGCGCGGGAACGCGGCGTCAGTGAAGCCGCCGCGCAGCTTGGTGTCGGCAAAAGCCTGGTCAGTTACTGGGTCGGCCGCTTGCGCCGCCTGGGCCTGCTGCACGAGACCTCGGGCCCGGGACGCCTGCGGCGCTACCGCTCGGTCGGCGACCGCTATGTCGCATCGCTCGCGGATGTCCCGCTGGATTCGCTGGACGACATCCTCGACGCCCACATGGACCCCGGCTTCGCCAGGCTCAAGCAGGCGCTGCTGCGGGTGGCCTTGCGCTACCGCCAACACTGGTGCTTCCGGGTCGGGCGGGTGCCGCAAGGTGTGTATGAAAGCCTGGAGCCCGAACAAGGCACGCTGGCCCAGGCCGGCATCGTCAACCAGCACGGCACGCTGCACCTGTCGCCCGACGAGGCCCAGTGCCTGCGCGACGCGCTGCAAGCCACCTGGGACCGTTATGCACAGCTGTCGCGCCCCGGCAGCGGGCGCAAGCCCTGGCTGCTGTGGGTCGCGGCGGTGGAGGACCAGGCTGCGGTGCCTGCAGCGCGCCAGGCGCGCTGCGCCTCAGACCTTGATTGACGCGGCGCGCTGCGCCTCAGACCTTGATTGACGCGGCGCGCTGCGCCTCAGACCTTGGACGACGCGGCGCGCTGCGCCTCGTCGAACGCCGCCACCGCGTTGGCGGCATACATCAGCGCCGGACCACCGCCCATGTAGGTGGCCACGCCCAGGGCTTCGTCCACCTCCTGCCGGGTGGCGCCCAGCGCGACCAGGGCCTGGGTGTGGAAGCCGAGGCAGGCGTCACAGCGGGCGGCCACACCCAGGGCCAGCGCAATCAGCTCCTTGGTCTTGCTGTCGAGCGCGCCGCTTGCCGTCGCGGCGCGGCCCAGGTCGCCAAAGGCCTTCATCACGCCCGGTGTGCTGCTGCGCAGCCCGCCCAGGTGCTGGCTGACGCTGCGGGTCAGGTCGCGGTAGTGTTCGGCGGTGGTCGCTGTGGTGGACATCAAATCTCCGGTTCGGGTGGTGGATGCAGCGATTGAACCCGCCTGCGGCCCACAGCGGCTTGTCCGGGGTCAAGCCGGCGGGCCGGCGCCCCAGGCCAGCAGGCCATCGGCCAGCCCGTCAAACACCCGCTGCAGCCGCCGGCTGCTGCGCAGCACCTGGTGGGCGGTCAGCCACACCGGCAGCACCGGCAGGGCCAGCATGGGCAGCACCGGCACCAGCGCGGGCAGGCGCCGCGCCAGCGGCACCAGCACCACGCCGATGCCCACGCCGGCGCGCACCATCGCCAGGTTGACCGGCTGGCTGTCACAGCGGAAGGCAAAGAACCGCCGGTCGACCGCATGGCCCGCCGCGCGGAAGCCGTCCAGCATCTGCGTCGACTGGTCCATGCCCACCCAGCGGTAGCGCGCCAGCGTGGCCAGGGTGGGCGGCCCGCCCTGCGCGGCCAGCAGGTCGCGGTGGGCATAGAGGCCCAGCGGCCAGTCGGCGATGTGGCGGGTGATCAGCGTGCCCTGGGTGGGCCGCAGCATGCGCACCGCAATGTCGGCTTCGCGTTCCAGCAGGTTGCTCAGGTTGTCGCCGGGCACCAGCTCGATCTGGATCTGCGGCTGCTGCCGCGCCAGCTGCGGCCAGCAGGCCGGGCAGCACCTCGGTGCTGACCACCTCGCTGGCCGTCAAGCGCACCGTGCCGGCCAGGTCGTCGGCAGCGCTGCCCGCCACATCGGCCGCCAGGGCGCAGGCCTGGGCCGCCGCCAGCATGCGCTGCGCCGGCTCGGCCAGCGCCAGCGCCGCCGGCGTGGGCTGCAGCCGGCGCGCGCCACGCTCGAACAAGGGCGTGCCCAGCTGCGCCTCCAGCGCGGCAATCTGCCGGCTCAGCGTGGGCTGGCTGGTGCCCAGCCGCACGGCCGCCTGGGTCAGCGACCCCTGCGCCAGCACCGCACCCAGGGCGCGCAGCAGGTTCCAGTCCAGCGTGGCGGGGTCGAAGGCGCCGGCCATGCATTCAATCCTGAATAACTGCCATGCATGCATCCATCTTCACATGGATCGCAAGCCAGCGCAGCATGGCGGCCTGTCCATCCACCAGGAGCATTCGATGAACCAGACCGTGCTGGTGCTCGGCGCCAACGGGCGCCTGGGCCGGGCCGCCGTGCTGGCGTTTTCAGCCGCTGGCTGGCAGGTGCGCGCCCAGCTGCGCCGCCCGCCGCGCGCACCACTGCCCGCCGGCGTGCAGCTGCTGCAGTGCGACGCGCAAGATCTGCCCGCCCTCACCGCCGCTGGCCAGGGCGCGCCAGTGATCGTCAACGCCTTGAGCCCCGACTACACGCAGTGGGCCAGGCTGCTGCCGCCAATCACCGCCACCACGCTGGCGCTGGCGCGCGCCACCGGCGCCACGCTGATGCTGCCGGGCAATGTCTACAACTTCGGCAACCAGCTGCCGCCGGTGCTGACCGAGACCACGCCGTTTGCCGCCACCCACCCCAAGGCGGCGCAGCGCATGGCGCTGGAGGCCGCACTGGCCGACGCCGCGGCCGCCGGCGTGCGCAGCATCGTCATCCGCGCTGGCGATTTTCTCGGCGATGCCGGCACCTGGCTGGACCTGGCCATGGCCAAGGGCCTGGCGCGCGGCCGATTCACCCAGATGGGCCCGGCCAATCTGCCCCACGCCTGGGCCTGGCTGCCCGATCTGGCGCAGACCTTTGTGCAGGTGGCCGCCCGCCGCGCCGCCTTGCCCGCCCATGCGGTGCTGCATTTCCCCGGCCTGACGCTGACCGGCGCCCAACTGCAGCAGGCCTGTGCGGCTGCGCTGGGCCGGCCCTTGCAGACCCGCCAGTTCCCCTGGCCGCTGCTGCGCCTGGCCACACCGTTCTCGCCGATGCTGCGGTCGCTGTTCGAGATGCGCTACCTGTGGCAACGGCCCCACAGTCTGGACGGCAGCCGCCTGCAGGCCCTGCTGGGCACGGTGCCGCAGACGCCGGTCGACAGCGTGGTGCGCCAGTGCATCGACAGCCTTGGCCTGCCGACACGCTGACCGGCGGCTGCCCGGCGCTGGGGGTGCACGCGGCCGCCACGCCAGCCCGCTGCCACCCCCGGGCAAACCCGGGCCGCCGAGGCCCCTGCGGTAGACTGCGCCCCTTTTTTTGACAGGCGGTGCAATTGCGGTCGATCAACGGAATGGCGTCGGGCCTGCCGCGCACCCCGTTCAACAGCCCGCCACTGGTGCGCCTGCTGGCGGCGCTGGGGGCAGCCACGCCTGCCACAGCCGCCTTGCCGGCCCTGTCCCGCAGTGCGGTGGGTGAACGGCTGGGCACCTGGCTGGGCTGGGCTGACGCCATCGCGCTGGCGCAGACCCTGAACCACCCGGGCCGCGACGCTGCAGCGCCCGGCAGCAACGCGAGCGCCAACGCCAACGCCCGCCGGGCCCAGGCCTGCGCCCAAGGCGCTGCAGCCCTGGCGCGGGTGCGCGACAGCCGGGCCCAGGCCATCAGCGCCGACCCGGTGTTCCAGCCCGGCCAGGCCGACGCCGACACCGCCGCCCCCTACCGCCGCGCCGCCCAGGCACAGCAGCGCGCCATGGCAGCGGCCATCGGCCCGCTGCGGGCCCAGCTGCGCGGCTTGCTGGCCAGCGCCACACCGGCACTGGCCCAGCTGGCAGCGCTGGACGCAACGCTGGAAACCGCCCTCGGCGACCGTGAACACCAGGCACTGCAGGCCGTGCTGCAGCGGCTGACGCAGCACTTTCAGCAGCTGCAGCAGGCCCAGGCGCCTGGCTGGCAGGCGCAGTTCCACCAGACCATGCAGCAACTGCTGCTGGCCGAACTGGACCTGCGCCTGCAGCCAGCCCAGGGCCTGCTGGACGCGCTGGGCGCTGCGGCATGACGGCCGCGCAGCGCAAGCAGCTGGCGAGCAAGCCCGCAACGGCCGCCACCGCCACGGCCACCGTTGCCTTTGCCGCCGGCGCCGGGGTGCTGGCCTGGGTGGGCGCAGGCTATGCCAGCAGCAGCCCGCTGGCCCTGGCGGTGACGCTGCTGATCGGCGCCGTCTACGCCCTGGGCGGGCTGGAGCTGCAGCGCTACCACCGCGCCACCACCGGCCTGCAGCAGGCCCTGGCCACCCTGCCGGCCGACCTGCCCACGCTGGACGGCTGGCTGCAGCAGCTGCACCCCAGCCTGCGCCACCCGGTGCGGCTGCGCATTGCCGGCGAAAGGGTAGGCCTGCCCGGCCCGGCGCTGGCCCCCTACCTGGTCGGCCTGCTGGTCTTGCTGGGCATGCTGGGCACCTTTGTGGGCATGGTGGCCACGCTGCGCGGCACGGCGGCAGCGCTGCAGACCAGCACCGACCTGGCCACCATCCGCGCCGCGCTGACGGCGCCGGTGCAGGGCCTGGGCCTGGCCTTCGGCACCAGCGTGGCCGGCGTGGCCGCATCGGCGATGCTGGGCCTGGTGGTGGCCCTGTGCCGGCGCGCCCGGCTGCTGGCCACCAGGCAGCTGGACGGGTGCATCGCCACCACGCTGCAAGCGTTCTCCCAGGCCCACCAGCGGGCCTTGGGCCTGCAGGCGCTGCAGGCCTTGCAGCAGCAGCAGGCCCAACAGGCCCAGCTGCTGCCGGTGCTGGTGGAACAGCTGCAGGCGGCCATGGCGCAGATGGCCCAGCAGGGCCAGACCCTGGGCAGCCAGCTGCTGGCCGGGCAGGAGGCCTTCCACCGCAATGCCCAGGCCAGCCACAGCGCGCTGGCGGCAGCGGTGGCGCAATCCCTGCAGCAGAGCCTGGCCGACGCCGCCCGCCTGGCCAGCGCCAGCATCACGCCCCTGGTGCAGGCCACCATGGACGGCATCCGCCACGACACCCACAGCCTGCACCAGCACACCACCAGCGCGGTGCAGCAGCAGCTGGACGGCCTGGCCCAGCGCTTTGAGGCCAGCGTGGGCCAGGTGGCCGACACCTGGCAGGCCGGGCTGGCGGCGCAGCAGGCGGCCAGCCAGGCGCTGCAAACCGACCTGCAGGCCCGGCAGACCGCCTGGGCGCAGACCGCCGATGCGCAATCGGCGGCACTGCTGGCGCGCATCAGCAGCAGCCAGCACAGCATGCTCGACAGCCTGGCGGCACGCGACGCGGAGCGCCTGGCCGCGCTGGTGCAGCCGCTGCAGGCCATGGCCAGCAGCTTGCGGGCCGATGCACAGCTGGCCGGCAGCCAGGCGCTGGCGCAGCAAGAACAGATCTGCCGCACGCTGGAGGCCACCGCCGCACGCATGCACAGCCAGGCCGCCGCCCAGGCCGAACAGACGGTGCAGGAAGTGGCCAGCCTGCTGCAGGCCGCCGGTGAGGCACCACGCGCCGCCGCCGAGGCCATGGCCCAGCTGCGGCGCCAGCTCAGTGACAGCCTGGCGCGCGACAACAGCCTGCTGGAAGAGCGCAGCAACACCCTGGCCACGCTGAATGCCCTGCTGGCCACGGCCCAGCAGGGCGCCGCCGACCAGCGCAGCGCGATCGACAGCCTGGTGGCCCAGACCGGCGTGCTGCTGCAGCAGGCCAGCGACCGCCAGGCCGCCCAGGCCCAGGCCGAAGCCGACAAGCTTGCCGCCGCCGCCGGCCAGGTGCAGGGCGCCGCCAGCCAGGTGGCCGCCGGCGCGCTGGAAGTGGCCAGCCTGGGCGATGCCTTCGGTGCGGCGGTGGCGCAGTTCGGCGACAGCAACCAGGCGCTGACCCAGCAGCTGCAGCGCATTGAAGCGGCGCTGGGCAAGAACCTGCAGCGCAGCGACGAGCAGCTGGCCTATTACGTGGCCCAGGCGCGCGAGATCATCGACCTGAGCCTGCTGTCGCAGAAGCAGATCGTCGACGACCTGCAGCAACTGGCCGGGCGCAGCAGCGGCGCTGCCCAAGGCTCCGAAGCAGCCTGATGGACCGCAGCGACAGCCTGGGCGAGCACGCCGACGCCGGCCTCGACAGCGGCGCCGACAGCAGCGCGCCGGTGTGGGCGGTGTTCGGTGACCTGATGGCCGGCCTGCTGGGCGCCTTCGTGCTGATCCTGGTGCTGGTGATCGGCGTGCAGCTGGAGCTGGCCAGCCAGCTGGAGGCCGCCGTGCAGCAGCGCCAGTCGCTGGAACAAGCCCTGGCCGGCCCGCTGGCCGGTGGGCGGGTGACGCTGGCCAACGGCCGCATCGGCATCAGCGGCAGCGTGCTGTTTGCGCAGAACTCCGACCAGCTGCAGCCCGAAGGCCGGCAGCTGCTGCGCAGCCTGGCCGCACCGCTGGCCGGCTACCTGGCAGACCGCGACGAACTGCTGATGGTCAGCGGCTTCACCGACGACCGGCTGCTGCGCGACAGCAACCGCCAGTACGCCGACAACTGGGAGCTGTCGGCCCAGCGCGCGCTGACGGTGACCCGTGCACTGATCGACGCCGGCGTCCCGGCGGCGGCGGTGTTCGCCGCCGCCTTCGGGCCCGAGCAGCCCGTGGCGTCCAACGCCGATGCCAGCGGCCGCGCCCGCAACCGGCGGGTGGAGATGGCGCCGGTGCCGCGGGTGGGCAAGGGCGGCCGCAAGCCGTGACGGCAGCGCCCGTCGACATGGCCGGCGCGGCCGGCCCAACCGAGACCGACTTGCAGACCCAGCAGGCGCTGCACGCATTGCAGGCACGCGGCGTGCACCAGCGCGACCCGGTGCGCTGGCACTTTGTGGCGGCCTTGCAGCGCCGCGCCGCCGGCCAGCAAGGCGCCGTGCGCCAGCAGCTCGACGGGCGCCTGGCACGCGCGCTGGCCGATCTGCAGCAACGCCATGCCGGCCCGGTGCCAGCCAGCAGCCAGGCGGCCAGCACCACCACGGCAGGCCCGCTGGCGGCACTGCTGCAACACATCGCCCAGGGCAGCAGCACGCCGCCCACCGAGCTGAAGGCGGTGCGCCAGTTCAGCCACACCTGGGCCCGCCTGCAGGTCGACCAGCAACTGGCCGGCGCCCTGGCACGCCAGCCCGACAACGCCGGCCCGCTCAATTCCCAGCGCTTGATGCTGCAGACCCTGCAACGCCTGCGCCAGCTGTCACCGGCCTACCTGCAGCGCTTCATGGCCCATGCCGATGCCCTGCTGTGGCTGGAAGACAGCACCAGCTCGGCAGCGCCGGCAGCCGGCCCCAGCCGGCGGGCGCGGCCATCGGCCAAGCGCTGACCGGCAGCACCAGCGCTGCCGCAGGCCGGCGCCGCAACAGCCAGCGGCTCAAAGGGCAGCGGCTGAAAGGCCAGGCTCAGAACCGGACTTCCGCGCGCAGGTTCACGGTGGTGTAGGTGCGCGCCTGGCTGTCGGTGGCTTCGCTGCTGCCGTCGGCCAGGCGGATGGTGCTGCCGCTGTCGTAGCGCTGGGCGCTGGCATTGCTGACGGTCAGGCGCAGGCTGGCGTCGGGGCGCAGCTTCCACAGGGCGTTGAGGTCGAGCACCGGCTTGGCACCCTGGCGCACAAAGCGGTCGTCGATCTCCTGCACCCGAAAGCCCGGGGTGTAGTTCAGGCTGGCGCCCAGGGTCAGCGGCAGGCCCTTGACAGGCCAGTCGGCACCCAGGTTGGCGGTCCAGGGCGGCTGGCCTTCGAGCCGGTTGTCGGGGCCCGGCCACGCCGGCCACGCGGCTCCACATCAGGCTGGCATTGGCGCGCAGGCTGATGCCCTGCACGGCGGCCGGCGCGCCGGCCCACAGGTCGACCAGGCGGGCCTTGGCTTCCAGCTCCAGCCCGGCGGCGTCGGCACTGCCCACGTTCTGCGGCTGGGCCACGAAGCGCGGCACGCTGGCGCCCGGCAGCAGCACCGGCGCAGTGCTGCGCACGGTGCGGATCAGGTCGTCGATGCGGCGCAGGTAGACGTTGGCGCTGAGCACGCCGCCGGCGTCCAGGTAATGTTCGTAGCCCAGCTCCAGGCCCCAGGCCAGCTCGGGCTTGAGCGCGGGGTTGCCCAGCGCGGTCGGGCTTGGTGGCGATGTTGGGCTGGCTGGTGTCGTCGTAGTCGGCCGCGGTGCTGCGCCGGGCGATCAGCTGGTTGAGGTTGGGCGAGCGGTAGCTGCGCGTCAGGCTCAGGCGCAGCTGGTCGCGCGGGGCGTCGGGGAACTTCCAGACCATGTGCGCCAGCGGCGCAAACACCGCGCTGCGGTTGGCCACCTGCGGCTGGCCCGGCAGCGCGTCGCTGCGGGTGTCGATGGCCTCCCAGCGGGCGCCCAGGTAGAACGAGAACTGCTTGCTCCAGTCCCACTCGTCCTGGCGCATACAGCGCCACCCGCTGCACCCGGGCGGCCAGGTTCTCGCCGAAGTCGGTTTGCTGCGGCTGGCCATTGACAAGCAGGCTGCGGCGGTCGTCGCGGCGGGTGTGCTCCAGCTCCCAGCCGGCACTGGCGCTGTGGCGCTCGGCGATCAGCTGCGAGAACTTGCCGTTCATGTCGACCGACAGCTCGCGGTTGCCGCTGTCTTCCTGGCGCTGGCGCGGCAGGCCGCTGCTGCCGCCGGTCTCAGCCCGGTCGACCCGGCTGCTGCTGTCGGACAGCCGGCTGCCAAAGCGCAGCAGCAGCCGGCCGCCGCTGGCGGTGCCGGTGGTCCAGCTGCCGTTGAGCCGCGCCATCTGCCAGTCGGTCTCGGTCTGGCTGCTGGCCCGGCTGTAGGGCAGCACGGCGCCCACCGGCTGCTCCAGCACGGCCAGGCCGTTGCCACGGCTGCGCACCATGTTGACAAAGGGTTGCAGGTCCAGCGCTCTCGCCCGGCCCCAGGCGCCACTGCAGCCGGCCGTTGACGAACAGGCCGCGGCGGGTGCTGTCGCCGCTGCTGTGCACCCGCTGGTCGAGCACGGTGTCGCCGTCGGCGTCCAGGCCCAGTGTGCGGGTGTCGCTGACGCTGTCCTGGCCGCCCTGGAAGGCGGTGGCCGACAGGTTGTAGCCCAGCGTGTCGGCCTGGCCGTTGGCGGACCAGCTGGCGCCCACCTGCGGCCGGCTGCCGTCGGCCCCGCCGCCGAACTTGAACTCGTTGGCCTTGCGCTTGAAGTCGCTGCGCATCACCACGTTGATGGTGCCGGCGATGGCGCGGGTGCCGAACTCGGCCACCGGCGCCCGCATGATCTCGATCTTCTCGATCTGCTCGGGCGCGATCGAGTCCAGCGAAAAGCCCGGCGCCATGCGCTGGCCGTCGATCAGGATCTGGGTGTAGCCGCCGCCCATGCCGCGCATGCGCACCTGGCCACCGCGCCCGGGCGGCCCGCCCAGGCGTCACGCCGGGCAGGCGCTTGAGCACCTCGCCCAGCGAGGCATCGCCCATGCGGTCGAGCTCTTCGCGGCCATAGGTGATGCGTGAGGCGGTGGCACGGCGGCGCTCGTCCGTTGCTCTCGGGCGCCGTGGCGCCGGTGATCTGCACCTGCTGCGGCGCCGACGCGGCGGCGGCTGGCGGTGTGGCGGCGGCCGCCGGAGTGGCCGGTGGAGGGGCCGCTGGCGGCGGTGTGGCGGCAGCAGCCGGCTGGGCCTGCAGCGCCGGGCTGGCCGCCAGCAGCAACAGGGCCAGCCAGGCCGGGGTCAAGGGAGGCAAGGCGCGCAGGTGCATGGTGGGCGCCGATTGTGCGACCCGCCGCACAGGCGCAGCGGGCGGGTCCATCAAACCCCTGGCAGGCGGGCCGACCACCACCACGGCACATCGGCTTGCATCTGCTTGCATCTGCAATACCGCTGGCACAACTGGGCCCTGCAGTCTGGCCGCCGGCTGCCGACAACGGGTCATGGGGCAGCGCTGCAGGAGTGCCGCCACAACCGGGGCAGACCATGCAAGACCTGTCGGCGTTCAACCAGACCGGGCGCGAAGAGCGCGCCAATGCTGCCAGCCATGCGCTGGGCTGTGTGCTGGCGCTGTTTGCGATGCCGGCGCTGGCGCAGCAAGTGGACGCCGACCAGCACCCGATGCGCCAGCTGGGCGTGACGGTGTTCGTCGCCAGCATGGTGCTGATGTATCTGGTGTCGCTCGGTCTACCACGCCGCACCTGCCGGCACGGCCAAACGCTGGCTGCGCCAATGCGACCACGCGGTGATCTTTGTCTTCATCGCCGGCAGCTACACACCGTTTGCGCTGGCGGCCCTGCAGCGCGGCGAAGGCGGCGGCACGCTGGCCCTGGTGTGGGGCCTGGCCTTGCTGGGCGTGGCGCTGAAGCTGGGCAACCGGCTGCAGCATCCCCTGGTCTCCACCCTGCTGTACCTGGCCTTTGGCTGGCTGGTGGCGGCGGTTGGCCTGCCGGTGCTGGCGGCGCTGCCGCCCACCGGCCTGCAGCTGCTGGTGGCCGGTGGCCTGGCCTACACGCTGGGCTGCGTGTTCTTTCTGCTCGACCGGCGCATGCCCTACAGCCACCTGGTCTGGCACCTGTTTGTCATCACCGGCAGCGTCTGCCACTTCCTGGCGGTGCAGGCCCTGCCCTGAGCATCTGAGCGTTTTTCGTCCGTGGCAGACTGCCGGGCATGGACGATCCCTTGCTGGTGGCCTGCCTCTGTGCAGGCTGGTGCACCACCTGCGATGCCTACCGGCCGGTGCTGGCAGCGGTGGCCGCACAACACCCCGGCCTGCGCTTTGCCTGGATCGATGTCGAGGACGACGCCGACGCCCTGGGCGACGACGCGCTGGACATTGAAACCTTCCCCACCCTGATGGTGCTGCGCGCCGGCCGGCCGCTGTTCCACGGCCCGGTGCTGCCGCATGCGGCCACCTTGCTGCGCCTGCTCGACAGCCTGCGGGCCGGCGGCACCGCCGCTGGCAGCCCGGTGCCACCGGCCATGGCGGCGGCGGTGTGGCAGCTGGCCCCGCAGCGGCCGCTGGACCCGCTGGCGCTGACCGGCCCGGCGCACTGGCCCGGCGTGCAGTCGCCGCTACCATCGTGGCGCTGCGGCCTGTTGCCGCCAGGGAGCCCGCCGATGATCCGCCGCCGCACCGCCATCACTGCCGCCATCACTGCCGCCGCCAGCGCAGCCGCCAGCACCGCCCTGGCCCCCGCCGCCTGGGCCCAGGGCAAGAAAGACAGCCTGGTGCTGGCGATGACGCTGGAGCCGCCCGGCCTGGACCCGACCGCCGGCGCTGCATCGGCGATTGCCGAGGTGGTGCAGTACAACCTGCTGGAAACGCTGACCAAGATCCGGCCGGATTCGTACCATCGCCCCGCTGCTGGCCACCCGCTGGACGGTGACGCCCGACAACAAGACCTGGGCCTTCAGCCTGCGCCCGGGCGTGCGCTTCCACAACGGCGAGCCCTTCAACGCCGCCACGGTGAAGTTCGCCTTCGAGCGCGCCGCCGCCGCCGACAGCACCAACAAGGACAAGGCGGTGTTTGCCAACATCGTCAACATCCGCGCCACCGACGACCTGACGGTGGTCATCACGCTGAAGAACACCAACCCCGACTTCCTGTTCCAGGTCGGCCAGGCCACGGCGGTGATCGTCGAGCCCAAGAGCGTGGCCACCAACAACACCCAGCCGGTGGGCACCGGGCCCTACCGGCTGGAAAACTGGGCCAAGGGCAACAACCTGGTGCTGGCGCGCTGGGACGGCTACCGCGATGTCCAGTCGATCGCGCTGCGCCGCGTCACCATCCGCTTCATCAGCGACGCAGCGGCCCAGGTGGCGGCCTTGCTGGCGGGCGATGTGGACCTGTTTCCGCGGGTGTCGGCGGCGCGCAACCTGGCGCAGTTCCGCGCCGACAAGCGCTTCCAGGTGCTGGTGGGCGGCACCCGGGCCAAGACGGTGCTGGCCATCAACAACAAGAAGAAGCCGCTCGACGATGTGCGGGTGCGCCGGGCGATTGCCATGGCCATCGACCGCAAGCAGGTGGTCGACGGCGTGGCCAACGGCTTTGGCGCGCCGATCGGCAGCTTTTATGTGCCCGGCGCACCCGGCTATGTCGACCTGACCGCCGTCAACGCCTACAACCCCGAGCGCGCCCGCGCGCTGCTGAAGGAAGCCGGTGTCGGCAACCTGGAACTGAGCCTGAAGCTGCCGCCGGCACCCTATGCGCGCACCGGCGGCGAGGTGATCGCCGCGATGCTGTCCAAGGTGGGCATCGTCGCCAAGCAGGAAAACGTGGAATGGGCGCAGTGGCTCAGTGGCGTCTACGGCCAGAAGGCCTATGACCTGACCATCATCAGCCATGTCGAGCCGCTGGACTTCGGCAACTTCGCCCGGCCCGGCTACTACTGGAACTACGACAGCCCGAAGTTCAACGCCCTGTGGGACCAGATCAACAGCACGGCCGACGCCACGCAACGGCTGAAGCTGCTGGCCGAGGCCCAGCGCCTGGTGGCCGACGACGCCGTGCTGGCCTACCTGTACCAGCCCACCGCCATCACCGTGGCGGCGGCGCGGCTGCGGGGCGTGTGGCAGGACATGCCGATCTCGGCCAACGACCTGTCGGCGCTGCGCTGGGCATGAGCAGCTGCATGGACATGCCCATCAACGCGCCCATGCTGAGCGCCAACGACCCCTTCGGCCACCCGCTGAGCCTGCAGCGGCCCGACAGCGCGGCCGCCGTCAACGGCTTCATCACCGGCTTTCTGCACTACACACCCGAGATCCTGGCGGTGCTGCCGGCCGCCGACCTGGACCACAGCCTGGTGGTGCAGACCTGTGCCGCCGTGCTGTGGATGTTCAGCGAATCCCCGGCCGGCCCGCCCAAGGCCCGCGCCCACCTGGCCCGCGCCCGGGCCGCCAACCTGCCCGCCACTGACCGCGAGCGCCGCCTGGCCGAGGCGGTGGCGCGCTGGGTCGACGGCGACCTGGGTGCTGCGCTGGCGCTGCACGGCGCGCTGGCGGCAGACCATCCGCGTGACCTGGCCGCCATCAAGCTGGGCCAGTACCACGCCTTCAACCTGGGTGATGCGCCGACGCTGCTGAAGCTGGCACTGCCTGCCGTGGCCGCCGCGCCCGAGGTGGCGGCGGTGCATGGCCTGGCCGCCTTCGGCTGGGAGCAATGCCACCGGCTGGACCTGGCCGAGGCCGCCGCCCGGCGCGCGCTGGCCATGCAGCCGACCGAGCCCTGGGCCCAGCATGCGCTGGCGCATGTGCTGCTGACCGATGGCCGCCTCGCCGAAGGCGCGGCGCGACTGCAGCAGTGCAGCGGGCCCTGGCAGGGGCTGACCAGCTTCATGCGCTGCCACCTGTGGTGGCACCTGGCGCTGTTCCACATCGAGCTGGGCGACGACGCTGCTGCGCTGGCGCTGTATGACCAACAGGTCTGGGGCGTGGACACCAGCTATTCACAGGACCAGGTGGGCGCGGTGTCGCTGCTGGCCCGGCTGGAGCTGGCCGGGGTGGACGTGGGCGGGCGCTGGGATGCCCTGGCCAGCCACCTGGTCGGCCGGGTGCATGACCAGGTGCAGCCCTTCCTGGACCTGCAATACCTGTACGGCCTGGCGCGTGCCGGCCGGCCCGAGGCCGACGCCCTGCTGGCCGCCATCACCGCGCATGCGCCGGTGGCGCCGCTGGCCCAGCGCGCGGCCTGGCAGCAGGTGGCCGTGCCCGCCGCGCGCGGCCTGCTGGCCCATGCCCGCGGCCAGTGGGCGCAGGCGGCCGAGCAGCTGGGTGCCGCCCTGCCCCGGCTGGCGCTGATCGGCGGCAGCCATGCCCAGCGCGACCTGTTCGACCAGGTGCATGTGGACGCGCTCACCCGCGCTGGCGCGCTGGCGGCAGTGCAGAACCTGCTGCAGCCACGCGCCAATGCCCAGCCGCAGTCGCAGCGGCTGCAGCGGCGCTTGCAGGGGGTGTATGCCGGCTTGGGGCTGCCGGGCCTGCAGCACTGACCACTGGCGGCGGCGCGCTGCCCCAGCCCGTCAGCGCAGCAGGCCGCGCTGGGCCATGGCGCGTGCGTACCAGACGAACAGCAGCAGCAACACCGCAATGACGGCGCTGGTGGCCGCCATCTGCAAGCCCATCACGGCGCCGGCGCCAGCCAGCACATAGGTGTAGAACAGGCTGAGCAAAAACGCCGCCAGCGACAGTGCAAACACCGGTGCAGCCAGGCGTTTGCGCAGCAGCAACAGCAGCGACGCCGCCAGCGCCGAAAACACGCCGGTGGTCCAGACCAGGTGCACCCAGCCGGGCAGTTGCTGGTAATGCGCCACCTGCTCCGCTGTCATGCCCATGCTGGTCTGGTAGGCCGCACCCTGGATCCGGTACAGAACAAAGTCGACCACGCCGATGGCGTTGAAGGCGGTGGCCAGCAGGCCCACCAGCCAGAGATGCCAGGGCGTTTTCAGCGGTGTGACCGACATGGTGGGCTCCAGAAGTGGCCACCATCTTGCAGCATGCGGCCGCTGCCGCCCAGCAGGCTCTGCTCAGGCCTGGTCAGGCCTCGTCAGGCACGCTCAATTGGGCGGTGCTGGGCTGCGCCGGCAGGCCGGCCAGGTGGTCGGCCTCGGCCCAGCGCAGGATCTGCAGGGCATTGCCGGCCCAGCGCAGGCGGTTGATGCCGGTGTTGGGGATGTCGCATTCACGCGGGCCGTGCAGTGACAGGCCGTTGCGCGGTGCGCCACAGCATGTCGAGCACGCCGCCGTGCGTGACCACCACCACCCGCTTGCCGGCATGGGCGGCCAGCAGGCCTTGCAGGGCCAGCATCACCCGGGCGTGGAAAGCGGTGTTGCTTTCGCCACCCTGGGGCAGGGCGTAGTCGGCCTCGTGGCGCACCCAACGGTTCCACAGGTCGGCATGGCGGCTGCGGATGGTGGGCACGTCCAGGCCTTCCAGCACACCGAAACCCTGTTCGCGCCACAGCGGGTCGATCTGCGGCACCAGGCCACGCGGCAGGTGCAGCGGCGCTGCGGTGCTGCGGGCGCGCTGCAGGTCGCTGCACACCAGCACGTCGATCGGCTCATCGGCCAGGCGCTGGCCCAGCCGGTCGGCCTGGGCCAGCCCGGTGCCGTTCAGCGGCACGTCGATCTGGCCCTGAAAGCGGTGCTGGCGGTTCCAGTCGGTTTCGCCATGGCGAATGACGATCAATTCGGTCATGGCTGTATTGTCGGTGTCTAGGGGTGCCTGACACCCCATGCAAAACGCGGGCCAAGGCTGCGCAACTGTGCACAGTCCCGGCCCGCTGCTGCATCACTTGGGCATGATCACGCTGTCGATGACGTGGATCACGCCGTTGTCGGCCACGATGTCGGTGGCCGACACCTTGGCGCCGTCGACCGTCACGCCACCGGCGGTGGCCACGGTGATTTCGCTGCCCTGCACGGTCTTGACCTTGCCGGCCTTGACGTCCTTGGCCATCACCTTGCCCGGCACCACGTGGTAGGTCAGCACCGCGGTCAGCTTGGCCTTGTCGGCCAGCAGGGCGTCGAGGTCGGCCTTGGGCACCTTGGCGAAGGCCGCGTCGGTGGGCGCAAACACGGTGAACGGGCCCTTGCCCTTCAGGGTGTCGATCAGGCCGGCGGCGGTCAGCGCCGTGGCCAGGGTCTTGAAGTTGCCGGCACCCACGGCGGTGTCGACGATGTCCTTGGCTTGTGCGCCCAGGGCGGCCAGGCTCAGGGCAGAGGCAATCAGCAGCTTTTTCATCGGAAGTCTCCAGAAAGTGCCTGTCACCAGGCGGGGTTGAACTGTCTGGGACGCAATGTAGACCGATGAGTTCAAATTATTTACGAGTCAGTTCAAATGACAAACCACTGAGTACGCAATGCCGCTGCAAATCGGCGTCAGCCCGGCCGCTGGCTTGGCGCTGAGGCCGGCCGCTTGCAGCGGCAGTGCTTGCTTAGACCGCCGCCAGCGCGTGCGCCAGGTCGGCCAGCAAGTCGTCGATGTGCTCGATGCCCACGCACAGCCGCACCGTGTCTTCGCCCACGCCGCTCTTGGCCAGTTCTTCCGGCGACAGCTGGCGGTGGGTGGTGCTGGCCGGGTGGGTGGCCAGGCTCTTGGCGTCGCCGATGTTGACCAGGCGGGTGAACAACTGCAGCGCGTCCAGGAAGCGCTCGCCGCCGGCGCGGCCGGACTTGACGCCGAAGGTCATCAGGCCCGAGGCCTGGCCGCCCATCTGGCGCTGCACCAGCGCATGGTCGGGGTGGCTGGCCAGGCCGGCATAGTTGACCCAGCCCACCTTGGGGTGCGTCTCCAGGAACTGCGCCACCGCCAGGGTGTTGGCGCAGATGCGGTCCATGCGCAGCGCCAGGGTCTCGATGCCTTGCAGGATCAGGAAGGCGTTGAACGGCGACAGCGCCGCGCCCATGTTGCGCAGCGGCACCACCCGGGCGCGGCCGATGTAGGCCGCCGCGCCCAGGGCCTCGGTGTAGACCACGCCGTGGTAGCTGACGTCGGGCTCGTTCAGGCGCTTGAAGCGCTGCGGGTGTTGCGCCCAGGGGAACTTGCCCGAATCGACGATGGCCCCGCCGATGCTGGTGCCGTGGCCGCCCAGGTACTTGGTCAGGCTGTGCACCACGATGTCGGCGCCATGCTCGAACGGCCGGCACAGGTAGGGGCTGGGCACGGTGTTGTCGACGATCAGCGGCACGCCGTGGCGGTGGGCGATGGCGGCGATGGCCGCGATGTCGGTGATGTTGCCCTGCGGGTTGCCCAGGCTCTCCACATAGATCGCCTTGGTGCGGTCGTCGATCAGCGGCTCGAAGCTGGCCGGGTCGCGGTAGTCGGCAAACCGGGTGCTGATGCCGAACTGCGGCAGGGTGTGGGCAAACAGGTTGTAGGTGCCGCCATACAGCGCGCTGCTGCTGACGATGTTGTCGCCGGCCTCGGCGATGGTCTGGATGGCATAGGTGACGGCCGCCTGGCCCGAGGCCAGCGCCAGCGCGGCGATGCCGCCTTCCAGCGCCGCCACCCGCTCTTCCAGCACCGCATTGGTCGGGTTCATGATGCGGCTGTAGATGTTGCCGGCCACCTTCAGGTCGAACAGGTCGGCGCCGTGCTGGGCGCTGTCGAAGCTGTAGGCCACGGTCTGGTAGATCGGCACCGCCACCGCATGGGTGGTGGGCTCGGGCTCGTAGCCGGCATGGACCGATTGGGTTTCGAAGCGCCATTGGCTGGTGTCGCGGGGCATGGGTCGTCTCCTGGTGTTGGGCAGCTCGGCACAAAGCCGGCCAACGAGTGTAGAAGCGCCTGCCGCCGGGCCGGGCCTGCCAGAACCAGGGCAGCCTGGGTGAGCAATGTCGCAGCCGCCGGCCCAGCGTGTGCCCAACAGGCCCACAGCCATGCGCTTGGGGGCTGCCCAGCGCGCCCGGCCCGCGCTAGAGTGCGGGCCTGCCATGCACCAGCCGCCCCCACCAGCCCCCTGCACCCCCCTGCGCCGCTTGGCGCTGGGCGCAGCCATGGCCATGGCGGGTGCCCTGGCGGCGCCGGCCTGGGCGCAGTCTGCAGGGATGGACAGCCAGCTGGCCGACGGCCTGCAAGCCCTGCCCGCGCCGCTGGTGGCCCCGGCGGCGCCACTAAGCACGGTGGTGCCATCCCAGGTGCAGCGCTGGCGCCAGGAGGCGCAGGCGCTGGAACATGGCGAAAACGGCCTGCCGCGCGACCCGGCGCGTGCGGCCACGCTGTACTGCCAGGCGGCCCGGCACGGCGACGCCGAAGCCCAGTTCAGCCTGGCCTGGATGCTGACCAACGGCCGCGGCATCGAGCGCGACGACGCCCAGGCGGCGCACCTGTTCCTGGCCGCAGCCGAGCAGGGCATGCCGCAGGCCCAGCGCATGCTGCAGTCGCATGGGCACGCCACGCGGCGAGCCGCCGCCCTGCCTGCAGCCGGTGGCGGTGCAGTTGCCTGCGCCACCCGCAGCGCCGGTGCAGCTGGCCGCACGCCAGCCGCAGCGCCCGGCAGCACCACCGCCGGAGACCCTGCCGCCCAACGCACCAGCGCCGATCGTCAACTTCGTCAAGCTGGTGGCGCCCGACTTCCAGCTCAGCCCGCAGCTGGTGCTGGCGATCATCAACACCGAGAGCAACTTCAACCCGAACGCGGTGTCGCCCAAGAACGCCCAGGGGCTGATGCAGCTGATCCCCGACACGGCGGCGCGCTTCAAGGTGCGCAACATCCTGGACCCGGCGCAGAACATCCGCGGCGGCATGGCCTACCTGCGCTGGCTGATGGCCTACTTCCAGGGCAATGTGGTGCTGGTGGCCGCGGCCTACAACGCCGGTGAAGGCGCGGTCAACCGCTACCGCGGCGTGCCGCCGTATGCCGAGACATTGAACTACGTGCGCAAGGTGCTGGCCCAGGTCAACACGGTGGTGCACCCCTTCGACGCCAGCATCACCGCCCCCTCGCCCGCGCTGCCGTTGATGCGGCTGGCGGCCGCCGCACCGGTGCTGCGGCGCTAGGGCGCTGGGCAGCAAAAATCCGCGCCCGGCTTGATCCAGGTCGCGGGCACTGGCCAGAGGCCTGCAGTAGAGTCGATCAAAGCGTCCCCAGGTCCCGCTGTTTTGATCGTCAGGCCACCCGTGACCTTGCTGCCCCGTGCCGCGCCCCTCAGCCAATCAATACCCACATCGGCGCGCAAGCCAGTGCGCAGTCCGCTGCGCCGCCAGCTGGCGCTGGGTGCAGGCGCTGCCGCGCTGCTGCTGGGTAGCGGTTGCGCGCCAGGCCAGCCGCTGCGCATCGGGTTTCTGGGCGGTTTGACCGGCCGGCTCGCCGACCTGGGCATCGGCGCGCGCGACGGCACGCAACTGGCCATCGACGACTTGAATGCCAGCGGCGGCATCCATGGCCGCAGTATCGAATTGCTGCCCCGCGACGATGCGCAAAGCAATGCGGTCGCGCGCGCCCAGCTGACCGACTTGTTCGACAGCGGCGTGGCACTGGTGATCGGGCCGATCACCAGCAGCGTGGCGGCGGCGCTGGTGCCACTGGCCAATGCCCGCGGCATTGCGCTGGTCAGCCCGCTGGCCGGCGCGCCTGAATTCAATGGCCGCAACGATGCCTTCTTCCGCGTCGTGTCGTCGCCGGCCCTCGGCGCCAGGCAGATGGCCGAGGCCATGCTGCAGCGCGGCCTGCGCCGCGTGGTGACGGTGGCCGACCAGCGCAACGCGGTGTTTTCGCAAGGCTGGGCGCGTGCCTTTGCCGAGCGTTTCAGCGCCGGCGGCGGCAGCGTCTTGCCAGCGCTGGAATTTGAAGCCGCCCCGGGCCTGAAGTTTCTGGACCTGGCCGCACGCATCGCCGGCGCCGGCGCCGATGTGGTGGCCATTGCCGCCAGCGCCACCGACAGCGCCGTGCTGGTGCAGCAATTGCGCCGGCTGCAGCCAGGCATGTTTGTCGGCCTGTCGGTCTGGGCCGGCACGGAAGAACTGCTGCAACTCGGTGGCCGGGCCATCGACGGCGTGCTGGTGACCCAGTTCTTCGACCGCTTCAACACCACGCCGCGCTGGCTGGACTTCGTGGCCCGCTTCAGCAAGCGCTTCGGCCAGCCGCCGGGCTATGCCCCGATGTGCGGCTATGACGCCATGCAGTTTGCCGCGCAGGCATTGCGCCAGGCCGGCCAGTCCGACGCGCCAGGCCTGCTGGCCGCCCTGGCGCAGATCCGCAGCCTGGACGGCCTGCAGCGCACGCTGAACTTCGACGCCTTCGGCGACTGCCTGGCACCCACCTACCTGACCGAGATCCGCGCAGGTCGTTACGTCGCTGCGGCCGTATGAGCCCGCCGGGCCGCCCCAAGGGCGAATTGCGCAGTGCGCAGCACGAAGCGATCCCGGTGCGCCCGCCGGGCCGCCCCAAGGGCGAATTGCGCAGTGCGCAGCACCAAGCGACCCAAGTGCGCGCCGCGCTGCCAACGCTGCGCACCCGCCTGCTGCGGCAGTTCGTGCTGCTGGCGCTACTGCCGGCACTGGCCGTGTTCGGCGCCACGGCCGCCTTGCTGCTGCCATCGCTGGTTGCACAGGCCGAGTCGCACAACGCCGAGCTGGCGCTGGCCGTGCGTGACCAGGTGGGCCTGCAGCTGGACCTGCGCCTGCAGGCGGCCGCCGTGCTGGCCGACGCACTGCTGGCCGATGCGGCCCGCCACAGCCCGGCGGCCAACCCGCCAGCGCCGCAGCCGGCGCCACGCGCCATGGCTGTGCTGCTGCAGGGCGACCGCTTCGTGCAGGCGGTCTACCTGGTCGACAGCGCGGGCCAGGTGGCTGCAGCGGTGCTGCCCAGCACGGGCGGGCGTTTTGCCGAAGACGCCGTCGGCCTGGATCTGTCGACCCAGCCTTATCTGATCGCGGCGCGGCAACGCCTGACGCCGGTCTGGTCGGACACCTTCTTGTCGACCCTGAGCGGCCAGGCCACGGTGGCCCTGGCTGTGCCGGCAGGCGCCCAGACCGTGGTGGTGGAACTGTCGCTGGCGGCACTGTCGCAATCGGTGGTGGACCTGGCGAAGTCCGGCACGCTGGTGGTCATCGTCGACCGCGCCGGCCGGGTCATCGCCCACCCGGATGCAACACTGGCGCTGCAGCAGCACAGCCTGTCGCAGTTGCCGGTCATCGCCGCAGCGCTGGGCGGCCAGGCGGTCAGCGCGCGTCTGCAGATCGACGGCATGGCGCAGCTGCAGCTGGGCCATGCCCTGCCGGTGCTGCCGCTGGGCTGGGTGGTGCTGGTGGCGCAGCCGCTGTCGGAGGTGCTGGCGCCGCTGCGGGCGGTCGGCGGGGTGATCGTCGGCGTGCTGATCGCCACCTTGCTGGCAGCGGTGTGGGTGAGCCTGCGCCTGGCGCGGCGCACCGGTGGCGAGGTGGCGCAGCTGGCCGACGGTGCCGAAGGGGTGGCGCTGGCCGGCAGCACGCCGCCCGCGCTGCAGTTCAGCAATGCCGAGTTCAACGCCGTGTGGACACGCCTGCGCGAGCTGTTCAAGCAGCTGAACCTGCGCGACGCGCAGACCCGCAGCGCGCAGCAGGAGCTGCAAGCCGTGCTTGACGCCGCCACCCAGGTGGCCATCATCGCCACCGAATGCGACGGCCGGGTCCGGGTGTTCAACATCGGCGCCCAGCGCATGCTGGGGCACCGGCCGTCCGAGGTCATCGGCCGTCTCACGCCGCTGGCCTGGCACGACGCCGACGAGCTGCAGCAGCGCAGCGCGGCGCTGAGCCTCAAGTTCGGCCAGCCGATCAGCGGCATGGAGGCCCTGCTGGTCGAGGCCCGCCACAGCGGCTATGAAGTGCGCGACTGGACCTATGTGCACCAGGACGGCCACCGGCTGGATGTGTCTTTGGCCGTCACCGCGATGCGCAGCCCCGACGGTGCGCTGCAGGGCTTTCTGGGGGTGGCCATCGACATCACCGCACGCCGGCAGGCCGACGCCCTGGCGCTGGCGCGGCGCACCGCCGACCTGGCCAACCAGGCCAAGTCGGATTTCCTGTCGCAGATGAGCCACGAGCTGCGCACGCCGCTGAACGCGATCCTGGGCTATGCGCAATTGCTGGAGACCGACCCGCAGCAGCCGCCCACGGCGCGGCAGCGTGACGGTGCGCAACAGATCCAGCGTGCGGGCTGGCACCTGGTGCAGCTGATCGACGATGTGCTGGACCTGTCGCGCATTGAATCCGGCCGCTTGCAGGTGCGCATCGGGCCGGTGCAGCTCGACAGCGTGCTGACGCAGGTGGCACAACTGGTGGCGCCGCAGATGCAGAAGTTCGGTGTCACACTGGCCATCGATGCCGGCAGCAGCGCGCCGGCGCCGGGCTTGCTGGTGGCCGCCGACAGCACCCGCCTGGTTCAGGTGCTGGTCAACCTGCTCAGCAATGCCGCCAAGTACAACCGCCCGCAAGGCCAGGCACGGCTGGAATGCGTGGCGCAAGGCGACATGGTGGCGCTGCGCGTCACCGACACCGGGCCCGGCATGACGGCCGAGCAGCTGGACCACCTGTTCGAGCCCTTCAACCGCCTGGGCCGCGAGACCAGCGGCGTCGAGGGCACGGGGATCGGGCTGGTCGTCACGCGCCGCCTGGTGACGCTGATGCATGGCCGGCTGACGATCGACAGCGACGCCGCGCACGGCACCACCGCCACCGTGCTGTTGCCGCGGGCGACCGACGCCCCGGCGCTGCCGGCGCCACCCCCGCCGCCACAAACGCCGCCGCCAGCGGCCGACCCCGGGGTGCCGGTGCGCGGCAGGGTGCTCTACATCGAGGACAACCCAGACAATGCGCAGCTGATGCGCGCCGTGCTGCGCCAGCGGCCCGACATCGCCCTGCAGATCTGCGACGACGGCGCGTCGGGGCTGGCGGCGGCGCACGCCCGCCCCCCGACCTGGTCTTGCTGGACATGCACCTGCCCGACATGGACGGCGAGGCGGTGATGCTGGCCCTGCGCGCCGATGCGCAGCTGTGCCACGTGCCGGTGGTGGTGGTGTCTGCCGACGCCACGGGCCTGCAGATGCGCACGATGCAAGACCTCGGTGTGCGCGCCTATCTGACCAAGCCGCTGGCCTTGGCCGAGACCCTGCAGACCATCGACAGCTGCCTGCTGGACGGCGCGGCTGCGCCTGGTGACGACCGTGGGTGACGGCCGCGGGTGACAGCCGCGGGTGACAGCTGCAAGCGTGCGGCCAGCGGCGCCGCGCCCGCCTACAGCGCCACGTCATCCCCCGGCGCGGCCGCCAGCGCACGCTGCACCCGCTCCCGCGTCAGCGGCGCGGCAAAGGTGCTGATGAAGGCGTAGACATAGTCGCGCTGGTAGCTGCCGCGGCGCACTGCCAGGCGGGTCATGTTGGCAGCGAACAGGTGGCGGGCGTCGATGGCGCGCAGCAGGGTGTCGCGGCTGTCGTCAAACGCAATGGCCGCGACGATGCCCACGCCCATGCCCAGTTCCACATAGGTCTTGATGACGTCGGCGTCCATCGCCTCCAGCACGATCTGCGGCGCCAGGCCGGCGGTGCCGAAGGCGTCGTCGATGTGCGAGCGGCCGGTGTAGCCGCTCTCGTAGGTGATCAGCGGAAACTCGGCCAGGCGCTGCAGGCTCAGCGGCCGGCCGGCGCTGGCTTCCTGCGCCAGCACATGGCCGGGCGGCACCACCACGCTGTGGGTCCAGCGGTAGCAGGGCAGGGCCAGCAATTCGTCGTACTGCGCCAGCGCTTCGGTGGCGATGCCGATGTCGGCCTCGCCGTCGATCAGCAGGCGCGCCACCTGTTGCGGCGATCCCTGGTGCAGGTGCAGCTGCACCTGCGGGTGCTGCAGGCGGAAGTCACGCACCACCGCCGGCAGGGCATAGCGCGCCTGCGAATGGGTGGCCGCAATGCGCAGCGCGCCCTGGCCGCTGCGGGCGAAGTCAGCCCCGGCGCGCTGCAGGTTGCCGGCCTCCTGCAGCAGGCGCTCGACGATGGGCAGCACGGTGCGCGCCGGGCGGCGTCAGCCCGGTCAGGCGCTTGCCGGCGCGCACGAAGATGCTCGATGCCCAGCTCGTCTTCCAGCTCGCGGATCTGCCGGCTCACGCCGGGCTGCGAGGTGTGCAGCGCCGCGGCCACATCGGTCAGGTTGAAGCCCTGGCGCACCGCTTCGCGCACCGCGCGCAGTTGCTGCAAATTCATGGAGGTGGTCGCCGATGCAAAAAACAGGGGTGGGTGCTGCCAAGCCGCAGCACAGCCGCCATTTTCATGCGCCAGCCGCGCCAGCCGCGCCAGCCGCACCGGGTCAGGCGGGGCCGTCTGGCAGACTGCCGCCATGCCCACCCTGATCCTGCTGCCCGGCATGGCCTGCGACGCCGCCTTGTGGCAGCACCAGCAGCCCGCCCTGGCCGCCGCCGCGCCCGGCGCGGTGGTGGTGGCCGATGTGCATGGCCGCGCGGCCAGCCTGCCGGCCATGGCGGCACTGCTGCTGGCCGAGCAGCCGGGCGACCTGCTGCTGGCCGGCTGCTCGCTGGGCGGCATGCTGGCCATGGAGCTGGCGCGCCAGGCACCGCAGCGGGTGCAGGCCCTGGCCCTGCTGGGCACCACCGCCCGGCCCGACACGCCCGAGCTGGTGCACGCCTGCGCAGCAACGCCATTGCCGAGTTCGAAGCCGGCCGCGCCGAGCCGCTGCTGCGCGCCAACGCGCTGTTTGCCTTCCACCCCAGCCACCAGGCGCGGCTGGTGGACAGCTACATCGCCATGCTGCTGCGCGCCGGCACCGCCAGCCTGGTGCAGCAGAACCGGGCGGTGATGGCGCGCGCCGACCTGCGGCCCACGCTGGCCGCCATCCGCTGCCCCACCCTGGTGCTGGGCGGTGCCGACGACTTGCTGACACCGCCTGATTGCAGCCGCGAAATCGCCGCCGCCATCCCGGGTGCGCAGCTGCAGCTGCTGCCCGACTGCGGCCACATGCTGACCTGGGAACAAGCGCAGGCGGTGACCAGCGCGCTGCTGGACTGGCTGGCGCGCAGCGGCTGACCGGCGCTGCCGGGCTGATCGGCGCGGATCGGCACTGAGCTGGCCATCGGCAGCAGGCCGGCGCCCCTAGAATCGCGCCCCTTCTCCCTTCGCCCGGCACATCCGGGCCCGCCATGCCTGCAGCCGCACCAGATGTCTGTGCCATCGATTTCGGCACCTCGAACTCGGCCATTGCCCTGCTGTCCGGCGACGGCGCCGCACAGGCTGTGCACCTGGTGGCGCTGGAAGGCACACAGCGCACCATGCCCACGGCGGTGTTCTATGCCGTCGAAGGCCTGGCCGCGCATGAAGAGCCGCACCGCCACTACGGCCGCGCCGCCGTGGCGGCCTATGTCGAGGGCATCGAAGGCCGGCTGATGCGGTCGATGAAGAGCATCCTCGGCAGCAGCCTGGCCACCCAGGCCACCGAGGTGGGCGCCGGCCGCCCGGTGCGCTACCTCGACATGGTGGGCGCCTACCTGCGCACCTGCGCCGAACGGCCGAGGCCGAGGCCGGCCACAGCCTGACCCGGGTGGTGCTGGGCCGGCCGGTGTTCTTCGTCGACGACGACCCCGAGCGCGACGCCGCCGCCCAGGCCGCGCTGGCCGAGGCCGCGCATGCGGTGGGCTTCGACGAGGTCAGCTTCCAGTACGAGCCGATCGCCGCGGCGCTGGACTACGAGCGCAGCATCGACCGCGAGCAGGTGGTGCTGGTGGCCGACATCGGCGGCGGCACCTCCGACTTCAGCCTGGTGCGGGTGGGGCCGCAGCGCCGCAGCCGGCTGGACCGGCAGAGCGACATCCTGGCCAACCACGGTGTGCACATCGCCGGCACCGATTTCGACCGCCACATCGAGCTGGCCCGCATCCTGCCGGTCTGCGGCTACCGGGCACTGGGCCCCACCGGGCGTGAGGTGCCCAGCCGGGTGTACTTCGACCTGGCCACCTGGCACCTGATCAACACCGTCTACGCCCCCGGCCGGGTGGCCGAACTGGCACGCATGAAGAGCTTCTACGCCGACCAGCGCCAGCATGGCCGGCTGATGGCCGTGGTGGGCGAGCGCCTGGGCCATGCGCTGATCGGCCAGGCCGAGACGGCCAAGATCGCGGTGGCCGAAGGCGGCCACACCCGGATCGACCTGGACGCGCTGGAAGCCGGCCTGCAGGCCCACGCTGGACGAGGGCCAGGCCCTGGCAGCGCTGGACGCCGACATCGACCGCATTGCCGATGCGGCCGACGAGACCCTGGCCCAGGCCGGGCTGGACCGCAGCCAGGTGCGATGCGCTGTACTTCACCGGCGGCTCCACCGGGCTGAAGCCGCTGGCCGCACGCATTGCGGCGCGCTTTCCGCAAGCCACGGCCCTGCACGGCGACCGCTTTGCCAGCGTGGCCCAGGGCCTGGGCGTGCATGCCCGGCGCCTGTACGCGGCGCGCGACGCGCAGCGCTGACCGCGCCTGGCGCGCAGCCCCGATCAAGCACTGCCAGGCGGCGGGTCGAACAGCGACAGCTGTGCCATTGCGGGCGCTGCAGCTGCAGCGGCAGGGCTGCTGCGGCGCCCTGCGGCCTGGCCGGTCGGGCGCATGCCGCTCTTGCGGCTGCCGTGGCGCTGCTGGATGGCGTCGGCTTCCTGCCGGGCGGCGGGGCTGTTGCGCACGGCGGCAAAGCGCGCCCGCGCGGCATGCCAGGCCGTGGCATGGTCGACCAGCGGCGCGGGGTAGCTGCCCGGGCCGTCACCGCCGATGCGGCAACCCGTCGTCTGCTGCAGGCTGGCAGGCATGCGCCAGGGCTCGTGCACAAAGCCGGCCGGCACCCGCGCCAGTTCAGGCAGCCACTGGCGGATGAAGTGGCCGTCCGGGTCTTGCACCCGGGCCTGCTCGGTGGGCGAATAAATGCGCAGGGTGTTGATGCCGGTGGTGCCCGACTGCATCTGGCATTGGCTGAAATGGATGCCGGGCTCGAAGTCCAGAAACTGCCGCGCCAGAAACAGCGCCGGCTGGCGCCAGTGCAGCCACAGGTGGTAGGCGGCAAACGACACCAGCATGGCGCGCATGCGGAAGTTGATCCAGCCGCTGGCGTGCAGCGCGCGCATGCAGGCGTCGACCATGGGGTAGCCGGTGCGGCCGGCGCACCAGGCCTGGAACCAGTCTTCGCGCCAGCCAGGCTCGCCGCGGTCGGGGCGCAGGCCGTCGCACACCCGGGCGAAGTTCTGGAATTCGATGTGCGGTGCGTCTTCCAGCTTCTGCATGAAGTGGCAGTGCCAGCGCAGCCGGCCCTGGAAGCTGCGCACGGCGCCTGGCCAGCGCGGGTCCACTGGCGCACCGTCGGCCTGCCATTGCTGCAGCTCGGCGGCACGCG
This sequence comes from uncultured beta proteobacterium, assembly GCA_963844485.1. GTDB lineage: Bacteria > Pseudomonadota > Gammaproteobacteria > Burkholderiales > Burkholderiaceae_C > Pseudaquabacterium. The sequence goes on from CAWJOQ010000008.1 coordinate 98,597, forward strand.
CATCGGCGGCGTGGCTGATGCTGCGCAGCGACACCGTGCCCCAGGCCAGGTGCGGACTCAGGCGCGAACAGACCTGCGCCGCCGTGTCGGGGCTGGACATGCCGCGCCGGTAGTCCAGGCCACGCGCCTGCAAAAAACTCTGCAGCAAGGCCTGACCGGCCCGCTCTCCACCAGGCTGAGCCAGCGGCTTGGGTGCGCCATGGCGCGCTTGCAGGCCTGGCGGCGGGTGCTGCACCGGCACAGCCGCTGCCGCCTGGATGCGCGCTGGCGCTGCTGTAGGCGCTGCGGCCATGCGGCGGTCCCAGCGGGCGGCCCAGCCATTGCGGGACTTGAGCGGCCGGAACACGCCGCACTGCGGCAATTCTTGCCAGCGCACACCCCGGGCGCGGCACCAGGCCAGCACGGCGCGGTCGCGGTCCCAGGTCAGGCGCTGGCCGATTTCTTCATGGCTCCACAGCTGGGTGAAGCCGGTGGCGGCATGCAGCGCGTCGAGCACAGGCACGGCTTCGCCCCAACGGCGCACCAACTGGGCGCCGCGTGCAGTCAGCGCCTGCTCCAGGTCAGCCAGGCTTTGCTCGATGAAATGGGCGTGGCTGGCGTCAAACAAATCAGACGCCAGCAACGAGGGCTCGGTGATGTGCAGTGCCAGCACCGGGCCATGCGCCGCAGCCTGGGCCAGCGGCGCGTGGTCGTCGACGCGCAAGTCGCGCTTGAACCACACCAGCTGTGTCATGGGCGCGGCGCGCAACAACGCGGGCGCGGGTGCGCCCGCCAGGCGATCAGCCGGCCTTCTTGTTCCAGGCGCTGCACCAGCCCTTGCCGTTGACCTGCTTGTTGGCAACGATGGCGCAAGGCGCCCAGGCGTCGGTGGCCTTGCCGGCGTACAGCGCGCAGTTGGCGCAGATGCTGCCCTTGACATAGGGTGCGTTCTTGGCCGGGTCGAGCTTGGACGCGTCGTGCACGTACTTCACGGCCTTGGCGGCCGGATCGCTCTCTTCGATCTTGGCGGCCTGGGCGTTGGCGCGCAGGCTGGCGCCGACGGCCAGGGTGGCGGGCACGAGAGTCAGGATGAAGGTGCGGCGTTGGGTCATGGCAAGCTTTCAGAGGCCGGAGTTGTCGGATCCCCGTTGCCGCTCCGGCGGCCGCATCGGGGTTAAGGCATGCGAGTGTCGTGGGCCCGGCCGCGTAGCTGGCCAGATAGTTGACAGCCGTGCTGCGGCACCAGTCGGCGCGGTGCAACACAGGGGTGTAACGCAGGCCGGTGCTGTGCTGTTGACACAGGCCGCCGGCGGCCATGGCCTGGTCCAGCTCGGCCGGGGTCACGAAGTCAGCCCAGCGGTGCGTGCCGCGTGGCAGCAGCCGCAGCAGCTATTCAGCACCCACGATGGCCAGCACAAAACTGCGCCAGGTGCGGTTGATGGTGGACGCCACCACCAGCCCGCCCGGCGCCAGGTGGGCCAGCGCGCTGCGCACAAAGGCTGGCATGTCCTGCACATGTTCCACCACCTCGAGCAGCAGCAGCACGTCAAACTGCTCACCAGGCTGCAGCGCCTGGGCCGGGTCGCCGGCGCGGTAGTCGATGGCCAGGCCACCGGCGCGGCGTGGTCGCGGGCGATGGCGATGCTGCGTGCAGCAGCGTCGACACCGGTGACGGCCGCACCTGCGCGGGCCAGCGGCTCGCACAGCAGGCCGGCGCCGCAGCCGATGTCCAGCACCCGCAGGCCCGCCAGCCCGCGCCGGCAGCGCGGCCGAAATGCGCCTCGGCCAGCGCCTGCACCCGGCTCTGCCGCAACTGGTTCAGCACATGCAGCGGCCGCATCGGGCCCAGGGGGTTCCACCAGGTGGCGGCCAGGCGGTTGTAGCGCGCCTGCTCATCGGCCCGGATGCTGGCGCCCGCTGGCGCGGGTTGGGGTGTGGCTGCGCCCGCCATCGCCAAGGCTGTTCACGCCGGCCGCGTCGGCTGGGGCGGGCGCCGCCACAGCGGACGCAGCCGCAAAAAGACCGCATAAGCCACGCGGCCACGGGCCGCATGGGCGCCCAGTCCACCAGGCGGCCCAGCCAGCGCCAGCCGGGCATGGCCTGCCACAGGGCCGCAAAACCTGCGGCGCCAGACACCAGCCGGCCATCGGCCAGGCGCACATGGAAGCGCCCCAGCGCCTCTGCACGCGGCAGATCGGCACCCAAGACATCGGTGCTGCAATGGGCGGCGTCCACCCAGGCACAGGCCTGGGCACCCGGCTGCTGGCGGTAGTGGGCAATCTCGCGGCTGCAGACCGGGCAGGCGCCGTCGTAATAAACGGTCAGCTGGGGCGGGTCGGCATCAGGCCTGGGCGACAGAGCAGGGGCGGAGGATGTCTTCACGCCCTGGATGTTGCGCTTTCGAACCGGCTTTGTCGCGCCAACCCCGATTCAAACCGGATTTGCATCGTTCTTTCCGATGCAAAACAGCATCAACCGCCGCGGCGGAAGGGCGGCGGTTTGCGCGTGGCAGGCGCACCACGCACGGGCCGCTGGCCCGGGCGCAGCCGCGGGGCGGCCGCCAGCGCACCGGCCACCGGGCGCGACACATCGGCCATCAACAACACGCTGCGCACCAGGTCTTCCACCGCCTCGGCCAGGGTTTCGGGCGGCGCCAGGGTCTCGATCTCGGCCAGCAAGGCGTCGGCATCTTCCAGGTCGTCGGGGTCGAGGTGGCGGTACAGCGTGGCCAGCGGCTCCAGCAGCGCGTCTTCATGCCGGTCCATCAGCGTGGTGAAGGCGTCGACGGCGGTGGCGAAGCCGGCGACCCAGGGCAGCACGGTTTCGCTGAGGCTGGCTTCGTCGTCGAGCTGGTAGATCCAGGGGTCGAACCACTGCCGGCGGGCGATGGCGGCGTCCAGCTCGGCATGGCGGCGCAGCACCAGGGCACGCATGGTGGCCAGGTCGAAGCGCGCCGGCGGCGGGCGGCCGTCCACATCAGGGATCAGCGGCAACCAGCGCTCGGGCGGCACCGGCACCGGCTGCAGCAGCACGCCGCAAAGGTAGCCGTCGATCATCACCACGTCCAGCGGCTGCAGCGTGTCGGGAATGCCGTCCATCAGGGCCTGCAGCTGGGCCAGTTCGGGCTCGGTCAGCGGCTGCACCGCCAGGGCCGGCGTGGCCGGGGGGCCGGGCCGCGCGGGTGTTGGGCCGCTGCTGCGGCCGGTGCTGTGGCTGCTGGGGCGGCCATCGGAGCGTCCATCAGAGCGACCATCAGGGCGGCCGCTGGAACGGCTGGCAGGGCGCCCGGCAGGCGGGCGGCGGGGCGGTGAGGTGCTCATGCCGGCATTGTCGCCCTCGCTGCTTGCCGACCTGCCGGCCGCCGCTGCAACGCTGGCCCGGGCTCAGGCAAACCCTGCCTGCAGACCCTGGCGCAACCAGGCCACCAGGGCCTGCACCGCCCGTGGCACATAGGGGCTGTAGGGCCGGATGGCGTAGAGCTGTTCGCCGAAGCTGCCCACGGGCTGCCAGTCCGGCAGCACCTGCACCAGCTTGCCGCTGCGCAACGCCGCCTGGGCACTGAAGTCGGGCAACAGGGCGATGCCCAGCCCGGCCAGCGCCGCCTCGCGCAGGGCCTCGCTGTTGTTGGCCGCAAACGGGCCGGCGATCGGCACGGTGCGCTTGGGCGCCGGGTCGCTGCCGGCGGCCATCAGCGTCAGCTGCCAGGCCGGCGCGTCGCCCGGGCGCAGGTAGGGCAGGCAGTCATGGCGGGCCAGGTCGGCGGGATCGGCCGGCGTGCCGCGCCGGCGCAGGTAGGCGCGGCTGGCCACCAGCAGCGACCGGGTGGCGCACAGCGCCCAGGCGGTGTGGGTCTCGGGCGGCGCATGGGTGTGGCGGATGGCCAGGTCATAGCCTTCCTGGGCCAGCGGCACCAGGCGGTCGGACAGGTCCAGGTCCAGCCGCACCTCGGGGTGGGCGCGCAGAAAGGCCGGCAGCAGCGGCACGATCTGCTGGCGCGCCAGCGCCACCGGCGCGGTCAGCCGCAGGCGGCCACGCGGCGTGGCGGCCAGGTCCTTGATGCCGGCAAAGGCGGTGCCGATGGTCTCGAAGGCGCGCGCCGGTGGCGTCGGCCAGTTGCTGGCCGGCCTCGGTCAGGCGCACGCTGCGGGTGGTGCGCAGCACCAGCGGCACGCCGGCGGCGCGCTCCAGCTCGCTGATGCGCTGGCTCATCGCGGCCTTGCTGACGCCCAGGCGCTGCGCCGCTGCGGTGAAACTGCCCAGCGTGCCCAGCACGCCCAGCCAGTGCACATGGCTCCACAGGGTTTCGATGCGGCGGATGTCCATGGGGCTGCTGGCGTTGTTCTTGGAATTTGCCACCCATTGTTCAGGATTTCGAACAATGAATCCAGCTGCAGCCGGCTAGTCGCGCGCCGCCGCACTGCCTAGACTGTGGGCACTCGCCACCACCCCGCAGGAGACACGCCATGGGCGCACCCGAAGCCTTCACCCAGACCACCGATGTGGGCCACTTCATCGCCGGGCGCACCGTGCCAGGCACCAGCGGCCGCCAGCAGGCGGTCTACAACCCGGCCACCGGCCGGTGGCGCGCCAGGTGGCGCTGGCCAGTGCCGACGAGGTGGCCGCCGCCGTGGCCAACGCCGTGGCGGCCCAGCCGGCCTGGGGCGAACTGCCACCGATCCGCCGCGCGCGGGTGCTGAACAATTTCCTGGCGCTGCTGAACCAGCACAAGGACACGCTGGCCGCGATGATCAGCGCCGAGCATGGCAAGGTGTTCACCGACGCCCAGGGCGAGGTGGCGCGCGGCATCGACATCGTCGAATTCGCCTGCGGCGCGCCCGAGCTGCTGAAGACCGCCTTCACCGACCAGGTGTCCACCGGCATCGACAACCACACCCTGCGCCAGCCGCTGGGCGTGGTGGCCGGCATCACGCCGTTCAACTTTCCCGTGCATGGTGCCGCTGTGGATGTTCCCGCTGGCGCTGGCCACCGGCAACGCCTTCATCCTGAAGCCCAGCGAGCGCGACCCCAGCTGCAGCCTGTTCATGGCCGAGCTGCTGAAGCAGGCCGGCCTGCCCGACGGCGTGTTCAACGTGGTGCAGGGCGACAAGGTGGCAGTCGACGCGCTGCTGGCCCACCCCGACGTGAAGGCGGTCAGCTTCGTCGGCAGCACGCCGATCGCGCAGTACATCTACGAGACCGGCGCCCACCACGGCAAGCGGGTGCAGGCCCTGGGCGGCGCCAAGAACCACCTGGTGGTGATGCCCGACGCCAATGTGGAGCAGGCGGTGGACGCCTTGATCGGCGCGGCCTACGGCTCGGCCGGCGAGCGCTGCATGGCGATTTCAGTCGCGGTGCTGGTGGGCGACATCGCCGACCAGATCGTGCCCAAGGTGGCCGAGCGCGCGCCGTGCGCTGAAGGTGGCCAACCCGATGGACCTGTCCGCCGAGATGGGCCCCATCGTCACGGCCGAGGCCAAGGACCGCATCGAGGGCTACATCGGCATCGGCGTCGAAGAAGGCGCGACGCTGGTGGTCGATGGCCGCGGCCTGCAGGTGCCGGGGCTGGAGGGCGGCTTCTTCACCGGCGGCACGCTGTTCGACCATGTGACGCCGGCCATGCGCATCTACAAGGAAGAGATCTTCGGCCCGGTGCTGGTCTGTGTGCGTGTGCCCGATTTCGCCACCGCGCTGCAACTGGTCAACGACCATGAATTCGGCAATGGCGTGTCGCTCTACACCAGCGACGGCGGCATTGCGCGTGAATTCACCCGCAAGGTGCAGGTGGGCATGGTGGGCGTGAACGTGCCGATCCCGGTGCCGATGGCCTGGCACGGCTTTGGCGGCTGGAAAAAGAGCCTGTTCGGCGACATGCACGCCTACGGCGAAGAGGGCGTGCGCTTCTACACCAAGCAAAAGAGCGTGATGCAGCGCTGGCCCGAGAGCATCGCCAAGGGCGCGGAGTTCAACTTCCCCACCGGGCGCTGACACGCCGCGGCCCGCAGCGCGCACAAAGCGCGCACAACGCAGCGTCGGCCGGCAACGGCATGGGTGTGCTGGCCTGAACGCCGGGGCGTCCAGCGGCGGTAGAGTGCCCCACTGGCAGCCAACCCGAAGGACATGATGCACGCCGATGCACGCCCCGCAGTCACGCGACGACGCCACCGGCCTGTGATCGGGGGGGCGCTGGCGGCTGCGGCAGCGCTGCTGGTGTCGGGCTGCGCCAACCAGGCGGCCCACCAGGGCGGCACCGCTTGCAACCAATTGCCCAGCGCCCTGCGGGCCATGGACGCCCTGCGGATCACCGACACCCGCCATGTGGCGGCCGATGGCCAGGGCCACCCGGCGCACTGCCTGGTCAGCGGCAAACTGCATGAGCGCCAGGGCGACGATGGCAAGCGCTATGCCATCGGCTTCGAAATGCGCCTGCCGCAACAATGGACGCAGCGCTTCCTGCACCAGGCCAATGGCGGCGACGACGGCTTGGTGCTGCCGGCCTTCGGGCCGCAGGCCGCCACCTTGCCCGACGCCCTGAGCCGCGGCTTTGCGGTGCTGAGCAGCGACGCCGGCCACGCGGCTGAAGACCCGGCCAACCTGGCCAGCGGCCTGGTGCGTGGCCAGGTCTTCGGCCTGGACCGCCAGGCCCGGCGCGACTATGGCTACGCCGCCACCGACGCACTGTGGCCGGTGGCACAGGCGCTGATGCGCCAGCATTACGGCCGGCCGGCACAGCACAACTACATGGCCGGCTGCGGCAACGGCGGGCGCCACGCCATGGTCGCGGCCAGCCGCCAGGGCAGCCGCTACGACGGCATCCTGGCCGTGGCGCCGGGCTTCAATCTGCCCAAGGCGGCGCTGCAGCATGCCTGGGACGTGCAGGCCTGGCGCACGGTGGACGCCGACATCCGCCGCGCCTTCAGCCCGGCCGACCTGAAGCTGGTGGCCGACCGGGTGCTGGCCCGCTGCGATGCGCTGGACCTGCTGGTCGACGGCATGGTGGGCGACTTGGCGCGCTGCCAGAAGGCCTTCCGGCTGAGCGATCTGCAATGCCCGGCCGGCAAGGTGGACGCCTGCCTCAGCGCGCCGCAGGTGGCCGCGCTGCAGCGCAGCATGGACGGCCCGCGCAACAGCCGCGGCCAGCAGCTCTACAGCGACTGGCCGTTTGATGCCGGCATGGCCGCCGCCGGCTGGCGCACCTGGAAGCTGGAATCCGACGTCGCTGCCCTGGGACAGGCTGCCGATCGTCGCGGTGATGGGCGCCGGCGCGCTGTCGCACATCCTCACCACCCCGCCCACAGCGGTGCGTGGTGCGCCCGGCGACCTGCTGGCCTATCTGGCGCGCTTCGACTTCGACCGCGACGCCGCCAAGATCTTTGCCAGCGATGCGCTGTTCACCGAATCGGCGGTGGCCACGATGACCCCGCCCGATGCCGAATCCCCCATGCTGACCGAGCTGGCGCGCGCCAAGGGCAAGCTGCTGCTGCTGCACGGCGCCAGCGACCCGGTGTTCTCGGTCAACGACAGCCTGCGCTGGGCCGACCGGCTGCAGGCCAATCTGGGCCTGGCGACGGCCAACCAGGTGGCACGGGTGTTCACGGTGCCGGGCATGGGCCATTGCCACGGCGGCCCGGCCACCGACCAGGTCGACGCGCTGGGCGCCCTGGTCGACTGGGTCGAAAAAGGCCAGGCACCAGAGCGCCTGGTGGCCAAGGTGAACCCGGCCAACCGCGAGCTGCCGGCCAGCTGGTCGCCGCAGCGCAGCCGGCCGCTGTGCCCGCATCCGCAGGTGCTGCGCTATGCCGGCGGGGATGTGGAGACGGCCAGCAGCTTCCGCTGCGCAGCGCCTTGAGCCTGCTGCCCATGCGCTTTTTCGTGCAGGTGTAACACCCGCCGGCGGCTGGCAGCGCGGCCTCAGGGGTTCAGGCGTTCAGGGGTTCAGCCGTTCAGGCCGATCACGCTTCGAGCAGGCTGCGCAGCATCCAGGCGGTCTGCTCGTGCACCGTCAGGCGCTGGGTCAGCAGGTCGGCCGTGGGCTCGTCGCCGGCCTTGTCCACCAGGGGAAACAACGCACGTGCGGTGCGGGCCACGGCCTCGTGGCCCTCGACCAGCACCTTGACCATGGCCAGCGCCTTGGGCGGCTCGGCCGGCGCATCAGGCAGGGTCGACAGTGCCGCAAACTGCGCATAAGAGCCCGGCGCGGTGTGGCCCAGTGCGCGGATGCGCTCGGCCACCGGGTCCACCGCCGTCCACAGCTCGGTGTACTGCGCCATGAACATGGTGTGCAGCGTGTTGAACATCGGCCCGGTGACGTTCCAGTGGAAGTTGTGGGTGGTGAGGTACAGCGTGTAGGTGTCGGCCAGCAACTGGCTCAGCCCGCCGGCAATGGCAGCGCGGTCGTCTGCACTGATGCCGATGTTGATGTGGGGCGCAGCCACCGAGGCTGCTGCCGCGATCTTGGCGAGCTTGGTGGTCTTAGGCATGTCAGCGGTCTTGCCTGTCTTGGTCTTGGCCATGGAGGTCCTGGTTGTTTGGGTGTGCGGGTGACAGCAAGTCACTTGCCGCCAAGCTTGGCCTTGATGTCCTGGCCCACGCCCTTGTTGACGAACTGGTAGGTGGCCACCTGGGCCAGGTCCACCTCGCCGGCCTTGTACAGGCCGGCCTTGACCATCTGGTCGTAGAAGTCCTTCACCCGGGCGGCGTTCATCGCGCCGATGCCCCTGGCTGGCGGCCTCGCCCGAATCGACGATGCCCTGGGCCTTCATCAGCGCCACGCTGGCCTCCATCTCGGCCTCGGTCATCTCGGGGTTGTCCTTGATCATCAGCGCGTTGGCCGCCTTGCGGTTGCCGTAGAGGTAGTTCACCCAGCCGATGGCCGACGCGTCCACGAAGCGCTGCACCAGGTCGGGCTTGTTCTTGCACGGTGTCGGTGCGGGCCTCGATCACCGTGCTGTAGGTGGAGAAGCCGTGGTCGGCCAGCAGGTGCACCACCGGCTTGAACTTGCCCTGGTTCTCGACGTAGATCGGCTCGGCCACCGAGTAGCCCTGCTGGATGGCCTTGTTGTTGGCCAGGAAGGGGCCGAGGTTGTAGTTGTAGGGCTTGAGCGCCTCGTCCTGGAAGCCGTGCGTCACCTTCAGCCACTGCCACCAGCTGAACTGGCCGTCCTTGGCGATCAAGGCCAGCGGCGCGTTCTTCAGCGCCTCGAAGCTCGTCATAACCCTGGCCGGGGTGGGCCATCAGGGCCTGCGGGTCTTTCTGGAACATCGCCGCCACCACCACGGTGGGCACCTTGTTCTTGACGTTGTCGAAGCTGTGCAGCAGGTTGCCGGTCATCAGGAAGTCGATGCGGCCGGCCGGCAGCAGCGGCCGGTTGTTGACCTGCGGGCCGCCGGGCTGGATGGTGACGTCCAGCCCGTACTTCTTGTAGGTGCCGTCGGCCACCGCCTGGTAGAAGCCGCCGTGGGCGGCCTGGGCCTTCCAGTTGGTGGCGAAGGTGATCTTGTCCTGGGCCTGGGCCTGTGCTGGGGCCTGGCCAGCAGGCGGCGAGCGGCGCAGGTGGCGAGTGCAGCAGCGTGCGCGCATGGGGGTCATCCTTGAAGAGGCGGATGCAGGCTCGGTGTCAGAACGGGCGGTTCGCTCCGTAGCATGCCACGGGCCCAGCAGCCAGCGTGAGAGGGCGTTGAAGAGCCCGAAGATCAGCACGCCGGTCAGCACCAGCAGCGTCAGCGCGGCGAACATCTTGGGTGTCTCGGTGCGAAAGCTGGCCTCCAGGATGCGCGAGGCCAGGCCGGTGTCGCGGCCGGCGGCGCCGGCCACCATCTCGGCCGTCACCGCGCCGATCAGGCTCAGGCCGCCGCGAGATCTTCAGCCCGGCCACGAAGTACGGCAGCGCCGCCGGCAGCGCGCAGCAGGCGCAGCCGCTGCCAGGGCGTGGCGCGGTACAGGCGGAACAGGTCGCGCAGGTTGGCGTCGGCCGCGCGCAGGCCGATCACGGTGTTCGACAGGATCGGGAAGAAGGCCACGATCCAGGCGCACAGCAGCAGCGCGGCGGTGGTGCTTTCCACGTAGATCAGGATCAGCGGCGCCACCGCCACGATGGGCGTGACCTGCAGCACCACGGCCACCGGGAACAGCGCCCGCTCCAGCGTGGGCGACAGCGCAAAGGCCGCGGCGATCAGCACACCGCCGGCACAGGCCAGGGCCAGCGCGCCCAGCGTGATCTTCACCGTCACCCACCAGCTGCCGGCCAGCGAGCCGAAGTTGGCCACCAGGGTCTGCAGCACCAGGCTGGGTGCCGGCAGGGTGTAGGCGGGGATGCCGGCCAGCGCGCACCAGCAGCTCCCAGGCGGCGATCAGCGCCAGCAGCACCAGGGCCGGCAGGGCCCAGGTTCGCAGCATGGCCAGCAGCGCCGCCCTCATGCAGCGTGCGGCGCTGCGCCATGGGCAGCGGCCAGCGCGTCGCCCAGTTGGCGGCAGCTGTCGGTGAAGGCCTGCACTGTGGCGAAAGCCAGCCGGCCGCGGGTAGGGCGCGTCGATGGCCAGTTCGGCCACCACCCGGCCGGGCCGGGCCGCCATCACCAGCACCCGCTGGCTGAGAAACACGGCCTCGGCCACGCTGTGGGTGACAAACAGCGCGGCCATGTGGCCAGCGCCGTGCCACCACTGCAGCAGGTCGGCATTCAGCGCCTGGCGGGTGATGTCGTCCAGCGCGGCGAAGGGCTCGTCCATCAGCAGCACCTGCGGCTGGGTGACCAGGGCGCGGGCGATCGAGGCGCGCATCTTCATGCCGCCCGACAGCTGCGCCGGGTGGGCACCGGCAAAGTCGGCCAGCCCCACCCGGGCCAGCACCGCCTGCACGGCCGGCAGGGCCTGGGCACGGCCCTGGCCCTGCAGGCGCAGCGGCAGCCAGACGTTGTCGGCCACGGTGGCCCAGGGCATCAGCGTGGGCTCCTGGAAGACAAAGGCGGTGGCATGGCCACCGCCTTGTCATTGCCTGCCGCCAAGGCAGGTGCCTGCACCGTGCCGGCCGTCGGTGTGTCAAGCCCGGCGGCCAGCCGCAGCACCGTGCTCTTGCCGCAGCCCGACGGGCCGAGCAAGGCCACGAATTCACCGCCACGCACCGCCAGCGACACACCGGCCAGCGCCTGGAAACCGGTGTCGAAGCGCTTGTCGACCTGGTGCAGACGGATCAGCGGGTCGGGCGCGGGCATGGGGCCGCAGTGTGCCTGCAAACCCGGCCCGACCCCAGGCGCACGGGCATCAGGCCAGGTCGTAACGGTCCAGGTTCATCACCTTGGTCCAGGCCTTGACGAAGTCACGCACAAAGCGCTGCTGGGCATCGCTCTGGGCATAGGCCTCGGCCAGCGCCCGCAGCTGTGCGTTCGAACCAAACACCAGGTCGACCACCGTGCCGGTGCGCTTGACTTCACCGGTCTTGCGGTCACGGCCTTCCAGCACGCCGGCACTGCCGGTGCGCGCCCACTGCACGCCCATGTCCAGCAGGTGCACGAAGAAGTCGTTGCTCAGCACGCCCGGGCGGGTGGTGAACACGCCGTGGCCCGACTGGCCGTGGTTGGCACCCAGCACCCGCAGGCCGCCCACCAGCACGGTCATTTCGGGCGCCGTCAGCGTCAACAGGTTGGCACGGTCGATCAGCGTTTCGGCGGCCGATGCCTCGCTGCCGGCACGGCAGTAGTTGCGGAAGCCGTCGCTGGTGGGCTCCAGCGGCGCGAAGGACGCCACATCGGTCTGCGCCTGGGTGGCGTCGGTGCGGCCCGGTGCAAACGGCACGGCCACGTCGACACCGCCTTGCTTGGCAGCGGCTTCCACCGCAGCACTGCCGGCCAGCACGATCAGGTCGGCCAGCGAGATCTTCTTGCCGCCACTGGCCTTGCTGTTGAAGGCTGCCTGGATGGCTTCGAGCTTGGCCAGCACCTGGGCCAGCTCCGCCGGCTGGTTGACTTCCCAGTCCTTCTGCGGTGCCAGACGGATGCGGGCCCCGTTGGCGCCGCCACGCTTGTCGCCACCCCGGAAGGTGGAGGCCGAGGCCCAGGCGGTGCGCACCAGCTGGCCGGTGCTCAGGCCGCTGGCCAGCACCTGGGCCTTGAGCGCGGCGATGTCCTGCGCGTCGACCAGCGGGTGGTCGCAATCAGGCACCGGGTCTTGCCAGATCATGACTTCCGCCGGCACCAGCTTGCCCAGGTAGCGTGAACGCGGGCCCATGTCGCGGTGGGTCAGCTTGTACCAGGCACGGGCGAAGGCATCGGCAAACGCGTCCGGGTTGGCCATGAAGTGGCGCGAGATCTTCTCGTAGGCCGGGTCCATGCGCATGGCCATGTCGGCGGTGGACATCACCGGCGCATGGCGCTTGCTGGGGTCATGTGCATCCGGCACGGTGGTGGCACCGGCGCCGCCCTTGGGCTTCCACTGGTGCGCGCCGGCCGGGCTCTTGCTCAATTCCCATTCATAGCCGAACAGGGTCTCGAAGTAGCTCATGTCCCACTTGGTCGGGGTCGGCGTCCAGGCGCCTTCCAGGCCGCTGGTGATGGTGTCCACGCCCTTGCCCGAGCCGTAGTTGCTGGTCCAGCCAAAGCCCTGCTCTTCAATCGCTGCGCCCTCGGGCTCCGGGCCCTTGTGGGATTCAGGGGCGGCACCGTGCATCTTGCCGAAGGTGTGGCCACCGGCGGTCAGCGCCACGGTTTCTTCATCGTTCATGGCCATGCGCGCAAAGGTCTCGCGCACATCGCGGGCCGACGCCAGCGGGTCGGGGTTGCCGTCCGGGCCTTGCGGGTTGACGTAGATCAGGCCCATCTGCACGGCAGCCAGCGGGTTGGCCAGTTCCCGGTCGCCGGCATAGCGGCTGGGCGACTTGTCGCTGGTGGCCAGGAATTCAGCCTCCGGGCCCCAGTAGATGTCGTCTTCGGGCTCGTAGATGTCGGGGCGGCCGCCGGCAAAGCCGAAGGTCTTGAAGCCCATGGAGTCCAGCGCCACATTGCCGGTCAGCACAAACAGGTCGGCCCAGGACAGCTTGTCGCCGTACTTCTGCTTGATCGGCCACAGCAAGCGCCGCGCCTTGTCGAGGTTGCCGTTGTCAGGCCAGCTGTTGAGCGGCGCAAAGCGCTGCGAGCCGCTGCCCGCGCCGCCGCGGCCGTCGGCAATGCGGTACGTGCCGGCAGCATGCCAGGCCATGCGGATGAAAAACGGGCCGTAGTGGCCGTAGTCCGCCGGCCACCAGTCCTGCGAGTCGGTCATCAGGGCGGTGAGGTCACCGACCACGGCGTCCAGGTCCAGGGTCTTGAAGGCCTCGGCGTACTTGAAGCCCGGGTCCATGGGGCTGACCAGCGGTGATTGCTGGTGCAGCACCTTCAGGTTGAGTGAATTCGGCCACCAGTCGGCATTGGTGCGGGCGGTGGACACGGCTTGCTGACGGGCGCCGGCAGCAAAGGGGCAGCCACCGGCTGCGGCAATGGCACGTTGTTCGTCTGCGGGGGTCGGGTGGTTCATGCTGTCTCCTGGTTGTGGAAAGGTGGAACGCGCCCTGACTGTAAAAAGCTGCGGCCCGCCGGGTCAAAACAATTGACACAAAGGCCCTGATAGTGGTGCCAGCTATCGTTGCGATAGCCGCCCGACAACAGCCCGGCAGCGGCACATCAGGACAGGCGTGTCACACCTTCAAGCGCACAAGCGTAGACCGCATTGCGCAGCGCTGCAATCGCTTCATACCTGGTGAAGCTGCGCCGCCAGGCCAGCACCACCCGGCGGGTGGGCACGGGCGCACTGAAGGGCAGGTAGACCACCTGCTGGTTCGGGCCCTCGCTGCGGTCCCAGGTGCGCACGCTGAGCTGCGGCACCACGGTGATGCCCATGCCGGCGGCCACCATGTAGCGGATGGTTTCCAGCGAGCTGCCCTCGAAGCTCTTGCGGATGCCCTCGGCGTCGCTGGAGAAGCGGGCGAACTCGGGGCAGACCTCGAGCACCTGGTCGCGAAAGCAGTGGCCGGTGCCCAGCAGCAGCATGGTCTCCTGCTTCAGTTCTTCGCTGCTGATGTGGGGCAGCCTGGCCATGGGGTGCGTGGCGGGCGCGGCCACCAGGAAGGGCTCGTCGTACAGCGGCGCGGTGGCCAGGCCGGTGTCCGGAAACGGCTCGGCCAGGATGGCGCAGTCCAGCTCACCGGTGCGCAGCATGTCCAGCAGCTTGACGGTGAAGTTCTCCTGCAGCATCAGCGGCATCTGCGGCGTCAGCTCGATGGCATGGCGCACCAGTTCGGGCAGCAGGTAGGGGCCGATGGTGTAGATCACGCCCAGGCGCAGCGGGCCGCTCAAGCGGGTCTTTGCCGCGCTTGGCGATCTCCTTGATGGCAGCGGCCTGCTCCAGCACCGATTGCGCCTGCCGCACGATGGCCTCGCCCAGCGCCGTGACACTGACCTCGCTGGCGCCGCGCTCGAAGAGCTTGAGGTCCAGCTCTTCTTCCAGTTTCTTGATGGCCACGCTCAGCGTGGGCTGGGACACGAAGCAGGCCTCGGCGGCGCGGCCAAAGTGCCGCTCGCGGGCCACCGCGACGATGTAGCGCAACTCGGTCAGGGTCATGCCGACGATTATGGCCAGCCCACCACCGGCGGGCGCCGGCCGGCGGCGTGGGCGTGGCTGCGGCCGGGCGTAAAAAAGGGGCCGCACGGGCGGCCCCTTGGGGGTTGCGGGCGCTGGCCGGCAGCCGAGGCCGCCAGCCAGCGCCGCAGCACAGGGTCACGGGATCAGGAAGGCCTGGCTTTCGGCACCTGCATTGCGCCGGTACATCAGCAGCAGACCGGTCTCGGAGCTTTGCGCTGCCGTTACCGCAGGGTTCTTGGTGAACGGCAGATTGAGCAACGGGCCCTTGGGCACAGCACCATACGGAATGCCGCTGTTGACGCGGTAGCGCGGCGCATTGGGTGTGAACCGCATGCCTTCCACGACGTCGGTGTAGTTGCCGGTGAAGTAGTTGTCGTACGCGTACGCGGAGATGCCCAGCGTGGCGCTGGTGGGTGCGTTCAGGCTGGGCAGACCGGCCAGTCCTTCATCGTTGAGCAAGACCGTGAAGATCAGGTTGCCCGAATTCAGGTCGGCGTCGGTGAAGAACACCGATGAAGCTGAACCGCCACTGAGCGACGCCACAAACACCCGGTTTTGCCCCGTCGCGCCAAAGCCACCACCTTCGGCGTTGTAGATCACGTAGTCATCCTCGCCATCGCTGTTGGTGTCGACGTAGATCTCGAAACCGGCTGGGTAGTTGGGATGCGACTGGCGGCCGTAATTGCTGATCGCGAACTCCAGGCAATTGCCACCGCATTCACTTGGCGGCAGGTAGCGCACACCCACCGAACGCACATCAATGGTGGCAAAGCTGTCACCTGCCGCAGGAAAGTCGCTAGGCGGCAGCGCAGCGCTGCTGCCGATCAGCGAGAACACGTCGTAGTCGTAGCCGCCGAACTCAGCGCCCACGTTCTTCAAGGTGATCACGTTGGCCGCACGGGCGCCCGTCGGGCGGATACCGGTGATGGCTGCTGCCTTGCGCGGCAGCACATGCCAGGGCAGCGACAGCTTTTCATTGCCCGAGGTCAAGCTCAGGTAGCCGTCGTACTCCGGGCCATTGAGCAAGGCACCGTTGCCACCGCTGGCGCCGCCGTTGAGCGTCCAGGCAGGCAAGTTGGCAGGGTTGATGACCATGCGCACCGGGATGGTGACCGTGCCACCGGCCGGCACGGTCACCGACGACTGCACCTGCAATTGCACCGCACCGCTGGCAGCGTCATCGGCATAGCGGAAGCTGGGCGTGATGGTGTAGGTGCGCGCCGTGCTGCCGAAGTTTTCCAGCGTGACGGTCTTGTTCAGCAGCACCTGCTTGTCCGCGTCAACCGCGCCGAACGACAAGGCTGCCGACAGCGACTGCTGGTCCCAGGCTGCGGCTGTCAGCGCCATGGCACGGGCGACACGCAGTTCACCCGCGCCGATGCGGGTGATGGGCGCCAGGCCAGCAGGCAGCGTGGCCGGGTTGGTGTAGACCGTGGTCTCGGCGCTGTTCATCAACATGGCCTTGACCTGCAGCGGCGAGCGGCCCGGGTGGGCCTGCAGCAGCAGCGCCGCCGCTCCTGCAACCATGGGCGCTGCACCCGAGGTGCCACCAAACGCCGACGTGCCGGTGCCAGAGCCCGCATTCGCCGACACCGACGCACCGGGGGCACCGATCTCGGGCTTGATCAGCTGCGTGGCCATGGACGGGCCGCGCGACGACGTGCCCGCCATGCTGCCCACCAAGGCGATCGACGCCGACGGGCTGAGCGAGACATTGACTGTTTGCCCAGCCGCCAGACGCGACTTGATGCTGCTGGACAGCGATTGCTGGATGACCATCGACGGCGCAAAGTTGCTGCCGTCGCCCAGCGAGAACGCAACCGCATCGCCAGCAGCAATCAGGCCGATCAAGGTGCCCACGGCGCCGGCGTTGCTCGCATAGTCGACCTTCGCGCTGATGTTGCAGGTACCGCGATCGATCAGCGCGATCTTGCCGGCCGGGTTGGCCAGCAAGGCATCGCCCGGGCAGGCGCGGCCGACATAGACCACGTCGCCGCTGACGCCGGCGCCGATGGGCGCCCATTCCAGCAAGGCGGTGTTGCCATACACACCGGCAATGGATGCCGGCGCGTTGACCAACAGCGGCACTGCCGTGGCGCTGGGCACCTGGGTCTGGGCCACGCTGATGGCGCCCGGGGCGATGGACGGTGAGCCGACGATGTACGGCCGGTCGGCCGAGTTGCCGGCAGAGATCACCACCACCACGCCGGCAGCCACTGCGTTGCTGACCGCCTGCGTCAGGTCGTCTTCAATCTGACCGTAACTGCTGCCCAAGGACAGGTTGACCACGTCCACCGCGTCATCGGTGGCGGGGTTGCCGTCGGGGTCGAGCACGTAGTCCATGCCTTTGAGCAAGGCGATGCCGTTGCAGCTGGAGCTGACGCTGGAGCACACCTTCACGGCGACCAGCTGCGCACCCGGCGCCATGCCTTTGTGCGTGCCGTCCAGGCTGCGGCCGGCAATGATGTCGGCCACATGGGTGCCATGGCCACGCGCCGAGCCGTCGTCGATGGGATTCGGGTCTTCGCTGCGGGTCTCGCTGGTGGTCGACCAGGTCGAGCCGACAAAGTCGTAGCCGCCCACCACCTTGGCCGACGGGAACAGGCCGGCCGGCACCACGGTGGGGTCGGTGCTGGCGGCGGCCCAGTCTGCAGCAGAACCGGATCCACCCAGGTTTCGATGGGTGTAGTCGATGCCCGAATCGAGCACGGCCACCACCACGCCGGTGCCGTCGGTGCCGGCGGTCTGCACTGCAGTTCCGCCGACATAGGGCACGGTCTCACCCAGATGCTTTTCATAGTGCAGCACCGGCCGCACCCGCACCACACCTGGCAACTTGGCCAGCGCTGGCAAGCGGGCAGCGTCGATGGTGATGGCGATCGCGTTGTGCGCCACTTGCACCCGGGCCAGCTCTTTGCCACCCAGGGCCTGGATGCGCTGGGCGGTGGCGCTTTGCTGCGCCTGCACGGTGGCACGCTGCGCCACCATGGCCGCCGCAACCGCACTGCCTTCACCCGTGCTGCTGCCTTGCGTGCGCTTGCTGCCGGGCGTGGTGTTGACCAGCAGCGCCCGGGCGCGGGCCAGCGAATTGGCATCCAGTTGCACCCACACGTTGACCGGCCCGGTCGCGCGTGCCAGACGCGCGTCCACAGCGCTGGCCACCGGTGTGCGCAAGGCACCCAGGGCGGTGGCGCGCAGGTTGTCGGCCTGGGCTGCGGCGGATGCGCCGCTGTCCGTGCCGCCGCCACAGGCGGCCAAGCCGGCTGCAAGCACCGTGAGCAAGAGTCCGGAACGAAGTCGATTCATCGGGCACATCCTTGGGTCATGAACAAAGCGCAAGCAGGGTTGGCATGGCTGCCGTGGCGCGCCACTGCCGGCTGGCAGTGGCTGGCGCAAACAATCACATGCTGCGGCGGCGCCGGGTGGCGGCGGCAGCGGCAGCCAGAGCCACCGCCAGCAGCGCCAGGGCGCCGGGTTCCGGCACGACGGCTACACGCAGGCCGCTCACCGTGGTGGTGGCAGCGCCAAAGCTGTTGTCTGACTGCGCGGCAAAGCCGAAATACTGTCCGGCTGCAACCACGACCGATTGCGTACCGGCTTGTGTGGTACCACCGAAGTCATCGCTCAGCTGGCTGAAACTGTTCAGCAGGTCGGACACATCATTCGACAACACATAGCCGAAGGGATCGAAAAACGGATCGCTGTCCAGCGTGTCGTAGTTCCAGTCGAAGTGCACCGTGGCGGCGGTGTCGAACAGGATGAAGAAGCGGGTGAAGGCGGCAGTTCCCGAGGCGTCGTCACCGCTGGTCAAGACCACCGGGCCATCAGGCGCCGTCACGGCGATGCTGCCCGTGTCGGTGACGCTGGTCCAATTTGACAGCGCGAACCGGCCTTCCAGGCCGGACACCATTGCGGCTTGCGCCATGCCCGCACAGCACAGCGCGGCAGCAAAGAGTAGACGTTTCATGCGAATCCCAAAAATTGTGAGCGCGGCGCCTGAAGGTGGAACCGACCAACAGCCCATGCAAATATTGCGCCACACCGATAGTTCCCCAGGGAAACGAGAAAAAATCACGCATTGCGTCGCTGCAGTATCGTCCCGTCTGTCAATATTTTCGGCATCGGGTTTGCCAGGATTGGCACCGCGATCAAGCCCGGCTCGCCGGCCAGTTTCTGCGGCCCAGCGGCGGCGTCGGCATTCAGGTCGCCACCCAGGACGGCGCCTGGTTTCAAGCCTTCAGGTAATCGGCCCGGCTGTCCAGCCAGCGCGCCACATGTGCGCGGGCGGCGGCCGGGTGCTGCGCCAACAAACGCGGCGCCAGGTCGCGTGCCAACTGCAGCAGGGGCGCGTCGTCGGCCAGGTCGGCAAAGCGCAGCAGGGCGTCGCCGCTCTGGCGCGCGCCCATGAATTCACCCGGGCCGCGGATCTCCAGGTCGCGCCGGGCGATCTCGAAGCCGTCGGTGGTTTCGGCCATGGCGCGCAAGCGGTCGCGGCCGGTGGGCGACAGCGGGCCCTGGTACAGCAGCACGCAGACGCTGGCCACCGCGCCGCGCCCGACCCGGCCACGCAGCTGGTGCAGCTGGCTCAGGCCGAAGCGCTCGGCATGCTCGATCACCATCAGGCTGGCATTGGGCACGTCCACACCCACCTCGATCACCGTGGTGGCCACCAGCACCGCCATCTGGCCACCCGAGAACAGCGCCATCACCGCCGTCTTTTCGGCCGCCGGCATGCGGCCGTGCAGCAGGCCCACCATCTGGCCGGGCAGGGCGGCGCTGAGCTGGGCATGGGTGGCGGTGGCGTTCTGCAGGTCGATGTGCTCGCTTTCCTCGATCAGCGGGCAGACCCAGTAGACCTGGCGGCCGCGCTGCCACCTCGTCGGCGATGCGGCCGATCACCTGCGGCCGGCGCTCGTCGGCAAACACCTTGGTCAGCACCGGCGTGCGCCCGGGCGGCAGCTCGTCGATGGTGCTGACGTCCAGGTCGGCGAAGTAGCTCATGGCCAGGGTGCGCGGGATGGGCGTGGCGCTCATCATCAGCAGGTGCGGCTCCAGCGGGCTGCCGGCATCGGCCGCCAGCTTGTTGCGCAGCGCCAGCCGCTGCGCCACGCCAAAGCGGTGCTGCTCGTCGATCACCGCCAGGCCCAGCCGGGCGAAGTGCACGTCGTGCTGGATCACCGCATGGGTGCCCACCACCAGCGCCGCTTCGCCGCTGGCCACCGTCGCCACCATCGCCGCCCTGCCCTTGCCCTTGCGGCTGCCGGTGAGCCAGGCCAGGGTCTGGCCACGCGCGGCCAGCAGCGGGTCCAGCCACTGCACCAGCTTGCGGAAATGCTGCTCGGCCAGCAGCTCGGTGGGGGCCATCAAGGCGCACTGCCAGCCGCTGTCGATGGCCACCGCCGCCGCCAGTGCCGCCACCACCGTCTTGCCTGAGCCCACATCACCTTGCAGCAGGCGGTGCATGGGCGCGGCGCCCGGTGTGACACCCGGTGTAGCACCCGGTCCAGCATCGGCCTGGCCGTCGCCGGCGGCGCGACCCATGTCGGCGGCGATCTCCTCGCCCACGCGCTGCTGGGCGGCGGTCAGCTGAAACGGCAGCGCCGCCAGCAGCTGGTCGCGCAGGCCGCCGGGCGCGGCCAGCAGCTGCGGTGCCCGCAGGCGCTGGCGCTCACGCTGGGCGGTCAGCTGCGACAACTGCTGGGCCAGCAGCTCCTCGAACTTCAGCCGCTGCCAGGCCGGGTGGCTGCGGTCTTCCAGCGCGGCCAGTGGCACCTCGGGGCCAGGCTGGTGCAGATGGCGCAAGGCCGCACGCAGCGTGGGCAGGCCGGGCGGCACGGTGCCGGGCGGCAGCAGCTTCGTCCAGCGGCGCACGCGCCAGGCCAGCGGCCACGGCCTTGCGCAGGTAGGCCTGCGGCAACTGGGCGCTGGTGGGGTAGACCGGCGTCAGCGCCGTGGCCAGCGGCGTCTGCGCGTCCACCGCCTTGAAGTGGGGGTGCACCATCTCGCGGCCGAAGAAGCCGCTGCGCGCCTCGCCGCGCACCCGCACCCGCTGGCCCACGGCCAGGGTCTTCTGGTGGCTGGGGTAGAAATTCAAAAAGCGCAGCAGCAGGCTGTCGCTGCCATCGGCCAGGCGCACCAGCAGCTGGCGGCGGCCGCGCTGCTCGATGCGGCATTCGCTGACCACGCCTTCGACCTGCACCGGGCTGTTGTCCGGGCTGTCGGCAATGGCGGTGATGCGGGTTTCGTCCTCGTAGCGGATGGGCAGGTGCAGGGCCAGGTCGATGTCGCGCCGCAGGCCGAGCTTGTCCATCGCCCGCTGGGGCGCCGACTTGGCGGGCTTGGCGGGCTTGGCGGGTTTGGCGGGCGGGGCCAGTGCGGCGGCCTGACCGGGGGGCGGCATGGCGCGCATTCTGGCGCCAGGGACGCCTGGCCCGCGCAATTGCAGGGCAGACCGGGTCATGCAGCACATGGCCATGGCGAAGACCCGCCGCAGCTGGCAAGCTCGGCGCACCATGACCGCCGCCAACCTGCCCGCGAACGCCCTGCCCGTGTTTCTGCAAGCGATGGCGCTGGGCCTGGGCTTGATCGTGGCCATCGGCGCGCAAAACGCCTTTGTGCTGCGCCAGGGCCTGCGGCGCGCGCATGTGGGCAGCGTGGTGCTGTTCTGTGCGGCGGCCGACGCGCTGCTGATCGCCGCCGGCGTGCTGGGCATGGCCCAGGCCCTGGGCCAGCAACCGGGCGTGGCGCGGGCGTTGGCGGTGGCCGGCGCCGTGTTCTTGGCAGCCTATGGCTGGCAGGCGCTGCGCCGGGCGCGGCAGCCGCAAACACTGCAGGCGGCCCCTGGCAGCGCAGTGCGGGGGCGCGGCGCTGCCCTGGCCCAGGCTGCCGCGTTCACCCTGCTCAACCCGCACGTGTACCTGGACACGGTGCTGCTGGTGGGCAGCATCGGCGCACAGCAGCCGGCGGCGCTGCGTGGCTGGTTCATCGCCGGCGCCAGCTGCGCCAGCCTGGCCTGGTTCGTGTTGCTGGGCTACGGTGCCCGGTGGCTGGCGCCCTGGTTCAGCCAGCCGCGCGCCTGGCGGCTGCTGGACAGCTTGATCGGCCTGACCATGTGGCTGCTGGCCGCGCTGCTGCTGCGCCATGCGGTGGCTGGGTTTTGATGCATGCAACGCTGATGTCGGCCAACTGAACGCTGCGCCACATCGACCCCACGGGTAGCGCCAGCCTGGCGGTTCTGATGGAAACAGACGACCCCGGCTGCGATGTCGTCGATTGTTTTTCCGTGGCCCGCATCGCCGGACGCTGGCACGTCACGCATCAGACACGAACAAGGCCTCTGCCCGCAGCGGCGGGCAACTGCCGGCCGCGCCCCGCGTCAATAACCCCGGCTGCGGTCGACGGTGTTGGGCAGCGGCGCGCCGCTGCGCCAGGCCTGCAGCCCGGCGATGAACTGCGCCGCCACGGTGTGCGGTGACGACTGGCCGGCAATGTGCGGCGTGATGGTGATGCCCGGCACCGCCCACAGCGGGTCGTCGGCCGGCAGCGGCTCATTGGCCTGCACGTCCAGCGTGGCGCCGGCCAGCTGGCCGGACAACACGGCGGCGATCAGGTCGGCCTCGACCACATGCTGGCCGCGGGCAATGTTGACCAGGTAGCCGCCGCGCGGCATGGCGGCCAAGGCGGCGGCGTCCAGCAAGCCCTCGGTCTCGGGCGTCAGGGCCAGGGCGTTGACCACGATGTCGGCCTCGGCCAGCGCGGCATGCAGCGGGCCGCTGCTGCGCTGCCAGGGCTGCACGTCGAAGCCGATGGCCTGCAGCACGCGGCCGATCTCGCGGCCGATGGCGCCCCAGCCCAGCACCCGCACCCGGGGGTGCACCGCGCCCATCGGGTGGCGGGTCCATTGCCGGGTGATCTGCTGCGCGTCGTAGCGCGGCTGGCCACGCACGTGGCGCAGCACCATGGCCGCCACATATTGGGCGATGCCCAGCGCCTGGCCGGGGTCGACCATGCGCGAGACCACCACCTGCGGCGCCAGGTCGGGCACCAGCAGCTTGTCGACGCCTGCGGCCATGGCAAACACCCAGCGCAGGCCGGTCAGCCGGCCGGCCACACCAGGCGCAAAGCGCCAGCCCAGCGCCACCTCGATGCCCGCCAGCGTGGCGTCGTCGAGTTGGCGGCTGTAGGGCAGCAGTTGCAGGTCGGGCGCCTGGGCGGCAATCGCCGCCACCAGGGGCGCGGCCATGGCGGCATCGGCCGCAAGCAGGATGGGGGCAGTGGCTGTCATGGCGCCGCAGTGTGGCGGCAGGGCTGGAAGTGGCCTGTCATCCCGGTGACCCGCGCTAGCATGGTGGCCTGGCGTGCCGGATGGGCGCGCCGCCACTCCAGGAGCGATCATGGCCAAGAGTCAGCAACGCAGCAGCAAGGAAACCAAGAAACCGAAGAAGGACGCCGGCACCGCCAAGCCGCTGTCGCCCGACGCGGTGTCGGCGCCGATCACCACGGTGGTGATGAAAAAGGGCAAGGAAGCCAAGCTGAAGTAAGCCCCCAAGCGCCTGCTGCGCTCCCCCAAGGGGGCGCAGCCAGCGGCCCGGCACAGCCGGCTCCGCAGCTGCCACTTGCTTGCAGCCCGTCAGGCGCCAGCGCGCTTGGCATCGTCGATGTCGACCATGTGCCACCAGCGGTTGCCGAACAGCGCCCGCCGGTAGCCCAGCAGCCAGGGCTGGGCCATGTCGTTGTACATGCGGTGCACATGCTGCTTGTAGGGCGCGTACACCGCCGACAAGCGCTTGGCCTCGCGGAACAGCGCGGCCCGCTCCGGCCCGTTGGGCAGCGCCGACATGCGGCTGTAGATGGCGTCGAAGGCCGGCAGCTTGAAGCGTGACAGATTGGCTGCGCCCGATGACGGCCCGTACAGGCGTTCAAACGCCGACTGGCCGTCGACCCGGGTGGCGCCGGAACCCACCCGCCAGATCTGCACCTTGCCCGCCTGCATGGCCTTCAGGTTCTCGGGCCACTTGGCGAACTGGAAGCTGACCTGGATGCCGATGGCCGCCATGTTCTTCTGCCACAGCTCGTCGAGCTGGCGCTCGAAGCTGGACGGAAAGGTGCGGCGCACCAGGCGCAGCGGCTGGCCGTCGGGCTGTTCGCGCCAGCCGTCGCCGTCGCGGTCGACATAGCCGTGCATGTCGAGCAGCGCACGCGCCTTGGCCGGGCTGTATTCGCCCATCTCGCTGCGGTAGGCCGGGTCGTAGCCGGTGGTGTGCGGCACCGACGGGCTTTGCGCCGGGATCGCCTGGCCGCGCCGGGCCAGGTTGATTTCACGCGGGATGTCGACCGCCAGGTTCAGCGCCCGGCGCAGCGCCACCTTGGCAGGGCTGTAGCCGCCCACCACCGGGTCTTCCATGTTGTAGACGGTGAGCACGCCCTCGGGCCCGACGGTGCGAAAGCCGCGGATGCCCTGCTTGGCCAGGTTGGGCGCCACCTGGCCGCCGGGCATGGCCACGTTGCTGAACTCTTCCGGCACCCGCTCGATGAAGTCCTGCTGCGCATTCAGGAAGCTCAGCCAGCGCGGCTGCTGCTCTTCGATGATGCTGACAACCACCCGGTCGACCAGCGGCAGGCGCCGGCCCTTGAAGCGCGCCAGCAGGGCCTGGCCCTCGGCATCGTCGGGCCCGGGCTCGGCGTCGTCTTCGTAGACCCGCTGGCGGTAGCCGGGGTTGCGGTCGAACACCATCTCGGAGCTGCGGCGCCAGCGCGCCAGGCGGAAGGCGCCGGTGCCCACCGGGTGCTCGGCGATCTTGTCGCCGTAGAACTGCACCACCTCGCGCGCCACGGCGCCGTACAGGCCGTTGTCGGCCAGGTACTCCACCAGGCGCGGGCGCGGTTCGTCCAGCGTCAGCTGCAGGGTGTGGCGGTCCAGCGCCTGCAGGCCGGGCGATGTCGGCGTCGTAGTCGAAGGGCGTGCGGGTGTCGATGGCGCGCTGGCGCAGCGCGGCCAGGCCGGTGTAGCCCGCCTCGGCCACCTCGCCCCAGGCCGGGCTCTTGTTGGCCGGGTCGGCAAAGCGCTTGAGGCTGTAGACGTAGTCGGCCGCCACCAGCTCACGCGGCGGCCCTGGAAGGCCGGGTCGTCGGCAAAGAAGATGCCGGGCCGGATGCGGATGGTGAAGCGGCGGAAGTCGGCCGAGACGTCGGGCAGCGCCAGCGCGGTGAGCGGCTTGACCCGCGACGGCCGGGCCAGGTGGTCGTACTGGAACAGGCCTTCGAACATGTGCGCGGTGCACACGCGCGAATACAGGTCGCTGATCTTCGCCGGGTCGAAGCCGGTCTCGGCCACCGGGAAGGCGTAGCGCAGGGTCTTGGGCGGGTTGCCGTCCTTGGCCAATGCCGTGGCCGTGGCCGTGGCCGACGCTGCAGCAGCCGGCACGGCCCAGCCGGCCAGGCCGGTGGCACCGGTGGCAGCCGCAGTGGCCAGCCACTGGCGCCGGCCGGGGACGGTGGGCGGGCGCTCAGCCATGGGCCGCGCGCAGTGCAGGGTCGACGTCGACCATGTGCCACCAGTCGTTCCAGAACGGCGTGCGGCGGTAGCCGCTCACCCAGGGGTGCAGCAGCTCATTGGCGATGCGGTGCACCAGCACCTTGTAGGGCATGTAGACGGCGGCCAGGCGCTTGCATTGCAGGAACAGCGCGTCGCGCTCGGGCCCGTCGGGCAGGGCCTGCATGCGGTCCATCAAGGCGTCGAAGGCCGGCAGCTTGAAGCGCGCCAGGTTGCCCTGGCCGGCCTCGGGGCCGTACCAGCGGCGCAGCGCGTCCTGGCCGTCGGGCTCGGCGGCCGAATCGCCCAGCATCCACATCTGCAGCGTGCCGCCTTGGGCCGACTTCAGGTTGGTCGGCCACTGGGCGATCTTGAAGTCGCAGCGCACGCCGATGGCGATCAGGCAGCGCCGCCACACATCGTTGAACAGGCGGTAGATCTGCTCGGGCTCGGTCGACATCTGCAGCACCAGCGGGCGGCCGTCGGGCAGCTCACGAAAGCCGTCACCGTCGCGGTCGACATAACCGTACAGGTCGAGCAGCGCACGCGCACGCGCCGGGTCGTAGGCCGACATGCTGCTGCGAAAGGCCGGGTCGTAGCCGCGGGTGCCGGGCATCACCGGGCTTTGCGCCGGCACCGCCTGGCCACGCCGCACCAGGCGGATCTCGCGGTCGGCGTCGTAGGCCAGGCTGAGCGCGCGGCGCAGCGCCACCTTCTCGGGCGTGTTGCCGCCCACCACCGGGTCGTCCATGTTGAAGTACAGCAGGGCACTGTCGGCCCGCAGGTTGCGGTGCAGCTGCACACCACGCTTGGCCAGGTTGGGCGCCAGCCGGCCGTTGGGCACCGCCAGCGGCGCAAATTCCAGCGGCACCGAGCCGACGTTGGCGACCAGGGCGTCGATCTCGCCGTTCAGGAAGCTCAGCCACTGCGGCTGGTTCTCTTCGATGATGGCCACCTCCACCCGGTCGACCATGGGCAGGCGCCGGCCGGCAAAGCGCGCCAGCAGCGCCTGGCCGTCGGCATCGTCGGCAGCGGGCTGGGCGCTGTAGTGCACGGCGCGGTACTGCGGGTTGCGCTCCAGCACGATCTTGCTGCCGCGCACCCAGCGCGCCAGGCGGAACGGGCCGGTGCCCACCGGGTGCTCGCCGATGGTGTCGCCGTAGTGCTCGACCACCTCGCGCGCCTGGGCCGGCAAGATGCTGTTGAAGGTGAGCTTGGTGACAAAGCGCGGACGCGGCGCGGCCAGCACAAAGCGCAGGCTGTGGCTGCCCAGCACCTGCAGGCCGTCCAGCGGGGTGTCGTAGTCGAAGCGCCCGCCCGGCTGCTGTGCGGCCAGGCGCCGCGCCGCCAGGCCCAGAAAGCCGATGCCCAGCACCTCGCTGGCAAAGGGGCTTTTGGTGGCGGGGTCGGCCGCGCGCAAGAAGCCGTACACCACATCGGCCGCCACCAGCGGCCGGGGCTTGCCGGCAAACACCGGGTCGTCGGCAAACACGATGCCGGTCTTCAGCTGCACCGTCCACTCGGTGAAGTCGGCGTTGTGCGTGGGCATGCCCTCGGCCAGGCGCGGCACCACCTGGGCCGGGCGCGCCAGGTGGTCGTAGCCGTACAGCGATTCAAAGATATGCGCCGTGACAGTGCGCGAATACAGGTCGCTGATGCGCGCCGGGTCGAAGCTGGTCTCGGCCGAATTGAACATCAGCCGCAGCACCTTGGGCCCCGCTTCTTGGGCGGCGGCCACCGGCCCGGCCCAGGGCGCGGCCAGGCCGCCCAGCAGCAGGGCGCGGCGGTGGCGGCTGGGCGGCCAGGGGGCAGGTGCGGCGGGCGGGGCAGGCATGGCGCCAGAGTTTAGGGGCCGCGCAAACCACCCCGCGGCCCGGGGTCTGCCGCGGGTTTGCGAGAGGCCCGCCACCCCGGCCAGGGCGCCCGGCTGGCCTAGACTCGCGCGTCCTGCCACCTGCCCCACCTGGAGTGCTGCTGCCCATGCTGGCCTACATCGTCAAACGCCTCTGGCAGATGGTGCCGACGCTGTTCGGCGTGGTGCTGCTGGTGTTTCTGCTGTTCCACTTCTTCGGCAGCGACCCCAGCGTGGTGCTGGCCGGCCAGAACGCCACGCCGGACCAGATCGCCGCCATCCGCCAGCAGCTGGGGCTGGACCAGCCGGCCTATGTGCAGTTCGGCATCTTCCTCAAGCAGATCGTCACCTTCGACTGGGGCCGCAGCTGGGCCACGAACGAGGCGGTCAGCACCCTGTTTGCCACCCGCATGCCGGCCACGCTGACGGTGATGCTGCCGATCCTGGTGCTCGACACCCTGCTGGCCGTGCCGATTGCACTGGGCGTGGCCTATGTGCGGGGCTCGCTGACCGACCGGGCGCTGATGGTGGCCACCACGGTGGCGCTGTCGATCAGCTTCCTGGTCTATGTGATCGTCGGCCAGTATGTGTTCGGCTTCCAGCTGGGCTGGTTTCCGGTGCAGGGCTGGAGCAGCGACCTGGGCACCAACCTGCTGACCTATGCACCGCTTGCCGGTGCTGCTGGCGGTGCTGGTGGGCGTGTCGCCGCAGACCCGGCTCTACCGCAGCTTCTTCCTCGACGAGCTGGGCCACGACTATGTGCGCACCGCCCGCGCCAAGGGCCTGACCGAGCCGGTGGTGCTGTTCAAGCATGTGCTGCGCAACGCCATGATCCCCATCCTCACCAACGTGGGCCTGGCGCTGCCGGGCATCTTTGTCGGCAGCTTCCTGATCGAGGTGTTCTTCTCCATCCCCGGCCTGGGCCGCGAGGTGCTGCTGGCGGTCAACCGCAGTGACTACCCGGTGATCCAGGCCGCCACCGTCTACCTGGCGATGCTGACCATGCTGATCAATCTGGGCACCGACCTCTTGTACAAGGTGGTCGACCCGCGGGTGGTGCTGCGGTGATCGCCCCCCCCGCAGCGCCTTCGGCGCTCCCCCCAGGGGGGCGCAGCTGGCGGACCGGCAGGGCCGGATCCGCGGCTGCCGCTGGATCAAGACACTTCGGTCGCGGCCGTGCAACGGTCGGAAGGCGTGTGGCGCACCGCCTGGCGGCGCTTCCGGGGCGACCGGGTGGGCATGGTGTCGCTGGTGGTGGTGCTGGCCTTTCTGCTGCTGATCGTGGCGGCTGCCACCGGCCTGGTGGCCAGCCAGTGGCAGCGTGAGCTGGCGGTGCCGAATGCGCCGCCCACGCTGCTGGGCCCGCGCGCGGGCGAAAACACCGGCACCCTGGCCGGGCCCGAAAGCACACCGCAGCCGCCGGTCGACCTGAGCGACATCGACCCGCTGGCGCCGCGCTATGCCGAATGGGCCGAGCGGGCCGCCCAGCTGCAGACCACCGAGACCGTCAAGGTCGACACCTTGCCGCTGGGCGCCGACCGGCTGGGCCGCGACGTGCTGGCCAAGGCCATCAAGGGCACCGAGATCTCGGTCTTCGTGGGCGTGCTGGCCGCGCTTGCTGGCCACGGTGATCGGCACCATGCTGGGCGCGCTGGCCGGCTTCTTCGGCGGCAAGGTGGGTGATTTTCTGGAGTGGCTCTACAACGTCTTCACCGCCGTGCCCGACATCCTGCTGATCTTCGCCTTTGCCGCCGTGCTGGGCCGGGGCGTGGACACGGTGGTGCTGATCCTGGCACTGACCGGCTGGACCGGGCTGTACCGCCAGGTGCGGGCCGAGTTCATCAAGCACAGCGGGCGCGACTATGTGCGCGCGGCCGAGGCGATTGGCGCGTCCAGCACCAGCCGCATGTTCCGCCACATCCTGCCCAACGTCAGCCATGTGATCCTGGTGCGCATGAGCCTGCTGGTGGTGGGCTTCATCAAGAGCGAGGTGATCCTGAGCTACCTGGGCCTGGGCGTGCCGATCGACCAGGTGAGCTGGGGCACCATGCTGGCCGAGGCCCAGGGCGAACTGATCCTGGGCCACTGGTGGCAGCTGGCCACGGCCACCGCCTTCATGGCAGTGTTCGTCACCGCCTTCTCGCTGATGGCCGATGGCTGGCGCGATGCGCTGGACCCCAAGCTGCGGGGCGCCGAGTGATGCTGTTGTCCATCCAGGATCTGCAGGTCGCCTTCCGCCTGGGCGAGCGCGGTGCCAAGACCGTCGTGCCCGCGGTCAAGGGCGTCAGCTTCGACATCCCCGACAACACCACGCTGGCGCTGGTCGGCGAATCGGGCTCGGGCAAGAGCGTCACCGCGATGTCGATCCTGAACCTGCTGCCCGACAACGCCCAGCGCACGGGCCGCATCCTGTGGCAGGGCCGCGACCTGCTCAGCGCCAGCCGGCCCGAACTGCAAGCCCTGCGCGGGCGCGACATCGCCTGCGTCTTCCAAGACCCGATGAGCAGCCTGAACCCGGTGTTCTCGGTCGGGGCCCAGCTGTGCGAGCCGCTGATCAAGCACCTGGGCATGGGCCGGCGTGCCGCCCTGGCCCGCGCTGAAGAATTGCTGGCCGAGACCGGCCTGCCCGAGCCCAGGCGCCGGCTGGCGGCCTATCCGCATGAGCTGTCGGGCGGCCAGCAGCAGCGGGTGATGATCGCCATGGCGCTGGCCTGCGAGCCCAAGCTGCTGATCGCCGACGAGCCCACCACGGCGCTGGACGTGACCATCCAGCGCCAGATCCTGGAGCTGATCGCGCGCATGAAGGACAAGCTGCGCATGAGCGTGCTGTTCATCAGCCACGACCTGGGCGTGGTCGGCGAGATCAGCGACAGCGTGGTGGTGATGCGCCAGGGCACGGTGCGCGAGCAGGGCCCGGTGGCGCAGATCTTCAGCGCGCCGCAGGATGCCTACACCCGCGCCCTGCTGGCCTGCCGGCCCAGCCTGACCGAGAGCCCGGCACGGCTGACGGTGATCGACGACCACATCGCGCAGGGCGCGGCGGCGGCCACCCGCACCACCAGCAGCACCGCCCCGGCCGCTGCCAAGGACCCTGACGCGCCGGTGGTGCTGGCGGTGAAGGCGCTGGCCAAGAGCTTCTTCATCCGCCAGGGTCTGTTCGGCAAGCGCGAATTCAAGGCCGTGCAGGGCGTCAGCTTCAAGCTGCGGCGCGGCCACACCCTGGGCGTGGTGGGTGAATCGGGCTCGGGCAAGACGACCATGGGCCTGACCCTGCTGCGCCTGCATGCGCCCACCGGGGGCGAAGTGATCTTCGACGGCCAGAACCTGCTGACCCTGCAGGCCGACCGCGACCGCCAGCGCATGCGCCGGCGCATCCAGATCGTCTTCCAGAACCCCTATGCCAGCCTGAACCCGCGCTTCACCATCGGCCAGACCCTGATCGAGCCGATGGCCATCCACGGCATCGGCGCCCACACCGCCGAGCGTGAAGCGCGCGCCCGCGCCCTGCTGGCCAAGGTGGGCCTGCCACCCGAGACCTTCTTCAAGTACCCGCATGAGTTTTCCGGCGGCCAGCGCCAGCGCGTGGCGATCGCCCGCTGCCTGACGCTGAACCCCGAGGTGCTGGTGCTCGACGAAGCGGTGAGCGCGCTGGATGTCAGCGTGCAGGCCCAGGTGCTGAACCTGCTGCGCGACCTGCAGGATGAACTGGGCCTGGCCTATGTGTTCATCAGCCATGATCTGGCGGTGGTGCGCTTCATCAGCGACGAGGTGCTGGTGATGAAGGACGGCGCCGTGGTGGAGCAGGCCAGCGCCGCGCAGATCCTGGCCGCGCCGCAGCAGGACTACACCCGCCGCTTGCTCAGCGCCGTGCCACGCGGCTGGGTGCCGCCACCATCCGTTTGACCATTCGTTTGACCATTCCCCACCCCAGCCAGCCGGGCGACACCGGCAGCGACGGGTCAACCCAGCAAGGAGACAACATGACCATCCACCGCCGCCAACTCACCCTGGCCGCCCTTGCGCTGGCCGCCCTGGCGCCCAGCGCCGCCCTGGCCCAGGGCGCCTGGCCCGCCAAGCCGGTGCGCTTTGTCGTGCCCTTTGCCGCCGGCGGCACCACCGACATCCTGGCGCGCTCACTGGCGCCCGAGTTGCAGAAGGCCTTGGGCCAGTCCTTGGTGGTCGACAACAAGCCGGGCGCCGGTGGCAACACGGCGGCCGCCGAAGTGGCCAAGACCCCGGCCGACGGCTACACCATGCTGATGGCCACGGTGGGCACCCATGCCATCAACGCCGCGCTCTACCCCAAGCTGCCGTACGACCCGATCAAGGACTTCGCCCCGGTCACCCTGGTGGCCGGCGTGCCCAATGTGATGGTGCTGAATGCGGCCTTTGCGCAGAAGCACGGCATCAACAACGTGCAGGACTTCATCCGCGTGGCCAAGTCCAACCCGGGCAAGTTCAACATGGCCAGCTCGGGCAACGGCACGTCCATCCACCTGTCGGGCGAGCTGTTCAAGAGCATGGCCGGCGTGTTCATGGTGCACATCCCCTACCGCGGCTCCGGCCCGGCGCTGATCGACCTGATCGGCGGCAGCATGGACCTGATGTTCGACAACCTGCCGTCGGCGCTGCCGCACATCCGCTCGGGCAAGCTCAAGGCACTGGCCGTCACCAGCGCCAAGCGCAGCGACGCCATCCCCGAGCTGCCGACCATTGCCGAAGTGGGCGGCCCCACGCTGCAAGGGCTATGAGGCCAGCAGCTGGTTCGGCGTGGTGGTGCCGGCCGGCACGCCCGCCGATGTGGTGGCCAAGCTGCAGCAGGAGTCGGCCAAGGCCCTGGCCAGCCCGGCGCTGAAAGAGCGGCTGCAGGCCCAGGGCGCGATCCCCGGCGGCATCTCCAGCGCCGACTTCGCCAAGTTCATCGCCGACGAAACCGCCAAATGGGCCAAGGTGGTGAAGGCGGCCAACGCCAAGGTGGACTGAGCGGCCTGAACGCCGGACAGCCGGTCACAGTTGGCACCAGCAGTTGGCAACAGCGGCTCAAGTGTGGCGCTGTTCGGCCGATCAGCAGACACGGCCTGCCGCATCATCGGGCGAGGTCGTGTCCGCAACCGGAGGCCACCATGGCATCAGCTTCACCGATCCTGCCCCGCCCCGCACCGGCCGCACCGCAGCAGCCCGCCGATCTGCCCATGCCGGTGCTGCGCCAAGGCAGCCCACCCGCCCAGCGCACCCTGCCGCTGCGGCGCGCGGCTTGACCGGCTAAACCGAGGCAACAGCGGGGCAACAGCGGCGGCCAGCCACCGGCCGGCTGCTAACATCCGCCTCGATCTGCAGGAGAGTGCCGGGCACAACAGCCGGCCACCGAAGGCGCAATCTCCCATGAACGCTCAGGTTCCGTACTGCAGGCCACAACAGCCGTCTGGAGAGACTGCACCCCCGCGGTGCAGCACCGAAGGAGCAAGACCGCAGGGCATGGCGCCCGGCGGTTGAATCTCTCAGGTACCAAGGACAGTGGGAGCGGCGCGCGCACCAGCCCAGGCTGGCGCGCCCACCCTGTCTTTGGAGTCTCTTCCATGCACGTCCTCGTTTTGGGCGCCGGCTTGCTCGGCGTCAGCACCGCCCATTTCCTGCAACAGCAGGGCCACCAGGTCACCGTGGTCGACCGCCAGTCCAGCGCCGCGGCGGAAACCAGTTTTGCCAACGGCGGGCAGGTGTCGGTCAGCCATGCCGAGCCCTGGGCCAACCCTGGTGCGCCGCTGAAGCTGCTGCAGTGGCTGGGGCGTGAAGACGCGCCGCTGCTGTTCCGCCTGCGTGCCGACATGCGCCAGTGGCTGTGGGGCCTGCAGTTCCTGCGTGAATGCACACCCGCGCGCACCCGCCACAACATCCGCCAGATCGTGCAGCTGGGCAGCTACAGCCGCAGCGTGCTGCAGCAGCTGCGCGCCGACCTGGGCCTGCAGTACGACCAGCGCACCCAGGGCATCCTGCACTTCTACACCGACGCCCGGGAATTCGACGCCGCCCACGCCCCAGCCGCGCTGATGCGCGAACTGGGCTGCGACCGCCGCGTGATCTCGGCCGACGCGGCGGTGCAGCTGGAGCCGGCGCTGGCCCATGCCCGGCCGACACTGGCCGGCGCCACCTACACCGCCGAAGACGAATCGGGCGATGCCCACCAGTTCACCCAGGCGTTGGCTGCGCGCTGCTCAGCAGGCTGGCGTGCAATTCCTGTTCAACCACGGCATCACCGCGCTGCGCAGCGCTGGCGGCGCCATCGACCATGTGGAAGCCACCGACGCGCAGGGCCGCTTCCAACGCCTGCGGGCCGACGCCTATGTGGTGGCGATGGGCGCGTTCAGCCCGCTGCTGCTGCAGCCGCTGGGCATCCATTTGCCGATCTACCCGGCCAAGGGCTATTCCGTGACGATGCCGGTGGCCGATGCCAGCAAGGCGCACCAGGTGTCGCTGACCGATGACGGCCACAAGCTGGTGTTTTCACGCCTGGGCGACCGCTTGCGCATTGCCGGCACGGCCGAGCTGAACGGCTACGACCGCGACTTGAACCCGCAGCGCTGCCAGGCCATCGTGCGCCGGGTCGAGGCGCTGTTTCCTGGTGCGGGCGACACCAGCCGGGCCGCGTTCTGGACCGGGCTGCGCCCCACCACGCCCAGCAACCTGCCAGTCATCGGCCAAAGCCGCCTGCCCAACCTGTTCTTGAACACCGGCCACGGCACGCTGGGCTGGACCCATGCCTGCGGCTCGGGCAAGAGCATTGCCCGCATCATCAGTGGCCTGGCGCCCGAGCTGGATTTCGCCTTTGTCGGCGTGGGCGCGCCGGCACGCAAGCGCAGCGGTGCATTGACAACCGCCTGAGGCCAGCCAACGGCCGCCGGCCTGGCGCCGGCCCCGTGCCGGCGAAATACGCAGCGCTTAGAACGGGATGTCGTCGTCCATGTCGTCGAAGCCGGTGCTCGACTTCGGCGCCGGCCGGGGCGCGGCAGCGGGCGGCCGGGGCGGCGGTGCAGCGCGGCGCGGGGCGGGCGCCGGGGCGTTGTCGTCACCGTAGTCGTCGGCACCGCCGGCCATGCTGGCGCGGCTGGCACCACCGCCACCGCCGCCGCCGCCTTCTTCACGGCCGCCCAGCAGCTGCATCTGGTCGGCAAAGATCTCGGTGGTGAACTTCTCCACGCCGTCCTTGTCGGTCCATTTGCGGGTCTTCAGCCGGCCCTCGACATACACCGGGCGGCCTTTTTTCAGGTATTCGCCGGCGATCTCGGCCAGGCGGTCGAAAAACACCACGCGGTGCCATTCGGTTTCTTCCTGGCGCTCGCCGCTGTCCTTGCTCTTCCAGTTGCGGGTGGTGGCCAGGCTGACATTGCACACGGCACTGCCGTTGGGCGTGTAGCGCACTTCCGGGTCGCGCCCCAGGTTGCCGATGAGGATGACTTTGTTGACCGATGCCATGGCGGGGCTCCTGATGGGCGGTGGGCGGGCTGCTGAAGGGGCGTGATTGTCGCCGCTGTCGCGATTATGGCCAGCGCCGTGCCGCGCGGGCCGGCCACCGACGGGGGATGCAGGGCCCCCAGGCGGGGGAGCCAGCGGCGGGCCGCCAGGCCTGCCTCGTTACCATCGGCATTCCATGCCCAGCACCCGCACCGCACCCGCCGACTCCAGCGATCCGCTCGACATCCTGCAGCAGGTGTTCGGCTACGGCGCGTTCCGCGGCCAGCAACAGGCGGTGGTCGACCATGTCTGCGCCGGCCACGATGCCCTGGTGCTGATGCCCACTGGCGGCGGCAAGAGCCTGTGCTACCAGGTGCCTGCGATTGCCCGCCACCGCGCCGGGCGCGGGGTGACGCTGGTGGTGAGCCCGCTGATCGCGCTGATGCACGACCAGGTGGGCGCACTCGACGAGGCGGGGGTGAAGTCGGCCTTTCTCAACAGCACCCTTGAAGGCGACGAAGCCCGGCGCGTCGAGCGCGACCTGATGGCCGGCACCCTGGTGCTGCTGTATGCCGCGCCCGAGCGCATCCTGACGCCGCGCTTCCTGGCGATGCTGGATTCGCTGCATGACCGTGGCCTGCTCAGCCTGATCGCCATCGACGAGGCGCACTGCGTCAGCCAGTGGGGGCATGATTTCCGCGAGGAATACCTGGGGCTGTCACAGCTGCATGAGCGCTTTGCCGACGTGCCGCGCATTGCGCTGACGGCCACCGCCGACGCCCACACCCGGGCCGACATCGTCGAACGCCTGGCCCTGGAATCGGCGCAGCTGTTCATCGCCAGCTTCGACCGGCCGAACATCCGCTACCAGATCGTCGAGAAAGACGAGCCACGCAAGCAGCTGCTGCGCTTTCTGCGCGACGAGCATGAGGGCGACGCCGGCATCGTCTACTGCCAAAGCCGCAAGAAGGTCGAAGAAACCGCCACCTGGCTGGCCGGCGAGGGCATCAACGCCTTGCCGTACCACGCCGGGCTGGACGCCAGCCTGCGCCGCCGCCACCAGGACCGTTTTCTGCGCGACGAGGGCGTGGTGATGGTCGCCACCATCGCCTTCGGCATGGGCATCGACAAGCCCGATGTGCGCTTTGTCGCCCACCTGGACCTGCCCAAGAACATCGAAGGCTATTACCAGGAGACCGGCCGCGCCGGCCGCGACGGCGGCCCGGCCACCGCCTGGATGGCCTATGGCCTGGCCGACGTGGTGAACCAGCGCCGCATGATCGACGAGGGCGAAGCCGGTGAAGACTTCAAACGCCTGCAGCGCGGCAAGCTCGACGCCCTGCTGGCGCTGGCCGAAGCGCATGACTGCCGGCGGGTGCGGCTGCTGGCGTATTTCGGCGAGGCGTCCGCGCCCGCTGCCGGGCCGACCATGGCGGCGCGGTACTTCTGCGGCAACTGCGACAACTGCCTGCAGCCGCCGGCGGTGTGGGACGCCACCGACGCCGCCCGCAAGGCCTTGAGCTGCATCTACCGCTTCCACCAGCAAAGCGGCTTCGGCTTTGGCGCCGGCCATCTGATCGACGTGCTGCGTGGCAAGGCCACCGACAAGGTGCTGCAGCGTGGCCACGACAAGCTGTCGACCTTCGGCATCGGCGCCGAGGTCAGTGAACAGCAATGGCGCAGCGTGCTGCGCCAGCTGATCGCGCTGGGCCATGTGCGCAGCATCGGCGAATTCAACACCCTGGAATTGACAGCCGAAGCCCGCGCCGTGCTGCGCGGCGAGGTGCCGGTGATGCTGCGGGTGCCCGCCGAGACCCCGCCGCGCAGCCGCAAGAGCAGCCGCAGTGCCGGTGGCAGCCGCAGCGCCGCCGGCAAGCCGCCGCCCTTGCCGCTGGACGACGCCGGCCTGGCCCGCTTTGCCGCGCTGAAGGCCTGGCGAGCCGAGGTGGCCCAGTCGCACAACCTGCCGGCCTATGTGGTCTTCCACGACGCCACCCTGGCCGAAATGGCGCGCGAGGCACCCGGCTCGCTGGATGCGTTGGCCAGCATCAGCGGCGTGGGCGGCAAAAAGCTGGAAGCCTACGGCCGCGACCTGCTGCGGGTGCTGGCCGCCGAAGCCTGAGCCACGGCCAGGCCCGGCTGGCACGCCGTGGCGCCACCATCACAGCACGCCGCAAGGGGCAGAAAGAAAGCCGGCCACGCTGGAGCAGAACGCCATAATCGATAAATTCGTACATCGGCGTGTGCAACATGTCCAGCATGCATCCCAGCCCCTTGCCCGCAACGCCCCACGCAACATCTTCTGCCATGCGCGCGCAAGCCAGCCTGGGGCTTGTTCTCGGGCGCCGCCGGGCTGGCAGCAACGGCCGGCTTGGGCAGATTGCGCTGGTTGGCGGCGTGGGCAGCGACAACGGCAGCGACAACGGCAGCGACCCAGCGGCGGGCAACACAGTGGGTGACCCCGCCAGCCATGCGGCCGGCAGCGACACCGGCAGCGCGCGCACACCGGCGCCGGCCACCACGGCGCTGCAGGTGCTCTACATCGACGACAACCCGGTCAACACGCTGCTGATGGCGGCGATGTTCGAGCGCATGCCCGGCCTGGAGCTGCAATGTGAATGCGAGCCCCACGCGGGTGTGGCACTGGCCCTGGCCAAGCCACCCGCACTGCTGCTGATCGACATCCAGATGCCCGGCATCGACGGTTTCGAAGTGCTGCGCCAACTGCGTGCCGACCCGGCCACCAAGGATGTGCCGGCGATCGCCGTCAGCGCCAATGCCATGCCGCAGGACTTGGAACGCGGCTGGGCGGCCGGCTTTGCCGACTACCTGACCAAGCCGCTGGAACTGCAGCGCCTGCACAGCGCGCTGCAAGCCGTGCTGCCGGGCTGGTCCGCCGGACCGGCTTGAGGCCGCGCCCACACCGCGCAGCCGGCTGCGGCTGCGCCTGGCTGCTGGACTGCCTGAACAATCGGCCGGGCTTGGCTATCATGGTCGGTTGCCCTCGCCGTCTGCTGCCATGTCTTCCAATGTTTCCAACACTCCGGTGGCTGCGGTCGCCCTGACGACCACGACGGCCCCGGTCGACCCGCTGGCCTCGGCCACCCAGGCGGCGGTGGCTCCGCCGGCTGCACCAGCCCGGCCGCTGCCGGCCGGGTCGACGCATCTGCACATCCGCGGTGCGCGCACCCACAACCTGAAGAACATCGACCTCGACATCCCCAAGCATGCGCTGGTGGTGATCACCGGGCTGTCGGGCAGCGGCAAGAGCAGCCTGGCCTTCGACACCTTGTATGCCGAAGGCCAGCGCCGCTATGTCGAGAGCCTGTCGGCCTATGCCCGGCAGTTTCTGCAGCTGATGGACAAGCCCGATGTCGACGTGATCGAGGGCCTCTCGCCGGCGATTTCCATCGAGCAGAAGGCCACCAGCCACAACCCGCGCAGCACCGTGGGCACGGTGACCGAGATCCACGACTACCTGCGCCTGCTGTACGCCCGCGCCGGCACACCCTTCTGCCCCGACCACGACCTGCCGCTGCAGGCGCAAAGCGTGGGCCAGATGGTCGACGCGGTGCTGGCCCTGCCCGAGGACACCCGGCTGATGGTGCTGAGCCCGGTGGTGCGCGACCGCAAGGGCGAATTCACCGAGCTGTTTGCCGACATGCAGGCGCGTGGTTATGTGCGCTTTCGCATCGACGGCCAGACGGTGGAGGCGGCCGACCTGCCGGAGCTGAAGAAAAACGAGAAGCACAACATCGACGTGGTGATCGACCGGATCAAGGCCAGGCCCGATGTGAAGCAGCGCCTGGCTGAGAGCTTCGAGGCCGCCCTGCGCGCCGCCGACGGCAAGGCGATCGCGCTGGAAATGGACACCGGCCGCGAGCATCTGTATTCCAGCAAGTTCGCCTGCCCGGTCTGCAGCTACGCCCTGCCCGAACTGGAGCCGCGGCTGTTTTCCTTCAACGCGCCGATGGGCGCCTGCCCGCATTGCGACGGCCTGGGCCAGCAGACGGTGTTCGACCCCGAGCGGGTGGTGGCCTTCCCCAGCCTGAGCCTGGCCGGGGGTGCGGTCAAGGGCTGGGACCGGCGCAATGCCTACACCCACTCGATGCTGGTGAGCGTGGCCCAGCACTACGGCTTCGACATCGAGACCGCGTTTGAAGACCTGCCGGCACCCGCACGCCAGGCCTTGCTGTATGGGTCGGGCACGGACGAGATCGCGTTCGTCTACGAGGCCGAAACCGCCAAGGGCAAGCCCCGCAGCGTCAAGCGATCCCATCCGTTCGAGGGGATCATCCCCAACTTCGAGCGGCGCTTTCGCGAGACCGATTCGGCTGCGGTGCGTGAAGACCTGGCCCGCTACCAGGCCGCCAAGCCCTGCGCCCATTGCAGCGGCACCCGGCTGCGGCGCGAGGCGCGCCATGTGTTCCTGGTGGGGCAAGACACCACCGTGCCACGCCAGGCCATCTACCAGGTCGAGCACGCCACGCTGGCCGACAGCCTGCGCTACTTCGAGACCCTGCAGTTGCAAGGCGCCAAGGCCGAGATCGCCGACAAGGTGGTGCGTGAAATCCGCGCGCGGCTGAAGTTCCTCAACGACGTGGGCCTGAACTACCTGAGCCTGGACCGCAGCGCCGACACCCTGAGCGGCGGCGAAGCCCAGCGCATCCGCCTGGCCAGCCAGATCGGCAGCGGCCTGACCGGCGTGATGTATGTGCTGGACGAGCCCAGCATCGGCCTGCACCAGCGCGACAACGAGCGCCTGATCGGCACCCTGCGCCACCTGCGTGACCTGGGCAACAGCGTGCTGGTGGTCGAGCACGATGAAGACATGATCCGCGCCGCCGACCATGTGATCGACATGGGCCCGGGCGCCGGGGTGCATGGCGGGCGGGTCATCGCCCAGGGCACGCCCGATGCCGTGGCCGCCCACCCCGACAGCCTGACCGGCCGCTACCTGGCGCACAGCTTGCGCATCGCCGTGCCCACCCAGCGCCACACCTGGCAGCCCGACTATGTGGCGCCGCCCGAGCCGCCGGCAGCGCCAGTCAAGGGGCGCGCCAAAGCCGAGCCGCAACCGATGTGGCCGCGGTTTTCAGCCACGCCGGCCAGCTGCCTGCGCATCGTCAACGCCCGTGGCAACAACCTGCGCAACGTCACCGCCGAGGTGCCGGTGGGCTTGCTGACCTGCGTGACCGGCGTGTCCGGCTCGGGCAAGAGCACGCTGATCAACGACACGCTCTACACCGCCGTGGCACGCAAGCTGTACCACGCCCATGCCGAGCCGGCGCCCCACGACGAGATCGAAGGCCTGGAGGCCTTCGACAAGGTGATCAACGTCGACCAGAGCCCGATCGGCCGCACGCCGCGCAGCAACCCGGCCACCTACACCGGGCTGTTCACGCCCATCCGCGAGCTGTTTGCTGAGGTGCCGATGGCGCGTGAACGCGGCTACGGCGCCGGCCGCTTCAGCTTCAACGTCGGCGCCGCCGCCGGCGGTGGCCGCTGCGAAGCCTGTCAGGGCGACGGCGTGCTGAAGGTGGAGATGCACTTTCTGCCCGATGTCTACGTGCCCTGCGACACCTGCAGCGGCCAGCGCTACAACCGCGAAACCCTGGAGGTGCAGTACAAGGGCAAGAACATCCACGAGGTGCTGGCCATGACGGTGGAAGTGGCGCGCCGCTTCTTCGACGCCGTGCCGGCGCTGGCGCGCAAGCTGCAAACCCTGCTGGACGTGGGCCTGGGCTACATCACCCTGGGCCAGAGCGCCACCACGCTGAGCGGTGGCGAAGCGCAGCGGGTCAAGCTGGCGCTGGAGCTGAGCAAGCGCGACACCGGCCGCACGCTCTACATCCTGGACGAGCCCACCACCGGCCTGCACTTTGCCGACATCGAACTGCTGCTGCGGGTGCTGCACCAGCTGCGCGACGCGGGCAACACCATCGTGGTGATCGAGCACAACCTGGATGTGATCAAGACCGCCGACTGGCTGATCGACATGGGCCCCGAAGGCGGCGCCGGCGGCGGCCGGGTGCTGGCCGTGGGGCCACCCGAGGTGATTGCCGACTGCGCGGAAAGCTTCACCGGCCGGTTCTTGAAACCGCTGCTAGAAGCGGGCTGAAGCTCGCCCGGCCAAGCCGGGTGTGCGCCGCGATCAGCCGGCCACAGCCACCCGGTCGCGGCCGCCCTGCTTGGCGGCGTACAGCGCCCGGTCGGCACGTTCGACAAAATCGGCCGGGGCTTCGTCCACGGCCAGGCCCAGGGCCGCGTTTTGCTGCAGAAACTGCGCCACGCCCAAGGACACGGTGATGCGCTCGTCGGCATCGCCGCCCTTGCGGCGGATGCGGCTGGCCGCCACCGTGCTGCGCAGCTTCTCGGCCAGCGCCTGGGCCTGGGCCAGCGACTGGCCGGGCAGCAGCAGGCCGAATTCTTCACCGCCCACCCGCGCGGCCAGGCCGCCTTCGGGCGTCAGCGCCTTCAACACCTGGGCCACAGCGCGCAGCACCTGGTCACCAAAGGCATGGCCGTAGCTGTCGTTGACCCGCTTGAAATGGTCGATGTCGATCATCAGCAGGCTGACCGGTGCGCCCACAGCCGGCCGGCCCAGCACGGCGGCATCGGCCGCCAGGCAGGCGTTCAGCCGGCGGTCGAAGGCGCGGCGGTTGGCCAGGGTGGTCAGCGCGTCGACCAGGCTCTCATGCCGCGCACTGCGCACCTCGTCGCGCAGCTTGCCGATCTCGCGCTGGCTTTCGGCCAACTGTTGCTGCAACTGGCGCAAGCGCTGCCTGCATTTGCAGGGTGTGCGCCAGCACTTCATCCAGGGCCGGCGGCGCCTTTGGCGCAGCATCTGCGGGGCCCAGCGCAGCGCTCAGGCGCTGCAGGGTGTCGCCATAGCGGGCAGTCTGGTCGCCGGCGGCTGCGGCCGATGCCTGCATGCCCTCCAGCAGACCCGCCACCCCGTCGGTCACTTGCTGGGCCAGGTCAACGCCGGGGCCGGCCAGGTGGCGGCGGTACAGCGCCTCGGTGGCGGCTTCGTCGAGCACACCATGGGCGGCCAGGTGCTTGTCCAGCGCCTGGTGCAGGGCTGAATTGGGATCGGCCACATAGGCGTACCAGACGGCATAACTGACCGGGTGCAAAGCAGCAGCCTGCCGCGACATCAGCGGCAAGGCTTTGCGCAGCAGTTCGGTGCTGCGCTCCACGGTGTCGTGGTACTCCATCGAAATCTTGCTCCTGCTGTCGCGGCGGGGCCGGTCCGGTCGGCAGAAGGCTCCAGGCACCGGACGCCCATGCGCCAGTGCTTGCCTTCCACGTCGATATTTTCCTACACCGCAACGGGGGGATAGGTGAATTCCTTAGGGGTTTTTGCAGGCCAGCCACGCGCGCAATGGGTGCACTGGTCGGCCGGCGTGCAAATTGCGCACAAGCCGGCCAGCTGCGTCACGCCCAGTTTGTGGCCGCCATGCCGGAGGCAGGCCCCACAACGACAAAGCCGGCCCAAGGACCGGCTTTGCAGCAAGGCAGACCGGGCACCAGGGCCCGGCGCGCATCACTTCAGATGGCCGTTGATCAGCTTGGTCATCTCGAACATCGACACCTGGGCCTGCTTGAAGATGACCTTCAGCTTGGCGTCGGCGTTGATCATGGTCTTCTTGGCAGCGTCTTGCAGGCCGTTCTTCTTGATGTATTCCCAGACCTTCTTGGTCACCTCGGTGCGGGGCACGGCCTTGTCACCAATGATGGCGGCCAGCGCGGGGCTGGGGGTCATGGCCTTCATGAAGGCGGCATTCGGCGTGCGCTTCTTGGCCGCTGCCTTCT
This sequence comes from uncultured beta proteobacterium, assembly GCA_963844485.1. Taxonomy (GTDB): domain Bacteria; phylum Pseudomonadota; class Gammaproteobacteria; order Burkholderiales; family Burkholderiaceae_C; genus Pseudaquabacterium. The sequence continues at coordinate 140,825 of CAWJOQ010000008.1, forward strand.
TGGCCGGCGCTGCTGCTTTTTTAGCCGGTGCGGCCGTCTTGGCAGGTGCTGCCGCCTTCTTGGCCGGCGCTGCCGGCTTGGCGACCGCCTTGGTGGCCGGAGCGGCCTTTTTCGCCGCAGGTGCCTTCTTGGCCGGGGCGGCCTTTTTCGCAGTTGCCATGTATGTTTTCTCCATCACGTGAGTGGTTGATGTGCCGAAGTGCCCGGGCCGCTGGCTGCTTGAACCCGCGTTGCTCTCTGTGGCCTTCAGCGGGCGCAATGGTACTGCCAGCCATGGGTGCTGAGAAGCTGTTTTCATAGGTAAAACTGCCCCGTCCAGGCCCCATCGGCTGGTTTTGTCGCCGCCAGACATCACCCTGGGCCTGCGGCGCGCTGCAAACGCTGTCTGCAGGCCCGCGCAGGGCGGGGCGGCCTGGGCAAATCGGGTGGGCGCGTGGCCTGCACAGCGGCGTCTGTGGTGGCGCACGCCATGGGCTGCAGCGCGGCCCGCAGCGGTATGCTTCAGACCATGAAATTGATCGTCCGTTGGTTCCTGCTCGCCGCCGCCTTGTTGCTGGTGGCCTACCTCTATCCCGGCGTGTCTCTGGCCAGCTTTGGCGCGGCGCTGATTGCGGCGCTGGTGCTGGGCTTGCTCAACACGTTGGTGCGCCCGCTGCTGGTGCTGTTGACCCTGCCGGTCACGCTGCTCACGCTGGGTTTGTTCCTGTTTGTCATCAATGCCCTGATGTTCTGGTCTGCGGCCGGCGTGCTGAGCGGCTTCAATGTCACCGGCTTCGGCGCGGCGCTGGTGGGCTCGGTGATCTACAGCCTGTGCAGCATGGTGATCGACGTGGCGATGGAGCGGCTGTTCAGCCGCGGCCCGGTGTGAGCCTGGCGGCGCTGCGCCTGCGCTGACGCCAACATCGCCAGCACAGCCAAACCACGCAGCAGACCAGGCAGTTCAGCGTGCTGGTCAGCGCACAGATCAGCGCAGGCTATTCAGCGTTGTCGTCACGGCGGCGTTCGCCGGCACGGCGTTCGTCGGCCAGCACCTGGCGGCGCTGGGCCTGCAGGTCACGCAGGCGGGCGTCGATCACCGACGCCTCGATGAACTCGGTGCCCGCACCACCACGCCGTGCCAACTGCTGGCCCGCGCGCAGGCGGTCGATGGCGCCCACCAGGTTGCCCAGGGCCGCCTGCGCTTCGGCTTCGGCCCGCACCGCCCGCAAGGGCTGGCCCAGCCTGCCGGCCGCCTGCCCCAGGGCCTGCCAGGCCAAGGCGTCGTCGCGGTGCAGCGTGGCCCAGGTGTGCAGCGATTCGACACTGCGCCGCAGCACCGGCAGGCTGCCATCGGCCAAGGCCCATTCAGCCTGCAGCAACAGGCCGCTGCGCCCGCCGTCGACCAGGCCTTCGGCATCGAGCAGGCTGCCGGCACGGGCCACCTCGCCACGCACCAGCAACAGCTGCACGGCCAGCCGGGCCAGCGCACGCCGGGCCGGGGCGTCCGCAGCTTCGGCCGATGCGGCCAGCAAGCCGGTGGCCGCACGCACGGCCCGATCGGCGCGGTCAAAATCACGCAGGCCCACCGAGGCCAGCGCGGCGGCATACAGGCCGCTGAGCCGGTCGGCCAATGGCAGCTGGTCCATGCTGGCGCGGGCGTCCAAGTCCTGCAGCTTGCGCAGGGCTTGCACGCTGGGGTCCATCAGCACCCGCGACCTGGCCTGCATCAGGCTGTGCAGCAAGGGCGCCGGCGGCAGGCTGGTGGACTGGGCCGTGGCCTGCACCATCTGCCGGGCCTCGCCGATGCGGTCGACGGTCAGCGGGTGGCTGCGCAGGTAGGGAAAGCCGCCGCTGTCATTGAGCCGGCTGGCGTTGTCGAGCTTGTCGAACATGGCCGACATGCCGGCCGGTGCAAAGCCGGCGCCGGCCATGGTGAGCAGGCCATTGCGGTCGGCCTCACGCTCCATGTCGCGCGAGAAGTTCAGCTGGGCCTGGATCATCGCGGCCTGGCCGCCCAGGATGGCGGCCTGCGCCATGTCGGGGCTGCCGGCGCGGCCGGCCACCAGCAGGCCCAGCAACATCGCCGCCAGGCTCAGGGCGCTGCTGCGTGACGACGCCGACATGCTGCGCGCAATGTGGCGCCGGGTGACGTGCGCCAGCTCATGCGCCAGCACCGACGCCAGCTCGTCGGGCGTGGCGGTGATGGCGATCAGCCCCAGGTGCACACCGACGTAGCCACCGGGCAAGGCAAAGGCGTTGACCGATCGGTCGCGCAGCAAGAAGCTTTCATACGGAAACAGGCGCTCGGTGTCGGCGTCGATATCGCCCTGCTGGCGCGCGGTGCGCACCAGCGGCGCCCACAGGCTTTGCAGGTAGTCCAGCAGCTGCGGGTCGTCCAGATAGACCGGGTCGCGCCGGATCTCGCGCATCACCTGCTCGCCGATGCGCTTTTCCTGGCTGAGGTTGAAGTCGTCGGACGCCGATTCACCCAGCGCGGGCAGGCGCACCTGCGGCGGCAGCGGCAGCCCTTGGGCCTGGGCCTGGGCGGGCTGGGGCGCCAGGCTGGTGGTGGCCATCAGCAGCGCCAGCAGGGCGCTGGGCAGGCGCTGGCGCCAGGCCGGCGACGCGGCTGGCTGCGGACGGTGCACGAAGGGAGGTGGGCGGTGGGTCACGCAGGGCGTCCGGTCTGGGCTGGGCCTGGGTGGACACCCAGCGCTCACCTATCATCCCATCGCCCCATTGCCCGCATGTTTCGCCTGCCATGACCCTGCCCAACACGCCACCCGCCAACACACCGCCAGACCGGCCAGGCAGCACGCCGGCCGATGCGCCCGACAGCACCCCGCTGACCCACTTCGACCGCCAGGGCCAGGCCCACATGGTGGACGTGGCGGCCAAGGCCGAGACCCACCGGGTGGCGCGCGCCGGCGGCAGCATCCGCATGCTGCCGGCCACGCTGGCGCTGATTGCCGGCGGCACGGCCAAGAAGGGCGACGTGCATCGGCATCGCCCGCATCGCCGCGATCCAGGCGGCCAAGCGCACGGCCGACCTGATCCCGCTGTGCCACCCGCTGCCGCTCACCCGTGTGGCGGTGCGAGTTCCAGGTCGACGTGGCTGCCAGCGCGGTGCACATCCAGGTGCAGGCCGAGACCGTGGGCAAGACCGGCGTGGAGATGGAAGCGCTGACCGCCGTGCAGGTGGGCCTGCTGACCATCTACGACATGTGCAAGGCGGCCGACCGCGGCATGGTGATGACCGATGTGCGCCTGCTGGAAAAGCAGGGCGGCAAGTCGGGTCACTGGGCGGTGGACCGCCCGGTCTGAGGCACAGCCTGCTGCGTTGCTCGTAGCAACACGGGCTGCAGCTAGCCTGCTGCAGCGGCATCGTCCACTACGGTGCTTGCTGCGACTGCAGCGGCGGCAGCGCCACCAGGTCACGCCAGTGGTGCAGCCGCAGCGGCGCCTGGCATTGGAATGGCAGCGGGCCAGCCACCCCAGCCGCCTGGCAAGGCGCGAAGAATTCGGCCGCGTCCGGGTTGCGAAAGTCGCGCAGGCGCTGCGCCACCCAGCGCGCTTCGTCCAGATGGCCACTGTCGGCCAGCTGGCGTGACCAGGCCAGCATCAAGCGGGTGTCCAGCAAGGCGTGCGGCGCGCGCAGCAGGCCCAGCGCACGGCTGGCCGGCGGCACGGCATTGGTGGCGGCGGCGTAGTCGGCATGGTGGGCAAACAGCAGGCTGTGCTGGCCGCGGGCGATGCGGGCGGCCAGCGGGCCGCTGCTGTCGGTGGGCGCGTAGATGACCACGGCACGCTGGTAGTCCAGCGCGGCCAGCAGGCCGGCAAGGGCCATCAGCAAGCCGGCGGTGATGCCTCGCAGCGCGGCGGCGCGGGGCGGGGGCGCTTTGTTACCGCCGGTGGCTGCAGCGGCAGCGGCAGCGGCAGCGGCGACGTCGACGGCGACCGCCACACGGCGCGCCGCTGCATCGCTTGCTGCCGGCAGCCCCAGCACCAGGCCCCAGGCCAGCGCGGTGGGCAGCAGGAAATAGGCGTACCACAGCGGGTATTCGACCAGGCTGTGCAGGCCGACCAGCAGCACCAGCACCAGCGCCGCCCGGCTGCTGATGGCGGTGTCGCGCTGGCCGGCTGCATCGCCATGGGCGCCTGCACTGTCCAGGCCAGCACCGGCACCCACCGCCCGCCGCCAGGCCTGCCACAGCGCCAGCGCCAGCAGCGCCAGCACCAGCAAGGCCAGCGGCAGGCCCAGTTCCACCATCAACTGCAGCGGCAGGTTGTGGCTGTGGTCGAAAAACGCGGTGGGCCGGTTGACGAAGGGCGTCATCGACCAGGCGAGGTTGAATTCACCGAAGCCGGTGCCGGCCCAGGGGTTGGCGGCGATCAACAGCAAGGCATTGCGCCAGATGTTGGACCGGGCATTGGGGCTGGGCGCGCCCAGGCCACCGCCGTCGGCCACCAGGCGTGCGCCAGCGCCGAAGGCCTGCTGGCTGACATCGCCCCACCAGGCCATGCCACCCCAGGCCAGGCCGTAGAGCAGCGGTGCCACCACCAGGGCCAGGCGCGCGCTGCGCGGCAGGCGGCGGTCGACCAGCCCCCACAGCAACAGCAGCAGCAAGCCGGCCGCGCCGGTGCGCGACGCGGTGAGCTCCACACACAGCACCAGCAGCGGCAGCAGCAGCGCCAGCGCCCAGCCCGGCAAGCGGCGCAGCGCGTGCAAGGCCACGGCCGAAACCAAGGCCCACAACAGCAGGGTGCAAAGGTGGTTGGGCTGGCGCAGATTGCCAACGGCGCGGCCTGGCAGGCTGGACGGGGCAATCCAGCTGGCATCGGTCCAGCCTGGCGCAAACACCTGCACCAGCGCCACGGCGCAGCCCAGCACGCCGGCGACCAGCAGGCCCCAGGCCAGCGCGCTGAAGGTGCGCTGGCCTGCGCCGTCGCGTGTGGCGGCTGCGCCGGCCACCACCAGCAGCGCGGCGCCCGCCAGCAGGCCCAGCGCCTGCAGCGCCAAGGACCGTGGCAGCAGGCCCCACAACCAGGAAGCCGCCGCCGCAGCACCCACCAGCCCCAGCGCGGCCAGCAACGCCAGACTGCCGCGTGTGGGCACCAGCCGGGGCGCCAGCGCCGCCGACCACCAGGCCCCACAGGGCCACGGCCAGGCATTGATTCAGCAGCGTGGCGGACGGTGGCTGGTGGTAGGCCAGCAGGGTGGGGACGCAGGCGGCCAGAAGCGCCGCCGCGCACAGCGGTGCAGCTGCCTGCTGCGCAGCGGTCATGCGCCGGCCGAGCCCCAGCTGACCAACTTGCGCCCAGGCACCGGCGCGAAGCCGCGCAGCTTGTGGCTGACCAAGGGGACAGGGAGCGCCGGTGCCAGGGCGGCGATCAGGGAGTCCAGGGGGCCGATCGGTGTTCCAGCCCGTTCCAGCGTGGTCCGAAGCCGGCCATAGGAAGCCGCAGCCGCGGCGTCGAAATCCGCCGGGTCCAGCGGCTGCAGCAACTGCTGCAGCGCCGCCTCATTGCGCGCCGACTGGCTTTTGGCGATGCCGACATGCAGCTCGGCCAGGCGGTGCTGCATCGCATCGATGCAGAGATTGGTGTCCAGCATGCAGCGCATGGCGAGCCGCGCCCGGCTCAGAGCGCGCCACGCATGTCGTCTAGGGCCGGCTGCTGTCGGTCCGGCACCGACTCGAACTGGCCCAGCGCATCGATCAGCCGCTCGATGGACGGGCGCCGCGCGGGGCTCAGGATCACGCGGTTGCTATCACCTGCGATGAACACCTCGGTCACGCTCTCAAAGCGGAACGCTTTGGGCAGGCGCACGGCCTGGCTGCGGCCGTTGAGGAAGCGTTTGACGGCGGTCATGGTGGGACGTTTGGCTGCTGTTGATAGGCTGAATATAGATCGGCGATCAGCTTGATGGATGTTTCAGACACCCAATGGAAAACGCCCACCGAGGTGGGCGTTGTTCTTATCAACAGACGATATTACGGGTTGATCTTCTTGACGTAGTTCTCGGTGACGCAGCCGCCGCTGTACTCCCAGCTGATTCGGCCGGCAACGGCGACATTGGGAGTCAGAACGCAGGTTTCGGTATCCTTGATCCCCTTGTAGTTGTTGGGTGTCATGGTGATCACGCCGTCAGCGACTGCGACGGCTTTGAGCGCGCCAGCAGTGTTCGCAGCAACTGCAGCCGGCACGGGGTCGGTTCCCGCGTCACAGTCGGTCAAAGCGTTGTTCATGCTGTAGCACAGCTCAACGCCCTTCTTGTGGTTGCCGGCACCAGCAATCACTTCGGAGTAGGCTGCCTTCTTCATGTACGACTGGTAAGCCGGCAGGGCCACGGCAGCCAGGATGCCGATGATCGCGACGACGATCATCAGTTCGATGAGGGTGAAACCTTGTTGGATGCGCTTCATGGTGGAGTCTCCGGGGTGGTGATGCGGGTTGTGGGGAGGGAACGCTCAACAAATTGCATGTCGCGTGCCAGGTCTGGTTCAGCGCCTTGCCAGGGCTTGCGCATGACCTTTGTCACGCCCTGGCGGCAGCGGCTGCCGCGTTGTGTCACTTGCCGCCCAAACCCGCTGACAAAAATTGTCAGCCCCTGACACTTCACGCCAGGTTCACGCCAGCGCAATCACCTGGCCGGCGGTCAGCGCCTGCACCGGGTGGCGTGCGTCCAGCGCATGGATCTCGGCCATCACGGCGTCCAGCTCACCCGGCTTGATGTGGGTGATGTAGACATCGGCAGGCTGGCGCAGTTGCAGCAATTCCTGCCCCAGCGCTGCCGGATGCAGATGGCGGCTGACGGCAGCCAGCGGCGCTTCGTCGTCGCGGAAGGCGGTCTCGATCACCAGGCTGGCCACGCGCAAGCCGGCCAGGCGCTGCCACAGCGCCGGGTTGGCGGCGGTGTCGCCGGTGAACACCCAGCTGCCCTGGTCGGCCAGCACCGCAAAGCCCACCGCCGGCACGGTGTGCAGCGGCCGGCAGCACTTCAATGCGGTGGGTGCCGATGCGCAGCACATCGCCCACTGCAAAGGGCTGCAGCTGCAGGATGGGCTGCGCGGCCGACGGCAGGCGGGTGAAATCGGGCCAGATGACGCCGTTGAACAGGTGCTGGCGCAGCGCGTCCAGCGTGGCCGGCAGGCCGTGCACCACGATCGGCGGGCGCTCGCTGCCGCGCCGGCGCATCACGCTGTCGGCCAGCAAGGGCACGCCCAGCACATGGTCGAGGTGGGAATGGCTGAGCAGGATGTGGTCGATGCCGGCCAGTTCATCCAGGGTGAGGTCACCGACGCCGGTGCCGGCGTCGATCAGCACATCGTGGTCAAGCAGGAAAGCCGTGGTGCGGCAACCTGCGGCGATGGAGCCAGAACAGCCGAGAACACGGATGGGCATGGACAAGGGGTACCGGCGGTTCCGGCCCAACAGTTGCGGGCACAGGCCCATGCCGCCAGCTTGGCGTCCAGGCACTGTCACGAGCCTGCATGGTGCAGGGCCCACACCCGGCTGGCAAGGCAGCACGCGGGGATTTCGGCACACTGCCTGGCGCGTGTAGGCAGGTGCTGCAGGCGGGCGTGCAATTGGTCACGCCGGCATGGGTGCGCGGCCTGCCTGGCGCCGCGCTTGGCGCAGGCAGGCGTCAGGCTGGTGTGTGTGGCAGGCAGCCGCCAGCGGCAGGCCTGCGGCCCGGCTCAGCCGTGCACAAACTGCATCTGGGTGCCGGCCAACTCGATCAAATCGCCGTTGGACAGCGGCGCGGTGTCGGTCACCAGGGGCATGCCGTTGATGCTGGGGCGCTGCGCACCCTCGACATGGGCCAGCACATAGCCGGTGGGCCGCTTGGTGATGGACGCCACCTGCACGCCTGGCTTGCCCACGGTGGTGACCACCTTGGTGAGGGTGACCGACTTGCCGGCCGCCGCACCGCTGAGCACCTTGATCGACGCGGCCAGGGCCATGCTGGCCGCCGATTGGGCATGGCCATGGCCGAGCGATGCCAGGCTGGGAATTGGTGCAGTGTGGCTGTAAGCCGCGTGCTGACCAGGCGGCACGCCAGTGGCCATGCCCACACCGCTGCCCGGGCGCATGATCATGGTTCTTTCGTAGCCGGCGTCTTCTTCGACCAGGTACTTGATCTTGTACTTGCCGATCTCCACCGTGTCGTTGTGGGCCAGCATCTGCTTCTTGATGGCCTTGCCGTTGATGTAGGTGCCGTTGGTGCTGTTGAGGTCTTCGATGAAGACGTCGTTGCCCAACATCTGCAGCACCGCATGCTCGCCACTGACCGCCAGGTTGTCGATCACGATGTCGTTGTACGGACGGCGGCCCAGCGTGGTCTTGTCCTTGGTGATCTGCACATCCTTGATCACCACGCCGTCGAGAGAGACCACCAGCTTGCCCATGCTTGTCCTTCTTGTGTGTCAGCCGCAGGTGCGCCCGCCGGCTGCCAATGTGGTGGAGGTGCTGGCGCGCAGCCTGCCTGTCAGCGTCCGAACTTCCACCATGGCCGCGCGGCCCCTGTCGGGCCTCCTGCCACGCGGATGAGTACCAACGCAATATTATCCTTTCCCCCGCTTCATTGGCGGCCGCGATCAGGGCCTGGCCCGCTTGCGGCAAGGAATCGTTGGTTTGCAACAGCCTGGCGATCATGGCGTCGTCCAGCATGTCGGACAGGCCGTCCGAGCACAGCAGGTACACATCGCCCGCCTGCACCTCATGCAGATGGGTTTCCAGCAGCACGGTGTCTTCGACACCCACCGCGCGGGTGACCAGGTTCTTGTTGGCCGAGAACGCCGCCTGCTCGGGCGTGATCAGCCCGGCATCGATCTGTTCTTGCAGCAGCGAATGGTCGCGGGTGATCTGCACGAACTGCCCGGCGCGCCAGCGGTAGGCGCGTGAATCACCCACATGGCCCAGGCGCAGCTGGTTGTCGCGGAAGACAGCCACCACCAGGGTGGTGCCCATGCCGGCATATTGCGGGTTGGCATTGGCCGCGTTGAAGATGGCGCGGTTGGCGTTGTCGACACAGATGTCCATGGCGCGGCGCACTTCCACGTCGCTGGCGCGGTGGGCGGCTTCGGCCAGCCAGCGGCCCAGCTCGGTCTGGATGAACGAGGTGGCCATGCCACTGGCCACTTCACCGGCGTTGTAGCCGCCCATGCCGTCAGCCAGCACGGCCAGCGCGTTGGCCTCGTCGACAGCGACCGAGTCTTCGTTGTTGCTGCGCGCGCGGCCGGTGTCCACGGCGTGGAAGAACTCGAAAGTCATGCTGGACGCTGTAGGGCGCAGGTTGAAGGTGGCAAGTGCGAGCGCAGATTGTGCATCGGAACCCCGGGCGCGCCGGTCATAGCCCGGTGGACACCGAGGGCGCCAGCACGCGGGTCATCAGCGCTGCCAGCGCGGCCGCCGAGGCGGCCCAGGCGTCCAGCTGGGCAGGGCGGTCGGCCGGCTGGCGCGCCAGCAGTTGCTCCACCGCAGCAATGACCGGGGCGGGCAGATCCGGGCGCAGCCGGGCCAGCGCGGCGGGCGGCTGGTGGGCCGTGGCCTGCAGCAAGGCGCCCAGTGTGGACGCCTGGTGCGGGCGGCGGCCGGCCAGCAGTTCGAACAGCATCACACCCAGGGCATAGGTGTCGGTGGCCGCGCTGGCCGGTGCGCCGGCCAATTGCTCGGGCGCCATGTAGGCGGGGGTGCCCAGGGTCATGCCGGTGCGGGTGCGGGCGGCGTCGTCATCCCGCGCCACGCCAAAGTCGGCCAGCTTGACCTGGCCGGCGGCCAGGTTCACCAGCACATTGGCCGGCTTCAGGTCACGGTGCACCACGCCGCGTGCATGGGCGTGGGCCAGCGCTGCAGCCACCCGCGCGCCGATGCGCAGCACCAGGTTCTCGGGCAACAACAGGTGGCGCTGGGTGTAACGGCTGAGGTCGACGCCGCGGACGCGCTCCATCACCAGCCAGGCATGCTGGCCTTGCAGGCCGGCCTCGTAGATGGCGACGATGTCGGGGTGGTCGAGCCGACGCGCCAGTTCGGCTTCGCGGTGCAGCCGGCTGGTCCATTCCTGGCGCTCATTGGGCGGCAGGTCGGCCGCCAGGGTGATCAGCTTGACGGCGACCTGGCGGCCGGTTTGCAGATCATCGGCTGCAAACACCTGGCTGCCACCACCGGCGCCAAGCCGGGCGCCCAGGCGGTAGCGCGCATGCAAGAGAGGCCGACCAGCGGCCGCAGCGCCAGATGCCTTGCCTGGTTGGTCGGTGGGTGCGTGCTTGCTCGAGAACCAGGACATGGGGCCTCCGTGAAGGCCTGTCTGCGCAGGCTGTAGCTGAACTTATCACGCGGCGGCTGCTGCCGGCCGGGCCGGGGGCACACCGTGGCGGCTGGCCCACGCCCGGCGCCAAGCAAGGCGCGTGGGCGTCTGCCGCGTCAGGCCGCTGGGGCTTGTGCCGCCTGTCGCCGCTTCAACCACAAGCCCAGGATCAGGACCAGCGCCGCACCGCCCACACCGGCGCCATAGCGCACGCTGGCGATCGCTTCGCCGGGGCCGGCCTGCGGAATGTAGGGTGCAGCAGCGGGGTCACCGACTGCCATGGTGCCGGCGATCCAGCCCAGCAGCATGCCGCCCAGGGTGATCACCATCGGGAAGCGGTCCATCAGCTTGATGACGAACTGGCTGCCCCAGACGATGATGGGGATGCTGACCAGCAGGCCGAAGATGACCAGCGGCATCTTGTGGTCGCCGCCGACACTTTCGGCCGCGCCGGCGATGGCGATCACGTTGTCCACGCTCATCACCAGGTCGGCCACGATCACGGTGCGCACCGCCGCCCACAAGCGGTCGGAGCTCTCGATCGTGCCGTGACCGTCTTCATCACCGGGCGCCAGCAGCTTGACACCGATCCACACCAGCAGGATGGCGCCGACCAGCTTCAGATACGGGATCGCCAGCAGCGTCAGCGCAAAGAAGATCAAGATCACGCGCAGCAAGATGGCGCCGACCGTGCCCCACAAGATGCCTTGGGTGCGCTGCTTGGGCGGCAACTTGCGGCACGCCAGGGCGATGACCACGGCGTTGTCGCCGCCCAGGAGGATGTCGATCATGATGATCTGGCCGACAGCGATCCAAAATTCGGCGTGCATGAACTGTTCCATGGCGTCTTCTCTGCTTGGGGGCTGCGAGTTTAGGCGGGCGCCTGCACCGGCGCCCTGCGGGAATTACATAGCGTCGGCGTCGCCTTGGCGGTGGTGCCCAGGCAGGCGCCGTCAGGCTGCTGGGTTCAGAGCAAGGCCTTGAGCAGCCGCGCCATCTCGCTGGGGTTGCGGGTGATGGTGAAGCCGCACTCTTCCATGATGGCGAGCTTGGCGTCGGCGGTGTCGGCGCCGCCGGAGATCAGCGCGCCGGCATGGCCCATGCGCTTGCCTGCCGGTGCGGTGACGCCGGCGATGAAGCCGACGATCGGCTTCTTCATGTGGGCCTTGCACCAGCGTGCGGCTTCGGCCTCGTCGGGCCCGCCGATCTCGCCGATCATGATCACTGCATCGGTGTCGGGGTCGTCGTTGAAGGCCTGCATCACGTCGATGTGCTTCAAGCCGTTGATCGGGTCGCCGCCGATGCCCACCGCGCTGCTCTGGCCCAGGCCGATTTCGGTGAGCTGCGCCACCGCTTCATAGGTCAGCGTGCCGCTGCGGCTGACCACGCCGATGCGGCCCTTGCGGTGGATGTGGCCCGGCATGATGCCGATCTTGATTTCCTCAGGCGTGATCAGGCCGGGGCAGTTCGGGCCCAGCAGCAGCGTGCGCTTGCCGCCGGCGGCTTCTTTCTGCTTCATCTTGTTGCGCACGTCCAGCATGTCGCGCACCGGGATGCCTTCGGTGATGCAGATCGCCAGGTCCAGGTCGGCTTCCACCGCTTCCCAGATGGCGGCTGCCGCGCCGGCGGGCGGCACGTAGATCACGCTGACCGTGGCGCCGGTCTGGCCGGCGGCCTCTTTGACGCTGGCGTAGATCGGGATGTCGCTGAACTTCTCGCCGGCCTTCTTGGGGTTCACGCCCGCCACGAATGCGGCCTTGCCATTGGCATAAGCCTGGCAGCCCAGGGTGTGGAACTGCCCGGTCTTGCCGGTGATGCCCTGGGTGATGACTTTGGTGTCTTTGTTGATCAGGATGCTCATGTCGTGCTCAATTGGTTGACCCGAAGGCGAAGCGCGTTGTGTTGTCAAGCGAACGCTGTGGAGCCGGCTTTGCCGGGCCACTGGCGTTGCCCCCTGGAGGGGGAGCGCCGTCAGGCGCTGCGGGGGGGGGACACCGATTCAACGATCTTGGTGGCCGCTTCGGCCATGGTGTCGGCTGCGATGATCGGCAGGCCGCTCTCGGCCAGCATCTTCTTGCCCAGGTCTTCGTTGGTGCCCTTCATGCGCACCACCAGCGGCACGCTCAGGTTCACCGCCTTGCAGGCCACGATCACGCCTTCGGCGATGGTGTCGCACTTCATGATGCCGCCGAAGATGTTGACCAGGATGCCTTTGACCTCGGGGTTCTTCAGCATGATCTTGAAGGCCTCGGTCACTTTCTCGGCCGTGGCGCCACCGCCCACGTCCAGGAAGTTGGCCGGGCTGCCGCCAAACAGCTTGATGGTGTCCATGGTGGCCATGGCCAGGCCCGCGCCGTTGACCAGGCAGCCGATGTTGCCGTCCAGGCTGATGTAGGCCAGGTCGAACTTGCTGGCTTCCACCTCGGCCGGGTCTTCTTCGTCCAGGTCGCGGTAGGCCACGATCTCGGGGTGGCGGAACAGCGCGTTGGCGTCGAAGTTGAACTTCGCGTCCAGCGCCATCAGCTTGCCCTGGCTGTCGCAGTTCAGCGGGTTGATCTCGACCAGCGAGGCGTCGGTCTCCATGTAGCAGCGGTAGAGGTCCTGGAACAAGGTGACGGCCTGCGCCACCGAGCCCTCGCCCAGGCCGATGGCGCGCGCGATCTTGGCCGCCTGCGCATCGCCCAGGCCGGTGAGCGGGTCGATCAGCTCGGTGATGATCTTCTCGGGCGTGTCGTGGGCCACTGCCTCGATGTCCATGCCGCCTTCGCTGCTGGCGATGAAGGCCACTTGCTGGCTCTGGCGGTCGGTCACCAGCGAGGCGTAGTACTCCTTCTGGATGTCCGCGCCGTCTTCGATGTAGAGCCGGCGCACCTTCTGGCCCGCCGCGCCGGTCTGGTGCGTGACCAGCTGCATGCCCAGGATCTGGCCGGCCAGGTCCTTGACCGCATCGACGCTCTTGGCCACCTTCACGCCGCCGCCCTTGCCGCGGCCACCGGCGTGGATCTGCGCCTTCACCACCCACACCGGGCCGCCCAGCTTCTGCGCGGCTTCCACCGCCTCTTGCACTGTGAACGCCGCAATGCCGCGTGGCACCGGCACGCCGTACTGGCGCAGGATCTCTTTACCCTGGTATTCGTGGATCTTCATGGGGGGCTCGCGGCAAGGGAGGGAGGAAGGGGGCGCCGGCGCGGCTGCGGTCTGGCATGGAACCAAGCCGCGCGGGCGTGGCCGGCCAGGGTCTGACCGGCACCCGCGCACGGTGTGCGAAGCGCCGCAATTTAACATGGGGCGTTTCGGGAAAACCCGTGGCAACAGCACTGCGCAGACAGCGCCCGCCCGGCCAGCCCTGCGCCGGAAGCCGCCAGTCGCCAGCATTCAGTCGTCTTCTAGAGACGCCGGCTCGTCGTCCAGCGAGGCGCCGCTTTGCACAAGCCGGCGCACCACGTCCATCGAAAACCCGCGCCCCAGCAGGAAGCGCATCTGCTTGGCGCGGCCGGCTGCATCGGTGGCCAGTGCACCGTATTTGCGGCGCCAAACTTCGGTGGCGCGTGACAGCTCGGACTGCTGCAGCGCCTGGCGCGCTGCCGGGGCGAGCGCCACACCATGCTGCTGCAGCTCTTGCTGGATGCGGCGGTTGCCGAAACGGGCCTGGCGCGCATGCACCCGGCTTTCAATGAAGCGGGCATCCGACAGATGCCCGTTTTCTTGCAGCCACAACAACACGGCGTCGACCTCGGCTGCCGGGTCCGTATCTTCAGGATCGTCAGGATCGCCAGCGTGGCCAAAGTCGCCAGGGTCGCCAAAGTCGCCATCGGCTTCCGTCGGCAAGATTGGCACCACGGCCAGCAGCATCTGGCTCAGCCGCGTCGATGTCTGGCCCGGTGCCTGCGTCTGCAGCTGGGCGCCGCGTGGTGCGGCGTGCCGCAGCGCCGTGCGCCGTGCTGTCGCGGATCTGCCGCCGCAGCAAACGCAGCAGCTTGCCGCGCAGCTCGGCTCGGCTGTGCTCGCGCTGCGCCAGCCATTGCAACGCCCTGGACTTCAGCGCGGGCGCCCGGGCGTTCAACACCAGCGGCCTGGCGGCGGACACAGCCAACGCCGATCAGTGGCGCAGCGCATGGCGCGCATGCCTGGCCGACGCGCCGAACCCCCCAGATCCAGGCGCCAGGCAGCGCCATCGCCTGGGCAAGGGCGCACCATGGTGACCATGCGCAGGCGGGCTCTGGCGTGGGCTGCGGACATGTTCAAAACAACGCCTGGCGGTTCATGGGTTCAGCCGTTCAGCCGTTCAGCCGCTTAGCCGCTCAGCCGTTCAAGCGCCCTTGGATGCAGCGGCGGCCTTGGGCGCAGCAGCGGCACCAGCGGCACCAGCCTGCAGCGGCACGCCCAGGGCTTCACGCACGCGGTTTTCAATTTCCAGCGCAATGTCGGGGTTCTCACGCAAGAACTCGCGGGCGTTGTCCTTGCCCTGGCCAATTTTTTCGCCGTTGTAGGCATACCAGGCGCCGGATTTGTCGACGATCTTGGCTTCCACACCCAGGTCGATGATTTCACCTTCGCGGCTGGTGCCTTCGCCGTACAGGATGTCGAATTCAGCGGTCTTGAAGGGCGGCGCCACCTTGTTCTTGACGACCTTGACCTTGGTTTCGCTGCCGATCACCTCTTCACCGCGCTTGATGCTGCCGGTGCGGCGGATGTCGAGCCGCACCGAGCTGTAGAACTTCAGCGCATTGCCGCCGGTGGTGGTTTCCGGGTTGCCGAACATCACACCGATCTTCATGCGGATCTGGTTGATGAAGACCACCATGGTGTTGGTCTTCTTGACGGTGCCGGTGAGCTTGCGCAGCGCCTGGCTCATCAGCCGGGCCTGCAGGCCGGGCAGGGAATCGCCCATCTCGCCTTCGAGCTCGGCCTTGGGGGTGAGCGCAGCGACCGAATCGATGATGACCAGATCGACCGAGCCCGAGCGCACCAAGGCGTCGACGATCTCCAGGGCTTGTTCGCCGGTGTCGGGCTGGCTGATCAGCAATTCCTGCAGGTTGACACCCAGCTTTTGTGCATAGCCGGTGTCCAGCGCGTGCTCGGCGTCGATGAAGGCCGCCGTGCCGCCCAGCTTCTGCATCTGCGCCACCACTTGCAGCGTGAGCGTGGTCTTGCCCGAGGATTCAGGCCCGTAGATTTCGACCACGCGGCCGCGCGGCAGACCACCCACGCCCAGGGCGATGTCCAGCCCGAGTGAGCCGGTGGAGACGACCTCGATCGCCTCGACGACCTCGCCGTCGCCCAGGCGCATGATCGAGCCCTTGCCAAATTGCTTTTCGATTTGCGCCAGCGCGGCGGCCAGGGCTTTGGCTTTTTCGGTGTTCAAGGCTTTCACGGGTGCGTCCATGGGGCTCTCCTGGTATTGGGGGCCGATCATATGAACAGACTGGATGTCTGTACAGTGTTTTCCACGCCCATCCCCCAAGGGTGGGACCCTGGGCAAGCCCGGTGCAGCCGCTTGACTTTGATCAAGCCAGGGGCCGGTGCGCCTGCCTAAACTGCAGCATTCTTGCAGGCACTGCGAATGTGCGCTGCCCCCTGACGGAGACTGCCATGCGGATTCTGATTGCCGAAGATGACCAGGTGCTGGCCGACGGCCTGCTGCGCGCACTGCGGGCCTCGGGCTATGCGGTCGACCAGGTGGGCAGCGGCAGCGAAGCCGATGCCGCGCTGGCGTCGCATGAGTTTGATTGCCTGATCCTGGATCTCGGCTTGCCCAAGATGCATGGCTTTGACGTGCTGCGCAAGCTGCGCAGCCGGGGGTCGGCGGTGCCGGTGCTGATCCTCACCGCCGCCGACAGCGTGGAGCAACGGGTGAAGGGCCTGGACCTGGGCGCCGACGACTACATGGCCAAGCCGTTTTCGCTGCAGGAGCTGGAAGCCCGGGTGCGGGCCCTGACCCGGCGCGGCCTGGGCACCGCCAGCAGCGTGATCAAGCATGGCCCGCTCACCTTCGACGCCACCGGACGGGTGGCCTACATCGGCGACCAGATGATCGAGCTGTCGGCGCGTGAACTCAGCCTGCTGGAAGTGCTGCTGCAGCGCGCCGGCCGCCTGGTCAGCAAGGACCAGCTGGTGGAGCGCCTGTGTGAATGGGGCGAAGAGGTCAGCAACAACGCGATCGAGGTGTACATCCACCGGCTGCGCAAGAAGATCGAGCAAGGGCCGATCCGCATCGCCACGGTGCGCGGCCTGGGCTACTGCCTCGAGAAGATCAAGGCCTGATCGCCGGCCAGCCGCGCAGCGCCTGCAGCGCGGGCACGCCAGACCCGTCGGCCGGCCGCACCGTATCCTTGGCGACTGCCATGGACACCCCCCCGCCGCGTGAACAACGCTCGCTGTTCGGCGAGATCCTCGACTGGATGCTCGCGCCGCTGCTGTTGCTGTGGCCGATGAGCGTGGCGCTGACCTGGCTGGTGGCGCAGAACATCGCCAGCCGCCCGTTCGACCGCGACCTGGCCGAGATGGCCCGCACCGTGGCCCGCCAGGTGGTGGTGGTGCCCGGCAGCCTGGAGCAGCCCAGCCACATCAAGCTGCGCTTGCCCGAGGTGGCCACCGAGGTGCTGCGTGCCGACGATGCCGAGAAGGTGTACTTCCAGGTGCTGGGCGCCCGCGGTGAATTCATCGCCGGAGACCGCGTCCCTGCCGGTGCCCGACGAGCCCGCCGGCGCCGCCCAGACCATGAAGTACCGCGACGACGAGGTGCAGGCCGACGCGGTGCGGGTGGCCTACCTGTGGTTGCCCGCCACCGGCGTGCCGGGCGAGGCCGCGCCGCTGGTGCAGGTGGCCGAGACGCTGGACAAGCGCGCCCGCCTGGCCACCGAGATCATCAAGGGCGTGATCGTGCCGCAGTTCGTGGTGCTGCCGCTGGCGGTGCTGCTGGTGTGGTTTGCGCTGGCACGCGGCATCAAGCCGCTGAATGAATTGCAGCAACGCATCCGCCGGCGCGAAAGCCATGACCTGAGCCCGCTGGCCGAACGCGATGTGCCCGAAGAAGTGGCGCCGCTGGTCGGCGCCATCAACGACCTGCTGGGCCGGCTGGACCAGTCGATGCGCACGCCAGAAGCACTTCCTGGCCGACGCAGCCCACCAGCTGAAGACACCGCTGGCCGGCCTGCGCATGCAGGCCGAACTGGCGCAGCGCGAGATCGACGCCGGCCAGCAGGACCCGAGGGCGCTGACGCAGAGCCTGCAGTACATCGCCCACAGCAGCGAGCGGGCAGCGCACATGGTCAACCAGCTGCTGGCCATGGCGCGCGCCGAGGCCAAGACCCTGGCCCGCCCGCCGGAACCCGTGGACCTGGCGGCGCTGACGCGCGAGACGGTGCGCGACTTCGTGCCCAAGGCCATGGACAAGGGCATCGACCTGGGCTACGAGGGCCCGGATGGAAGCCAGGCCCAGCTTGGCAGCCTGATGGGCCAGCCGACCCTGGTGCGTGAGCTGGTGCGCAACCTGGTGGACAACGCCTTGCAGTACACCCCGGCCGGCGGCACCGTGACCGCACGGGTGGTTGACGACCCGTTCGGCCAGGTGGTGGTGCTGCAGGTGGAAGACAGCGGCCCCGGCATCCCTGAAGCCGAGCGGGCGCTGGTGCTGCAGCCGTTTTACCGCGCGCTGGGCACCAATGTGGATGGCAGCGGCCTGGGGCTGGCCATCGTCCAGGAGATCGCCCAGCAGCATGGCGCCGAGCTGTCGATTGCCGATGCGCGGCCGCGCAGCAGCGCGTCGGCTGCGGGCGTGGGGCCGGGGGCGCTGTTGACCGTGCGGTTCAAGCTCAGCCGCCCGGGCGCCGATCAGCCTGGCGCGGCAGCCGCTGCGCCACCGCTGCTGTCGCGCTGATCCAGCGTTGCCTGCTGCGTTTGCTGCAATTGCTGCATTTGCTGCGATTGCAGCAAGCTCAGCAGCCGGGCGTCATCCTCAGCTCCAAAACCGGCCACCAGCGCCGCCTGGAACTGGGCCGAGGCCAGGCGGCCCAACAGCGGCTGCACCCCGGCAAGCGCTGCCATGCCCAGGGCCAGGGCGGCGTCTTTGGCCAGCAGCGTGGTGTGGGCGCGCGGCGCAAAATCACCGGCCAGCGCACGGGCCATGCGGTCGGCGCCAATCCAGCTGTGGCCGCTGGATTCGCCGATCACGGCCAGCGTCTGGGCGCCGTCCAGCCCCAGCCGCTGCGCCAGCGCGATCGCCTCGGCCGCCGCTGCCAGGTTGGTGGCAGCCAGCAGGTTGTTGACCAATTTGGTGCGGGCGCCATCGCCCGGCCGGTCGCTGATGTAGAACAAGCGCGCGGCCAGGTGGCGCAGCAGGGGCTGCCAGGTCTGCCAGGTGGCGGTGTCGCCAGCCACCATCAGGCTCATGCTGCCGTCGCGGGCGCGGGCCGGTCCGCCCGACATCGGCGCGTCCAGGCAGGCCAGGCCGACAGCGGCCAGCCGACTGGCCAGCCGCGCCACGTCCTGCGGGCCGATGGTGGGGCACAGCAGCACTGCCGCACCCGGCGCCAGTGTGGCTGCAGCACCCGGCTGGCCGCCCTGGCCAAACAGCACCGCATCGGTCTGGGCCGCGTCGACCACCGCCACGATCAGCAGCGCACAGCCGGCAGCGGCGGCCGCTGCTGAATCGGCCGGCACGGCACCGGCTGCCAGAGCCAGCGCCTGGCGCGCCGGGTTGGTGTCATGCACCCGCACAGCCTGCCCGGCATCGCGCAAGCGCAGCGCCATGCCCAGGCCCATGTTGCCGATGCCCACCACGGCCACCGGCGTGGGGCAGAGTGCCGTCACCGCTGCATCAGCCCGCGGCTGCGCCCGATCGACATCAGCATGCCCAGCGCGATGCCCAGCGTCACCATCGCGGTGCCGCCGTAGCTGATGAACGGCAGCGGCACGCCCACCACCGGCAGGATGCCGCTGACCATGCCCATGTTGACAAAGGCATAGGTGAAGAAGCTCAGGCTCAGCGCACCGGCCAGCAGGCGCGAGAACACGGTGGGCGCCGACGGCCGCGATCCACAGCCCGCGCAGGATCAGCACCGAAAAGCCCAGCGCCAGCGCCGCCACGCCGGCCAGGCCGAACTCTTCGCTGAAGGCCGCGAAGATGAAGTCGGTGGTGCGCTCGGGGATGAATTCCAGGTGGGTCTGGGTGCCGCTCATGAAGCCCTTGCCGGTGAGCCCGCCCGAGCCGATGGCGATCATGCCCTGCAGGATGTGGAAGCCCTTGCCCAGTGGGTCGCGCGTGGGGTCGAGCAGGGTGCAGACGCGCTGCTTCTGGTAGTCGCGCAGCACCTGCCAGTCGACCTCGGGCTGGCACAGCGCGTCGCCGCTGACGACGATGGCCACCAGGCCCAGCGCGGCGGCCAGCACCAGCGGCACGATCAGCCGCCACGACAAGCCGGCAAAGAAGATGACGTACAGCCCGCCGGCGGCCACCAGCAGCGACGTGCCCAGGTCGGGCTGCTTGGCCACCAGGGCCACCGGCAGCAGCAGCATGCGCGCTGGCCACGGCAAATTCAGGCCAGCGCAACTGGCCGACCTGGCGGTTTTCACACTTCTGGAACCACCAGGCCAGCATCAGCGGTGTGGCCAGCTTCAGCAGTTCACTGGGCTGGATCACCATGCCCACGTTGAGCCAGCGTGTGGCGCCCTTCTTGGTGATGCCGAACAGCGCGGTGGCCACCAGCAGGGCCACGCCCAAGGCATACAGCGGCACAGCCAGGGCCATCAGCCGCTGCGGCGGCACCTGGGCGACGATGAACATCAGCGCCGCCGCCAGCAGCATGTTGCGGCCGTGGTCGACAAAGCGGCTGCCGTGGTCGTAGCCGACCGAATACATCGTCACCATGCCCAGCGCTGCCAGCGCCAGCACCACCAGCAGCAGCGGGACATCGAAGCCGGTCAGCACCGGCTTGAGCCGCAGCCACAGCGACGGGCGCTCGCCGATGGCGATCATCGGGCAGCCTTGGGCAGCGTGGCCCGCGCCACCAGGGGCACGGCCAGCGGGTTGGACAGCGTGCCGGCAGTCTGTGCGCCACCAGTCGGTGCACCAGCAGTCTGTGCACCAAGGGCCGGTGCGTCGGTGCCCTGTGCGGCAAGCGCCTGCACGCCGGACGGCTGAGCGGCAGCCAGCAAGGGCAGGCCCAGCTCCGACAGCGGCACCTCGTCGGCCCGGCGCGGCGTGCCGGTGGGCGCGACACTGCGGCCCTCGCGGGTGGCGGCCATGTCTTCTTCGCTGGGCCACTGGCCGGCCAGCACGTAGTCGAACACCCGGCGGGCGATGGGTGCAGCAGCAGCAGCGCCAAAGCCGGCGTTCTCGACCACCACCGCCAGCGCGATGCGGGGAGCGTCCAAGGGCGCAAAGGCGTTGTACAGCGAGTGGTCGCGCTGGAACTCCGAGAGCCGTGCGGCGTTGTACTTCTCGTTGGCGCGCACGCCCTACAGCCTGGGCGGTGCCGGTCTTGCCGCCGCTCTTGTAGGGCGCGCCGGCAAACACGCGGGTCGACGTGCCCTCCTGGGTGACACCGTGCATGGCGCTCATCACCAGGGCCACATGCTCGGGCTTGAAGCGGCAGCGGCGCCAGCGCCTGGCCGGCCACCGGCGTGGCTTGCTGGGTGACGACATCGCGGATCTCGCGCACCAGCCGCGGCTCGAAGCGCTGGCCGCCCGCCACCAGGGTGGCGGTGGCACTGGCCAGCTGCAGCATGGTGAAGTTGTTGTAGCCCTGGCCGATGCCCAGCGAGATGGTCTCGCCGGCATACCAGCGCTGCTGCTCGGGCCGCTTGTAGGCGCGCTTCTTCCAGGCGGTGCTGGGCAGCAGGCCGGTCAGCTCGCCGTCCAGGTCGATGTCGGTCTTGCGACCGAAGCCGAACGGCAGCAGCTGCGCATGCATCAGGTCCACGCCCATCTCGTTGGCCAGCGAGTAGTAGTAGACGTTGCTGCTCTGCACGATGGAGCGGCGCATGTCCACCGGCCCCAGGCCATGGTCGCCGTGGCTGCGGAATTCATGGCCACCGAAGTTGAAGCTGCCGCCGTCGTGCACGATGGTGCCGGGCCCGCGCTTGCCGCTGTTGAGCGCGGCCATCGCCATGAAGGGCTTGAAGGTGCTGCCCGGCGGGTAGGTGCCGCGCAGCGCCCGGTTGAGCAGCGGCTTGTCGATGCTTTCGTTGAGCGCGCGCCAGTTCTCCACGTCGATGCCGTCGACGAACAGGTTGGGGTCGAAGCTGGGCTTGCTGACGAAGGCCAGCACCTCGCCATTGCGCGGGTCGATCGCCACCAGCGCGCCACGCCGGTCGCCGAACAGTTGCTCGACCAGGGCCTGCAGCTTGATGTCGATCGACAGCACCAGGGTGTTGCCCGGCGTGGCCGGGTGGGTCTTGAGCCGGCGCACCGCACGGCCGCCGGCCGAGGTTTCCACTTCCTCGAAGCCGGTGGTGCCGTGCAGCACCTGCTCATAGTGCTGCTCCAGGCCCAGCTTGCCGATGACGTCGGTGCCGCGGTAGTTGGCCAGCACCTCGTCGTCCCAGTCGTCCATGGCCTTTTTCTCGGCCGCATTGATGCGGCCGATGTAGCCGATCAGGTGGCCGCCCACCTCGCCCGCCGGGTAGCTGCGGAACAGGCGGGCGCGCACGTCCACCCCTGGGAAGCGGTAGCGCTGGGCGGTGAAGCGGGCCACCTCTTCGTCGCTCAGCCGGGTGCGGATGGGCAGCGATTCGAAGCGCTTGCTCTCGTCCTGCAGGCGCTTGAAGCGGCGGCGGTCGCGCAGCTCGATGGGCAGCACCTGGGCCAGGCTGTCGATCACCGCGTCCAGCTCACCCTGCACCCGCGACGGCGTGATCTCCAGCGTGTAGGCCGAGTAGTTGGTGGCCAGCACCACGCCGTTGCGGTCGACGATCAGGCCGCGGTTGGGCACCACCGGCAGCACCGCGATGCGGTTGGCCTCGGCCTGCAGCGCCAGCTCTTCATGGCGCACCACCTGCAGCACCACCAGGCGCCAGCCCAGCAGGCCGAAGCACAGCAGCACAAACAGCGCCGCCACCAGCAAGCGGGTGTTGAACCGGTCGAGGTCGCGTTCGAGGTTCTTGAGTTCGGCCATGCAGAAGGCCGCTGTCCTTGTACGACGAGACGAATGCGCCAGCCAAGCGACCGCCGCGGAACCGGCTCTGCCGGGCCGCTGGCGGTGCCCCCCGGGGGGGAGCGCCGCAGGCGCTACGGGGGGGGTCATAACGGCCGATTCTTGTCCGGATCGGGTGCGCGGCGCTGCGGCGCCAGCAGCAGCAGCACTACCAGCGGCCACAGCAGGGCCTCGAACACCGGCGCCAGCAGCACGGTCCAGCCCGGAAACATGCCGCCAGCGGCCAGCCGCGCCAGCATGGCGATGGCGTGCGCAGCAAAAAACACCGGCAGCACATGCAGCGCCTGTGCCGGCAGGCTGAACCACAGCACCCGGCGGTGCACGGTGATGGCCAGGTAGCTGAGCAGGGTGTAGGCCAATGCATGCTGGCCCAACACCGCACCCTGGTGCACATCCACCACCAGGCCGAAGGCGAAGGCCACGCCGACACCAACCCGGCGCGGCTGGTGCACGTTCCAGAACACCAGCACCAGGGCCAGCAGGTCGGGGGCGGCTGGCTGGCGGCCGCCAGGCAGCATGCCAAGCAGGAGGGCGCCCAGCAGGGTCAGCGCAATGAAGAAGGGGTTGACCGGCAGCAGCAGCTGGTCGGTCCCGCGCGCCATGATCATCGGGGCAGCTCCTGGCCTGAGGCCGGCACACCAGGCCGGCCCGCTCCGCTGGCCCGCGCAGCGCCGCGGGCAGCGCCGGGCGCCGGCGCGGACAGCTCGGCAGGCCGCTGGGGCATCTGCACCGCCATGGGCTCGAGCACCAGCATGTGGCGCAGGTTGTCCATCATCGCCGCCGGCGCCAGCACGATGCGCGCAAACCCGGCGTCCGACCGGCGGTCGACCTGCACCACCCGGGCCACCGGCAGGCCGGGCGGGTAGACACCATCCACACCGCTGGTGGTCAGCGCATCACCGACCTGCACGTCGGCATTGCCGGCCATGAAGCGCAGCTCCAGTGCGGTGCCGCCATCCACGCCACCAAACGCCGCGCCGCGCTGCTGGGTGCGGCTGTTGAGCACCGGGATCGCCGCATCGCGGTCGGTCAGCAAAGTGACGACCGCACTGAGCGGGTAGACCTCGGTCACCTGGCCCAGCACGCCGACTTCATTGAGCACCGGCGCGCCGGCCACCACACCCTGGCGTGCACCGCGGTTGATGAAGATCTTGCGTGAATACGGATCGCCGGCCTCGTACAGCAGCTCGGCGGCCACGCTGCGCACCTGCAGCGCCGGCTGCAAGCCCAGCAGCGCGCGCAGCCGTTCATTTTCGGTCGCCAGCTGCTCGGTGCGGGCCGCGCGCTCGCTCTGGCGCGCCAGCTGGCTGCGCGCAGCGGCCTCGCGTGATCTGGGCGTCCTTGATGCCCTGCACGTAGCTGAGGCCGTTGCTCAGCAGGTCGCCGGGCACCTGCAAGGCCTGCTGCAAGGGCAGCAGCGCCGTGGCCAGGGCCGCACGCAATGGCTGGGTGATCTGCCAGCGGGTGTCAGCCGCCATCAGAAAGATGGCCAGCGCCGAGAACAGCGCCAGCTTGGTCAGCGCCGATGGCCCTTGCCGGAAAAACGGCGGCGGCGAGCGGTCGATGGTGCCCAGGGTCATTGGAGATCAGCACCCGGCCTGACATGAAAAAGCCGGCGGCATCTGCGATGCGCCGGCCGCTGCGCACACCACCACGGCTCACTCAGACGTGAAGATGGAACCGCGGCCTTCCATGCGCTCCAGCGCCATGCCGCAGCCACGCACCACGCAGGTCAGCGGGTCTTCGGCCACCAGCACCGGCAGGCCGGTTTCTTCGGCCAGCAAGCGGTCCAGGTCGCGCAGCAGGGCGCCGCCGCCGGTCAGCATCATGCCGCGCTCGGCGATGTCGGCGCCCAGTTCGGGCGGTGTTTGTTCCAGCGCGTTCTTGACGGCGCTGACGATCTGGTTCAACGGGTCGGTCAGGGCTTCGAGGATCTCGTTGCTGCTGATGGTGAAGCTGCGGGGCACGCCTTCGCTCAGGTTGCGGCCCTTGACCTCGATCTCTTTGACCTCGCTGCCAGGGAAGGCGCTGCCGATGTTCTTCTTGATCATCTCGGCAGTGGGCTCGCCGATCAACATGCCGTAGTTGCGGCGGATGTAGTTGATGATGGCCTCGTCGAACTTGTCGCCACCGACGCGGACCGAGCCCTTGTAGACCATGCCGCCCAGGCTGATGACGCCCACCTCGGTGGTGCCGCCGCCGATGTCGACCACCATCGAGCCCGAGGCCTCGCTGACCGGCAGGCCGGCGCCGATGGCTGCAGCCATGGGTTCTTCAATCAGGTACACATCGGAGGCGCCGGCGCCCAGCGCCGATTCGCGGATGGCGCGGCGCTCGACCTGGGTGCTGCCACAGGGCACGCAGATGATGATGCGTGGGCTGGGGCGCAAGATGGACTGCGGGTGCACCATCTTGATGAACTGCTTGAGCATCTGCTCGGTGACGGTGAAGTCGGCGATCACGCCGTCCTTCATCGGCCGGATGGCCTCGATGTTGCCGGGCACCTTGCCCAGCATGGCCTTGGCTTCTTTGCCAACGGCCTGGATGGTCTTCTTGCCTTGGGGGCCGCCTTCATGGCGGATGGAGACGACCGAAGGCTCATCGAGCACGATGCCCTTGCCACGCACATAGATCAGCGTGTTGGCGGTGCCCAGGTCGATGGCGAGGTCGGTGGAAAAGTAGCGGCGCAGGGATCCGAACATGGGGCGGTCAAACGGTCTGGCAACCGGTGCGGGTGGCCGCCGATGCCTCGGGCGGGGCGGCCTGAGGACCCGGCGGTTGTGGGGTGTCTTGGGGCGGGCGCGGCGCGCGGTCAGCGCCGGCAGGCCGTGGCTCTTGGCAATCGAACGGAGCAGGAACAAGCAACAAGATCGGTCTGCAATTGCAGGGACCGGCTATGCCACCGAAGCTTCTGGATAACCATAGATAATACCCCATCACCCCGCTGTTCCCGGGTTCTGGAACCCGCTGCAGGACACCCCTTCCCCATGGCCTTGACCCCGCAGGACACCAGCCGCATTGCGCATCTGGCCCGGCTTGAACTCTCCGCCGCCGAGGCACCCGAGATGCTGCAGCAGCTCAATGACTTCTTTGGCATCGTCGCGCAGATGGACGCGGTCGACACCTCGGGTGTCGAGCCGCTCTACACCCCGTTGTCGGCCATCCAGCAGCTTCCGCTGCGGCTGCGCGATGACCTGGTGACTGAAACCGACGACCGCAGTGCCAACCAGCGCAGCGCCCCGGCGGTTGAAGACGGCTTGTTCCTGGTGCCCAAGGTGATCGAATGAACGCGCCCCTGCACAGCCTGGGCGTGGCCGCGCTGGTCCGGGCCATGGCCGAACGGTCGGTGTCCAGCCTGGAAGTGACCCAGCATCTGCTGGGCCGCATCCAGGCGCAACCAGCGCTGGGTGCGTTCTTGCAGGTGGATGCCGACGGCGCCACCGCCGCCGCCCGCGCCGCAGACGCCCGCCGCGCCGCCGGTGATGCCGCGCCGCTGCTGGGCGTGCCCATCGCCCACAAGGACATCTTTGTCACCACAGCGCTGCCCACCACCGCCGGCAGCAAGATGCTGGCGGGCTACCGCAGCCCGTTTGATGCCACCGTGGTGGCCAGGCTGGGCGACGGCGTCGCCGGCCAGGCGCCGGGTGCAGGTGCCATCAGCCTGGGCAAGCTGAACTGCGATGAATTTGCCATGGGCTCGGGCAACGAGAACTCGGCCTTTGGTGCTGCCCACAACCCCTGGGACCTGTCGCGCGTGCCGGGCGGGTCGTCAGGCGGCAGCGCTGCGGCGGTGGCAGCGCGCCTGCTGCCCGCAGCCACCGGCACCGACACCGGCGGCTCCATCCGCCAGCCAGCCAGTTTCACCGGCACCACCGGCATCAAGCCGACCTACGGCGTGTGCAGCCGCTACGGCATGATCGCTTTCGCCTCCAGCCTGGACCAGGCCGGCCCGATGGCCCGCAGCGCGGAAGATTGCGCGCTGCTGCTGTCGGCGATGAGCGGCTTCGACCCCCGCGATGCCACCAGTGCCGAGCGGCCACCGCAGGATTTTCAGGCCCAGATGCTGGCGCCGCGGCCCGGGGCCAGCGCAGGCCGCCCGCTGACCGGCCTGCGCATCGGCCTGCCGAAAGAGTTTTTCCCTGCCGGCCTGGCCAGCGACGTGGACAGCACGGTGCGCAGCGCGCTGGCTGAGCTGGAAGCCCTGGGCGCCACCCTGGTGGATGTGAGCCTGCCGCGCACCGAGCTGTCGATCCCGGTGTACTACATCATTGCCCCGGCCGAGGCCAGTTCCAACCTGAGCCGCTTCGACGGCGTGAAGTTCGGCCACCGCGCGGCCCAGTACACCGACCTGCTGGACATGTACAAGAAGAGCCGCGCCGAGGGCTTCGGGCCCGAGGTGAAGCGCCGCATCATGATCGGCACCTATGTGCTGAGCCACGGCTACTACGACGCCTATTACCTGCAGGCGCTGAAGCTGCGCCGCATGATCGCCGACGACTTCCAGGCCTGCTTCCGCCAGTGCGACATCATCGCCGGCCCGGTGGCACCCAGCGTGGCCTGGAAGATCGGCGAACAGGGCAGCGACCCGCTGCAGGCCTACCTGGCCGACATCTTCACCCTGCCCGCCAGCCTGGCCGGCCTGCCCGGCATGAGCGTGCCGGCCGGCTTCGGCGCCCACGGCATGCCGGTGGGCCTGCAGCTGATCGGCAACTACTTCGCCGAGGGCCAGTTGCTGCATGCCGCGCATGCGCTGCAGCAGGCCACCGACTGGCATGCCCAGGCACCGGCAGGAATTTGAGATGACATCCACCCCCACGCTCACTGTGTTTGCCGCCCCCCAAGGCGGCCGGGCGGCGCTGACATGAGCACCCCAGCATTGATCCGCGGTTACGAGGTCGTCATCGGCCTGGAAACCCATGCCCAGCTGTCGACCGCCAGCAAGATCTTCTCGGGCGCCAGCACCGCCTTCGGCGCTGCAGCCCAACACCCAGGCCTGCGCCGTCGACCTGGCCCTGCCCGGCACGCTGCCGGTGATGAACCGCGCTGCGGTGGACCGCGCCATCCGCCTGGGCCTGGCGGTGGGCGCCAAGGTGGCGCCGCTGTCGATCTTTGCGCGCAAGAACTACTTCTACCCGGACCTGCCCAAGGGCTACCAGATCAGCCAGTACGAAACGCCGGTGGTGCAAGGCGGCAGCATCAGCTTCCTGCTCGGCGAGGCGCGCAAGACGGTGCACCTGACCCGTGCCCACCTGGAAGAAGACGCCGGCAAGAGCCTGCATGAAGACTACGCCGGCCAGACCGGCATCGACCTGAACCGCGCCGGCACGCCGCTGCTGGAAATCGTCACCGAGCCCGACATGCGCAGCAGCGCCGAGGCGGTGGAATACGCCCGCGCGCTGCACGCCCTGGTGGTGTGGCTGGGCATCTGCGACGGCAACATGCAGGAAGGCAGCTTCCGCTGCGACGCCAACGTGTCGGTGCGCCGCCCGGGCGCGCCTTTCGGCACCCGGCGCGAGATCAAGAACCTGAACTCCTTCCGCTTCATGGCCGCAGGCCATCGACTACGAAGTGCAGTGGCAGATCGACCAGATCGAGGACGGCCTGGCCATCCAGCAGGCCACGGTGCTGTTCAACCCCGACACCGGCGAGACGCGGGCGATGCGCACCAAGGAAGACGCGCACGACTACCGCTACTTCCCTGACCCCGACCTGCCGCCGCTGGTGATTGCGCCCGAATGGATCGAAGCGGTGCGCGCCAGCCTGCCCGAGCTGCCGGCGGCCATGGCCACGCGCTTCCAGGAGGTGGATGGCCTGGCGGCGCATGACGCCGCGATGATGACCCAGAGCCTGCCGCTGGCGCGCTATTACGAAGCCGCGCGCGATGCCTGCCAGCAGCCCAAGCTGGTGGCCAACTGGATGATGGGCGAGCTGAGCAAGCGGCTGAACGCCGAGGGCAAGGCCATCGACGCCAGCCCGGTGGACGCGGCCACGCTGGCCAGCCTGATCCAGCGCATCGCCGACGGCACCATCAGCCACAGCGCCGCCCGCCAGGTGTTTGACGCCCTGTGGGCGGGCGAATCGGGCAGCGTGGATGCCCTGGTCGACGCCAAGGGCCTGCGGCAGATGCGCGACAGCGGCGCACTGGAGGCCATCATCGATGCGGTGCTGGCCGCCAACCCGAAATCGGTGGACGAGTACCGCGCCGGCAAGGACAAGGCCTTCAACGCCCTGGTCGGGCAGGTGATGAAGGCCAGCCGCGGCAAGGCCAACCCGAGCCAGGTCAACGTTTTGTTGAAGGCCCGTCTGGGCTGACCGCCACCACGGGCGGCAGCGACCCTGGCGGTGCGCCGGCCCACAGGCGCTGCAGGCGCTCGAGCTCGGCGTCGTACAAGCTGGTTGATGCGCGCCAGCTCCAGCGCCTGGTTGGCAGCCGACTGGCGTTGCGCCACCACGCCGGCGTCGTTGGCGTCGATGCTGCTTGAGCCGTGGCGGCATCGGGCGGCCGATGTAGAACTCCGACTCGTGCAGCAGCGGCTTGCGCTCGGCGGCCAGTTCCTTCAAGCGCAGCTCCGACGCCTTGATGGCCAGCCGCACCGTGTCGAGCGCAGCTTCACGCGCGTTGTGGTGGCTGGCCTCATTGGGGTAGCGCAGCATCAGGTTGCGGTCACGGCGCACCGCGTCGGCCTGGGCGGCGCGCGCCTGGTCGGCCTTGCGCTGGGCGATTTCGCGCTCGGCACGCTCTTCAGCCGTCAATGTGGGCGGCAGCACCCGCTGCACCGAGCCGTCGCGGTTCAGCACACGCTGCTCGCGGCTGGTGCAGTCGGGGATCGGCCGGTCTGAGGTGAGCCGGCGGCCTTGCGCGTCGACACAGCTGTAGATGCCGGCCGACGAGGGCGTATTGCCTTGCGCCGCTGCCGCCAGCGGCAACAGCCAGGCGCACACCAGCCAACGGCGCCACTGCGTGGTGCCTGTGCTGCCCGTCATTGGCCCTCTTGTCAGCCCCATCCATCAGACCCCATAAGTGTCGCGGTATGCCTGCACGCGGGGCAGGTGCTGCGCCAGATCGGCCGCGCCCGTGCCCTGCAGATACTGCAGCAGGTCCGCCAGGGTGGCAATGGAAGCCACATCCAGTTGCAGTTGATTCCGCACGTATTGGACCGCCGACCAGGGGCTGTCGGTGCGTCCATCACAGGCCTTTTCCTGCCGGTCCAGTGCGATGGCCACGCCGCAGGGCGTGGCACCGGCCGCTTGAATCAAGGCGATCGACTCGCGCACCGAGGTGCCGGCGGAGATCACGTCGTCGATGATCAGCACCCGCCCGCGCACCGGCGCGCCCACCAGGCTGCCGCCCTCGCCGTGGTCCTTGGCCTCCTTGCGGTTGTAGGCAAACGGCAGGTTGTGGCCCAGGCGGGCCAGCTCGATGGCAACCGCTGCGGCCAGCGTGATGCCCTTGTAGGCCGGGCCGAAGAGCATGTCGAAGGACAGCCCGGAGGCGAGCAGGCTGCGTGCATAGAATTCCGCCAGACGGCCCAGCTTGGCGCCGTCATCGAACAGGCCGGCGTTGAAGAAGTACGGCGACAGCCGCCCGGCCTTGGTCTTGAATTCACCGAAGCGCAGCACCCCCGCCTCGACGGCAAACTGCACAAATTCTTGCGCCAGCGGGTTGGCGGCAGGCAACGGGGCGGACGGTTTCATGGAGATCCCTTGGCATTTCGACTGGTCACACTCAATTTGAATGGCATTCGCTCAGCCGCCAGCAAGGGCTTCGAGGCATGGGCCGAACAAACGGGCGCGGATTGTATGGGCGTGCAGGAGATCAAGGCCCAGGCGGCTGACCTGGCCGGCCGCTTCGAGACGGTGGCCGGCATGGCAGGCCACTTCCACTTCGCCGAGAAGAAGGGTTACTCGGGCGTGGGCCTGTACAGCCGCAAGCCGCCCAGCAGCGTGGTGGTGGGCCTGGGCGACGCATTCTTCGACGCCGAGGGCCGCTATGTGGAGTGCCGCTACGACACGCCACAGCGCAAGCTCAGCATCATCAGCTGCTACTTCCCCAGCGGCTCGTCGGGCGAAGAGCGCCAGGCGGCCAAGTTCCGCTTCCTGGACCTGCTGTACCCACATCTGCTGGCGCTGAATGGCCAGCGCGAGTTCATCCTGGTCGGCGACATCAACATCGCCCACCAGCAAGTCGACCTGAAGAACTGGCGCAGCAACCAGAAGAATTCAGGCTTTCTGCCGGAAGAGCGCAACTGGATGACCCGGCTGCTGAGCGAGGCCGGCCTGGTGGATGTCTACCGCCGCCTGCAGCCCGAGGCCACCGACGCTTGCTACACCTGGTGGAGCAACCGCGGCCAGGCCTATGCCAACAACGTGGGCTGGCGGCTGGACTACCACTTGGCGACGCCTGGCCTGGCGGCTTGCGCGAAGCGCGAGCAGATCTACCTGGACCAGCGCTTCTCCGACCACGCGCCGCTGATCATCGACTACGACTTCAAGCTCTGACTGGCCGGCAGACGCTTGAGCGACCGCTGTTGGCCGCTGCGGCCGGTTAGCGGCTGCTGTGCGGGCGGCAGGAATCGACCCTGAGCTGTCATCGGCCGCCCTGATTTCGTGTCGGCAAAGCCGCCAGTCAGACCACCACCCGCGCACCTGACGGGTGGGTTCGCGACGCGGCCTGCGGCAGCATTCCTGGATCTGGACTTGTTCCCTGCGGCGGACTTGACAACGGTTGTCAATCCGACCAAGATGCCCGTATGAGCCGCCAAACCATGAGCTTTGCTTTGCCGGAGTCGATGCGCGAGTACATCGACAACCGGGTTGCCGCCGGCAACTACGGCAACACCAGCGAGTACATCCGCGAACTGGTCCGCCGAGATCAGGAAGAGCAGGCCAAGAAGCGGCTTCGCGATCTCATCGAAGAAGGGCTGGCATCTGGGCCTGGTCGGCGTCGCACCAAGGCGGACGAGAAGGAACTGCTGGCGATCGCTCGCGGCGAGATCGATTGAAGGCGGCAGTCCTACGCCCGCAGGCGCTGCGCGATCAGCAGGGCGAGGTCAGGTACTACCGCAAGGAGGGTGGCACCCGTGTGGCAGTGAAGCTGGCCAACGCCACCAATGCCGCGCTTGACCAGATGGAACTCGATCCTGGCATCGGCTCACCGACACTCGGCAAGCTCCTCGACATTCCGGGGCTTCGGACCTGGCGGGTGGCGAAGTTCCCGCTGCTCTGGTGCTACTTCGAACGCGCAGACCAGCTGGATGTGGTCCGGCTGTTGGGCGAGCGTCAGAACATCGCCGCGATCTTGGGCGACGAGTTCGCCTCGAACTGACGGCATCAGGATCGCGCCGAGCGCAGGTCCAGCGCTCACTGACTGGTCGATGGCAGCTTGTTGGCCAAGTTGGCCGGCTCGAACCGACCCAAAGCAGCCGGCTCATGGCAAGCATTGACGCCTGGAAGCAGACGCCCAACACTCCAGAGGTCGCCGGCCCAGTGTGGGATGGTGGTTTGTGTCCGCGCTGCTCCCAGCGGGACGCACGTGCACTGGATGGCCAATCCACGGCGTACCTGACAGCCATACTGCGTCGTGCTTTGACCGCCTGCGTGGCGATGGTGGCGATGAGGGGGATGGTGGCGGTGCCGACGACGACAGCACCGAGGAGGCCGGCCATGAAGCCTGACGTGCTGGTCGAATTGAAATCGCTGCGCCTGCACGGCATGGCCGGCGCCTGGGCCGATCTGGTCGAGCAAGGAGGCAACGCCGGCATCGAGTCCTCGCGCTGGCTGATTGAGCACTTGCTGCAGGTCGAGGCCACCGACCGTGCGATGCGATCTGTCAGCCACCAGATGCACGTGGCGAGGTTCCCCGTACATCGAGACCTAGCCGGCTTCGACTTCGAGGTCTCGCCGGTGGACCGCAAGCTGGTGGCCGCCCTGGCTACCACCGCCTTCACCGACGACGCGCACAACGCCGTGCTTGTCGGTGGGCCAGGCACCGGCAAGACGCATCTGGCCACGGCCATCGGCGTGTCGGGCGTCACCAGGCACGGCAAACGGGTGCGGTTCTACTCCACCGTCGACCTGGTCAATGCGCTGGAGCAGGAGAAGGCCCAAGGCAAGGCCGGGCGCATCGCCACCAGCCTGCTGCGCATGGACCTGGTCATCCTGGACGAGTTGGGCTACCTGCCGTTCAGCCAGACCGGCGGGGCGCTGCTGTTCCACCTGCTCAGCCGGTTGTACGAGCACACCAGCGTGGTGATCACCACCAACCTGGACTTCGGCGAATGGTCCAGCGTCTTCGGCGACGCCAAGATGACCACCGCGCTGCTCGACCGCCTGACCCACCACTGCCACATCGTCGAGACCGGCAACGAGTCCATCCGCTTCAGCCGCAGCACGGCCGAGGCCAAGCGGCGCATCAAGGCCCGCGAGCAGGGGCGCAAGGGCTCGAAACCGCCTGAGGACACCGACCCGTTCTGAGCGGCCGCCGCGCGGGGCAAGCCGCTACGGGCTACGCCCTGCGCGTCTTGCCCCGCGCGATCCAAAAGCATCCTCGGAGGGCCTGACGAACCAGCTCACGACATACACTTATCCACAGCCGGTCAACTCACGACCGGCTTCCACCCCTGGCTCAATATTCGGTCGGCACGGTGGCTCAGATTTGGATCGGCGCCGACACGACTGACGGCTGATGGCCGGGAACGCCCCATCGAAAACCACCTGTCTACGACCGTCTTGGGGCGGTCAACCGACAGTCGAAGAGTTCCCAGGAGCGTGGTTCTCCTGTCGAGGCTGCCTTGCGTTGGCTTTCACCTCTGTGGGTTTTTTGCCGCATCGACGACCACTTGGCGACGCCTGGCCTGGCGGCTTGCGAGAAGCGCGAGCAGATCTACCTGGACCAGCGCTTTTCAGACCACGCGCCGTTGATCATCGACTACGACTTCAAGCTCTGAACTGGTACAGCTGGGGCGAGGGTCCAGCGTCGCGGTCGAGGCCGCAGAGGCGGCCGGCCAGGATGCCTGCATGGGCTGTTCAAACGAACTTGGGTCAGTGGCCCCGGACGCCCGCGCGCAGCCAAAGGGCGCCTGACCACCACCTGAGGCCAGGTCCCGACGGGGTTGCTGCCGTTGGGTGCGCCCTTGTTGCGCCCCCGACGCCTCATTGCTTGGGCGGAGTCTCCGCGCCGGGTGGTTGCCCGGGCCCACCCCCCGGAGCTGGCCCAGCCGGGCGAACCGATTCCCCGCGCAAGCAGCCGATGAACATGTTCGCGCTCGGGCTGGCGGCGCGGTAGTGGTAGCCCCGCACGGGATCGCTGGTGCCGCGACAGTCGTCCAGCGAATCCGCCTCGCGGCCTTGCGCATCTCTCAGCGCGTGGATCGCATAGCCATCGGGCGCGTAACCGATCAAGGCCGCATAGCCATCGTTGCCGACGCGCTTGTCGCTGCAGCCCGCGGCGGCGTGGTAGTGGTAGCCCTGGTGCTCATTGATGTGTCCGCCGCAGTCGTCGAACGCGGCGATCGTGTAGCTGCCGAGGATGGCATCCACAGGCGCAGGGCCCGAAAGCTCGGCGCCGTCGAGCGCAATGCCGGCGGTGCGAACCCGTTCGCTGCGCTTCGCCGGAATCGGGCGGGTCGGTATCAGGTAGCTACGGGAGAAGCCGCTGTTGAGGTAGGACATCTCGCACTCGATGCAGTTCTGTTTGAACCGCTCCTCGACATCCGGTCGGGCCGCCCCCAGACACGCCTCTTTGGTGGCCGTGTACCGCACCTTGCCCGACGCCGGGTCGTAGAGTTTCCAGTTGGCGTCCTTGTAGTACGCAGACAAGCCGGTGATGAAGGCGCCGGTGATGTCTAC
The DNA here is from genome assembly GCA_963844485.1 of uncultured beta proteobacterium. GTDB lineage: Bacteria > Pseudomonadota > Gammaproteobacteria > Burkholderiales > Burkholderiaceae_C > Pseudaquabacterium. The sequence goes on from CAWJOQ010000008.1 coordinate 175,115, forward strand.
CAGGCCGCCTGCGCCCTCTTTTGCAAACCAGGCTCCGCCTGCATCCGCGCCGTCCGAGACGGTCCGCGGACAGAACGGGCCTGGCGCGCGGCCGGCTGGGCCGCCCGCGGTCTTCAACAGGTAGCACCTGGTCTTGGTGCCGGCGGAGGTCTCGCAGTCGACGATTTCAGGCTTCTGGACAAACGCACCGTCCTTGAACAGGGAGATGTCGAGCCCTGGGCTGGCTGGTTGATGCGCGGACACCTGCGGCGCACCAGTGCATCCGCCCAGCGCCAATGCAAGCAAGGCCATCGCGGTCGACAAGGGGCGGATGTTCAGTGGTTCCATCGGGATTCCTGGAAGTTCAGTTCAGGCATTCGTTCAAGGCTTGTCGCACAGGTCACGAACGATGCGCGGGCTGTTCGCCCGTCCTGGTGTGCCGACTCGAATCCGATCGTATGGGAGACACGTGAAGATGACGTGAACGAGACGGCTTCGAACGCCGTTCGCAGTTCGGCAACGATACTGGACCTGACAGGCGCAGTGCGACCGAGCTTCGACCCCGCTGGCGCTCGTCCACCCCCCGGCACATCCCGACGCCGCGGTAGGTTTTTCGTGCGATTGACTACCAATTGGCGACGCCGGGGCTGGCGGCACTGGCGCGGCGCGGCGCGGCGCGGCGCAAATCCATCTATCTTGCGCAGCGCTTTTCCGATCACGCGCCGTTGACCAGCGACTACAACTTGCAGTTACAGGCGGCACCGCCTGCGCAGACGGCGCAAAAAAATTGGCGGCGCCGCACAACCGTCCAACGCACCAACAAGCTCAAACCTCCGGGCTGGTCTGCCCCCTGATTCCACTTTCTTCCAGCGCCTGACGCAGTGCCGCGACCGCCTCTGGCATCTGCTGCTCGGCCAGGTTGGAAAAGCCCAGCATCAGCGCCGGGCGCGGGCTGCCCTCGACGAGAAAGTCGCTCATGGGCCTCGGCAGCAGCCCACGGCGCCGTGCGCTTTCGGCAACACGGCGGTCGTCGCTGCCCTCGGGCAGCCAGCCGATCAGATGCAGGCCGGCGTTCAGCACCTCGATCTCCAGTTGTCCCGCCAGCGCGGGCGCGATCAAGCGCGCCAGAGCGTCTTGCCGGCGCCGGTACAGGGTGCGCATGGCGCGCACATGCGACTCGAAGGCGCCCGATGCGATCAGCCGCGCGATGGTCACCTGGATGGACAGGCTGGGTGGCCGCGCGATCGAGTCGATCAGCGCGACCGATGAGTTCGACATAGCGGCGCGGCACCACCAGGTAGCCGACGCCCAGCGAAGGCAGCAGCGTCTTGCTGAAGGTGCCGAAGTACAGCACACGGCCGTCCGGGTCCAGGCTTTGCAGCGACGGCGCCGGGGCGTCGCCGAATCGGTACTCACCGTCGTAGTCGTCTTCCAGGATCAGCGCGTCGGCATCGTTGGCCCAGCGCAGCAGTTCCAGCCGGCGCGCCAGGCTCATCGTGTGGCCCAGTGGCGCCTGCCGCGCCGGGGTGACGTAGGCGAAGCGCGCCCGTGGTCCAGTCGCCGGCCCTCGGCGACGATCATGCCCTCCTTGTCCACGGGCACGGCCGCACGGCGCAGCCGCATCAAGGCAAAGGCCTTGCGCGCGCCGGGATAGCCCGGGTTCTCGGTCCACGCGCCGTCACCGGGGTTCGACAGGCGCCAGCAGCACCAGGTGCAGGGCCTGGTGCGTGCCCGAGATGATGAAGACCTGCGCCGGATCGCAGACCACGCCGCGGCTGGCGCCCAGATAGGACGCGATCTGCTCGCGCAGCACGGTGGCACCCTCGGCCGGGCAACGTGCGGCGCCCGAGCGGATCAGCTCCAGCGACGCCTGGCGCTGAATACGCGCATACAGCAAGCGCCGGAAAAGCCGCGATGGCCGGGATGCCCGGGTGGAAGGGCAGTGCCATGGCGCCACGCTCGGGCCGCGCGGCGCGGTGCGGCGCATGCGCTCGGCCAATGGGGCGCCGGTCCCGGGCATGGCCTGACCCGGCGCGGCTGCGTGACCGGGGCGCCAGGAACCGACATCGGGCAACACCCGGGTCACGAAGGTGCCCGATTTTTCCTGGCCGCTGAGGTAGCCCTCGGACTTCAGCTGGTCGTAGGCCTGCGCCACGGTCGTGCGCGAGACCTGCAGGTCAGCGGCAAAGCTGCGCGAGGCTGGCATGCGCGTGCCGGGCTCCAGCCGACCGGCGATGACCAGTTCGCGCAAGCCGCTGTACAACTGCCGACTCAGCGGCTCCTTGCCGCTGCGGTCCAGGCTCAAGCCCGGAATCAGGGCGCCAGCACTGCGTCTTGCCATCGGAGCATCCAACCACGGTGATTTCTGGCTATCGACGATATTCGATTCTGGTCGTTTCGACCAAGCCAAAAAGTCGGGATCATGCGGGCAGCTTGACAGGTGGGTCTTCACCCACCTGTCAAGGCCCCATCACCCCGGCACACCGGGGACAGAACAAGACCGGAGACAAGACCGTGACGACCACGTTGGCTGTACTGTGCCGGGGCCTGAACGCATGACGTCCGCCTATCTGCCGTTCCAGGCTGCGGTGTCTGCGCCGCTGCAGGCCTTGCCGGCAGGCGCCTGCGATTGCCACTTCCACGTCTTCGAGCCCGGACCGGGGCACGAAGACGCAGCGCGGCCGTTGGCCGATGCGCTGGCCGAGCCGCGCAGCTACACCCCGACACCAGCGCCGCTGGCCGCCTACCGCGCCATGGCGGCCACACTGGGCCTGCAGCGCGGCGTGCTGGTGCACCCCAGCGTGTACGGACGCGACCACACAAGCTTCGAGCGGCTGCTGGCCGCATGCGGCGGCTGGATGCGCGGCGTGGCGGTGGCCTTCCCCGACACACCGCTGGCAGGACATCGCACGCTGGCATGCACTGGGCGCGCGCGGCACACGCTGCAATGCCTTGTTTGACGGTGGCATCGACATGCGCGACCTGCCGACGATCGTCGACCGTGTGCGCGCCCTCGGCTGGCACCTGCAGGTGCTGATGGATGTCTCGCGCGATCCGCGCCAGGTGCTGCAGCTGGCCGACCTGGGCGTGCCACTGGTGGTGGACCACTTCGGCCATGTGCCTGCCGCCCAGGCACTGCACGATCCCGGCTTCGCCAATCTGCTGGCACTGGTGCGCGAAGGCCGTGCCTGGGTCAAGCTGTCGGGGCCTACCGCATCTCGCCGCAGCGGCGCGGCTTCAGCGACGTCACGCCGCTGGTCCATGCGCTGCTGCGCGCCAACCCGGCACAGCTGGTCTGGGGCAGCGACTGGCCGCACCCGGCGATTGCGCCACCGATGGCCGATGACGGCCACCTGGTCAACGCGCTGGTGCAAGCCTGCAGCGCAGACGAGCTGCAACAGGTCCTCGTCGATAATCCAAGCCGGTTGTACTGGGGCACCTGAGACCCTCTGACGACCACGCGCTGATGCGCGCCCACGACCTCGCCGGGACCGCCACCGGACGCACCAGGAGACACACATGCACCGCCGCACCACCCTGAAGATCCTTCGCCACGCTGGCCGCCGTCGCAGCGCTGACGCTGCCCCTGCATGCGGTCGCAGCCAGAGCCCTGCGGTCATCAAGCTGGGCTGGACCACCTCCGACGGTGCGCAGGACCCCTACGCCGTCGGCGCGCGCGCCTTCAAGAGCGCGGTCGAGCGCGACAGCCGCGGCCGCATCGAGGTGCAGTTGTTCCCCAACCGCGCGCTCGGCGACGAACGCCAGATGCTCGAGGGCATGCGCTTCGGCACCGTCGACGCCGGCATCATCACCAACGCGGTGATTGCCCAGCTTGAACCGGCCTTCAGCATCAACGACCTGCCCTTCCTGTATGCCACCGAGGCGCAGGCGCACAAGGTGCTGGACGGAGCAGTCGGCCAGGAACTGACGGCCAAGCTGGCGCGCCAAGGGCATCACCATGCTGGGCTTCATGGAGGGCGGCTTCCGCAACATGATCAACAACAAGCGCCCGGTGGCCACCCCTGCCGACGTGAAGGGCGTGAAGTACCGGGTGATGCAGAACCCGGTGTTCATCGACATGTTCAACAGCCTGGGCGGCTCGGCCGTGCCCATGGCCTGGGGCGAGACCTTCACCGCAGTGCAGCAGGGCACGATCGACGGCCTGGAGATTCCACTGGCCGTGATCGACGCCAACAAGTACTACGAGGTCACCAAGTTCCTCTCGCTGACCAACCACACTTACTCGGCGATCGGCTTGGTGATGAGCAAGCGCACGCTGGACAAGTTGCCCGCCGATCTGCGCACCGTGGTGCAGACGGCAGCCCGCAGCGCCACGTCCATCCAGCGCCAGGTGGCCAGTGCCGATGCGCAGAAGACCCTGGGCACGCTGGAGAAGAACGGCATGAAGGTCAACGCCGTCAGCGACGTGGCCGCCTTCCGCACCAGCGTCGCGCCGGTGTACGACAAGTTCCGCCAGAGTGGGCAGGCCCCGCTGCTGGACAAGGCCCTGGCTGCCGTGAAGTAAGGCCGTCAACCGTTGCCGACCATGCTGCGCACTGCCTTTGACCGCCTGGCCCAAGCGGTGAGCGCCCTTGTGGTGTTGCTGGTGGCCGTGATGCTGGCGGTGCTGACGCTGCAGGTGCTGATGCGCTATGGCTTCGGCCGTGCCCTGAGCTGGAGCGAAGAACTGGCGCTGCTGTGTTTCAGCTGGAGCATGCTGCTGGCGATCGCGCTGGGCGTGCGCCACGCCATCCACGTGCGCTTGGATCTGCTGGTGGACGCGCTGCCCGCGCCGCTGGCGCACGCGCTCGACAAGGCCGTGTCGCTGGCGGTGGCCGCCTTCGGTGCTTTCCTGGTCTGGTCGGGTCAGAACTATGTCGTCGACGCGTTCGGCGCGACCTCCGCCGCCATCGGCTACCCCACGCCCTGGCTGTACGCCTGCGCGCCGGTGTGCGGTGGCCTCATGGCGCTGTTTGCACTGGAACGGCTGCTGCTGGGCGCAGCGCCCGCCGAGCCGTCTGCCGGCGCGGCGGCAGGCTGAGCACACCATGTCGATGACCGCGTGGATCCTGACCGCTGGCTTTGGCGGCCTGGTGTTGCTGGGCGTGCCCTTTGCATTCGCCATCGCGCTGTGCGTGGTCGCCGTGCTGCTGCTGACCGGTATCGAACCCATGCTGCTGCCGCAGACCATGGTGGCCGGTACGCAGAGCTTCAGCCTGTTGGCGATCCCCTTCTTCATGCTGGCGGGCGAGCTGATGAGCGCTGGCGGCCTGTCGCAGCGGCTGGTGCGCGTGGCCGAGGTCTTCGTGCGCCACCTGCCGGGTGGCCTGGGGCTGGTGGTGGTGCTGGCGGCGCTGGTCTTTGCGGCGGTCAGCGGTTCCGCGCCAGCGACAACCGCGGCGATCGGTGCGGTGATGATTCCGGCGATGGCCGAACGCGGCTACAGCCGCGCCTACGCCACCGCGCTGGTGGTCAGCGCCGGGGTGCTGGGCCCACTGGTGCCGCCGTCGATCGCCTTCGTCATCTGGGGCGTGATCGCCGAGCAGTCGATCAGCAAGCTGTTCCTGTCGGGCGTGCTGCCCGCCTTGCTGATGGCCACGGGCATGGTGGTCATCATCGTGGTCAAGGCGCTGCGCGAGCAGCAGCCACGGGATGCTGCGGCGCCCTGGCGCGAACGGCTGGCGGCATTGCGTGAGGGCATCTGGGCGCTGCTGGCACCGGCCGTGGTGCTGGGCGGCATCTACGGCGGCGCCTTCACGCCCACCGAGGCGGCGGTGGTGGCCTGTGTCTATGCGCTGGTCGTCGGCCTGCTCATCGAGCGCCGACTGCGCTGGCGTGAACTGCCGGGCGTGGTGACACGCGCCATGTCCATCAGCGCCGTGGTGATGGCCATCATCGCGGTGTCCAACGGCTTCGGTTTCCTGGTCGCGCAAGAGCAGATGGCCAGCCGGCTGGCCGCGTGGCTGGCGACGCACTTCACCGAGGGCTGGACCATGCTGCTGGCGCTGAACCTCGGCTTCTTCGCGCTGGCCGCGGTGATGGACGAGATCGCGATCATGGTCATCCTGGGCCCCATGCTCATCAGCATTGCCAACCAGTTCGGCGTCGACCCGATCCACTTCGGCGCCATGATCGTCACCAACGTGGCCATCGGCATGGCCATGCCGCCGATCGGCTACTGCCTGTTTGTCGGCATGGCCATCGGTGGCGTCAAGCTGTGGCCGCTGACCCGCGCCATCGCGCCCTTCGTGCTGATGATGCTGGTGGTGCTGATGCTGGTGACCTACGTGCCGGCCTTCTCGCTCGCCCTGGTCCACTGAGCGACCTTGCATCGGCGTCGGTGCAGCGCCCTGCTGCCGACACGCTTGCAGCGGCTGCGCTCGGTGCCGCGTGATCGATGCCTCGGTCGCACGCCATCGTGGGGTATTTGCGCCAGCAGTCACCACTTGCCCACTCCTGGCAGCGCGGCCACCGCCCAGCGCGAGCAGATCTGGGCGTGTGGGCGGCACTGCCTGACGGCGGCGAACGAAGGCCTGCAATCGACCCTGAACCGACGTCCGCTGGCCGGATCTCGCCGTCTCGAAACGGTCGGCCGGACGCACACAGAGCCGAGGCGGAAGCCAGCGTCGGCCTGCCGCAGTTCGCCAAGGACGCGTGCGACGCCCTGCTCGAATGCGCAATGCTGACCTGCGGCTTCCTGCGCTGCGCCGCAGCGACTGTGGGCACGACAAGCTGCTGGCGTTCAGTTGCAAGCGCCATGGGTGTTGCCCGCCGTGCGGGGCCCGGCGCAGCATGGCCCGGACGGCGGCGCGGCTGTCCGGTTTCAGGGCAGACGAGGCTGACAACTGCGCCGGCACGCTGCGCAAGCGGGTCTTCGAGATCGACATGCAGCACTGCCCCCACTGCGGCGGCCCGACGAAGACCATTGCCGCGATCCTCGTACAGCCTGTGATCGCGCGGATCCTGACGCAGCTGGACTTTCAAGCCAGAGCGCCGCCGCGTGCGCCAGCCCACGGGTCGCAGCTGCAAGCTGCTGGAGATCCTCCAGCCACTGCAGGCAAGCGCCAGTGCCCATTTCAGCGCCCGCCCGCCAACCCGCCTGGCCAGGCTTGCCAAGTGGATGCGCGCCCCCGCCGCACTGCGCCACAAACCCGGCCGACGTGGTGATGCGACGCGGCAGCAGCCGCCACAGACCTACGGGTTAATGCCAGTGTTTTCCGGTTAGTGTAACGATACATTGCGTTCAGTAAATCGTTACACAAGCCCAGATTCGGTTGACTGCGGATCTCAGCCCACCCACCAGGAGACGACCATGAACCTACTGAAGTCTTTGCGCCACACCGCCGTCTGCGCGGCCCTGGTGCTGCCGGCCACGCTGATGGCGCAAACCGTTCTCAAGGTGTCCGACGTTCAGCCGGCGGGCTACCCGAACGTCGTGGCGCTCGAGAACATGGGCAAGAAGCTCGAAGCCGCGACCAACGGCAAGTACAAGTTCCAGATGTTCCCGGGCGGCGTGCTGGGCAGCGAGAAGGAAATGATCGAGCAGGCGCAGATCGGTGCGCTGCAGATCGCCCGCATCTCGCTGGGCCCGATGGGCCCGGTGGTGCCTGAAGTCAACGTGTTCAACCTGCCGTTCCTGTTCCGCGACGAGGCGCACATGCGCGCCGTCATCGACGGCCCGATCGGCAAGGAGATCCTCGACAAGATCACCGCCAGCTCGGCACGCCTGGTCGGCCTGGGCTGGATGGACAGCGGTTCGCGCAGCATGTACACGAAGAACCCGATCAAGTCGCCGGCCGATCTGAAGGGCCAGAAGATCCGTGTCATGGGCAACCCCATGTTCGTCGAGATGATGAACGCGATGGGTGGCAATGGCATCAGCATGGGCCACAACGACACCTTCAGCGCCCTGCAGACCGGCGTGGTGGATGGCGCCGAGAACAACCCGCCCACCTTCTTCGCCAGCAACCAGTACACGGCCGGACCGAAGTTCTACTCGCAGACCACGCACCTGATCATTCCCGAGCTGTTCGTGATGTCCAAGGTCACCTGGGACAAGATGAGCAAGGACGAGCAGGCGCTGGTGATGAAGCTGTCGCGTGAAGCGCAGATGGAACAGCGCGCGCTGTGGGACAAGTCGGTCGGCGACTACACCGCCAAGCTCAAGGCCTACGGCATCCAGTTCGTGACGCGTCGACAAGAAGCCCTTCTATGACGCGACGGCAGCCGATGCGTGCCAAGTACGGCGAGCAAGTACGCCGACCTGATCAAGCGCATCGAAGCCGTCAAGTAGTCACGCCACCTGTCCGGCAACGGCAGCAACGCGGGGCCGGTCAAGCGGCCGCCTCGCGCTGCCACATTCGCGGGCCAGCAGCCCCGGCAGGAATCACCATGACTGAACAAATGCACCGCTGCTGGACCGCGTCTACCTGGCGTGCATCTGGATCTCGGGCCTGTCCATCCTGGCTGATGAGCCTGATCATTCCCTGGGGCATCTATGCCCGCTACGTGCTGGGCACCGGGTCGAGCTGGCCCGAGCCGGTGGCCGTGCTGCTGATGGTGACCTTCACCTTCTTCGGCGCTGCGGCCACCTACCGGGCTTCCGGCCACATCGCCGTGGGCATGTTGACCGACCAGCTGCCCAAGCGCCTGCAATGGTTCTGCGCCAAGCTGGTCGACGTGCTGATGATCGGCATCTGCGTCTTCGTCATGGTCTGGGGCGCCAAGTTGTCGATGGAGATGATGCGCCAGGGTCTGGCAGAGCTGCCCTGGTTGCCGGTGGGCTACACCTATCTGCCGCTGCCGATCGGCAGTTTCCTGATTCTGCTGTTCGTGCTCGAGAACACGCTGGCCGGATCGCAGAACGAGCGCGCCGTGGTCACCTTCGACCACGAGCAGAACAGCCCCGCGGCGGAGGCCCTCTGACATGGACGCACTCGTTTTGCTCGGCAGTTTTGCGGTGCTGATGCTGATCGGCATGCCGGTCGCCTTCGCACTCGGCCTGGCCGCGCTGGTCGGCGCCTGGTGGATCGACCTGCCGCTCGACGGCGTGATGATCCAGATCGCCAGCGGCGTCAACAAGTTCTCGCTGCTGGCCATTCCCTGCTTCGTGCTGGCCGGCGCGATCATGGCCGAGGGCGGCATGGCGCGCCGGCTGGTGGCGTTTGCCGGCGTGCTGGTCGGCTTCGTGCGCGGCGGGCTGTCGCTGGTCAACATCCTGGCCTCGACCTTCTTCGGCGCCATCTCCGGCTCGTCGGTGGCCGACACGGCCTCGATCGGCTCGGTGCTGATCCCCGAGATGGAAAAGAACGGCTACCCGCGCCCGTTCTCGACCGCCGTCACGGTCAGCGGTTCGGTGCAGGCGATCCTGATCCCGCCCAGCCACAACGCCGTCATCTACTCGATGGCCGCCGGCGGCTCGGTGTCGGTGGCGGCCCTGTTCATGGCCGGTGTGCTGCCCGGCCTGTTGCTGGGTGCCAGCCTGTGCGGCTACTGCCTGTATGTCGCCCGCAAACGCAACTTCCCCAAGGGGCGCGTCATTCCGATGCGCGAAGCGCTGCGCATCTGCGGCGACGCCTTGTGGGGCTTGATGACCATGTTCATCATCCTCGGCGGCATCCTGTCGGGCGTGTTCACGGCCACCGAGTCGGCGTCGATCGCCGTGCTCTGGGCCTTCTTCGTGACCATGTTCGTGTACCGCGACTACAAGTGGTCCGATCTGCCCAAGCTGATGCACCGCACCGTCAAGACGGTGTGCATCGTGATGATCCTGATCGGCTTCGCGGCCAGCTTCGGCTACATCATGACGCTGATGCAGATCCCGATGAAGATCACGGCGGCGATGACCGCGCTCAGCAACAACCCCTACGATGATCCTGGCGCTGATCAACGTCATGCTGCTCGCGCTGGGCACCCTGATGGACATGGCACCGCTGATCCTGATCCTGACGCCCATCCTGTTGCCCGTGGTCACCAGCCATCGGCATCGACCCGGTGCACTTCGGCATGATCATGATGGTCAACCTGGGCATCGGCCTGATCACGCCGCCGGTGGGCGCCGTGCTGTTCGTCGGCAGCGCCGTCGCCAAATTGCGCATCGAGCAGGTGGTGCAGGCGATGTGGCCGTTCTTCTTCATCCTGTTCACGGTGCTGCTGCTGGTCACCTACCTGCCAGGCATTTCGCTGTGGCTGCCGCGCGCGATGGGTGTCTGATGCGCAAGAACACTTCTGCGCCGACGATCGAGGACGTGGCGCGGCACGCCGAGGTCTCGATCAGCACGGTGTCCAACGTGCTCAACGGGCGCGAAGCGCGCATGCGACCGGAGACGCTGGATCGGGTTCGGCAGGCCATCGCCGACCTCGGCTTTCGGCCCAACCAATCGGCACGCCGGCTGAAGACCGGCCACATGCCGATGATCGGTCTGCTGGTGCCGTCGATCGCCAACCCGTTCTTCGGGTCGCTGGCACGCTGGGTCGAGGACGCTGCCATCCAGCGCGGCTACGGGGTGTTGCTGTGCAATACCCAACGCAGCGCCGAGCGCGAACAGGAATATGCCCAGGCATTCATGGCGCAGGGCGTGCAAGGCGTCATCCTCGGCTCGTCGCTGCAGGCGCAGGAGCACCTGGCGCCGCTGGTCGCAGCGCGGCCTGGCGGTGGTCAGCTTCGATCGCACGGCACAACGCGGCGGCCCTGGCGATGGACTATGTCAGCCTGGACAACCACCGCGCCGGCAGCATCGCTGCCGACCACCTGCTGGCACTCGGCCACCGCCACATCGCCTATGTCTCGGCGCCGCTGCGCTCGGTCAACCGGGCAGCACGCATGAACGGCGTGCGCGCCGCCTGCGACGCGGCCGGCGCACGCATCGACGTGCACATCAGCGATGCGGCCTCCGGACAGGCCGACATGGAGATGGCCGAACTCGGTCGCGAGTCCGCGCTCGCCCTGCATGCCGAAGGCTGCACCGCCACCGGCTATGTGGCGATGAACGACATGCTGGCCATCGGGCTGATGGCCGGCCTGCGCCAGTGCGGACGGCGCATCCCCGAAGACGTGTCGGTGATCGGCATCGACGACCTTTTTCTGGGCCAGTACATCAGCCCGGCATTGAGCACCGTGCGCCAGCCGATGCAGGAGATGGCCACGGCGGCCATCGAGCGCGTGCTGGCACGCATGAAGAACATCGGCGAAGCGCCGCACGAACTGGTGTTCGTGCCGGAACTCGTCGTTCGTGAATCGACTGCGGCACGCGCCGCGGTCCAACCCTCAAGGAGCCAGACAGCATGAGCAAGCAGACCCACCACCACCTTCGTCACCGGCGGCGCGTCGGGCATCGGCGCGGCCATCGTGCGCGCGCACGCCGCGCGCGGCGACAACGTCGCGTTCACCTACTGGTCCAGCGCCGACGAGGCGCAGGCACTGGCCGCCGAATTCGGCGACCAGGTGCTGGCGCTGCATTCCGACGTCACCGACGAGACCGCAGGTCGACCAGGCCTTCGCGCAGGCGCTGACGCGCTTCGGCCAGATCGACACCTTGGTGGCCAATGCCGGCGGTCTGCTCAAGCGCGTCAAGTGCGTCGACATGACGCTGGAGTTCTGGAACCAGGCGATCGCGCTGAACCAGACCAGCGCCTTCCTGAGCTGCCGCGCCGCGCTGCGACACATGCTGCCGCGGCGCAGCGGCAACATCGTCATCATGTCGTCGCTGGCCGGCCATGACGGTGGCGGCCCGGGCGCCAGCCACTACGGCGCCGCCAAGGGCGCGCTGCTGAGCTACACGCGCGCGCTGGCCAAGGAAGTCGGACCGGAGGGCATCCGCGTGAACGCGATCGCACCCGGCCTGATCGCGACGCGCTTCCACGACGTGTTCAACACGCCGCAGGGCCGCAGCGCCGGCGTCGAACGCACGCCGTTGCGGCGCGAAGGCCAGCCCGAAGACGTCGCGAATGCGGCGCTGTACCTGAGCTCGGATGCGGCGTCGTTCATCACCGGCGAAGTCATCGAGGTCAATGGCGGCATGGCCTTGTACTGACCGCACCGGCGCACCGGCCATCAAGAGAAGGGGCGCGGCGGCGCACCGGTCAGCCGCTGCTGCCTTGGCCCGGCAGCCGCTGCAGGGCGCCGGCCGCACGCGCCTGGCGGTCGGGCCTGCCGGCCAACTTGACTGGCCGCACAGGCAGCACCGCGCCCAGCAAGCCGCGGCGCTGCAATTCGCGCTGGATGGCGGCCGGGCTGGTCTGGTTCAGGTACAAGCCCAGCGAGCACTTCAGCACCAGCAGCCGGGCCTGCAATGCCGCCAGGCCTTGGCGGCTGGCCCTGCAGGGCCTGGTCGCTGACAGCTTGGCTGCGCCAATGGCCTGCAGCAAGCTGGCGATCTCGACAAGTCGCTGTTCGGAGAGTGCGTTGAGCAGCATCGCCAGGCTCCTGCGGTTCGGCAGCGGGCAGCCCGCGGCCATGGCCTGGGTTGTACGCCGGGTGCGGCCCGGGCGGTCGGTCGATCAGCCGGGTCCATCCAGGCCAGTTTGCAGGCTGCGGCGGGCCGCCACTGCCGCGCCGCCCGTCAGAACATCGCGGTGATGCGCAGCACGCCGCCGATGTTCTCGGTCTGCACCTGCGGGCCGGCCTGCTGGGCCAGGCGGATCATGGCGGTGTTGGATTCCTTGATCTCGGCCACCAGGCCGCGCACCCCACGCGCACGGGCATGGTCGGCCAGGCGGCGCTGCAGCGCGCTGCCCAGGCCGGTGCCTTGCCAGGCCGGGTCGACGATGAAGGCGGTCTCGGCCAGGTTGGTGCTGGGGTCGACCACATAGATGGCGTGGGCCACCGCCTGCGCGTCGTCACGCGGGCCGTGCATGGCCACCAGCGCCACCTCGTTGTCGAAGTTCAGGTTCACCAGCCGCTGCACGTCTTCGATCGACAGCCCGCGCAGCTTGCGGAAGAAGCGTGTGTAGACGTCCTTCTGCGGCATGCGGTGGAACAGCGCGCGCACCGCATCGGCGTCGCCGGGGCCGGTCGGGCGCAGCAGCAGCGCGCGGCCGTCGCGCAGCGCCAGCGTGGTTTCGTCTTCCACCGCATAGGCATGCAGGTTGCGCAGCGCCTGCCCCGGCGGCAACCAGCCGGCGGTCTGCGCCTGCGCGAACAGGGCCGGACGGTGGTCGGGGTGGGCGATCTGGATCAGCGCGATGGCGCGCTCGCGGATCGACTTGCCGAACAGGTAGGCGATGCCGTACTCGGTGATGACGTAGTGCACGTCGGTGCGGGCGATGGTGGCGGCCTCACCGGCAGGCAGCATGGCGCGGATGCGGGATGCGCCAATCTCGCCGGCGGGCGCGTCTTCGGTGGACGCCAGGCAGATGATGGCCTTGCCGCCAGGCGAACGTGATGCGCCGTGCAGAAACTCGGACTGCGCCGCCAGCCCGCCGTAGAACTGGCCCTGGAACTGGTCGGCGCAGACCTGCCCGCTCAGGTCGATGGCAAAGGCCTGCGTCACCGACACCAGCTTGTGCTGCGCCGCCAGCACGGCCGGGTCGCAGACGGCGTCGATGGCCTGGAAGCTGAACATCGGGTTGCGGTCGATCAGGTCGTACAGGCGCCGCGTGCCCATCGCATAGCTGGTGACGATCTTGCCGGGCTGGTGCGTCTTGCGCCGGCCGGTGATGATGCCGCGCTCGAGCAGCGGCACGATGGCGTCGGTGACCACGTCGCTGTGGATGCCCAGGTCTTGCCGGTCGCTCAGGTGCTGCAGCGCCGCCGTGCTGAAGCGGCCCAGGCCGATCTGCAGCGTCGACCCATCGTCGATGACGCTGCCGATGTAGCGCGCAATGCGCTCGGCCACCGCGTCGTCGGCCGCGCGGATGGCGGTATTCGATCACCGGCGTGTCGACCGGCACCAGCCAGTCGATGCTGCTGATGTGGATGGTCGAGTCGCCCATGGTGCGCGGCATGGCCGGGTTGACCTCGGCGATCACCAGCCGCGCCTTGGCCACGGCCGCCGGCGATGACGTCGACCGAGATGCCCAGGCTGACATAGCCGAACTCGTCGGGCAGCGACACCTGGATCAGCGCCACGTCGACCGGGATGCGGCCGATGGCGATGAGCTGCGGCACACGCGCCATCGAGATCGGCACATAGTCGGCCATGCCGCTGGCAACGGCCGCACGCATGTCCTGGCCGACGAAGAAGCTGCGGTGGCGAAACTTCGAATTCGGCCGCCCGTCCTGGTCGTGCACCACCGCGCGGTCGGTCAGGAAGTGCACCAGTTCCACGTCGGCCGGCGCTGGCACGCGGGCCTCGAGGGCGGCCACCAGGGCGCGCGGCGTGGCGCAGGCGGTGCCGATGAAGACGCGGGCGCCATTGGCGATGCCGGCGACGGCAGCCTCGGCGGTGCTGACCTTGTCGGCACAGGCGGCCAGCCGCGGGTCGAGCGCAGGACCCGCGTCGTCCACGGCGGCGGTGGCACGAAAGCGCGACTGCCAGGCCTGGGTCAGACGCCCCAGCAGGTTGGCGGCAGCGGTGGGTGTCGACATCGTGGCAATCCTTCAGAGAAGCGGCGTCAGCAACGCACGCCTGGTCTGGCGCCTGGGCTGCAGCGCTTGACCCGCAGCGCGGGTGGCGTGCACGGCGCCGGTTGGCGGCGGGGGGGATGGGGAGGGGTGGGCCATACCGGGCGTTGAGAGGCAACACATCACATCCACTGCAGTCGCTGGTCGGCGGCCTGCCCGATGTGGTGCACCGTGCACCTCACGCCCACTGCAGCGTGTGACGACCAAGTCTGCAAACTGTATTGCAATCCGGCAGGCGATGGCTGGTGGTCGCGGTGGCGCGCAGTACAGAGACGCGCAGGCAGTGGGCGGCGTGAACATGCGGTGCAAGCAGTGGTGCTGGCCAAGCAGGGGCTGCAGCGGTGCCAAGCCTTTGGGGCCCCCGGCCTGCGTGCCGGGCACCGGTGCAGCGCTGGCGCTGCGGCACCAGCGCGCGCCGGCCATGCCTGCGACCTGCTTGCAATTGGTTCTTGCCGTGATCGGCGCCGGATGGATCGGTGACAAACTCAGCGCGGTGCGCCATCGGCAGCAACCGGGCGGCCCCGACCGGCAGGCAGCCGGCAGCTGGCCAAACGGCGCCGCGCGGCGCGTGCATTTGCAGACCAGAGGGAACGGCCATGTCTGGATGGAACATCGCGCAGCGCTTGCCCGCCAGCGGCCAAGCGCGTGCGCTGCTGCAAGATGCCCTGGCCGGGCTGGTCACCGCCATCGTCCTGATCGCCAACATCGTCTCGTTTGCCACGCTGATGTTTCCCGGCGCACTGGCGCAAGGCGCGCCGCTGGCCATCTGGGCCATGCTGGTCGGCAGTGGGCTGTCGGGCCTGTGGATCGCCTGGAAGACAAGCTTGCCGCCGATCGCCACCGGCATCGATTCCCCCACCGGCGCGGTGCTGGTGCTGCTGTCGGCCTCGGCCAGCGCCACCGTGCTGGCCGCCGGCGGCGGCACCGCCAGCGCGGTGCAGGCTGCGCTGCTGATGTTGAGCGCGGCCACCGTGTTGACCGGCCTGCTGCTGCTGGGCCTGGGGCTGTCGCGCCGCGGCGCGATGCTGCGCTTTGTGCCGCACTTTGTCGTCGCCGGCTTCGTGGGCGCCACCGGCTGGTTGCTCATCGCTGGTGGCGTTCGCCTGACCACGGGCCACAGCCTGGGTGCATGGCCGCTGGCCTGGTCGGCACAAGACATGGTGCGGCTGGCCTTTGCAGTCGGCGTGTTCGCAACGCTCTACATGCTGCGCTTGCGCGTCAAGTCGGCGCTGGCCCTGCCGGGCGGCCTGCTGCTGATGGTGGTGGCGGGCAACCTCAGCCTGCGCAGCCTGGGCCTGTCCGATCCCGTGCACGGCTGGTACCTGCCGTCGCTGGCATCGCTCCATGCCTGGTCGCCACTGGCGGCCTTGCAGGCCGCGCCCATGCCGCTGGGCACAGCGCTGGCTTACCTGCCCGACCTGGCGGCGGTGGCGGCGGTGGCCCTGGTCTCGATGTTGACCAAGACCTCCGGGCTGGAAATTTCGCGCCAGGCCTACGCCGACTTCGACCGGGAACTGCGCATCCACGGTGCAGCCACGCTGGCGGTGGCGCCGCTGGGCGGTGTGCTGGGCAGCATGCAGGCTGGGGACCAGCCGCCTGCTTGAAAACGCCGGTGGTGCCAGCCGCTACAGCGGTGTTGCCGCCGGCTTGGTGCTGCTGCTGGTGGGCCTGGCCAACGTCGACCTCTTGTCCTTGATCCCGCTGCCCATCGCCGCCGGGCTGGTGTTCGTGCTGGGGCACGGTTTCCTGGTCGAGGCGCTGGCCAAGCCGCTGGCGCGCCGCGACGGCCTGACCCTGCTGCTGGCACTCACCATCATGGCGGTCTGCGTGCGCTATGGCTACATGGTGGGCGTGCTCATCGGCATCGTCGGCGCCTGCCTGCTGTTTGCCGTCAGCTGCGCCCGCAGCGGGGTGGTTCGGCAGCACTTGTCGCGGGCGCAGTTCGCCGGCCATGTCAGCCGGTCGGCGCAAGCGGCGCGCCTGCTCAGCCAGCAGGGCGAGGCCATCCAGCTTTACTGGTTGACTGGCTATGTCTTCTTCGGCTCGTCCGAGGGCGTGTTCGAGCGTGTGCGCCGCGACCTGCAAGCCCGGCCTGCGCAGCAGATCCGCCATGTGGTGCTGGACTTCGACACCGTCACCGGCGTCGATGCCTCGGCATCGGTCAGCTTGAGCAAGCTGCGCAACTTCTGCCGCCAGGCGCAGGCCACGCTGTCGCTGTCCTCGCTGTCACCCACTGTCCTGCACAGCTTGCAGCGCGACGGCTTTTTTGCCGACGAGCGCCAGGCCCCAGCCTTTGCCGATGCCAATGTGGCGCTGGCCTGGTGCGAGGATGATCTGCTGGCACGCAACGGCCAGGGTGTCGACGCCAACACGGATTTCACCGACTGGCTGCAGCAGCAGCTGGGCCCGGGCGTCGCGGCCCAGGACTTTCTGGGCTTCTTGGCGCGGCGCTGCGTGGCTGACGGCACGGTGCTGTACCACCAGGGCGACGCTGCCGACGCGATCGACCTGGTCGCCGACGGCCAACTGCTGATCCATGTGCGCACCGACGCCGGGCAGACCGTGCAGGCGCGCCGCATCGCCACGCAGTCGGTGGTTGGCGAGATGGGCTTCTTCCGCAACCTGCCCAGGTCGGCCACCGTGGTGGCCGAGGGCCAGACCACGCTGTACACACTGACGCGCAGCGCGTTCCAGCGCATGGGCGATCAGCGCCCCGCGCTGGCGCTGGCCTTCCAGGCCTATCTGTTGTGCACGCTGTCCGAACGCATGAGCCTGGCCGACCGCACCGTCAGCGCGCTGAGCGGGGGGCTCAGGCGGGCTTGACCGCCGTGCAAGGTGGGCGGGTGTGCCACGCAGCGCCGCACCGCGTCAGGCAATGGCAGCCCGCCCCGGTGCTGCGGCCCATGGACCAGCGGCTGCCGGCCGAAGCCGGCACCGTGGCAGACGCTCAGGTGCGCGCCGGCCGCACGGCGGCTGCCAAGGCTGTGCGCGTGGCTGCACATGCACGCCCTGCAGTCGCCGCTGTTGCGCAACTGGACCGCGCAGACGGCGGGCTCATGCAGTGGCCTGCGGCGCCGGGGCAAACAGCGCTTCCATCTCGCGCCGCAGGCGGTAGGCCGGTGTGGACGTGTCCATCGCCACATCGGCCCAGCTCAGGCTCTGGCCCATGCGCACCGGCCGCACCAGCTTCACCTGGTGCGCCAGGCCCAGCGGCAGGCCGCCCAGGCGCACCGACGTGGCCGCCGGCAGCAGCTTGCCCCAGACGGTGTAGCCGCCCTCGCCGTCGAGCAGTTCGCCGGGCACCAGGTCGCGTTTGGCGGTGGCGACGACATCGGCATTCCAGCACTGGGCCTGGCCGGTGGATTCGCCACGCAGGGCGACGCTGGCGACCGAGACGCCGACCTCCAGCCCGATCAGGTGCCAGCGCTTGTAGAGCGTGAAATAGCGCCCGCTGGGGTCGGTGTGGGCGTTGTATTCCTCGAAGCAGTGCTTGATGTAGTCGGTCTCGGCTTCGACGGTGACCCACACGCCCATGCGGATGTCGTAGGGGATCTTGCGGCCGTTGGCCTCCAGCGACGAGATCACCTCGACCATGCCCTTGCGCTCGAGCACACCGCCTTCGCTGATCGGCCGGGTCACGAAGGGGATGTCCTCGACGCTGGCCGGCGGGTACAGCAGGCCGTTGCTGGGCACGGTCAGCCCGGTGGCATTGGCCACCGCCGTCGACTCGATCGATGGTTTGGACCCGTCGAGGAAGCTGTTGAACATCTTCGGATTGAGGCCACCGCGCTCGGCCTGCTCAGGTGTCAGGCCGTAGTTGGCCCACACCGTCTCGGGCGTCGATGCACAAAAATGCGGCAGCCACTTGTGGCCGCGCCCGGCCGCCACCACCGGAAAGCCGCAGGTGCGCGCCCAGTCGACCAGGTCGCAGATCAGCGCCGGCTGGTCGCCGAAGGCCAGCGAATACACCACGCCGGCATCGGCCGCGCGCCGCGCCAGCAAGGGGCCGCAGAAGGCGTCGGCCTCGACCGTGACGTTGACCACATGCTTGCCATGCGCAAACGCGGCCAGGCAATGCTCGACCGCCGCGATGGGGTTGCCGGTGCACTCGACGACGACGTCGATCGCCGGGTGGCTGACCAGGGCGCGCCAGTCGTCGCTGAGGTGGGTGGCGCCAGACTGCAGCGCGTCGGCCAGGCTGCTGGCCCGGGTGCGGGCGTCGGTCCAGCCGACGCGCGCCAGGTTGCTGCGTGCGGCGTCGGGCGCCAGGTCGGCAATGCCGACCAGGTGCACACCGGGCGTGCGCGGCACCTGGGCCAAATACATCGACCCGAACTTGCCGGCGCCGATCAGGCCGATGCGGATGGGCCGGCCTTCGGCGGCGCGGGCTTGCAGTTGTGCGTACAGGCTCATGGGGGCTCAGGCGGCAAAGGTCAGCAACTCGGGCGAGGTCTCGCGTGCGCTGGGCGGCACGCCGTCCTGCCAGGGCAGGTCGACCGGCGCTTGGCTCAGCAGGCAGTCGTCGGGCAGGCACACGATCGGGCTGAAGTCGCGGTGGGCGATGTACTCGGGCCGCTTGAAGCGGCGGATGTGGTTGCTGACCGCGCACAGGCTGAGGTAGACGCTGACACGGTTGAAGGGCGACAGGTTGGCGCCCGAGGCGTGCACCAGGCAGCTGTGGAACAGGATCATCGAGCCGGCCGGGCCCTTGGGCGACACGATGCCGGCCGGCACGAAGCGGCCGTCGGCGTCGAAGCGGCCCTGGCCGCCGGCACGCTCGACCAGCTGGGCGATGCAGGCGTTGTCCACCGTCCAGAGCGGGTAGCTGGTGGTGGTGCGGTCATGCTGGGCGTCCATCACGCCGCGCTGGTGGCTGCCCGGGATGAACATCAGCGGGCCGTTGAATTCGGTCACGTCGTCCAGGAAGATGGCGACGTTCATGGCGCGCTCGGTCGGCATCGCGTCGTCGTTCATCCAGGTGCCGTAGTCCTGGTGCCACTGCCAGACGTCGCCCTCGAAGGCCATCTTGCCGTTGATCTTGAACTGGTGCATGTACAGCGCCTCGCCCAGCAGCTGCTGCACCGGCGCGACCATGCGCGGGTGGCGTGCCAGGCGTGCAAACGGCGCGCTGTACAGGTGCGCAGCAAAGTTGGTGCGCACCGCGTCCTTGCCTTTTTCACGCACGTTGTAGTCCTCGCGCCGGCTGTACAGCTGCGGCACGGCGTCGGTCAGCGTGCGGGTTTCCTCGGCACTGAAGTGGCCGGGGAAGAACAGGTAGCCATCGCGCTCGAATTGCGCCTGCTGGGCAGGGGTCAGATGCATGGTCGGCCTTTCAGTGGGGGGTCAGGACATCGGCAAGCCGCGCCAGCAAGTGCATGCTGGCCTGGCAGCCATGGTGCTCGACCAGCGCAGCGGCGCGCTGGGCATCGCCCGCGCCGATGGCGTCGGCAATGGCGGCGTGCTCGTCCCAAATCGCCCCACGCTGGGGCGAAGACTGCAGCACCGCGCCCATCACACGCCGCAGGTGGGCCCAATGCAGCTGGGCACTTTGCGCGATCAGCGGGTTGCCGCAGGCGCTGTAGATGGCGGTGTGGAAGGCGATGTCGGCCTCGATCATGGCCTTGACATCGCGGCCGCGCGCCGCCTGCCGGCCCTGGGCGATCAGGCCGGGGTCAATGCGTGCCTGCCGCGCCGCCGCCAGGCGGGCGGCCAGGGCGTCGAGTGCGCCGCGCACCTCGTAGACCCGGGCGATCCATTCGGCGTCCAGCGGCGCCACCAACAGGCCGCGGCCGGGCGCGTCGTGCAGCAGGCCGTCCTTCTTCAGCAGCCGCAGCGCCTGCAGCACCGGCTGGCGCGACACCGCCAGGCGTTCGGCCAGGTCTTCCTGGGTGACGCGGGCGCCGGGCGCGAGTGATCCGTCGCAGATGGCGTCGAGCAAGGCGCGGTAGACCTGGTCTGCCAGGTCGGGCGCAGCTTGCAGCTTGAGGAGTTGGGCGGTCACGGCGCTTGGCTGGATACTGTATACAGAGTACGGCGCCGGCATGCCGCTGCCAAGCCACGCAAACCCGATGCTGCTGCGGCCCGCCCAGGGCGCGGGTGGCGCCGACCAAGCTGACCGAGCCAGCCGCGCCGGCCGCTCAGTTCACCTCGGCGTCGATCAGGCCGTGGCGCAGGGCAAACAGCACCAAATGCGGCAGGTCGCGGATCTGCAGCCGCTCCATGATCTGGGCGCGGTGGGTTTCCACGGTCTTGACGCTGAGCTGCAGGCTGAAGGCGATTTCCTTGGCCGCCTTGCCCGACGCCAGCAGGCGCAGCACCTCGATCTGCCGGGCCGTCAGCAGTTGCAGGCCGGGGCCCAGGTCGGCCGGCGCCGGAGGGTCGGTGCCGAGCGCTGCCGCCACCACGTCGCCCGACACCGCCGGGCTGAGGTAGCGCCGGCCCTGGCGCAAGGCGTCGAGCGCCAGGCCCAGTTCAGCGGTGCTGGTGTCTTTCAGCAGGTAGCCGTCGGCACCCTCACGCAGGGCACGCAGCACGTGTTCACGGCCGTCGTGCATGGACACCACCAGCACCCGCGTGGCCGGGCTGGCGGCCTTGATCGCCGGCAGCGCCGACAGGCCGCTCAGCCGCGGCATCGACAGGTCGAGCAGCAGCAGATCCGGCCTGAGCTGCGCGGCCATGTCGACCGCCTGCTGGCCGTCACTGGCCTGGCCCACGACCTTGTACGCCGCATGCCCGCCCAGCAGGGCGACCAGGCCGGCGCGGAACAGCGCATGGTCATCGGCGATCAACACAGAACACGGGGTCATTGCCCCATGGTAGACCCCATGCTGCTGCATGGCCAGCAGCGGCCGGCCGCTGCCAGCGGGCTGCCGTGCTGTCGTGCAGCGTGTCGTGCCGCTGCGCCGCAGCGCACCTGGCGCCGTCACTGCGGCATCAGCGCGGCGTCAGCGCAGCATCACGGCTTGCGGTAGACCGAGGGGGCCACGCTGCGCAGCACATCGGTGACGTCGTTCAGCGTCTCAGAATGGCCGATGCACAGCGTGCCGCCGGGCTTGATCTGCTGGGCCAGGCGCTCGACCACGCTGCGCTTGGTGTCGCGGTCGAAGTAGATCATCACGTTGCGCAAAAAGACGATGTCGAACATGCCCAGCTTGGGCAGATGGTCGTTGAGGTTGGCGTGCACAAACTGCACCCGCTGGCGCAGTGCACGGTCCACCAGCAAGGTGCCGGCCTGCTCGTCCTGGCCGCGCAGGCAGTAGCGCTTGAGGTAGTCGGGCGGCACCTGGCGCGCCCGCTCCATCGGATAGTGGCCGGTGCGCGCCCTTGCCAGGATGCGCTGGCTGATGTCGGTGCCGACAATCTCCCAGGGCGCCGAGCCCAGCACGTCGGCCAGCACCATGGCGATGCTGAAGGCCTCTTCACCCGACGAGGCCGCTGCGCTCCAGGCGCGAAACGGCGTCGCCGGCCGCGCTGCCACCACCTCACGCAACAGGTCGAAGTGGCTGGGCTCGCGGAAGAAATAGGTCTCGTTGGTCGTCAGCAGGTCGATCGCGGTCTGCACTTCCTCCTGGGCCTGGCCGCCCGACAGCAACTCAAAATAGGCGCCGTAGCTGTTGACACCGCAGGCGTGCAGGCGCTTGCCCAGTCGACCCGCCACCAGCATCTTCTTCGCTGGCGACAAGCTGATGCCGGCCGCAGCGTGGATGAAGCGCTGGAAGCGGGTGAACTCCAGGTCGCTGATCTCGGTCATGCGCAGACCGTTTCGCCGCGCGGCGCGATGGTGTTGGCATTGGCGGTGGCGGTGTTCTCCGCTGCATCGGTGGCGGCCGCGTCGGCATGGCCAGCGCTGGCCAGGGCGTCGCTGCGCAGGGCGCCGATCTCGGCCGACGACAGCGCATGGTCGACATCGAGCAGGATGACAAAGCGCCCGCGCACCTTGCCGATGCCGTGCAGCAGCTCGGGCTGCAGCCGGTTGCCAAAGTTGGGCGGCGGCTCGATCTCGCCGGGTTCGATGTCGATGACCTCGCTGACCGAATCGACCACCACCCCCACCACCTGCGCCGCGCGCTGGGCATCACGCACCTCGACGATGACGATGCAGCTGCGCTTGCCCACCGGCGTGGCCGACCGGCCGAAACGGGCGCTCAAATCGATCACTGGCACCACCGCGCCGCGCAGGTTGATGACCCCGCGCACGCAGCCCGGCATCATCGGCACGGCAGTCAGCGCCGGGTACTCCAGGATTTCGCGGATCGACAAGATGCCGATCGCGAACATCTCACCACCCAGCACAAAGGTCAGGTACTGCGTCGGCCCGCCCAGCGCTGCGGCCTGGGGCCGCGTTTGGATCTGCTGTTGCATCGCTGTGCCCCCTGTGCATCAAAACCGGGTGAACTTCGACTCGTCCGGCGCGTTGGCGCTGACTGCCGTTGCGCCGCCTGCGCCGCCACCGCCAGCACTGACCGGCCGCACCAGGCGCGCCGAGCGGGTTGCCGCCCCCAGCACACGGCGCGCCGCCGTGGCGTGCGCCGTCGGCCGGGCCGCGCTGTTGTTGCTGTGGTCCAGGCGGAAGAAGGACATGGTCTGCTGCAGCTGCTCGGCCTGGCCGCTCATTTCTTCGGCGGTGGCGGCCAGTTCCTCCGAACTGGCCGCGTTCTGCTGCGTGGTCTGGCTCAGCTGCGCCACGGCGGTGTTGATCTGCCCCACGCCGGAGCTCTGCTCTGCGACGCGGCGGTGATCTCCTGCACCAGGTCGCTGGTCTTGCGGATGTTGGGCACCATCTCGTCGAGCAGCTTGCCGGCCTGCTCGGCCAGTTGCACGCTGTCGCTGGCCACGGTGCCGATCTCCTGCGCCGCCACCTGGCTGCGCTCGGCCAGCTTGCGCACTTCGGCCGCCACCACCGCGAAGCCCTTGCCGTGCTCGCCGGCGCGCGCGGCCTCGATGGCCGCGTTCAGCGCCAGCAGGTTGGTCTGGTAGGCGATGTCGTCGATGATGCCGATCTTGCTGGCGATCTGCTTCATCGCGGCCACCGTGGCCTTGACGGCCTCGCCGCCCTCGACCGCCTCGGTCGAGGCCTTGGTGGCCATGCCGTCGGTGACCTTGGCGTTGTCGGTGTTCTGGGCGATCGACGCGGTCATCTGCTCCAGCGAGGCGCTGGTCTCTTCGACGCCGGCGGCCTGCTCGCTGGCGGCCTGTGCACAGGGACTGCGCCGTGGCGCTGACCTCTTCGGACGCACCGGCCAGGGCTTCGGCGCCGCTGTTGACGTCGCTGACCACTTGCGACAGCTTTTCCACCGTGCTGTTGGCGAAGGTCTTGAGGCGGTCGAAGTCGCCCTCGTAGGATTTGTCGATGCGCTGCGTCAGGTCGCCATCGGCCAGCGCACCCATCACACGCACCACGTCGTCGATGCTGGCGCCGGTGATGGTGACCAGCTGGTTCAGGCCTTCACCCATCTGCTGCTGGAAGCCTTGCAGCCCGGCCAGATCGACACGCACGTCGAAGCTGCCACGGTTGGCCGCGTCGACCACGCGGCGCTGGCCTTCAATCACCTGGGACAGCTTGGCGACCATGCCCTGCATGGACTGCAGCAGCTGGGCCACCTCGTCACGGCCCTGGACCTCGACCTTCACGCTCAGGTCGCCGGCGGCCAGGCGGTCGGCGGTCTCGACGGCGCGGGCCAGCGGGCGCGTCACGCTGCGGCTGATGAACACCCCCAGCAGCACACCCACGGCCAGGCCGCAAGCAATCAGCACCAGCATCATGGTGCGGCTGGACTGGTACAGGGCGGTGCCTTCTTCGGACGCCTCCTTGGCGCTGCTTTCCTTGAACTTGGTCAGCTCGGTCAGCGCGGTGTCGATGACATCGGCACGCTTGCGCGCTTCGGCACCGGCGGCCACCAGTTGTTCGTCCCGGTCGGCCAGCTTGCGGTCGGCCGCCAGGGCCAGATAGCGCTGGTTGCCCTCGTGGTAAGCCGCCCAGTTGGTGCCGAACGACGCCAGGATCTCCTTGGCCTTCTCATGGCGGAACAGCGGCTGCGCCTTGGCCACCAGTTCCTGCGCCGTGGCGCTGTACTTGGCGATGTTCTGCAGATGGCGTTCACGCTCATCGGCGGCGGTCGCCAGCACGAAGTTGGCACGCGCCCGGCCGATGTAGATCAGGTTGATGTTGGCTTCCTTGATGTAGGACAGGCCAAGCAGTTCCTGCTCGTAGAGCCGGTCGTTCATCGCATTGAGCTTCTCGGCATTGAAGATGCCGACAAAGCCGACCACGCCGCTGATGGCGGCCACGAACAGAAAGCTGGCGATCAGGCGGACGCCGATCTTGAAGTTGGAAAACATGGGTGCTCCTCGAGCGCAAAAAGAGGACCGTCAGGACACTGACAGTGGACAGGCAGGGGGAAGGGGGGGGCGGACCCGCGGGCGTGTCGGCGCCCGCCACCGCCGGCTAGGGCGGCGCACCCATGGCATGCACCGTTCGGATTTCAGCCCCCAGGTGCCTGGGGCCTTGCAGGGCAGACAAGCTGCGCCCCCAGGCCCAGGCGCGCTGCGCCGGTGGGCCTGCGCCCCATCGGCGGCCAGCCGCGCTCATGCAGGTCGGGCCGGGGCGGCGCAGAGCAGGTCAGACGACATCGGAAATCCTTTGCACAAGCTGCAGGCACTACAGCGATGTCTGGATTTCGGCCGCCGCCGGCAGCGCGCACATCGGCGCACACCCCAGGCCGGGCCATCCATGCGCTGAGGAACAGGCGGCGGGGCATCAGGCAATGGATGAGACGGCGCCGAGCGCAGGCTGGCTGGACGGGCGGTTGGGCAGATGGGTGGATGGGTGGATGGGCCCAGCACCGACGCGCCGGTCGATTGACAAATTGAGGGTCGCTGGCCGTGCCTTTGCCCAACCCCGCAAACCAGGGGGGTCAAGCCCGGCAGGTGCCGGGTTTTCACGGCAACAGCACCGCGCAGCCGGGCATGAAACTGGCCACACACCGACCCGAACCCGGGGCCCGCTCCAGGCGGGCACCGACGGGGCAAGTTCACGGGGCTGGCTGCGCACTGCGGAATTCGCCCTTGGGACGGCCCGGCGGGCGCATGGCGAGCGGAGGCCATGGCGGGATCGGCCATGTCAGAACACACCGAGGAGACAACATGACCTTGCAAGACAAGCTGCCGTTGGCGGCAGCGGTGCTCGGCCTGGCGCTGAGCGCCACCGCCGTGCAGGCCCAGGCCGGCGACAGCCAGGCCAAGGCCAAGGGGACCAACAAGGCCTACATCGTGCAGCTGGCCGAGCAGCCGGTCACCGCCTACAAGGGCGGCATTGCGCGCTACAAGGCCACTGCGCCCGGCCAGAGCAAGAAGATCGACCCGAACAACCCGGATGTCGTCAGCTACATGGGCTACCTGGCCACACGCCAGGACCAGGTGCTCAACAGCGTGGGCGGTGGCCGCAAACTGCACAACTACGGCTATGTGTTCAACGGTTTCGCAGCCGAGCTCAGTGCCGAGCAGGCGGCCCGGCTGGCCCAGGCCCCTGGCGTGCTGGCGGTCACCAAGGACGAGGCACGCCCGGTCGACACCGCGTCCACGCCCAGCTTCCTGGGCCTGACTGCAGCGGGCGGCGCCTGGTCACAAACCAAGGGTGAAGGCGTCATCATCGGCATCGTCGACGGCGGCATCTGGCCCGAGAGCCTGAGCTTTTCCGACCGCACCGGCAGCAACGGCAACGCCAGCAAAGACGGCAAGCTGTCTTACCAGCAGATCCCCGGCTGGCATGGCAAGTGCACACCCGGCGAAGACTTCAACGCCTCGCATTGCAACCAGAAGCTGATCGGCGCGCGCTACTACAACGCCGGCTTCGGCGGCAATGCCGGCATCGACGCCAACCAGCCCTACGAATACAACTCGCCGCGCGACTTCGGCGGCCACGGAACCCACGTCGCCAGCACCGCCGGCGGCAATGAAAACGTGCCGACCACCGGCCCGGCAGGCGTCTTCGGCAAGATCAGCGGCATTGCACCGCGGGCCCGCATCGCCGCCTACAAGGTCTGCTGGCAGACCGGGCCCGGCGGCGGCGGTGGTGGCTCCTGCTTCACATCCGACAGCGTGGCTGCCATCGACCAGGCGGTGGCCGACGGTGTCGACGTCATCAACTACTCGGTCAGCGGCAGCCGCACCAGCTTCCGCGACCCGGTCGAGATCGCCTTCCTGTTTGCCGCCGATGCCGGCGTTTTTGTCGCCGCATCGGCAGGCAACAGCGGGCCGGGCAACTTCACGGTGGCCCACCCGGGCCCCTGGCTGACCACGGTGGCGGCGGGCACGCACAACCGCACTGCCGAGGGCAGCGTGACGCTGGGCAACGGCGCCACCTACCGGGGTGCGTCGGTCGCCAGCGCGCTTGGGTCGGCACCGGTGATCGATGCAAGCGCCGCTGGTCTGCCGGGTGCAGACCCTTCGGCCGTGGCGCTGTGCTTCAGTTCGGTCGACGGGGGCAACGGCCTCGACCCGGCCAAGGTGGCCGGCAAGATCGTCGTCTGCGACCGTGGGGTCACGGCGCGGGTCAACAAGAGCCTGGCCGTTCAGGAGGCGGGCGGCGTCGGCATGGTGCTGGTGAACACCAGCCCCAGTTCGCTCAACGCCGACTTCCACGTGCTGCCCACGGTGCACTTGCAGAGCACGGCGCGCACAGCCATCAAGGCCTATGCGGCCAGCAGCGGCCCGACGGCAGCGATTGCAGCGGCCAGCCTGGTCTTCAATGCGCCGGCGCCGCTGACCGCGTCGTTCTCGTCGCGCGGGCCCCTGCTGGCCGGTGGCGGCAGCGTGCTCAAGCCCGACCTGATCGCGCCGGGCCAGGACATCCTGGCGGCGGTGGCGCCCCCGGGCAATGGCGGCCGCGCCTTTGACCTGTACAGCGGCACCTCGATGTCCAGCCCGCATGTGGCCGGCCTGGCTGCGCTGTTCAAGCAAAAGCACCCGAGCTGGTCGCCAATGGCGATCAAGTCGGCGCTGATGACCACCGGCGGCGATGTGCTCGATGGCGGCACGCCGGCACCGAACACCAACCCGGCGCTGATCTTCAACCAAGGCGCCGGCCATGTGCAGCCCAACAGCGCGCTGAACCCAGGCCTGGTCTATGACACGGCGTTTGCGGACTGGCTGCGCTTCCTGTGCGGCGCCGAGCCCGGCGGCGGTTGCACCGGCGTGACGCCGATCCACCCGAGCGACCTGAACCAGGCCTCGATCGCGGTCGGCGCCCTGACGGGTGTGCAGACGGTCACCCGCACGCTGAAGAATGTCAGCGGCGCGGCGCTGACGGTGACGCCCACGGTCACCGGCATGGCGGGCTTCACCACCACGGTGCAGCCGACGCGCTTGACAGTGCCCAAGGGCGGCAGCGCCAGCTACACGCTGCGCCTGACCCGCACCGACGCACCGCTGAACACCTACACCGGTGGCCAGCTGACCTGGGCCGGCGGCGGCTACACGGTGCGCAGCCCGATCGTCGCGGTGCCGGTGGCGCTGTCGGCGCCGCAAGCAGTCACTGCCACGCCGGCAGGGCGCAGCTACCCGGTCACCTTCGGCTACAGCGGCCCGTTCAGTGCCAGCGCCAACGGCCTGGTGGCAGCGGCCATCAGCGCCGACACGGTGGCCGACGACCCGACCGATGGCAGCTGCTCGCTGACCGCCCCCAACGCCAAGCTGATCCCGGTCAGCGTGCCGGCAGGCACCAGCTATGCGCGCTTTGCACTGTTCGATGCCGACGTCAGCCCGGGCGCCGACCTGGACATGTGCGTGTACCGCGGCACGACGCTGGTTGGCAGCAGCGGCAGTGGCACCTCGAATGAAGAGGTCAACCTGCTGAGCCCGGCGGCGGACAGCTACACCGTGGTGGTGCAAGGCTGGGGCGTGGTCGGCAGCAGCCCGTTCAAGCTGCACACCTGGCTGCTGGGCAACACAGCCGCCGGCAACATGAGCGTGGATGCGCCAACCGCTGCTGCGATTGGCACGACCGGCAGCATCAACCTGGGCTTCAGCGGCCTGGCAGCCGGCACGCGCTACCTGGGATCGGTGGTCTATGGCGGCGCCGCCGGCATGCCGGCCCCGACCATCGTGCGCGTCGACACGCCCTGACCGGCGGCTGGCGTGGCCCGGGGCGTCTGCCCCAGGCCACGCCGATGCCGACCCACCAGCGCCCCGCGGAGCCATCCCCGGGGCGTTTTCATGCCGGCACCGGCCAGGCGCATGGGCAGCTGCCATGGAATCGCCGCGCTGTGCGGCCACCGTCGCCATGGTCCACTCCCGGCGTCAGCCCTGTTTGCGGAGCCCGCCTTGAAAAAGATCCTGCTGGTCGATGACCACGCCTTCCTGCGCGACGCGCTGGCGGATGTCATGGCCCGCGCCATCCCCGACCTGCAGGTCCTGCAGGCCGATGACCTGCGCAGCGCCCGCAGCCTGCTGGGCCAGCATGTCGACGTGGACCTGCTGCTGCTGGACCTGCAGCTGCCCGATGGCGACGGCATGGACGCCATCGCCAGCTTGCTGGCCGCCGGCAGCATGCGCCTGGTGGTGATGTCGGCCGACCAGCGGCCCGACACGATCCGGCGGGCGCTGGATGCCGGCGCGGCCGGCTACCTGCCCAAATCGCTGCAGGCCGCCGCCATGCTGGACGCTGTGCAAGAGGTGCTGCAGGGCGGCATCTATGTGCCGGTGTCCGCCCTGGCGGCGCCGGTGCTGGACGAGGCCATGAACCTGTCACCACGGCAGCGCGATGTGCTGGGCCTGTTGATCGAAGGTGTGTCCAACAAGGTGATCGCGCGGGAGCTGGCGATTTCAGAAGCCACCGTCAAATCACATGTCGCGGCCATCATGGGCCGCTTCGACGTGACCACCCGCACCCAGGTGGTGGTGGCCGTGGCGCGCCGCGGCTGGCGCATGCCGCACCGCCGCCGCAGCAACGCCTGAGCACCTGCGCACGGGCACGCCGGCAGGCGGCCGACACGGGCGCGGCCATCACGCCAAACGCTTATCGTGCAGCGGGCAAGGCGGCCAGCAGCGCGCGCAGCAAGTCGGGCATGGCAAAAGGCTTGCTGAGCAGGGGCATACCGGCCTGCACCAGGGCCTGGCTGGCGCTGGCCTCGGGGTCGCCGGTGACCAGCAGGCAGGCCAGGCTGGCGCCCAGGGCGGCCCTGGCCTGGTCCACCGCCAGCGAGGCGTTGCCGTCGGCCATGCGCTGGTCGGTCAGCAGCAGGTGGGGCTGCTGCGCAGGCTGGAGCACCACCTCGGCCAGGGCCTGCTGCAGCGCCGCCAGCGTACCCAGCGCGCGCACCTCGGCGCCCCAATGCTGCAGGCGCAGCACCAGCGCATCACGCAGGGCCTCGTCATCGTCCAGCACCCACAAGCGGTAAGCCTGCAAGGGCTGCTGGTCCGCCCCGGCAGCTTCGGCGGCATCAGCGGCCGCCACCACAGGTGCTGCGGCGACTGCAGCCGGCAGCACCAGGCTGAAGCACGCGCCGCGCCCGGGCGCCGACCGCAGCGTCACCCGCGTGCCCATGGCCGCAGCGCTGCGTTGCGCGATGGCCAGGCCCAGGCCCAGGCCCAGCCGGCGGTCGCGGCCCGGGTTGGCCAGCTGCACAAACTCTTCGAAGATGCGCGCCTGGTCGGCCGCCGCGATGCCGATGCCGGTGTCCCACACCTGCAGGCGCACCGCACCCGAGGCCAGGCGGCGCGCAGCCAGCAGCACGCCACCGCGTGGGGTGTGGCGCAGGGCATTGCCCACCAGGTTGCGCAGCACCTGTTCCAGCAGCACGGGGTCGGCGTGCACCGCCAGGCCCCGGGGGCGCAGGCGCAGCTGCAGGCCCTTGGCGGTGGCGGTGGCCTGTGCATCGTGGCCGATGCTGTCGAACAAGGGGCGCAAGGCCAGGGCCTGCGGCCGGGCCTGCACCACCAGGGGGTCCAGCCGCGACAGGTCGAGCAGGCCGTTCAACAGGCTTTCCAGCGACGCCACGGCGGCCTGCAGCCGCGCCACCAGGCTGGGCTTGCCGGGGCTGGGCGGGGGCGCGTCGGGCAGCAGGCTGGCCAGCAGGCCGATGGTCAGCACAGGCTGGCGCAGGTCGTGGCTGGCGCTGCTGAGAAAGCGCGCCCGCGCCAGGTTGGCGTCTGACAGCTGGCGGGTGCGCAAGGCCACCCGGGCGTCCAGTTCCACCGCCAGGGCTTCGGCCGCACCGGTGGCGGCCACCAGGCGCGCCACCAGCAGCGCCGACATGGCCCCCAGCATCAGCGGCGTCAGATAGGGCAGCAGGTAGACATCGGTCAGCAGCGGCCGGCCCTGCAGCGCCAGGTAGTCGTGCACGCCACCCAGCAAGGTGATGGCCATGCCCACCGCCACCAGCAGCACGCTGCGGCGCCGTTGGTGGCGGGCCAGGCGCCACAACAGCGCCAGCGATGGCAGCGACACCAGAAACAAGGCCGGATAGGACCAGCGCCGCAACACGCCCATGCGGGTGGCGGTGTTGTGCAAGTCCAGCCGCTGGGACAGGTTGGCATGGTCCAGCCAGGCCAGCACGGCGGCCAGCAGCGGCAAGGCCAGCACCAGGCACCACACCAGGCGCCGGTGCCAGCGCCAGCCGCTGCCCACCATGGCGTGGGCGAAGGCCGCCAGCAAGGCCGCCGAGGCCACCTGCGTGCTGTAGAAGAACCAGTCTGCAAAGCCGGCGGGCGTCAGGTCCAGGTCGGCGAAGTAGCCCAGGTTGCGCAGCGCCGTCACCAGCGACAGCGCGCCAAAGCAGCCCAGCGCCAGTTCACTGCGCCGCCGCAGCCACACCGTCAGCATGAACAGCGCCAGGCCCAGCGACGCCAGGTTCAAGGCCTGCGGCAGGTCCTGGTTCAGCAGCTCCAGCATGGTGTGGCTGCGGCGCAGGGTGTCGGTGGGCCCCAGCACCGGCGCGGACAACAGGCCGGCGCCGGCGTGCTGCACTTCAATCAGCAACAGGTTGCTGCCCGCCTGCAGCAGCGACGGTGGCAGGTCGATGAAGGCGGGCGCCGTGGCACGCCGGCTGCGAAAGCCGGGCCCGTCAGCGCGCTGCAGCAGCAACTGCCCATTGACCGAGACGCTGCGGTGCAGCGCCAGGCGTGCAAACGACAAGGCCAGCGGTCCGCTGGGGGCCGCCGCCAGCTCGAAGCGCAACGCATAGTGCGCGCCGACGCGGGCCTGGCGGCCACGTTGCGCCCAGCGGTCTGGCAGGTCGATGTCCAGCCAGCTGGCGCCGCCATCATGGCTGACGCGGGCACGCGTCAGTGTCTGCAGCGCCATGGGCGCCAAGGGCTGAGCCTGGGCTTGGGCTTCGGGCTGAAGCGCTGGCACCGGCAGCGCAGACTGGGCCCGGGCCGATGGGCCGGCGAACAGGCTGACGGCCAGGCCAGCCAGCAGACAGGCGGCCAGCAGCACAGCATGCAGGCGGTGCAGCCACGGCGCATCAGGCGGGCGGCGGTCCATCAGCCGGGGTGCTGCCGCTGCTGGAGCGGCGCACGGGCATGGCAGTTGCGCAACATGCCGGCATGGTGCCAGAGCTGGCTGCGCCGGTGGTTTGCCAAGGACGCGAGCCAGACGCACTGGGCCGGCCCGGCGGAGGCGAGCGCGCGCGCGGGCAACCCATCGTCGGGTGCCCTGCCGCGCAGTGCCAGGCCCATGGCGCCACACGCCGCCGCCACACTGCAAGCCGGCCAAACACCAATCGACGCGCCGCGACGAAGCGGCGAGCATCCGCCCGGGGGTCGTCAGGCCGCCATGACCCTGCACCGCTGATCCGGCCGTTGCACGGCCCCGCCGACCTGAGCACCCGCGCCCTGGCGACACCACCGCCCACTGTTGCAGCAGCCCTGCCGCCGCCTTGTTTCAAGCACACCATGTCGTCACCCGCCATTGCCACCACGCACAAGATTCCGTTCGGCCAGAAGGTTGCCTTCGGGCTGGGCATGCTTGCCAACCAGATGTTCCCGGCGGCGCTGGGGATCTTCATGGTGGTACTGGTGCAAGACCTCGGCTTTCCGGCCTGGATGTGGGGGATTCTGTTTTTTCTGCCGCGGGTTTTTGATTCTGTCACCGACCCGATCATGGGTTTCATTTCAGACAATACCCGGTCGGTCTGGGGCCGGCGGCGACATTATGTGTTCATCGGCGCCATCATCATGGGGCTGTCGTTCATCGCCATGTGGCAATTGCACCGCGAAGACGGCATCACCTACAACTTCTTCTATTTTCTGAGCTGGTCGTTTGCGTTTTATCTCGGCCTGACCATCTTCAGCGTGCCTTATGTGGCGATGGGCTACGAGATGAGCGACGATTTCCACGAGCGCACCAGCATCATGGCGGTGGCGCAGTGGATCGGCCAGTGGGCCTGGGTGATAGCGCCCTGGTTCTGGGTCGTGATGTATGACCCGAGCTGGTTCAAGAACGCCGACACCGCCACCCGCAGCCTGTCGGTGGGGGTGGGCGTTGTCTGCACGCTGCTGGCCATTGTTCCGGCGCTGTTCCTGCCCAGCAGGTCCACCAAGGACGACACCAGCCTGGTGCCGCTGAACCTGCAGAACATCAGCGGCAGCATGCGCGAGATTTTTGAAGGCTTTCGCGATGCCTTCGCCATCGCGCCGTTCCGCAAGCTGTGTTTCTCGACTTTTCTGATCTTCAACGCCTTCAACACGGTGGCGGCGTTTTCTTTCTTCATCGTCGTCTACCACCTGTTCAACGGCAACGCGGCAGCTGCCGGCATCTGGCCCACGCTGTTTGGCAGCCTGGGCGCCTTGATCACCACCTTTGCGGTGATTCCCACCGTCGCGTGGATGTCCAAGAAAATGGGCAAGCGAAATGCCTTCATGCTGTCGCAGGGTATTTCCATCATCGGTTATGTGCTGCTGTGGTATCTGTTCATTCCCGGCAAACCTTACCTCTTCATCTTTGCCCTGCCGTTTTTCTCGTTCGGCATCGGCAGTTTGTTCACGCTGATGATGTCGATGACAGCCGATGTCTGTGACCTCGATGAATTGAACACCGGCAAACGCCGCGAAGGGATCTTCGGCGCCATTTACTGGTGGATGGTGAAGTTTGGTTTTGCGATTGCCGGCTTGCTGAGCGGCGCCATCATGACGGTGGTCGGCTTCTCGCCCGATGCAGCGGTGCAGCCCGAGGGCGCGGTGAATGGCCTGCGGCTGTTTTATTCAGGCGTGCCGATTTTCGGCACCCTGCTGGCCATGTATGTGATGCGCAACTACGACCTGTCGGAAGAGCGCTCGCACCAGGTGCGTGCAGCCATCGACCAGAAAAAGGCGGCGGCCACCACGCAAGCCGGCAAGCAAGCCGCCACGCCGGCTGCTGCGCCGTCTTCATCGTCCTATCCGCCGGGCAAAATTCGGGCATTGCAGGACAGTGGCCTGGCGCTGCCCGCAGCGGCGGGGCCTGATTTGACCGGCCAGACCCGCCAGCAACTGCAGGCGCACTTTCAGGCAGCGCTGGCGGCGCGGGTGCACGGCCTGTGTTTCAGCCCGTATGCCGCCGGGCAGCAGACCGGGGACTTGCTGACCGAGCCGCAAATCCGCCGGCGGACCACCATCCTCCAACCCAGCACGCAATGGATCCGGTCGTTCTCCTGCACCGAGGGCAATGAGCTCATTCCGACCGTGGCCCGCGCGCAGGGCCTGAAAACCCTGGTGGGCGCCTGGATCAGCAAGGACCTGGCACGCAACCAACGTGAAATCGACGCGCTGGTGCAGCTGGCCCAAGCCGGCCTGGTCGACATGGCGGCGGTGGGCAATGAAGTGTTGCTGCGCGATGAGTTGTCCGAGCAGCAGGTCATCGCCTATCTGCAGCAGGTGCGCCAGGCCTTGCCGCGCCACATTCCGCTGGGCTATGTCGATGCGTACTACCAGTTTCTGGACCGGCCCGCGCTGCGCGACGCCTGCGACCTGTTGCTGATCAACTGCTATCCGTTCTGGGAAGGGGCCGACATCCAGCAGGCCCAGCCCTACCTGCAACACATGCATGCGCAGGTCGTGGCCGTCGCCCAGGGCAAGCCGGTGGTGGTTGCCGAAACCGGTTGGCCCAGCCAGGGGCAGGCAGTGGCGCAGGCCCTGCCATCGCCCGACAACGCGATGCGCTATTTCATCCAGACCCAGGCCTGGGCCAGGGATGCGGGCGTGGACCTGTTCTATTTCTCGTCGTTCGACGAGCCCTGGAAAGTGCAGCAAGAGGGCGACGTGGGCACCCACTGGGGCTTGTGGGACCAGCATGAACAGCCCAAGTACAGCGCGTGAGTGGCTGGCGGTTGCCCCCTGCGCCACTTGCGCCACTTGCGCCACTTGCGCCACTTGCACCCCCTGCGCCACCGCAGCTGCCGGCATGCCTGGCCGGCCACGCTGCCGGGCCAGCCCGTGCACCTGGCACCCGGTACCTGGCGGTGACAATGCCGGTGTGTGAACGCCCGTCGGGCGCAGCACAGAACACACCTTCAAACAGGAGTTCTCCCATGGGCTGGATCCTCTCGCTGATCATCGGCGGCATCGTTGGCTGGCTGGCCAGCATCCTCATGAAGACCAACGCACAGATGGGCCTGATCGCCAACGTGCTGGTGGGCGTGGTCGGCTCGACACTGGGGGCCGCACTGGCCGGCATGATCGGCCTGCAGGTCGGCGGGCTGCTCGGCTTCGGCGTCTCGATCGCTGGTGCCGCACTGCTGATCTTCATCCTCGGCAAGCTCGGCATCTTCAAGCGCGGCTGAGCCCAGCAGCCGGCGCGCCCTTGGCCTGGGCGGCCGTCGTGCCGCGGCCACCCGGCGCCAGCCGCCGCCGGGCCCACCGCGAAGGAATCCCATGTCCTCTGCCAGCCCAGCGCACCGCTGGAAGTTCATCCGCGCCGGCGGGGTCGACCAGGTCGAGATCCGCAACGGTGGCGACATCATCCACCTCGACCAGCTCGACCAGAAACTCTGGGCCGCGCTGGCCTGCCCGACGCGCGGCCTGGAACTGGACGCGCGCACGCTGGACCTGATCGACAGCGACGGCGACGGCCGCATCCGCGCGCCGGAGATCCTGGCGGTCAGCCGCTGGGTGGCCGAGCACGTCGCCCAGCCGGACTGCCTGATCGACGGCGGCGACAGCGTGCCGCTGGACGCCATCCACAGCGGCACCGACAGCGGCCGGCGCCTGGCCGCCGAGGCGCGCGAACTGCTGGCCCTGGTGGGCCGGCCTGAGGCCACCGCCATCAGCCTGGCTGACATTGCCGCGCGCAGCGAGCGCCTGGCCGCCATGGGCCTGAATGGCGACGGCGTGGTGCCGGTGGCCGCCGCTGGCGGCGACACCGCCGCCGCCGCCCTGATCCAGCGTGTCATCGACACCGTCGGCAGCGTCAGCGACCGCAACGGCAAGCCAGGCATCAACCAGGATCTGGTCGATGCCTTCTTCGCCCAGGCCCAGGCCCTGGACAGCTGGCGCCGCCAGGCCGAGGGCGACGCGGCATTGCAGCCGCTGGGCGCAGACTCACGCGCGGCCGGCGAAGCCCTGGCCGCTGTGCGTCTGAAGATCGACGACCACTTTGCGCGCTGTGCCCTGGCCGCCTATGACGCGTCGGCCATGGCGCCGCTGAACCCCACGGCCGACGGCTACAAGGCCATGGCCGACGGCCTGCTGGCGGCGCAGTCGGCGGCCATCGAGGCGCTGCCCCTGGCCACGGTGGCGCCGGGCCGGGCCCTGCCACTGCGCCACGCTGACACCACCGACCAGGCGGCCGGCAGCGGCGTCAACCCGGCCTGGGCGCAGCGCATCGATGCCTTCCGCCGGCTGGCCGCCGAGCCC
The DNA here is from genome assembly GCA_963844485.1 of uncultured beta proteobacterium. Taxonomy (GTDB): domain Bacteria; phylum Pseudomonadota; class Gammaproteobacteria; order Burkholderiales; family Burkholderiaceae_C; genus Pseudaquabacterium. The sequence continues at coordinate 211,485 of CAWJOQ010000008.1, forward strand.
CTGCTGCAGCGCCCGCCCGGCAGCCTGGACAGCCTCAGCGCCGCCGACTGGTCCACCATCCAGACGCGCCTGGCGCCCTGCACCGACTGGCTGGCCAAGCGCCCCGACACCGCACTCGACAGCCTGCCCGACGCCGCCCTGCAGGACCTGCTGACCGGCGATGCCCGACAGCAGCTGGCCGCCTTGATCCAGCACGACGCCACGCTGAGCCCGTCGAACCTGCGCATCGACGAACTGGAGCGCCTGGTGCGCTACCAGCGTGACCTGGTGCTGCTGCTCAACAACTTCGTCTCCTTCTCGAACTTCTATGGCCGGCAGGGCGGCATCTTCGAGGCCGGCACGCTGTACCTGGACGCGCGCAGCTGCGACCTGGCGGTGGCCGTGCCCGACGTGGCCAAGCACGCGCTGCTGGCGACACGGTCCAAGGCCTACCTGGCCTATTGCGAATGCCGCCGCAACAACGAGAAGATGCACATTGCCGCAGCCTTCACCGCCGGCGATGTCGACGACCTGTTTGTCGGCCGCAACGGCGTGTTCTATGACCGCCAGGGCCGCGACTGGGACGCCACCATCACCAAGGTGATCGAAAACCCGATCAGCATCCGCCAGGCCTTCTTCCTGCCCTACAAGAAGCTGCTGCGCCTGATCGAAGCGCAGGTGGCCAAGCGGGCGGCCGCCGGCGACAAGGCATCGGACGACTTGCTGGGCAGCGCCGCCAACCGCGTGACCACGGCGCCGGCCGCCAAGCCCGGCGCGGCGCCCGCCGCAGCCGCCACCAAGGACGCAGGCGCTTCGCGCATCGATGTCGGCACGGTGGCGGCCCTGGGCGTGGGCCTGGGCAGCATCAGCGCGGTGCTGGTGGGCGTGTTCTCGAAATTCGTCGACCTGGGCTGGTGGATCCCGGTGGCGCTGCTGGTCATCATGCTGGCGATCTCCGGGCCCAGCATGGTGATCGCCGCGCTGAAGCTGCGCCTGCGCAGCCTGGGGCCGATGCTCGACGCCAGCGGCTGGGCCGTCAACGGCCGCTTGCGCATCAATGTGCCGCTGGGCGGCATGCTGACCCAGCGCGCCACGCTGCCGGCCGGTGCCGAGCGCCGCCTGCGCGACCCCTACAGCGACAGCCGGGCGGGCCGCCTGCTGATCGTGCTGGCGCTGGTGGCGCTGGCCGCCGCGCTGTATGCGGGCTGGGCCGGTTGGCTGGGCGGCTGGCTGCCCTGGGGCTGAGCGACCCGGCGCCGGGCGGCTGCGTGGCGATTGCGTGGCGATTGCGTGACGATTGCGTGACGACAACCAGGCCCGGGCGCGCACAGCGCCGCTGCCGGCTTCAGCCCTTGCCGCCGGCCACCACGCCGGGCACCGCCTGCACTTCGACCGCGCCGGCGTCTGCCAGCGCCAGCTTGCCGCGCATGGTCAGGTCGCTGATGAAGTGGAACTGGTCGCGCATGTCGAAGGGGTAGGCCTTGAGCTGGTAATGCGTGCCCAGCGGGGTCTCGGCCAGCATCACCAGCACCGGCTTGTCGTATTCGAGGTAGGCGCTGGTCAGCGCCACGTCGCGCAGCGCCACGCGCACGCGGCCGGCGTCATGGTCGGGCCGCAGGTAGAACGAGGCCACGCACATCAGCGTGTGGCTGCCATCGTTGGCATTGGCGATGTTGTTCTGCCAGATCTTCTCGTGCGGCACATGCACGATGTCGTCGGCCGGTGTGCAGATCTCGATCGCCCGCATGCCGACCGCCCGCACCTCGCCATAGTCGCCGCCGATGCGCACCCAGTCGCCAGGCCGGTAGGGCCGCTCGACGATGGCGACGATGCCGGCGATCAGGCTGCTGACGTAGTCCTTGAAGGCAAAGCCGATGGCCACGCCCAGGGCACCGGCGATGACCAGGAAGTTCTGCAGCGTGATGTTGAAGACGATGGGCACCACCCAGGCCACCGCCACCACCAGCAGCAGCAGCCGGATGATGGGCACGGCGCCCAGCAGATACAGGCGCAGCTGGCTGGGGCCGCGCTCGGCCACATAGGGCAGCAGCTTGCGCGCCAGCAGGATGACCAGCCAGGTGCCCAGCAAGATCAGGCCGATCTTGGTGAAGCTGATGTCCTGCAGGTCGTTGATCAACCTGGCCGCCTTTTGCTGGCCTTGCTCGACTGCGGCCATCTCAAAGTGCTCCCATCGGAAAGCCCGCCGCCTGCAGCGCCTTGCGCACCGCCGGGTAAGCGGTCGGCCTGACGCTGTAGCGGCCACTGCCTGGCTCGCGCTGCAGGTGGCACGACGCCACCAGTGCAGCCAGCATGTCGGGTTCGCCGGTGATCGGCAGCACCGCATCCAGCTCGGCCGGTGTCAGTGCGCCGTGCACCAGCAGCGCCTGCAGCACCAGCAAGGCCCTGTCCTCGTTCGCCGACGGCAACGCGTTGTCGTCGACATCGACCACCCAGACCGTGCGGGCATCACCGGCGGTGGCCTGCGCGGCGCGGTCAGACAGCGTCTCGTCGGCGCTGACTTTCAGGCCAGCGCGCCACAGGTGCCAGGCCACCCAGGGGATGCCGCCGCTGCGTGCTGCCAGCTGGCGCAGGTGGGCGTTGCGCGGCTCGCCGTCGTCACCGCAGGCCAGCACATCGTCACCATTGCCGGCCAGCCGGAAGGTGGCGGTCACGCCTTGGCTGTCATTGGCCAGGCTGGCAAACCAGCCACGCAGGCGGCGTGCGTCAAAGGGCGCAAAGGTGTGCGGCTGCGGCAGGCTGAGATCGGCGCCCGCACTTTTGACGATGTAGCGCCAGGCCCAGCTGTCGCAGCCCACCAGGCAGCGGCGCTCTGCACTGGCCAGCCGCGCCAGCAGCAGGCGCAATGCGTGCAAGCCGTTGCGCTGGCGCAAAAACCACTCTTCCAGCCGCGGGATCACCAGCAAGCCCGCACCGGCCAGATCAGGCTGCTGCTCGTCGGTGGCCGGGCCGATCAGCTGGATGCGCGCGGGCGCACGCAGCACGCTGTGGCCACGCGTGTGCGCCCACAGCGCCAGCGTGCCGGCGCCGTCACAAGGCGGCAGGATGAGGGTGCGCAGCCGGTCTGGCGCGCTGGCATCTGCCGCCCAGGCAGCAAACTGCGCGTCCAGGGCCTGCAGCAGCGGGCCGCAAGCCGGCGGGTCGGCAAAGTCGTTGACCAGCGACCGCGACGCCCGCGCCAGCGCCGCCCGCTGCAACAGCGGGTCGTCGTCGCTGCCGCTGATGCGCCGCTTCAGCCGCGCCATGGCCACACGGAAGGCACGTTCGGTCGGCATGGTGGGCGCGCTGTAGTCGCCCAGCGCGATCAATTCAGGCAGGTTCACAAGGTCCTTGGCAGTTGGGGTGCCGGGCATCCGGCGCCCGGGCAGGTGGTCATGTGTGCATGCGGGCGCCCATCCTAATGCCCAGTGTGCCGGCAGCAGGCCCGGGCCGACAATGTCTGGCAGGCCCGCAAGCAGCCGCTGCGGACCGGCTGCGCAGCCTCCGCAACATCCTCCACAACATCAGCCGCAAGATCGTCCGCAACATCGTCCGCAACATCGTCCGCACACCCGCCGCACACCCTCCACACGACCTGCGAACACACGCCGCCACCATGACAAATACCAAAAGCAACACCCCTGCAGCCGCGCCGACCCCGGACATGCTCAACGCCCGCGGCGAGGGCCACTTGCCGGGGCATCTGGGCATCGCCATCACCCGCGTGGAAGGCAAGCAGGTGGAAGCCGAAATGCCAGTGCAGGCCCATTTGATGGCGCCCAATGGCTACCTGCATGCCGGTGCCGTGGTCACTTTGGCCGACACCTGCTGCGGTTATGGCTGCGTGGCCAACTTGCCGGCCAGCGCCAGCGGCTTCACCACCATCGAGCTCAAGAGCAACCACCTGGGCACCACCCGGGACGGCACCGTGGTGTGTGTGGCCACCGCCGTGCACCTGGGCGGCAGCACACAAGTGTGGGATGCGGTGGTCAGCCACCGCGAAAGCGGCAAGACGCTGGCGCTGTTCCGCTGCACGCAGATGGTGTTGCGCAAGCCTGCCTGACCTGGCCAGCGCCGGGCACACACCGGCACGTGGCTGCGGAGCCGCAGGCATGCCCGCACCAGGTGCAGACCCAACGCCATGTTGGTGCGGCTGCATTCATGGTTGACCGATCCCCGGCGGCGGGGCTAGGATCATCAACTCATTTTCCAAATCAAGCAAATTGGCAGTGCTGCACGGGTACTGCCTGAGCGTTCATCGCGCCTGTCCGCCCACCGCCGCCTGACCACCTACCGCCGCCTGACCGTCTGTCGCCGCTGGCGGCCGGCGGGTCGACACCACCCCAGCACCTTGCACGGAGCCCCCATGGCCATCACCAACATCCCGTTTGCCAGCATCACCGACCTGGGCGCGGCCTACCGCGACGGCAGCCTGTCGCCGGTGGAAGTGACACAGGCCATGCTCAGCCGCATCGCCCAGCTCGACCCCACGCTGCACAGCTACCTGACGCCCACGCCCGAAGTGGCGCTGGCCCAGGCACGCGTGGCCGAGGCCGAAATGCTGCGGGGCGAATTCCGCGGGCCGATGCACGGCATCCCCATCGGCATCAAGGACCTGTGCAACACCGCCGGCGTGCGCACCACCTGGGGCAGCGCGATCCTGAAGGACAACGTGCCGGACGAAGACGCCACCGTGGTGCGCAAGCTGTTCGATGCCGGCGCGGTGATGCTGGGCAAGCTGCACATGACCGAGGGTGCGTTCTCGGTGCACCACCCGTCGCTGCCGGTGCCGCAGAACCCCTGGCATGCCGACCACTGGGTGGGCTCCTCGTCCAGCGGGTCGGGCGTGGCCACGGCCGCCGGGCTGTGCCACGGCAGCATCGGCACCGACACCGGTGGGTCGATCCGCTTCCCATGTGGCGCCAACGGGCTGACTGGCATCAAGCCGACCTGGGGCCGTGTCAGCCGCCACGGCGTGCTGCCGCTGGCCGACAGCCTGGACCATGTGGGCCCGATGACCCGCAGCGCCGCCGACGCCGGCGCCATGCTGGGCGCCATGGCCGGCGTGGACCCGCTGGACCCCACCACGCTGGAAGCCGCCGTGCCCGACTACCTGGCCGGCCTGGACGCCGGCGTGCGTGGCCTGCGCATCGGCTTCGACCCCGCCTTCACCGACAGCGTCTGCAACCCCGACACCCTGGCCATGCTGGCCGACGTGGGCCGGGTGCTGACCAGCCTGGGCGCTGCAGCTGCGGCCGGTCAGCCTGCCCAGCGGCACCACCGCGATGTACCAGGACTGGGCGCCGCTGTGCGCGGTGGAAACCGCCATCGCCCATGCCGCCACCTATCCGTCGCGCGCTGCCGAATACGGCCCGGTGCTGGCCGCGCTGATCGACCAGGGCCATGCGGTGCGCGGCATCGACCTGATGCGCATTGCGCAGGCCCGGCTGGTGTTCACCGGCGCGCTGCGCAAGCTGTTCCAGACGGTGGACCTGCTGCTGGTGCCGGTGCACCCTTTCGGCAACCCGTCGGCGGCGCAGCTGGACGCGATCTTCAAGACGCCTGGCGGCATCGACGACGTGCTGCGCTACACCGCGCCCTTTGACATGTCGGGCAGCCCGACCATCACCCTGCCGGGCGCCTTCACGGCAGCGCGCGTGCCGATCGGCTTCCAGCTGGTGGGCCGGCACCTGGAAGAAGACCTGCTGGTGCGCGCCGGCCACGCCTTCCAGCAAGCCACCGACTGGCATCTGAAGCACCCGGCGCTGTAAGCCCGCCTGGCCCTGGACAACCCGCTGGCAGCGCCCATTGGCGTTGCCAGCTCGCGTTGCCCGTTGGCGATCAGCGGGCGGTCAGCGGGCGATCACCGCCTGATCAGTTGGCGGGCGGCGCATGCAGCGTGCCGCACAGCGCACCCAGGCGGTCTTCACCCGCCGGTGTCTGCCCGCCCTGCGCCAGAAAGCGCGCCATCGCGTCCTGGGTGCCCGGCCCTGACAGCGTGCCCTGGAACGCGGCGCCCTCGGCCTGCAGATCGGGCAGCACGTCCTTTTCAGCACGCAGCACACTGGCCTTGGCCGCCGCCACCGCATGCGGCGGAAAGCTGGCGATGCGTGCCGCCAGGCGGTCCACATGCGGCCACAGCGTGGCCGCCGGCAGCGTGCGGTTCACCCAGCCCCAGCGCTCGGCCAGGTCGGCGTCGATGTCGTCGCAGCCCAGCACGGCCTCCAGCGCCCGGCTGCGGCCCAGCAGGCGCGCCAGCCGCACCGTGCCCGAGCCACCCGGCAAGATGCCCAGCGCCACCTCGGGCTGGTTGAACACCGCCCGGCCCTGCAGCGCAAAGCGCATGTCGCAGCTCAGTGCGATCTCGCTGCCGCCGCCGCCGGCGCGGCCCTCGACCACTGCCAGGGTGGCCTTGGGCATGCAGCGCCAGGCTTCGGCCATGCGGTGGAAGGGCGACAGCGCTGCATCCGGCACCGGCGCGCTGGCCGGAAAGCGCTGGATCAGGCCGACGTCGAAGTGGGCGATGAAGTAGGCCGGGTTGGCCGAGGCCAGCACCACCACCCGCACCGCGTCGTCAGCGGCCAGGGCGTCGGTCAGGCGCAGCAGCTCCTTGAACAGCGGCTTGTCCAGCAAGTTGATCGGGCCGTTGTCCAGCAGCACCCGTGCAACGCCGTGCTGCAGGGTGACGCGCAGGCATTGGTAGCCGGCATAGTCCATGGTCGGTCAGGCGCGCGCGGCCTGTGCAGTGGTGGGTTGGCCAGCCTAACCGCAGAGAGCCGCCGCGCGGCGTCGCCCGGGCGCCAGCGGCGCGCCGGCCAATCGCCGACAAGTCGCCGGCAAGAACGCCTGCTCAGGGCTGGCGCAAACCCAGGCCAGCCAGTGTGCTGGCGTTCACCGCCCGGCAGCGGGCGATGTCGCAGGCGGTGGGCAGCAGGGCCCGGTAGTCGCCCCGGCCAGCGGGCATGCCGCCGTCGCGGGTGAAGCAGCGCTCGCCCTTGCCGTTGTCGTAGTAGCTCATCACGTCCACACAGCGGCGTGAATGCGCCATCAGCCCGAAGAAGTGGCCCATCTCATGCGACACCACCATCTGCAAGGTGTCGGCCGCCGGGTGCGCGGGGTTGCGTTGGTTCAGCAGGCGGAACGCCGCCGGGCCCAGCGCCAGGCTGTGGGTGTGCAGATTGGCCAGGCCGAAATTGCCACCGGCGGCGCCATCGCTCCACAGCACCAGCACCGCACCGGCAGGCACCCGGGCGCCCGGCAGCACGGCCTGCACTTGCGCACCCACGCCGCAGGCTGACCAGGCTTGTGCCGCACGCTGCACCGTGGCCAGCACCTGGGCGGCGCTGAACCAGGGCGGCGCCTCGTCATGCCGGTAGGCCAGCAACAGCGCGCTGCTGGCCGCAGGGCGGTCCTTGCCATCGCTCCAGGTGGCCACCTCATTGGGCAGGCACTGGGCGATTTCCTGCTCTCGCAGGCTGGTCTGGGCGGCTGCCGACAAGGCGCAGGCCAGCCAGGCCAGGTGGGCAAGGCGCAAGATCGTTGGCATGGTGCGGTGTGGGCGTGGCGGTGTGACAGCCTGTTATCGGCCCGCCGCCTGGGCGCTTGAGGCGGCCTGGGCGCCGCAACTGCGGGGCGGCTTCGCCAGTGCGTTGCGTGGCGCTGGGGCGCGTCACGGCGCGTTGCAGCAAGCCGGCGAAGCAACAGCTGAGCGCGCCAGCAACCAGTCACCAGCAACCAGCAGGCAGCGCCAGGCCGCTCAGCCGGCCATCAGCACTGCCAACACCTCACGGAACTGCCGCGTGGATGGCGCACCGTTGGCAGGCTGGTTGTAGCGGCCAGCGGTGAAGACCACCACCAGGTCCAGTGTCGGCACCACAAACAGCCGCTGGCCGCCGTTGCCGATGGCAGCGATGAAGTCCACCCCGACGCTGAGACCCTGTGCCATGCGCCCCTGCCACCACTGGCGGCCGTAAGACAAGCCATCCACCGCTGGCACACGCGTGGCCAGGGTGGCGGCCACCCAGTCGGCTGGCACCACGGCCTGGCCCTGCCAACGGCCGGCGTCCAGCAACAAGCGGCCGATGCGCGCCAGCGCGCGTGGGCGCAGCCGCAGGCCAGAAAACGCCAAGGCGCGGCCATCGCGGTCGCTGTGCCAGGTGGCGGCCGGGATGCCCAGCGGGTCGAACAGCGTGGCCTGCGCCAGGGCGGGCAGGCCCTGGCCGGTGGCGCGCTCCAGCACTGTGGCCAGCAGCACGGTGGCGCCGCCGCTGTAGGCCCAGCGGCTGCCGGGCGGGTGCAGCATGGGCAAGCCCAGCACATGGCGGTGGCGGTCGGGCGCCAGCAGCATCTGCAGCTCGCTGTTGGCGGGGTGGGTGTAGGGCACGGTCGATTCGTCCCAGGCCCAGCCCACGGTCATGTCCAGCAGGTGCTGCACGGTGATCTGCCTGCGCTCGGGCGTGGCCAGGTCGGCCAGTTCAGGGAAGTGGTCGAGCACAGGCTGCTGCAGGTCCAGCTGGCCCCGGCCGTGCACGATGCCGGCGACCAGGCCGGTGACGCTCTTGCTGATCGAGCGCAGATCGTGCGGGTGCGTCGGCGCTGAAGGCCACGCTGCGTGCAAACCAGTCGCCCAAGGGCTGGTCGCGGCCGCTGAAATACACCTCGGCCAAGGTGTCTGTGCCACGCTGCACCAACACCGCATGGGTGTTGCTGCCGTCGCCACCCCTGTCGCCACCCTCAGCACCCCAGCTGCCGACCAGGCCACACAAGGCCGCATGGCTGCCGTGGCACACGCGGCAGGGCAACTCGCCGGGCGACTGGCCGGGCGACTGGCTGGCCACAGCGGCCCAAGGCAGGGCTGCCAAGCCCAGCAGCGTCCGTCGGTGCATCTCGCAAGCCCCCATCTGCATGCAGTGCTGTCGATCCTATACTGGCCCGAGTGCCTCATTGGCGGCGGATCCGTTGCCCTCTTGCCACCATGCAACCAGTCATCCGCAGCCTGCTGGAGACCGACCTCTACAAGTTCACGATGTGGCAGGCCATGCTGCACCGGCACCCGCAGACCGCAGGCCGAGTACGTCTTCATCTGCCGCAATGCGCGCGACTACCCGCTGACGCACCTGATCGGCGAGCTCAACGAGCAGCTCGACCACCTGTGCAGCCTGCGCTTTCAGCCCGACGAACTGGCCTACCTGCGCGGCCTGCGCTTCATCAAGAGCGACTTCGTCGACTTCCTGCGCATCTTCCAGTTCCAGCGCGACTTCATCACGTGCGCGACAACGCCGGCACGCTGGAAATCGTTGCACGCGGGCCGCAGGTGCATGTGATGGCCTTCGAGATCTATGTGCTGGCCATCGTCAACGAGCTGTATTTCCGCCGCTTCGACCAGGCGCCGGCTTTGGCCGAGGGCCGGCGCCGGCTGAACGACAAGGTCGCGCTGCTGCGCGCCTTCGGCGAGGAACCGCGCCGCCGCAACCCCTTCGAATTCTTCGACTTCGGCGTGCGCCGGCGCTTCTCGGGCGACCTGGCACCGCGAGGTGGTGGCCACGCTGCAGCGCGAGGTGCCCGAGTACTTCAAGGGCACCACCAATGTGCTGCTGGCGCGTGACCTGGGCCTGGTGCCCATCGGCACCATGGCGCACGAGTTCCTGCAGACCTACCAGGCGCTGGGCGTGCGCCTGCGCGATTTTCAGAAGGCCGCGCTGGAAGCCTGGGTGCAGGAATACCGCGGCGACCTGGGCGTGGCGCTGACCGACGTGGTCGGCATGGACGCCTTCCTGGCCGACTTCGACCTGTACTTCGCCAAGCTGTTCGACGGCCTGCGCCACGATTCGGGCGACCCGATCGTGTGGGGCGAAAAGGCGCTGGCGCACTATGCCAAGCTGCGCATCGACACCCACACCAAGCGCCTGGTGTTCAGCGACGGCCTGAGCCTGCCCAAGGCCTTTGCGCTGTACCGCCACTTTGCCGACCGCACCCAGCTGGGCTTCGGCATCGGCACCAACCTGACCAACGACGTGGGCCTGCACACGCTGCACATCGTGATGAAGCTGACCCACTGCAACGGCCAGCCGGTGGCCAAGCTCAGCGACAGCCCGGGCAAGATCCTGTGCGACGACCAGACCTTCCTGGCCTACCTGCGCCAGGTGTTCAACGTGCCGCCTTTGCAGTGAACACGGGGTCGACCTGCGGTCTTGGCAGGGGCGAAGGCAGCACGCGGCGCATCAGCCGGTCAAGGACAGGCTGCCATCCGCAAGGCACAAGCGCAGCTGCCGGCCGCCAGCTTGCAGCACCACCTTGCTGCCGTCATCCGACGCCACCGGTTCGCTGCTGAGCCACATGCCCAGGCGCCGATGCTGCGCCACCGTGGCGCGCGACACACCAAGCGCCGCCACGACGGCATCGAAGCTGTGCATTGCCAGCAGTTGGCCATCCAGGCCGAACACGACGATGGCATGCGGCGACGCCACATTCAACCAGCTGTCGAACATCACCGTGCGGCCTTGGTCGGTCACCAGCGCACGGCGTGGGCCCTGGGTTTGCGGCAAGGTCACCCGCCACAGCAGCGTTTGCCCTGGTCCGGACAGATCCACCAGTTCAGCGATGGCCGCCCGGGTTTGCCAATGGTCGTCGGTGCGCAGCAGCAACTGGTAGCGGCCAGACGGCGACCGCATGCTGCGCTGGTCTGGCGGCAGGACGATGCGGTCTCTGGCGGGCATGGGGCGTGCATCAGCGGGCCCAAGTGCGGCAACCGCGCCAGCACGGGTTGCGCCGGCCGCAGCAACTGCCAGCAACAACAGGCGGCGGCGCGGCGGCGCGGTCATGCGCTGTGGCGGCCGCCTGCAGCGGTCACGCCTGGCGTCGACGCGTCAGCGCGCCAATCCCCACCAGCCCGATGGCAAACATCGTCCAGGTCGAGGCTTCGGGAACTGGGCTGAGCAGCGTGCTGTTGCGGGCGAAGTCGATGTGGGTCTGGGGCAGGAAGTCGAGCCCGTCGCCATCTGGTGCGATGTTCGCTGCCAGGGTGGGCACCAAGCGGGTGCCGCCGCCGTTCATCAAGTGGTTGGTGACGTTGGAGTGGCCGGGGTCGTCGTCGCCAGCGTAGTCGACAAAGTTGATCGGCACCAAGCCGAAGTTGTGGCCCAGCTCATGGGCCAGCGTGTCGATGCGACCGGTGCAGCCTGCAGCGCCATCGCAGTCAAACGCCAAGATCTCACGCATCGACATGACCAAGCCGCCGAAGCCGCTGTAGCCCACGCCGTAAGCGCCTTTGTAGTCGTTGATCAGGAACATGTCGACACGGTCGGTCACCGTGGCCGCGGTTCCCGCGCCAAACTTGAAGTTGTACAGATCGTCAAAAGACTTGCCTGCGATGTCGTCGTCCAGATCGTAGAACTGCGTCTTGTTGATCTGCTCGATGAACGTGAAGCTCACACTGATACCCGCCTGCGCCCAGATCTTGTTGGTTTCGACGGCGTAGTACGCGTTGTTTTCCGGGCCTGTGCTGGCGCAAGTGACACCGTCGTCTAAGCAAACTTGGTAGACGTTGATGTTGACCGTCTTGTCGATGGCCATGGCGCTGGCCAGGCTTGGTGCCATGCAACCGGCAACCAGCAGAGCGGACAACAGGGGGCGGACGGTGTGCAGTTGCATCAGGATTCCCAGTACGTATTGCGGCGAAGTTGCCAAGGGTGGATATTCAACGGTGGCGCCGCAAGTTATGTGCCGTCCGCTGTAAGTCCTTGATGCGTCAGGCCACGGCGGTTTGGCATCGCTGCACCAGCACCGCGGTGGTGGTCTTGTGTCAAAAAATTCGACAGCGCATGGACCGGCCAAAGGCAGGCCGAACGCCCGTCAGCGCGGATATGCGGAGCCCAGACCACCACCGGCCACCCAGTCCACCAGCGCGTCCAGCGCTGGGCGCGCTGCAGCTGCCTGCGGGTGGTTGATGAAGGCCACCAGCACCCAGGGGCGGCCGCCCGGGTCGCTGACATAACCGGCCAGCGCCACGGCGTCTTTCAGCAGGCCGGTCTTCAAACGCGCCTGGCCGGCCGCCGGGCCCTTGGCCAGGCGGTTGCGCAGCGTGCCATCCACACCGGCGATCGGCAGGCTCATGTGCAGCTCGCTCGCCCAAGGCCCGCGGTGGGCGGCCTGCAGCACCTGGGCCAGCGCCAGCGGGCTGATGCGCTCGGCCCGGGACAAGCCTGAGCCGTTGTCCAGCACCAGGCCGGGTGCCGCGATGCGCTGGTCGGCCAGCCACTGGCGCACCGCACGGTCGGCCAGCACGCGGGTGGGCAGATCGGGGTTGTCTGCGGCGGCGGCCAGACCCAGCTGCAGATACAGCAAGCGGCTGTAGACGTTGCTGGATTGCTTGTTGAGCGTGCGCAGCAGCTCACCCCAGGGCCGTGCCTGGTGGCTGGCCAGCAGGCGCAGGCCGGCCACGGCCGAGCCGCCCCGCTGCACGCCCGGCACCACCACGGCCGCACCCGCCCGCTTTGGCGGGCGCTGCGCCTGGGGTTCGGCTTGGGGTGGCGCCCCCGCTTGGGCCTGTTGTTGCAGCAGCTGTTGCGCGGCAGTCAGCAGGGGGACTTGCGGCAGATCGGCCTCACGCACCTGGCCCGCCCAGCTGCCGCCCAGGCTGGCCCACAGCCAGCGCAGCTGGCGCTCGGCCAGCGCCAGCGGCTCGATCAACTGCAGGCTGGGCCGCTGGGTGCAGGACTGCGGAAAGCTGCCTTGCAGGCGGACGCGCAACAAACCGGGCTCTGGCGCGTCGGCCGGCAGCGGACTCTGCCAGTCCTGGGTCCAGTCGCTGCAGGGCCGGTCGCTCAGCGTCAAGGCGCTGGCGTCGATCTGCAGGCCGGGCAGCGGCGGCAGCGCACGCGCTTGTGGGCTGCCGCCCGCGCTGCTGATCTCGATCTGCAGCAAGTGGCTGTTGAGCTGCAGTGCATCGGGCACCAGGTTGTAGGCGAACTCGGGCCGCTCGTCGAAGGGTGTGGCTGCGCGCTCGGGCCGCGACGGGCGGAACAGCGTGCGGTCGATGACGATGTCGCCGGCAATCTCGCGGATGCCGTGCAGCTGGCGCAGGTCCAGCAGCAGGGCCCACAGCTGCGGCAGGTCGAACTCGGGGTCGGCACCGCCGCGCAGCACCAGGTCGCCGGCCAGCACATCACCTTGCTGCGGCGCGCGGGTCAGCAGTTCGGTGAAGCCGCGCACATTCGGGCCCAGCTGGTCCAGCGCCACCACGCTGGTCAGCAGCTTCAGGGTGGACGCGGGCTGCATCGGCCGGTCGGCGCGGTGGGCCCAGCCGGCCACGGGGCGGCCGGCTGGGCCACCCTGGGCCGGCAGCACCACCGCGCCCAGGGCGTCGGCAGGCACCTGGGCCTGCTGCAGCGCCTGCAGCACGGCGTCGGGCAGCGGCTGCGCCAGCAGCGGGCTGGCGCAGCCGGACAGCGCCGCCAGACAGCACAGCGCCCGGCGCACCACCGTGCCGATGGCGGGCCGGGCGCGGTGCGGATGGAGCTGGTGGTGGTCGCAGTGACGGGGACGCGCGGGACGGGTGCAGCGCACCCGCCAAAGTATCACCGCTGCGATCAGGACGCCGGGCAGGCTGGCGTGCTGGCCAGGATGCCGGGGCGCAGGGCGCGGGTGGCACCACTCTCGTCCGGGCCCAGGGTGTTGCGGGTGAAGGTGCAGCCGTAGCTGGGCGCCGCCACGGTGGCCGGCGTCACCACGTCGTCACCGCGTGGGCTTGATGCCGTCACGCTCCCACACCACCATGGCCTCGAAGGCGTCCACCTGCTCGGCCACGGTGAAGTCGCAATGGCTGGCACCGCGGATGGCGCGCTGCACCAGCCACTGGCTGTTGCCCTTGGCCGCCACCCGCTTCTGGTAGACCTGCTGCATGCTGAAGGGCACGAACAGGTCGCCCAGCGTGTGGATGGACACCACCGGGATCTTGAACTCGCCGTTGATCACCGGGATCCAGCGCAGGCCGTCGCTGCGCAGGCGGTTGGCATCGGCCACTGGCGGTGAGCTTCAGCACCGCTGGCGTTCAGCGCAGTGCTGCCGGCCACATCGCCGTCGATGGTGTAGGTGTAGGCGTTGGTGTCGAGCACGCTCTTGTTGAGGATGCCGGTGATGGTGCCGTCGCCGCCCAGCGCGCCCCACATCGACGGGAAGCTGCCACCAAAGGCCAGGCCCTGGGCGAACAGCGGCCGCGTCGCCGCCGGTGATGTTCTGCAGCACCGACACATACTTCTGGCCGGTGGCGGTGGGCACGCTGGGGAAGGTGGTGAACAGCGTGCCGTCACCAGGGCGCTGATGTCGGCCCAGTTGGCCGACGGGTACTTGGGCAGGCCGGCCAGCGCCTGGGCAGTGACCTGCACCGCCGCGAACTGGTTGAACAGTTCGGCGTCGCCCATCACGCCGCACATCGGCACGGCGCCGTGGTAGGCCACCTTGTTGCACCGCCGTGGCAGCGGCTTCGGCTTCGATGGCGGCGCCGGTGATGTGGCCGCCCATCGAATGGCCGGTGATGTAGATGCGCGTGGGCGCGGCCAGCGTGCGGCCGGCGGCGGCGGTGATCTTGTTGAAGTTCAGCGCCAGCGTTGTTGGTGTCTTCGACACCGGCGCGCACGTCGTAGTAGTTCTTGCTGTAGCTGGACGCCGCCCAGGCATAGCCCTGCTGGATCAGGTGGCGGCGGATCGACGGCCCGTTGACGCGTCAGCGCGCACGTCGTTGCCGCGGAAGCCGTGGGCGTACATCACCAGCTTGCCGTTCCAGTTGGCGGGCACCTCGACCTGGTAGGCCGCGCCGTCCAGCACGCCGGCGTAGCGGCTGGTGGTGGCCATGTCCACGGTGTCGCCGGCGGCGGCCGCCATGGCGGCGAAGGTGGTGGCCGCCGCAGCGGTGGCGGTGAAGCTGCGGCTGTCTTGCGCGCGGGTTTCTTCGGCGACAGGTGCATCGTCGCTGTTGCCGCCGCAGGCGCTCAGCAAGACGGCAAGTGCGGCCACGGCGATCAGGCGCTGGGCATGTTGTTGTTGCATGGGGTCTCCTCGAATGTTGGCTGCGAAGCGTAGCCGCGCCGCAGCGGCGCCGGGGCGGTGCTTTCCCTTGGAGCCGCCGTGCCCAGGCCGGCCAGTGGCACAGGCGCGCCGCGCGCCTTTTACAGAGACGGCCGCACCCGCAACTCAGGCCGTGGCACGGGCTGGAAGTCGCTGCCGCAGCCCGGCTGCGCCATGGTGCCCACCAGGCTGTGCAGTGCATCGACCACCGCCAGCAGGGCCTGCTGCTGCGCCGCAGTGAGCGGTGCCTCATAGCCTGCGGGCGCCGCCGCCGTGCTGTCACCGGCGCGTGCCACCAGCACATGCAGCGGTGTGGCGTGGCGCAGGCCGGGGTCCAGCGCGGTCAGCACGCCCGGGGCACGCTCCTGGATCAGCTTCAGCAGCACGCCCAGGCGCACCCAGCGCTGCTCGTCCCAACCGGGCGCCTGGGGGCCGGCGGGATCAGCGGCGACAAAGCGCGCCACCAACGACAAGGCCGCACGCTCGCCGCGGTCGGCCACCGCCTGGATGACCGGGCCTTCCATGTTCAGGTTCAGGCCGCCTTCACTGGGCTTCAGGCGCACACGGGCAATGCGGTCACGCACACCGGGCATGCGCGCCAGGGCGTTGTCGTTCCAGTTCTGCATCGCCCCCAGGATGGCCGAGAAGAAGCCACCAAACCGGGCTGCACCATCGGCACCTTCGTGGTCAAAGCGGTTCCAGCGCTCGCCGTAGCCGGTGTCGTAGCTGTCGGGCAGGTAGGTGTCGGGCCGGCCGGGGATGGCGTCTTCGAGGTTGATGCCGAAGGTGGGCCAGCTGGGCACCAGGCCGTCAAACAGGTGCATCGGGAAATTGCTGCTGATGCCGCCGTCGCTGAACCAGCAGCGCTGGAATGGCGCCTGGCCGACCTGGTCATGGTCGATGGCCCACAGCGGCAGCGCGGCAAACAGCAGCGGAAAGCTCAGGCTCATGCGCGCGGCCAGGATCACCGGAAAGTCTTGTGGCGGCGGCAGTTCCAGCAACTGGTGGGCGGCGGCATCGGCAGCGCTGGGGTCGCGGCCTTCACGCCCCGGCTCAGGCTGGTAGCGGCGGCCGTGGGCCACCATCCAGTCCAGCACCACCGGCGGCAGGTAGCGCGCCAGCTCGGTCTGGCTGAAGAACAACCGGTCACGGCTGCGAAAGCGGCTGCCCTGCTCGGCCACGTCGGCCAGCGGAAAGATGTAGGGACGGCCATGCCCCAGATTGGTGGAGAACATCTGCAGGTCGATCGACTTGCGGGTGGCACCTGGGGGCAGCGGCACACGCTCGGGCGGGTGGCCGGGCGCGGCCCAGAGTTCGCCAAACGTGAGCGGTGCATCACCCGGCTGGCGGCCGGCCGCACGCTGGATCAGGCTGTGCAGCCAGGGCGTCAGCGCCTCATGCTGCGGGTCTTCGGTCAGGCCGGTGCACAGGCCAAAGCCGTTGTCGACCACCGCACCGGTGATGTCCTTGTAGGTCATCCAGCCGATCAGGCCCACGCCCGCCACCGCCAGCGTGAGCAGGGCCGCCAGCTTGCCACCCAGGGCCAGCGCCACCCAGGCCAGCAGCACAGCGCCGACAACACCCAGCCAATAGGCCTTGATGGCGCCGGTCACCATCGCCAGCAGGCGCTGGTTGGTGCTGCCGGAATTGAGCGCGTGCACCAACACGCTGAACAGGCGCTGCGTGGCCGGCTGCGGCTGGAACAGGCTCAGCAGCTTGCGCTGGCCGGGCCGCACCTCGGCCTTCAGTTCGTCGGGCAGCGACTTCAGCAGGTCGAAGCCGGCGCGGCTGCCGCTGCGGCGGCGCTGGTATTCCGCCGCTGCAGTGATGGCCGCCGCAATGGCGCCGGCCGAGGTGCCGCCAATGCTCTTGAAGTGGTAGTGGTGCGACAACTGGTCGATGGCACCGGGGTAGACCACCCCGCTGGTGATGCCGCCTTTCATCACCAGATCGCAGAAACGGTCGGGCGGCGGCGCAGTGGGCACAGGGCTGGCGGGGGGCATGGCGGCTTCCAAAAGGCGACAAACCCGAACGTTGGCAGATGATGCAGCCCCTGTCCATCCCGAAGCCAATCCAGCGTCGACACGCTGGCGGATGCAAGCCTAATCCTGCAGGAACGCGTGCACCGCCGCCAGCGATGCAGCCGGCGCCTCTTCTTGCGGCAGGTGGCCCACGCCCGGCAACACCAGCAGACGGGCCTGGGGCATGGCGCGCTGGTAGTCGGCCGCGTTGGCTGCCGGGATCATGGCGTCGGCCTGGCCCCAGACCAGCAGCGTGGGTGCGCTGATGCGCGCCAGCACCGGCTCGGGCGGCTGCAGCACCAGCTGGCCCATGCGGGCCAGCAGGGCGTCGCGGTTGCCCGGTGCCAGCATCAGTGCGTGGTAGCGGTCGACCAGCGGGTCCGTCATGGTGGCCGGGTCGGCATAAGCCGGCTTCAGGCTGGCGCGCAACAGCGGCTTGGGCAAGGTCCAGCGCAGCAGACCGGTGACCCAGCCCACGTCGGGCGCCTTGCCGTATGCAAAGCCCGGGCTGGCAAAACCGTCGGGCGCCACCAGCACCAGCTTGTGCACCCGCTGCGGCTGTGCCGCCGCAAACTGCCAGGCCAGGCGCCCGCCCATGGAATGGCCGACGATGCTGGCCCGCTGCAGGCCGAGCTGGTCCAGCAAGGCACTGAGCACCTGCATGCCACGCGCGTCGGTGTATTGGCCCAACCGGTCGGGCGCGCTGAGACCGGCGCCGGGCTGGTCGAAGCGGATCACCCGGTGCTGGGCCTCCAGGCCCGCAGCCCAGGCGTCCCAGGTGTGCACGCTGCCACCAAAGCCGTGCAGCAGCACCACTGCGGGCGCGTCCTTTGGGCCGCTGTCGCGCACATGCAGGCGCATGCCGTCGACGGTGATGAAGTCGGCCGGGCCGTTGGCGTAGCGCGCCTCCAGCGTGGCGCGCGGGATGTCGGGCGACCAGGCCCACAGGCCACCGAGTGCCAGCAGCAGGGCGAGCGTTCCGAGGATCATGCGACGAGCATGGCGCGGGCGCATCAGGCGGCGCGCATGGCGCTGCGTGCCTGCGCACCGCAGACGCCCGCTGCGGCGGCAGCAGGCGCAACAAGCCGGCAGCAAGGTGTGGGGTGCAACAGGCGCATGGCGGTTGGCGTTGAAAAAATCGAGCCGGATGATGCCAGAGCGCCCACACGGCCAGCCCGGTGGGGACAAGGGCTGGCCGCAGGCCGGCAATATGCCGGCAATTCGGCGCACCATGCACCTGCGTCGCAAGCTAAGCTTCCAAAAAGCCGGTGCACCGATGTGCCGGCGCTGCTGGCCGCAGACAGGCCCGAGGCTGACACCGATGAACACAGAACTGCTGCTTGCCCTGGGGCTGGCTGCGGCCATTGGCTTGCTGGTGGTGGCATGGCTGCTGCGCAGCCGCCGGCGCCAGGCTGCACCTGAACGGCTGAGCAAGCCACCGCCACCGTCGCTTGCGCCGCCAGCCGCCGCCGCGCCGGCCTCGCGCGCAGACGGGGCGACAGGCAGCGCGGCAAGCCCTGCAACAGTGGCTGGGCCCGCCCGGCCACCGCAGACCACACCGGATGCCCTGGCCACTGCGCTGGAGGCCCAGCGCCAGGCGGCGACCGAGGCACTGCGCCAGGCACGCCAGCGCAAGGCCAGCGAAGCGGTTCGGCTGGAGGCCGACCGTGCGGCACAGGCCCACACACCAGCCCAGACCCGCACACCACCGCAGCCCGCAACACCAGGCGGGGCGACGACGCCAGCGCAAGGCAGCGTGCAGCCGCAGCCGCTTGACGCACAGCGCCAGGGTGCAGACGCTGCTGCGCAAGGCCTTGTCGCACGCCCGCTGGCCGCGCCAGCGCAAGCGCCCATGGCGACACCCGTGGCCATGCCCACGGCAACACAGACACCGACTGCGACACCGACTGCGACACCGGCAGCAACACAGGCAGCAACACCGGCAGCAACACCTGACCCGATCTTCGGCCGCGCGGCTGGCCCCGCTGTGCCCGCCACAGTGCCTCCCGCAACAGGCACCGCCGCCGGGGTCACCGCTGCCTCTCTGGAAACGCCTGTTGCAGCCCACGCAGCCGCCACAGTTGCCGGGGACAGCGCCGCCCTGGGCACCACAGCAGCAGCGCCGGCGGCTGCTGTGCCGCCGGCACCGCAGCGCACCGCCGCAGCGATCCGCACGCCGCGCGTGCTGCTGGCCGACGATTCCAAGGTGGTGCGGGTGAAGACCGGCCGCCTGCTGGAAAAGCAGGGCTGGCACGTGCTGTTGGCCGAAGACGGCGCGGCGGCCCTGCAGTTGCTGGACAGCGCGGCGCCCGACCTGCTGATCACCGATGTGGACATGCCCGGCCTGGACGGCTTTGAGCTGACGCGGCGGGTGCGCGCCCATGCGCGCTTGCGCCGCATGCCGGTGATCATGATCACCTCGTCCGACCTGCGCCACCGCGCCGAGGCCGACGCGGCCGGCGTCAACCTGCTGCTGGGCAAGCCCTATGCCGAAGACACGCTGCTGGCCCAGGTGCAGGCGTTGTTGGCAGCAGCTGAACCAGCGGTGGGCGCCGAGCTGGCCCTGCACTGAGCGCCGCTGCGGCGCTGGCGCTGACGCCGGCGCAGCCCCCGGCCGATAATCGGCGCTTTCCACCTCACCAGGTTCGGCATGCCTGCCTCGCGGCAGCATGCCGGTTTGCCATGTCCGAATCCCAAGCTGCCAGCCCCCTGACGACACCCGATGCCAGCGGGCTGGCAACCGCTGACGCCAGCCCACTGGCCAAGACCGCCGCCAGCCCCTTGGCCAAGGAGGTGCGGCGCCGCCGCACCTTCGCCATCATCAGCCACCCCGACGCCGGCAAGACCACGCTGACCGAGAAGCTGCTGCTGTTCTCGGGCGCGATCCAGATCGCCGGCAGCGTGAAGGCGCGCAAGGCCAGCCGGCACGCCACCAGCGACTGGATGGAGATCGAGAAGCAGCGCGGCATCTCGGTGGCCAGCTCGGTGATGCAGATGGAGTACCGCGACTGCGTCATCAACCTGCTCGACACCCCCGGCCACCAGGACTTCAGCGAAGACACCTACCGCGTGCTGACCGCGGTGGACGCCGCGCTGATGGTGATCGACGCGGCCAACGGCGTGGAGCCGCAGACCCGGCGCCTGCTGCAGGTCTGCCGGGCCCGCAACACGCCCATCCTCACCTTCGTCAACAAGATGGACCGCGAGGTGCAGGAGCCGCTGAACCTGATGGACGAGATCGAGCGCGAGCTGGGCATGACGGTGGTGCCCTTCACCTGGCCGGTGGGCATGGGCAAGTTCTTCGGCGGCGTGATGGACCTGCGCAAGAACCAGATGCGGGTGTTCAAGCCGGGTGCCGACCGCGCCAACGACAACGACGAGATCATCGACGGCCTGGACAACCCGCTTGCTGGCGCAGCGCTTCGGCGCGGCCTACGCGCAGGCGGCCGGCGAGGTGGAGCTGGTGCGCGACGCCGCACCGGCGTTCGACGAAGCCGAGTTCCTGGCCGGCCGGCAGACGCCGATGTTCTTCGGCTCGGCGGTCAACAACTTCGGCGTGCAGGAGGTGCTGGACGCGCTGGTCGACCTGGCGCCGCCGCCCGGCGACCGCCCGCGCGCTGCAGCGTGTGGTGCACCCCGAGGAAGCCAAGTTCAGCGGCGTGGTGTTCAAGATCCAGGCCAACATGGACCCCAGCCACCGCGACCGCATCGCCTTCTTGCGCGTGGCCAGCGGCAAGTTCAGCCGCGGCATGCGGCCTGAAGGTGGTGCGCTCGGGCAAGACCTTGCGGCCCAACACCGTGGTCACCTTCATGAGCCAGCGGCGTGAGCTGCTGGACGAGGCCTATGCCGGCGACATCATCGGCATCCCCAACCACGGCGTGCTGCAGCTGGGCGACACCCTGACCGAGGGCGAGGCGCTGCAGTTCACCGGCCTGCCGTTTTTTGCGCCCGAGATGTTCCGCATGGTCGAGGTGGCCGACCCGCTGAAGACCAAGCAGCTCAAGGCCGGCCTGCAGCAGCTGGGCGAAGAAGGCGCGATCCAGGTGTTCAAGCCCATGGCCGGCAGCGTGCTGATGCTGGGCGCCGTGGGCCAGCTGCAGTTCGAGGTGGTGGCGCACCGGCTGGAGCATGAATACGGCTGCAAGGCGCGCATCAGCCCCTGCCGCTTTTCCATCGCCCGCTGGGTGACCTGTGACGAGGCCGACGGCGGCGAAAAAGAGCTGAACCGCTTCATCGACGGCAACAGCCACCGCATGGCCTACGACGCGGTGCAGGCGCCCACCCTGCTGGTGGAATACGCGCCCGAGCTGCGTGCCATCGAGACCAACTGGCCCAAGATCAAGTTCCACGCGCTGCGCGAGCACGCCGGGCTGGTGTTCCAGAAGCGCATGGGGGACTGAGCCCCCTGCGGCAGCCCGGGTTCAGGCCGCTGGCGGCCCGCTGCTGCGCATACCCAGGTCTGCTGTGCCGCCGGCCGGTGCCGCGCCGGCATCCGCGCCGGCATCACCGCCCGCCAAGCCGGCATAGGCCACCGCCACAGCGGCCGCCAGGCGTGCGTTGTTCAGCACCAGCTGCACATTCGCCACCAGGCTGCGGCCAGCCGTCAGGGCATTGACCCGCTGCAGCAAAAACGGCGTGGTGGCCTTGCCGGTGATGCCTTGCTGGGCACAGTCGGCCAGGGCCTGGGTGATGGCCGCGTCGATGCTGGCGCGCGGCAGGGCATGCGCCTCTGGAATGGGGTTGGTCACCAGCAGGCCGCCGCCCAGACCGCAGGCCCACTGGGCCTGCATCACCCGGGCGATGGCGCTGGGGTCGTCCAGCCGCGCGTCCACCGCAAAGCCGCTGTCGCGGCAATAAAAGGCGGGCAGCTGGTCGGTCTGGTAGCCCAGCACCGGCACGCCATGGGTTTCCAGGTATTCCAGCGTCAGGCCCAGGTCGAGGATGCTCTTGGCGCCGGCACACACCACCGCCACCGGCGTGCGCGCCAGTTCCTGCAGATCGGCGGAGATGTCCAGGGTGCTGGTGGCACCGCGGTGCACGCCGCCGATGCCACCGGTGGCAAACACCCGGATGCCGGCCAGCGCCGCAATCACCATGGTGGCCGCCACCGTGGTGGTGCCGCTGCGCTGCTGCGCCAGCAGCACCGGCAGATCGCGGCGGCTGGCCTTGGGGGTGGCGCTGCCGGCGCGTGCCAGCACCTCGATCTGGGCGTCGCTGAGGCCCGCCACCAAGCGGCCGTTCAGCACCGCCGTGGTGGCTGGCACGGCGCCGTGGGCACGCACGGCCGCCTGCACCGCCAGCGCTGTCTCGGCGTTTTGCGGCCAGGGCATGCCGTGGCTGATGATGGTCGATTCCAACGCCACCACCGGGCGGCCGGCGGCCAGTGCGGCGGCCACGGCGGGGTGGATGTCCAGAAAGGGGTGGGGGCTGGCATGCGGCATGGCCCGCAGCTTAAGCGCCCCCCACCCATGCACCGGCCCGGCCAGGCCGCCGGCCGATAATTCGGCCGATGCAAACCCTTGCCCAGCAGCCGACGCGCCTGGCGCTGTACCTCGACCTGATCCGCTGGAACCGCCCTGCCGGCTGGCTGCTGCTGCTGTGGCCCACGCTCAGTGCGCTGTGGATCGCTGCCGACGGCTTCCCCGGCTGGCATTTGCTGGCGGTGTTCACGCTGGGCACGGTGCTGATGCGCAGTGCCGGCTGCTGCGCCAACGATGTGGCCGACCGCGACTTCGACCGCCATGTCAAGCGCACCGCGCAGCGCCCGGTGACCCGCGGTGCGCTGCGCGCGCGCGAGGCGCTGGCCCTGGGCGCCGTGCTGGCACTGCTGGCGTTTGGCCTGGTGCTGAGCACCAACCCGCCGACCGTGCTGCTGAGCGTGGCCGCGCTGGCCATCGCCGTGGCCTACCCCTATGCCAAGCGCCTGGTGGCCATGCCCCAGGCGGTGCTGGGCGTGGCCTTCAGTTTCGGCATCCCGATGGCCTTCTCGGCGGTGCTGGGCGGGCCCGACGCCACGCTGGCCGCCGTGCAGGCTGCCGTGCCGCCACAGGCCTGGGCCCTGCTGCTGGGCAACCTGTGCTGGGTGCTGGCCTACGACACCGAATACGCGATGGTCGACCGCGACGACGACCTGAAGATCGGCATCCAGACCTCGGCCATCACCCTGGGCCGCTGGGATGTGGCTGCGGTGATGGGCTTTTATGCCGCGTACCTGCTGAGTTGGGCGCTGGTCGGCCTGTGGCTGGGGCTGGGCGCGCTGTTCCTGGCCGGCATCGCCGTGGCGGCGGCGCAGGCGCTGTGGCACTACACGCTGATCCGCCACCGCACACGCGAGGGCTGCTTCACCGCATTCCGCCAGAACCACTGGCTGGGCTTTGCGGTGTTTGCCGGCGTGGCAGTTGACTTGGCGTGGCGCTAGACCTGGCCTGGCGCTGAACCCCGGCCCGCCCATGCCTGGCGCGGGCAGGGTCAGCCGCCGAATGCGTCGCCCAGTTCAGCCGCGCGCTGCTGTGCCGCCCGCACCGCACGGGTGATGGCGTCGGCCACGCCGTCGCCACGCATGGCCTCCAGCGCCGCGAAGGTGGTGCCGCCCTTGCTGGTGACACGTTCACGCAGCACTGCCGGTGTCTCGCTGGACTGCGCCGCCAGCGCGGTGGCGCCGTCGAAGGTGGCCAGCGCCAGGCGCTTGCCCTGCTCAGCCGACAGGCCCATCTGCTCGGCGGCGGCCACCATGGCCTCCAGCCAGTAGAAGACATAGGCCGGGCCGGAGCCCGACAGCGCGGTCACTGCGTCCAGGTCCACTTCCTGGTCCACCCACAGCGTCTGGCCGGTGGGCGCCAGCACCTGCTCGACCTGGTCGCGCTCGGTGGCTGTCACCGCCGGCGTGGCAAACAGGCCGGCGATGCCGCGGCCGATCAGCGCCGGGGTGTTGGGCATGCTGCGCACGATGCGGGCGGTAGCCAGCGGTTGGCCCATGGCGCGGGCGATGGCGTCGCTGCGGATGCCGGCCATCACGCTGAGGTGCAGCGCGCCGCGCCAGGTGCGGTGCGCAGGGTGCGGCCGCCTGCACAAACAGCTGTGGCTTGACGGCCCACACCACGCAGCCGGCGCCAGCCAGCGCGGCGTCGGCCGCAGGCCGCACCTGCACGCCGAACGCGGCCTGCAGGCTGGCGCGCTGGGCATCGCCCGGGTCGATGACCAGGATGCTGTCCGGCGGGCGGCCGGCGCGCACCAGGCCGCCGATCAGCGCGGTGGCCATGTTGCCGCCGCCGATGAAGGCGATGGTGGGAGCGGGGGTGTCGGGCATGGCCGGCAGTGTAGCCACCAGCGCTGGCCGGCGGCGCGCTGGCGCTGTCATCAGGCCAGGCCTGCACCGCTGGGCCAGACCGCTGGTCTGCATGCCCAGTCGGTGCGCCCAGCCGGCGCCTGCCGCCGCAGCCAGCCAGCCAGCCAGCCAGCCAGCCAGCCAGCCAGCCAGCCAAGCAGGCGACACCACGGCCAGCGCGCTATTGCAGGCATTCCATGCATCCGCATGCCAGACTGCAGGCGCCGCGCCTACAGTGCGGCCCCATGGGGGGCCGGCGGCTGCCCCCCTGTGCGGCCTGCCGCACCGCCCGACCACCCATGACCGACAGGACCACCATGACGCTTTCTTATGTGCACCCCACCACAGACAGCCCCTGGGGCACCTACTTGTCGCAGGTCGACCGGGTACTGCCCTACCTGGGCCCGCTGGCCCGCTGGGCCGAGACCCTGCGGCGGCCCAAACGCGCACTGATCGTCGACATCCCGATCGAGCTGGACAACGGCAGCATTGCCCACTTCGAGGGCTACCGGGTGCAGCACAGCCTGACCCGCGGCCCGGGCAAGGGCGGTGTGCGCTACCACCCCGATGTGACGCTGGAAGAGGTGATGGCGCTATCGGCCTGGATGAGCGTCAAGAACGCGGCGGTGAACCTGCCGTTCGGCGGTGCCAAGGGTGGCGTGCGTGTCGACCCGAAAAAACTGAGCCTGAAAGAGCTGGAGAAGATGACGCGCCGCTACACCAGCGAGATCGGCATCATCATCGGCCCGCAGCAAGACATCCCGGCGCCCGACGTCAACACCAACCCCCAGGTGATGGCCTGGATGATGGACACCTATTCGGTGAACACCGGCGCCACCGCCACCGGCGTGGTCACCGGCAAGCCGCTGCACCTGGGCGGCAGCCTGGGGCGGGTGAAGGCCACCGGCCGCGGTGTGTTTGTCTGCGGGCGCGAGGCGGCGCGCCGCATCGGCCTGGACATCTGCGACGCCAAGGTGGCGGTGCAGGGCTTTGGCAATGTGGGCTCGTCCGCCGCCGAGCTGTTTGCCCAGGCCGGCGCGCAGGTGGTGGCAGCGCAAGACCACAGTGGCACGGTGTTCAATGGTCTGGGCCTGGACCCTGCAGCCCTGCAGGCCCATGTGCAGGCCACCGGCGGTGTGGCCGACTTCGTCGGCGGCGAGGCCATGGCAGACGAGGACTTCTGGGACGTGGACTGCCAGATCCTGATCCCCGCCGCCTTGGAAAACCAGATCACCGCCGCCCGCGCCAGCCGGCTGAAGGCCAAGCTGGTGCTCGAAGGTGCCAACGGCCCCACCGGCGCGGCGGCAGACGACATCCTGGCCGAGCGCGGTGTGCTGGTGGTGCCGGATGTGATCTGCAACGCCGGCGGTGTGACGGTGAGCTACTTTGAGTGGGTGCAGGACTTCTCGTCGTTTTTCTGGACCGAGGACGAGATCAACGCCCGGCTGGACAAGATCCTGGTGGGTGCGCTGAACAACATCTGGGACACCGCCGACCGCCACCGCATCAGCTTGCGCACCGCCACCTTTGCAGTGGCCTGCGAGCGCATCCTGTCGGCCCGGCAGGAACGCGGGCTCTACCCCTGACCAGCGCCGGCAGGGGCACGGCGCATCAGCCTGCGTCGGCCACCGGGCTGCGGTAGTGGTAAGCGTAGGCGTCGGCAAAGCCCAGCCGGCGGTAGGCGGCGCGGGCGGCATGGTTGTCGGCGTCGACCTGCAGATAGGCCACACGCGCGCCAGCGGCATGGGCCTGCGCCAGCAGCCGGCTGCAGAGCCAAGCGGCCAGGCCGCGGCCGCGCGCCTGCGGATGGGTGAACACGTCGTACAGGCCGACCAGGTCGGCTTCGGCCGCGCTCTGGCCACAGGCCAGCACCTGGGCGCCGGCCAGGATTGGCGGCGGCGCACCGCCCGCCGTCTGGTCCCACCTCGGGTCCAACATCGAGCCCAACATCGAGCCCAAGGTTGGGCCCGACACCCCGGCGGCGCTGTCGCACGGATCCGGCGCACACAGGGCCCAGCCCTGGTAGGGCACCGGTGACGCCGCCAGGCGTTGCGCGTGGGCCAGGCGTTGCGCCGGTGTCGACCCGCGCAGCTGGCCCACCACCTCGGCATACGTGGCGGCAGACAGCGGCTGCCAGCGCAGGCCGGCGGGCACGGGCGCGGCCAGCGACGGGCACGGTGCTGCCACCATCACCCGGGTGTCGTCCTGGCGATGCCAGCCCAGCGCTGCCAGCGCGGCATCCAGGCCGGCAGGGCGGCTGAAGGGCGTGAGCCGCGCCACCAGCGGCAGGCCGGCCGCGTCCAGCACGGCCTGGCACAGGGCCAAACGCTCGGCCAAGGGCAGGCGGCCGTCGGCCACCGGCTGGATGCAGCGCGCCCGCTTGGCCTGGCCAGGCGAGTAGCGCAGCAGCCAACCGTCGACCCAGCGCTGCTGCGGCGGCGCACTGGCGTTGAGCCCCGCATCTTCGATGCGCGACAACAAGGCCTCAGGCAGGCGGCTGGGGTTCAACATCGGTGTTGGAGCCATCCACCGCGTGGGTCTGTGCCAGCAGCCTCAGGCGGCCATGCCCAGGCTGTCAACACGCTGCACCAATTCTTGGGCGAAGGCCACATAGGCCTGCGCACCTTTGGACGCCGCATCGAACACCACGCCGGGCTGGCCATAGCTGGGCGCCTCGGCCAGCCGCACATTGCGCGGGATGACGGTGTTGAACAGCTTGTCGCCGAAATGCGCCTTGAGCTGGTCGCTGACCTGCTGCTGCAGCGTGATGCGGGGGTCGAACATCACCCGCAGCAGGCCGATCACCTGCAGGTCCCGGTTCAGGTTGGCATGCACCTGCTTGATGGTGTTGACCAGGTCGGACAGGCCTTCGAGCGCAAAGTATTCGCACTGCATGGGCACGATCACACCGTGCGCACTGCACAGGCCGTTGAGGGTGAGCAGGCTCAGCGACGGCGGGCAGTCGATCAGCACAAAGTCGTAACAGCCCTCGGGCGCTGCTGCAGCGGTGGCCAGGGCCTGGCGCAGGCGCTCGTTGCGGCGGTCCAGCGCCACCAGTTCAACCTCGGCGCCGGCCAGTTCACGGTTGGCGCCCAGCACGTCATAACCACCGGCTTCACTGCGCTGGCGCGCTTCCAGGATGCCGGCCGATTCCAGCAAGACGTCATACACCGACAGTGGCATGGCGCGCTTGTCGACGCCAGAACCCATGGTGGCATTGCCTTGCGGGTCAAGATCGACCACCAGCACACGCTGCCCCGCGCGCGCCAGACCAGCGGCCAAGTTGACGGTGGTGGTGGTCTTGCCGACGCCACCTTTCTGGTTTGCGATGCAGAACACTTTGGCCATGGGCCAGAGTATCGCCGCTGGCACAGGGCGCGGCGCTGGCGCCTGGGGTGCTGTTGTCGGCTTCTGCGGGTGTCGCGTGGACCGCAGGCGGATTCAGCGCAGGCGCATCCAGACCAGGCAGCGCTGGGCATCCAGCCCGGGCACCTGCAGTTGTTCCACGTGAAACACTTCCACATCGGCCGGCAGCACGGCCTGCTCGTCGGCCGGCAGCTTGCCCTTCATGGCCATCCAAACGCCACCGTCGGCCAGCAAGTGGCGGGTCAGGCTTGTGAAATCGAGCAAGGAGGCAAACGCCCGGGCCGTGATCACCTGGTAGCCACCGGCCGGCACCGGCAGTGATTCCACCCGCGCATGCAGGCCTTGCAGGTTGGGCAGGCGCAGCTCCGCCGCCACTTGGCGGATGAAGCTGACCTTCTTGACCACCGTGTCGACACAATCCACCTGCCAGCTGGGCTGCAGCGCAGCCAGCACCACACCGGGCAAACCACCGCCACTGCCCACATCCAGCACCCGGCCGTTGGTGAGCTGGTTGGTGGGCTGCTTGGGCGGCTGGTTGGGCGGCTGCTTGGCCGCCCACCAGCGCTGCATGGGCGGCAGCACAGCCAGGCAGTCGATCAGATGGTGGCTCAGCATCTCTGCCGGGTCGCGCAGCGCGGTGAGGTTGTAGACCCGGTTCCAGCGCTGCAGCAAGTCCAGATAGGCCAGCAGCAGTGCGACCTGGGCATCGGTCAGCGCCAGGCCCAGCGCTTGCGCAGCCGCCAGCAGTTGCGGCCGCCGGTCGGGCCCTGTGGTCACGGCCACCATGTCAGGCTGCGTCCTGGGCGGGCACAGGGTCTGGCGCGGGGCCGCCATCCGACACCCATGGCGCCGGCTGCGGACCAGGCACGACCGCTGCCGATGCAGGCACCGCAGCCACCGCAGCCACTCCCAAGGGCAGTTCTGAAAAGCCCTGGAAGCGCCCCTTCTTCAGGTGCACCAGCAACAGCGACATGGCAGCCGGTGTCACACCCGACAGGCGCGACGCCTGGCCCAACGTCTCGGGCCGTTGCCGGCCCAGCGTCTGCCGCACCTCGAAGCTCAGCGCCTTCACCTGGCTGTAGTCCAGGTCTGGGGGCAGCTTCATGTGCTCAAAATGGGCAGCGCGCGCCACATCGTCCACCTGCTTGCCGATGTAACCAGCGTACTTGGCGGCAATCTCCACTTGCTCGACCACCGTGCCAGCCATGTCAGCACCCAGCTCGTTGGCCAATGTTTCACGTGAAACAGGCAGATGCACCGCAGCTGCCGCCGCCACCGCCACCACAGCGTCAAAGTCCACACCCGGGCGGCGCAACAGGTCGGCCAGGTTGTATTCATGCTCGATGCCCTTGCCCAACAGGCGCTCTGCGTCGGCTGCCGCCAGCAGCTTGGGGTTGACCCAGCAGCGCTTCAGCGCCTCGGCGGTGCGCGCCACCGCATCCCGCTTGCGGTTGAACGCCGCCCAGCGCACATCGCACACCAGGCCCAGCTGGCGGCCAAGCGCGGTCAGGCGGGCGTCGGCGTTGTCTTCACGCAGCTGCAGACGGAACTCGGCCCGGCTGGTGAACATGCGGTAGGGCTCGTTCACACCCTTGGTGATCAGGTCGTCCACCAGCACGCCCAGATAAGCCTGGTCGCGCCCCAGCCACAGCGGCGTCGCGGCCCTGGGCCTGCAGCGCTGCATTGGCACCCGCAAACAGGCCCTGGGCGGCGGCCTCTTCGTAGCCGGTGGTGCCGTTGATCTGGCCGGCAAAAAACAGCCCGCCGATGGCCCGGGTCTCGAAGCTGCGCTTCAGCGCACGCGGGTCGAAGAAGTCGTATTCGATGGCATAGCCCGGCCGCAGGATATGGGCCTGCGCCAGCCCCGGCATGGACTGCAGCGCCGCCAGCTGGATGTCGAAGGGCAGCGATGTGGAAATGCCGTTCGGGTAGTACTCATGCGTGCTCAGGCCCTCGGGCTCCAGAAAGATCTGGTGGCTGTCCTTGTCGGCAAAGCGGTTCACCTTGTCTTCGATGCTGGGGCAGTAGCGCGGCCCCACGCCTTCGATCACACCGGTGAACATCGGGCTGCGGTCGAAGCCCGAGCGGATGATGTCGTGCATACGCGCATTGGTGTGGGTGATCCAGCACGGCACCTGGCGCGGGTGCTGGCGGGCGTCGCCCAGAAAGCTGAACACCGGCACCGGGTCCAGGTCGCCAGGCTGCTCGGTCAGCTGGCTGAAGTCGATCGACCGGCCGTCAATGCGCGGCGGCGTGCCGGTCTTCAAGCCGGCCCTGCGGCAGCTTCAGCTCCTTCAAGCCGGGCCGACAAGCTGATGGCCGGCGGATCGCCCGCCCGCCCGGCGCTGTGGTTCTGCAGGCCGATGTGGATGCGCCCATCCAGGAAGGTGCCCGCCGTCAGCACCACCGTCTTGCCGCGGAAGCGGATGCCGGCCTGCGTCACCGCGCCGGTCACCCGCTCGCCCTGGCCGTCGCTCGCCACCGTCAGGTCGTCCACCGCCTGCTGGAACAGCCACAGATTGGGCTGGTTCTCCAGCCGCTGGCGGATCGCCGCCTTGTACAGGATGCGGTCGGCCTGGGCCCGCGTGGCGCGCACCGCCGGCCCCTTGCTGCCGTTGAGGATGCGGAACTGGATGCCCGCTTCGTCGGTGGCCGCCGCCATGGCGCCGCCCAGCGCGTCCACCTCCTTCACCAGGTGGCCCTTGCCGATGCCGCCGATGCTGGGGTTGCAGCTCATCTGCCCCAGGGTCTCGATGTTGTGGGTCAGCAGCAGCGTGCTGCAGCCCATGCGGGCGGCAGCCAATGCCGCTTCGGTGCCGGCATGGCCGCCGCCGACAACGATCACGTCGAATGTTTGGGGGTGCAGCACAGTGGGGTCGGGACGCCGGGCAGGGCGCGCCGCAAGCAGTGGACAAGCCCGCATTGTAAAAACCTGGGCCGCTGGCGGGCCACATCCGGCGTGATGGCCTTGGGGCGGCGATGATGCAGTGGCGGCGTGTCGGCCATGCACCACCACAGCCTGATGCCCCGGCCCACCACCACCACATCACCATCATCACCACCACCATCACCAAACCGACACCCGCACCCATGCACGCATGTGCCGCTGTGGCAACTGCCCCAGCCTGTCGCCCCCATTGCGCGGCCTGCTGCACCGCACCGTCCATCAGCTCAGCAATCCCCGGCATGCCCCAGGGCAAGCCCGCAGGCCAGGCCTGTGTGCAACTGGACCAGGCCGGGCGGTGCCTGCTGTTCGGTCACCCCAGCCGGCCAGCGGTGTGTGCATCGCTGCAGCCGTCGGCTGAGATGTGCGGCAGCCACCGCGCCCACGCCATGCAGTGGCTGGCGCGGCTGGAGGCGGCCACCAGCCCCGGCTGACAGCCACAGAGCGGTGGCCGCGCCGGGCCCTGCGCAGCGCGGCGGCATCCCGGCACGTTGACCAGCGCCATGGACCGCCACACCATCAGCCGCACCATCGGCAGCCCCATGCGGGTAGCCCGATGTCGCAGCTGCATGCAGCAACCCCATGCAAAACGGCCCGGGGTCACCGGGCCGTTTTGCATGGGGGCAGTACACAGGCACTGCCAGGCGCCGAGCGCCCCACTCTTACCAGCCTGCGCGGGGCAGTTGGGTGGTGGTGTCGGCGTGGGTGGTGGTGGTGGTCATGTGCAGCTCCGGCGGGGGTTGGTGGACTGTGGCGCCTGTCTCAGCGCTTAAGTCCATTGCACCAGAGCGGCACTTTTACCGAAACTGTCAACTCTTACAGGGGCCAGAAAAGCGCCAGCGAACCACCGCTTATCCACCGTTTTGACGATGGCGCGCCCGGCAAAACCCGCATGAACTCAGGAAATCAAGCCCAGGCGCAGCGCCCGCAGCACCGCCTGGTGCTTGCTGGTGCATTCCAGCTTGTGCATTGCGTTGTTGACATGCAACACGGCCGTGCGCTCGCTGATGCCCAGGATGGTGCCCACCTCCCAGGCGGTCTTGCCCTCCATCGTCCAGCGCAAGGCCTCCAGCTCACGCGGCGTCAGCATCGGGCGGTCGACGCACCGGCACCACCGGCCACAACAGACGCATCGCCGCGTCTTGCGCATGCACGGCAAACAGCTGCAGGTCGGCCACCAGCCGCTGCAATTCACCGGTGTCTGAGGGCAGCGGCTTGTCACGCTCGACACCAAAGGCAAAGTGCCGGCCTTCGGGCAGGTGCAAGGCCATCGCAATGCCGGTGTTGTAGCCAAACCGGGATTGCTCCTCCCAGAGCTCGCCCAGGCCCGGTGCGGGTGTAGGTGTCCTGGTCCCAGATGATCGGCACCGACTGGCGCCGGCAATGCTGCATCACCGGGTCGCGGCGCATGCTGGGCACATCGTGCATGGCAGCGGTGTAGCCGTCGGGTGCGTTGTCGATCGAGACAAATTCGGACCGGCCCACCGCGAAATCGACCACCGCCATGGCGGACACGGTGTTGAAGCCCAGGTCTTGCGAGAAGCGCACCACTCCGCTGCGGAAGTCATCGACGACTGCCCGCTTCGAGTATCGAGGTGAATCCGACGGGCAACATGCCAGGAAATCAGCGCTCGCCGGACTCCATGCACACGCCCTGGAAAGGTTTACATGTTTTCATTTGCTGCCGGTTGCCGAAAACTGCGGCACAGAACAAACCCAGCCTTGGTGATCCCATGACCTACTTGCATCAGCACTGCCCACCCTGGACCCTGCGCGCCTGGCCACCTTTATTGTGGCAGGTTGGCCGGCCTGTACCACTGCAACTGCAGCACCTGGGCACCCAGGTCACGGGCACAGGCGACGGCGGCAACCGCAGCGTGGGCCAGACGATCTGGGCCTGGCACTGCTGATGACGGCGACGCCGGCCTGGCCTGGGACTGGGTGCAGCTCGATGGCGGCGTGGTGGCCATGGCCGACCCGATGGCGGTGGTGACCAACCTGCGCCTGATCGGCGAAGAAGGCGAGGTGCTGACCGGCTACGCGCGGCGCGCCATTTCAACGCCATCGTGCTACGGCCTGCCCTGGCAGCAGGCGGTGGAACAGGCGATGTGCGCACCGGACCCAGCGGTGTCCATCCGGATCGCACTGGCAGCCTGAGCCGGCGCTCACTTCCAGGCCGCCATCCGCAACTGGCGCGCCACCGAGGCCAGGCACAGCGCCGAAACCACCAGGGCCACCGCCAAGCGGCAGCAGCAGGTCGGCCGCGCCCAGGCCGTCGCCCTCCAGCACACGCTGCATCAGCGTGATCTGCGCCAGCGCCGGCAGCCACAGGTGCCAGGGCTGCTCGCCGCCGGTCTGGAACGCCGTCACCAGCGGCAGCAGGGACACCGCCAGCACCACCACGGTGCTGCTGGCCTGGGCCTCCTTGAAACTGCGGCTGCGGATGGCCACCGCCATCAGCAGCGCCGCCAGCAGCGCCGCCAGCGGCAGCAGCAGGGCCAGGAACAGCAGCGCCTCGCGCCAGCCGAACTGGAACATCGCCGCCAGCGCCTCGCTGCGCAGCAGCCACTGCCCGGGCAGGAAACCGAAGCAGGCCAGCACCGCCACGCCCATGCCCATCACCGCCACCGCGCCCCATTTGCCCAGCACCAGGGCTGCGCGCGGCAGCGGGGTCATCAGCAGCGGCTCGAGCGAGCCACGCTCACGCTCGCCGGCGGTGGTGTCCAGCGCGGCATGCAGGGCGCCGTACAGCACCGCCATCAGCACAAAAAACGGCAGCAAGCGGGTGAACTGGGCGGCCCGGGCGCGCGGGTCGGCCAGGTCGCGCCGCTGCACGGTCACTGCCTGCAGCGCCGCCGGCACCACACCACGCCAGACCAGGCGCAGGCTGGCCTGCTCCTGGCTGAAACCCTGCAGCAGCGCGGCCACGCTGCCGGCGCTGCCCTCGGCGCGCTGGTTGGCGCTGGACGAGACCAGCAGCAGCTCGGGCGCGATGCCTGCGGCCAGGTCAGCCTCGAAACCTGGCGGCACCACCAGCACCGGGTGCGCAAACCGGCGCTTGACCAAGGCGTCGGCATGGTCGGGCGGCGCGGTGTGCACGGTCCAGGCCTGGCGCTCGATGTAGTTGCGCAGCGTGGGCGCAGTCTCCAGCCCCACGGCATAGACATCCCGCGCATCGGCGCGGGCCTCGAACTCGGCCACCAGCACCGACAGCGCCACCAGCAGCAGCGGCCCCAACGCCACGGCCGACAGCAGCACCATGGCCAGGGTGCGGCGGTCGCGCAGCGCGTCGCGCAGTTCCTTGCTGAACACCTGCCAGGCGCCGCGCATCATGGCGGCGCCCCCGGGCCAGCGGCTGCAGCGCCTGCATCGCCGAAGGCCAGCTGCACAAAGCAGGCCTCGAAATCCGTCTGCCCGGTGCGTGCCAGCAGCGCCGGCACCGTGCCGTCGGCCACGGTGCGGCCAGCGGCCACCACCACCACCTGGTCACACAGCCGCTCCACCTCTTGCATGATGTGGCTGGAAAACACGATGCACTTGCCGGCCTCGTCGCGCAGGCGGCGCAGCGCATCGCGCAGGCTGCGGGTGGCCAGCACGTCCAGGCCGTTGGTGGGCTCGTCCAGGATGATGTGCGACGGGTCGTGCACCAGGGCGCGGGCCAGCGCGGTCTTCATGCGCTCGCCCTGGCTGAAGCCGTCGGTGCGGCGGTCCATCAGCGCGGCCATGTCCAGCATGCCCGCCAGCAGCGTGGCCCGGGCCTCGGCCTGGTGCCGCGCCAGGCCGTGCAGCCGGCCGTAGTAGACGATGTTCTCGCGCGCGGTCAGCCGCGGGTACAGGCCACGCGCGTCCGACAGCACGCCCAGCCGCGCCTGCACCGCCTGCGGCTGCTGCGCCACGTCGATGCCGGCCACGGTGATCTGCCCGGCATCGGGCCGCACCAGGCCGGCGATCATGCGCAGCGTGGTGGTCTTGCCGGCGCCGTTGGGCGCCCAGCAGACCGGTGATGCAGCCGTCGGCCGCCTGGAAGCTGACCGCCTGCACCGCAGCCACCACCCGGCGCTGCCGCCCGCTGCCTTGCACAAACTGCTTGGCCAGGTGCTGCACATCGATCATGGCGCGCCCCCTGGCGGCACAAAGGCCGGCGGCCGCGGCAGGGCCGCGATGCAGCTGACCGGCGTGGCCAGCGCGGCAGCAGCATCGTCGGTGCTGATGAAGCGCGCCACTGCATCACGCAGACAGGCCTGGGCCAGCGTGCCGTGGCCGGTGTTGGGCAGCACCACATGCCGGGCCAGCGGGCCCAGTGCCTGGGCCACCCGCTGGCCATGGCGCGGCGGGGTCACCGGGTCGAGGCTGCCCGACAGCAGCCAGGTCGGCGCTGTGGCCGGCGGCAAGGTGTAGAACGCGGCGGACACCGCGCCGCGTGGCCAGTCGGCGCAGGCTGCCTGGTACAGCGCACTGGCGCCGCCGGCAAACACCGCCGTGGCGGGCAGGGCGGCTGCAGCCGCGGCGGCTGGCACGGCCAGCCCCAGGTCCTCACTGCACACCACCGAAAAATGCTGGCCGGTGGCAAAGCCACCGCCCGGCCCGCCCAGCGCTGCGGCCAGGGCGGCCAGCGCTGCCCAGCGGCCGGCGCTGGCTGCGTCCAGCGCGGCGGGCAGGGCGGCGGCCAGCGGCGGGCTGTAGAGCGGTGCCCGCACCATGGCCAGCAGGGTTTCGCGGGTCAGCACCACCGTTTCCAGCCGGCCGCTCACCGGGTGCGGCAAGCGCCACCGACTGCGGCAGCCGGTCCAGCAGCGCCGGCAGGCGCTGCGGCAAATCCGGGTGGCGGCGGGCGCAGGCGGGCTCGGCCGCACAGGCCTGCAGCATGGCGTCATAAGCGGCCTGGTTGTCGGCCGCCGCCGCATCGGGCAGGCGCATGTCGGGCGGCGCCACGCCGTCGAGCACCGCACGCCGCACGGCCTGCGGAAACTGGCGCTGGTAGCTCGAGCACCGCGCGGGTGCCGTACGAGGCGCCGATCGCATTGATGCGCGCCATGCCCAGCAGCTGGCGCACCGCGTCCACATCGGCCATCGCGATCTCGGTGGTGTAGAAGCGCAGGTCGCCATGCGGCAGGGCTTGCAGTGCCTGGCGGCAGGCCTGCAGCTGCTGCAGGCGCCGGGCCTCGTCACTGCGCGCAGCCAGGGGCTGCAGCGCGGCACGCGGGTCGTCGTCCGGGCAGGCCAGCGGCGCACTGCGGCCGGTGCCACGCTGGTCGACAAACACCAGGTCGCGCCGCTGCTGCAGCCGGCTGTGGGCGGCCGCCAACCCACCGGCCAGCCGGATGGCGCTCTGGCCCGGCCCGCCAGCAAAGAAGAACACCCCGTCGGGCGCCTTGTTGCGCGCCAGTGCCGGCACCACCGCATAGTGCAGATCGATCTGCGGGCCCTGCGGTCGGGCCGGGTCCAGCGGTCGCTGCAGCACACCGCAGCGCGCGGCCTGCGGCCAGCCGTTCAGCCAGCAGGCAGTGGTGGTGGAGCCAGTGGTGGCTGAGGGACCTGCTGCTGCGGTGGCGGGGCCCGCAGCCTCCGAGGGCGGGGCCGCAGCGCTGGCCGCTGCAGCAGCGGGCGTGGCAGCCAGCGCGCCAGCCGCAGCAAGCGGCGGCAGCGGCAGCGGCAGCAGCAGCCACAGTGGCCAGCACGCCCGGCACGCCCAGCCGGGCAGCACGCAGATGCAGGTTCACGCCGGGCTCAGGCCAGCAGTTGTTTCAGCTCACCGCTGCTGATCAGGCGCTGCAGATCGTCGGCACCGCCCACCAGTTGGCTGGCGCACAAACACCATGGGCAGCGTGGCCCAACCGGTCCACATCTTCAGGGCATTGCGGCGCCGCCATTGGCTGAAGTAACTGCCGATGTCGATGTCATGGTGGGCCACACCGGCCGCGTCCAGCGCCCGGCGCGCCTTCTTGACGAAGGGGTTGCCCGCCATGCCCACCACCACCACGGCATGGGCCGACACGGCATCGCGCACCTGGGCCACCACATCGGCATGCAGATTGGCCACTTGCGCGCGCACCGCAGGGTGGATGGCAGATTCTTCAAGGACCGGGCGTGGCATGCGTGCTCCTGCAGGCAGTGGGAGCGTGGAGCATAGCGGGCCGCCACAGGCTGGCCGCCGCGCAGCAGCCAGGCGCAGCCCATCAACCGGCTGCGGCGGCGGGTTTCTTCAGCAAGCCCTTGGCGATGCTGTCGCAGGTGGCGCGCTGCGGGTCGGCTGGCTCCAGCTTGCTGCACACCGCCGCCAGGCCTTGCGGCCCATCGTGCAAGCGCTGCAGCACCGCCGCCTGCTGCGGGCCCTGGTTCCAGGCGCCCAGCTTGCTGCCCACCCGCTGCAGCGACCGGGCGCTGCGCTCGTGGAAGGCGGCGCGGTCGCTGCCCGCCTGCACAAACAGCTGGCGTGCCACCTGCTCGATGCGCGCCGTGTCCTGCGGCGCCAGGTCCACCAGCGCGCTGACAGTAGCTGGTGCCCCACTGCAGCCGCGTGGCCGGGCCTTCGCTCTTGTCATAGGCCAGCGCGTACCAGCGCAGCGCTGCATCGGTCTGGCCCAGCTTGCGGGCATTGCTGGCCAGCTGGCTCATCAGGTAATACGGCGCATGGCTCTTGGCCAGATTGGCCTGCAGCAAGGCATCACTTTCAGCCCACAGGCCGGCCTCGCCCAGCGCATAAGCACCGGCCGTGACCACCGCCTGGCGCTCATAGCCGTTGCTGATCTGCTGGTCGTCGCGCGCCACATGGGCGCGCACACGCTGCACCAGGGCATCGGGCAGCCTGGGCTGGCGCTCCTGGGCCGGCTGGTCGATGCGCGCCAGCGCCACCCGGCTGATCAGCGCCCCCAGCCGGTCGCTGCGCGACAGGCTGGCATCGGCTTCCAGCCGCTGCAGCGCGGCGTCAAACGCCGCAGCCATGGCCTGGCGCTCAGCGCCCGGCGTGGGCGCCAGGGCCTTGCTGATGTCGGCCGCGCTGTTGACCACCACATCCATCTGCGCCCGGCTGGCCACCGGGTCGGCCAGCAGGCTGCGCACCCGCGCGCGCAGCGCGTCATCGGGCCGGATGCCCTTGCCGTCGTCGCTGCCGGCCAAGGCCTTCAGCAGCAGGCGGGTGCCAGCCTGCCGCTCGGCCGGCGGGCAAGCGCTGGACAACCGGGCCAGCAGCGCCGGCCGTTCGGCAGCCGGCACCAGCTGGGCTTCGTCGATGTCCCAGCCGTAGTACGCCAGCATGCGCCATTCAGGCCCGCTGACCGGCTTGCCGGCCAGCGCATCGGCCAGCACCGCCTTCACCGGACGGCCACCGGCTAGGCCCAGCTGCAGCACGGCCAGCACCTGCGGCGCGTCCACCTCGCCGGGCAGGCGGGTGATCTCGGTGCCATCGGCGGCCAACAGGACCATGGTCGGGTAACCGCGCACCTTGAACCGTGCGCCCAGCTGCTGCGCGCCGGGCAGGTCGCCGTCGATGTGCACCGCCACGAAGCTCTTGGCACGGTCGATGAAATCGGCCCGGTTGAACAGCGTGGCCTTCAGCTGGTTGCAGGGCGGGCACCATTTGGCGCCCCAGTACAAGAGCAGCGGCTTCTTCTCGGCCTGGGCCT
The DNA here is from genome assembly GCA_963844485.1 of uncultured beta proteobacterium. Lineage (GTDB taxonomy): Bacteria > Pseudomonadota > Gammaproteobacteria > Burkholderiales > Burkholderiaceae_C > Pseudaquabacterium. The sequence goes on from CAWJOQ010000008.1 coordinate 249,799, forward strand.
GGGCCAAGGCGCGCTGGATGTCGGCATCGGTCGCAGCGGCCAGCCAGGCCACGCCCGGGCCAGGCGCTGTCGACGACGCCTGCGGCATGGCGGGGCCGGGCACCCCCTGCGCCAGCGCCTGCGTGCTGACCCAGGCCTGGGCAATGCCCAGGCAGGCGACCGCCAGGGCAGTGCGGACAGAACGCACGGAACGCACAGAACGGACAGACGGCGCAGGCAAGATCATGGCGGGCTCCCGGTGGGGTGCGGGTCCGGCAGACACAGGGTCGGGTCAGGCACAGACACCACGGCGGTCAATGCCGGCGATTTTGCGCCTTCAGGCAGCTGGTGGCTGCGCTGGTGGGTGCGCTGGTGGGTCAGCTGGTGGGTCCGCTGGCGGGGCCTCTGGCGGGTCATCCCGCATTGCTGGCTCGGCCACCCCCAAGCCGGGCTGGGCGTCATCGTCGGCCGGCTCGGGGGTGGCGCGGGCCAGTGCCATCCACACCATGAATGGCAGGCGCATCGGCCGGCGCGGCGCCGGGCGGGCCACCTCCAGGCCGCCGCCAGGCGTCGGCCAACAGCACGCCATAAACCGCCGGAATCTCCTCCGGCTGCGCAATGCCTGCGCGCAGCACGTACCAGCATTCGCCGCTCAACCAGCGGTAGGCCTCGCCCTTGGCCGGGCGGCGCAGATCGGCCAGCAGGTCGGCGCGGTGCACCTTGATCTCATGGGCCACCGGTTCGACATAGTCTTCCACCGTGGTGTGGCGGATCGAATAGACATCGGGCATGGCCATGGCCCAGACCGGCTCGGGCTGGGCGCCGGGTGGGGTGTCGTTGGCCGTGGTGGTGGTGGCGGGGGCAAGGGCGGTGGCGATCTCGCCGGCCGCCGCGCCGCCCACCCGGGCGCGCAGGCTCAGGCCGCGCCACACCACCCGGCCGGCACGCTGCATGGCGCGCGCCACCAAGGCCACCAGCCTTTCATGCTCGCTGCGGGCGGCGCGGTTCTTCAGCAAGGTCTGGTGCAGCAGCTGCAGGCCGGCGTCGGTGACGCGCACCGTGTCGCGGCCCTGGCCGTCCTGCTGGCGCTGCAGCAAGCCGGCGGCCAACAACTCCACTTCCAGCAGGTCCTGGTAAGGCCAGCCGGCCGATTGCCACACCGCCCGCAAGCGGCGGTGGTGGGCAGTGCCCAGGGCAGGTAGCGGCGAAACCAAGAAGTCGGGCGGCATGGCGAGGCCGTGGTGAAGAAGCATGTGGCGGGCTGCCAGCAGCGGCGGCCGGAACCTGCCAGCCACGTGAACCAGGCGCGCACAAGCGCCAAGCCTAGCGCGGCCAGCCGGCTGTTTTGAACGCGGCATTCAAAACACTTGGCGGCCGCGCCAGGGCCTGCCGTGCCACGATGTCGACATGGACACCAGCACAGCCAACCTGCACGACCCCAGCAGTGTCACCAGCCAGGCCACCAGCCAGACCGCCAGCCAGGCCGCAGTCGCCCGCCCGCGCCGCGTCGAGCAACTGGTGGCAGGCCAGCCCACCAGCGACGGTGCGGGCGTCAAGCTCACCCGGGTGCTGACCCAGCCGCTGCAGCGCCGGCTCGACCCCTTTCTGATGCTCGACGCCTTCGGCTCCGACACACCGGGCGACTACATCGCGGGCTTTCCCGAGCACCCGCACCGTGGCTTCGAGACCATCACCTACATGCTGGCCGGGCGCATGCGCCACCGGGATTCAGCCGGCAACCAGGGCCTGCTCGAAGACGGCGCCGTGCAGTGGATGACCGCCGGCCGTGGTGTCATCCACAGCGAAATGCCCGAGCAGACCGAAGGCGTGATGGAAGGCTTCCAGCTGTGGCTGAACCTGCACAGCAGCGACAAGCTGCAAGACCCCAGCTACCGTGACATTCCGTCGGCCCAGATCCCTGAATTCACCGCGCCCGGCCTGCGGGTGCGGGTGATCGCCGGCACCAGCCACGGGATCGCCGGTGCGGTGCAGCGGCCGCGCACGGCGCCGCTGTACCTGGACGTGCACCTGGACGCCGGTGCGCAATTTGCACAGGCCCTGCCGGCCAGCCACAACGCCTTTGTCTATGTCTACCGGGGCGCGCTGCTGGTCGGCGACACGGCCGTGCCGGTGCAGCGCATGGCCGTGCTGGCGCAAGACGCCGCCAGCGATGGTGTGCTGTTGCAAGCCGGTGCTGCACCCACGCGGGCGCTGCTGATTGCCGGCGCGCCGTTGGCGGAGCCCATCGCCCAGTACGGCCCCTTCGTCATGAACACCCGCGCCGAGCTGATGGCGGCGGTGCAAGATTTCCAGACCGGCCGGCTGGCGTGAACGTCCAGACCGGCCGGCTGGCCTGAGCTTCCAGACCGGCCCACTGCAGCCGGCTGCAGCGCTCAATCGGTGACTTGCACGCCCTTCCAGAAGGCCAGCCGGCCGCGGATGTTGGCGGCGGCCTCGCTGGGCTCGGGGTAGTACCAGACCGCGTCGGCGTTCAAGTCGCCGTTGACCAGCAGGCTGTGGTAGCGGGCTTGCCCCTTCCAGGCGCAGGACGTGCGGTGGTTGCTGTGCACCAGGTAGGCGGGCTGGACCGCCGCCTCGGGAAAGTAGTGGTTGCCTTCCACCACCACGGTGTCGTCGCTCTCGGCGATGACCACGCCGTTCCACACTGCTTTCATCTCGGGCTCCTTGCACTTGGCCGCTGGCTGATTCGTGCGGAATGGTACGCCGGCAGTGCCGGCTGCCCGTGCGCCACTCAAGACCGGGCGACCTGCTGCCGATGAACTGCAGCTGCCTCGGGCCTTTCACGCCCAGGGCCGTGCCCGCCCCTCCGGAATGCGGGTACTGACCAACCAAAGGCTGCCATGCACACCACCCCCTTGCCCGCTGCGGGCGCACTGGCCAGAACCGCCGACCGCCTGATCCTGCTGGCGCTGGCGGCCAGCGGGCTGATCGCCCTGGCCGTGGGCCAGCAATTCGACCAACTGGGCACGGCCGTCGTCGGCGCCGGCCTGCTGCTGGGCCTGGGCGCGGCGGCCGGCATGCTGGCCACCGGCACATTGCTGTCCAGCCTGGTGCTGTCGGCCTGCCTGATGGCCATGACGGCGCTGCAGATCCAGCTGGCGCGCGGCACGCTGGAAATGCACTTCGGCGTCTTCGTCACACTGGGCGTGCTGCTGGTCTACCGCGACTGGCGGCCCATCGTCGCCGCTGCCGGGCTGATCGCCGTGCACCATGTGGTGTTCGACCGCCTGCAGGCCAGCGGTGTGGGCGTGTACTGCCTGGCCACCGCCGACTTCAACCGCATCCTGGCGCACGCCGGCTATGTGGTGGTGCAGACCGGTTTCGAGATCTACATGGCGGTGCTGATGCGCCGCAACGCCCAGGCCGCCGACGAAGTGGCGGCCATCGTCGGCCACATGGGCGACGGCCAGGCCCTGGCGCTGGACGTCGACCGGCTGCCGGCCAACACACCGCTGGGCCAGGCCCTGCGCACCGCCGTGCTGCGCCTGAACGCGGCCATGGTGTCGGTCAGCCAGACCGCCGGCAGCATTGCCAGCGCCTCGGGTGAAGTGGCCAGCGGCAGCGCCGACCTGAGCCGCCGCACCGAGCAGACCGCCAGCAGCCTGCAACACACCGCCAGCGCGATGACGCAGCTCACCGGCACGGTGCAGCACAGCGCCGAATCGGCCAGCACCGCCAACCAGCTGGCGCAGTCTGCGGTGCAGGCGGTGCAGCGCGGCGGTGCGGTGGTGCAGCAGGTGGTGGCCAACATGGGCGACATCAGCGCGTCCAGCCGCAAGATCGCCGACATCATCGGCACCATCGACGGCATTGCCTTCCAGACCAACATCCTGGCGCTGAACGCGGCGGTGGAAGCCGCCCGCGCCGGCGAGCAAGGCCGCGGCTTTGCCGTCGTGGCGTCTGAAGTGCGCAGCCTGGCCCAGCGCAGCGCGGCGGCGGCCAAGGAGATCAAGAGCCTGATCGGCGCCAGCGTCGACAAGGTGGAATCGGGCAGCGCGCTGGTGCAGCAAGCCGGCGGCATGATGGACGAGATCGTGGTCGGGATCCGCCGCGTGTCCGATGTCATCGGTGAAATCAGCGCCGCCAACCAAGAGCAGCGCAGCGGCATCGGTCAGGTCAACACCGCCGTCGTCGAACTGGACGGCATGACCCAGCAGAACGCCGCGCTGGTGGAGCAATCTGCCGCGGCGGCCGAAAGCCTGCAAGACCAGGCCGGCCAGCTGGCGCGGGTGATCGCGTCGTTCCGGCTGTCCACGGCCGCTGGCTGAGCCCGCCGCAGCGGGCGCAGCGGGCGCTGCGCGTGCTCAGCTCTGCGGCGCCACCAGCACCTGGGCCATGGCTTGCGGCACGGCCTGCTGGCGCTGCGCCAACTGGGCCGCATGGTCGGCCCCGGCCAGGCCCAGCATGGCCTGCAGCACACCGGCGGTCACCAGGGCCGCCAGGCCCAGCGACAAGGCATGCTGGCTGAAGCGGGTCTGCAGGGCGCGGGGGGTGGTCATGGTGGGCTCCTTGGGTTGGCCGGTTGTCGATGCTTTGCACTGTAGGCAGCGGCACCCCGGCCTGCATGCAGCTTGCGACCGGATGCCGCCCGGCGCGACCCACGGTCGCCAGCGCCGACAGACGGCGCCAGCGCAGCGCTGCCAGCACATCGCCCGGCAGGCGCGCCGAACCCCAAGCCACGCGCGTGGCTGCGCCGCAGGCCGCTGGCGCGGCTGGCCGCCAGCCGCTGCATGCGCGGCCCTGGCGGCGCCAATATCGATACAGTTTGGCGTCATAAAACCGCTTCAACCAAAAAAATACCCACATCGACCCCGGATTGACTAGACTTGCACGATGCAAGCCTCATTCAATCCCGTGTCAAGTGAACAACCCCGCTACCGCAGCGGCGCCGTGGCGCGCATGGTGCGCATCCCGGTGGCCACGCTGCGCATCTGGGAGCGGCGCTACCAGGTGGTGGGGCCAGCGCTCACCCCCAGCGGCCACCGGCTGTATTCCGGCGCCGATGTGGAGCGCCTGCTGCTGATCAAGCAGCTGGTCGACCAGGGCCACGCCATCGGCTCGCTGGCCAGCCTGCCCATGGCCAGCCTGCTGGAAATTGCCGATGCCCGCGCTGTGCTGGCCGCGCCGCCCGACACCGCGCCGCCGGTGCGGGCCCGCGCCGCCCTGATCGGCTTGGGGCTGCCGCGGCGGCTGGGCGCCATCGCGGTGCACCGGGTGGCCGTGTGGGCCGACCTGGCGGCAGCCACCGCCGCCCTGGCGGCGCAACAGACCGATCCGGACGCATCGGAGCCACTGCGCGCCGAGCTGCTGGTGGCCGAATTGGCCACCCTGCAGCCCGAAAGCGCCAACCGGCTGCTGGCCCTGATGCGCGCGCTGGGCGCCGAGCAGGCGGTGGTGGTCTATGGCTTCGGGCCTGAGGCGGTGGCCGATCGGCTGCGCCGCGCTGGCTGCCGCCTGCAGCGTGCACCGCTGGACGACGCCGCCCTGCGGGCCTTGGTCAGCACCCTGTGCGCCACCACCACCGGCCTGCCACGGGTGATGGCCCACCGTGACGGCCCACCGGTGCCCTTGTCCGGCCCGGCCAATGTGCCGCCGCGCCGCTTTGACGACGACACCCTGGTGCAGCTCGCCGCCGCGTCAGGCACCATGGCCTGTGAATGCCCGCGCCACGTGGCCGAGCTGGTGATGCTGCTGGCCCACTTCGAGACCTACAGCGCCGAATGTGTGAACCGCGGCCCGGACGACGCCGCCCTGCACACCCACCTGCACCGGGTGGCTGGCACGGCCAGGGCCATGTTCGAAGACGCGCTGGTGCGGGTTGCCGAGGCTGAATCCCTGCCGCTGCCGGTGGGCTGAGCCCGCCTGGTGCACGTGGGGCCGCAGCCAGCGCCGTGGTCCCAGCTCAGATGTCCCAACGCAGATGCTCCAGCTCAGATGCGGAGCGCCTGGTCGGGCTGCGCCGCTGGGTGCGCGGGCAGCCAGTGCGCCAGGTCGCCGGCCTGCGCAGGCCGGCTGAACCCGGCAGATGGCGCAGCACCCGCCCGGGCGCCCAGCATCGGCGGCAGCTCGGCCACCAGGCGGGTGATGTCATCCACCCGCTGCACGCCCATCTTGGCCCGCAGCGCCGCCACCTGGGTGCGCACGGTTGACAGCTTGACACCGCGGGCCTGGGCCATGTCGACGATGCGCACACCCGCCAGCAGGCAGGACAGCACCGACGACTCCGCCGGCGTCAACGCATACACCCGCCCCAGGTGGTGCACCGCCAGGTCGGGGCACAGCCCACGCCTGCCGGTCAGCAACAGCACCCGGGGTGCGCCGCCCTCGTCGCAGCGCAGCGGCTGCACCGCCAGCATCAGGCACTGTGTGCCGTGGCGCAGCGGCACCAGGTGGTGGCTTTGCACGCTGGCAGCGCCATGCACCGCCCGGCGCAGCGCCAGCAAACCGGTGCCGCCGGCCACGTCGAGCAAGCCCTCGGGGCTGAGCGACAGCAAGCCGCCGGCGGCCAGCTCGCGGCCAGCAGCATGGTTGTGCACCAGCAGGCGGCCCCGCATGTCGCAGACCATCACACCGGTGTCCAGCGCGTCCAGGGCCGCCAGCAACACGTCGGCACCGACGCTGGGCAGCGGCTGGGCTGGGGTCTGCGGTGTCAGGGGCCAGGCTTGGGTGGTCATGGTGGCTATCCTCCAAAGATGACGGGATGCGGGGTGCCCACCATTGGCAGCAGCCTGGTCAAGGCCAGGGACGGCGACAGGCGTTTGGGGGCTGGCTGCACTTTGGCGGCCGGCGCCCGTTGCGTCCTTTGCTGGCGCTAAACCGGCCTTAAACGTTGCTAAGCCTGGGCGTCATCCACAGCTTGGGGGACACCGGGCGCCGCACCGCCGTCGCCAGATGCAAAGACCGCCTGTGGCGCACCAGGAGCGGCAAGCCCCACCCGGCCCCCCAGCCACAGGGCGCGCACAGCCGGCACGGGCGCTTGCAGACGGTGGCTGCTGCGCGCGGATGCAACTGCGGCCAGCTGCAACTTTGGACCAATGCCGATCCGCACAGCCGCAGATCCACAGCGCCCCCCCCTTGCAACAGCGCGCAGCGGCATCATCTGCAGTGCATGGCACACACACAGCACCCCGAGGCCGCCCCGTTCACCGGCACATTCCGGACCGCCATCACCCTGGCAGAGCTGCTGCAGCGGGTGGAAGGCGCGCCCGACACCATCGGCGCCAGCCAGTACCAGGCCCTGGTCACGCACCTGGATGCCTTGCTGGCGCAATTGCCGCCCGGCGACGGCCTGCAGCGCTTGCTGGACACCTTCCCGGCCGCCGCCATGGTCTACGAAAACCGCCAGTACGCCTACGCCGGCCTCTGCCGCGCACCGCTGGAGCTGTCGCTGAACAGCGAACTGGCAGCGCGCGAGGCCATCGAGAAGGTCAAGGCCACCCGCGCCTGACAGGCCGGCAGGTCCAGCACTGTTCGGCCCTGACCGGCCCTGACCGGCCACGGCGGTCTGCTGCACCGCCGGCCCCTGCAGGTTTGCAGCTGTTGTGTTCGCAGATGCCGGCGGCGGCGCGGCTGCAGCACCGGCCCGCAGCCGCGCCAGCCCGGACAATGCCGGATGCCCGATTCCGCAACACCCCACAGCACACCCACGGGCCCGATCGTCGCCCTGTCCCTGGCCGCGCTGGCCAGCGGCGTGTCCATGCGCCTGGCCGATGCGCTGCTGCCACGCCTGGCCACCGAGTTCCAGATCTCGCTGGGCCAGGCCTCCTGGGTGATCACCGTGTTCGCCGTGGCCTACGGCCTGTCGCAGGCGCTGTTCGGCCCGCTGGGCGACCGCTTCGGCAAGCTGCGTGTCATCACCTGGGCCTGCCTGGCGTCGGCCGCCACCACCTTGCTGTGCGCGCTGGCGCCCGGCCACCACAGCCTGCTGGCCGCGCGCCTGCTGGCCGGCGCCACCGCCGCCGCCGTGATCCCGCTGGCCATGGCCTGGATCGGCGACAACGTGCCCTACGAGCACCGCCAGCCGGTGCTGGCGCGCTTTCTGATCGGCCAGATCACCGGCTTTGCCACTGGCGTGTGGGCCGGTGGCTACACCGCCGAGCACCTGCCCTGGCGCACGCCGTTCTTCGGCGTGGCCGGGCTGTTCCTGCTGGCTGCGGCCGTGCTGGTGCTGGCCCGCCGCCGCCTGCCGCCACCGGCGCTGCAGCCACCCGGGCAGCCAGGCGGCGCGGTCACCACCATGGTGCGGCAGTTCCGTGCGGTGCTGGCCCAGCCCTGGGCACGGGTGGTGCTGGTGGTGGTGTTTTTTGAAGGCGCGGTGGTGTACGGCCCGTTCGCCTTCATCGCCGCGCACCTGCACCAGCGCTTTGGCTTGCCACTGTCCACCGTGGGTGGCCTGGTGATGGGCTTCGCACTGGGTGGCCTGGCCTTTGCGCTGGCCGCACGGGTGCTGGTAGCCCGGCTGGGCGAGGCCTGGCTGGTGCGCGGCGGCGCCTGGTGCATGGCACTCGCGCTGGCCGCCATCGGCTTTGCGCCAGCCTGGGGCTGGGCCGTGCCGGCCTGCATCTTGATGGGCCTGGGCTTCTACATGCTGCACAACACCCTGCAGACCAACGCCACCCAGATGGCCCCGGAGCGGCGCGGCACCGCCGTGGCGGCCTTTGCCTGCTGCTTCTTTCTAGGCCAGTCGATGGGCGTGGGCCTGGCCGGCCTGGTGGTCGACCGCGCCAGCACCACCTGGGTGATGGCCGCCGGGGCGCTGGGGCTGCTCGGCGTGGCCACCGTCTTCAACCGGCAGCGGGCGCGGCGCCTGCCAGCGGCGGTGGCTGTGCCGGCCTGAACGCGCTGCGCCCAGCGCCGGTCACGGCCACCAGGCGCCGACGTCCAGCAGCGCCTGCGCCGCCCCGGCCAGCGTGGCCTGGCGGCCCAGTGACAGCGCCAGCGGCGCCAGGCCGGCCAACAGCAAGCCGGCCCGCACCCGGTCGGCGGGCGGGCTGGCCATGGCGTGGGCCCAGGCCTGCGCACGCACCGCCAAAGGTGCGGCCAACAAGGCCTGGACGGCCTGCGCCAAAGCCTGCGCCGTGACACCATCGTCCGCGCCAGACGGGGCCAGCCCCGGCAGCGCCTCGGTCAATCGGAGCCAGCGTTTGGCAGGCAGGAAGGCCGGTGCCAGCCATGCCGCCAACAGCGGCCCGCCGCCGGCCGCCCAGGCACGCTCTGCCAAGGCATCCAGCGCCTGCGCGTCCAGCACCGACAGCAGGGCGGGGACGACCGCCACGATCCATGCCGGCGGCAGGGCCTGCACGGCATCGTGCAGAACATGCTCGAACGGCGGCCGTTGCGCCGGCGCCAGCTGCGCCAGCAAGGCAGCAAGCGCACGGCACAGCGCCGCAAACTCGGCATCGTCTTGCGCCTGCAGTGCCGTGTCGGCAGCCACGATCAGTGCATCACGCAACACGGCCGCCGCAGCGTCGGCCCGCCCCGCCAGCAGGTGGCAACCCGCCGCCCAACGCCAGCCAGGCGCAGGAATCGCCTGCACCAGCGCTTGCGCATGGGCTTGCAAGCCGGGTGACAGCACCGGCGCCAGGCGTTCGATGGCCAGCGACAAGCGGCCACCGTCCGCCCCATCCGGCCCACCCGGCCCACCCGGCCCCCGGGCAGCGTGGTCCAGGGCACGCTGGCACAGGTCGTCGCGCACGCTTGTCGGCCACAGCGGGGCCAAGCGCGCAAAACTGCCCAGGTCGCCGCCCGGCATCACACAGGCCTGCGCCGCCTGTTGCAGCAGCGGCTGCGCATGCACCGCCGGCAAGCGCGCGGCCAGATCCACCAGCGGCTGCACCAGCAAGGGGTGGTGGCCGCAAGCGCGCACCGCCGCAACCGCTGCGTCCAGGCGCTGCGCGCGGGTGGCGTAGCGCGTGGTGTCTTGCATGGAATCCTGCGCCGTGTGCGGGGTGGTGCCCTCCGCCGTGTCTGGCTCGGCAGTCGCCAACGCCACCAGCGCCATGCAGCGCGCCAGCGACGGCGCTTGCCGCGCGCAGCGATCAGCCACCGCGTCGCGCAAGCCAGCGTCACCATGCAGGGCCAGGCGCGCTGCGGCCAGCAGCAGTGCGGGCGCATCGTCCAGCCGCGCCACCAGGCCGCGCGCGCGGCGCTGTTGCTGCGGCGACAACTGCGGCAGCAACGCCTGCCAGGCACGGCTGCGGTTGCGCTTGCCGTCCAGCGCGGGCAGGTCGACCAGCAGTGCCTCGATCTCCTGCGCACGCCAGGCGGCCGGGTGGTGCGGCAGCAGCGCGATCCGGGTGTGGCTGCGCTCGGGCTCGCGCATGCTGGGCAGGGCAGCGGCCACCACCGCCAGCGCCGCCTGCAGCGCCGGGCCCTGCAACAGGTCGGGCAGCCGGTCGACCAGCGCCGGGATCTGGCGCGGGTCATCGTGCACCGCACGCGCCAACAGTGCCTGCACGTCGGCATCAGGCAGATGGCGCGACAGCGAAATCACGATCCACAGACCGTTGGACCGCGCGGCCTCAAAACGGCGCATGCCGGCGCGCGCAGCATCGGCGCGCAGCGTTGCAGGCAGGTGCGGCACGATGGCCTCATAGGCCATGGCGGCGCTGAAATCTTCAGTCAATCCCTGGGCAAGCGCCAGTGCGTGCGGTGCATGGGCAGGACACAAAGGCAGCACAGCCCGCAGGGCATCGCGCCAGCCGGCCGAACCAGCTGCTGCATCCAAGGCCGACAGCAATTCGGCGCGCAGCGCCGCCTGCGCGGTGGCGTCCAGCCAGGGCAGCACTGCAGCCAAGCCCTGGGCGCGGTAGACCGCGATGTCGATGGCGCGTGCGGCGGCCAGGGCTTCTTGCGCAACAGACGCACGCGCGTCCTCGGGCAGCCAGGCCGTGATGGCCGGCAACCAGCGGGCACGCGCATGCGCCTGGCGCGCACGCACCACGGCCAGGCATTCCGCCAAGACGGCGGTGCGCGCCTGTGGCTGCAGCCCCGGCATGAGCGCCAGCAAGGCGGACACACGCTGGTCGGGGTCGGCCTGGGCGCGTGCGCCGGCCAGCGCGGCCGCAGCCGACGCTGGTGCATCGGCCATGGTGGCCAGGTGCAGGTCGGCCGGGATCTGCGCCAACCTGTCTTGCACCGACCGCTGCATCAGCGCACGGCGCCAGCGCTGGCACTCGTCGGCGGTGGCTGCGGCGGCATCGGCCAGGTCCTGCAGCACATCGGCCTCGCCACCGGGCTGGGTGTGGGCCGCAAACCAGGCGTTTGCGCCGTCGGCGCTGCTGCGGTCCAGCAGGGCCTGCACCTCGGGCGCGCGGCCGGCGGCCAGCAGGTGCGCCACCAAGTGGCGCTGCGCATAACCGTCATCGGGCAACTGCGTCCAATCACCGCCGCAGCGCAGCGACCAGGCTTGCAACAGCGTGGCCTGCAGGCTGGCAGCGTCGGTCAGGCACAGCAGGTAGTCGTGCTGCAGATCGTGCACCAGCACCTGCCGCGCGCTGTGGCCGGGCAACAGGCGCAGCAGCGCGCGCCCGGCCAGCCGCAACAAGGTCTTGGCCGACTGCGCCGCCGTCAGCCCGGCGGTGTGCGCCCACAGCACAGCCACCGCCGGCTCGGCAATGCCGCCGGCAGGGTGGAAGGCCGCCAGCTCGCGCAGCCGCGCGCCAGCGGCGGCGTCTTCGGCATCCAGCGCCTGCAGGCTCAGCCCCAGCGACTGCAGCACGGTCGGGTGCGGGTAGCTCTTGAAGCGCTGCTCGGCAAAGTCGAGCGCATGCGCGCGCAGCGCAGCGGCCAGATCGGCCCAGGCCAGGCCCTGGGCAAACATGGCGCCGTTCAGCGCCAGCGCAAACGGCAAACAGCCGCATTCACGCGCCACCTCGGCGGCCTCCGGCGGCAGCGCATCGGGCGCCACACCCGCCCAGTCGGCCAGATGTTTCAGCGCCAGCGCCTCGTCTGGCAGATCGAGCGCGATGGCGGGCGCGCCCAAGGCCAGCGCCAGATCGGCACGCCGGCTGGTCAGCAACAGGCGACAGGCCGGCCCCAGCACGTCGACCAGCGGCGCGGCCTGCTCGGGCTGCCAGGCGTTGTCCAGCACCAGCAGCAGGCTGCGGGTCTGCAGCAGCGCGGCCAGGCGGGTGGCCGAAGTGCCCAGCGTGGCGTGGTGCTGCGCGGGGTCGCCGAGCAGGCGCGCCAGATCGGCCAGCAGCGCCAGCGCCGACGTGGCCTCGCTGCAGGGCAGCCACAGCACACCATCGGCAAACGACCGGCGGGTGGTGGTCGACCGCGCAAAAGCCGCCGCGATGACCGATTTGCCCAGGCCACCCATGCCGTGCAGCACGGTCACGCGTGCCGGGCCGGTCAGTGTGACGGGCTGCTGCGCGTCAACCAGCACCTGCGCCGCCAGCGCCGACAGCGCATCAGGCCGCGGCTGGAAGTGCGGCGGCACGTCAGGCACACCGCCGATCAGCGGGCCCAGCGGTGGCGGCGGGTCACGCAGCACGCGCAGCAGGTCGCCCAGGCCGGCGGCCGGGTCGGCATCTGCACGCAGGTCGGGGCTGTGGAAGCCGCGCAGCTCCGGCGGCAGCATGGCGGGCGGCCCCAGGCGCAGCACAGGGGTGACCGGCTTGCCGTCTGCCAACGCAGCCTGCCACTCGGCGCGGCAATAGTCGGATGCCAGGCAGCGTGGGCCGATCACCACCACCAGCCGGTCGGCAGCACGGACCGCGTCGCGGATCTCCTTCAAGAAGCTCAGGGCGCGGCTGGGCATGCAGTCGCGGTCGAACCAGACCGCATGGCCGGCGGCGACCAGCTGGCCATGCAGCTGGCGCGCAAACGGCTCGTCGTCGCCGCGGGCGTAGGACAGGAACAGCGATGGCGGGGGCGGGGGCATGGCGTGCTGCTGCTGGCGACCACAAAAGGCGACGGGATGGCCAGAACCACGCCAGGGCGGCGCGGCCCGGTGCCATCAGACCATGAACGGCTGCTTGCGTCGCGCGGTGACAGGCGCAGCGTGCAACAGGCAGCGCAGGGCCTGGCGGGGCCACCCTGGCACCGCCGCCAAGCGCGTGCCGGACAATCGATCACGCGCCCAACCATGCGCCCAACCACGCGCCCAGCCATGCGCTCAAAGACGCACGCAGCCACGGATGGGCGGGGACAACCCGCCACCTTCAGGAGATGGACCATGACCACACACCTCTATAGCCAATCGATTCCTGTCTTCAAACAGATGCTGACGGCGCTGAAAACCATGTTGGCCCAGGTCGACGCCCATGCCACGGCCAAGTCGATCGACCCCGATGCCTACCTGCAGGCGCGGCTGTTCCCTGACATGTTCGCGCTGTGCAAGCAGGTGCAGATTGCTGCCGACTTTGCGCGTGGCGTGTCGGCCCGGCTGGCAGACGTTGCGGTGCCCGCCAGCGCCGGCCAGGAAAAGAGCTTTGCCGACCTGGACCTGCTGCTGCAGCAGACCCTGGACTTCCTCGACAGCTTGCAGGCCGCCCAGTTCGAGGGCAGCGACAGCCGCGAGATCGTCTTGCGCCCCGGCACCCCCAAGGAGAAAAAGCTCAGCGGCCACCACTATCTGGTGCACTACGGGCTGCCGCAGTTCTTCTTCCACACCACCACCGCCTACGCCATCCTGCGCCACAACGGCATCCCGGTCGGCAAGAAGGACTACATGGGCGTGTACTGAGCCAACCCGCCCGCGCCATGCCCAGCGGCCTGCAGCCTGTCCTGTATTCGTTCCGCCGCTGCCCCTATGCCATCCGGGCGCGGCTGGCGCTGCAGGTGTCGGGCACGGCGGTGGTGCTGCACGAGGTCAGCTTGCGCGACAAACCCGCCGCGCTCATTGCGGCGTCGGCCAAGGGCACGGTGCCGGTGCTGCAGTTGCCCGACGGCCGGGTGCTGGACCAAAGCCTGGACATCATGCGCTGGGCCTTGCAAGGCCATGACCCGCAAGGCTGGCTGCGTGCGGACGAAGCCGATGCAGTGCAGGCCTGGGTCGACCTCAACGACGGGCCCTTCAAGGCGCTGCTGGACAGCTACAAATACGCGTCGCGCCACCCTGGCCGGTCGGCGCTGGACGACCGCGATGCCGCGCTGGACTTGCTGCTGCAGCCCATGCAGGCGCGCCTGGCCACACAGCGCTGTCTGCTGCGCGATTCCGTGTCCCTGGCCGACATGGCCCTGCTGCCCTTTGTGCGCCAGTTTGCGGCCTGCGACCCGGTTTGGTTCAACAGCACGCCATTGCCGCAGTTGCAGGCCTGGTTGGCGCGGCTGACCGCGACGCCGCTGTTCCAGTCGGTGATGGCGCGCCTCAGCCCTGGTGCCTGCGCGGGCTTTGCCGGACAGTAAGGGGTCGAAATTGCCAGCGCAGCGGCCGGCCGCAGGCCAGGGCCTTGGGCGCACCAAGGCGATAGGCAACCTGACCCCCTTGAGTTGGGGGGCGCCACATGCACCGCCATGGGTCGAATCCGGATAGCCTACGCAGGAGTCCTTTTTTACTCGGCAATCCACCGGAGTTTCCATGCGCAAAACCATTTTCAGCCTGGCTGCCGTCGCAGCCCTTGCCTGCGCCCCGGCGCAGGCCGCCGTCGACAGCTACTACGCCCCCTGCTGGGTGCCAACGAAGTCGGCCGCCGGGTGACACCGATGGCTTCGGGGCCGCCACGCTGTCGATCGACAACGTCGCCAAGACCGTGAGCTGGGCGATCATGGCCCTCAACATCGACACGCCGACCGGCGCCCATATCCACGCGGGCGCTGCCGGCACCAACGGCCCCGTGATCGTGAACTTCAACGGCATGCTGACGGGCATGAACCTGATGGACACGGATCTCGGTTCGATCAATCCAGGCAACGCTGGCAATTTTTACGTCAACCTGCACAACGGCGCCTTTCCTGGCGGCGCCATCCGCGGCCAGCTGCAATACATCGGCACCGTGACGGCACCGATCCCCGAGCCGGAAACCTATGCGCTGATGCTGGCTGGCCTGGGCCTGGTCGGCTTCATGGCCAAGCGGCGCGCCCGCCAGGCCTGAGCTGCAAGCTGCAAGACAAAAAGCCCCGCTGGCCGGGGCTTTTTTGCGTCTGGCCCCAGGCCGACAAGGCGGACTTACTCGAAGCCCACCACCGCATGCGGCAGGTAAGGCGCTTGCAGCGTGGCGATGTCGTCGGCGCTGAGCTGCAGGCCCAGCGCTGCCACCGCATCGTCAAAGTGCCCGGGCTTGGACGCGCCGATGATCGGCGCCGTCACCCCGGGCTTCTGCAGCAGCCAGGCCAGGGCCACGGCCGCCAGCGGTGCACCACGCTGCGCCGCCACCTGGGCCAGCGCGGCATGCACCAGGGCGTCGTTGGCCTCGGTGTGCTTGAACAGCGTGGCCCCAAACACATCGCTGGCGATGCGCGGTGTGTCGGCACCCCAGGGCCGCGCCAGGCGGCCGCGCGCCAGCGGGCTCCAGGGGATCACGCCCAACACCCTGGTCCTGGCACAGCGGCAGCATCTCGCGCTCTTCTTCGCGGTAGAGCAGGCTCAGCTCGGGCTGCATGCTGACAAACGCCGTCCAGCCATGCTGGCGCGCCACCGCATTGGCCTTGGCCAGTTGCCAGGCGTGCATGGACGACGCGCCGATGTAGCGCGCCTTGCCGGCCTTCACCACATCGTGCAGCGCTTCCATGGTCTCTTCGATCGGCGTGGCCGGGTCCCAGCGGTGGATCTGGTACAGATCCACATGGTCCATGCCCAGGCGCTTCAAGCTGCCGTCGATCTCTTCGAAGATGGTCTTGCGCGACAGCCCGCCGATGTTGGGCCCGCGCCGGTTGCCGAAGCGCACCTTGGTGGCCACCACGATCTCGTCGCGCCGGGCAAAGTCGCGCAGCGCCCGGCCGGTGATTTCTTCGCTGGTGCCGTCGGAATAGTTGTTGGCGGTGTCGAAGAAGTTGATGCCCAGTTCCACCGCCTGGCGGATCAGCGGCCGGCTCTGGTCTTCGGGCAAGGTCCAGGGGTGGCTGCCACGCGCAGGCACGCCGTAGGTCATGCAGCCCAGGCACAAGCGCGATACCGTCAGCCCGGTGCGGCCGAGCCGGGTGAACTGCATGGTGTTGGCGGCGCCGCTCATGGCTGCGGCCCCCAGGGCGCAGCCATCATCAGCTTGTTCTCCTGCGATTGCAGCAGCGGGCGCAGCTGGGCGGCAAAGGCCATGAAGTCGGGGTCGGCAAACAGCGCGGCCCAGAAAGCGCGCCGGTCGGCGTCGTCGTCAAACTTCCACAAATGCACCAGCTGGTTCAGTGCGCCGATGTCGCCGGTGAAATAGCCCACCAGCTTGGCCGGGTGCTTGGCCAGCGCCGGCCAGCCCAGGGTCTTGTAGAGGTGCACCACATCGGCCATCTTGCCGACGGTGACCTGGTAGGTGCGCAATTCAAAGATCGCCATGCATGCTCCTGCTGTGCCAGCCGGCATGATGCGGTGCAGCCAGCGCCGCCGCTGACAGCTTGGTGACAAGGCCAGCGGCGCACGCCGCCGACCGCACGCCAACACCTCCACATGCCGCCCAGCGGCCGACACATGCCCGCCGAAACCGAAGCCACCGCGCCGCTGGATGTCTTGATCGTCGGCGCCGGCCTGTCGGGCATCGGCGCTGCGCGCCACCTGCAGCGCCGCTGCCCGCGCCAGCGCTGGGCCATCGTCGAGGCCCGCCAGGCCATCGGCGGCACCTGGGATCTGTTCCGCTACCCCGGCGTCCGGTCTGATTCCGACATGCACACGCTGGGCTATGACTTCAAGCCCTGGCGCGCCGCCAAGGCCATTGCCGACGGACCGTCCATCCTGCGCTACATCCGCGAAACCGCCGACGAGGCCGGCATCACGCCGCAGATCCGCTTTGGCCACAAGGTGCTGCGCGCGGACTGGCACAGTGCCGGCGCCTGCTGGACCGTGCAGCTGCAGCACACCGACGCGGCCACCGGCGCGGTGCAGTTGCTGCAGCAGCGCGCCCGCTTCCTGTACCTGTGCAGCGGCTACTACAGCTATGCCAATGGCCACCGTCCGGTGTTCGATGGCGAGGCAGCATTCCAGGGCCGCATCGTCACGCCGCAGTTCTGGCCGCCGGGGCTGGACCACGCCGGCCAGCGCGTGGTGGTGGTGGGCAGCGGCGCCACTGCCGTCACCCTGGTGCCCGAACTGGGCAAGACCGCCGCCCAAGTGACCATGCTGCAGCGCTCGCCCACCTATGTGGTCAACCGCCCGTCGGTCGATGCCATCGCCCAGCACCTCAACCGCTGGCTGCCGGCCCGCGTGGCCTATGCCATCACCCGCTGGAAGAATGTGCTGGTCGGCCGCTTCTACTACGGCCTGGCGCGCAAGCGCCCGGCCCAGGTCAAGCAGCGCCTGGTCGCCATGGCCGCTGCCGAGCTGGGCGACAGCTGCGATGCCAGCCTGCATTTCAGCCCCCGCTACAAGCCCTGGGACCAGCGGGTGTGTGTGGCGCCCGATGGCGACCTGTTCCAGCAAGTCCGCGCCGGCCGCGCGGCCGTGGTGACCGACAGCATCCAGCACTTCACCGCCCAGGGCGTGCAGCTGGCCAGCGGCCAGCACCTGGATGCCGACATCGTGGTGCTGGCCACCGGCCTGCAGCTCAATGTGCTGGGCGACATCGCCATCCACGTCGACGGCCGTGCCGTGCTGCCGGGCCAGGCGCTGGCCTACAAGGGCATGATGCTGGGCGGTGTGCCCAACCTGGTGATGGCCTTCGGCTACACCAATGCATCGTGGACGCTGAAGGCCGACCTCACCGCCGGCTGGGTTTGCCGGCTGCTCAAGCACATGCAGCGCCACGGCCACGCCATCGCCATGCCGCAGCACGACCCGTCGGTGCCGGTGCGGCCGTTTCTCAGCTTCAGCTCGGGCTATGTGCAGCGCGCCGCCGGCTTGCTGCCGCAGCAGGGCACGCGCGCGCCCTGGCAGGTGCACCAAAGTTACCTGGCCGACCTGCTGACCATCCGCTTTGGCAGGCTGGACGACGGCGTGCTGCAGCTGCGCCGGGTATAGGTATCAGCTATAGGCATCAGGTGTGGGCACCAGGAATAGGCACCAGGTATGGGCACCGGCACCACAGCCTGCATCTGCATGCAATGTCACGGCCGTGGCGGCCATGCACAACTGTGGCAGCTGCGGCCACCCCGGTTCAGGGGTGGTCACCGCCTGGACCCACGTGGCAGGATCCTCTGGGTAATCTACAGAACCCGGAGCTTGCAATGAAAGATGCTGTCAACCAATGTGATCTGCGTGCGCTGTCAGTCGCCGTGTCGCTGGCCTGCGCCTGCATGGCGTCACAAGCCCAGTCGGTGAACAACATCGAATTGTTGGCCACCGGCAGCTACCAGCTCGGCAATGACCGCCCGCGTCAATCGGGTCAGCGGACCAGACGGCTACAACGTCGACGTGCTGGAGTTTCCGTACAGCGCTGACAGCAGCGCCGGCCTACACAGTTATGGCAGCAGCGACGGCACCTTCGGCAGCCGCTCATCGGGCACCGGCAGCTACGACGTCACCGGCGCCTTCCAGTTCAAGGCCACGGTCACCAACGACAGCAACGCCGCACAGGCGATCAAGTTCAAGTTCTACATCACGCCCGGGCAGATCAGCAACGAGGTCAATGCAGCCCTGACCGGCGGCCAGTTCCTGCTGGCGAGCACCAGCTTCAACATCGCCGTCAACGGCAGCAGCGTGTGGGCCAGCAACGCCAGCCTGCGCAGCGACGACAAGCGGGCTGGGCCAGTTCAACTACACCGGCGTCAATCTGTATTCCGGCGGCTGGCTTGCAGCGCGCCATCGTCGGCGGCGACTTCGAGATCGACCTGGGTGTGCTCAACGCCGGCCAGTCGCTGGACATGGTCTACGACCTGCGCACGGCCGCCAGCGGCAATTCACCCGCCGGTGCTGGTGTTGTGGTGCCCGAACAGCACTTCATCGTGCCGAACAACTGGGTCGACTTCTGCGGCGGCGAGTGCGGCTATGGTTATGGTGAATTCACCGCTGGCCAGGAGATCTTGATCCCTGGCTACACCACGCCAGGCACACCCGGTGGCTCGCACGCCAGCTCGGGCGACCCCTTCAGCTTTGACAGCAACAGCCTCACGCCCGACTACCGGCCCTTCACCGACCGGCTGCCAGACGGACAATTCCAGGCCTTCCAGTTCAGCGCCGCACCGGTGCCCGAGCCATCCACCTATGCGCTGCTGCTGGGCGGGCTGGGTCTGGTCGGCTGGATGGCACGCCGGCGGCGCACAAGCTGAGCACCTGCTCGCCGGAGCGTGCAGTCGCAGGGCGCCTCAACCGGGCGCCCTTTTTCATGGCGGGCAATCACCGCTGCGCCAGCAACGCCTCAAAGCGGTCGACCAGCCCATCAAGCTGTGCTGCGCGGTCAAAGCTGCGGTATCTGTGGGCAAAGGCTGCCGCCGCCGTGCGTGCGGCACCGGGCGCCAGCAGCTGGCGCAGCAGTGCAGGCAAATCCACCGGCCGGCGCTGCTCGGCCAGGTTGATGGCCGCGCCGCTGCGGGCCACCCGCCGCGACAGCAAAAACTGCTCGGCCTGCATCGGCAGCAGCAGCAGCGGCTTGCCAGCCAGCAGCGCCTGCGTCAGGGTCGCGATGCCGGCATGGCAGACCACCAGCGCGCTGTGCTCGCAAGCCGTCTGCAGGTCGACCGGTTGTGCCGTGTAGCCGATCTGCGGCGACACCAGCGGCACGGCCTTGCCGCTGGCCAGTTCCGGCAAGTAGCACAGCACCCGGCAGCCCACATGCACCAGCGCCTGCAGCACCGCCACGTGGTCGGGGTGGGCTGATTTGAGGTACGCAAACACGGCAGGGCCACTGCCGGCGGGCCAGACCGGCGGCGTGCCGCTGTGCGGCAAAAACTCCACGCCGTGGAACTGCCGGCCGGGCGGCAGGCTGTCGCGCCCGTAATGGTCCAGCTCGGGCCAGGTGCACAGCAAGGAGTCGTCGCCGTGCAGCAGTTGCGACAACTGGGTCAGCGGCGCCGCGCCGGCCGCCTGCAGCACGCCGTCGGCGGCTGCCAGCACCGTGCGCTCGGCGTGTTCAATGCGTCCGGGCGCCAGTGGTTCCCAGTCGCGAAAGGCCGGCATGGGCGCACGCTCGGGCGGCATGTAAAAACCGATGCCGACCACCGCCGACGGCACCCGGGCGATGCGCGCGGCCAGCACCGCCGTGGGCGCGTAGTCGGCCACCAGCACATCGGCCTGGGTCAGGGCCAAGGCCGCGCGCCAGCCTTGCACCTGGCCGGCCAGGGTCTCGCTGCGCAGATAGCCGGTGGCCAACAAGATCTCGGCAATGCTGGCCTGGGTTTCGGGCAGGCCCATGGTGCGGTGCTGCCACAACGGCGCCTGCAAGCGCAGCAGGTCGGTGTCGCGCAGCAGGCTCTCGGTCAGCACCAGATCGCGCAACACCAAGGTGACGCGGTGGCCGCGCGCGCGCAGGCGCTCGGCCAAGGGCTTGAAGCGGGCCACATGGCCCAGGCCACCGCCGTATTCCCAAGCCAGCAAAAATGAAGCCATCGTGCACCGGGCACGGGGCCCACAGTCGCTCAGCGGCCAGTATGGATGGAACCTGCTGCGCAGGCGACCGTGCGTTGCGGCCAGCGCCGCGCAAAATTCAAGCTTCCCCGCTGCCAAGGCCCCGACGATGAACGCCCCCCTGCACCTGCCCGCACTGGCCGAGATCCGCGCCCATGAAGCCGAGATGGTCGCCATCCGCCAGCAGATCCATGCCAACCCCGAGCTGGCTTATGAAGAACATGCCACCAGCGACCTGGTGGCCGAGCGCCTGGCCCGCTGGGGCTGGGAGGTGCACCGCGGCCTGGCAGGCACCGGCGTGGTGGGCACGCTGCGCGGCAGCTTGGGGCAAAGCGCGCGCCGCATCGGCCTGCGCGCCGACATGGACGCGCTGCCCATCGCCGAGACCTCCGGCAAGGCCTGGGCCAGCAAGGTCTTCGGCAAGATGCACGCCTGCGGCCACGACGGCCACACGGCCATGCTGCTGTCGGCCTGCCGCCACCTGGCCGCCACGCGCCAGTTCGACGGCACCGTGCATGCGGTGTTCCAGCCGGCCGAAGAAGGCCTGGCCGGCGCGCGCAAGATGCTGGAAGACGGCTTCCTGGACTTGTTTCCGTGTGACGCCATGTTCGGCATGCACAACATGCCCGGCCTGCCCGAAGGGCAGTTCCAGGCGGTGCCCGGCTTTGCCATGGCCAGCGGCGACACCTGCATCATCACGGTCCGGGGCACCGGCGGCCATGGCGCTATTCCGCAGACGGCGGTCGACCCGATCGTGGCCGGTGCCGCCATCGTGATGGCGCTGCAGACCGTGGTGGCACGCAACGTGCCGCCGCTGCACACCGGCATCATCACCGTGGGCGCGTTTCTGGCCGGTGACGCGCCCAATGTCATCCCCGGCAGCGCCGAATTGCGCCTGACGGTGCGCGCCATGCAGCCCAGCGTGCGCGACCTGCTGGAGCGGCGCATCACCGAGATCGCCCAGGCCCAGGCAGCCAGCTTTGGCGCCAGCGCCGAGGTGCGCTACATCCGCCGCTATCCGGTGCTGAACAACACGCCAGAACACACCGACTTCTGCAAGCAGCTGGTGCGAGACTGGCTGGGCGATGCCGGCCTGGCCAGCCAGCCCGAGCCGGTGACCGCCAGCGAAGACTTCGCCTTCTTCCTGGAGAAGGTGCCCGGCTGCTACATCAACATCGGCAACGGCGTGGGCAGCGTGGGTGGCTGCATGGTGCACAACGCCGGCTATGACTTCAATGACCGGGTGCTGAGCACCGGCGCCACCTACTGGGTCAAGCTGGCCGAACGCTGGCTGACGCCCTCAACCTGAGCTTGCGCGCAGCCGGCAATCCCCAAGCCCTTGCTTGACCGCCTGCAGCGCCGCAGGCCCACTGCGCAGTGGCCCGGCATGTCGCCAGGCCGCCACCCTGGAGAGCCCCATGACCCTGGACAAGATCGCGCAAGGCAGCGCTGGCCCTGTGTCGTTTGCTGCGCTGGGCGGCGACACGGCGCTGGCCACCGCCGTGCAGCAGCGCCTGACCGAGGCCGGCCTGCTGGAGCCGCCGGCCGATGGCCAGTTCGGCCCCATCTCGCACTGGGCACTGGCCGAATTCATGGCCAAGATCGGCACCCCGGCCAAGGCCCAGATCGACAAGGAATCCGCCCGCGCCCTGCTGGCGCCCAGCGTCAAAGCCCTGTTCCCGCTGACCCTGCCGCCCACACTGGCCGGCCGCCTGGCCGCTGCCGTGCTGGCCAAGGGCTGGTGGTTTTGCCGCCACCCGGGCTGCGTGAACATCGTCTATGTCGAGGGCATGAACCCCGATGGCACGGCCAATGAAGACAAGCCGAACATCTTCAACGACCTGCGCACCGTGCTGCAGGTCGACGCGGCCGGTGTGGTGCAGCTGGCCGGCAGCTGGCAAGGCACCACCGAGCCCGGCACCTACTACACCAAACAGAAGGTGCTGGACAAGCACGGCGCGGCGCGCATTGCCTTCGGCCAGTACAAGGCCTGGGAGGTGGGCATGCACCCGCGTGGCGGCGCCAACCCGCATGAAGCCCTGGTGCAGGTGGCCAGCATCACGGTGCACCGCGACCTGAACCAGGACTTTGAGCGCGACGGCGACAAGACCTTCACCGGCTTGTTCGGCGTCAACCAGCACTGGGGCTTCGACCTGCCGGAGAGCGACATCGGCCAAGCCAGCGCCGGCTGCCTGGTGGGCCGCACCAAGGTCGGCCACCGTGAATTCATGAAGCTGGTCAAGTCGGACCTGCGCTACGTCGCCCGGCCGGGCTTCCGTTTCACCACGGCGGTGCTGCCAGCCGCCGACGTGCCCGACCTGCCGGCCTGAGCAGCCGCAGCGCTCAGCGCGGCGGCGCCAGCGGCTGGCCCAGCGCACGCCGCCACAGCCAGGCCCAGGCGCGGCCGATGTCGGGCCGCATGCCCTGCTGCACCGCCACCGGCAGTGCCACCCAGGCATCACCCTGGCGCTGCGCCACCTCGAAGCGGAAGGTGTAGGTCGGCTCCTGGCCCATGCGCAAATCGGTGATGCGCAAGCGCTGGGCAGGCCCGTCGCCGTGCACATCCAAGGCAAAAAAGCCGTGGCTGAAGGCGGCGATGCGCTGCACACCGTCGATGCCCTGCACCGCCGGCCACAGCGCCGTGCCGCGCGGGAAGCGGTCGAAGTGCATGCCCGGCTGCGCATCCAGCACCGACCAGAAGCCCTCATGAAAGTGCGTCGCCCTGCACCGCCACCACCCGCCACAGCAAGGTGTTCAGCGGCGCCGGCGTCACCAGCAGCCGCTCGGCCACGATGCCCTGCGCTGCCAGCGCGCTGCGCGCCACCGCCGTGGCCTGCTGCTGCGCCCACATGCTCCAGCCCAGGTAGGCCGTGCTCAGCAGCAGGCCGGCGGCATTGGCCAGCAGACCGCGCCCGCCGCCTGCGCCAACACCGCCACGACCGCCACCGCCACTGCGCAGCGCCCAGGCCGTGCCCACCAGCAGCGGCAGGGTGTAGAGCGGGTCGATGATGAACACGCTGCCCACGCCATAGGGGTGGTTGCTGAACGGCAGGCCCAGCTGGGTGCCGTAGACCGTCATGCCATCGAGCAGCGGGTGGGTCACCAGCACCGCCCACATCGCCAACACCCAGCGCCGCCACAGCCTGCGCTGCCCGCTCAGCCAGGCCACCAGCGCGCCAAAGGGCAGCGCAAACAGCGTCAACCAGAAGGGTGCATGGGTTTCGGCGCGGTGCAGCACCATGTTGCGGATCGGGTCGCCATGGTCGATCAGCACGTCCAGGTCTGGCAGGGTGCCGGCCACCGCGCCCCAGGCGGCAGCCTTCCACACCGCCGTGCGGCGGCCCATCACCGCCACACCGACGGCCGCCCCCAGGGCAATTTGCGACAAGGAATCCATGGGCGCGCATTCTGGCGGCCACCCTGGCAAGCCGCTGGCCGACAATGGCTTGGCCTTGCTGCAGCCCCGCGCCCGCAGCGCCAGGCCCGACACAGCAGCCCACCCAGCCCACGCCAGACCCACCCGGAGACCCCATGCCCGCACCCGACATCCAGGCCGTCATCTGGGATTTCGGCGGTGTCATCAGCTCGTCGCCCTTCGAGGCCTTTGCGGCCTACGAGCAGGCCCACGGCCTGCCCCGCGACTTTCTGCGCACCGTCAATGCCAGCAACCACCTCGACAACGCCTGGGCCCGCTTCGAACGCAGCGCCATCGACCTGGCCGCCTTCGATGCCGCCTTTGCCGAAGAGAGCGCGGCCCTGGGCCATGCGGTGCGCGGGCGCGAGGTCATCGCCCTGCTCGGCGGCAGCATCCGGCCGCAGATGGTGCAGGCGCTGCGGGTGCTGCGCACACGCCTGAAGATCGGCCTGATCACCAACAACGTGGCCAGCCCCGGCCCCGACAACACCGACCTGCAGCCTGACCCAGTCGGCCGCGACGCGGTGCTGCCGCTGTTCCACCATGTGATCGAAAGCGCCAAGCTGGGCATGCGCAAGCCCGACCCGCAGATCTACCTGCTGATGTGCGAAGCCCTGGCGGTGGCGCCGGCGCACTGTGTCTTCCTGGACGACCTGGGCGTCAACCTCAAGCCCGCGCGCGCCCTGGGCATGCACACCATCAAGGTCGACGACCCCGATGTGGCGCTGGCGCAGCCTTGCAGGCGCTGGTGGGCTTTTCACTGGCCTGAGCAGCTGCGCCCCAGGCGGGTGCTTCCAGGCGATCGCCTGGCACTGATGCCGGGGAATCACGGTCAGATTGCCCGCTGTTCAAGGCATCAGCGCCGGCCTGCAGCGGCAGCATGGCCACACTGGCTGGCAGCCCGGCTGGCCCCGGAGACACCCATGGCCCAGCACCTCGACACCCCCACGGCCACCAGCGTTTCGACAGCGGCAGCCGCTGCGGTGCTGGTGATGCCGCTGCCTGCGCTGGCGCAGTTCCAGCGCCTGATGCAGGCCGAAGGCTGGGCGGTGGACCTGCAGCGCATGTGTGTGGACGACGCCTACGCCTTCCAGCGCCTGGCCACCGGCCACTGCAGCAGCGACGCCCGGCTGCGCCAGGCCGCCGTGGGTTTGTTTGCCGCCTACCACCGCAACGCGCAACAGCCGGCCTTGCACTGAGCGGCTGCGCGCGACGCGTTTGCGTCCGGGCCCGCAGGCATCAGCCAAAGCCGATGGGCGACGCCGCATTGGCCAGGCAGGACAGCACGCTGAAGGCGACGATGCCCGATGTCTTGGGGTTGGCCGCCGTGCTGGCACCCGATACGCTGACCTGCAGCCGGGACGCCGCGCCCTCGGCGTCGATCTGGCCGGTGTTGCCGGTGGCCGCCGGGTCGGCCACCAGCTGCACCGTGGTGGCGTCCAGGCCCAGGCCGGCCAGCGCCACGGCCGCCGCCAGGTTGGCGTTTTTCGGAAAGCCCAAGGCCGCAGCGCGTGCGCTGCCTTCAAACACCACGGTGCGGCTGCGCAGCGCCAGCAGGTCAAACTGGTCTTGCGCCGGCGTGCCCAGCCAGGCCAGGGGCGGCTTGGTGGAGGTGTAGCGCACCCGCTGCAGACCGGCCTGGCGCAGCGCCATCAGGCCGTCCAGCCCGGCGATGGCGCCCACCGGCAGCACCAGCCGGGCGCCGCCGCTGCGTGCCGCCTGTTCCAGCTGGGCGTGCAACGCCGCATCCGCCAGCGCCCCGACCGACAGCAGCAGCAGTTGCGTGCCACGGGCCAGCACCTGCGCCCCATGCGCTGCCACCGCCGGCTGGCCGGCCGACTCCACCACCACGTCGGGCGCCAGCGCCAGCAAGTCGTCCAGCGTGGTGACCACCGCCACACCGGCCGGCACTGTGGCCTGTGCCTCGGCCAGCTGGTGCGGCCGCACCAGCACGGCGCTGAACTGGTGGCCGGGCACCGGGGCTTGCGCCGCTGACGCCAGGATGGCGCGGCCGATGGCGCCAAAACCAAGCAGGCCGACGCGTTTGCTTGACAAGGGTGGCGTGGTTTGCATCGGGTGTGGACTGAAAGAAGCCAGGGGCGCCCAGTGTGCCTGCGCCAGCCACCAAAGCAGGCTGTGCTGGCGCGCCAGCTGCAGCCTGCATGACCACGCCAGCCACCACACCAGCCACAACCGGGCAGGATGGCGCCATGGCAAGCACCCACCAACCTGCAAGCGGCCCGGCCAAAAACCCGCTGAGCCCGAAAAAACTGCTGCTGAGCAAGTGGACTGCGGTGTCGCCGCGCCACAAGGAGCGCCATTTCATCGTCACCCGGGTGGTGCTGCCCGAGCCGCCTGCGGTGCGCATCGACCAGGTGGAACTGGAGGCGGTGCATTCCAAGCGCAGCATGCTGCTGCATTGGCGCGACCTGACCGACGCCACACAATGGCGGCAGGGGTGGGTGTGACCCGCGGGTGCCGCCGCGCATGCGCCGCCACAGCCCATGCACCACCGCCCCCCTGCACGACCGTGCTGCACAGACAGGAGATCCCATGACCCGACGCCAGCTCTTCGGATGGCTTTCCGCCTTCGGCGCCGCAAGCCAGGCCGTGCCCGGCCAGGCTGCGGATGCCACCCAGGCCACGACCGCAGCCCGTCCCCAGCGCTTGACGCTGACCGACGCCGAGTGGCGTGCACGCCTCAGCAGCGCACAGTACGACGTGCTGCGCCAGGAAGGCACCGAACGCCCGGGCAGCAGCGCCCTCAATGCCGAGAAGCGGGCCGGCACCTACCGCTGCGTGGGCTGCGACCTGCCGCTGTTCAGCCACACCATGAAGTACGAGAGCGGCACTGGCTGGCCGAGCTTTTTCGACATGCTGCCGGGCGCACTGGCCACCCGCACCGACTACAAGCTGATCCTGCCGCGCACTGAATACCACTGCGTGCGCTGCGGCGGCCACCACGGCCATGTGTTCAAGGACGGGCCGGCGCCAACCGGGCTGCGCTACTGCAACAACGGCGTGGCGCTGCGCTTTGAGGTGGCAGCATGAGTGCCCGCACCTTGTCGGCCATCGCCCTGGCCCTGCTCAGCAGCCTGGCGGCACAAGCACAGACGTCACAAGCACAGACGGCCGCCAAGCCAAGCGCAACAACGCCTGCCGCAACGCCTGCCGCAACCGCTGCCCCTGCAACGGCCATCGCCACCTTTGCGGGCGGCTGTTTCTGGTGCGTGGAAGCTGATTTCGACAAGGTGCCGGGTGTGCTGTCCACCACCTCGGGCTACACCGGCGGCACCCTGGCCAACCCCAGCTACAAGCAGGTGTCGACCAACACCACCGGCCACGCCGAAGCAGTGCAGATCGTCTACGACCCGGCCAAGGTGGGCTATGCGCAGCTGCTGGCCGTCTTCTGGCGCAACATCGACCCGACCACCAAGAACCGCCAGTTCTGCGATGTCGGTTCGTCTTACCGCAGCGCCATCTTCGCCAACGACGACATGCAGTTGGCAGCGGCCAAGGCATCGCTGGCCGACCTGGAAAAGACCAAGCCCTTCAAGGACCCGATCGTCACCACGGTCGAGCGCGCTGCCGCCTTCTACCCGGCGGAAACCGAGCACCAGGACTATTACAAGAAGAACCAGCTGCGCTACCAGTACTACCGCAGCAGCTGCGGCCGCGACGCGCGGCTGGCGCAGTTGTGGGGGCCGGCCAAGTAAGCCGCAACCGGCGCAGGCCCATCGACCAGCACGGGCGGCGTGGCCAGCATGGCCGCCAGGTCGGCCGTGCGCTGGCGCCCAGCGTGCAGTTCCAGCTGGCCGCCCGCTGCAGGCTCAAGGCCGGTGTCCAGTCCCTGTCCCTGTCCCTGTCCCTGTCCCTGAGCCGACGCCCTGCCCGGGCGCTGTGTCCGCTGCATCTGCACCTGCCGGGTCGACGCGCTTGGCCAGCCGCCGGCCCGGCGGCAATGGCCCGGCGCCGCACTGCACCCGCAGCGACCCATGGCGGTTGGCCCAGACCCAGGTGAATTCGGCCCCCAGCAGAAAAATCTGCGCCGACCAGTACACCCACACCAGCAGCACCACCACCGACGCCGCCGCGCCAAAGGGCGAGGCCACACCACTGCGGCCGATGTACAGCCCGATCAGCAGCTTGCCCAGGGTGAACAACAAGGCAGTGATGACAGCGCCCACCCAGACGTCGCGCCAGGCCACCCGCGCCCGCGGCATCCATTTGTAGATCATCGCGAACACGGCGGTCAGCAGCACCAGGCTGATGCCGATGTTGAGCCCCTCCATCAGCAGCAGCGCGGCGTCGCTGAACCAGGGCGACCACCATTTGCCCAGCGCCGACAAGCCCGCGCTGACCACCAGCGACACCGTCAGCAAAAAGCCCAGCCCCAGAACCATGCCCAGCGACAGCAGGCGGGTGCGCAGCAAGCCCAGCAGGCCCTGGCCGGGCGGAAGATCCGGCGCCCGCCAGATGCGGTCGAGTGCCGACTGCAGCTCGGCAAACACCGTGGTGGCGCCCACCAGCAGCACCAGCACGCCCACCAGCGTGGCCATCACGCCGCTGTCCGACTGGTTCAGGTTGTCCAGCAGGCTTTCGACGGCGCGGGCGCCGTCGGTGCCCAGCAGGCCTGAGAGCTGGCCGACGATCTCGCCGCGCGCAGCCTCCTGGCCGAACACCAGCCCGGCCACCGCGATCACGATCAACAGCAGCGGCGCCACCGAAAACACGGTGTAGTAGGCCAGCGCCGCACCCATGCTGGGCGCACCATCGTCGATCCAGGACGAGACTGTTTCCTTGGCCAGTTGCCAAGCCGCATGCAGTGCCATGGCGGTTTCCAGACTGGAGTGCAAACCCGGCTGGTGGGGCCGAGCTCGGGGTAGACAGATGCAGGCGAGTGGCCTGCGCGGACACGGCATGCGCCGCAGACCTGGGCCGCCGGTGCATCGCGCCAGGACGGCGCGGCGCCCGAGCCACCATTGGCAGAGATATTGCTGCACATGCAGGTGTTGCAGTCCATTGTGGCTCGGCCCCGCACAACCCCGCAGCCGAGCGACTGACCCGTGCCGGCTAAGCCAGCCTGAACCACTGGCGCGGCGCCGGCACCAGGGTAGGGCGCTGCAGGTGTGCGCAGGGATCAGCCAAGCTCGTCGGCCTCGATGTCGAGGCTGCGGCGGCGGCCGCCTGCACAGTCCACACGGGCCACCACGCGCAGTTCGCAACCGACCGGCACGCTGCGGCTGAAGCGCAGGTCCAGCCCGTCGAAGTCGCCAGGGCTTTGGGTGGGCACACGGCGCTGCCATTGCTGGGTGCCATCGACCCAGACCGTCAGCGCGTGCCAGGCACCGGCTTGCGGTGCAGCCAGCGCAACGCGCATGGCGCAGGCGATCTCGAAGCGGCGCACGCGCTGGGCGTCGGCCGGAATCGTCAGCACGGCTTCAACGGCGTCGCCAGCGGCGACCGCCCAGCGTTCGGGTGTGGCAGGTTTCATCAGGGGCTGCAGCAATCTGGGCCTGGATTCTCTCGCCTTGCCATGGCCCAGCTGGCGGGCTTGCTGCGCAGCCAACAGCCGCTTGTGCCCAGCCAGGCGCCGTCAGGCGTCAGCCGGCCCTTGCACCATGGGGGTGTCGTCCCGGGTCGACCATTCCAGCAGTGAGTTGTCATAGACCGACCAACGCGTTTGGCCCAGGCGCTGCAAGGTGAAGGCGGTGGCCGTGGCAGCAATACCGCCGCCGCAATAGGCGATGACCTGGTCGGCCTGCAAGGCGCCGGCAGCGGCATAGTCGGCGCGCAGCGCGTCCAGCGGCCGGAACAGGCCGCTGTCGGGCTCCAGCAGCGCGGCCGCCGGCAGGCTCACGCTGCCGGGCAGTCGCCCTGGCCGGCCATAGTGCGCGCCGCCGCTGCCCTCAAACTGCGCCCGGCTCAGGGCATTGGCCAGGCACACGCGGGGCTGGCCCAGCGCCGCACGCACCTGGGCCAGGCTGGCCACCCGGCCGGGCAGCGGCTGCGCCTGGTAGGCGCTGGGCGCTGGCTGGGGCACGGCCTGGCTGATCGGCCCGCCCAGCGCCTGCCAGGCGGCAAATCCGCCGTCCAGCAGCGACACCCGCGCATGGCCCATGGCGTGCAACACAAACCAGGCCCGTGTGAGCGTGACCATGGCGCTGCGGCCATACACCACCACATGGTCACCCGGGTGGATGCCCAGGCGCTGCATCAGTGCCTCGAAGGCGGCCACCGACAACAAGGTGTAGGGATAGGCACCCTGCGGGTCCGACAGGTCCTGGACCATGTCCACATGCAGTGCCCCGGGGATGTGGCCGGCCAGATAGTCAGCATGGCCGCTGCTGATTCTGGACGGGCCGACCGGTTGCGGCGTCATGTAGGTGCTGCAGTCCAGGATGCGCAGCCTGGCCTGGCCGGGCTGCACAGCATCAGGCTGTTGCAGACGCGTTTGCAGCCAGGCGGCAGACACCAGCAAGGCGTCATCGTGTGCACGGTCCGGCGGCTTGTCCTGGTCAGGGCTGGTTGAGGGCGTTGAGGCCATGGCAGTCGGCGCGGTGCAGCGCATGGTGGTGGGCGAGGCGGGGCGGGGCGCACGCCATCGGGGTCTGGCTGCGTGGCGCTGCGCAGCCCCAGGCTAAGGCCTGCTGCAGACACTGGCTGTCCGGCAGGTGCCAGCAGCCCAGCAGACGCGCGCATCGAGCGCGCGAGAAGCGCAAGCGCCGGGGCGCCCATCCACCACCGCTGGCAGCACGCTCTGCCGGGCGGTGGCTGGCAGGCACCACCACCATGCGCACAGCCCCTGCGGCTTGCGCCGCAGGGGCTGTGCGGGGGCCGGACCTCAGGCCAGGATCACTTGGTCGGCGCAGTGGCAGCGGCCTTGCTGGCCTTGGCAGCCTTGGAGCGCTTGGTGTGCTTCACGGCCTTGATGTGCTTGGCCGCCTTGGCAGGCTTGTCGGCCTTGACCTGGGTGCCGGCCATCATGGCGCTGTCGGCCTTGGCGGCGGCGGCAGGCGTGGTGGCGGCCGTCGGCGCCTGGGCAAAGCTGAACATCGAGGCAGTGCTGAGCAGGGCGGCGGCGATGAAGGTCTTGGTTGCGGTCATGATGTGTGCTGTCGAGAGAACAACCCATTGATGCCCAGGGTCTGTTGAGCCGGTCTTTTTGTAGCGGACCTGCTGGGCACAACGGGCGCCGCTTGCTTTGCGATGACGCCGCCTGCAGCGGCTTAAGCCTCGCCTAAGACATGCTTGCCTACAGTCGCCGCGGACCGGGACACCGACACCCCGGCACGCGCCGCAAACCGCCCCTCCAACGCCCGGAACGCACGATGCGCCTGCTGCTGGTCGAAGACGACACGATGATCGGCGAAGCCGTGCTGGACCTGCTGCGCGACGAACATTACGCAGTGGACTGGGTGCGCGACGGCGACATGGCCGCCACCGCGCTGCTGGGCCAGCACTACGACCTGGTGCTGCTCGACCTGGGCCTGCCGCGGCGCGACGGCCTGGCGGTGCTGGCCGAATGGCGTGCGCGCGGCGACCGCACGCCTGTGCTGATTGCCACCGCCCGCGACGCCGTGGCGCAGCGCGTTGCCGGACTGGACGCCGGCGCCGACGATTACATCGTCAAGCCCTATGCACTGGACGAGTTGCTGGCGCGCATCCGCGCACTGCTGCGCCGTGCGGCCGGCCGCGCCGAGCCGGTCTACAGCCATGGCGACGTCGCCATCCATCCGGCCACGCGCGAGGTCACGGTCAGCGGCGTTCCGGTGGTGCTGACAGCGCGTGAATGGGCCGTGCTGGAGCCCTTGATCGCCCGACCCGGCGTACTGCTGTCGCGCGCGCAGCTCGAGGAAAAGCTCTACAGCTGGAAGGACGACATCAGCAGCAACGCGGTCGAGGTGTATGTGCACGGCCTGCGCCGCAAGCTGGGCGCGGCGCTGATCCAGAACGTGCGCGGTGTCGGCTACATGGTGCCCAAAGCATGAGCGCCGCCCCATGACGCGCCAGGCCGTCGTGCGCCTGCGGGCCACCCTGCAGCCGCATTCCCTGCGCACCCGGCTGCTGGTCTATCTTGGCGTGGCCATCGCCCTGGTGGCCAGCGTCCAGGCTGGCATGGCCTACCGCACAGCGCTGGCCGAGGCTGACACGGTGTTTGACTACCACATGCAGCAAACCGCGCAGTCGCTGCGCGGCGGCCTGCCGATCGACCCAGACGCCGACGCCGACATCGACGCCGAGCCGGTACACCCCGAGCACGGCGCGGAGAACTTCGACTTCGTGGTGCAGATCTGGGCGGCCGACGGCCAGCAGCTCTACCGCTCGACGCGCCGCGCCGATCTGCCTGACCGCGCCGTGCTCGGGCTATTCCACCGTGCTGGCACGCGGCAGCAGCTACCGCGTGTATTCCCTGCAGACGCCGCGCCAGGTGATCCAGGTGGCGCAAGACCTGGCCGTGCGCCGCCACATGGCGCGCAACCTGGCGCTGCGCACCGTGGCGCCGGTGGCCTGGTTGGTGCCGATGCTGCTGCTGGCAGCCTGGTGGGTGGTGGGCAGCTCGCTGGCGCCGCTGCAGCGCCTGCGCAGCCAGTTGGCACAGCGCCGTGCCGACGACCTGGCCCCGCTCGGCGGGTCCGGGCCGCTGCCCGACGAGATTCGGCCACTGGTGCAAGAGCTGGACGGGCTGTTCGACCGGCTGCAACAGGCCTTTGGCGCACAGAAGCGCTTTGTCGCCGACGCCGCGCACGAGCTGCGCTCGCCCCTGGCAGCGCTGAAGCTGCAGACCCAGGGCCTGGCGCGCGCACCAGATGATGCGGCGCGCCAGCGCGCCCTGCTGCGCCTGGATGCCGGCATCGACCGCGCCACCCACCTGGTCGACCAGTTGCTGCTGCTGGCGCGCCAGCAAGACGGCACCGGCCCCGTCCTGCAACCGCTGCAGCTGCTGGACGTGCTGCACCTGGCGCTGGCTGACGTGGCGCCGGCGGCACAGCTGCGTGGCATCGACCTCGGCCTGCTGCCAGGCGATGGCGAGCCGGCCAGCATCACCGCCCCCGGCGGCGCCGCTGCCCCGACCACGGTCGTCGGCGACGCCAGCGCGCTGCGTGTGCTGCTGCGCAACCTGCTGGACAACGCCGTCAAGTACACGCCAGCCGGCGGCCGTGTCGACGTCGTCGCTGCAGCCAGGCGCGGACCGGCTGTGTCTGCGCGTCGAAGACAGCGGCCCCGGCATTGCCGAGGCCGAGCGGGCGCGTGTCTTCGACCGCTTCTACCGCGCGCCGGGCGCGGCGGTAGCCGCTGCGGGCAACGGGCTGGGGCTGGCCATTGCCAAGGCCATCGCCGACAGCCATGGCGCCAGCCTGGCGCTGGCCCGCAGCCCGCGCCTGGGCGGGCTGTCGGTGGAGTTGTGCCTGCCGCAGGCCACCCAACCGCTTACCGGTCCCGCCTGTCCTGCCTGAAACAGCTTCCTGCGGGCGCCACACCGCCTTCTGGTCCAGCCAGGCAGAACCGGCGACGCCAGCGCAGTCGCCACCGCAGTCGCCAGCGCAATCCCCGGGTTTAAGACCGGTCTAAGACCTGCGGCGCACAGTGCTTGCCAGGCTGCGGCATGCGGCACAGGAGCACCGATGGACATCCACCATGGCACGGCGCAAGCCACTGCGCCAAGCCCAAACCAT
Organism: uncultured beta proteobacterium; assembly: GCA_963844485.1. GTDB lineage: Bacteria > Pseudomonadota > Gammaproteobacteria > Burkholderiales > Burkholderiaceae_C > Pseudaquabacterium. Next base: position 283,475 of record CAWJOQ010000008.1, read on the forward strand.
CCACCCAGGGCAAGCCACAGCTGGGTGCTGAGCCTGGTCGCGGCCGGCCTGGTCGGCGGGTTTGGTGCCAGCTTGTTGACAGGTCTGCTGCTGCCGCGATGGACCGCACCTGGGCAGGCTGACGCGGCCGCTGCGCCAGACGCCGGGCCGGCAGCCAGTACCGCACGGACCGCCGGCACCCAAACCAACGCGGCGCTTGCGCTGCCCGATCTGTCGCAGATCGCAGCGCAGCGCAGTGCGGCCGTCGTGCACATCAGCGTCAGCGGCCTGTCGTCGGCGGCCAATGACGACGGCGCAGACGCCTCGCCCGACGGGCCGGCGCAGGCGGTGCGGGGCCAGGGCTCGGGCTTCATCATCGGTACCGACGGCCTGATTCTGACCAATGCCCACGTGGTGCAGGGCGCCAAGGAGGTCAACGTCAAGCTCGCCGACCGGCGTGAATTCCAGGCCCGTGTGCTGGGCAGCGATCGCCAGAGCGACGTGGCCGTGCTGAAGATCGAGGCCACCGGTCTGCCCACCGTGCCGCTGGGCGACCCCAGGCAGTTGCGCGTGGGGGAATGGGTGCTGGCCATCGGGTCGCCTTTCGGCTTCGAGAACAGCGTCACCGCAGGTGTGGTCAGCGCCAAGGGCCGGTCGCTGCCAGACGACAGCGCCGTGCCCTTCATCCAGACCGACGCAGCCGTCAACCCCGGCAATTCCGGCGGGCCGCTGTTCAACACCCGCGGCGAGGTGGTGGGCATCAACAGCCAGATCTTCAGCCGCACCGGCGGCTATGAAGGCCTGTCGTTTGCGATCCCGATCGACGTGGCGGTGCGTGTGAAGGACCAGATCGTCGCCACCGGCCACGCCAGCCATGCCATGCTGGGGGTGGTGGTGCAGGAGGTGAACCAGGCACTGGCCGATTCCTTCGGCCTGGACCGGCCCGAGGGTGCCCTGGTGGCGGGTGTGGACCCCGGCGGCCCGGCCGCACGCGCCGGCCTGCAAGGCCGGCGACGTGGTGCGCCAGATCGACGATCAGGCCATCGTCGGCTCGGGCGACCTGCCGGCAGTTGCTGGCGCAGCGCAATCCGGGCGCCACGGTGCGCATGGAGGTCTGGCGCCAGGGCAAGCGGCAAGTGCTGACCGGCGTGCTGGGCGACCGCAGCGCCCAAGATGCCAGCGCGGCCGAAAGCAACACCACCGTCCGCGGGGCGGTCGCAGGCCGGCTGGGCCTGGCCCTGCGACCGCTGCTGCCGCAAGAGCGCCAACGCGCCGGTGTGGATGGCGCAAGCGGCGGCAATGGCAGCCCTGGCAGCGGCAGCGCAGCGTCCGGGCTGATGATCGAAAGCAGCAGCGGCCCGGCAGCGCGCGCAGGCGTGCAGCCGGGCGACCTGCTGCTGGCCATCAACGGCACACCCGTGGCCAGCGTCGAACAGGCGCGGGGGCTGTTGGCACACGGCGGCAAGTCGGTGGCGCTGCTGCTGCAGCGCCATGGTGAACGCATCTTCGTGCCGGTGCGCATTGGCTGAGCAAGGCGTGACACCAGCCTTGTATCCCCTGCGCCGACACCAGGCATGAGCGCCACGGTCCTGGCCTGTCTGGCCTGCGTCATGCTTGTCCTGCTGACAACCCTGCTGCATTACGAAGCACTGCGGGCCATCAGTGCGATGCTGCCGCACCTGCACATGGCGCCGCGCGCACGGCTGATCATCGTCATCCTGGGCACCTTTGCGGCCCACGCGCTGGAAATTGCACTGTACGCAGCGGCCATCCACCTGCTGGTGCACGGCCTGGCAGTGGGCATGCTGGGCCCGGCTGGCGGCCCGGCCTGGACCACCGCGCTGTACTTTTCAGCCGAGACCTACACCTCGCTGGGCTACGGTGACGTGGTGCCGCAGGGTGCGCTGCGCGCACTGGCCGGTGTGGAGGCCCTGAACGGCCTGCTGCTGATTGGCTGGACCACGTCTTACACCTTCGTGGCGATGCAGAACTTCTGGGGCCGCCACGACCACAGCGCTGCGGCGCCGGGCACCGAGGCTGGCCACTGATGTGGCACAGCTTGTTCCAGGCCCACGGCTACTGGGCACTGGCCTTGGGCTGCCTGTTCGAGGGTGAAACCGCGCTCTTGCTGGCCGGCTTCGCGGCGCACCGCGGCTGGCTGGACCCCCTGGCCGTGTTCAGCATTGCAGCCGCTGCGGGCTTTGCGGGTGACCAGGTCTTCTTCTGGATTGGCAGGCGCCACGGCCCAGCGGTGCTACGGCGCTGGCCGGCGCTGGGAAGCCAGCGCGCGCGGCTGCAGCGTGGCCTGCAACGCTGGCCGAAGGCCATGGTCCTGGGCGTGCGTTTCGCCTATGGCCTGCGCATCGCCGGGCCGCTGCTGATCGGTGCATCGGCCATGCCGGCATGGCGGTTCACCGTGCTGAATGCCCTGGGCGCCCTGCTGTGGGCCGCCGTGGTCGGGGGCGCGGGCTGGGTATTCGGTGAAGCGGCGCAACAACTGCTGGGCCGCGTGCAGCACCTGGAAGACTGGCTGCTGCTGGTAGTGCTGCTGGCAGGCGCCGTGGTCTGGTTGCTGCGGCACCGGCGGCGCCAGCCGGCTGTGCAGGACTGACCGCGCCAAGCAGTGCGGTGCGAGGATTCCTGCATGCCGTGGTGCGCGGGGTCCGGTCAAGATCTGGTGGCACAAGGGGCCGCAAACCGCGCTGCGGTCAGCGCCGGCTCAAGGCCTCGAACCCGGCAAGCACCTCGAATAATTCCTCGTCGATGCCGTTCTGCCGCAGGCGATGGAAATCGCCGCGCAGTGTGCCCAGCAATTCGTCGATGTTCCGGTCGGCGCGCTCCATCGCCGCGAGCCGGCTGGCGTTCTCGCTGGCGAGGGATTCGGCACAGGCGCGGAACAGCGAGACAAACAGAAATTCCCGAATGAGCGCACCCAGTGTTTCGCCGCCACCGATCACCTGCGGCAGGTTTTGGCCGGGCCATGGGCGCTCGGCATGCGCGCGTCGCCAGTCTTCATTCAGCGGCAGCAATTGCTGGCTGACGCTGGCATGACCCGCCCCCTGCACGGGGCTGTTGTAGTACAGACGCAGTTCGCTGTCGGCGCTGTGCCTGCCACGCGATTGGGTCTGCACGAGGATCTGAGCAACCAGCGGCGTGATGCCCTCGACAGACGTCGGCACCTCAAAGCGCCCCACTGGCGACATGCCTGCATCCACCAGCCGCGCATGCACGCGCTCGCCCACGGCCCAGACCTGCGGCGCTGCTGGCAGTTCGGCCAGCGCGGCGATCGCATGGTCGGCCACAGCCTCGTTGAAGCGGCCGACCAGACCCTGGTCAGACCCAAACACCAGGGCATTGACCGTGCGCGTTACCGCAGAGACTGGCCGGCGCGGCTGCAAGGCGGAGGTCGCTGCGCCGCGCAAGCAGGCACGCAGTCCCAGTTGCACGGTGCGGTCGTAGTCGGTCAGCGCGCGCACCGATTGCGCATACTGCCCAATGCTCGACGCAGCAAGCGCCCTCATCGTGCGCACGACGGACTGCAGGTCCGCCACGCTGTTGATCTGGCGGTGAAGGCTGGCCATGCTGTCGCTCACGGCTTGCCCTTGTGCGCGGGCCGCGCAGGCTGTTCAAGCGCTGGCTGGGCATCGCCGCCCGGCGTGGCAGGGGCCAAAAATGGCGCGAGCGCCCGCCGTGCGATGTCGAGGATCGCCTCACGATCGGCAGCCGCCAATGTGTCTGCAGTCTCGAGACGCGTGCGCAGCGGTGCCGGAATCTGTGCGGCCGCCTCTTGAACGGCGCGCTCTGCGTCGGGCATCTCGTCGATCGGTATGGGGTCGAACAGGCGCGCGCCGAGCGCCAGCAGCACGGCGATCTGGACCGGCACGGACAGCGGTGCAGCTTCGCCCTGGTTCAGACAGGCGCGGATGCGCCGGCCATGCGCAATCGACTGGCGCGTGGCCTCGTCCAGCCGCGCGCCGAATCGCGCGAAGGTCTCCAGTTCCTCGAACTGCGCATAGGCCAGCTTGAGGTCGCCCGCCACCGCGCGGTAGGCGGCCTGCTGCGCCTTGCCGCCCACGCGCGAGACCGACAGGCCGACGTCGACCGCCGGCAGCACGCCCAGCTCGAACAGCGACGGCGACAGGCACGATCTGGCCGTCGGTGATGGAGATCAGGTTGGTCGGGATGTAGGCCGACATGTTCTGCGCCTCGGTCTCGATGATGGGCAGTGCCGTCAGCGAGCCGCCGCCGAGTTCCTGGCGCAGGTGCGTGGACCGTTCGAGCAGGCGCGAATGGATGTAGAAGATGTCGCCCGGAAAGGCCTCGCGGCCGGGCGGGCGGCGCAGCAGCAGCGACAGTTCGCGGTAGGCGCGCGCATGGTGGGTCAGGTCGTCGTAGACGATCAGCACGTCGCGCCCGGCTTCCATGAAGTATTCGGCGATGCTGGTGGCTGCATACGGCGCGATGAAGGCCAGCCCGGGCGCCTGGTTGCCTTCGGTCACGACCACCACGGTGTAGCGCCATCGCACCGTGGTCTCGCAGCATCGCCACGGCCTTGGCCACCGCCGACGCGCGCTGGCCGATGGCGCAGTAGACGCACATCACGTCCTGCCCGCGCTGGTTCAGGATGGTGTCGATCGCGATCGCGGTCTTGCCGGTCTGGCGATCGCCCAGGATCAGTTCGCGCTGGCCGCGCCCGATCGGAATCAGCGCATCGATCACCTTCAGGCCGGTCTGCAGCGGCACGGTGACCGGCGCACGGTCCATGATGGGGGCAGCCGGCCGCTCGATCGGCAGCCGGGCCTCGGCCTGCACTGGCCCGCAGCCGTCCAGCGGCCGGCCCAGCGGATCGATGACGCGCCCGAGCAGCCCCTCGCCCACCGCGACGTCCATCACCCGGCCTGTGCGCTCGACCTCGGCGCCCGCGCGCAGGTGGGTGTGGTCACCGAGCAGCACCACGCCGATGTCGTCCTCGTCGAGGTTGAAGGCGATGCCGAAGACATCGCCTGGAAATCGGATCAGTTCCTCGTCACCGATGCCGGGCAGGCCGGACACCCGGGCAATGCCGGTCGACACCGAATCAATGGTGCCCACCTCGCGTGGCGCGAGCGTCGGCGCATGGCGTTGCCGTGCGCCGGCGAGCGCTGCGAACGCAGCGTCGAAGGCGCATTCGAGATCGCTGTCTGGCAGGCTCACTGCGGCACCGTTTCGGTGGCGGGCGCGGGTGCAGGCAGCAGCAGTTCGTCGACCGCCCGTTGCATCGAAACCAGGTAGTCAGCGATGCTCCAGGCCAGCTTCTGCCCGTTCACGCTGAGTTCGATCCCGCCCACCAGCTCGGGGGCGGTTTCGAAACGCAGCTGCACATCGGTCGAGAAGGTCTCGTTGGCGGCTTTCTGGATTGCCGCGCGCTGCGCGCCAGGCAGGTCGAATGCGCTGCGCACGAGTGCCGGGGCCTTTGAGGTGGACAGAGCCTGGGCCAGGCCCTGCTTGTCCGCGCTGCCCATGGCCAGCAGGCGGCTGGCAAAGACCTCGGCGGCACGGGCTTCCAGGCTGGTGCTGGCCAGGTCTGCCAGTGCCTGACGCGCGATGGCAAAGACCTCGTCCTGCGTGCGCCGAGCGAGATCTTGGCTCAAGCGCTGCGCTTGGCCTTGCAGCGCGTCCTGGCCTTGTTTGGCCAGTGCCTTGGCTGCCTGCCGCGCTTCGTCGATCAAGCGCTGGCGTTCGGCGTCGGCATCCTTTGCCGCCTGGGCCAGCAGGGCCTGGCGTTGCTGATCGAGCGCTTCGTTCTTGCGGTGGAATTCGTCGCGTTCATGGCGGGCTTCAGCCATCTTCGACTTGGCGTCGGCGAGGGAGGTGGCGATGCCCTTCTCGCGCTGATCGATCGCGTCGAGGATGGGCTTGTAGAGAAAGCGCTTCATCAGCCACACCAGAACGACAAAATTCAGCGCCTGTGCCCCGACGGTGAACCAATCGATCAACATGTCACTTCACCACCGCCTGCGCGATGGCGTGGTTCCAGAACGGGTTGGCGAAGATCAGGATCATCGACACGACGAAACAGTAGATCGCCGTCGATTCGATCATCGCCAGGCCGACGAACAGCGTGCGGGTGATGGTCGATGCGGCATCCGGCTGCTGGGCCAGGGAACTCATGGCCGTCGCAACGGCGTGGCCCTCGCCCAGCGCGGTGCCGATGACGCCGATCGCTATCGTGAAGCCGGCAGTGGCGATGGAGACCACCGCGATGACAGTCAGCATGTCCAAGATCGTTCCTTTGTTGACGGTTGTGTGATCAATCGCGCTGCGCAGCATCACCTGCAAGCGCGGGCTTGCGCACGCGCTGCGCCGCTGCGATGTAGACGGTGGCCAGGATGAAGAAGATGTAGGCCTGCACCATGCCTGTGAGCAGACCCAACAGCGTCATCACCACCGGAAAAACGAAGGGCGTGATCGTCAGCAAGATGGCGATGATCATGGCGCCGCTCATCATGTTGCCGAACAGCCGCACGGCCAGCGCCAGGGTGCGCGAGATTTCGCTGATGACATTGAAGGGCAGCATGATCACCGTGGGTTCGGCGTAGGTGGCGAGGTAGCCGCGCAGCCCTTGGTCCTGGATGCCGAAGAAGGGCACCGCGACCAGCACGCACAGCGCCAGCGCTGCGGTTGTCGATAGCGAAGCGGTCGGCGGTTCATAGCCCGGAAACACCGTGCACAGGCCTGCCGCCGCGACGAAGAGAAACAGCGTGCCGAGGAAGCCAAGGTACTTGCGCGACTGTCGCAGCCCCACCTCCTCGATCTGGTTGCGCACCAGCGTGACGATGATCTCCAGCAGGTTCTGCCAGCGCGACCGCTTCTGGTCCGCCGACAGCCTGCGGGTGACGAGCCAGGAGCCGACGACCAGCACGAGCATCAGCGCCCAGGTGAAGGCGATGGTGGCGTTGAGCTTGACGAACCCGAACTGCCAGAAGATCCACGCGTCGGGGCTAAGGCGCACGGCGGGCCTCCTGCGTTGCACCGGCCTGTGCCAGCCGTGGACTGCGTGTCGCCCAGGTCACGCCGGCACGTGCCAGCAGGAATCCTGCCAGACACGCGAGCATGCGCTCCCAACGGCCGCCGGCCACCACGAAGAAGGCGGGGAGCGTGATGCCCATGCGCAGCAGCAGGCTGCTGAAAAACCACAGCGCCGGCCGTGGCGATATCGCACCGCGGCGTGCTGTCCACCACAGCCCACCAAAAAACATCGCGCCCAGGACTGCGCCCGCCAACGCAGCCACCACCAGCACAGCGACCGGCGCCAGCCCGGGCAGCGAGCGCAGCAGTTCAGCCATCACCAGCCCCGTGTTCGTCGCGCTGTTCGTCGCGCATTGCCTTGTCTTCCTTGGCAATCCAATGCCAAGCATTGAAACAACCGAGGTCAGCCCGGCAACCAGCAGCGCCAGGGTCCAGGAATGCGTGCCCGGTTGTCGCTTGTCCAGCCACAGTCCGAGCGCGGCGCCCAGCAGTGTCGGCAGTGCCACCGACCAGCCGATCAGACCCATCATGCCCAGGCCAAACCACACGCCGTGTGCGGCGTTGCGGCGCGCCTTGAGCTTGCGCGCTGCCTGCGCCCCTGCCATTTCGGCAAGACCGCCGGCCTGCGGCGTGCGCTTGTCGTCCGGCGGCTCAGTCATGGTGAAAGCCCATGAGGCGGCGCACGAAACCCGATTCGAGCTTGACCATGACCTGGCGCACGCTCTGCTTGCAGTGCGTCCTGGGCCAGGAACTCGCGCTCGACCGCCTCACGCAATTGGCCGAGATCGGTCCCGCCGTAGGCCCGACGCACCGAGACGCGCACCTCGGATCCCGGCCTTCACCAGCACGCCTTCGTCGACGGCGACGCAGACCTCGCCCCGCGCTTCGGTCTCGAAGATCAGGATGCCGGGCACGAGCGCCGCGACGCAGTCCAGCCGCTGCGGCAGCAGGCCGAACGAGCCCTGGCCGCGTCTCGGCGACGATGCGCAACACGTCGGTCTGTTCGATAAAGACCTGGAACGGCAGCAACACTTTAAGGTCCACGGACGGTCGCAGCCTGTTCGCTTGCAGGTGGAGGCTTTGCACTGCGCTCGGGCTTGGTCGGCTCCGTCTTGTTCTTCGCTTCGTCGACGGTGCCGATCATGTACAGCGCACTCTCCGGGCAAGTCCTTGAACTCGTCGCGCAGGATGCGTTCGCAGCCGTCCAGCGCGTCGTCCAGGCTGCACCAGCTTGCCGGCCAGGCCGCTGAACTGCTCGGTGGTGAAGAAGGGCTGCGTCAGAAAGCGCTCCAGGCGGCGCGCACGGTCGACCACCTTGCGGTCCTGCGGCGAGAGCTGCTCGAGCCCGAGCATGGCGATGATGTCCTTGAGCTCGGCGTACTGCGCCAGCGTGCGCCGGATCTCCTGCGCCAAGCGCGTAGTGGCGCTGGCCCGACGATGCCCGGCGTGGCCATCTTGGAGTTGGACTGCAGCGGATCGATGGCCGGAAACAGGCCTTCGCTGGCGCGCTTGCGCGACAGCACGATCGACGCCGACAGGTGCGAGAAGGTGTGCACCGCCGCCGGGTCGGTGAAGTCATCGGCCGGCACGTAGACCGCCTGGATCGAGGTGATGGCGCCGCTGTCGGTGTTGGCGATGCGCTCCTCGAGCCCGGACAGCTCGGTGCCCATCGTCGGCTGGTAGCCCAGCCGCGACGGCATCTGCCCCATCAGGCCCGAGACCTCGGAGCCCGCCTGGATGAAGCGGAAGATGTTGTCGATCAGCAGCAGCACGTCGCGGTGCTCGTCGTCGCGGAAGTACTCGGCCATCGTCAGCGCGGCATGGCCGACGCGGAAGCGCGCACCAGGCGGCTCGTTCATCTGGCCGAACACCATCACCATGTTCGGCAGCACGCCGGCGTCCTTCATGTCGCGGTACAGCTCCTCGCCCTCGCGGGAGCGCTCGCCGATGCCGCAGAAGATGCTCACGCCTTCCTGGTGGCCGATCATGTTGTGGATCATTTCGGTCAGCAGCACCGTCTTGCCGACGCCCGCGCCGCCGAACAGGCCGGCCTTGCCGCCACGTTCCAGCGGCGCAAGCACGTCGATCACCTTGATGCCGGTCTCGAAGACCTGCGACTTCGTTGACCGGCGCGACAGCGGCGGCGGCATACGGTGGACCGACCGCCATTGCACATCCGTCGAGGACCGGCCCGCGGTCGATCGTGTGGCCGAACACGTCGAACATGCGCGAGAGGATCGACCGGCCCACCGGCGCCATCAGCGGCTCCGCCGGTGTCCTGCACCGACATGCCACGGGCCAGCCCCTGCGTCGGGGTCAGCGCGATGCAGCGCACATGGCGCGCGTCGCGCTGCGCCAGCACTTCGATGAACGATGCTGCCGTCCTCGCCAGTGCGCAGCATCGTGTGTGATCGGCGGCAGGCGCGCATCGAAGCGCACATCAACCACACTGCCGCGCACCGAAACGACGATGCCGACAGTCGACGCAGCGGCCTCAAAAGCCAATGGCGCCGCGGGCATGTCTTGCACTGGATCAGGCACGTTCATCCTTTTCCAATCCAGTATAAAAACAAACGTCGGAGCTGGGCGGCGCACACATTGAGCCAGATCAACACTCAGAATGTGGCGCAGGGCAAGACCCCGGCTTGCATGCCGCAGGACCGATCGCGGCGCTCCAGCAGCAGTCTCCCAACCAGCCCGGCGTTGCAGGGCGCGGTCGGTCGGACGGTCATCACGCGGCGTTTGGGTCGGCGCGGCTGCTTGCGGTCGGACATGAAGCCTGATGCTTGGTCGCCCGCGCGCGGGTGCGCTGGCCTTACCGGCTCGGCATTGCCGCGTTGCCAGTCTTGTTGCTGCCAAAAGAGGTCGTTGCCGCGTGCAGCGTGGTCAAACTGAATGTCCGCGCTGACACCCTGACCACAGTCGCACCACGACATCTATGGACTGCGCGGTTCAGTGTGGTGGCGGTGGCCTGCCTGGGCGCGGTGTCACCACCGCTGTATCACCTGTTGTGGTGGCGGCGCTGGCGCCGGGACCGCGCGCTCAGTCGTCCTGGCGCTTTTGCAGGTCCAGGCCGCGATCGGGCGACTCCGATGTCTGGTTGCCGGTGCTGCCTGGCGGAATCAACTCCTCGATCACCAGGCTGCCATAGCGTTGCGCCCGGGTGGCGTGTGCTTGCTTCGCCACGTCCGTCACGCGTTGCACCGCGTCATCTTCATCGGCTTTGACAACGACAAAGCTCTGGCCCTGCAGCGCCAGCGCCAGATGGGCCTTGACGAGATTCAAGTCCTGGCCCAGCGAGGCCAGGCCACTGGCATTGCCGATGTCCTGTTCTGCCTGCTCGCGCATTTGATCGGGGCTGTAGCGCCAGATTTCCGCCTCGCCAAAGCCGGCCGTGTGCAATGCCGTGACGGCAGCGTCGGCATCAGCGTTGTCTGCAAAGGACATCAGCACGTGGCCCACCGGTTTGAACACACCGAAGGACGTGGGGTGGGGATGCATGGGCATGTGGATCTCTCTTTGAATGGACAAACCGGTCAAACGTCGATGTTCGCCGCCCGCATCGCATTGCTTTCAATGAACTCGCGCCGCGGTTCCACCTCGTCGCCCATCAGCATGGTGAACACCCGGTCGGCCTCGATGGCGTCGTCGATCTGCACTTTCAGCAGGCGGCGCACGGTCGGGTCCATCGTGGTCTCCCACAGCTGCGACGGGTTCATCTCGCCCAGGCCCTTGTAGCGCTGGCGGCCCACCGCGTGTTCGGCCTGGCCGATCAGCCAGGCCATGGCGGCGCGGAAGTCATTCACCTTCTGCTCCTTGGCACGTTCACCTTCGCCGCGCCGCACGATGGCCTCGGCACCCAGCAGGCCCTTGAAGGTGATGCCGGCTTCCTTCAGCGCCGCATAGTCGGCGCCGTGGATGAAGTCTTGCGTCACCACACTGGCCTTGATGTTGCCGTGGTGGCGGCGGCCAATGCGCAGCAGGTGCTTGTCGGTGCGGGTGTCGAACTGGGCTTCCACCGTGGCGTCCACCAGCGCGGCCTGCAGGGCCAGGGCGCTGGCCTCGGCTGCGGCGGCGGTGTCCAGGTCCAGCACCAGGCCGTTGGCCATGGCGCGCAGGGCGTCCAGGTCCATCCAGTTGCCCAGGCGCTCGATCACATGCGCGGCCAGCACGTACTTGGCGGCCAGGGCCTGCAGGGCATCACCTTGCAGTGCGGCGCGGCCACCATCGGCCAGGCCATCGGGCAGCACCGCAGCGCCGTCCAGCGCCACCTTCAGCAAGAAGGTGTCGAGCTCCAGGCCGTCCTTCAGGTATTGCTCATGCTTGCCCACCTTCACCTTGTACAGCGGCGGCTGGGCAATGTAGATGTGGCCACGTTCCACCAGCACCGGCATCTGGCGGTAGAAGAAGGTCAGCAGCAGGGTGCGGATGTGCGCGCCGTCCACGTCTGCGTCGGTCATGATGATGATGCGGTGGTAGCGCAGCTTGTCGATGTTGAATTCTTCGCTGCCGATGCTGGTGCCCAGCGCGGTGATCAGCGTGACGATGCTGTCACTTGATAACAGCTTTTCGTAGCGGGCCTTCTCCACGTTCAAGATCTTGCCGCGCAAGCGGCAAGATCGCCTGGAACTTGCGGTCACGCCCTTGCTTGGCACTGCCGCCGGCGCTGTCGCCCTCGACGATGTAGATCTCGCACAGGGCCGGGTCTTTCTCCTGGCAGTCGGCCAGCTTGCCCGGCAGGCCCATGCCGTCCAGCACGCCTTTGCGGCGGGTCATTTCGCGGGCCTTGCGTGCGGCTTCGCGGGCGCGGGCGGCTTCGACGATCTTGCCGCAGATGATCTTGGCATCGATCGGGTTTTCTTGCAGCCAGTCGGTCAGCAGCTTGCTGACGATCTCTTCGACCGGGCCGCGCACTTCGCTCGACACCAGCTTGTCCTTGGTCTGGCTGCTGAACTTGGGCTCGGGCACCTTCACGCTGACGATGCAGGCCAGGCCTTCGCGCATGTCGTCACCGGCAATCTCGACCTTGGCCTTCTTGGCCAGTTCACTGTCGTCGATGTACTTGTTGATCACCCGCGTCATCGCAGCCCGCAGACCGGTCAGGTGGGTGCCACCATCACGCTGCGGAATGTTGTTGGTGAAGCAGAGCACGTTCTCGTTGTAGCTCTCGTTCCACTGCATCGCCACTTCCACACCCACGTTGGTGTTGTTGTCGCTGAGCTTGTCGCCCGCTGCATGGAAGATGTTGGGATGCAGCACCTTCTTGCCGGTGTTGATGAACTGCACAAAGCCGCGCACACCACCGGCAAAGGCGAAGTTGTCTTCCTTGCCGTTGCGCTCATCGACCAGGCGGATCTTCACGCCGTTGTTCAAAAAGCTCAGCTCGCGCAGGCGCTTGGCCAGCACGTCGTAGTGGAAGTCGATGTTGCTGAAGATGGTTTCGTCGGGCAGGAAGTGCACTTCGGTGCCGCGTGCCTCGGTAGGGCCGATCACCTTCAGCGGCCGCACCTCAAAGCCTTCTCGCTGCTCCAGCAGGCCGTCTTGCGGCACGCCCATCGCAAATTCCATGAAGTGCGCCTTGCCGTCGCGGCGGATCGTCAGGCGCAGCCATTTGCTCAGGCCGTTCACGCAGCTCACACCCACGCCGTGCAGGCCGCCGCTGACCTTGTAGCTGTTCTGGTTGAACTTGCCACCGGCGTGCAGCTCGGTCAGCGCAATCTCGGCCGCGCTGCGCTTGGGCTCGTGCTTGTCGTCCATCTTCACGCCGGTGGGGATGCCGCGGCCGTTGTCGATGACGCTGATGCTGTTGTCCGAATGGATGGTGACGATGATGTCGTCGCAATGCCCGGCCAGCGCCTCGTCGATGCTGTTGTCCACCACCTCGAACACCAGGTGGTGCAGGCCGGTGCCGTCACTGGTGTCGCCGATGTACATGCCAGGGCGCTTGCGCACGGCTTCCAGGCCTTCCAGGATCTGGATGCTGCCTTCGCCGTAGGCGGCCGATGCCTCGTGGCCGGTGGATGCCGCAGCGCCCTCGGCGGTGGGCACCTCACGTTGCGTCACACCCGTGCTGGTGGTCTTCTTCGGGTCTTTGGGCAGGGTGGCGTCGGTCATGGCTGCTGGCCTTCCGGGCCGCCAGAGCGGCCGTCGTCAATCAAACTGGAGCCCCCGCTTGGCGGGGGCAGGGGGTGCCCGATGGAACGGCATCGATGCCGCTGCGGAGCTGACGCGCAGCGTCAGATCCTCATCGGCATCACGACGTACTTGAACCCGGTCTGCTCCGGCACGGTGATCAAGGCGCTGGCGTTGCCGTCCTGCAGCTCGATCTTGACCATCTCATGCGGGATGTTCGACAGCGCGTCCATCAGGTAGGTCACGTTGAAGCCCACTTCGATGGTGTCGCCGCCGTAGTCGATCTCGATCTCTTCCTTGGCTTCTTCCTGCTCGGCGTTGCTGCTGGCAATGCGCAGGGTGCCTGGCTCGATGTTGACGCGCACGCCCTTGAACTTGTCGCTGGTCAGGATGGCCGCACGCTGCAGGCTTGCCAGCAGCGTGGCGCGGCCCAGGATGACGCTGTTCTTGTGGTTCTTGGGAATGACGCGGTTGTAGTCGGGGAACTTGCCTTCGACCAGCTTGGTGACAAATTCCATGCCCGAGAAATTGAAGCGGGCCTGGTTGCCGGCAAAGCGCATCTCGATCGGCGTGTCTTCGTCCTTCAGCAGGCGCTGCAGCTCCAGCACCGTCTTGCGCGGCAGGATGACTTCCTGCTTCGGGATGTCGGTTTCCAGCTGCGCTTGCGCCAGGCCCAGGCGGTGGCCGTCGGTCGCCACCAGGGTCAGCTGCTTGCCTTCGGCCACGAACAGGATGCCGTTCAGGTAATAACGGATGTCGTGCACGGCCATCGCAAAGTGCACCTGGTTGATCAGGGTCTTCAGCGTCTTTTGCGGCACGGCAAAGGCAGGGCCGAAGTCCATCGCCTCGTTGACGAGCGGGAAATCATCTGCCGGCAGGGTTTGCAGCGTGAAGCGGCTCTTGCCACCGGTCAAGCGTCAGCTTGCTGGCAGCGGCCGTCAGCGTCACCAGCTGGTCGGCCGGCAAGCTGCGCAGGATGTCGATGAGCTTGCGCGCACCCACAGTGGTCGACAGGTTGCCCGCATCACCGCCCAGCGTGGCCTGGGTGCGCACCTGGATCTCGAGATCACTGGTCGTGAACTCGATGTCTTCGCCGGTCTTGCGCAGCAGCACATTGGCCAGGATGGGCAAGGTGTGTCGCCGCTCCACGATGCCGGCCACGCTTTGCAAGGCTTCCAGCAGTTTTTGTTGCGGCGCTTTTAAAACAATCATGTCTTCCTCTTTGAACTTAGTAGTTCTAGTAGAGAGCGGGGTTTTTTGTGAACAAGGCCATTTTCGCCTGTCTTTTCAAGGTGTTAGCTGGGGCGCAACCCTGTGGGCTGGCGCCCAGGAGCCTGGCGGATGACAGACAACAACTTCTGGATCGGCGCTGGCCCTGTGGACAGCTGCTGGCTTGTCCGAAACTTGTCCACAAGCCTGTGCCTTGACAGCCGGGCGATTTGTCCGTGCCATCCATCAGCCCTTGAGCGTCTGTTCCAGCACGTGCAGTTGCTGGTTCAGCTCGCTGTCTTTCTGCCGGTCACCACCAATCTTGCGCACCGCATGCAGCACCGTCGTGTGGTCGCGCCCGCCGAACAGCTCACCGATCTCGGGCAAGCTCTTCTGGGTCATCTCCTTGGCCAGGTACATCGCGATCTGGCGCGGCTTGGCAATGCTGGCCGGCCGCTTCTTGCTGTACATGTCGGCGATCTTGATCTTGTAGAAGTCAGCCACCGTCTTCTGGATGTTTTCCACACCGATCTGCCGGTTCTGGATCGAGAGCAGGTCTTTCAGTGCTTCTCGGGCCAGGCCGATGTTGATGTCCTTGTGGCTGAAGCGGCTGTAGGCCAGCACCTTGCGCAGGGCGCCTTCCAGCTCGCGCACATTGGCGCGCACGTTCTTGGCGACGAAAAACGCCACGTCTTCGGGCATCTCGGTGCCTTCGGCCAGCGCCTTGCGGATCAGGATCGCCACCCGCATTTCCAGCTCAGGCGGCTCGATGGCCACGGTGAGGCCCGCGTCGAAGCGGCTGGTCAGGCGTTCATCGATGTCGACCAGACCCTTGGGGTAGGTGTCGCTGGTCATGATGATGTGGGCCCGCTTGGCCAGCAGCGCCTCGAAGGCGTTGAAGAATTCTTCCTGGGTGCGGTCTTTGCCGGCAAAGAACTGCACATCGTCGATCAGCAGCAGGTCCAGGCTGTGGTACTTGGCCTTCAGCTCGTCGAAGGTCTTGCGCTGGTAGTTCTTGACCACGTCCGAGATGAACTGCTCGGCATGCAGGTACAGCACACGCGCATCGGGCCGGTCACGCAGCAGGGCATTGCCCACGGCGTGGATCAGGTGGGTCTTGCCCAGCCCCACACCGCCGTAGATGAACAGCGGGTTGTACATCACGCCCGGTGCGCCGGCCACATGCAGCGCAGCGGTGCGCGCCATCTGGTTGGCACGTCCTGGCACCAAGTTGTCGAAGGTGAGTGCGGTGTTCAGCTTGTGGCTGTTGGACGCCGGTGCCAGATGCTGGTGGCTCAGGCCGGTGCTGCTCAGGCCCAGCGGGCTGCGGCCGTTATCGGGCCCTGGTGATGCGGGCCCCAACGATGCCGGCCGCACACTGGTCGAAGGCGCCATGGCCTGGCCGTTCAGCAGGGCGGCGGCGCGCATCGGCCCGTTGTGCGCTGGTGCGCGTGCCGGCGGCGCCTCACGTGCGGCCAGGGCCAGCTCCAGCCGCACCGGCATGCCAGCCAGGTCGGTCAGGATGTTTTCGATGCGGTGGGCGTACTGCGACCGGATCCAGTCCAGCTTGAAGCGGTTGGGCACGCGCACCTGTGCCACGGCACCACCTTGGCCGTCGTCGGTGACGTCGGCCGGCGGCAAACCGCGGATCCAGGTATTGAATTGCTGTTCGGACAGCTCGGTGGCGAGTTGATCGCAACCCCGCTGCCACAGGTCTGGGCTCATTGTGGACAAGTTCTCTTCAGAGCGGCCGGATTGTAGGCCCGCCGGGCCCGTCAGACCATGGTTATCCACAGCGCGTGCTTGCAAGGCCATCCGGCATGCTGCCAGGGTGTGTGGTGCAAGTGTTTGACCGCAAAGGGGCTTTTTGCTCTAATCATGGGTTTCCCCGACGCGCAGCTGCGCGCTGGGTGAGCCTGTGGGTGCAGTCCCTGGGCTGCTTTGGTGATCGCTTCAGCCGGTTGGTTTGGCTGAAAGCTTTGGCAACTTGCGTGGGTCGCTGACAAAGCGGCCTGGCTGGCTGGCAACGCACCAAGGTGGCAAAGCGGTCGCGCACCCGAACAGGTTCACCGGGGGTCCGGCGCGCCCGTTCAGGGCACAACAGGCCCGCAGCGCAAGCCCCAAAGTCCGCATCCGGCATCTGCCGGTGCAAGCTGCGCCCAGCGTTGCGGACCCCAGACAATCCCTGAAGGAAATCACCATGAAGCGCACCTACCAGCCTTCCAAGACACGCCGCGCCCGCACGCACGGTTTTCTCGTCCGCATGAAGACCCGTGGCGGCCGCGCTGTCATCGCTGCGCGCCGCGCCAAGGGCCGCAAGCGCCTGTCGCAAGTCTGAGGCCGGCGGCCGCGGCATCCCTGTCGCACAGCCGGGTTCAGGCGCCAGCACAACAGGCCATGGTCGGGCGCATCTTGCGATCGGCCGACTTCCAGCGTGTGCTGGCGGTGCAGCCGCGTTCGCGCAGCACGCACTTCACTGCACACCACGTGCGGCTTGTCCCAGCCTGCCTGTCAAACCGCAGCGCAAGGGTGTTTCAACAGAGTTATCCACAGGTGATGCACGCAGTTGCCCACCGCTTGTGGATGAGTCTGCCGGGCTGCCCGCTGAAGCGCTGCCGCCAGGGCAATGGCTGGGGTTGGTGGTGCCCAAGCGGCACGCCCGCCGTGCGGTGACACGCAACCTGATCAAGCGTGAGATGCGCGCCGTGATGGCCAGCGCCGGCACAGCCCTGCCCGCCGGTTTGTGGGTGCTGCGGCTGAAGGCGCCGTTCGACCGCAAGCTGTTCAGCAGCCCGGGGTCGGTGGCATTGCTGCAGGCCACGCGCGACGAATTGCAGCTGTTGCTGCAGCGCGCTGCAGCGCCGCGGCACTGACGGGGCAGCCATGGGCAGACCATCGGTTGGCGAGTGGCCGCGCCTGGGCTTGATCGGCCTGGTGCGCGGCTACCGGCTGTTCTTCAAGGCCTGGCTGGGCAATGTCTGCCGCTTCGAGCCCAGCTGCTCGGCCTATGCCCTGGGTGCACTGCAGCAGCATGGCGCTGCGGCAGGCAGCTTACCTGGCGGCGCGCCGCATCTTGCGCTGCCATCCCTGGTGTGCGGGTGGCTGTGACCCCGTGCCCGACACGGCGCCGGCCCTGTTCACCCGTTTGCTTTCTTCGAAGACCCGTCCATGACCGACATCCGCCGTTCCATCCTCTGGATCGTGTTTTCCGTCTCGCTGGTGATGCTGTGGGATGCGTGGAACACGCACAACGGCCATCCGTCGATGTTTGCGCCCACTGCGGCCAAGCCTGTGGCAGCCGCTGGCGCAGCACCGGCTCCGGGCTTGGCTTCGGCTGCCGGGGTGCCCGCCGCTGGGGTGCCTGCAGCCGCCGCCGCGCTGCCTGGCGCCACGCCGGCGCCGGTGGGCGCTGCAGCCATGCCTGCAGCAAGCTCGGCTGCGCCGGCGTCGGGCGAGCAGGTGAGCATCACCACCGACGTGGTCAAGGCCACGTTCGACACCAAGGGTGGCGACCTGGTGCGCCTGGAACTGCTGAAGTACCGCGATGCAGTCGACCCGCAACAGAACGTGGTGCTGTTCGACCAGACCGCCCAGCGGGTGTACCTGGCCCAGACCGGCCTGGTGACCACCCAGCCGGGCGTGTCGTTGCCCAACCACTTGACGGTGATGCGCGCGCTGCCCGGTGAGCGCACCCTGGCCGCTGGGCAGGACAGCCTGAGCATCAGTTTCGAATCGCCCGAGGTCGGCGGCGCCCAGCTGGTGAAGACCTACACCTTCAAGCGCGGTGAATACCCGGTGGCTGTGCAGCACACCGTCAAGAACAACGCCGCGGCCGCCATCAGCCCGCAGCTGTACCTGCAGCTGGCGCGTGACGGCAACCCGCCGGCCGGCGAGTCGAGCTTCTACTTCACCTTCACCGGCCCGGCGATGTACACCGACGCCAGCAAGTTCAAGAAGATCGAGTTCAAGGACATCGAGAAGGGCTCGACCGACCACGACAAGAGCGCCGACAACGGCTGGGTCGGCATGGTGCAGCACTACTTTGCCAGCGTCTGGCTGTTGCCCGACAACAGCCCGCGCGAGTTCCGCACCGCCAAGGTGAGCAACAACTTCTATTCCATCGCGATGGTGTTGCCGCTGGGCGATGTGGCCGCTGGCGCCAGCAAGAGCCACACCGCCACGCTGTTTGCCGGCCCGCAGGAAGAGAAGAAGCTCGAGGCCATGGCGCCCGGGCTGGAACTGGTGAAGGACTACGGCTGGCTCACCATCCTGAGCAAGCCGCTGTTCTGGCTGCTGGACCAGCTGCACCAGATCCTGGGCAACTGGGGCTGGGCCATCGTGGCGCTGGTGGTGCTGTTGAAGATCGCGTTCTACGGGCTCAATGCCCACGCCTACAAGTCGATGGGCAAGATGAAGGCCATCAACCCCAAGGTGATGGAGATGCGCGAGCGCTACAAGGACAAGCCGCAGCAGATGCAGCAGGAAATGATGCGCATCTACCGCGAGGAGAAGATCAACCCGCTGGGCGGCTGCCTGCCGATCTTCGTGCAGATGCCGTTCTTCATCGCGCTGTACTGGGTGCTGCTGTCCAGCGTGGAAATGCGCGGCGCGCCCTGGATCGGCTGGATCACCGACCTGTCGACCAAGGACCCGTTCTTCATCCTGCCGCTGCTGATGACGGCCAGCACCATGTTCCAGACCTGGCTGAACCCCACGCCGCCCGATCCGGTGCAGGCCAAGCTGATGTGGTTCATGCCGCTGATCTTCAGCGTGATGTTCTTCTTCTTCCCGGCCGGCCTGGTGCTGTACTGGCTGACCAACAACGTGCTGGGCATCGCGCAGCAGTGGTTCATCAACCGCCAGCTGGGCTTGAACAAGTAGCCAGCCTGGTGCGGCGTGACGGGCTGCACGGCAAGCGCCGGCGCGCCCCCTGCCCACACTGCATGGCAGTGGCGAATGCGCCGATGATGCAGTGACACAGGCGGCTGCCCAGCCGCCCGTCACCAGTCAATGCGGGGACCACCCGATGCCGCCCGGCACCGGCCTTGGAACGTGCAGCGGGGCGCCCACGCGGGCGGTCCGGCGTTCCACTCCGCGCCATCTGCCGGGTCACTTGACCAGGTCGGCCGCCCAGGCCGCCTGCGCAAACCGCCCAGCCGGGCCGGCCGCCCAGCTTCGCTGGCCGGCACGCTGCACGACAATGCGCAGCGTGCACAACGCCCACCCGCCCCAGCCCCAGCCCGACCCCATCGTCGCCATCGCCACGGCACCCGGCCGCGGCGCCGTCGGCATCGTGCGGGTGTCGGGCCACGGTCTGGCCGGCCTGGTGCTGGCGCTGTGCGGCCGTGCCTTGCCGCCGCGCCAGGCGGTGTACGGCCCGTTCCGCGACGCCGATGGCCAGGCCATCGACCAGGGCCTGGCGCTGTGGTTTCCGGCGCCGCAGTCCTACACCGGTGAAGACGTGCTGGAGCTGCAGGCCCATGGCGGCCCGGTGGTGCTGCAGCTGCTGCTGGCGCGCTGCCTGCAGGCCGCTGAACAGGCCCATGCCGGCGCTGACGCGCCGGTCTGCCCACGCTTGCGCCTGGCCGCTGCCGGGTGAATTCACCCAGCGCGCCTTTCTCAACGACAAGCTCGACCTGGCCCAGGCCGAGGCGGTGGCCGACCTGATCGCCGCCAGCACCGAAGCCGCCGCCCGCTCGGCCGGCCGATCGCTCAGTCGGCGCGTTCTCGCAAGAGATCGACGCCCTGCGCCAGCGCACCGTGCGCCTGCGCATGCTGGTGGAGGCCACGCTCGACTTCCCCGAAGAAGAGATCGACTTCCTGCAGCAGGCCGATGCCCTGGGCCAGCTGGCCGCCATCGACGCCAGCCTGGCCACGGTGATGGCCCGCGCACGCCAGGGCGCGCTGCTGCGTGAAGGCCTGCAGGTGGTGCTGGCCGGCCAGCCCAATGTCGGCAAGAGCAGCCTGCTGAACGCGCTGGCCGGGGCCGAACTGGCCATCGTCACCGCCATCCCCGGCACCACGCGCGACAAGGTCAGCCAGACCATCCAGATCGAAGGCGTGCCGCTGCACATCATCGACACCGCCGGCCTGCGCGACGAAGCGCAGGCCAGCGACGAGGTTGAACGCATCGGCATCGGCCGCAGCTGGGCGGCGATTGCCGAGGCCGACGCCGTGATCTTTCTGCACGACATCACCCGCCGTGGCCAGCAGCGCCTATGAAGCGGCTGAAGCTGGCCATCGCCAGCCGCCTGGCCAGCGTGGCGCCCAGCCGCATCCTGCAGGTGCTTCAACAAGACCGACAGCCAGGCTGCAGCCCCGGCCGATGGCCACGCCCCGCCACTGCCGGCCGACGCAATCGCCCTGTCGGCCCGCACTGGCGCCGGGCTGGACAGCTTGCGCCAGGCCCTGCTGCAGCGCGCCGGCTGGCAAGCCGCCACCGAAGGCGTGTTCATCGCCCGCAAGCGCCATGTGCTGGCGCTGCAACGCTGCGCAGGCCACCTGCAGGCCGCGCGCGGCCATGCCGGCGCGGGCGACGGTGCGCTGGATCTGTTTGCCGAAGAGCTGCGCCTGGCCCACGACGCCTTGAGCGAGATCACCGGCGCGTTTTCGTCCGATGACTTGCTGGGGGAAATTTTTGCGGGCTTTTGCATTGGCAAATAGCCGTGCGTACAGCGGCACGCACCAAGCGCGTCAAGCCACCCGCCAGCCCACATCACCACCACCACCCGTCGGCCGGCCTGCCGCCATCAGCAAGCCGCCTGCAGCGCGCCCTATCGGCCCAGAGCCGTTTCCACCGCTTGACCAAGCGCCAGGATGCGCGCGTCGCGACCGCCTGCGCCGGCCAGCATCAAGCCCACGGGTGCTTGCCCGGGCGCATGACAGGGAATCGACAGGGCGCAGCCATCGAGGAAGTTGATGAAGGTCGGGTTGCGAAGCATCAGGCCGTTGGCCCGAAAGTACGCGGCCTCATCCTGCTGCAGCGTGTCGATGCGCGGCGCTGTGTGCGGGACAGTGGGCATCAACATGGCGTCGAAGTGGTGCATGCGCGCTTGCACGGCTGCAATCCAGCGTTGGCGCGCCGACAGCAGCTGGATGTAGTCGGCAGCCGTGATCTTTGCGCCGAACTGGATGCGTGAGACCACGCGCGGGTCGTAGAGCGACGCGCGGTTCTCGATGTGGCCGCGGTGCCAGGACCAGGCCTCCGCTGCAATCAAGGTGCCGCGGGCGTTGATCTCTGGCAGCTCGGCAAACTCGGGCACCGGCACCCGGTGGATGCGTGCGCCCAGCGCCGACAGGCGGCTGCACGCAGCCTCGAATGCCGATGCAACAGCGGCGTCCAGGTCGTCCAGCACCACGTCGGTCGGAATGGCGAGCCGGGTGTCCCGCAGGTCGGTCCAGCTGTTGGGTGGGACGGGCTCGCCGGCCAGCACCGCGTCCAGGATGGCGCAGCAGCGCACCGATGCAGCCAGCGGCCCGACCGAATCGAGCGCCGCAGACAGCGGCAGCACGCCGTCCATGGCGACCCTGCGGGCGGTGGGCTTGAACCCCGTCAGCCCGCACAGCGCAGAAGGAATGCGCACCGATCCACCGGTGTCGGTGCCCACTGCGGCGACCGCCATGCCGTCGGTCACCGACACCGCCGCGCCCGACGATGAACCGCCAGGGATGCGGCCGCTCGTGCGGTCCCAGGGGTTGCGCGGTGTGCCATGGTGCGGATTGAGACCCAGGCCCGAGTAGGCGAACTCGGTCATGTTGGTCCGGCCCACGATGACTGCGCCAGCAGCCAGCAGGCGGTCGACCACCGTCGCATTGCGCACGGCTGCCGGCGCATCGCGCAACAGCACAGAGCCGGCACAGGTCGTCTGGCCAGCAATGTCGAACAAATCCTTCACCGACACAGGCAGCCCGTCCAGAGGCGAGCGCACCGCACCGGCGGCGCGCAGTGTGTCGGCCGCACGCGCCAGCATCAGCGCACGCTCAGCGTCGAGTTGGGTGAACACCCGTGCGCCTTCGCCGCTGGGGTCGGTGGCGCGGGCCAGCGCGGCCTGCGTCAGCGCCACCGACGTGCTGCGGCCAGCGGCCAGGTCGGCGGCGAGTGATTCAATGGTGGGCAACATGGTGGCGCCTTCGGTCGGTGTCTGGTTCAGTGCAGGGCTGCAGGCGCGGCGCCTCAGGCCACCAGCGGCAGCGCTGTCACTTGGTATTCATGCTGCAGGCGCCGGTCGCCGTCGATCAGCTGCACACGCATGCGCTCGGCCGGACGGATGCCCACGCCGTCGTCGCGCGGCAGTGCACCCAGCGTGCCGCAGAACATCACCAGCCCGTCGGCCACCGGCACGTCGGCGGGCAGGCCGTCGATCAGGCTCTGCAGCGGACGGATGCGTCCCATCGGACCTTCCTGGTAGGTGACCCAGCGCCCGTTCTCGAAGATCTCGGACCGCAGCGTCAGCGCATCGGCGCGTGCCGCCACCGTGTCCCAGGCCCAGGCCGTGCTGGCCACGGGCTTGGCGCACAGTTGCTTGGACACGGCCACCGAATAGGTCTCGACGGCGCGGTCGGTGTGGTCCGAGCCCACGGTGAGCCACCATTGCCCGCCCTGGCGGACCAGCACCGGCTCGGCTTCGCCGGAGCTGGCGCTGCCCAGCATTTCGAGCGCAGCGTCCTGGGTGAGCAGGCTGCGCGCCATGCGGTAGTACAGCGGCACGGTGCTCGGCCGTGGCACGCCGATGGCGGCCAGCTCATCGATGTGGTGCTCGATGGCCGCTGCATCGCGACCAGTCCAGCCCGCGACCACCAGCCGCAGGGGTTGGATCTCGAAGGCGCTGCCGCCTTCGACCTGAAATTTCAAAACACCCGTCATGAGAACACTCCTGGCAACCACAAGGCCAGCCCCGGAAACACCGCCAGCGCCAGCAACAAGACAAACATCGCCGCCACGAAGGGCAGCGACCCCAGCATCACATCGTTCATGGACCCCTTCTTGCGCAGGTTGTGCACGACAAACAGGTTCAGGCCCACGGGCGGCGTGATCAGTGCGGTCTCGACCAACACGATGACGACGATGCCGAACCAGATCATGTCGAAGCCCATCGCCTGCATCACCGGCGCGATCACCGGGATGGTGGTGATCATCATCGACAGGGTCTCCATGAAGCAGCCGAGGATCACGTAGAACACCACCACCGCGAACAGCATTTGCCACTTCGACAGACCCAGGCCCTGCACCGAGTCGGTGAGCTTGGTGGTCAGCCCGATGGCCGACATGACGAAGTTCAGAAAGTAGGCGGCCACGATGATCAGCATGATCATGCCGGTGCTCTTCATGGTGCCCAACAGCGCTTCGCGCAGCATCACCCAGGTCAGCGTGCGGTTCCAGGCTGCCAGGCCCAGGCCTGCCATGACGCCCAGCGATGCGGCTTCGGTGGGCGTGGCCACGCCGGCGTAGATGGACCCCACCACCACCAGAAAGATGCCCAGCGGCGGCAGCAAATGCACCAAGCCTGCAATGCAGGCCGCCAGCGATGAAACCATGCGCTGCCCGCCCCAGGCTGGCCGCCACAAGCAGGCCAGCGCAATGATGGTCATGAAGCCCAGCGCCAGCAGCGCACCAGGGATGATGCCGGCCAGGTAGAGCTTGGGTACCGAGGTGTTGGTGAGCACCGCGTAGACGATCATGTTGATCGACGGCGGGATCAAGATGCCCAGCGTGCCACCAGCGGCCAATGTGCCGAGGAACAGGCGCTCGTTGTAGCCGAAGCGCTGTGCCTGCGGCAGCGCCACCGTGCCCACCGTGGCCGCTGTGGCCACGCTGGACCCCGACGTGGCGGCAAACAGCGCACAGGCCGCAATGTTGGAGTGCATCAAGCCACCCGGCAACCACGACAGCCAGCGCGCCAGCGCTTCGTACATCTTCTCGGCCAGCCCGGAGCGCAGCAGCAACTCACCCAACAGGATGAAGAGCGGCAGCGCGACCAGCAGGAACTCGTTGCTGCTGGTCCAGGCCATCTCGCCGGCGACCCGGCTGACCGGCAGGAAGGCGTACATCTGCGCCAGCACCATGCCCAGCACGCCCATGGCAGCGGCCACCGGGATGGCCAGCAACATCAGCGCCAGCAAGGTGAAGAGTGCGGTCGCGATCATGGTGCGCGCTTCACCATCGCGTCGAGCGCGTTCTGCAGCTCTTCAGCCGCTTCGTCTTGCACGCCACGGGCACCAATCAGGCGGCTCACTGCCGGCCAATCGGCCGCGGCAAACGCCAGCAGGCTGCGCAGCAGCAAGAGCAGGCCGCAGCCGACAAACCAGGCATAGCCCAGCCACCACAGGGCTTGTGGCAGGGCCAGCGGCACCGCCAGCGCCGAGTTGGAGCGTGCGCTGATCTGCCACGACTGCGCGAGCACGCCCCAACCATGCCAGGCCACCAGGCTGACGAATGCCAGCAGCGCAACCACTGACAACAGATCACACAGCGCCGCCAGCGCCCGCGGCAAGTACTGGTACAGCGCGTCGATGCGCACATTGCCGCGGTGCAGCAGCACGAACGCGAACGACCAGGTGGAGCCGATGGCCAGTGCGTAACCAGACAGTTCGTCGGCGCCGCCCAGTGTGACGTTGGCCAGCTTGCGCAGCAGCACATCCACCGACACCAGCACGGCGCTGGCCAGCATCAGCAAGCCGCCAGCCAGCGCGGCCCCACGCGAGCCGCGGTCCGCCACGCGCAGCGCGGCGTCGAGCAGGGCGCGCACGGCTTACTTCTTCGCGGTCACGCCGACCAGCTTGCCCACGCTGGTGTTGAACTCGGCCACGCAGGCGTCAGAGCAGCGTGCCGCCCACTTGGGCAAGGTGGTGTCGCTCAGCACCTTCTTGAGCAGGGCCTGGTCGGCGGCGCTTGGCTGTACCAGCGTCATCTTGCCCTTGGTGCCCAGCGTGCACTTGTCGGTGCCGGCATTGCATTCATAGCCCTGCTGGGTGAAGTTGGCGGCACCGTCCCACACGGCTTTTTCCAGGCCCTTGACCTCGGTCTCGATCAAGCTGCGCACACGCGGGTCAAACCCGGCCCAGCTTTTGGCATTGACGGCATAGCCGATCTGGCCCCACGACAAGGGCATGGCCAGCATGTGGGTGGTGACTTCGTTCCATTTGGCGGCGTTGCCCGACAGCGTGCCGGTGATGGCGCAGTCGACGGTCTTGTTCTGCAGCGCCGGCACCACCTCGCCAAAGGCCAGCGTGACCGGCGTGCCGCCCAGGGCCTGGATCAGCTCGCTCTGCGAGCGGCCGGCAGCGCGCACCTTCTTGCCCTTCACATCGGCCAGGCCGGTGATCGCGCCATTGCAGTACAGCACCTGCGCCGGATAGGTGCCGAAGCCCAGCAGCTGCACGCCGAACTTCTCCAGGTACAGCTTGGCGTAGAACGGACGCAGCGCGTCGGTGACCTGGCGTGCCGTGGCCACATCGGGCAGCAGGCCGGCAATGTCGATCATCTCGTTGGCTGGATCGTCTGCGGCCAGATAGGCGATGACCGTGGCGCCAATCTGCATCACGCCCTGGCCCATCAGGCGCAGCACCTCGGGGCCCTTCAGGCCCATCTCATTGAAGCCCTTGATCTCGGCCGTGATGGCGCCGCCTGATTTTTCGGGCAGGGTCTTGGTCCAGAACGGCACCTCGAAATCCTTGTACTGCGTCAGGCTGGAGATCGAGCCCACCACCTGCAACTGCGTCTTGGGCAGTGGCTGCGCGGCGGCGTGGTTGGCGGCCAGGACGGTGGCGGCGGCGGCAAGCAAGCTCAGGGTGCGCTTCATACGGCTCTCTCTCAGACGTTGTTGGTGGGGGTTTTGAATCAAGGGGTCGCGACACGCGCATTGGGCCAGTCGGTGATCAACATGGACCCCGGTGCATGGGTGATGCAGAAATCGGGCCTGGCCGCAGCGATCGCGGCCTGCGGCGTCACACCGCAGGCCCAGAACACCGGCAGCTCATCGGGCAGCAGCTCCACCGCATCGCCGTAGTCAGGCCGTGACAGATCGGCGATGCCGATCAGCGCTGGATCGCCCAGGTGCACCGGTGCGCCATGCACCGCCGGGAAGCGCGCCGTGATCTGCACCGCACGGATGGCGTGCGCGGCCTGCATCGGCCGCATGCTCACCACCAGCGGGCCGTGGAACTGGCCCGCTGCGGCGGTTGCGATGTTGGTGCGGTACATCGCGACATTGCGGCCCTGGGCCACGTGCCGCAGCGGCAGTCCGTCAGCGAGCAGCGCCCATTCAAACGAGAAAGAGCAGCCGATCACAAAGGGCACCAGGTCATCGCGCCACAGCGCACGCAGATCGGTGGGCTCGTCTGCCAGCTCGCCGTGGCGCCAGACACGGTAGCGCGGCAGGTCGGTGCGCACGTCGATGTCATCGCCCAGCGCAGGCAGCATCGGGTTGCCGGCATCCCCCACAGCCAACAGCGGGCAGGGTTTGGGGTTGCGCTGGCAGTACAGCAGGAAGTCAGCGGCCAGTGCCCGTGGCAGGACCACCAGATTGCCCTGCACCAGGTTGTCGGCCAGGCCGCTGGTGTGCTGAACCCACTCGCCACGGCGGATGGGCGCGCGGGCGGCACGGCCTTGGGCTGCAAAACTGGTGTTCACGTTGGCTGGCCTGGTCGGGTTGGACACGTCGGTGCATTCTGGGCGCAGCGCGCACCGACGGCAAAGCCATGGTTTCCCGCGCAGTGGCGTGTTTGATCAGGCGCCAGCTGCGCAGCGCCCGGCGCGCCACGCAGTCGCGGCCGATGTTGGTGCCTTCGCCTGGCTCGCTGGCCGAGTGCGCATGTGCGCATGTGCAACTGGCAAGCCAGGGGTGGCTACTGCGTTTGACTTTCAGCTGCCCGGCTACGGGACTGCCAATGCATCGCAGCCCACCCCCGTACAAGAGAGCGCCACAAAGACCTCTGACCGAATCAACCAAAGGCCTCCTCTTTTGACCCACTGTGCTGCATACCGGCCCGTCAGGATGGCGGGCGCGTGCACATCGTCGGGGTGTCCTGTCCACTGGCCTTCTTCGTAAGCCAGGCTGCCATTGGTGGCTGACTTCGACGGTTGCCGATGCGCGTTGGTAAATGACCGTCGGCCGATGATCCGGCCGGGGTTCAAGAATTTTTCTGGCTTCAGGGATGCCAGTCACCGCTTGGCCCAGCCCACGTCGGATCGTGATGTCGCTGGTCCAGAATTTTTCTGCGGCATCCAGATCCGCTGCAGCGATCGCCCTGTTCTGCGCCTGCCGCGCTTCTTTGATGGCGGTCACGTCGGCGTGTGGGTCGGTGGTGGCAGTTGTCATGGCTTGGGAAAAGGCGGTGATGCAAACAGCGTGGCACACGGGACAGGAATGGCACACGGGAGAGACCCTGCCCGTTGCTGGAATGGATCCAGGCCGCTGGAAATTCTGGAAAGCAAGGCACTCAACACGTCCAGGCTGACCGGGCGCGCGTCAGCGAATGTAGTGCCGCGATCGTTGCACACAGCCAGTCCACGCCCTCAGCCCTCAGCCCTCAGCCCTTGAGCAGCTTGGCCTCGGCCAGTGACAAGGGCTCGGGCAGGCCCGACAGCACCAGGGTGTCGCCGGCGGCCAGCACCAGCGCGTCGTCGGCGTCGACCACCCGGCCGTTGGACTGGCGCACGCTGACCACCTGCACGCCCATGGCATGCAGCGCCTGGTCGCCCAGCGGCTGGTCGACACAGGCCGCAGCCACCGGCAGCGTCACCGTGCCCAGGCGGGCCTGGTAGCGTTCTTCCGCGCTGTCGTCGTCGGCGCCGTGGAAGTAGCCGCGCAGCAGGTGGTAGCGCTTGTCACGGGCGTCACTGGTGATGCGCACCACCCGCTGCATCGGCACGCCCACCAGGGCCAGCGCCTGGGCGGCCAGCATCAGGCTGCCTTCGATGGCCTCGGGCACCACCTCGGTGGCGCCGGCGTCGCGCAGGCGCTCCAGGTCGGTGTCGTCGATGGTGCGCACGATCACCGGCACCTTGGGGGCGTGCGCCCGCACCAGCTGCAGGATCTTCAGCGCCGACGGCGTGTCGTGGTAGCTCACCACCACCGCGTTGGCGCGGCCCAGGCCGGCCGCCATCAGGCTGGGCAGCCGGGCGGCGTCGCCGAACACCACGCTCTGGCCGGCGGCGGCGGCCTGGCGCACGCGGTCGGGGTCCAGGTCCAGCGCCATGTAGGGGATGGCCTCCTGCGTCAACAGCCGCGCCAGGTTCTGGCCGCTGCGGCCGTAGCCGGCAATGATCACGTGGGCTTCGGTCTTGATCGCCTTCTTGGCGATGCTGGTCACCTGCACCGACTGCATCAG
The DNA here is from genome assembly GCA_963844485.1 of uncultured beta proteobacterium. Lineage (GTDB taxonomy): Bacteria > Pseudomonadota > Gammaproteobacteria > Burkholderiales > Burkholderiaceae_C > Pseudaquabacterium. The sequence goes on from CAWJOQ010000008.1 coordinate 312,131, forward strand.
CCATTCATTGGCCGACAGCTTCATCACCACCCAGTTGCTGTGCATGATGATGAACGGCGTGGCCAGCATCGACAGCACCATGCAGGCCAGCACCGGGCTCACCCATTGCGGCTCGACCAGGCCCTGGTCGGCGCCCAGGGTCAGCAGCACAAAGCCGAATTCACCGGCTTGCGCCAGGTACAGCCCGGTGCGGATGGCCACCCCCGGCGTGGCGCGGAACAGCCAGGCCAGCACCATCACCAGCCCGCCCTTGACCAGCAGCGGGCCCACGCTCAGCAGCAGCACCAGGCCCCACTGGTCGATCACCGGCCGCCAGTCCAGCTTCATGCCGATGGTGATGAAGAACAAGCCCAGCAGCACGTCGTGGAAGGGCCGGATGTCGGTTTCCACCTGGTGCTTGAACTCGGTCTCGGCCACCAGCATGCCGGCGACGAAGGCGCCCAGCGCCAGGCTCAGGCCGGCATGCTCGGTCATCCAGGCCAGGCCCAGGGTGATCAGCAGCAGGTTCAGCACAAACAGCTCTTCGCTCTTGCGCCTGGCCACCAGGGTCAGCCACCAGCGCATCACCTTCTGGCCACCCACCAGCAGCACGGTCAGCAGCACGGTGGCCTTCAGCAAGGCCAGGCCCAGGGCCCAGGCCATGTCGTTGCCGCTGCTGCCCAGCGCCGGGATCAGCACCAGCAGCGGCACCACGGCCAGGTCTTGAAACAGCAGCACGCCCATGACCCGGCGGCCATGCTCGCTTTCCATTTCCAGCCGCTCGGCCATCAGCTTGACAACGATGGCGGTCGACGACATCGCCATGGCCGACCCCAGCACGATGGCGCCCTGCCAGCCCAGCTGCCACTGCACGCCGACCCAGGCATAGGCCAGCGTCAGCATGGCATTGCCGGCCACCGCGCCCAGCACGGTCAGCACCACCTGCGACAGGCCCAGCCCGAACACCAGGGTGCGCATGCTGCGCAGCTTGGGCAGGTTGAATTCCAGCCCGATCACAAACATCAGGAACACCACGCCGAACTCGGCCAGGTACTTGACGCCAGCGGTGTCCTTGGCCAGTGCCAGTGCGTTGGGGCCGATCAGCACGCCCACGGCCAGGTAACCCAGCATCGGCGGCAGCTTCAGCAAGCGGCAGCCGACCACGCCCAGCACGGCGGCCACAAGGTACAACAACACAAGTTCGAGGGTGGTGGCCATGCCGTCCGCTGCGGGCGGGCGCCCGGGGCAGGCGCCTAGAATCGATGGGAAATGTCCTTCATCCTAAGCGAGCACCCCGGCACCGGCCGCCGGGCCAAGCCACTGTGAGCCAGCACCTGCCTCCACCCAGCCCAGGCATGGCCGCGCGGGCCCTGCAACTGGCGGCGCAAACCTTCGAGATCGAGGCCCGTGCCTTGCAGGGCCTGGCTGCGCGCCAGGGTGATGGCTTCCCGGCCGCCGTGGCCGCCATGCTGGCCTGCAGCGGCCGCGTCATCGTGATGGGCATGGGCAAAAGCGGCCATGTCGGCCGCAAGATCGCCGCCACGCTGGCGTCCACCGGCACGCCGGCGTTTTTTGTGCATCCGGCCGAAGCCAGCCATGGCGACCTGGGCATGGTGCAGCCCGGTGACGTGGTGCTGGCCATTTCCAACAGCGGCGAAAGTGATGAGCTGGCCGCCGTGCTGCCCGCATTGCGCCGCCTGGGCACCACGCTGGTGGCGATGACCGGCAAACCCGATTCCACCCTGGCCCGCCATGCCGACCATGTGCTGAGCAGCGCGGTCGACCAGGAGGCCTGCCCGCTGAACCTGGCGCCCACCGCCAGCACCACCGCACAGATGGCGCTGGGCGACGCGCTGGCGGTGGTGCTGCTCGATGCGCGCGGCTTCAAGGCCGAGGATTTCGCCCGCTCGCACCCCGGCGGCGCGCTGGGCCGCAAATTGCTGGTGCTGGTGTCGGATTTGATGGTGCGCGGTGACGCGCTGCCGCTGGTGCAGGCCGACACCCCGGTCATCACGATGATGCGCACCATGTCGGCCAAGGGCCTGGGCACGGCCTTGGTGGCAGCGCCCGGCGGCCAGTTGCAGGGCATCTTCACCGACGGCGACCTGCGCCGCCAGGTCGAGCGCGGCGCCGACCTGCGCGCGCTGACGGCTGGCGCGGTGATGCATGCGCAGCCCAAGACGGTGCGTGCCGATGCCCTGGCGGTGGAAGGCGCAGACCTGATGGAGCAGCACCGCATCACCGCCGTGGCGGTGCTGGACGGGCAAGACCAGCTGGTGGGCCTGCTGACCATCGGCGACCTGATGCGCGCCAAGGTGGTGTGACATGGCTGCTTCCCGCAGCGCTTGCGGCGCATCCCCGCAGACCGGGGGTGCCTCCAGTGGCCCGGGCGGTCCGGCTCCACAGCGGCCGCTTGCTGCGGCCTGACCGGCGCAGACACGCCATGTCCGCCTTGGGTTTTCCTGCTGAACTGCTGCTGCGCGCCCAGGGTGGCGCGCTGGGCATGCGTGCGGCCATCTTCGACGTCGACGGCGTGCTCACCGACGGCCGGCTCTACATCGGCGAGGCCGGTGAGGTGTTCAAGGCCTTCCATGTGCTGGACGGGCATGGCCTGAAGCTGCTGGCCCAGGTGGGCATCACGCCGGTCATCGTCACCGGGCGTGATTCAGCGGCGGTGCGCCGCCGTGTGGCCGACCTGGGCCTGGCCGATGCCTATTACGGCGTGGCCGACAAGCTGGCCGTGGCCCAGTCCCTGCTGGACGCCCGCGGTTGGACCTGGCCCGAGCTGGCGGTCATCGGCGACGATTGGCCCGACCTGCCGCTGCTGGCGCGTGCCGGTTTTGCCTGTGCCCCGGCCAATGCCCATGCCGAGGCCCGCGCCCTGGCCCACCATGTCACCACCGCCCGCGGCGGTGAGGGCGCGGCGCGCGAGTTCTGTGATCTGCTGCTGCAGGCCAGCGGGCGCTACGGCGCCCTGCTGGCCGCGCAGCAGGGCACGCTGGACGGCCGCTGATGGGCACCCGCGCCTGGCACCGGTGTGCCCGGCGCCATCCCCGCCGATGACCCGCCCCGCACTGCACCTGCCGGATCTGCCCGAGGTGTCGGTGCAGCTGGGGCTGCCCGCGCTGGACGGCGCCGGTGCGCTGGCAGCTGGCCGGCCTGCGCGCGCCCCCCAGCCCTGGCACTATCGCCTGCTGCAGGCGCTGTCGTCCTACCTGCCCCTGGTGTTGATGGCCTTGCTGGCCACCGGCACCTGGTGGCTGGTGCGCAACACGCCGCAGGCCCCGGGCGCACGCGCTGCCGCCGCGCCCAGCCAGACGCCCGACTACACGATGAACGGCTTCGCCATCACCCGCTTTGCACCCGATGGCCAGGTCGCCTTGCGCATCGCCGGTGACGTGCTGCGCCACTACCCGGCCACCGACCGGCTGGAAATCGACGGTGTGCGCATCCAGGCCACCGCACCCGACGGCCGCACCACCGACGCCACCGCCCGCCATGCCGTGGCCAATGGCGACGGCAGCGAAATCCAGCTGCTCGGCGGTGCCCGGGTCGTCAGCCAGACGAGCGGCGGCCAGATGCTGGAAGTCAAAGGCGAGTTTCTGCATGCCTTCCTGCGCTTTGAGCGGCTGCGCTCCCACCTGCCGGTGCAGGTGCGCCACGGTGGCACCGAGGCCCGGGCCGGCGGCCTGGACTACGACAACCTGCAACGCCAGCTGATCCTCAGCGGGCCGGTGCGCGCCACGGTGCCGGCGCCCGGGCGCGCCAGGGCAGCGCAGGCAGCAGGCGCTGCCCGCTGAACCCGCAATCGACCATGCAGCGCCCACTCGTCTTCATCACCGGCGCGTCCAGCGGCATCGGCCAGGCGCTGGCGCTGCGCTACCACCGTGCCGGCTGGCGCCTGGCCCTGGTGGCGCGCCGGGCCGACGCGGTGCAGCAATGGGCCGCAGCGCAGGCCATCCCCGCTGCCGACGTGCTGGTGCTGGCCGCCGACGTGCGCGATGTGGACGCCATCACCGCGGTCGGGCGCCAATGCATGGCCGAGGCCGGGCTGCCCGACGTGGTGATCGCCAACGCCGGCATCAGCGTGGGCATGGACACCGCCGACTTCGCCGACCTGGCGGTGATGCGCAGCACCCTGGAGACCAATGTGCTGGGCATGGCGGCCAGTTTTCAGCCGTTTGTGGCGGCGATGTGCGCGCGCGGCAGCGGCAAGCTGGTGGGCATTGCCAGCGTGGCGGGTGTGCGCGGCCTGCCCGGCCACGGCGCCTACTGCGCCAGCAAGGCGGCGGTGTTTGCCTACTGTGAAAGCCTGCGCGGCGAATGCCGGCTCCACGGCGTGCAGGTGGTCACCATCGCGCCGGGCTACATCGACACGCCGCTGACCCAGCGCAACCGCTACCGCATGCCCTTCCTGATGGCCTCCGAGGCCTTTGCTGACCGGGCCTTCGCCCACATCAGCGCCGGTGTGCGCAGCCGCTTCATCCCCTGGCAGATGGGCGTGGTGGCTGCGGCGATGCGCGTGTTGCCAGACGCCCTGTTCGACCGCCTGCTGGCCGGCCGCCCCCGCAAGCGCCGGCAGCACGAGTAGGCCGGGCTGTTCCCGGCCGCATGGCTCGGCCGCAGGCATGAAAAAAGGCGCCGCAAGGCGCCTTTTTTCTGATCTGTCGACCCGTTCAACGGGTCTGGGCCAGATGCGCAGGCCTGCAGTGCAGGCCTGGTGCGATCAGTAGCCCTGGCTGCCGCCACCACCGTAGCCGCCACCACCACCACCACCGCCACGTGGGCCGCGGCCGGTGCCGTAGGGGCTGCGGCCACCGCCGCCACCACCTGCGCCGCCACCACCACCACCGTAGCCGCCGCCACCGCCGGTGCCACCACCGCCACTGCGGCTGCCGCCACCACCACCGTAGCCGCCACCACCACCGCCGGTGCCACCGCCACCGCCGTAGCCGCCGCCACCACTGCGGCTGCCACCACCGCCGCCGTAGCCGCCACCACCACCGTAGCCACCACCGCCGCCGCCGTAGCCACCACCACCGCCACCCGGGCGCTCTTCGCGCGGACGGGCTTCATTGACGACGATCGCACGGCCTTCCAGGGGCTGACCGTTCATGGCGTTCATCGCGGCTTGTGCTTCTGCCGGAGAGGACATCTCGACAAAACCGAAGCCTTTTGAGCGGCCGGTCTCGCGGTCCATCATCACCTTGGCAGACGTGACGCTGCCAAATTGCCCGAATGCCTGCTGCAGGGATTCATCGCGCACCGAGTAGGCCAGGTTGCCGACGTAAAGCTTGTTTCCCATGAGGGGAAGCTCCTTCTCAAGAAAAGTAAACCATGTGGAGCTTCATCCCGGCATGAAACATTCAAGCTGCAGGCGCCGTCTCCAGACACGGGCCGAAGGCACTGTGGCCTTCTCGGTTAATTATGGTGGCAAAACCCATGCCGCGCCCAGCGCTGGCGGGCAAGTGCAAACCCGCACGTATCATGAGTGTTGTCATGCGGGTACAACCGGTCGAACACGGCGCCCTGCAGGCGCTCAATGCGGTGCTTCAAAGCATCGAATCGGTGCGCAATGCGCGCGCGCTGTACCTGCTGCTGCTGGCTTTTGCCGGCGCCGGCCTGCTGATGACGCTGGCCCAGGGCGCCCTGGCGCGCGAAGCCGGCACCGCCGCGGCGCTGTGGCTGGCGGCGGCCTTCTTCAGCTTGTTCTACACCAGCAATGCCGCCGGCCTGGTGTTGATGGACGAGGCCTGCGGCCGCACACCACGCCTGCCCGGCGATGCCCTGCGCGACGCGCTGCGCTGTGCCCACCGGCTGCTGGCGGTGGTGTTGTGCGTGCTGCTGCTCGTCGCCCTGCTGCTGGCCCTGGTGCTGGGGCTGCTGTGGGCCACCCGCCTGCCGGCCCTGGGGCCCACCTTGCTGGGTGCGGTGGTGGCCGTGGGCGTGCCGGCACTGGGCCTGGCCGGCGTGGCACTGCTGGCCCTGGTGGGGCCGCTGGCCGCGCCGGCCGTGTGGGCTGGCCTGGGCGTGCGGCAGACGCTGCAGCTCTTGCTGCTGCAGATGCGGCGGCGCTTTGCCCACGCGCTGATGCTGTCGGCCGCAGTCAGCCTGCTCACCGCCACCGTGGCCGGCCTGGTCAGCGTGGTGGTGCTGGCCGGTGGCCGCGCCGTGCTGGCGCTGGCTGTGGGTGTGCTCGACATCGATCTGGCGCCCCAGCCCTTCCTGGCGGCGCTGTTCGGGCAGGGGTTTCGCATGGCACCGGGCGCGCCGGCGCTGTCGGCGGCCACCCAGGCGGCATTGACCGGTGCCGGGCTGGTGTTTGCGCTGGGGCTGGTGGTGCCCGGCGTGGTGTACCTTCGTGGGCTTTGCGAGCTGTTCCTGGCGCTGCGCCGCAGCGACGATGCGCCGCCTGCCCTGCCATGACCCCACCTCCGCTGGACCTGCTCAAGCCCTTGATCGCGCTGCTGGCGATCGTCAATCCCATCGGTGTGGTGCCGTTTTTCCTGGCCTTCACCCAAGGGCTGAACCGCGCCCAGCGCCAGCGCACGATGCGGGTCAGCGCGTTTTCGGCCTTTTGCGTCATCGCCGTCAGCGGCGTGGCGGGGCTGCAGATCATCGGCTTCTTCGGCATTTCGATCGCCAGCTTCCAGGTTGGCGGCGGCATGCTGCTGCTGCTGTCGGCGCTGCACATGCTCAATGCCCAGCCGGCCGAAAGCGCCAAGGAAGACCTGGTCGAGGGCCAGAGCAAGGCCGACGCCGGCATCAGCGTGGCGGTGGTGCCCTTGACGATCCCGCTGCTGACCGGCCCGGCCACCATCAGCACGGTGGTGATCTATGCCGAGAAGACCCGCCACCTTTGGGAGCAGGCGGTGCTGGTGGGCTACGGCGTGGTCATCGGCCTGGCCACCTACATGGCGTTTGCCGCCTCCGGGCGCATTGCCAAGGTGCTGGGCACCACCGGCATCAATGTGATGACCCGGCTGATGGGCCTGATCCTGGCCGCGATGGCGGTGGAGTTGCTGGCAGACGGCTTGCAGAAGCTGTTTCCCATCCTGGCCAGCCCGACCTTGCGCCCCTGAGCCACCCATGACCGACCCCAGCCACACCTCCAACCACACCTACACCCACATCATCGTCGGTGCCGGCACCGCCGGTTGCCTGCTGGCCAACCGCCTGTCGGCCGAGGCCAGCAACCGGGTGCTGCTGATCGAGGCCGGCGGCAATGACGACTACCTCTGGGTGCACATCCCGGTGGGGTATCTGTATTGCATCGGCAACCCGCGCACCGACTGGCTGTACTTCACCGAGCCCGACGCCGGCCTCAACGGCCGCAAGCTGCGCTATCCGCGCGGCAAGGTGCTGGGCGGCTGCAGCAGCATCAACGGCATGATCTACATGCGCGGCCAGGCGCGGGATTACGACGGCTGGGCCGCCACCACCGGCGACGCCCGCTGGCGCTGGGACGGCTGCCTGCCCTACTTCAAGCAGCATGAAGACCACTGGCGCGGCGCCGATGCCGCCCATGCCGCGCCCGGCTTCGACCCGCAGGGCGCGCGCCCCGGGGGTGAATGGCGGGTGGAGCAGCAGCGCCTGTCCTGGGAGATCCTCGACGCCTTTGCCGCCGCAGCGCAAGAAACCGGCATCCCGGCCACCGACGACTTCAACCGCGGCAGCAATGAAGGCGTGGGCTACTTCGACGTCAACCAGCGCAAGGGCATCCGCTGGAATGCCACCAAGGCGTTTCTGCGGCCCATCCAGCACCGCAGCAACCTGCAGGTGTGGACCGGCGCGCAAGTGCAGCGGCTGATCACCGCCCGGGACGAACACGGCACCCGCGTCACCGGCGTCGAGGTTTCGGCGCCTGGCCAGGGCAAGGGCCAAGGCAAGCCCGCCAGCAGCGTGCTGGTGGCGCGCCTGGCAGAGGCCGGCACGGGCGGCCGCGCTGCGCTGCAGCCGGAAGTCATCCTGGCGGCCGGCGCCGTGGGCACGCCGCAGATCCTGCAGCTGTCGGGCATCGGCCCGGGCGCGCTGCTGCAGCAGCACGGCATCTCTGTGGCGCATGACTTGCCCGGTGTCGGCGAGAACCTGCAAGACCACCTGCAGATCCGCGCGGTGTTCGAGGTGCAGGGCGTCAAGACGCTCAACACCCTGGCCAACAGCTGGTGGGGCAAGGGCCTGATCGGCCTGGAATACCTGCTGCGCCGCAGCGGGCCGATGAGCATGGCGCCGTCGCAGCTGGGCTGCTTCACCCGGTCGGCCCCTGGCTTTGAACACCCGAATGTCGAGTTCCATGTGCAGCCGCTCAGCCTGGACGCGTTTGGCGAGCCGCTGCACAGCTTCAACGCCTTCACCGCCAGCGTCTGCAACCTCAACCCCACGTCGCGGGGCACGGTGCGCATCACCAGCCCGCGCGCGCAGGACGCGCCGGCCATCCAGGCCAACTACCTCAGCACCGAGGCCGACCGCCTGGTGGCGGCCGACAGCCTGCGCCTGACCCGCCGCATCGCCGCCCAGCCGGCGCTGGCGCGCTACGCGCCCAGGGAAGTGAAGCCCGGCGTGCAGTTCCAGACCGACGACTGAACTGGCGCGGCTGGCCGGCGACATCGGCACCACCATCTTCCACCCGGTGGGCACCTGCCGCATGGGCGCGGCCGACGACGCGCTGGCCGTGGTCGACCCGCAGTTGCGGGTGCGGGGCGTGCGCAACCTGCGCATTGCCGATGCCAGCGTGATGCCCAGCATCACCAGCGGCAACACCAATGCGCCCACGCTGATGATCGCCGAGCGTGCCGCCGACTGGGTGCTGCGCCCCGACGGCCGCTCGGGCGGGTAAATCCGGGCTGACGCTGGCGCGCCGGCTGCCTACATTGCCTGCACTCGGCGCAGCGGGCAGTCGCAACTGCCTGCAGGCGCCCGGGGGACCGAGGAGACACCGACAAGAGCAGAACAGACAGCGGGCTGGCCCGGCGCGACGCCACGACATTGCCAGCACACAGGCAAGCAGCCGCGCCCCACACGCCAGCCGCGATTGACCGCGCCAAGCTTTTTGCTTGGCGTTTTTTTTCGTCTGCCGAACCGCCGCAGTTTGGCTGCGCTGAAAAAAGCACCACCGCAGGCGCCGACATCGGGGCATTGCTGGCGCGGGCGGGGGCTAGTCTCGGCGTTGTCCGGTCCACCCCACGCCGCTGCCATGACCATCTCCGCCCAACTGCGCTCGCTCGAGATCGACATTCCGTCGACGCCCGAAGCCCTGGTCAAGCTGTCGCTGCTGCTGGCCGAGGACGATGTCAACCAGCAGGCGGTGGCGGCGCTGGTCGAGGCCGACATGGCCCTGGCCGCCGCCGTGATGAAGGCGGTGAACTCGTCGCTCTACGGCCTGGCCGGCCGGGTGCAGAGCGTGCAGCAGGCCATCACCTACCTGGGCACACGCGAGGTTGCCGGCATCACCTTCGAGATGGGCTTGCGTGCGGCGTTTCCGCCGGCGCCCGAGCTGGAGCCGATCTGGCAGCGCGCCGCCCAGCGCGGCCTGCTGATGGGGCGTCTGGCCGCCGCGCTGGGGCTGGACGCCTGGGCCGCCCATTCGGCCGGGCTGTTCGAGGAATGTGGCAAGGCGGTGCTGTTCCGCCACGCCACCGACCATTACCGCGCCATGTTGCGCGCCGCCGACACCGACGCCGACCTGTGCCAGCTGGAGCACACCGGCTTCGGTGTCAGCCATGACGCGCTGGGCGCGGCCCTGTGTGAAAGCTGGGGCCTGGGCCAGTCCGCCGTGTTCAGCGTGCGCCACCATGTCACCGCCCAGGGCCTGCTGGAACTGCCCGGCGCCCCGGCGCGGCGCAGCGTGCTGGCGCTGTCGGTGATTGCCGCCGCCATCGTCACCATGCCGCCGTCGATCGACGACGTGGTGCCGCAGATCGCGCCGCAGGCCGACTTGGACACCGTGCTGGTGCTGCGGGCCGCGCGCAAGCTGGCCGACGACCTGCAGGCGGCCCAGGCCAACGGCCGCGCCGCCTGATCCTGGCCGTCGCGGCCGTAGCGCCAGTAGCGGCCGTAGACGCCGTTGTGGCGTAAACGTCGCCGTGGCCGGCGCCCTGCGCGGCCCTTGAGGCGCGCCTCTAATCGAAATCACTGCTCGAAACCACGGCTGGGCAAGGCCTGGCGGCGCAGCTACGCTCGCGGCACTTGGAACACGGGCCGCCATCGGCCGCGAAAGGAATCCGCATGCGTCACGTCCCCGTTGAAGCTTCGCAACTTGCGCTGCAGCGTCTCTACCACTGGGAGCAGACAGCGCCCACGCGGGTGGTCTTCACCCAGCCCATGGGCAAGGACGGCGGCGGCGCGGTGCAAGATTTCACCTGGGCCCAGGTGATGGACCAGGCCCGCCGCATGGCCAGCCACCTGCAGGCCCAGGGCATCCAGCCCGGTGACCGGGTGGCCCTGATCAGCAAGAACACCGCCTGGTGGCTGATCAGCGACTTCGCCATCTGGCTGGCCGGTGGTGTGTCGGTGCCGCTGTACCCCACGCTGGCGGCCGACACCATCCGCCAGATCCTGACCCACAGCGAAGCCAAGCTGCTGTTCATCGGCAAGCTCGACGGCTGGGCCGGCATGCGCCCGGGCGTGCCCGCCGGCATGCACTGCATCGCCATGCCGCTGGCACCGGCCAAGGCCGAGCTGCCCCCCGGGTGCGAGGACTGGGCCAGCATCCAGAGCCACAGCAAGCCGCTGGCCGGCCAGCCGGTGCGCGGCGGCGACGAGCTGGCCACCATCATGTACACCTCGGGCACCACCGGCATGCCCAAGGGCGTGATGCACAGCTTCGGCACCTTTGCCTGGAGCATCGACGCCGGCCTGAAGCGGGTGAAGGCGGTGGACCAGAACACCCGCATGCTGAGCTACCTGCCGCTGTCGCACGTGGCTGAGCGCACCCTGGTCGAATTTGCGCTGCTGTCGACCGGCATGCATGTGTTCTTCGCCGAAAGCCTGGACACCTTTGCCGCCGACCTGCAGCGCGCCCGGCCCACGGTCTTCTTCTCGGTGCCGCGGCTGTGGGTCAAGTTCCAGCAGGGCGTGTCCGCCAAGATGCCGCCGGCCAAGCTGGCGCGCCTGCTCAAGATCCCGATCATCCGCGGCATCGTGCGCAAGAAGGTGCTCAGCGCGCTGGGGCTGGACCAATGCCAGTTCGCGGCCGGTGGTGCCGCCCCCATGCCGCCCGAGCTGCTGAAGTGGTACGGCGCGCTGGGGCTGGACCTGGTCGAGGTCTACGGCATGACCGAGAACTGCGGTGTCTCGCACGCCACCCTGCCTGGCCTGCCCCGGCCCGGCACGGTGGGCCAGCCGTATGAAGGTGTGGAAACCCGGCTCGACCCGGCCAACGGCGAGATCCTGGTGCGCAGCCACGGCCTGATGCTGGGCTATTACAAGGAGCCGGGGCTGACCCGCGACGCCGTCACCGACGACGGCTGGCTGCACACCGGCGACAAGGGCGCGCTCGATGTCGAGGGCAACCTGAAGATCACCGGCCGGGTGAAAGACCTGTTCAAGACCGGCAAGGGCAAGTACGTGGCCCCGGCGCCCATCGAAGACAAGCTGGTGATGAACCCGGCGGTGGAAGCCTGCTGCGTGACCGGCGCCAACCTGGGCCAGCCGCTGGCGGTGCTGATGCTCAATGAAGGCGCGGCCGCCAAAAGCAAGACGGCCGAGGGCAAGGCCGAGCTGGAAGCCAGCCTGGCCGAGCACCTGAAGACGGTGAACGCCACGCTGGACCCGCATGAGCAGCTGGAATGCCTGGTGCTGGTGACCGAGCCCTGGAGCGTGGACAACGGCTTCATCACGCCCACCTTCAAGGTCAAGCGCAACCGGGTGGAAGAGGTCTACGCCAACAGCTACGAGCGCTGGGTCGGCGCGCGCAAGAAAGTGCTCTGGCTGTAAACCCAGGGCTCCAGCCCGCTTGGAGGCCGGCGTTCGCGCCGGCCATGTGAACGGCCTCCCAGGCCGTCAGGGCGTGGTCTTCAGCGGCGCTGGCAAGGCCATGCCACGCTTGGCCATGGCCGCGCGCACCCGGTCGGGCCGGTCGCTGACGATGCCGTCCACGCCCAGGTCGAGCATGGCCTCGATCTGGGCCGGCTCGTTCACCGTCCAGGCCAGCACCTGCAGGCCCAGGGCCTGCGCTTCCTGCACCTGGGCGGCGTCCAGGTCGCCATGGAAGCTGCTCCAGATCTTGCCGCCGGCCGCACGCACCAGCTTGGGCACCGAGCCGTGGTCGTGCAGCGCAAAGCCGGCGGTCCAGGGCGTGGCCGGGCCGCGCCCCACGTTGTCCAGCCAGCGCTGGCGTGCGGTCAGGTAGACGGTGGTGATCTCCGGCGCGTCACGCTGGACGGTCTGCAGCGTGCGCCAGTCGAAGGACAGGATGCTGGTGCGGCTGGCCATGCCGGCGTCGCGCACCGCAGCCACCAGGGCTCGGGCAAACGCCTCGGGCGCGGCGGTGTCGTCGGGCGCCAGCGGGCTGATCTTGGTTTCCAGCGCCAGCCGCAGCTGCGGGTTGCCGGTCTGCTTGACCAGCGCAAACAGCTCGGCCAGCGCGGGCAGGCGTGCGCCGTCGGCCGGCTGCTGGTCGGGGTACTGGCCGGCATAGCGCGTGCCGGGCTTGAGCCGGCCGACGTCGTAGCGCTGCAGCTCGGCCCAGGGGGTGTGGAAGATCACCGGGCCGCGCGTGGCCAGCCACTGGCCGTCGGGTCCGCGGGTGATGTCGGGGTTCAGCGCCGGGTCGTGCGAGATCAGCAGCACGCCGTCGCGGCTGATGGCGATGTCGGTTTCCAGCGTGTGCACGCCGATGGCCAGCGCCCGCGCAAAGCTGACCAGGGTGTTTTCGGGCGCCAGGCCGCGGGCGCCGCGGTGGCCTTGCAGGTCAAAGGCGTGGGCCGCCTGCAGCGGCGCCAGCAGGGCAGCGGCCAGCATCAAGGCCAGGGTCTTCATCGTCGGCTCCGGGGGTGGATGCGGCACTGTATGCCGCATCACAATCCGGGCATGACCATGCTGCCACCCCTGCCCCCGATGCAATCTGTCCACTTCGCCAGCCACGCGCCCGGGCCGCGGCTGCTGGTCACCGGCGCGGTGCATGGCAACGAGACCTGCGGCACCTTGGCCATCCGCCGCGTGCTGGCTGAATTGGAATCGGGCGCGCTGGTGCTGCGCCGTGGCAGCCTGACCCTGGTGCCGGTGTGCAACCCGCTGGCCTTCCAGCGCGGCCAGCGCGCCGGTGACCGCAACCTCAACCGGGCGCTGCTGCCCAAGCCCCAGCCGCAGGACAACGAAGACCGCCTGGCCAACTGGCTGTGCCCGCTGCTGGCCGCGCACGACGGCCTGCTCGACCTGCACTCTTTCCACACCGGCGGTGCGCCTTTCGTGATGGTGGGCCCAGGCGACAACAGCGGTCCGCTGGAGCCGTTCAGCCAGGCCGCCACCGAAGAAGCCCTGGTTCGCGTGCTGGGCGTGCAGCGCGCGGTGGACGGCTGGCTCAGCACCTATGCCGACGGCGTGGCCCAGCGCGCGCAGCAGGCGCAGGCCGATGGCTTGGCGCCCGAGGCCCTGCCCGAGCTGCACCCGCGTTACGGCGTGGGCACCACCGAATACATGCGCAGCCAGGGCGGCTGGGCGCTGACGCTGGAATGCGGCGCCCACAGCGACCCGCAATCGCCCGAAGTGGCCTGGCGTGCCATCCACCGCACCCTGGCCCACCTGGGCATGACCGACGCGGCGCCGCCCCTGCCCGAGGCCACCATCCAGACGCTCAGCCTGCATGCGGTGGTCGACAAGCAGCATGCCGACGACCGCTTTGTGCGGGATTGGCAGAGCTTTGATGCGGTGCAGGCCGGCACGCTGATCGGCCACCGCGCCAGCGGCGCTGCGGTGCACGCCCCTGGCGACGGCTGGCTGGTGTTCCCCAACCCGCGCGCCGCTGCCCGGCAGGAATGGTTTTACCTGGCGCGCGCCAGCCAGCGCTTCGCCAACGTGGGCTGAGCTGGCGCCCAGGCGTTCAGAGCTGCTCGATCACCACCGGGCCGGGCGCAGCCGCCGCTGCGGCGTCGTGGATGGTGATGGCGGCCTGCACGGCGGCGCAGGCCGCGTCGGCCGCCGCGCGGCTGGCGGCATGCACCCGCAGCAACGCATCACCCGCCTGCAACCCGCTGCCCAACGGCAGCACCTGGCTGAAGCCCACGCCGGGGTCGATGGCATCGCCGGCCACACGCCGGCCACCGCCCAGCGCCACCACCGCCAGGCCCAGCGCGCGCGTGTCCATCGCCGCCAGCACACCGCTGCGCTGCGCCGGCACATCCACCTGCACCGGCGCAGTGGGCAGCATGGGCGCGGCCAGCACATCGGCCGGCCCGCCCAGGCCGGCCACCATGCGGGCAAAGTGCTCGGCGGCGCGGCCGCTGTCCAGCGCCGCGCTGGCCTGGGCAGCGCCGTCGGCCAGGCTGGCGGCCAGGCCGGCGCCGTGCAGCATCTGCGCTGCCAGCGCCAGGGTCAGCGTGCGCAGCCGGGCGTCCTGGCTGGCACCGGTCAGGAAGTGGATGCTCTCCTGCACTTCCAGCGCATTGCCGGCGCTGCTGCCCAGCACCTGGTTCATGTCGGTGATCAGCGCGCGGCAGGGCAGGCCGGCGCCGGCGGCCACGTCCACCAGGCTGCGCGCCAGCGCGCGCGCCGCGCCGATGTCGGCCATGAAGGCGCCGTTGCCCAGCTTCACGTCCATCACCAGGCTGCCCAGCCCGGCGGCCAGCTTCTTGCTGAGGATGCTGGCGGTGATCAGCGGCACCGATTCGACCGTGGCGGTCACGTCGCGGATGGCATAGAGCCGCCGGTCGGCCGGCGCGATGTCGGCGCTGGCGCCGACGATGGCGCAGCCGGCGCTGCGCAGCACCGCCAGCAGGCGGGCGTGCGTCGGGTGTGGTCTGGTAGCCGGGCAGGGCGGCCAGCTTGTCCAGCGTGCCGCCGGTGTGGCCCAGGCCGCGGCCGCTGACCATCGGCACCACGCCGCCGCAGGCCGCGACGATGGGCGCCAGCACCAGGCTGACCTTGTCGCCCACGCCGCCGGTGGAATGCTTGTCGACCACCGGGCCTGGCAGGCCGGCGTCGGCCCAGTGCAGCACGCGGCCCGACTGCGTCATCGCCAGCGTCAAGCGCCACGCATTCGGCGCGGTCCATGCCGCGCAGCAAGATCGCCATGGCCAGCGCGGCGGCCTGGCCTTCGCTCCAGCTGCCGTCGACCAGGCCTTGCACAAAGGCCTGGATCTGCGCCGCACCCAGCGCAGCGCCGTCGCGCTTGGCAGCGGATGACCTCGGCCGGCAGCATGGCGTGGGTGCCGGCGTTCAGTAGCTGCCGGCGGCGCTGGCGCCACCGGCCTGGCCCTGCAGCACCGCCGCGATGTCGCCCAGCAGGCCGCTGGCGCCAAAGCGCAGGCGCTGCGGCGTCAGCGCGCCGTCGCCCAGGATCTGCCGCACCAGGTCGATGTAGACCGCCGCATCGGCCACCGTGCGCATCCCGCCCGACGCCTTGAAGCCCACCGCCGCGCCACGCGGGTGGCCGGCGATGGCCTGCAGCATCACCCGCGCGGCCTCGGGCGTGGCGCCGGTGCCGGTCTTGCCGGTGCTGGTCTTGAGAAAGTCGACGCCGGCGTCCAGCCCGATCAGGCTGGCCTGCCGGACCAGGGCCGGCGTGGCCAGATCGCCCGATTCGAGGATCAGCTTCAAGCGTGCGGCCGCTGCAGGCTGCGCGCACGGCCTGCACCAGCGCAGCGGCGCCGGCCGCGTCACCTGCCTGCAAGGCGCGCCAGGGCAGCACCAGGTCGACCTCGTCGCCGCCACTGTCCACGATGGCCCGTGCATCGGCCACCGCCGCCGCCACATCCAGCCCGCCGGCCGGAAAGTTGGCCACCGCCGCCACCCGCACACCGGCGGGTGCAGCCGCCTTGGCCTGGGCCACGAAGCGTGGCCACACGCACAGCGCCGCCGGGGCGGCCGCTGGGTCCGGCCGCCTGGGCGCACAACCGGGTGATGGCCGCGGCATCGTCGCCATCGTTCAGGCTGGTCAGGTCCAGGCAGGCCAGGGCCAGGCGGGCGTTGGCGGTGGAGGAGATGCTGGGATCGGTGGTCATGGCGTGCAGATTGGCGTGCGCAGATGGTAGCCGCGCTGCTGCGGTGGGCGGCAGACCGCGCCCGCCATCAGCGGCCGCACCAGCGCGCACATCGGCAGCGCCTGGCATTCGGGAAAGGCCAGGCGCTCCCACCACCCAGCGCAGCGTCCAGACCGATCAGCCCTGGGTGTGCTCGCAAGCACCGTAACGGTGCACGTGGTAAGGCTGTGCGGCCAAAGCGGGGCAGAAGTGCCCCACCAGCGGCTCCAGCGCCTGGTACAGCGACTGCTGCGTCTGGTTCATGCGCTGCAGCCTGTCGACGGCGTTCTCGGCCTCGCACGCCAGCGCCGCCAGGTCCACGTGCAGCAGGCGGCGGTCGGCCACCACCAGGCAGCCGCCGACCATCACCGATTCCACGGCGCCGCCGTCTTCGGCGTGCACCAGTGAATTGGCGGCGTCGATGAGCGGGATCATGGTGATGTGGCGCGTGTCCAGGAACACCACGTCGGCCTTGTAGCCGGGTGCCAGGCGGCCCACCTGACCGCCGAAGCCCAAGGCGCGGGCGCTGCCCTCGGTGGCAGCGTGCAGGACCTCGCCCGTGGTGACCCACTGCTGCCAGTCGGGGCCGCGCACTTTGGAGACGAAGGACGCCAGTCGCATCGCCTCGTACATGTTCTGGTTGTCCGACGAGCTAGACCCGTCTGTGCCGATGCCGACGTTGATACCGCTGGCCAGCATCTTGCACATATCGGCCAGGCCGCTGCCCAGCCGCATGTTGCTGCCCGGGTTGTGCGCCACCGAGGCCCCGCGCGCGCCCAGCAGCTGCATGTCGGCGTCGTCAAGCCAGACGCCGTGCGCCATGGTGAAGTCGGGGCCGAGCAGGCCCAGCCGATCCAGGTGCGCTGTCTGGGTACAGCCGTAGGTCGTCAGCCCGGTCAGCGCTTGCACCTTGGACTCCGACACATGCGAGTGCAGGCCCAGGCCGTGGCTATGGGCCAGGTCGCGGCAGCCGGTGAGGAAGGCGTCGCTGCAGTGGTGCGGAATGGTCGGCGCGATGGCCAGGCGCACGCGGTCGCGGTCGCGCCGCCAGCCCGACACGATGCCGGACAGCGCCTGCAGCGTGGTCGCGCCAGGGGCCATGCGCAGGCGCTCTGCCTGCTCGCGCAGCGGCGGCGGCAGCGCGTCCAGCAGGCCGGGGATGGCCTCGAAAAAGCTCAGGTCGGCGACCATGGGCGCCAACACCGCGCGCATGCCGGCCTGCGCATAGGCATCGGCCACCGCGGCCACGCCCTCGGGGGTGGGTACCGGCAGCTCCAGGCTCAGGTCGTAACAGGCCGTGCATCCTTTCAACAGCATCTCCGCAGCGCCGATCAGCGTCGTCAGGCGCTTGTCGTCGTTGGAGCGGTTGCCGTTGATCCACGGTCCGGCCGTGAGCAGCAGTTCCAGGGTCCAGCGGTCGCCCATGCCGCGCGCCAGGCTGCCATGGCTGTGGGTGTGGGCGTTGATGAGCCCCGGCTGCAACAGCCGGCCGGTGGCGTCGATGACGCGGGCGCCGGTGGGCGCCGGCAGGCCGGGCGCGCCAACCTCGTGCACGCTGTCACCACGGATCAGCAGGTCCGCTGGTTGCGGCCGCGCTTGGCCCGGCGTGATCAGCCGACCACCGCGGATCACCGTCCAGGCGGCTGGGGTGCGCGCCGCGTCCGCTGGGTGCATGGGGGTCGCGGCTTGCATCGTCGTGATTGTCGGTTCAGCTGGCGACGATGTTGTTTTCCTTGGCGCGCGCCACCCAGTTGTCGCGGAACGACGCAACAAAGCTGCTGAATTCGGCGCCCATCGGCGTGGGTTCGCGCGGGCTGCTGGCCAGGTCTTCCAGGCGCTGCTTCACCTGCGGCAGCGCCAGTACGCTTGGCAGCACGGCGGTGATGCGGGCGGCAATCGGCGCCGGCAGGCCGCGCGGTGCACTGACGCCAATCCACTGCGTCATCGTGGCCTGTGGGAAGCCCAGTTCGGCCATCGTCGGCACCTTCGGAAACGCCGGCAGGCGGCGTGCCGTCGACGTGACCAGCAGGCGCAGCGTGCCGTCGCGCAGCATCGGCACCAGCGTGGTGATGGGCGCGTTGAGGATGTCTATCTGGCCGGACAGCAAGTCCTGCAGGGCCGGCGGCGTGCCGCGGTACGGCACGTGCGTGAGGTTCGTTGCGCCAGCCGCACGCGCCACCACGGCGCCCAGAATGTGCTCGGCCGAGCCCACCCCCGAACTGCCGAAAGTGACCGTCGATCGCTTGGCGGTGTCCAGCGCCTGCGCCATCGAAGCCAATGGCGACGCGGCGCGCACCACCATCACGGTGGCGGCCTCGGCAATCAGGCCCAGGTGCGTGAAGTCGGCCACCGGGTCGTAAGGAACGCTGGGCAGCACGCCTGGCGCAAAGCCAAACGGGATGGCGTGCGACACCGCCAGCGTGTAGCCGTCGGGCGCTGCCTTGGCCACTGCATCGGCACCGATGGTGCCGGACGCGCCGGCGCGGTTCTCAACGACCAGCGGTGCACCCAGGGCCTCGCCGATGGGCTGCGCCACCAGGCGGGCGATCACGTCCGCCAGGCCGCCGGGCGGAAAGCCGGCGACGAAGCGGATCGGCATGCGCTGCGGCCAGGTGGGCCCGGTTTGTGCCAGCGCGCGGCTGCCCAAACCAGAAAGCGTCAGGGCAGTCAGCAGGGTACGGCGTTGCATGGTGGAGTGGCTCCAGGTCTGTGGGGGACGGGCCGGCTCTGCGGGGGCGCGGCCGGCGACCCTGTGCACAGCAAGTCACATGCCATTCGCCTGTTGGGTCGTGAAGCCCGGCCGCCGACCGGGCTGCGATGATGCAGACCGACCACCGCGCTGACCCCGATCCCGACCCAGAACCCGATGCCAACGCCACGACTGCCCCGCCGCCAGGCCTTGATCGGCGCAGCCGCCTTGCTGGCCGGCGCCGGCCCCCGCGCCCAGCCGCGCTACCCCGACCGCCCCATCACCCTGGTGGTGCCCTTTGCGCCGGGCGGCATCGCCGACCTCAGCGCCCGCGCCGTGGGCGAGGCGCTGGCACGCAGCCTGGGCCAGCCGGTGGTGGTGGACAACCAGCCCGGTGCCGGCGCCAGTCGTGGCCAGCCAGCGGGTGGCCCGTGCCGCGCCCGACGGCTACACCCTGCTGCTGTTGAGCAATGCCAACGCGGTGGCGGGGTCCTTGCTGCAGACGCCGGGGCCCGATCCCTTGACCGACTTCGCGCCCATCAGCACGCCTGGGCAACTTCGACCTGGGGCTGTTTGCGGCCGCCAACGGGCGCTTTGCCAGCCTGGCTGCTGCGCTGGACTGGGCCCGTGCCCACCCTGGCGCGCTCAACATCGGCAGCATCACGCTGGGCAGCACCCAGCAGCTGACCGCCCGGCTGTTCTGCAGGCCCGGGCCGGCATCGACGCGCTGGTGGTGCCCTACAAGGGCTCGCCGGCGCTGCTGACCGCGCTGCGTGCCGGCGAGGTCGACATCGCCGTCGAGATCCTCGGCCCGATGCTGGCGCAGTGGCAGGCCGGCACGGTGCGCGCACTGGCCACCACCGGCGCCCAGCGCCACCCGCTGCTGCCCGATGTGCCCACCCTGGCCCAGGCCGGTGTGGCCGGGGTGCAGGTGGCCAGCTGGAATGCGCTGGCCGCACCGGCCGGCACGCCGCCAGCGGTGCTGGCGCAACTCAACCGCGCGGTGCGCGACGCGCTGGCCTCGCCTGCGGTGCAGCAGCGCCTGGTGCCGCTGGGCATGCGCCTGGCTGCCAGCACACCGGCCGATCTGCAGGCCCTGCTGGCAGCCGAGATCCAGCGCTGGGCGGCGGTGGTGCGTGCCGCCAAGATCGCACCTGAGTAGGCCCGCGCGCCTAGTTGCGGCTGCCGCCGCCGGCCCGGGCCGTGCGGGCGGCCTGGGGTGTGGTGCCGGTCCAGCCCTGGAACGCCCGCACAAATGAGTTGGGGTCTTCGAAGCCCAGCAAGAACGAGATCTCGGCGCCCGACAGCGCTGAATGCTGCAGATAGTGCTGCGCCAATGAACTGCGCACCGCGTCCAGCGTCTGCTGGAAGCTGCTGCCTTCGTCCTGCAGCCGGCGCTGCAGCGTGCGGCTGCTCAAGCCCAGCCTGGCGCTGATGGCCTGCATCGACAGCGCGCCGGCGGGCAAGGCTTCGAGCAGGGCACCCCGTACCCGCTCGACGGTGGTGGCTAGGCGGTCCAGGTCCGCCAGGCGCTGGCGCAGTGCGGGCTCGAAGAACGACCACATGCCGTGGTTGGCGGTCAGGAAGGGGCGCTGCGCGTCTTCGGCGCTGAACACCACGGTGGGTGTGTGCGTGCGCTGCACCGGCACACCAAAGTAGGCCGCGTAGGCGCGCGCATCGGCCGCTGACTGCGGCGGTGCAGGCCAGCCCACGCGCAGCGGCTGCACCTTGCTGCGGGTGGCCAGCCTGGCCAGCTGCACCAGGAACACGGCCTTGAACGCCGCCAGCACCGGCGGGGGCTGCAAGGTCGCATCGAGGAACTGCACGCTGACGCTGGTGCGCCGGCTGTTGCGCTCCAGCGCCAGCGCCATCGGCGCCATCAAGCGCTTGTAGTGGGCCAGCCGGGCCAGCGCACTGTTCAGGTCGGCGCTGCACAAGGCGGCAAACAGCTCTGGGTCAAACCAGTCGGACGTCATCTGCTGGGCGATGCGCAGCGGCACCGGCGCGCCGGTGTCGCCCGCTTCAGCGTCGATCGCTGCCCACAGCCTGAAGTACTGGGCCGACTCCAGCCGCGCACCGCCACGGCCGAACAGGTCACCCGGTAACTCGGCGCGGCGCAGCACATGGGCCGCTTGCAGGCCGGTGTCTTGCAACAGCAGTTGCCAGCCCGGCCCGACCGCATAGCTGGCTGTGGCGCTGCTGCGGCGGCGCGTTGTTGCAGCGCTGTGCGGCGCGCTGTCTGGCGCTGTGGTTTCCATGGCGGCAGTCTAGGCGGCCAAGCGCGCCAAGGCACTCGCCAAACGCGCCAAACGCACTAAGCGTACGAAGCGCACCAAGCGCACCAAGCGCACCAAGCGCAGCCGCGCTGCCCGGCCCGCCTGGTGTTCCAGACCGGCCAGCACGTGCAAGCCCGCTGCATGCCGCGACGCGTCAGCGCTGGCGCGTTTCGCTGCTGGATTGGCGTGATCGGCCAGTGCAGTAGCGGTGCCGCGCCGGCACAGTGCGGCCACAACCCGGAGACCCGCACCATGCAACTGACCGTGAACGGCACGACCCACACGCTCGACGTCGAGCCCGCCATGCCCCTGCTGTGGGTGCTGCGTGATGTCCTGGACCTGCCTGGCACCAAGTACGGCTGCGGCATGGCGCTGTGCGGCGCCTGCACAGTGCAGGTGGATGGTGTGCCGATGCGATCGTGCGTGTTGCCGGTGGGCGCGGTGGCGGGTGCCGTCACCACCATCGAAGGCCTGGGCACACCGGCGGCGCTGCATGCGGTGCAGGCCGCCTGGATCGCTGGCCAGGTGGCGCAGTGCGGCTACTGCCAGTCGGGCCAGATCATGCGCGCGGTGGCCCTGCTGCAGCAGACCCCGGTGCCGACCGACGCCGACATCGATGCCGCCATGTCGGGCAACCTGTGCCGCTGCGGCGCCTACCCGCGCATCCGGGCGGCCATCCACGATGCGGCCAAGCGCATGCAGGGTGTGGCGGCATGAGCCAGCGCAAGACCATCGCACGCCGCAGCTTTCTCATCGGTTCGGCCGCCGTCCTGGGTGGCGTGGCCTTTGGCGTCTACAGCCACAGGCAAGCCCACCCGAACCCCCTGCTGCAGGATCTGGCCGACGGTGCCAGCGCCATCACGCCCTATGTGCGCATCGACGCCCAGGGCGTGACCATCATCACCCCGCGTGCCGAGATGGGCCAGGGCATCCACACCACGCTGGCGGCGCTGGTGGCAGAAGAACTGGACCTGGCCTGGGACAGCATCCGCATCGCGCATGGTGTGCCCGCTGCGGCGTATTACAACCACGCGGCCATTGCCGAGGGTGTGCCCTTTGCCGCGCTGGACCACGGCCCCATGGCCCAAGCCATGCGCGGCACCATGGGCGTGGTGGCCAAGTTCATGGCCATGCAGGTGACGGGCGGCTCGTCCAGCGTGCCCGACGCTTACGACAAGATGCGCCAGGCCGGTGCGGCTGCCCGCTTTGCGCTGGTGGCTGCCGCTGCCGACCAGCTGGGCGTGCCGGCCGGTCAGTTGAAGACGGCCGACGGCGCCGTGCTCGCCCCGGACGGCCGGCGCCTGGCCTACACCAGCCTGGCGCCGGCAGCCGCCCGCATCGCCTTGCCGGACAAGCTGCCGCTCAAGCCGCGTGCGCAGTGGCGCTATCTGGGGCAGAGCATGCCGCGGCTGGACATGGTGGCCAAGTGCACCGGCACTGCGCCATTCGGCATCGACCTGCGCCAGCCCGAGATGGTGTTTGCCACCGTGCGCCTGAACCCGGCCCTGGGCGCGCCGCTGCTGCGCTTTGACGCCGGCGCTGCATTGCAGCAGCGCGGTGTGCTGCAGGTGGTGGACCTGCCCGGCGGCATCGGCGTCATCGCCGACAACACCTGGCGCGCCTTCCAGGCGGCCAAGGCCGTGCAGTGCGACTGGGCCGACGCCATCCACCCGCCCAGCACGGCAGCGCTGATGGAGGCCATCGTCGCATCCTTTGTCGACAAGCACCAGGACAGCCAGCTGCGCGATGACGGCGATGTCGACCAGGCGCTGGGCGGCGGGCCCGACCAGCGCCCGGTGCTGGAAGCCGAGTACCGCGTGCCCTTCCTGGCCCATGCGCCGATGGAGCCGATGAACGCCGTGGCCTGGCTGCGCCACGGGCGGCTCGACATCTGGTCCGGCGTGCAATCGCCCACCGCCGCGCGTGACCAGGCTGCCAAGCTGGCCGGGCTGGAACCGGCCCAGGTGCATGTGCACGCCATGCTGATGGGCGGCAGCTTCGGCCGCCGGCTGGAAACCGACTACGTGTTGCAGGCGGTGCAGCTGGCCCATGGCGGTGCCGGGCAGCCCTGTCAAGCTGACCTGGAGCCGGGAAGAAGACATGACCCAGGACGCCTACCGCCCGGCCGCCATCGCGCGCCTGCGCGGCAGCACGGCCAAGCAGCAAGTGCAGGCGCTGGACGTGCGTGTGGCCAGCCTGTCGGTGCTGGCATCCCAAGGTGGCCGGCTGGGCCTGCCCACGCCGGGGCCGGACAAGCTGATCATCGAAGGTGCCTACGACCAGCCCTACGGCATCGCCCACTACCGCGCCACGGCCTACCGCACACCGGCCAGTGCTGCCGGTGAGCTCCTGGCGCTCGGTGGGCAATTCCTACAACGGCTTCTTCATCGAGAGCTTCATCGACGAGCTGGCCGCGCAGGCGGGTGCCGACCCGCTGCAGATGCGCTTGCAGCTGATCGACCACGCGCCCTCACGCCAGGTGCTGGCGGCGGTGGCTGAACTGTCGGGCTGGGGCCAACCGATGGCCAAGGGCCGCGGCCGCGGTGTGGCCTTCCACCTCTAGCTTTGGCGTGCCGGTGGCCGAGGTGGTGGAGATCAGCGACCACGCCAGACGGCGTGAAGATCGACCAGGTGTTTGTGGCGGCCGATGTGGGCACCGCCCTGGACCCGCGCAACATCGAAGCGCAGCTGCAGTCGGCGGTGATCTTCGGCTTGAGCGCGGCGGTGTTCGGCGAGATCAGCTTCGACAAGGGCGCGGTGGAGCAACACAACTTCCACCAGTACGAGGCGGTGCGCATGCACCAGGCGCCCAAGATCAGCGTGCAGGTGCTGGAGGGTGGTGGCGGCATTCGTGGCATCGGCGAGCCGGGCACACCGCCCGCCGCCCCGGCCTTGGCCAATGCCATCTTCCACGCCACCGGCCAGCGCATCCGCACGCTGCCGCTGCGCCAGCACATTGCGTTTGTCTAGGCGCAACGGCCTGGTCTTGCTGTTGCGCCTTGCCGCTGCTACCGCCGCAGGTCCCCAGGCCCAGGTTGCAGCCGCAAGCGCCTTGTTCGAAGCGATTCCCTGAAAACCTGCCTTGCTGACCACGCCTCCATCCGACCAACCCCCACCTGATCCGCTGCACATGGACACCATCACCGACTACTTCAATGCCGAGCGGGCCGAGAGCCTGCTGTTCATCGCGGTGGGCGCGCTCACCCTGGCGGCATCCGCCTGGTGCGCGCTGGTGCTGCGCAAACCGTTTTTCACCGGCATGGCCATCACCCTGGCGGTGGTGGCGGTGCTGCAACTGGTGGTGGGCGTGACGGTGTACCTGCGCACCCCCACCGACGTGGCGCGTGTGCAGCAGATGGTGCGTGAGGCACCTGCGCGCCTGCAGACCGAAGAGGTGCCGCGCATGCAGGTGGTGATGCGCAACTTCAAGACCTATCTGGTGGTGGAGGTGCTGCTGCTGATCGCCAGCCTGGCGGTGCTGGCCCTGGTCACGCAGTCGCCGGTCTGGCGCGGGGCGGCCACCGGCCTGGCGCTGCAGGCCGTCTTCACCATCGTGCTCGATCTGGTGGCGACACGGCGGGGTGCGGTCTATCTGGACTGGTTGCTGTCGGTGCGTTGACGCCCAGCGGGGCGATCACGCGACTCCGCCACGTCGCTCCAACGCGCCGCATGGCCCGGCGCTCAAGGACTCGGCGGGGGTTGTGGCCAGGCGGGTGGCAGCGGGGTCAAGGGCAGGCTTGCGATCAGCCCGGCGATGTCGGCGGCCGGGCGCGGCGGGCTGAACAGATGGCCCTGGATTTCTGCACAACCCTGGGCACGCACCGCCTGCAGCTGCGCTGCGGTTTCCACGCCTTCCACCGTGGTGTGCATGCGCAGGCCACGGCCCAGCGCAGCCACCGCGCCGATGATGGCCTGGGTGTCGGGGTTGGTGGCGACATCGCGCACAAAGCTGCTGTCGATCTTGATGCGGTCGAACGGGAAGCTGCGCAAGGTGTGCAGGGACGAGTGCCCGATGCCGAAGTCGTCCATCGCCACCCGCACACCGCGGCTGCGCAGCTGGTGCAAATCCGCCAGGGCTTGCTTGGCATCGTGCAGCAACACGGTCTCGGTGATTTCCAGTTCCAGCCGGCGCGGCGGCAGGCCGCTGTGCTTCAGCGCCGCCTGCACACTGTGCAGCAGGCTGCCATCGCGGAACTGCAGCGCCGACACATTCACCGCCACCCGCACATGGGACGGCCAGGCCAGGGCGTCGCGGCAGGCCTGTTCCAGCACCCACTGGCCGATGGGAACGATCTGCAGCGTTTCTTCTGCCAGGCCGATGAAGTCGACCGGCAGCACCAGGCCGCGCTGCGGGTGGTGCCAGCGCAGCAGCGCCTCGACGCCGGTGACGCTGCGGCTGTCGGTGTCGAACTGCGGCTGGTAGCACAGCGCAAACTCGCCGCGCGCCAGTGCCAGGCGCAGGTCGGCTTCCAGGCTGCGGCGGGCGCGCATGCGTGCGTCCATCTCGGGCTCGAAATAGCGCAGCGTGCCCCGGCCCTCGCTCTTGGCGCGGTACATCGCCAGGTCGGCGTGGCGCATCAGGGTGTCGGGGGTGTCGCCGTCGACCGGCGCCACCGCAATGCCGATGCTGGTGCCGATGTGCACGCTGTGGCCGTCCAGGTCAAACGGCTGCGCCAAGGCGTCGATCAAGCGCCGCGCCAGCACGGTGCTGCTGGCCGGTTGCGGTGTGCCGAACTGCACCAGCGCAAATTCGTCGCCGCCCAGCCGCACCACCAGGTCGGACTCGCGGGCGCAGGCCAGCAGCCGTTCGGCCACCTGCTGCAGCAAGGCGTCGCCAGCGGCATGGCCCAGGGTGTCGTTGACCGGCTTGAAGCGGTCGAGGTCCAGGCACAGCACGGCCAGCTCTTCGCCGCGCTTGTTGCGGCTGAGGGCGCGTTCGAGGTCTTCGCGCAGCACCGCACGGTTGGGCAGGCCGGTCAGCAAATCATGGCGTGCCATGAAGCTGATGCGGGATTGCGCCGCACGCAGCGCGGTCACATCGGCGTGCAGCGCGACACAGCTGCCGTCGGCACGCCGCGCCACCACCACTTCGACCAGGCTGCCGTTGTCCAGTTGCCATTCGCGCCGCC
This sequence comes from uncultured beta proteobacterium, assembly GCA_963844485.1. Lineage (GTDB taxonomy): Bacteria > Pseudomonadota > Gammaproteobacteria > Burkholderiales > Burkholderiaceae_C > Pseudaquabacterium. Next base: position 338,379 of record CAWJOQ010000008.1, read on the forward strand.
GCGTGCCGGCGCTGCCCGGCACCAGGGCGGGCTGCAGCCGGCTGCTGTCGGTCTCGCTGCCCTTGGTCAGCTGCATGATCTCGGCAAAGCTGGTGCCTGGGCGCACGGCCTCGGGTGGCAGCGACCAGATCTCGCAGTAGCGCGCATTGGCCAAGACCAGGCGGTCGGCGCTGTCGAAGGCCGACATGCCATGCGGCAGACGTTCCAGCGCGTCGTGCAGCAGTGCATTCTCGGCACGCAGGCGCAGCAGCTCGGCGCTGCTGTCGGCGTCAGAACTGCCTTGCCGCGTGCTGCCGTCATCCGGCGCAGCCCGGGTGGGTGCTGCCGCCTGTTCGCCAGCCTGCGCAGGACCGGGGGGGCGCGGAGTCATGCCTGAGTATCGACCGTCCCGGCCATCACTGGAGCCTGGCGCCCGGCTTGCCGTCTGCAGGCCCTGCGGCCGCTGGCAATCAGGCAAGATCGGCGCTCCAGCCCAGCAGCCAGCCCAGCAACAGCCCAGCCACACCGGCCCACCATGTTCCGCCAAACCTACATCGACCACGCCCAACTCAGCACCCAGCTGGCCGCCTGGGCGCAGCAATATCCCGGCATTGCCCATGTCAGCAGCCTGGGGCACAGCGCCGGCGGCCGCGACATCCCGCTGCTGACCATCGGCCGCCATCCCGAGCGTGGCGGCCCGGCGGTGTGGGTCGACGGCAACATGCACGCCAGCGAGCTGTGCGGCACCAGCGTGGCCCTGGCGATTGCCGAAGACGTGCTGGCCATCCACGCCGGGGCCGACACCGCCGGCGGCCAGCCGCTGCCGCCGCACATGGCCCAGGCCATCCGCGAGACCCTGTTCTACGTGTTGCCGCGCATGTCGCCCGACGGCGCCGAAGAGGTGCTGCACCGTGGCCGTTATGTGCGCAGCAGCCCGGTCGACGACCGGGTGCACCGCCACCATGCCCACTGGGTGACCGAAGACATGGACGGCGACGGCATGGCGCTGACCATGCGGCGCGAAGACCCCGATGGCGAACTGGTGGCATTGCCCGGCGACGACGGCCAGCCGCTGGTGCCCACCGTGCTGGTGGCGCGCCAGCCCGAGGACAGCGGCCCGTTCTACCGCCTGTACCCCGAAGGCCGCATTGCCAACTTCGATGGCCGCAGCATCCCCGATGCGCATTACCTGTCGGACAACCTCTACGACTTCAACCGCAACTTCCCCTACCAGTGGGCGCCCGAGCCGCAGCAGGCCGGCGCCGGCCACTACCCCGGCAGCGCGCCGGAAACCCGCGCGGTGCTGGACTTCGCCACCCGCCACCCCAACATCATGCTGTGGCTGAACCTGCACACCTTTGGCGGTGTGCTGATCCGGCCGCTGGGCGACAAGCCCGACAGCAAGATGCACACCGGCGACCGGGGCATCTACGAGCAGGTCGAAGCCTGGATGACCGCGCACACCGGCTACCCCAGCGTCAGCGGTTTCCATGAATTCCTCTACGAGCCCGACAAGCCGCTGCACGGCGACCTGACCGACTTTGCCTACCACCAGCGTGGTGCGCTGGCCTATGTGGTCGAGCTGTGGGACTTGTTCCAGCAACTGGGCATCGCCCGCAAGAAGCCCTTTGTCGACCACTACAGCAAGTTCAGCCGCGCCGACATGCGGGCGCTGGCCGACTTCGACCGCCAGCACAACGGCGGGCGCATCTTCGGCACCTGGAAGCCGCTGCAGCACCCGCAGCTGGGCGCGGTGGACGTGGCCGGCTTCGACCCCCGCGTGGGCATCTGGAACCCGCCCTACGAGCGCCTGGACGCCACCTGCCAGACCCAGAGCGCGGCCTTTCTGCGCGTGGCTGCGCTGCTGCCGCGCATCAGCACCAGCGTGGTCGGGCACACGCGCAGCGGCGACACCAGCCGGATTGAAGTGCGCATTGCCAACCACGGCTACCTGGGCAGTTGCGGCCTGCCATCGGCGCAAGGCCTGCCGCATGTGGAGCCGCTGCGCCTGACCCTGCAGAGCGACGGCCTGAGCGTGCTGGCCCCCGGCCAGGCCGTGCTGGAGATCGGCCACCTGGAGGGCTGGGGTGGTGGCCTGTACGGCGGGCCCAGCGTGTTTTCACCCTGGACCCGCGGCAATGGCCACGAGCGCTTTGTCACCCTGGTGGTCACCGGCAGCGGCACGCTGACGGTGACCGTGGGCAGCGCCAGGGTGGGGTTCGAGCACCTGACCGTGGCCGTGCCCTGAGCCAGCGCTGGCGCCATGCCCACCCCTGACGAGCGCAGCGCCGCGCCGGTGCTGATTGCCGGTGGCGGCATCGGCGGCCTGGCGCTGGCGCTGACCTTGCACCAGGTGGGCCTGCCCTGTGTGGTCTACGAGGCCGTGGCCCGGCTCCAGCCGCTGGGCGTGGGCATCAACCTGCAGCCGAATGCCGTGCGTGAACTGGCCGACCTGGGCATCGGCGCTGCCGCGCTCGACCGCATCGGCCTGCCGATGCAGGAATGGGCCCTGGTCGGCCGCAACGGCCAGGCGGTCTACAGCGAGCCGCGTGGCCTGGCCGCCGGCTACCGCTGGCCACAGTACGCGGTGCACCGCGGCCAATTGCAGATGCTGCTGTACGACGCCGTGTGTGCACGCCTGGGCCCCGACGCCGTGCGCCTGGGCCAGCGGGTGCTGGGCTACCGCCAGACGGCCGACGGCGTCGAGGCGCTGCTGCAAGGCCGCAGCGGCGACCGGCACCAGGCCAGCGGCCGCCTGCTGCTGGCCGCGGACGGCCTGCATTCGGCGGTGCGCGCGCAGATGCACCCGCAGCAGCCGCCCATCCAGTGGGGTGGCGCCATCCTGTGGCGCGGCACGTCGGCGGGCGTGCCGGTGCGCACCGGCGCGTCGTTTGTCGGCCTGGGCTCGGCGCGGCAGCGGGTGGTGCTGTATCCGATCTCGCCGGTGGACCCCGCCACCGGCCTGGCCACCATCAACTGGATTGCCGAGCGCACCGTCGACAAGCGTGGCGGCTGGGCCCAGGGCGACTGGAACCGGCGCGTGCAGCTGGCCGAGTTTGCCCACCACTTTGACGGCTGGGCCTACGGCTGGCTGGACGTGCCGGCCCTGCTGCGCGGTGCGGCCGAGGTGTTCGAGTACCCGATGATCGACCGCGATCCGGTGCCCAGCTGGGTCAATGGCGCTGGCGGCCGGGTGGCGCTGCTGGGCGACGCGGCGCATGTGATGTATCCGGTGGGCAGCAACGGTGCCAGCCAGGCCATCGTCGATGCCCGCGTGCTGGGCGCGGCGCTGGTGGCCCACGGCGTGGGGCCGGCCGCGCTGCAGGCCTATGACCAGCGCCTGTGCGCCGACATCTCGGCCCTGGTGCTGCGCAACCGCAGTGCCGGCCCCTTCGGCCTGCTGAACCTGGTGGACGCGCGCTGCGGCGGCGTGTTCGACGACATCGATGCGGTGGTGCCTGCCGCCGAGCGCATGGCGTTCATGGCCGGCTACAAGGCTGCCGCCGGTTTGGCCATCGACAGCTTGAATGCCGCCCCGCCCACCATCGCGCCCGGGGCGCGGGTGCCGGGCGGCTGAGGCCAGGCGTGTGGGCGGCAGGCGATGCCGCCGGCGCCGCCTGCCGCCTTCACAGCACCAGCGCGGGCACCACCGCCGCCAGCAGCCGCTGCGCCAGGGCGGCGGTGGCGCTGGCGGTGGCCAGGGTGTGGGCGTGGCTCAGGGCTTCGTCGGACATGCCGGCGGCATAGTTGGTGAACATCGACAGGCCCAGCACCCGCAGCCCGGCCTGGCGCGCCAGGATGGTCTCGGGCACGGTGCTCATGCCCACCGCCTGCGCGCCCAGCAGCCGCAGCATGCGGATTTCGGCCGGGGTCTCGAATTGCGGCCCCAGCACCCAGGCGTAGATGCCCTCGTGCAGTTCGATGCCGGCGGCCTCGGCAGCGGCCGCCGCCTGGTCGCGCAGCGTGGCGTTGTAGGCATCGACCATGTCGACAAAGCGGCCGGCGCCGGGCTCGTCATGCAGCGGCGTGCGCTGCACGATGTTGAGGTGGTCGCTGATCAGCATCAGCGATCCCGGCGGCATGCTGGGTTCCAGGCTGCCGGCGGCATTGGTCAGCACCAGCACCTGGCAACCCAGCGCCGCCAGGCTGCGGATGGCGCCCTTCATGCCGGCCGCATCGCCGGTCTCGTAGGCATGCTTGCGGCCGCGCAGCAAGGCCACCGTGCGCGCCTGCGCGCCGCTGCCGATCTGCCCCAGGCGCAGGCTGCCGGCATGGCCGGCCACGCCCAGCACCGGAAAGGCCGGCAGCTCGGCATACGGAATGTCGATGGCGCCCTGCACCAGGTCGGCCATGCTGTCCCAGCCCGAGCCCAGCACGATGGCCACGGTGGGCGCAGCACCTGGCGCGGCAGCGCGGATGCGGGCCACGCTGGTGGTGATGGCGGCAGACAGATCAGCGGAATGCATGGTGGCGCGGCAGACAAGGCAAAAGCGGCATCCTCGCAGATTCAGCCGCGTGAGCCGTGGGCGGGGCCGGGGCTGGTGCCAGGTCCGGTGCCCGGTCCGGTGTCCAGATGCGCCGGCCCGAAACTGGCCGGCAGCAGCTGGCCCAGGGTGTAGCGGGCGCGCACCTGGTCTAAGTCGGCCACCCACACCGGCGTGTCGTCGGCCGCAAATTCCCGCAGTTTCTGGCGGCAGCCGCCGCAGGGCGTGACCGGGTCGGCCGCCACGCCCACCACCACCGCCGCCAGGATGCGCCTGCCGCCAGCCAGCACCAGGTGGCCGATGGCAGTGGCCTCGGCGCATTGGCCTTGCGGGTAGGCGGCGTTTTCGATGTTGCAGCCGGCGTGGATGCGGCCCTGCTCGTCGAGCAGCGCCGCGCCCACCGCAAAGCGTGAATAGGGCGCGTAGGCGTGGCTGCGTGCGGCGCGGGCGGCGGCCAGCAGCCGGGGCAGCGCGTCGTCGGCGGTGGCGGGAGTGGCGGGTGTGGTGGGTACGGTGGGCATGGCGGGCATGGGAGGGGCTGCTTGGCGTGTCAGCGGGTCTTGATGTAGGGCAGGCCCAGCGCCGCCGGCGCGCGTGCGCGGCCGATGAAACCGGCCAGCAGCACCACCGTCAGCACATAGGGCAGGGCCTGGATGGCCTGCACCGGCACCGCACCGCCGCCCAGTGCGGCCGGCAGCGCCACGCCCTGCAGCCGGATCGCCACCGCGTCCAGAAAGCCGAACAGCAGGCAGGCCCAGAGCGCGCCCACCGGGTGCCATTTGCCGAAGATCATCGCCGCCAGGGCCATGTAGCCGCGGCCGGCGGTCATGTGGGGCACGAAGTTGGCGTTCTGCGCCAGCACCAGGTAGCTGCCGGCCAGTGCGCACAGCACGCCGTTGGCGGCCAGCGCGCCGTAGCGCAGGCCTTGCACGCTGAGGCCGGCGGCGTCCACCATCGCCGGGTTTTCGCCGGTGGCCCGCAGGCGCAGGCCGATGCGGGTGCGGTACAGGCCCCACCACACCACCGGCACCAGGGCCAGCGCCAGGTAGACCATGCCGTTGTGGCCCAGCAGACCGCCACCGACGATGGCGCCCAGCAGCGGCACGCCCTGTCCAGCTGTCGGCCAGGCCGCTGAACCAGGGTGTCAGCCGCACCGCGTCGGGCAGCGGCGGCGTCTGCCCGCCCTGCTTGAACCAGGCGATGCCCAGCACCACCGTCAGCCCGGCGGCGATCATGGTCAAGGCCATGCCCATCACCACCTGGTCGCCGCTGTGGCTGACGCAGCCGTAGCCATGCAGCATCGACAGCGCCACGCCCACCACCAGCGCGGCCAGCAGTGCCAGGCCCAGGCTGCCGGTCAGTGCGCCGGCAGCGCCTGCGGCAAAGGCCGACAGCAGCATCTTGCCTTCCAGGCCCAGGTCGATCACGCCGGCGCGCTCGCTCAGCACGGCGGCCAGCGCGCACAGGATCAGCGGCGTGCTGACGCGCAGCGTGCTGGCCAGCAGGCCGCCGATCAGTGCTTCATCCATGGGCAGCCTCTGCAACGCTGCTGCGGGGCTTCACCCAGGTGTAGATCCGCAGCAGCGCCGGCGCGGCCACATGGGCCATGGCACCGGAGAACAGCACGATCAGCCCCTGCAGCGTGGTGACCATGTCGCGGCTGAAGCCGGGGATCTCGAAGGCCAGCTCGGCGCCGCCCTGGAACAGCGCGCCGAACAGCAGCGCCGCCAGCACGATGCCCAGCGGGTGGTTGCGGCCGATCAGGCTGACAGCTATGCCGGTGAAGCCGGCGCCCACCACAAAGTCCAGCAGCAGGCGGTGCTGCACCCCGGCCAGTTCATTGATGCCCAGCAGGCCGGCCAGCGCGCCCGACACCGCCATCGCCAGCACCACCTGGCCCTTGGGGCGGATGCCGCCGTAGTGCGCCGCATCGGGCGCAAAGCCCACCACCCGCAGTTCATAACCGGCGCGGCTGCGCCACAGGAACAAGTACACCGCCACCGCCGCCACCACCGCCAGCAGCACGCTCAGGTTCAGCGGTGTGCGCGGCCAGGGGATGCCCAGGGCGCCCAGCAGCTGGTGCATGCCGGGCATCTGGGCCGCCACCGGAAAGGGCGCGGATTCCACCGTCATGCTGCCGGGTGCTTTCAGCACATTCACCAGCAGGTAGGCCAGCAGGGCCGACGCGATGAAGTTGAACATGATGGTGGTGATGACGATGTGGCTGCCGCGCCAGGCCTGCAGTGCACCCGGCACCGCTGCCCAGGCGGCGCCGGCGGCCATGGCGGCCAGCACCATCAGCGGCAGCAGCAGCGCCGCGCCCCAGCTGCCGCCCAGCTGCGGCCCCAGCCACAGCGCCACCAGCGCGCTGCCCAGCCCGCCCAGCAGGGCCTGGCCTTCGCCGCCGATGTTGAACAGCCCGCCGTGGAAGGCCACCGCCACCGCCAGCCCGGTGAAGACAAAGGTGGTGGCGTAGTACAGCGTGTAGCTGATGCCGGCCTGGCTGCCGAAGGCGCCCTTGGCCAGCAGGCTGATGACCTGCAGCGGGTCCAGCCCCACCACCGCCACCACCAGCGCGCAGACCAGCAGGGCCAGGCCCAGGTTGACCAGCGGCAGCACGGCCACGTCCATCCAGCGTGGCAACTCGACAGGCTGGGTCATGGGCGCCCGGGCGCTGCGGCGCTCATCGGCAGTCTTCTGCCTGGCTGGGCAGCTGCAGCCCTGGCTCGGCCACCAGAAAGCCTGCCGGCAGCACCTCGGGCGAGCCATCGTCGAGCTGGCGCAGCACATCGGCAAAGCCAAAGCGCGGCTGCCAGCGCAGCGCACGCTGGGCCTCTGCCGGGCTGTAGACGCGGTCGATGCTGGCTGGCAGCGCCCAGCCGCGGTCGGCAAAGGCCTGCACCAGGGCCGGGGCGCGTTGGCGCAGCACGGCAGGGGCATCGGACTTCAGCGCCGCCAGGTCGCCAGGCAGAAACGGCGTGGCGCCCGACACGATGAAGACCCGCACCCCCGCTTGCGCGGTGTCCAGCGCCAGGGCATGGGCGTCGGCCGCGTCGCGCACGTCCACGCCGCGGTGCAGGCGGGCGCAGGCCATCTGCGGCGCGGTGTCGGGAAAGCAGCGCGACATGCGCAGCACCGTCAGGCCGAAGGCGCCGGCGTCGGCATAGCGCGTCAGCAGTTGCTCGGCGGCGAGCTTGCTGCGGTGGTACACGGTGCGTGGCTGCGGCGCCAGGTGCTCGTCGACCCAGCCGGCGGCCTGCGCTGGCGTGGCGGCGTCGCCATACAGCGCGGTGGTGCTGGTGTAGACCACGTGGCCCACGCCGGCCGCCCAGGCGGCCTCGGCCAAGGTGCGGGTGGCGTCGACGTTGACACGTTCAAATTCAGCATCGGGCAGGCGCCCGACTTGCGGCGCATGCAGGGCGGCGGTGTGCACCACCGCGTCGACACCCTGCAGCGCGCGGCGCAGCAGGGCGGCATGGCCCACGTCACCCACCCAGTGCGCGGTGGACGAGGGCGCATGGTCCAGCCCCAGCACCTGGTGCTGGCGCGCCAGCCGCACCATCAGGGCGCGGCCGACACGGCCGGTGGCGCCGGTCACCAGCAGCTTCATGCGGGGGCTCCTGCATCTGCGCCCACTGAGGCGCTGACCGAGGCGCTGACCGTGGTACCAACCGGGGCGCCTGACCGGGCCTCGGCGCCGGCCATCAAGCGCCCCAGGGCGGCTTCGCTGCAATCGGCGATCGCCAGTTCGCCGGCGATGCGGCCGCGGTCCATCACCAGCACCCGGTCGGCCAGGGCCAGGATCTCGTCGAGCTCGCTGCTGACCACCAGCACCGCGCCGCCTGCGTCGCGCATGGCGCGCAGCCGGCCGTGGATGAATTCGATCGCGCCGATGTCCACGCCCCGGGTGGGCTGGCCCACCAGCAGCACCCGGGGTGGCAGCGCCGGCGCCAGCGCCTCGCGCGCCAGCACCAGCTTTTGCTGGTTGCCGCCGCTGAACTTGCTGGCCCGCAGCGCCGGGTTGCGCGGCCGCACGTCGTAGGCGTCCATCATGGTGGCGGTGGCGCTGCGCATCGCCGCGCGCTTCATCCAGCCCCAGGCGCTGGCAAAGCGCGGGCTGCGCTGGTAGCCCAGTTCGGCGGTCTCCCAGGCGGCAAAGGGCAGCACCATGCCGCAGCGGTGGCGGTCTTCGGGCACATGGGCCAGGCCCAGGCGGCGGGCGGTGGCCGGGTCCAGCCACTGCGCCGGGCTGAAGGATTGCGCCGCCCAGGGTCAGCGTGCCGGCCTGGGGCCGGGCCATGCCGGACAACATTTCCAGCAGCTCGCTCTGGCCATTGCCCGACACCCCGGCGATGCCGACGATCTCGCCGGCGCGCAACTGCAGCGACACACCGGCCAGCCGCACCACGCCCAGCGCATCACGCCACTGCAGGTCTTGCGCGGCCAGCAAGCTGGCACCGGGCGTGCTGGCCGTGCCGGCGCTGGCAGCACGGCCCAGCTGCACCCGCCGGCCGACCATGGCCTCGGCCAGCTGGTCGAGGCTGCACTGGCTGATCGGCCCGTCAAACACCACCGCGCCCTGGCGCATCACCGTCACCGCGTCGCACAGCGCCATGATCTCCTTGAGCTTGTGGGTGATCAGCAGCAGCGTGGTGCCGGTGTCGCGCAGCCGGCGCAGGGTGACAAACAGATGCGCGGTTTCCTGCGGCGTCAGCACCGCCGTGGGCTCGTCGAGGATCAGGATCTTCGCGCCGCGGAACAGCGCCTTCAGGATTTCCAGCCGCTGGCGCTCACCCACCGGCAGGTCTTCGACCGCGCTGTCCAGGCGCACCTGCAGGCCGGTGTCGGCCATCAGGGCGTCGAGCTGGCCACGCACCTGGGCGCGGGCGCTGCCCAGGCGCCAGTGCGGCTCGGCCCCCAGCATGATGTTGTCGAGCGCGCTGAGCGGTTCAACCAGCATGAAGTGCTGGTGCACCATGCCGATGCCCAGCGCGATGGCCTCGGCCGACCCGCTGATCCGCGCCGGCTGGCCGTGGATGCGGATGGTGCCGCTGTCGGCCTGGTAGAAGCCGTACAGGATGGACATCAGCGTGCTCTTGCCGGCGCCGTTTTCACCCACGATGCCATGCACCGTGCCGGCGGCCACCGTCAGGTCGACCGCCCGGTTGGCCTGCACCGCGCCAAAGCGCTTGTGGATGCCGGTCATGGAAACTGCAGGAAGCGTCACAGGCGGGCTTTCGTCCCCTCTGGGGACAGGCTGCGCAGCGGCCAGGCGGCGCGCCGTGCGCCGGGGGCGGTCAATAGTTGCAGCTGTTGGCGGCCATGTAGTCGGCCACCTTGATCTTGCCGGCAATGATGTCGGCCTTGGCGGCGTCGACCTTCTTCTTCATGTCGGCGCTGACCAGCTTTTGCGTTGTGCTGGTCCAGCGCGTAGTCGACGCCGCCTTCCTTCAGGCCCAGCACGCTGACGCCCGGGCGTGGTCTTCTTGGCCAGGTTGTACACCGCCACGTCCACCCGCTTGACCATGCTGGTGAGCATGGTGCCGGGCTGCAGGTGGTTCTGGTTGCTGTCGACGCCGATCGCCAGCTTGCCGCCGTCCTTGGCGGCCTGGTAGACGCCCACGCCGGTGCCGCCAGCGGCGGCAAAGACCACGTCCACGCCCTTGGCGAACTGGGCCTTGGCCAGCTCACCGCCGCGGGTCGGGTCGTTCCAGGCCGCGGGCGTGGTGCCGGTCATGTTGGCGGTCACCTCCACCTTGGGGTTGGCGTACTTGGCGCCCTGCTCGTAGCCGCACTGGAACTTGCGGATCAGCGGGATGTCCATGCCGCCGATGAAGCCGACCTTGCCGGTCTTGCTGGCCAGCGCGGCCATCATGCCGACCAGGAAGCTGCCCTCCTGCTCCTTGAACACCACCGATTCGACATTGGGCAGCTTCACCACCGAGTCGATGATGGCGAACTGCAGCTTGGGGAAATCTTTCGCCACCTTCTCGATGCGTGCTGCCCTGGGCAAAGCCCACGCCGATGATCGGGTTGGCGCCCTTGTCGGCCATGCGGCGCATGGCCTGCTCGCGCTGGGCCTCGTTGCTGATCTCGAAGTCGAGGTAGGGCTTGCCGGTCTCCTTCTTCCAGCGCTCGGCGCCGTTGTAGGCGGCCTCGTTGAAGCTCTTGTCGAACTTGCCGCCCATGTCGTAGACGACAGCGGGTTGCGCCAGTGCGCCGGTGGCGACAAGACTCAGGCCGAGTGCGGCCAGCACAGCATGTTTCATGGACGGTTGCCCTGCAAGGTGGTGGTCATGGTCTGCGGCAGGATAGCAAGACCCGGGCCGTTGGCAGCCCCGGGCTTGCCTGCAGCCGCCCACAGGTCTGGCCGGCCCTGGCTTTCTGCCTGCCAGCCTTCTAGCATCGCCCCATGAGCGACGCCCTGACCTTGCCCCTGCCTGCCGACCTGCTGCACCGCGCCCGCCAGTTGCCCAAGGTGCTGCTGCATGAGCACCTGGACGGCGGCTTGCGGGTGGCCACCTTGCTGGACTTGCTGCGCCAGCGCGGCATCGCCAGCCCGGCCCCGGATGAAGACAGCCTGGCGGCCTGGTTCGACGCCCGCGCCCATGCCGGGTCGCTGGCCGAATACCTGCGCGGCTTTGCACTGACGGTGGCGGCCATGGCCACGCCCGAAGCGCTGGCGCGGGTGGCCTTCGAAGCCGCCGAGGACGCCCGCGCCGAAGGCTGCGTGCTGGCTGAGTTCCGCATCGCGCCGCTGCTGTTCGAAGCGCATGGCGTGCCGGGCGCAGTGGCGGTGGACGCCTTGCTGCAAGGCCTGTCGCGCAGCCCGCTGCCCAGCGGCCTGATCGTCTGCGCCATGCGCCAGGAAAGCGACGCCGACATCGCCCGCGCGGCCGACCTGGCGATTGCCTGCCACCAGCAGCCGCGCCCGGCCGGCGGCGCCCAGGTGGTGGGCTTTGACCTGGCCGGCCCCGAAGCGGGCTGGCCGGCCAGCCGCCATGCCGCGCTGCTGGCGCGGGTGCGCAGCAGGCCGGCCTGGGCCTCACCCTGCATGCCGGCGAGGCCGATGCCGGCGAGCGGGTGCTGGAAGCCGCCCGCCTGGGTGCCAGCCGCATCGGCCATGGCGTGCGCCTGGCCGACCTGATCGACGCGCCCGACGCCGGCGCGCTGCGCGACGAACTGCGCCAGCATGGCGTGCACCTGGAAATTTGCCCCACCAGCAACCTGCACACCGGCGCCGCCGTTTCGCTGGCGCTGCACCCCATCCACGCGCTGTGGCGGGCCGGCATCAGCCTGTCCTTCCACACCGACAACCGGCTGATGTCGCGCGTGGACCACAGCACCGAGGCGGCGCGCCTGGTGCAGGCCGGCTTCGGCTGGCATGACTTGCTGCAGATGGGGCTGGATGCGGCTGCCGCGTCGTTCCTGCCCGCCGCGCAGCGCGCCGACGCCCAGACCCGGCTGCGCGCCTGGGCCGCTGCCGAAGGCCTGCCGGCGCTGCAGCGGCCTTGATCTTGCACCGTGCCCGCCACCCGCGACCCGCGTTGTTCCATCCCCTCCTATCCCGCTCTGTCCAGTTCAACCCCATCCCACCTGCCGGCCAGCCCGGTTGCGCCATGACTGCCTTGTTCCCGTCCTTGCCCAGGCCCATGCCCTCGTCCACATCCGCAGCCACCCTGGCCACCGGGCCCAGGCGCCGCGCCTGGCCTGGCTTGCTGCTGGCCGCTGCGCTGCTGGCGGCGTGCGGCACCGTGCCGCCCACGGTCGTGCCGGCGGCTGCACCCGCTGCACCCACTACATCCGCTGCACCTGCCGCCCGCACCGCGCCGACCGCGTCCACCGCGCCCACCGCAGCCGCCACCGGCCCGGTCCGGCTGCGGGTGATTGCCTTCAATGATTTCCACGGCCACCTGGAGCCCGGCACGCTCAGCCTGACCCTGCCCGACCCGGCCCAGCCGGCGGCAGCGCAGCGGGTGGCTGCGGGCGGTGCGGCGGCGCTGGCCGGGCTGGTGCAGGCGCTGCGCCAGGGCGCGCCGCACAGCGTGCTGGCCACCACCGGCGACATGATCGGCGCAGCGCCGTTGGTGTCGGCGCTGTTCCGCCACGAGAGCACGGTCGAGGTGCTCAACCAGCTGGGGGTGGACGTGGCGGCGGCCGGCAACCATGAGTTCGACGCCGGCACCGCGGAGCTGCTGCGGGTGCTGGGCGGCGGCTGCGCGGCCGACGCAGCCCAGGCCGCCGCTGCACCCGGCACGGCGGCCACCGTCTCCTGTGCGCTGACCCCGCGCTATGCCGGCGCGCGCTTTCCGGTGCTGGCCGCCAATGTGCAGGCGGCGACCGGGCCGCTGCTGCCGCCCACCTGGGTGGTGAGCGTGGGCGGTGTGCGGGTGGGCTTCATCGGCGCGGTCACCCGCGCCACGCCGTCGATCGTGGTGCCCTCGGGGGTGGCCGGCTTGCGCTTTGAAGACGAGGCCGCCGCCATCAACCGGGCCGCTGCCGTGCTCGACGCCCAGGGCATCAAGGCCCTGGTGGCCCTGGTGCACGAAGGCGGCGAGACCGGCACGCCCGGCCAGCCCGCCGATTGGAACGACCCCGCCTGCCCGGGCTGGCGCGGCGACATGCAGCGCATCGCCCAGCGCATCACGCCGCAGGTCGACCTGATCCTCACGGCCCACACCCACCAGGGCTACAACTGCCTGATCGACGGCCGGCCGGTGATGCAGGCGCTGAGCTTCGGCCGCGCGGTGTCGGTGGCCGACCTGGTGCTCGACCCGCGCAGCGGTGAAGTCGACCGCGCCGCCACCCGCAGCCGCAACCTGCCGGTGTTCAATGACCGCAGCGACGCCGCACTGCGCCAGCGCCTGCTGGCCGCCGAGCCGGCGCCCTGGGCCGACGCCCAGCGCCAGGCGCAGCCGGTGGCGGCGGTGCAGCAGACCGTGGCCGCCTATGCCCAGGCCGCCGCGCCGCGGGTGCAGCGGCCGGTGGGGCAGATCGGCGGCAGCTTCGACCGCCGCGCCCGCACCGACAGCGCCGCCGGCCGCTTGATTGCCGACGCCCAGCTGGCGGCCACCAGCGCGCCCGCAAACGGTGGCGCCCAGCTGGCGCTGATGAACCCCGGTGGCGTGCGGGCCGACCTGGCCTGCAGCGGCACGCCGCCCTGCACCGTCACCTATGGCGACGCCTTCAGCATGCAGCCCTTCGGCAACAGCCTGGTGGTGATGACGCTGAGCGGGGTCGAGCTCAAGGCGGTGCTGGAGCAGCAGCAGCCGCCGGGCCGCAGCAGCCCGTCGTTCCTGGCGCCGTCGGCCGGCCTGGCCTACCGCTGGCTGGCCAGCGGGGCGCCGGGCCAGCGCGTGCAAGACCTGACATTGAACGGCCGGCCGGTGGGGCCCAAGCAGGCGCTGCGGGTCACGGTCAACAGCTTCATGGCCGAAGGTGGCGACGGCTATGCGCCACTGCGCGCCGGCCGCGCAGCGCCTGGGCGGCATGCAGGACCTGGACGCACTGGTGGCGTTTTTGCAGACCGGGCCGGCACCGGTGGCAGCCCCGCGCATCCAATGGGTGGATTGAGGCCGGCCAGCCTGCTGGCTGGCCGCTGTTCTTCTTCGGTGGTTACGAGGAATACAGCAGCACCCGCGCCGCACCGTCCTTCGGGCCGGTGGGCAGCAGCCTGACCAATGTGGGCATCACGACGGCCCAGATCGCCGCCGCGCAGGCCGCTGCCCAGGTTTATGGCTTCGACGCGGGCTCGGCCCAGACCCCGGCTGCGGCCGAGCTGAAGGTGAAGGACACCCTGCTGAAGCTGGACTGGAACATCAGCGACCAGCACCGGGCCAGCCTGCGCTACAGCAAGACCGAGCAGACCGAACCCATCTTTGCGGGCTTCAGCCCCACCACGCTGTCGCTCAACACCTACTGGTACACCGAGACCAAGGTCACCGATTCGCTGGTCGGCCAGTGGTTTGCCGACTGGACCGACAACTTCTCGACCGAGTTCAAGCTGTCCAAGCGTGATTTCCAGAGCGAGCCCAAGACGATTGCAAACCTGCCACAGGTCGCACTTGAATTCACCGGTGCGGCACCGGCAGGCACCAGCGGGCGCACCCGCACGCTGCGGTTCGGCACCGAGCAGTTCCGCCATTTCAACCGCATCGACACCAGCACCATCGACACCTACCTGGGCGCCACCTGGAACCTGGGCGACCACGAGCTTGAAGTTTGGCGCCGACTACCAGGCCAACGACATCTTCAACGCCTTCGTCAACAACAGCAAGGGCGTCTACCTGTTCAGCGGCGACGACCCGGTGGCACTGTTCGCCGCCGGCGCACCCAGCAGCTACACGCTGCGGGTGCCGATCAACGGCACCAAGATCGAAGATGGCGCGGCAGACTGGACGCTGAAGAACCTGGGCCTGTTCGTGCAGGACACCTGGAAGGTGAACCGCCAGCTCACGCTGATGGCCGGTGTGCGTCTGGACCACACCATGACCGACGGCCAGCCACTGGCCAACCCGGCCTTCAAGGCCGCCTTCGGGCTGGACAACACCGCCACCATGGACGGGCGCACGCTGGCCCAGCCGCGCCTGGGCTTCAACCTCAACCTCACGCCCAAGGACGGCCGCCAGCTGCAAGTGCGGGGTGGCGCCGGCCTGTTTCAGGGCGCATCGGCCAGTGTCTGGCTGACCAACCCGTACCAGAACACCGGCATGTTCAATGCCTCGTTCACCTGCGGCGTGGGCACCACGCCCTGCCCGGTGGGGCTGGCGTTCACGCCCGACACCGCCAACCAGCCGCTGATCACTGGCACCGTGCCGGCGGCGGCGGTGGACCTGATTGCGCCCAACTTGCGCCAGCCCTCGATCTGGAAGTTCAACCTGGCGGTCGACCATGTACTGCCGTGGTGGGGCATGCTGGCCAGTGCCGAATGGGTGCACACCGATGTCAAATCCAGCCTGCATTACACCCACCTGAACCTGGGCGCGCCCACGGCCACCGGGCCCGATGGCCGGCCGCTGTTCTACAACGCCGCCGGCCGCACGGCTGCCGGCTGGACCGGTGTCGACGCACCGGCAGCGGCGGTGCGCAACCGGGCCAACCGCAACGCAGCATTCGGGGACGTGCTGCTGGCCGAGAACACCACCGGCGGTCAGGGCGATGCGATCACCTTGTCGTTGTCGGGCAGCGTGGCGCGCAGCCTGAACTGGAGCGTGGGCTACACCTACACCGAAGCCACCGAGGTCAACCCGCTGACATCGTCGACCGCCATCTCGAACTGGAACGGCCGGGCCATCTTCGACCCCAATGAAGAAAAGGCAGGCCGTGCGGCCTACATGATCCGTGACCGGGTGACCAGCGGTGTCACTTGGGGCAAGGCCTTTGTCGGCAGCTACAAGACCTCGTTCGGCCTGTTCTACGAGGGCCGCCGGGGCCGGCCCTTCAGCTGGACAATCCGCAACGACCTGAACGGGGACGGCATCTCGGGCAATGACCTGATGTACATCCCCAGTGCGCCCGGCAGTGGCGAGGTTGAATTTTTCGGTGCGACCGCCGCCGACAAGCAGGCCAATGAAGACCGGTTCTGGGGCATCGTCAACAGCGACAGCGCATCTGAAGTCGGCCAAGGGCCGGGTGGTCAGCCGCAACAGCGGCTACGCACCCTGGGTCAACAGCTTCGACCTGCGCATCAGCCAGGAGCTGCCCGGCCTGTTCGGCAAGCACAAGGGCGTGATCTCGCTGGACATCCTGAACGTCGGCAACTTGCTCAACAAGCGCTGGGGCCGCATCGATGAGGTTGGCTTCAACGGCGGCAACATCGGCGGTGTGCATCAGCCGCGGTGGCAGTGCGCGCAGCTTCGTCAACTACTGCCGGCATCAACGCTGACGGCAAGTACATCTACAACACCCAGGACGACGGTGGAAGACCTCACCACCAAGCAGACCAAGGGCGAAAGCCAGTGGGCGGCGCAGGTGACCTTGCGCTACGAGTTCTGAGCCGCGGCGCTGGTCGGGTTGCGTCCAGGGCGCTTCGGCGCCCTGGTTCACGCCGCCCGGTCGATGCGCACCGCCAGCACCACCGAGGTGGTGGTCCTGGTCACGCCGTCGACCTGGCCGATGGCATCGAGCAGGGCGTCCAGCCGCTGGGTGCTGGCCGCCTGCAACACGGCGATGTAGTCGAACTCGCCGCTGACGCTGCTCAGCTGCACCAGCTCGGTCAGCCGCTGCAGCGCCGCCACCACCGCCGGGCCGCTGCGCGGCTGCACCGTGATGCCCACATGGGCGCGCACCGGCGGCCGGTCTTGCGGCTGGCCCAGGCGCACGGTGTAGCCGATGACCACGCCTTCGCGTTCCAGCCGCGCCAGCCGCGCCACCACAGTGGTGCGGGCCACACCCAGCTGGCGCGCCAGGTCGGCAGTTGGCAGGCGTGCGTTGGCTTGCAGCAGGCTGATCAGCTGGTGGTCCAGGGCGTCGGGTGACATGGCCGGTATTTTGCCGTTGTGGCGGTTTGATGCTTCACTTCGGCGATAAACGCCGCCGATTCGGCGGATCACTGCTGTCTTTCGTCACCGCTTCACCGCAGACTGTGGGCATTGCCGCCACCCTGCCCACGGAGCCCCCCATGCACATCGCCCTGCTCGGCGCTGGCCACATCGGCCAGACCATCGCCCGCCTGCTGGCCGCCACCGGCGACTACCAGGTCAGCCTGATCGACAAGGACCCGCAGGCGCTGGCCCGTGTGGCGGGGGCCGGCATCACCGCCTGCCAGGTCGACACCGAAGACCAGCCGGCGCTGCTGGCGGCGCTGCGCGGCCACGATGCCGTGGTCAATGCGCTGCCCTACCACCTGGCGCTGGCCACCGCCACGCTGGCGCGTGCCGCCGGCTGCCACTACTTCGACCTGACCGAGGACGTGGCCGCCACCCGCGCCATCAAGCAACTGGCCGACGGCGCAGCCACCGCCTTCATGCCGCAGTGCGGCCTGGCGCCGGGCTTCATCGGCATCGTCGCCCACCACCTGGCGCAGGGCTTCGACGCGCTGCACGACGTCAAGATGCGGGTCGGCGCGCTGCCGGCTTTTCCCACCAATGCGCTGAAGTACAACCTGACCTGGAGCGTGGACGGCCTGATCAACGAGTACTGCCACCCCTGCGAGGCCATCCGCGACGGCCAGGCGCATCGAGGTGCTGCCGCTGGAAGGCCTGGAGCACTTCAGCCTGGACGGCACCGAGTACGAGGCCTTCAACACCAGCGGCGGCCTGGGCACGCTGTGCGAAACCCTGGCCGGCCGGGTGCGCACGCTGGACTACAAGAGCGTGCGCTACCCCGGCCACCAGGCGCTGATGAAGCTGCTGCTCGAAGACCTGCAGCTGAAGGACGACCAGCCCACGCTGAAGGACATCCTGCGCAAGAGCGTGCCCGGCACCATGCAGGACGTGGTGCTGGTGTTCGTCACCGTCAGCGGGCTGCGCGGCGGCCAGCTGCTGCAGGAGGTGTTTGCGCGCAAGATCTTTGCCGACCGGACCGAAGGCGCGCCGCTGTCGGCCATCCAGATCACCACCGCCGCCGGCATCTGCGCCGCGGTCGACCTGTTCCGCGACGGCAAGCTGCCGCAGCGCGGCTTCATCCGCCAGGAGCAGGTGGCGCTGCCCGCCTTCCTGGCCAACCGCTTCGGCAGCGGCCTACCAGCAAAGCCGGCAGGTCGAGAGCATCGGTTGATCAGGTGGACCTGGATGATGCCGCCATGAACACCGCACACACCCCTTCTCACCACCCTCGGCGTGCCCGAAGCCGCCTTCACCGGCGGCACGCTGCGCGCCCGCTCGCCGATCGACGGCAGCAGCACCGGCATGGTGCATGCCGCCACGCCCGGCCGATGTCGCTGCCGCCGTCGGCCGGGCGCACAGCCGCCTTCCTGGCCTGGCGCCAGGTGCCTGCGCCGCGCCGCGGCGAGCTGGTGCGCCTGTTCGGCGCGCAGCTGCGCACGCACAAGGCCAGCGCTGGCCGCGCTGGTGACGCTGGAGGCCGGCAAGGTCAGCAGCGAAGGCGCCGGCGAGGTGCAGGAGATGATCGACATCTGCGACTTCGCGGTCGGCCTGATCGCGCCAGCTGCACGGCCTGACGATCGCCAGCGAGCGCGCCGGGCCACCGCATGATGGAGCAGTGGCATCCGCTGGGCGTGGTGGGCGTGATCAGCGCCTTCAACTTCCCGGTGGCGGTGTGGGCCTGGAATGCGGCCCTGGCCCTGGTCTGCGGCAACCCGTGGTGTGGAAGCCCAGCGAGAAGACGCCGCTGACCGCGCTGGCCACGCAGGCCTTGTTCGATGCCGCGCTGCTGCAGTTCCGCGCCGATGGCGGCGCCGCGCCCGACCACCTCAGCCAGGTGCTCAACGGCCTGGCGCCGGTGGGCGAGGCGCTGGTCGACGATGCCCGCGTGGCCCTGGTGTCGGCCACCGGGTCCACCCGCATGGGCCGGGCGGTGGGGCCCGCGGGTGGCGGCGCGCTTCGGCCGCTGCCTGCTGGAGCTGGGCGGCAACAACGCCATCATCGTGGCGCCCACGGCCGACCTGGACCTGGCGGTGCGCGGCATCCTGTTCGGCGCCTACGGCACCGCCGGCCAGCGCTGCACCACCACCCGGCGGGTGATCGCCCACGCCAGCATCCACGACGCCCTGGCCGACCGGCTGGAGCGGGCCCGCGCCAGCCTGCAGGTGGGCGACCCGCGCACGCCCGGCGTGCTGGTCGGCCCGCTGGTCGACGAAGCCGCCTTCCACGCCATGCAGGCGGCGCTGGACCAGGCGCGTGACCAGGGCGGCACGGTCAGCGGCGGCGCGCGCGTGCTGGTGGCCGGCGGCGGCGACCCCCAGGCCGATGCCTGGTATGCCGCGCCGGCCCTGGTGCGCATGCCGGCGCAGACCGCGGTGGTCACGCACGAGACCTTCGCGCCCATCCTCTACCTGCTGTCCTACACCGACTTCGACGAGGCCATCGCGCTGCAGAACGGCGTGCCGCAGGGCCTGTCGTCGGCCATCTTCAGCAACGACCTGCGCGAGGCCGAGGCCTTTCTGGCCGCCGCCGGCAGCGATTGCGGCATCGCCAACGTCAACATCGGCACCTCGGGCGCCGAGATCGGCGGCGCCTTCGGCGGCGAGAAGGAAACCGGCGGCGGCCGCGAGAGCGGCAGCGACGCCTGGAAGAACTACATGCGCCGCGCCACCAACACGGTGAACTACTCGCGCGCCTGCCGCTGGCCCAGGGCGTGCAGTTCGACATCTGAGCGGCGGCGTGCGCCGGTCCGGCGCCGGCTGACCGGCGCCGTCGTGGCTGATCCAGACCCGCCAGCCTGTGCAGTCGCCATGCCCGGTTCGCATGTCTGGCATCGACCCATCGGAGACAGCCAGATCGGACCGCCACAGCCGGCCTGACGGTCACTGCGCATGCCTCAGCGCGTCTGTGTATGGCCGTTGACTTGCCTGGTCACACGCACCTGGATGCCCGCATCACCGCACGATGCCCCACTGCGCCAGCAGGAAGGCATAGGCCTCGGCGCTGCTCCTGCAGGGCGTCGAAGCGGCCCGAGCTGCCGCCGTGGCCCACGTCCAGGTTGACCTTCAGCAGCAGCGGCTTGGCATCGGTCTTGAGCGCCCGCAGCCTGGCCACGTATTTGCTGGGCTCCCAGTACGGCACCTGGCTGTCGTTGAGGCCGGTGCGCACCAGCATCGCCGGGTAGGCGCCGGGCTGCAGGTTGTCGTAGGGGCTGTAGGCGCGGATCCAGCGGTACTGCTCGGCCAGCTTGGGGTTGCCCCATTCCTGGAATTCGGCGGTGGTCAGCGGCAGGCTTTCGTCGAGCATGGTGTTGACCACGTCGACAAACGGCACCTCAGACAGCACTGCATGGAACAGCGCCGGCCGCTGGTTGACCACCGCGCCCATCAGCAGGCCACCGGCGCTGCCGCCGGTGATGGCCAGTTGCGCCGGGCTGGTGTAGCCCTGGGCGATCAGCGCCTCGGCGCTGGCGATGAAGTCACTGAAAGTGTTCTGCTTGCTCGCCATCTTGCCGGCCTGGTACCAGCTGCGGCCCAGGTCGCCGCCGCCGCGGATGTGGGCGATGGCAAACACCACGCCCCGGTCCAGCAGTGACAGCCGGCTGGCCCTGAAGCTGGGGTCGCTGGGGATGCCATAGCTGCCGTAGCCGTACAGCAGCAGCGGCTGGGGCCCAGGGCGGCGCAGGTCGCGCCGGTAGACCAGCGACACCGGCACGGCCGTGCCGTCGGGCGCACGCGCCTGGATGCGTGCACTGGCATAGCGCGCCGGGTCGTAGCCACCCAGCACCGGCTGGCGCTTGCGCAGCACGCGTTCATGGGTGTCCAGCTGCAAGTCGTACACCGTCTCCGGTGTCACCATCGACTGGTAGGCAAAGCGGAAGCTGCTGGTCTGAAAGTCGGCGTTCTGCTGGCCGTGCACGGCATAGGTCGGCTCGTCGAACTGCACCAGGCGCTCGGCGCTGGGGCCACTGCGCCGCAGGTCACGCACCCGCAGCGCATGCAGGCCGGCGCGCCGCTCGGTCACCACCAGGTGGTGGCGGAACACATCCACCTGCTCCAGCATCAGCCCCGGCGCGGCGCCGATCAGTTCACGCGGCGCGGCGGTTTGTGCCGACTTGGCTGCCAGCGTCACCAGGCGGAAGTCGGGCCCGGTGTCGTTGATGCGCAGGTAGAACAGGCCGGCACGGTGGTCCAGGTCGTAGAGCACCCCGGGGCGGCGTGGCAGCACGCTGCGCCAGGCCGCTGCGGGCTGGCGTGCGTCCAGCACCCGGCTGTCGGATTCGTCCTTGCTGCTGGTTTGCAGCACCAGCCAGCGCTGGTCACGGGTGCTGCGCACGTCGATGTCGAACTGCGGGTCGGCCTCGCTGTGCACCAGCACCGGTGCCTGTGCCGTGCCAGGCACGGCCCGCCACAGCTGGTGGCTGCGCTTGGCGCTGTCCATGGTGACGTAGAACAAGGTGCGGCTGTCGGCCGCCCAGGCGGCGCTGCTGACCTCGGGCATGCGCCAGTCCAGATCTTGACCATCGGCGATGTTGCGCACCTGCAGCACATAGTCGCGCCCGCCGGTGCTGTCGGTGGTGTAGGCCACGCGCCGGCCGTCGGGGCTGACGGCTTGCAGGCCCAGCGACAGGTACTTCTTGCCGGCGGCCATGCGGTTCAGGTCAAACAGCAGCTGTTCCGGTGCGGCGGGGTCGAAGCGGCGCTGCGGCCCCACCGCTGGGCGGCGGATGTGGATCGGATAGGCCGCGCCGGCCTGGGTGCGGGTCGAGTACCACCAGCGCCCCAGCCGGTAGGGCACGGCTTCGTCGTCTTGCTGCACGCGCGCCAACATCTCGTCGTACAAGGTTTTTTGCAGTGCGCGGTGCGGCGCCAGCCAGGCGTCGGCGTGGGCGTTTTCGGCCTGCAGATGCGGCAGCAGGCGCGGGTCGTCGCGCTGGCGCATCCAGAAGTAGTCGTCGCTGCGGGCATCGCCGTGCACCGTCACATCCTTCGGTGTGGTCGGCGCCACCGGCCCGGCCCCGGGCTGGGCGGCGGCCAGCCCGGCCAAGCCGGCCAGCAGCAGGCCTGACAGCGCGGCGCGGGCCTGTCCCAGCGTGGTCGGGGCGGGCGGTGGCAGGGTGTCGCCGGCAGCAGGCAGGTCGGCGCGGGGCGGTGGCAGGTTTGTCATGGGCCATTGTGGCTGTGGCCGTGCACTTAGAAGTGGCCGTGGCCATGGCCGCCCATGCCGGTGCGCCGCCGGCATGGGGCATCATCCGGGCGCCGCTGGCCACACTTGTTCCTGCATGCCCGTCTTCCTGTTCAAGCGCTTGCTCACCTTCTTCGCCACCCTGGTGGTGGCGTCGGTGCTGGTGTTTGCCGTGCTGGAGCTGTTGCCCGGCAACGTGGCCCAGGTGATGCTGGGCGAAACCGCCACGCCCGAATCGGTCGCGGCGCTGGAAAAGAAGCTGGGCCTGGACAAGCCGCCGCTGCAGCGCTACGCCCATTGGGTCGGCGGCCTGCTGCAGGGCCGCACCGCCAACAGCTTTTCCTATGACACGCCCACCGCCGAGCTGATCGCCGAGCGGCTGCAGGTCACCCTGCCGCTGGGGGTGCTGGCGATGCTGCTGACCACGGCGCTGGCGCTGGTGCTGGGCATCTATGCCGCCGCCCGCCACAACCGCCTGGGCGATGTGAGCGTGATGGCCGCCAGCCAGCTGGGCATCGCCATCCCCAGCTTCTGGTTCGCGATCCTGCTGATCCTGCTGTTTGCGGTGAAGCTGCAGTGGGTCAGCGCCGGCGGCTTCCCCGGCTGGACCGAGGACGACGGCGGCGGCGTGCTGCAAGGGCTGCAGGCGCTGATCCTGCCGGCCATCGCGCTGGCGCTGGTGCAGGCGGCGATCCTGGCGCGGGTCACCCGGTCGGCGGTGCTGGAGGTCATGCGCGAGGACTATGTGCGCACCGCCCGCGCCAAGGGCCTGAGCCGCCGGCAGACGCTGTGGCGCCATGTGCTGCGCAACGCCATGATCCCGGTGCTCACCATCATGGGCCTGCAGTTCGCCAACCTGATCACCGGCACCATCGTGGTTGAAAACGTCTTTGTGCTGCCCGGCATCGGCCGCCTGGTGTTCCAGGCCATCGCCAACCGCGACCTGGTGGTGGTGCGTGATGTGGTCATGGGCCTGGTGGCGGTGGTGGTGCTGGTGAACTTTCTGGTCGACGTGCTGTACGCGGTGGTCGACCCGCGCCTGAAAGCCTCTGACGCATGAGCGCCGCCGCCGCAACGCAGCCGCGCGGCCTGCCCGGCTTTGGCGCGCGGGCGCTGCGCAACCCCAGCTTCCTGGTCGGTGCCGTCTTGTCGGCCCTGCTGGCGCTGGCCGCCCTGGTCAGCCTGGTCTGGGTGCCGTATCCGCCGGCCGAGATCGACATCCCCAACAAGCTGCAGCTGCCCAGCGCCGCGCACTGGCTGGGCACCGACAGCCTGGGCCGCGACATCGCCAGCCAGCTGCTGGTGGGGGCGCAGAACGCCATCGTCGTGGGCCTGATCGCGGTGGGCATCGGCTTGCTGGTGGGTGTGGTGCTGGGTTGCCTGGCCGCAGCGCGCCGCGGCTGGGTCGACGAGCTGGTGATGCGCGCCGCCGACTTCACTTTCGCCTTTCCGGCGCTGCTGTCGGCCATCATGCTGGGCGCCATCTACGGCCCGGGGCTGTTCACCGGCATCCTGGCCATCGGCATCTTCAACATCCCGGTGTTCGCCCGCATCAGCCGGGGCGCGGCCCAGGCGGTGTGGGCGCGTGAGTACGTGCTCGCATCGCGCGCAGCGGGCTTCGGGCCTTGGCACATCACCCTGGGCCATGTGCTGCCCAACATCGCCAGCGTGCTGATCGTGCAGGCCACCATCTCGTTTGCCACCGCCATCCTGGCCGAGGCGGCGCTCAGCTACCTGGGCCTGGGCACGCAGCCGCCGCAGCCCAGCTGGGGGCGCATGCTCAACGAGGCGCAGAGCCTGCTGTTCCAGGCGCCGATGCTGGCGGTCTACCCCGGCCTGGCGATTGCGCTCAGCGTGCTGGGCCTGAACCTGATGGGCGACGGCCTGCGCGACCTGCTGGACCCCAAACTGGCACGCCGACGCTGACGCAGCGCGCCGGATCCTGCGCTGGACCGGACGCACGATCGGCGCCCGGCGTACAATCGCGGGTTGCCCGCGCTTGGCGCCCGTGGGCAGTGTGCTGTTGTCCCCCTGTCGACGCGGCCTGCCCCCGACTGTCCGCACCCCGGCGCCCCCAGCGCCACACCGGGTCGCCGGCCCCGGGCCTGCCGCCGGCCCCCTGCCAGCCCACCCGATGGTGGCAGCGCTGAAGAACCAAGTTTCCGGAGATCCCCGCCCTATGGCCAAGGAAGAACTGATCGAGATGCAGGG
Source organism: uncultured beta proteobacterium (assembly GCA_963844485.1). Classification (GTDB taxonomy): domain Bacteria; phylum Pseudomonadota; class Gammaproteobacteria; order Burkholderiales; family Burkholderiaceae_C; genus Pseudaquabacterium. The sequence goes on from CAWJOQ010000008.1 coordinate 362,779, forward strand.
CAAGGTGACTGAAGTCCTGCCCGACTCGCGTTACCGCGTCACGCTGGACAACGGCCACGTGCTGATTGCCTACACCTCCGGCAAGATGCGCAAGCACCACATCCGCATCCTGGCGGGTGACGCGGTGTCGCTGGAATTGTCGGCCTACGACCTGAGCAAGGGCCGCATCACCTTCCGCCACATCGAGCGCCGCGGCCCCGGCCCCGACCAGCAGCGCGGCGCGCGCTGACACCTTTGCCGTCATTGTGAGCGCCAGGCCAGCGCCAGGCTGGCCGTGGCACCAGAGGCCTGGCGGGTCAGTGGACTGGCGGCAGCGTCGCCCTGCAGCTGCGACAGTGCCAAGGCGCCCACCAGCGTCCAGCGCCTGCCCAGCGGCATCTGCAAGGCCGCACCGGCGTGCAGATCCATCAGGCCGGCACCCGCCAGATACGCCGGACGGCCGGTGCGCAGCGCCACATCGGGCGCGATGCCAAAGTAGGTCTGCATGTGGCGCTGGTCGGCCCAGGTGGCGCCCACACCCACCGACGCACGCGCCATCGGCCAGGGCGCCCAGCCGTAGCCCAGGCCCCAGCCCAGCTGGCCGCCCCCGCTGCGGCCCAGCAAGTCGGCCGAATACGACAGGCTGGTGCTGAAGCCGCCGCCCAGGTTCAGGCCACCGTTGAGCCGCGCCCGCAGCGTGCGGCGGATGTCGGGCAGGCCGGCCAGCACCGGGTCTTCACCGGCTTCGCGGCCGTTGTCGAAGCGCAGGCCCAGGCCCAGCGTCCAGCGCGGGGTGGCCACCAGGTCAGCGCTGGCGCCCGAACCTTTTTCGGCCGTGGGCGCGCCCAGCAGGCCCGATGAACGTGCGCCACTGAGGCGGAAGCGCCCATAGCGCAGCGACCACAGCGGCCGCAGCTTTTGCTCGCGCCCGGCCGCGCCTGCATAGGTGGGCGCATCGATCACCGCCAGGCCCAGCGCATAGCGCAGGCCGTCGCCGTCCGCCGGGTCCATGTCTGACACCGCCGCCGGCAGCAAGACCGGGGCTGGCGCGGCGGCCCCGGCCGCCACCGGTTGGGCCAGCGCCGCCAGTGGCAGCAGCAGGCTGCTGCCCAGCGCCAGGCGCTGGATCGAATAACCGCAGGTTCGGCGGTGGGGTCGGTCGGGGGGCAAGCGCATCCAGTCTCCAAAATCAAGGCGGCCCAGGGTCCGCGCACGCGGGCCAGTGTGTGGCCGGGGCCTGAAGTGCGTCTTAAGACTCTGGTTCAGGCCCCACAATCCTGGCATGCCAGCCAATGTCGAAATCAAGGCCCGCATCGACAGTGTCGAGGCCCTGCTGCCCCTGGTCCAGGCGCTCAGTGACGACAAGCACCTGCAGAGCATCCACCAGGACGACAGTTTTTTCGCCGTGCCGCATGGCCGGCTCAAGCTGCGGGTGTTCAGCAATGGCGCCGGTGAGCTGATCCAGTACCGCCGCGCGGATGCCGCCGGCCCCAAGCTGTCGGATTACGTGCTGGTGCCGGTGGCCGACCCCGACAGCCTGCGCGAGGCGCTGTCCCGGGCCTGCGGCCTGATCGGCCGGGTGCGCAAGCACCGCATCCTGGCGCTGGTGGGCCCCACCCGCATCCACCTCGACCAAGTCGAGGGCCTGGGCGACTTTCTGGAACTGGAAGTCACCCTGCAGGACGGCCAGACCGAGGCCGAGGGCAGCGCCATCGCCCAGATGCTGATGGACCAGCTGGGTGTGCAGCCCGGCCAGTTGCTGGAAGGCGCCTACTTCGACCTGCTGCGCACGCAGGGCGCCACGCCTGCATGACGCCGGCGCTGGTGGGCGCACCGCCGCTGCTGGCGGTGCAAGACCTGCGGGTGACGCTGGACACCCCACGCGGCCCGGCCGATGCGCTGCGCGGCATCTCGTTTGCGCTGCAGCGTGGCCAGACCCTGGGGCTGATCGGTGAATCCGGCTGCGGCAAGAGCATCACTGCACTGGCGCTGATGGGCTTGCTGCCCGAGTCGGCCCGCGCCAGCGGCAGCCTGCGGCTGGACGGGCAAGAGCTGCTGGGCCTGCCCGAAGATGCCTGGTGCCAGTTGCGCGGCAACCGCCTGGCGATGGTCTTCCAGGAGCCGATGACCGCGCTCAACCCGCTGCACCGCATCGGCCACCAGATCGCCGAGCCGCTGCGCCTGCACCGGGGCCTGGACGCGCGCGCCGCCCGCGCCGAGGCCTGCGCCTGCTGGAGCGGGTGCAGCTGCCGCAGGCCGCGCAGCGGCTGGACGCCTACCCGCACCAGCTGTCGGGCGGCCAGCGCCAGCGGGTGGTGATCGCCATCGCCCTGGCCTGCGGCCCCGACGTGCTGATCGCCGACGAGCCCACCACCGCGCTGGACGTGACCATCCAGCGCGAGGTGCTCGACCTGATCGCCCAGCTGGTGGCCGAAGACGGCATGGCCTTGCTGCTGATCAGCCACGACCTGGGCGTGATGGCCGAAAACGTGCAGCGCCTGCTGGTGATGTACGGCGGCACGGTGGTCGAGTCCGGGCCCACCGAGACCGTGTTCCAGCACCGCGCCCACCCCTACACCCGCGGCCTGTTTGCCGCCCGGCCGCAGCTGGGGCTGCGCGCCGCCGCCCAGGCCGCCGGCGGCACCGGTGCCAGCGGCCGCCGCCACCGGCTGACCACCATTCCCGGCCGGGTGCCCGAGCTGATCGACCTGCCGGCCGGCTGCGGCTTTGCCGAGCGCTGCAGCCTGGCGCAAGACGCCTGCCGCGCCGCGCCGCCGCCGCCGCTGCAGATCAGCGCCGACCACCTGGCGCGCTGCCTGCGGCTGGATGCCGCGCAAGGGCTGGCATGACAGGCGGACCGAGCGCCGGGCCGCTCCCAAGCCGGGCCGCCATCCCCCCGGGGGATCGGCCGCCGTACCCGGCGGACGAGGGGCCCGCATGACCGTGCTGTTGCAGGTCGACCACCTGGTCCGGCACTACACCCTGCCGCGCCAGCGCCTGCTGGCCGCAGCGCCGGTGGTGCGGGCGCTGCAGGGCGTCAGCTTCCAGCTGCGCGCCGGCCACAGCCTGGGCGTGGTGGGCGAATCCGGCTCGGGCAAGAGCACGCTGGCGCGGCTGGTGATGGCGCTGGAAGCGCCCACCGCCGGCACGGTGCGCCTGGCCGGGCAAGACCTGCATGCCTTGGCCCCGGCGGCGCTGCGCCGGGCCCGCGCCGGCTTCCAGATGGTGTTCCAGGACCCCTTCGGCTCGCTGGACCCGCGCCAGACCGTGGGCCGCATCGTCGCCGAGCCGCTGGCCGCGCAGGGCGACAGCAGCGCCGCCGACATGGCGCAGCGCGCCGCCGCCATGCTGGACGCGGTGGGCCTGCGCGCCAGCGACGTGCACAAGTACCCGCATGAGTTTTCGGGCGGCCAGCGCCAGCGCATCGCCATCGCCCGCGCCCTGGTCACCAAGCCCCAACTGATCGTGGCCGACGAGCCGGTCAGCGCGCTGGACGTGTCGGTGCAGGCCCAGGTGCTCAACCTGATGCAGGACCTGCAAGACCGCCTGGGCGTGACCTACCTGTTCATCAGCCACGACCTGGCGGTGGTCGACCTGGTCTGCGACGAGGTCCTGGTGCTCTACCAGGGCCGGGTGGTGGAGCAGGGCACGCCCGAGATCTTGTTCAACGCCGCCGCCCACCCCTACACCCGGGCGCTGATGGACGCCGTGCCCGGTGTGCGCAGCCGCCGCCAGGCGGCCGCCAGCCGGCAGCAGCGCAGTTTGCTGCCGGCCGATGCCGACCCCGGCCCCGGACGCCGGCAACGCGGCAGGCTGCGCCTTTGCCGCCCGCTGCCCCTGGCGCCAGCCGGCCTGCCTGCAGGCCGCGCCGGTGCTGCGCCCGGTGGCGCCCGGCCACCTGGCGGCCTGCCACCATGCCGAACAGGTGATGGCGGGCCAGGCCGCAAAATCCACGAGCAGCTGATCCACAGCCTGCCCCTGTTTCCCCAAGGAGAGCCCCATGACCCTCAGCCGTCGACGCCTGGCCCAAGCCACGGCCCTGCTGGCCTTGCCCGGCCTGGCCCCCAGCGTCTTCGCCCAGCGCGCCAAGGACACCCTGGTGCTGGGCATGGTGCTGGAGCCCTCGCCCGGGCTGGACCCCACCACCGCTGCGGCGGCGGCCATCGGCGAGGTGGTGCACTACAACGTGCTGGAAGGCCTGACCAAGGTCACCGATGCCGGCGCCGTGCTGCCGCTGCTGGCCACCGACTGGTCCAGCGAGCCCGACGGCAAGACCTACACCTTCAAGCTGCGCAGCGGCGTCAGCTTCCAGGACGGCACGCCGTTCAACGCCGAGGCGGTGAAGTTCAGCTTCGAGCGCGCCAAGGCGCCGGACAGCACCAACAAGGCCAAGAAGACGGTGTTCGAGAACATCTCGTCGATCGCCACGCCGCAGCCCGACCTGGTGATCCTGACGCTGAACAATGCCGACGCCACGCTGCCCTTCCGCCTGGGCGAGGCCACGGCGGTGATCCTCAGCCCCAAGAGCGCGGCCACCACCGCCACCCAGCCGGTGGGCACCGGCCCGTTCCGGCTGGACAGCTGGCAAAAGGGCAGTGCCATCACCCTGGTGCGCTGGGACGGCTTCCGCGACGTGGCCGCCATCAAGCTGCGCCGCGTCACCTTCCGCTTCATCAACGACAACGCCGCCCAGGTGGCGGCGCTGCTGGCCGGCGACATCGACGGCATGCCGCGCTTCGGCGCGGTGCAGGCGCTGGCGCAGTTGCGTGCCGACAAGCGCTTCACCGTGTCGGTGGGCAGCACCGCCGGCAAGGGCATCCTGGCGATCAACAACAAGAAGCAAGCCGCTGGACGACGTGCGGGTGCGCCGCGCCATCAGCCATGCCATCGACCGCCAGGCCTTCATCGACGGCGTGCTCGAAGGCCTGGCCAAGCCCATCGGCAGCCATGCCGCCCCCACCGACCTGGGCTATGTCGACCTGACCGGCCTGTACCCCTTCAACCCCGACAAGTCCCGGGCGCTGCTGAAGGAGGCCGGCATCAGCGCGCCGCTGAACCTGACGCTGACCCTGCCGCCGCCCAGCTACGCCCGCAAGGGCGGCGAGGTGGTGGCCGCCATGCTGGCCAAGGTGGGCATCAACGCCAAGATCGAGAACGTGGAATGGGCGCAGTGGCTGTCGGGCCCGTTCAAGGGCAATTACGACCTGACCATCATCAACCACGTCGAGCCGCTGGACTATGTGCAGTACGCCAACCCGGATTACTACTGGGGCTACAACAGCGCGGCCTTCAATGCGCTGGTGAAAAAGCGCGCCGAAGCCGCCCGCGGCCGGCCGCAGGTGGCGCTGTACGGCGACATCCAGCGCCAGATCGCCAACGACGCGGTCAATGCCTTCCTGTTCAATCCGTCGCAGGTGTCGGTGTCGCGCCGCGGCCTGCGTGGCCTGTGGGTCAATTCGCCGGTGGCGGCCAACGACCTGTCCCAGGTGTCCTGGCAATGAGCGCCGCGCCCATGACCGACCTTGCCGCGCTGACGGCCCAGCTGCGCCAGCTGGAAGAAAGCATCCTCGACCCCGCCATGCGGGCCGACCCGGTGCGCATGCGGGCCTTGCTGCTGCCGGAGTTCATGGAATTCGGCGCCTCGGGCCGGGTGTTCGACCGCGACGGCATCCTTGCCGTGCTGGCGGCCGAGCCCACGCGCCAGGCGCGGCAGGCGCGCGGCTTCAAGGTGCGGCTGCTGGCGCCCGGCGCGGCGCTGACCACCTGGCGGGTGCAGCGCGACGACGGCATCGAGACCCTGCGCAGCAGCGTCTGGCAGCAGCAGGCCGATGGCCGCTGGTTGATGCTGTTCCACCAGGGCACGCTGGCCGCGCGCGACGACGAAGGCACGTCCTGACGGGCTGACCGGCTGGCGCGGCCAGCCGGCAGCCTGCGGTCTGGATCCAGGTCCAGGCCCAAACCGCCGAGCCAGGTCAGCGCCGCTCCACCACCGCCGGCACCAGCTGCAGGCCGTTGCGCAGCCGCTGCGCTGCCGTCTGGGCTTCGGCCCGGCTGGCATAGGGGCCGGCCTGCAGGCGGTGCAGGCTGCGCTCATTGAACACCGCCAGCAGTGGCGCCAGCCAGGGCGCCTCGGTGGCCACACGCTGCTGGAAGCCCAGCGCGCCGTCGGCCTGCGCAAACGCGCCCAGCTGCAGCCAGAACCCTGGCGCGGCCTTGGCAGCGGCCTGCGCCGGTGCGGCGGTCTCGGCCGGCAGGGGTGCGCCGCTGACGGTGGCGCGGGCGTCGGCCGCCTGCGCCGCCAGGGCGGTGCGCTGCAGCAGGTCGCCGATCGGGTCGCTACTTGAGGCGCTGAGGGGGGCACTGAGGGGGGCGCCGACCCGGTCGCCATTCCGGTCGTCCAGCGCAGCAGCTGGCGGCGCCGCTGTCCTGGCCGGTGCGGCCTCGCTGCGCAGCACCGGCGCCAGCACCATGGTGGCCGCTGGCGCATCGGCCTGGCGCCAGGCGCCGCTGCGGATGGCGTCCTGCGTGATGCGCTCCACCTCCACCGGGGCCACGCCGCCCAGCAAGCCCAGCTTCAGCGCGGCGGTGTAGCTCAGGTCGATCACCCGGCCGGGGTGGAAGGGGCCGCGGTCGTTGATGCGCACCACCACGGCGCGGCCATTGGCAGGGTTGCGCACCCGGGCGTAACTGGGCAGCGGCATGGTCTTGTGCGCTGCGCTCATGGCGTACATGTTGTAGGTCTCGCCGTTGGAGGTGGAGCGGCCGTGGAATTTGCGGCCATACCAGCTGGCCAGGCCGCGCTCGACCAGCGGCGGGTCGCCCTGCAGCGGCACATAGGCCTGGCCCAGCACCGCATACGGCTTGTTGGGCCCGCCGGGGCGCACCGGCTCGACCCGCGGCTCTGCATCGGGCACCAGCAGCAGGTCGGGTGGCGGGTTGGCTTCGGGGCCGTCGCGGCTGTCCGTCCCCATGTCGGCCGGCGGTGGCAGGCGCTTGGCCACGGCGGCCGTGCCGCCGCATCGCCAGCGCCCGCCGGCCGTGGCGGTGCGCTGCCGCAGCCCACCAGCAGCGCCGTGCTCAGTGCCAAGGCTGCCGCCGCAGCGGCGGCCCGGTGCGCGGGTCGGCATGGGGCTTGGCCGGCCAGGTGTGGGGAGGGCGCGCGCCGCAGCATCGTGGGCCACACCCTACACCAGCGCCCGCCCCGGCTGCTTGTCTGACGCGCCGCTGCGGTTTCGGCCGATGGACAGCCGGCCGGGGCTGCCGATAATTCGCGCGGAACGGGCCGTCGGCCCAGCCGCCCATGCCTGATTCCGCGCCCAACGCCCCCTCTGCCTTGCCCCCCGCGCCACAGCCGCCGCACCCGCACCCGCACCCACGCCAGCGCCTGTGGCGCGGCCTGCTGATCGGCGGCCTGGGCACGCTGATGGCCGTGGTGGCGCTGCTGGTGGCGGTGGTGGCCTGGTACGGGCCGCAGTTGCCGCCGCTGGACCCGGTCACCACCTACCAGCCGCGCCAGCCGCTGCAGGTGCTGACGGCCGATGGCGTGGAGATCGGCCAGTTCGGCGCCGAGCGGCGGCAGTTCGTGCCGATCGCCCAGATCCCGCTGCGCATGCAGCAGGCGGTGCTGGCGGTGGAGGACGCACGCTTCTACGACCATGCCGGGCTCGACCTGGTGGGCGTGGCGCGTGCGGTGGTGGCGCAGTTCACCGGCGGCCTGCGCCAGGGCGCGTCGACCATCACCCAGCAGGTGGCGCGCACCTTCTTCCTGTCGCAGCGCTTCACGCTCGAACGCAAGATCAAGGAAGTGCTGCTGGCGCTGGAGATCGAGCGCCGCCTGTCCAAGGCGCAGATCCTGGAGCTGTACATGAACCAGATCTACCTGGGCCAGCGCAGCTACGGCTTTGCGGCGGCGGCGCAGGCGTATTTCGGCAAGCCGCTGGCGCAGTTGTCGGTGGCCGAGTCGGCGATGCTGGCGGGCTTGCCGCAAAACCCGCATTACGCCAACCCGACCACCAACCCCGAGCGTGCGGCCCAGCGCCAGCGCATCGTGCTGGCACGCATGGTGGCCACCGGCGCCATCACCGCCGACGAGCAGGCCGCCGCCAAGGCCGAGCCACTGCAGCTGCGTGGCCCGGCCCAGCAGCTGCTGCGCGCCGACCATGTGGCCGAGATGGCGCGCCGGGTGGTGGTCGAGCGCTTTGGCACCGAGGCCTATTCCCAGGGCCTGCGGGTCCACACCAGCCTGCGCGCGGCCGACCAGCAGGCGGCGGTGGCCGCCGTGCAGCGCGGCGTGCTGGCCTACAGCGCGCGCCAGCCCTGGCGCGGCCCCGAAGGCCAGGAAAGCCTGGCGACCAGCGGCCGCATGGACGCCGAGGCCGCCGCCGCGCTGGCGCTCAAGGACTACCGCGACGACGATGACGCTGCGTGTGGCGGTGGTCTTGCAGGCCACACCCAAGCAGCTGCAGGTGCAGCTGGCCAGCGGCGAGCGGCTCCAGGTCAGCACCCATGTGCAGCGCGGCGCCGAGGCCGCCATCGCGCGCGGCGCGCCGGCCGATCTGGCCATCCGCCCCGGCTCGGTGCTGCGGGTGGTGCAGATGCCGGACGACAAGGACGGTGAATCCGGCGGCTGGCAGCTGACGCAGTGGCCCGAGGTGCAGGCCGCGCTGGTGGCGCTGGACGCCACCAGCGGGCGGGTGCGTGCCCTGGTGGGCGGCTTCGATTTCAACCGCCAGCCCTTCAACCATGTCACCCAGGCGCGGCGCCAGCCCGGGTCGGCCTACAAGCCATTTTTGTACTCGGCCGCGCTGGAGGCCGGGGTGATGCCGGCCACCCTGGTCAACGACGCGCCCTACACCGCGCCCAACGGCTGGCAGCCGCAAAACAGCGACGGCCAGTTCGACGGCCCGATCACGCTGCGCCAGGCGCTGGCGCGGTCGAAGAACCTGGTCAGCATCCGGGTGCTGCAGCAGGTGGGCGTGGCGCACACGCGCCAGTGGGGCGAGCGCTTTGGCTTCAGCCGGGCCGAGCAGCCCGACAACCTGGCGCTGGCGCTGGGGGCCGGCAGCGCCACGCCGATGCGCCTGGCCCAGGCCTATGGCGTGCTGGCCAACGGCGGCTGGCCGGTGGCGCCGGTGGTCATCGAGCGCATCACCGACGCCCAGGGCAAGCTGTTGTTTGAAGCCGCGCCGGCCGCCGCCCAGGACGACAGCCAGCGGGTGGTGCCGGCGCGCAATGTGTTCATCACCAACAGCCTGCTCAATGACGTGGCGCGCTACGGCACGGCCGCGCGGGCGCAGCAGCAACTGGGCCGCAACGACCTGTATGGCAAGACCGGCACCACCAACGATGCGGTCGACGCCTGGTTTGCCGGCTTCCAGGCCGGCGCCGGCAGCCGGGGCCTGGTGGCCGTGGTGTGGATGGGCTACGACAACCCGCAGAGCCTGGGCGCGCGTGAATCCGGCGGCGGCCTGGCCCTGCCCATCTGGATCGACTACATGGCTGCGGCGCTGAAAGGCCAGCCGGTGGCGCCCCGCCCCGAGGCGCCCGACGGCCTGGTCTGGCGTGACGACTGGGTCTATGCCGAATACGCCGAAGGCGGTGGTGTCACCGGCATCGGGCTGGACGAGCCCGGCGCGGTCGACCCCGCCCAGGCGGCATCGGACGCGGCCGCGGCTGGGGCAATGCCCGCGCCTGCCGCTGCCGCCAGCGCCGGCGCCATCACCGGCCGCAGCCTGCTGCCGGCTGGCACCCCAGCGGTGCCGGGCCCGGGCCAGACCGCCGCGCCCATCCTGCCGGTGGTGGTGGTGCCAGGCCGCGCCTTGGGCCCGCAGGCACCGGTGCCTGCCGGCGGCCCCTGACGCGGCGCGGCCTGCGCGGTTGTGGCTGCGGTTGACTGGACGGCAACCGCAGGCACAGGCGCGAGAATCTGCCGCGCCACCCGGCCCACCACCATCCCGCCCAACAACGCCGCCCAACAACGCGGCCCAACAACGCCGCCCGACCACCACCATGCAACGCCGCACCCTGATCACCACTGCCTGCGCCGCCCTGGCCCTGGCCGCCGCCGGCCACGCCCTGGCCCAGACCCCGGCCTGGCCCAGCCAGCCGGTCAAGATCGTCGTGCCGGCGCCGGCCGGCAGCAGCCTGGACATCATCGCCCGGCTGCTGGCCGACAAGCTCAAGGACCGCTGGGGCCAGCCGGTGCTGGTCGACAACAAGCCCGGCGCCGGCGGCATGCTGGGTGTGGACGTGGCGGCCAAGGCCACGCCCGACGGCCACACCCTGGCGGTGGGCTTCAACGGCCCGATCGCGTTTGCGCCATTTCTCTACAGCAAGATGCCCTACAACCCGGGCAAGGACCTGCTGCCGGTGGTCATGACCACCTCGCAGCCCAATGTGCTGGCGGTCAATGCCGACCTGCCCATCAAGACGGTCAAGGAGTTTGTCGACTGGGCCAAGGCGAAGAACGGCGGCGCCAACTACAGCAGCCTGGGCCAGGGCAGCTCGGCCCACCTGACCATGGCGCTGATGATGAGCGAGGCCGGTTTTGCCGCCACCCATGTGCCCTTCAACGGCTCGCCGCCGGCGGCGATGGCAGTTGCCCAGGGCACGGCCGATGCCACCTTCATGGTGGCGCCGGCGCTGCTGCCGCATGTGCGCAACAACAAGGTGCGGCTGCTGGCCACCAGCGCGGCGCAGCGCCCCGACAGCCTGAAAGACCTGCCCACGCTGGCCGAGTCTGGCTACCCACAGGTGGAAAGCCTGGCCTGGAACGGCCTGTTCACCGCCACTGGCACGCCGCCCGCCGTGGTGGCCAAGATCAATGCCGATGTCAATGCAGCGCTGAAAGACCCGGCGCTGAAGGCGGTGCTCGATGCCCAGGGCCTGACGCCGGTGGGTGGCAGCGCCGACGACTTCCGGCGTGTGCTCGAGACCGACAGCAAGCGCTGGGGCGCCATCATCCAGAAGGTCGGCATCAAGCTGGATTGAGGCCCGGGCGGGCCCTCGTCAGCAAAGACGCCGGCCACGGCCGGCCAAGTCAGCGCGGCGCGCGGCCGCCGAAGATCGCCGTGCCCACCCGCACCAGGGTGGCGCCCTCGGCCACGGCGGCGTCCAGATCGGCGCTCATGCCCATGCTCAGGGTGTCCAGCGCCAGGCCCTGGTCGTTGAGCGTGTGCAGCAGCGCGTGCAGCGCCCGGTGCGGTGCGCGCTGCGCCGCCAGGTCGGCCGCTGGCTCGGGAATGGCCATCAGCCCACGCAGGCGCAGCCTGGGCAAGGCGGCCACCGCCTGCGCCACGTCCGGCACCTCGGCCGGCAGCAGCCCGCTTTTGCTGGTTTCGCCACTGATGTTGACCTGCAGGCAGACCTGCAGCGGCGGCAGACTGGCCGGGCGCTGTTCGCTCAGGCGCTGCGCAATCTTCAGCCGGTCGACCGAATGCACCCAGTCGAAGGCTTCGGCCACCGGCCGGGTCTTGTTGCTCTGCAGCGGGCCGATCAGGTGCCAGGTGATCTGTGCGCGCAGATCGGCCAGGGTGCTGATCTTGTCCAGCGCCTCCTGCACATAGTTTTCGCCAAATTGGCGACAGCCGGCCGCGAAGGCCTCGCGCACGGCGTCGGCCGGGAAGGTCTTGCTCACCGCCAGCAGCGTGACGCTGTCCACGCGCCGGCCGGCCGCATGGCAGGCAGCTGAAATGCGGCTGTGCACAGCCTGGAGATTGCCGATAACGGTCGTCATAATGGTTTGTCAGCCCCCTCACCTGGCATGGCGCCGGGCCTCCCGACGGGGAGCAGGAAACTTGGGGCGGCCCGCCGTTTCCTGCAGCCTATCGCGAAAACCCCATGGACATCACCCAACTGCTGGCCTTCTCGGTCAAGAACAAGGCCTCTGACCTGCACCTGTCGGCCGGCCTGCCGCCGATGATCCGGGTCAATGGCGACGTGCGGCGCATCAACGTCGAGGCGCTGGACCACAAGGCGGTGCACGACATGGTGTACGACATCATGAACGACGCCCAGCGCAAGGCCTATGAAGACACGCTGGAATGCGACTTCTCGTTCGAGATCCAGGGCCTGGCGCGCTTTCGCGTCAATGCCTTCAACCAGAACCGCGGCGCCGGCGCGGTGTTCCGCACCATTCCCAGCAAGATCCTGACGCTGGAGCAGCTGAACGCGCCCAAGATCTTTGCCGACCTGGCGCTGCGCCCGCGCGGCATGGTGCTGGTGACCGGCCCCACCGGCTCGGGCAAGAGCACCACGCTGGCGGCGATGGTCAACCACCTGAATGAAAACGAATACGGCCATGTGCTGACGGTGGAAGACCCGATCGAGTTTGTGCACGAAAGCAAGAAGTGCCTGATCAACCAGCGTGAGGTGGGCCCGCACACCATGAGCTTCTCGAACGCGCTGCGCAGCGCGCTGCGTGAAGACCCCGACGCGATCCTGGTGGGCGAGATGCGCGACCTGGAAACCATCCGCCTGGCGCTCACCGCGGCCGAGACCGGCCACCTGGTGTTCGGCACCTTGCACACCAGCAGCGCGGCCAAGACGGTCGACCGCATCGTCGACGTCTTCCCGGCCGCCGAGAAGGAGATGGTGCGCGCGATGCTGAGTGAATCACTGGTGGCGGTGATCTCGCAGACACTGTGCAAGCTCAAGGACGGCACCGGCCGCGCCGCGGCGCACGAGATCATGATCGGCAGCCCGGCCATCCGCAACCTGATCCGCGAGAACAAGGTGGCGCAGATGTATTCGTCGATCCAGACCGGCCAGAACCTGGGCATGCAGACCCTGGACCAGAACCTGTCCGACCTGGTGCGCCGCGGCGTGGTGTCGCCGGCCGAGGCGCGGTCGAAGGCGAAGATTCCAGAAAACTTCCCTGGCTGAGCCAGGCTTGCAGGAAGATCCGCCAGATGGAACGTGACCAAGCCTCCAAGTTCATCCACGACCTGCTGCGCCTGATGGCCACGCGCAGTGGGTCCGACCTGTTCCTGACGGCGGAATTTCCGCCCGCCATCAAGGTGGACGGCAAGGTCACGCGGGTGTCGCCCCAGCCGCTGACCGGCCAGCACACCATGGCGCTGGCGCGCTCGATCATGAACGAGCGCCAGGCCGCCGAGTTCGAGCGCACCAAGGAATGCAATTTCGCCATTTCGCCGCAAGGCGTGGGGCGCTTCCGCGTCAACGCCTTCATGCAGCAGGGCTGTGTGGGCATGGTGATGCGCACCATCCCGCAGGTGCTGCCCACCATCGACGGCCTGGGCCTGCCGCAGGTGCTGAAAGAAGTGGCCATGACCAAGCGCGGCCTGGTCATCATGGTGGGCGCCACCGGCTCGGGCAAGAGCACCTCGCTGGCGGCCATGATCGACCACCGCAATGAAAACAGCCACGGCCACATCATCACCATCGAAGACCCGGTCGAGTTTGTGCATGCGCACAAGAACTGCATCGTCACCCAGCGCGAGGTCGGCATCGACACCGACGGCTGGGAGCAGGCGCTGAAGAACACCCTGCGCCAGGCACCCGACGTGATCCTGATGGGCGAGATCCGCGACCGCGAGACCATGGAGCATGCGGTGGCCTTTGCCGAGACCGGCCACCTGTGCATCACCACCCTGCATGCCAACAGCGCCAACCAGGCACTGGACCGCATCATCAACTTGTTCCCCGAAGAGCGGCGCCAGCAGTTGCTGATGGACTTGTCGCTGAACTTGAAGGGCATCGTCTCGCAGCGCCTGCTGCCCAAGGAAGAAGGCAAGGGCCGCATTGCCGCCGTGGAGATCTTGCTGAACACGCCGCTGATCAGCGAGCTGATCTTCAAGGGCGAAGTCGCCGAGATGAAGGACCTGATGAAGCGCAGCCGCGAGCTGGGCATGCAGACCTTCGACCAGGCGCTGTTCGACCTGTACGAAGCCGGCGAGGTCAGCTACGAAGACGCGCTGCGCAATGCCGATTCGGTCAACGACCTGCGGCTGCAGGTCAAGCTGCACAGCCACCGCGCACGCAACCGCGACCTGTCGGCCGGCACCGAGCACATGAGCATCATGTGAGCCCGGCGCGCCCCGGCCCCCCAGCGGCGAGGCGCAGCGGGGCGCGGTCGGTGGCGGACTGTGTGGACGGACTGTTTGGGCGGAATCTTGGCGCAGACCCCTGCCCGGCTGCGGTACCCTTGCTGCTGGCCCCGATCCACCCCCTCCACCTGACACCCACCATGGCTGATCTGCTGGCGGCCTACCGCCACACCACCAAGAACCGCGCCGAGATCGAGGCCAGCAGCCGCTGCGGTTGCTGCGACTGCATGCAGACCTTCCCGGCCGCCGACATCGTGGCCTGGGTCGGGCTGGATTTCAGCCAACTCAACGACCCCGACGCGGCCGATGCCGACACCGCCGTCTGCCCGCGCTGCGGCAGCGAGGCGGTGATGGCCGACAGCGCGGGCTATCCACTCACGCCGCAGTTCCTGGGCCAGATGAACGAAGCCTGGTTCCAGCGCACCGTCGTGCGCAAGCCTGCACCCAAAAAGTAACCTTCCCCTTCCCCATGAAAACCTACGATCCTGTTCCAAGCCGCCGCGTTGCCTTTCTGGGCCTGGGCGTGATGGGCCACCCGATGGCCGGCCACCTGGCCCGCGCTGGCCACCAGGTCACGGTCTACAACCGCAGCGCCGCCAAGGCCCAGGCCTGGGTGGCTGAATATGGCGCTGCCCTGGGCGGCCGTGCCGCGCCCACCCCGCGTGAAGCCGCTGCCGGTGCCGAATTCGTGTTTGCCTGTGTCGGCAACGACGACGACCTGCGCGCCATCGTGCTGGGCGCCGACGGTGCCTTTGCCGGCATGGCCCCTGGTGCGGTGTTCGTCGACCACACCACGGCGTCGGCCGAAGTGGCGCGCGAGCTGCATGCCGCCGGCCGTGCGCTGGGCCTGCAGTTTGTCGACGCGCCGGTGTCTGGTGGCCAGGCCGGTGCGGTCAACGGCCTGCTCACGGTGATGTGCGGCGGCGATGCAGAGCCCTTTGCCGCCATGCAGCCGGTGGCGCTGGCGTTTGCGCGTGCCGTCACCCTGGTGGGTGCGCCGGGCGCCGGCCAGCTGGCCAAGATGGTCAACCAGATCTGCATCGCCGGCCTGGTGCAGGCGCTGTCCGAAGGCATTGCTTTCGGTCAGAAAGCCGGGCTGGACATGCACCAGGTGCTGGACGTCATCGGCAAGGGGGCGGCCCAGAGCTGGCAGATGGACAACCGCGGCAAGACCATGGCCGATGGCCAGTTCAACTTCGGCTTTGCGGTCGACTGGATGCGCAAGGACCTGGGCCTGGTGATGGACGAAGCCCGCCGCAACGGCGCGCGCGTGCCGGTCACGGCCCTGGTCGACCAGTTTTATGCCGACGTGCAGGCCGCCGGCGGCAAGCGCCTGGACACGTCCAGCCTGATCACCCGGCTGAAATAGCCCGCCCGCGAAGCGCCTTCGGCGCTTCGCCCCATGGGCGAAGCTGGCTCACTGCAGCCGCATCACTTGGCTTGCAGCGCGGCCAGTTCGGCGTCGCTCAGGATCTCGAACACCCGCACCACCTTGCCCACGCCGCTGGTGCCGCGGGCCAGCTCGGTGGCGCGGTTGGCCTCGCGCTCGGTCACCCGGCCCATCAGGTAGATGGTGCCGCGCTCGGTCACCACCTTGATGGTGTTGGCCTGCAGGTCGCGGGCGTCCACAAACGCGGCCTTCACCTTGCTGCTGAGGATGGCGTCGTTGCTGCGCGCCGACAGCGTGGTGGTGCCCAGCACGGCCAGTTCATTGACGGTGGCGCGCACGTTGTCGATGCGGGCCACCGCCTGCTCGGCGGCGGCGCGGGCGGCCTCGTTCGGCACCTCGCCGGTCAGCAGCACGGTGCGGTTGTAGCTGGTGACGCTGACGTTGGCATCGCTGCCAACGGTCTCGCGCAAGCGGCTCATGGCCTTCAGCTCGATGGCCTGGTCTTCCAGCTGCGCGCCGCCGGTGCGGCGGTCGGCCACCGACAGGGCCGTGCCCACCATCGCCCCGCCGATCAGCAGCGGCGCACAGGCGCCCAGCAGCGTGGTGGTGGTGACGGCCGCCGCCAGGATGGCCATGCGGGAGCTTGCGTAAATGGTCTTGTTTGAGACTTGATGGTCTTGGTGGTCATGCGGGATCCTGTTCGCCCAGCAGTTGCAGATCGATCGCGTCACACAGGCAGTGCAGCACCAGCAGGTGGGTTTCGAGCACACGCACCCGGCGGTCGTGCGGCACGGCCACCAGCACGTCGGTCTCGCCCAGCACGGCGCGCAAGGCGCCGCCGGTGCGGCCGGTGAGGGCGATCACGGTCATGTCCTGGCCTTGGGCGGCCGCCACCGCCGCCAGCAGCGCCGGGTGGTTGCCCTCGCCGTCGATCAGCAGCAGCAGGTCGCCCGGCTGGCCCAGCGTCTCGATCTGGCGCGACAGCACGGTGTCGAAGCTGGCGCCCGGCAGCACCACCATGGCCGACAGCGCCGGCCCGTCCACACCCAGTGCCAGCGCCGCCAGGCCGGGGCGGTCACGCTCGAAGCAGCCGATCAGCTCGGCCGTGACCAGCTGCGCCAGGCTGGCCGACGCGCCCAGGCCGGCCACCAGCACCCGGCCGCCAGCGGTGAGCCCGGCCACCAAGGCGGCCACGGCCTGCTCGATCGGGCGGCCCAGCACCTCGGCGGCCTGGTACTTGAGATCGGCGCTTTCGAAGAATTGCTGCTGGATGCGTTGCTCGAGCATGGGCCCGCATGATAGGGCAGGGGTCGGCTGCGCTGGCGCCGGTGCCGGCCCTGCTGCGGCATGTCTGGCCCGCCTCGCCCCGGCCCGCCCCAGGGTGATGGCGCCGCCAGCCCGGCCAGTGCTGCGCAGTAGACTGCCCCTTCGCTGGTGCAGCCCTGGATGTTGGGCTGCCCCAGGCGACGGTTCATCGGCCAATTCCACAGGATCCACACCATGTCCAAGATGACGCTCTGGGGCTTTGACGGCTCGACCTATGTCCGCAGCATCAAGATGCTGCTGGCGGAAAAACAGTGCACCGACTTTGAACAGGTGCCGGTCAATGTGCTGGCGGGTGAACCCAAACAGGCGGCGCACCTGGCCCGCCACCCATTCGGCAAGGTACCGGTGCTCGACCATGACGGCATGCGCCTGCTGGAGACGGCCGCCATTGCCCGCTACCTCAATGACGTGCTGCCGGGCAAGTCATTGGTGCCGGCCACGGCCAAGGACCGTGCCCGCATGGACATGGTGGTCGGTCTGGTCGATTCCTACGGCTATGGCGCCCTGGTGGGCGGCATTGCGGCTTACCACCTGTTCCCCGATTTTGTCGGTGGCAAGAACGACGCGATGCGCGAGGCCGGCCTCGTCAACGCGCGTAAGGTGCTGGCGCTGGCGATGCAGACCAAGGGCAGTTCCGACTTCATTGCGGGCGACCTGAGCCTGGCCGACCTGTTCCTGGCGCCGCTGATGTTCTATGTGTCCCTGACCCCCGACATGGCCGGCCTGCTCGACGTCCCGGGCCTCGCTGACTGGTGGACCCGCATCCAGGCCTTGCCGAGCTACCAGCAGACCCAGCCCAACCTGGGCTGACAGCTGCCGGCGCGTGCCGGCGCCGCCACTCACCCGGCGTCGAAGGCACCCGGTAGCCACTGCAAGCGGCCGAGTGCCTGGGACGAAGTCAGCGGATCGCTGGTGCTGATCGAGCTGAAACGCGACCGCACGCCGCGCGAGATCGTGGCGCAGGCGCTGGACTACGCGTCATGGGTGGCCGAGCTGACGGCCGACCGCATCGTGCAGATCTACAGCCGCTTCTCACAGGCGGCAGCCTGGAGGCGGACTTCCAGCAGCCGCTTCGGGGTGGAGCTGGACGAAGAAACGCTCAACCAGTCGCACCAGATCATCATCGTCGCGGCCGAGCTGGACCCGTCGACCGAGCGCATCGTCGGCTACCTGAACGCACGCGACATCGCGATCAACGTCGTGTTCTTCCAGGTCTTCCAGCATGGCGACCAGCAGCTGCTGAGCCGCGCCTGGCTGATCGACCCCGGCGAGACCCAGGCCAACGCGGCCGCGGCCACCGGCATCAAGGGCGAGAAGGAACCCTGGAACGGGGAGTTCTACGTGTCCTTCGGCGACGCCAGCAGCCGCAGCTGGGACGACGCCCGGCACTACGGCTACATCAGCGGCGGTGGCGGCAGCTGGTACAGCCAGACGCTGAAGCTGCTGTCACCGGGCGACCGGGTGTGGGTCAAGATCCCGAAGACTGGCTACGTCGGTGTGGGCGAGGTGATCGAGCCGGCGTGCAGCCGGCCAGCGAACTTCACCGTGACCACCGAAGCCGGTGAGCGACTGGCGATGGACGTGGTCCAGCATGGCGAGAAGTACCGCGCCACCGCCGATGACCCAGAGACGTACCGAGCATTTCGTCCGGGTGAAGTGGCTGGACACACGGGACCGCGAGCAAGCGCATTCAACGAGGTGGGGCTGTTCGGCAACCAGAACACGGTGTGCCAGCCCACCACGCCGAAGTGGCGGCATACGGTGGACCGATTGAAAGCGGTGTTCCAGGCCGGGCGCGCATTGGCTGCCGGCACCCCAGACTGATCGGGGTCGGCAACCGCAGGCAGGCTGCGTGTTTTGGGTGGCTGCACCCATGCTTCAGGCTGGCGGTGTGCTGCGTACCGGTGCGGCCGGCGTGCATTCCAGCGTGGCTGCAATACGCGGATTTGCCTCCTGGGTGGCCAGCGCGCACGCGTAAGCGGCTTCCGCCGTCAGCGCGCTGCCTTCCTGCTGCCAGCGCTCGGTGGCTGCTGCACCAAGTTCTGCGTGCAGCGCAGTGACAACGCTGGCGCGCAGCACGACTTCGGCCGGTTCTTCGGCGTCGACGCCGCTGGCCTGTGCGGCCGCGCGGCGGTAGCCCAGCAGGCAGGCGGCATCACGCCAGCGGCGCTCTTGCGCGGCCAGCCCGGCGGCGGTGCCCGCATAGCGGCTGCCCAGGCCAAAGCGAAGCACCAGCGGCGCGGCACGCTGCAATGCCTGGCGTGCCGCGACCTGGTCACCGCGCAGCAACTCTGCCGTGGCCAGGCTGCCCAGGCAGAACGCGAGAAAGATGCCACGCGTTGGCTCGGTGTCCAGGCGGTCGGCGGTGTCGCGCAGCGTGGCCGCCGCGCCGTCCAGGTCTCCGGTGGTCAGCGCAATGCCGGCCACGGTCCAGGCCAGCACCGCCTCCCACTGCACCGACCCGCCACTGCGCAGCAAGCTGCGTGCCTCGGCATAGCCGCGGGCGGCGTCGGCATAACGCCGCGCGCCCATGGCCAGCCGCGCCCGGGCACTGGCGTATTGCGCCCGCACGCGTGGCGGCGACTGCGGGTCATGCAGCTGCCGCAGCTCCTCCAGCACCGCCTCTTGCTGGGCATCGGGTGCGGTGGTGCCGGGGATCAGCAGCAGCAGCGTCATGCCCAGCGTGGTGCGGTCGTCGGTGCGGCGCAGCAGCTCTGCTGCCTGCTGCGCGGCCGCGCGGCCGCGCTGTTGCTGCGACCAGATCAGCATCCAGCCCAGCGTGTAGAGCAAGCGGCCTGCGGCCAGGGGCGGCGTGGTGTCGTCGACATGGGCCAGGGCGGCCTCGCAGTAGTGCTGCCCTTCGGGTTGCAAGGCCAGCGCCTCCCGCCACAGCGCACAGGCGTTGCCCGCCAGTTCAATCGCCAACGGGGCTTGGTGCAGCAAGGCCCAGTCCAGCGCCGCCCGCAGGTTGGCATGCTCCGGGGCGTAGCGCGCCCGGAATTCGGTGTCGCTGAGCTGCCAGTAAGCGTCGGCCGACTGCGCCAGCATCTGTGCAGTGGCACGCGCATGGCAGGCCTGCAGATGCGCGGTTTCGCCGGCAGCAGCCAGGCGATCCAGCGCAAATTCGCGCATGGTTTCCAACAGGCGCAGGCGCGGCGGCTCACCGGGCTCGGCGACCACCAGCGACTTGTCGACCAGCGTGCCCAGATGGTCCAGCACCGACCAGTGGTCGATGGCCGCGTCGGCGCAAACCGCCTGCGCCGCATCGGCGGAAAAACTGCCGGCAAACACGCCCAGCCGGCGCAGCACCACCTGTTCGTCGGCGCTGAGCAGGCCATGGCTGAAGTCCAGCGCAGCCCGCAGGGTCTGGTGCCGGCGCAGGCCGTTGCGGTCGCCGCCGGCCAGCAGCTTGAATCGCGCATCCAGCCGTGCCAGCAGGCCGTCCAGGCCCAGCACCGGCGCCCGGGCGGCGGCAAATTCCAGCGCCAGCGGGATGCCGTCCAGCCGCCGGCACAGCGCCGCCACCCGCTCTGCGTTGGCGGCCTCCAGCGCAAAGCCGGGCTGCACTGCCTGAATGCGGTGCACCAGCAATTGCACGGCGCTGCTGTGGCGCGCAGTGTCCAGGCTGTCGTCTGCCGGCAAGGCCAGCGGCTGCAGGCGCAGCACCTGCTCGCCAGTGATCTTCAGCGGTGCCTGGCTGGTGACCAGGATGCGCAGCTGCGCTGCGGCCTGGTGGATGGCGGCGGCCAGCGCGGCCACCGCCGGCAACAGGTGTTCGCAGTTGTCCAGCAGCAGCATGGCGCGCTGGCGGCGCAGGATGTCGATGGCGGTGTCGCTGGCACTGCGGCCATTGCCGACCTGGTACCCCAGCACGCGCACGATTTCAGCCGCCACCTGGTCGCCATGGCGCAGTGCGGCCAGCTCAACCCACCAGACACCGTCGGGGTGGCTGGCACGCTGGCTGGCGGCGAAGGCGCGCGCCAGATGGGTTTTGCCGACCCCGCCCGTGGCCACCAGCGACACGATGCCGGGCTGCGCCAGCAGTGTGCGCAGGCGGGCCAGTTCCGGCGCGCGGCCGTGCAGCACCGGCAGTTGCAGGGGCAGGTTGCCGCCGCGCCTGTTTGGCGCGGTCCACGTGCTGCCCGGGGGATCCGCGCTGCCCGTGGTGCCAGCGGCGACAGTGTGGTCAGCCCCGGCTGGGGGCGGTGCCAGCGGCCGCTGCGTCAGCCGGTAGCCGAAACCCGGCACGGTGGCAATGGCCTGCTGCCCGAGCAGCTTGCGCAGGGCACTGACCTGCACTTGCACATTGCCTTCTTCCACCACCTGGCCGGCCCAGACCTGGTCAAGCAGTTCGGCTTTGGTCACCACCCGGTCGTGGTGGCGCACCAGCACCCGCAGCACGTCGAAGGCGCGCGCACCAATGGCCACGCGCAGCCCCCCGACATGCAATTCGCGCGCTTGTTCCAGCACCTCGAAGCCTTCGAACCGATCCGACAACGCCAGGCTCCTGTTGATCGCAAACAACCCCCGCTCGATGCGGCTTGTGCGGCATTCTCTATTTCGGCGCGCTGCAGCGCGGCGGCGCAGCGTTTGGCCACACCCCCTGGGTCGGGTGGGATGGACCGCGTGTTCGCCGGCGCTTAAGGATTTTTTGGGCCCAGCGCCGCTACAACCGAGGCAAGTCCTGGCGCGGCAGATGCCGCCGCCGCCCGGGCGCTCCACCCACCAGGGTCGGCCGCAGGCTGGCCCCCCTGCAGACCACCAAAGGATTTTTTGTGAACCCAATTTCAAGCTGCCTGCTGGCGCTGGCGCTGGCGGCCGGTACCGTGCAGCAGGCTGGCGCGGCGCTGATCGTCGACCAACAGCAGTTGCAGACAAACGTCGAGGGACTCGCGGGGCAACCGGGCTCCATCGGCCAGTCGTTCGTGCCCAGCCTTGACCGCATCGACTGGGCTGAGTTGCTGCTGCGCTCAGCGGGCCTGGCACCGGTCAGCTTGAGTCTTTCGATCCTGGACGGCGTCAGCGGCAGCAACGGCTTGCAAGGGGCGGTGCTGGCGACGACGCAGGCGGTGTCGGTCGATCCTGCAGCAGAGCTGATGGTGGTGATGTTCGACTTCACGGCGCCTGTGGATCTGACTCCGGGCAACACCTACGTGCTTCGACTGAATGCCCTGTCCGGCGGCAGGTATGGATTTGGCGTGTTTGCAGGCAGTCCGACCACTGATGCTTATACGCCAGGCAAGTCTTACCAAAGTTATCTGCCGGTCACGTTCCTCACGAATGAGGACCTGTACTTCCGTGAAGGCCTGCGGCAGGCTGACGTCACCAGCGTGCCCGAACCCACCAGCCTGCTGCTGGTCGGCCTCGGCTTGGCTGGCCTGATCGGCATGCGCCGCCGGCGATAGGCGCCTCGGCCTGGCTGGCCTGATCCCTTAGCCGCTGCCGGCGTCAAAGGCGCCAGGTAACCATTGCAGCGTCTGGCCGTCGATGGCCACCACGTCGAAGCGGCAGGGCGGGGGTAGGGCCAGGGCCAACAGGTAATGGCTGGCCGCACGCACGATGCGCCGCTGTTTGCTGCTGCTGATGCTGGCTGCAGCACCGCCGTGGGCGCCACTGCGGCGCGCGCGCACCTCCACAAACACCAGGGTGCCGTCGGCGCTGCGCATGACCAGGTCGATCTCGCCTGCACGCTGGTGCGGGCCGCCGGCCAGCCGATAATTGCGCTGCAGCAATTGCAGGCCGTGCTGCTGCAGGTGGGCCAGGGCGCGGTCTTCGGCGCTGTCGCCCACGGCCTTGCTGGTGCCGGCCTTGCCCGGCTCGGCCGCTGCAGCCCCACCCAACCCGCCCTGGCGCCAGCCCTTGAACATCGACCCCTCCCTGCTGCAACAAGCCGCCGCTGCCGCCACCAGCGGCCAGCAGCACCCGGCTGGGGCACTGTACGTGGTGGCCACGCCCATCGGCAACCTGGCCGACATCACGCTGCGCGCGGTCTATGTGCTGGGCCTGGTCGACGCGGTGGCCTGTGAAGACACCCGTGTCACCGGCCAGCTGCTGCGCCACCTGGGGCTGGACAAGCCGCTGCTGGCGCTGCACCAGCACAACGAGTCGGCCGCTGCCCAGGCCGTGGTGGCGCGCCTGGCCCAGGGCCAGCGGGTGGCCTATGCCAGCGACGCCGGCACGCCGGCGGTCAGCGACCCCGGCGCGGTGCTGGTGGCGGCGGTGGCGGCGGCCGGCCACCGGGTGCTGCCGATCCCGGGTGCCAGCAGCGCGGTGGCGGCACTCAGCGCGGCGGGCGATGTGGCGGCGCAGGGTTTTGCCTTCATCGGCTTTGCGCCGGCCAAGGGGGCTGATCGCCGCGCCTGGCTGCAGGCGGCCTGTGCTGCGCCGGGCTGCCAGGTGCTGTTCGAGGCACCGCACCGCATCGACAGCCTGCTGGCCAGCCTGGCCGACGCCGCGCCGCAGCGGCGCGTCACCTTGTGCCGTGAACTGACCAAGCAGTTCGAGACCATCGTCAGCTTGCCGGCGGCCGCGCTGCCGGCCTGGCTGGCCGCCGATGCCAACCGCAGCCGGGGTGAATTTGTGCTGGTGCTGCATGCGCTGCCACCGGCCGTGGTGGCTGACACGGACGGCCTGCCGGCCGAGGCCGAGCGCTTGCTGGGCCCGCTGCTGCGGGATTTGCCGCTGAAGCAGGCGGTGGCCCTGGCGGCTGAATTGAGCGGTGCGCCGCGCAATGCGCTGTACCAGCGGGCCTTGGCATTGCGCGCGGCCGCCGACCCGGCGCCGGACAGCCCGGCCGACTGACCGGGCCAGCCTGGGTCGGTGCGTACCGGCCCAGGCGCCGTTCAGTCCACCCGGCCGGCCCAGGCACTGCGGATCGGCCGCACCTGGGCGTCGTGCCGCTGCAGCTGGATGCTGCGGCTGGCCTGCTGCTGCAGCCTGGCCAGGACCCGGCGCTCGTGCCCGGTCACCACACCATCGGCCTTGGCCTGGGCTTCAAACTGGCGGATCTGGCGCTGCTGCTGTTGCAGCTGATGGGCCTCCCGCCGGGTGAGCGAGCCGTCGGCCAGCCCGTCAGCGATGCGGGCCTGCTGGCGGGCCTGGCGGGTGTCGATCTGGCGGATGTCCACCCGGTGTGCAGCCACCTGGTGTGCGTGGACCCGGTGGCTGTCATGCCGGTGCGTGTCAGACCGGTGGGCAGCGGTGGCGGCCTGGGCGGCGGTGGCGCCGGCCAGGGCCAGCAGGGCGATGGAAAGGGGGCGGGCAAAGCGCATGGCGGTGACCTCTTGCGTGGCTGGAAGGGAGGGGGCGGCGCCCGGGCCCGAGCGTGCTGTGACAACGGCCGCCCGCCCGCTGCGGTGCACGCCGGCCTGTGCAAAGTTATGTGGCGGGGCCGGCTGCGGACAGCGGTCTGCCAGGGCTGGCTGCCCGGTCAGCGCACCATCCCGCCGGCAGGGCGACCGCTCGCCAAAGCAGGCACAGACGGCCCCCGCTGCCTACAATCTGGGCATGATCAGCCGCGAACCCACCCTCGAACGCCTCGCCATTGCCCAGCAACTGTTGATCGAGCCCTTCGGGCTGGATGAAGCCAAACTGGCCAACGCGCTGGGCCTGATGGGCGAGCACCGCATCGACGATGCCGACCTGTATTTCCAGATCACCCGCCATGAAGGCTGGAGCCTGGAAGAAGGCATCGTCAAGAGCGGCAGCTTCAGCATCGACCAGGGGGTGGGCGTGCGTGCGGTGGCGGGTGAAAAAACTGCCTTCGCCTACAGCGACGACATCTCTGAAGCCAGCCTGCTGGACGCCGCGCGCACCGTGCGCAGCATTGCCGCCGCCGGCCAGAGCCGCCGGGTGAAGGTGGGCCGCGCCGCAAAGATCGCCTCCAGCCGCGCGCTCTACACCCCCACCGACCCCATCGCCACGCTCGACAGCGTGCAGAAGGTGGCACTGCTCGAGAAGATCGAGCAGATGGCCCGGGCGCGTGACCCGCGCATCGTGCAGGTGATGGCCGGCGTGGCCGCTGAATACGACGTGGTGCTGGTGGCGCGTGCCGACGGCACCCGTGCCGCCGACGTGCGGCCGCTGGTGCGCTTGTCCATCACCGTGATCGCCGAGCAGAACGGCCGGCGTGAGGTGGGCTCGGGCGGCGGCGGTGGCCGCTTCGGCCTGGGCTACTTCCAGGACGAGCAGCTCACGCTGTATGTCGACCAGGCGGTGAACGCCGCGCTGACCAATCTGGAATCGCGCCCCGCGCCGGCCGGCGAAATGACCGTGGTGCTGGGCCCGGGCTGGCCCGGTGTGCTGCTGCACGAGGCCGTGGGCCATGGCCTGGAAGGTGACTTCAACCGCAAGGGCAGCAGCACCTTTGCCGGCCGCATCGGCCAGCGGGTGGCGGCCAAGGGCGTGACCGTGCTCGATGACGGCACCATCGCCGACCGCCGCGGCAGCCTGAACGTCGACGACGAAGGCTGTGCCAGCCAGCGCAATGTGCTGATCGAAGACGGCATCCTGAAGGGCTACATCCAGGACAGCATGAACGCCCGCCTGATGGGCGTGAAGCCCACCGGCAATGGCCGCCGCGAAAGTTATGCCCATGTGCCGATGCCGCGCATGACCAACACCTACATGCTCAACGGCGACAAGACCAAGGACGAGATCATCGGCAGCATCAAGCGCGGCCTGTATGCCACCAACTTTGGCGGTGGCCAGGTCGACATCACCAGCGGCAAGTTCGTGTTCTCGGCCAGCGAGGCCTACTGGGTCGAAAACGGCAAGATCCTGTATCCGGTCAAGGGCGCCACCATCATCGGCAATGGGCCCGAGGCGCTGAAGCGTGTCAGCATGATCGGCAACGACCTGGCGCTGGACTCCGGCATCGGCGTGTGCGGCAAAGAAGGCCAGAGCCTGCCGGTGGGCGTGGGCCAGCCCACGCTGCGCATCGACGGCATGACGGTGGGCGGCACCGCCTGACGCCACCCTGCCGCGCAGCGCGCGACTGCCATGCCCGACAACAGCACACTGCCCGCCAAGCCAGCGCCGGTGTCGCTGTTCTACAGCTATGCGCATGAAGACGAGAAACTGCGCGCTGATCTGGAGCGCCACCTCAAGATCCTGCAGCTGCGGGGGCTGATCCAGCCCTGGCATGACCGTGGCATCGTGCCCGGCGCGCGCTGGGACAGCAAGATCCGGCAGCAACTGGACCAGGCCGAACTGTTGCTGCTGTTGCTCAGCGCCGACTTCCTGGGCTCAGACTACATCCAGCAAGTCGAGCTGAAGACCGCGCTGCGCCGTGCGGCCGAAGGCAGCGCCACCGTGGTGCCCATCCTGCTGCGCCCGCTCGACCTGGAAGGCCTGGACGGCGATGACCTGCCGATGGCGGCGCTGATGCAGCACCAGGGCCTGCCGCGTGACCTGAAGCCAGTGACCAGCTGGCGCCAGCGTGAAGAAGCCTGGGTCAGTGTCTCCAAGGGCTTGCGCGCCACGGTGGCCCACATCCAGGCCAGGCGGGCCGATCCGCTGCTGCCAGCCCTGCAGACGGCGCCGGGTCTGGCGTTGGCGGCTGCCCCGGTGCGCAAGATGGCGGTCACGGCCCAGGCCGACCCGCTGCTGGACACGGTGCTGGACCAGGCCGCGGCCGGCGTGCTGGCCGCCCACGCACTGCGCTGCGGCATGGCCGGCGGCAGCACAGCCAACACCGCCACCACCACCTCCACCACCACCGGCAGCATCCAGGCGCCCGATGCCGCAGCCCTGCGGGCGCAAGCCCTGGCGCTGATCCAGGTCGACCACACGCCACGCCTGCTCTGGGTCGACGACCAGCCCGAGGGCAACCTGGCCGAGGTCGACATGCTGGCGCGGCTGCAGATCGAGGTGGTGCAAGTGGTCTCCACCGCAGCGGCCCTGGCCACGCTGCAGGCCGACACCGAAGGCTTCGACCTGGTGCTGAGCGACTGGCAGCGCACACAAGAGTCGGCTGACGCCGGCCTGCTGCTGCAGCAGGGCCTGCTGCAGCTGGCCCGGGCGCGCGCCGTCCGGCCTTGGCCGCTGGTGATCTACCACGGTTGTTTCGACCAGACCCAGCGCGCGCAGCGCGCCGAACGCGCCCGCAGCGCCGGGGTGTTGGGCGAGGCGGTGCTGCCCGGCGAACTGCTGGCCCTGGTGCAGGCGGCGCTGGCCCGGTGATCTGACCCACGCCCTTGGAGGGGCAGCGGCTGCGCCGCTGCCCCTCCAAGGGGCGACCCCGGCAGCCGGGCCAAGCCCGTCTGCGGCGTGCACTTGCTTGGACCGAGTCCTGCGTT
Organism: uncultured beta proteobacterium; assembly: GCA_963844485.1. GTDB lineage: Bacteria > Pseudomonadota > Gammaproteobacteria > Burkholderiales > Burkholderiaceae_C > Pseudaquabacterium. The sequence continues at coordinate 389,838 of CAWJOQ010000008.1, forward strand.
CGGCTGGTGCTTCAGCGGCACGATGAACGCACACGCCGGCCCGCTGGCCTTGTTGGAAGCAGGCCCGGTTGGCAGCAGCTCAGTCCTCGGCCCGCTCGCCCAGAAAGCCGCCGCTCTGGTGCGCCCACAGCCGCGCATACAGCCCGCCGGCGGCCAGCAGCGCGTCGTGGCTGCCCTGCTCGACGATGCGGCCGGCGTCCATCACCACCAGCCGGTCCATCGCCGCGATGGTGGACAGGCGGTGGGCGATGGCCACCACGGTCTTGCCCTCCATCAGCCGGTACAGGCTGGCCTGGATGGCGGCTTCCACCTCGCTGTCGAGCGCGCTGGTGGCCTCGTCCAGCAGCAGGATGGGCGCGTCCTTCAGCATCACCCGGGCAATCGCGATGCGCTGGCGCTGGCCGCCCGAGAGCTTGACGCCACGCTCGCCCACATGGGCGTCGTAGCCGCTGCGGCCCTTGGCATCGGCCAGGCCGGCGATGAAGGCAGCGGCTTCGGCGCGCTCGGCGGCGGCGCGCATGGCGGCGTCACCGGCGTCGGGCCGGCCGTACAGGATGTTGTCGCGCACGCTGCGGTGCAGCAGGCTGGTGTCCTGCGTCACCATGCCCACCTGGGCGCGCAGGCTGTCCTGCGTCACCCGGGCGATGTCCTGGCCGTCGATCAGGATGCGGCCGCCGGCCAGGTCATGAAAGCGCAGCAGCAGGTTCACCACCGTGCTCTTGCCGGCGCCCGAGCGGCCGACCAGGCCGATCTTCTCGCCCGGGCGGATCACCAGGTCCAGGCCGTCGATCACCGCCTTGGTGCCGCCGTAGCCAAAGCGCACCCCCTCCAGCCGGATCTCGCCCTGGTGCACCACCAGCGGCTGGGCGGCGGGCGCGTCCACCACCGCGCGCGGGCCGGCTCAGCATGGTGATGCCGTCGGCCACCGTGCCCACATGCTCGAACAGCGTGGCCATCTCCCACATGATCCAGTGCGAGATGCCGTTCAGCCGCAGCGCCATGGCGGTGGCCGCCGCCACCGCGCCGATGCCCACGTCGCCCTGCATCCACAGCGCCAGCGCGGTGCCGGCGATGCCCATCACCAGCGCCATGCTCAGCGCGTGGATCAGGATCTCGAAGCTGGTGGCCAGGCGCATCTGCGCATGCACCGTGGCCAGGAACTCGGCCATCGCGCCCTGGGCGTGGGCGGCCTCGCGCCGGTCATGCGCAAACAGCTTGACGGTGGCGATGTTGGTGTAGGCGTCGGTGATGCGCCCGGTCATCAGGCTGCGGGCATCGGCCTGGCTTTGCGACACCCGGGCCAGCCGCGGCACATAGTGGCGCAGCGTCAGGCCGTACAGCAGCAGCCAGCCCAGCAGCGGCGCCAGCATCCAGGCGTTGAAGCTGCCCACCACCAGCACCAGGGTGACGAAGTAGATGACGATGAAGACCAGGATGTCGCACAGGATCATCCACACGTCGCGCACCGCCAGCGCGGTCTGCATCACCTTGGCGGCCACCCGGCCGGCGAACTCGTCGCCGTAGAAGCCCATGCTCTGGCCCAGCATCAGGCGGTGGAAGTTCCAGCGCAGCCGCATCGGAAAGTTGCCCGACAGCGCCTGCTGCTTGAGCATGGACTGCAGCGCCACCAGCGCGATGCTGCCCACCAGCACGGCGGCCAGGCCCAGCAGGCGGGTGCTCTCGTCGGCCCACAGCTGCGCCGGCGGCACCTTGGCCAGCCAGTCGACCAGGCTGCCCAGCCAGGCGTACAGCAGGGCCTCGAACACGCCGATGGCGGCGGTGAAGCCGGTCATCGCGGCGATCCAGCGGCCCAGGCCCTGGGTGCAGGCCCGCATGAAGGGCCAGAAGCCTGCCGGCGGTGTGGCCACCGGGGTTTCGGGGTAGGGGTCGACCAGGCGCTCGAAGACGCCGAACAGACCGGCCGGCGCGGCAGCGGGCGCTTCGGCCCTCGGTGTCTGCCTGGCCCGCTGCCCGGGCAGCGCCGGGCAGCGGCAGGTCGGGCTGCCTTGCCATGCGCGTCAGCCCTGCTGCCGGGCCAGGCGCTCGCTGCGCCAGTAGACGTCGTCGCCGCCCAGGCCGTCGAGGTTGGCGCGGTTCAGCACCCGGGCCAGCACGAACATCAGGTCGGACAGGCGGTTGAGGTACTGGCGCGGCGCCTCGTTGATCGGTTTCTTGCAGCGCCAGGTGCACCACCGCGCGCTCGGCGCGGCGGGCGATGGTGCGGCTGACATGGGCCAGCGCCGCGCTGCGGGTGCCGGCCGGCAGGATGAATTCAGCCAGCCGCGGCAGCGCGGCGTTGTGCTGGGCCAGGGCGTCGTCCAGGCGCAGCACGGCCTCGTCCTTCAGCAGCGTGTAGCCGGGGATCGACAGCTCGCCGCCCAGGTTGAACAGCTCATGCTGCACCACCACCAGCAGTTCACGCACCGCCGTCGGGCAGCGGCTCGGCCAGCAGCACGCCGATGCTGCTGTTGAGCTCGTCGACGTCGCCCATGGCCATCACCCGCAGGTGGTCCTTGGGCACGCGGCTGCCGTCGCCCAGGCCGGTGGTGCCGTCGTCTCCGGTGCGGGTGGCGATCTGTGTCAGGCGGTTGGCCATGGTGGGGTGTCCTGGGTCGGCGTGAGCAACCCAATATCTTGCCCCAAGCCGGCCCGCGCTGCCAGCAAGCACAGCACCCGGCGGTGGCGGCAAAGGGCCTACCATCGGCAGCCTGCTCAATTTGCACCGGAGACCGCTGCCATGAACGCCCCCGTCGACATCGCCAGGATGCTGCAACCCCGGCCGGTGCCTGCCGCCATGATCGACGCGCTGAAGGCGCACTTCGGCGACCGTTGCAGCACCGCCCGCGCCGTGCGCGAGCAGCACGGCCGCGATGAATCACCGTTCGAGGTGCCGCCGCCCGAGGCGGTGGTGTTTGCCGAAAGCACCGCCGACGTGGCCGCTGCGGTGGCGCTGGCGGCGCAGTATGAGGTGCCGGTGATCGCCTACGGCACCGGCTCGTCGCTGGAAGGCCACCTGCTGGCGGTGCAGGGCGGCATCAGCATCGATGTGTCGCGCATGAACCAGGTGCTGCGCATCAACGCCGAAGACCTGACGGTGACGGTGCAGCCGGGTGTCACCCGCAACCAGCTGAACACCGCCATCCGCCACACCGGCTTGTTCTTCCCGATCGACCCGGGCGCCGACGCCAGCCTGGGCGGCATGGCCGCCACCCGCGCCAGCGGCACCAACGCCGTGCGCTACGGCACCATGCGCGAAAACGTGCTGGCGCTGGAAGTGGTCACCGCCAGCGGCGAGGTGCATCCGCACCGGCACCCGCGCCAAGAAGAGCAGCGCCGGCTACGACCTCACCCGCCTGATGGTGGGCAGCGAGGGCACGCTGGGCATCCTCACCGAGGTCACCGTCAAGCTCTACCCGCAGCCCGAATCGGTGTCGGCCGCGATCTGCCACTTCCCCAGCATCGACGCGGCGGTGCAAGACCACCATCGCCATCATCCAGATGGGCGTGCCGATCGCCCGCTGCGAGCTGCTGGACGCCAACGCGGTGCGCTACGTCAACAACCACGACAAGCTCGAGCCTGCGGCCCGAGCCGATGCTGCTGATGGAATTCCACGGCAGCGCCGCCGGCGTGGCCGAGCAGGCGCAGACGGTGCAGGAGCGTGGCGCGCGAGCACGGCGGCGAAGATTTCCAGTGGGCCACCACCCCGGAGGAGCGCAGCAAGCTGTGGGCGGCGCGCCACCGCGCCTACTTTGCCGGCATGTCGTCCAACCCCGGCTGCCGCACCGTCACCACCGACACCTGCGTGCCGATCAGCCGCCTGGCCACCTGCATCAACCAGGCGGTGGTCGAGGCCGACGAAGCCGGCCTGCCGTACTACATCGTCGGCCATGTGGGCGACGGCAACTTCCACATCGCCTACATGATCGACCCGGCGCAGCCGGCGCAGCGCGACACCGCCGAGCGGCTGAACGCACCAGCTGGTGCAGCATGCGCTGCGCCTGGAAGGCACCTGCACCGGCGAGCATGGCATCGGCCTGCACAAGCAGGGCTTCCTGCTGGACGAGGCCGGTGCGGCCACGGTGGAGATGATGCGCCTGCTCAAGCGCGCACTCGACCCGAAGAACATCCTGAACCCCGGCAAGATCTTCAGCTTGTGAGCCGCGCTGCCAGTTCCCCTGCCGGCAGTCGGGTCAGGCGCGGCGTGGAACCATCAGCTGGCTGAAGGAGTCTTCAGGCCGGTACCGCCTGCACACCATGTCCGACACACCACTGCCCCCGAGCCCGGCCTACACGGTCGATGATTTCGACTTCGACCTGCCGCCGGCGCTGATCGCCCAGCACCCGGCGGCGCAGCGCAGCGCCGCACGCTTGCTCGACGGCAGCGCCGCCTTGCCGACCGACCGCATCTTTTCCGACCTGCCCGGTTTGCTGGCCCCGGGCGACCTGCTGGTGTTCAACGACACCCGTGTCATCAAGGCCCGCTTGTTCGGCGAAAAGCCCACCGGCGGCGCGGTCGAGGCGCTGGTCGAGCGGGTGCTTCCGTCTGGCGATGGCGGCACCCACGAGGTGCTGGCCCACCTGCGCGCCAGCAAGAGCCCGCGCCCGGGCAGCACGCTGCGTTTTGCCGACGGTGCCTTCGACGCCGAGGTGCTGGGCCGCGCCGGGCCCGACGGCGGCCTGTTCCACCTGCGCTTCCCGTCCGACCCCTTCGACTTGCTGGAAGCACACGGCCATGTGCCGCTGCCGCCCTACATCAGCCATGCCGATGGCGCCGACGATGTGGCGCGCTACCAGACCGTGTTTGCCGCCAAGCCCGGCGCCGTGGCTGCGCCCACCGCGTCGCTGCATTTCGACGCCGGCGTGCTGGCGGCGCTGGCGGCGCGCGGCGTGCAGCGGGCCCAGGTCACCTTGCATGTGGGCGCCGGCACCTTCCAGCCGGTGCGCAGCACGGCGCTGGCCGAGCACCAGATGCACAGCGAGTGGTACGAGGTGCCGCAGTCCACGGTCGACGCCATCGCCCGCACCCAGGCGGCCGGCGGGCGCATCGTGGCGGCGGGCACCACCACGCTGCGCGCGCTGGAATCTGCCGCGCTGGGTGGCAGGCTGCAGGCCGGCGCCCGCGAGACCGATGTGTTCATCACCCCCGGCTTCCGCTTCCATGTGGTCGACCTGCTGATCACCAATTTCCACCTGCCGCGCAGCACCCTGCTGATGCTGGTGTCGGCCTTTGCCGGCCATGCCCATGCCCGGGCGCTGTACCGCCACGCCATCGAGTCGGGCTACCGCTTCTTCAGCTATGGCGACGCCATGCTGCTGGCGCGGGCACACCCTGCGTCAGCGCCGCGCGCCTGACGCAGGCCGCACGTCGTTGCGGCACGCAACCGACCCGCGCGCCGTACGCTGGACACCAGCAGCGCCCGATTAGCACGGCCGGCTTGCGCCTGCCATCGGCCGAACAGCGGATGCCTGACCCCACAAGTCTGCCGATGACGCGGGGTCCGGGTTGAAAGAATCATGGCGCAGCGTTCGGGCCGACTTGTCCGGGCTGCATGGGCACTCTTGCCCAGTCCTGCGGAGCGATTCCCCCCATGAAAAAAGCACCCCTGTACGCCGTTGTCGGCGCTGTCAGCTTGTTGTCGGCCTGCGGCGGCGGGTCGGGCACGTCCGTCACCCCGGATGTCCCCGTCAGCACTGCAGCCACCGTGGCGCTCAGCGGCACGGCGGCCAAGGGCCTGATGGCGAATGCAGACGTCAAGGTGCACCCGGTGGCCGCTGATGGCAGCGTCGACCTGGCCACCGTGCTGGCCAGCGACACCACCCGCACCGATGGCAGCTACGCCTTGAGTTTCACCGGCACCAAGGACCAGCCCTATGTGGTGCGGGTCAGCACCAAGGCCGACGGCAGCACCACCCACCGTGATGAAGTGACCGGCACCGACCAAGCGCTGCCCGCCAACTTCGCCATGCGCAGCCTGGTGGTGCCCGACGCCAGCGGTGCGGTCACCAGCCGCGCCAGCATCACGCCGTTCAGCGAAATGGCAGTCGCCGCTGCGGCCCGGGCCACCGGCGGCGTCAGTGCGGCCAATGCGGCGCAGGCGGTGTCGACCGTGCAGCAGTTGCTGGGCTTTGACCCGACCAAGGTGACGCCCACCAGCACCGGCGCTGCCAGCAGCGACGACGAGAAGAAGCTGGCCGTGCTGCTGACGGCGGTGTCGCAGATGGCCAGCAGCGGCGACCTGGGTTGCGGCACCGGTGCTGCAGGCGACAAGGTGAAATGCGTGGTCGACGCCCTGGGTGCCGCAGCCCGGACCAGCTCGATCAAGTTAGAAAGCGGGGGCAGCGGCGGCAGCGCTGTGCTGGATGTGTCGGCGGTGCTGGGCAGTGCGGTCAGCACGGTGCTGGCCAAGCCTGAGCTGGTGGGTGCCATCCCGCCAGCGCTGCTGACCACCGTGGCCGCCAACCTGGTCTGCAGCAGCAACTGCGCGGCAGCCACCACCGGCACCGCGCCCACGGTCGACGCCACGGCACAAGCCATCGCCGGTGCCAAGCTGTTGTTCACCCAGCTCAAGAGCGACTGGACCGCCTTGTTCAGCGGTGGCGGTGCCAGCGCCATCGCCACCGGCGCGGCCAACATCCAGGCGTTCAAGTTCGACCAGGCCATGCGCGATGTGCAGGTGCCGGTGCGCACCTTGCTGACCGACAGCGGCGCGCTGCTGATGGGCATCGACCTGTACAACGACTACAAGGCTGGCCGCAGCACCATGCCCAGCCGCGGCCGCGCCGAAGGCGCGGTGCCGAACGATGACTCGGCCGACTTCTCCAAGGGCTATGGCGCCGCCAGCTGCGCCCTGTACCAGGACGCAGACAACACAGGTCACTGGCCACCGCGCCTGACAACGCCAACTTCATCGGCTGCTCGGCGCGCTACTACCTGACCCGCACCTACAGCGCCAACGACTTCACCACCAGGGAGTACCGCCACGGCTTCACCATGACGCCCATGGCGGACGGCAGCTTTGGCTGGCAGACCCGCGCCCGCTTGCGCCTCACGTCCGCCAATGGCAGCGTGCTGTCGAACGGGACACTGCAGAAAGACGCCACCGGCGAGTCACTGGCGCCGTTCACCGGCACCGTCACCACCAGCACCACCAGCGGCAGCGTGACCGGTTTCACCATGCAGGGCGAACTGGCGGCCGGCTTCGAGGAAAACGGCACAGCCCTGGTCAACCACAAGCACAGCATCGACCTGAGCGGCACGCGCATGTTCAGCGCCACCGAGCGCAAGGACGGCAGCAGCAGCATCACCGGCAGCCTGAAGGCCTATGACAGCGCGGGCACCTTGCTGTCGACCCTGACCGTGAAGCAGGCCAGCGTGCAAGAACTGCCGGTCAGCCGCGATGCCGATGAAAACGATGTGGCACCGGGGTCGCCGACGGCTGTGCGCAGCGCTGGCGGCACCCTGCGTGCGGTGACGGTGAACCTGGTGTTCAGCAATGCCCGGGCCGAGTTCGAGGGCTTGCTGTCCATGCCCACGTCGGCCTGGGACAAGAGCGGCACCAGCTTGCAGCCCACCGAGCTCAGGCTCAGCGGCATGCTGCGCAACATCGATGCGCGGCGTGGCCAATGAGTTCCTCAACGGCAGCTTTGTCGCCAAGAGCAGCGGCTACGCCAACTACGACGCCACCCGGCCCTATGCCGCCACCAACCGCTACAACCGGTCGCTGAGCTTCGTCGGTCAGGTCACGGCGCCCAGCCGGCCGATGCTGGAGCTGAGCATCGGTGCCGAGCAGCTGATGGACAGCGACGACGGCAGCACCCAGTCGATGAGCCTGCAGTACCGCAGCATCGTCAACGGCACGCCGCGCGTGGTGGTCAACATCGCCGGCACGCGCGCTGCTGGCTCGGCCGAGATCAACCGCTTCCAGCTGACCGAAGCCGCCAGCAACCTGTCGATGACCTGGCTGGACGGTGCTGACGCCATCGATCTGGTGCACGGCAGCAGCCGCGTGGTCGGCAGCGTCAATGGCCGCAATGGCCTGGTCAGCTTTGCCGACGGCAGTGTGGTGTCGCTGGACGTGGGCCTGTGAGGCCACGCCGCGTTGGCCGCCCGGCCCGCGCGGTGGCCGCTGCGGCGCTGCTGGGCGGCCTGGCCAGCGCCGGGCTGGCCCAGCCGGCCGCGCCGACCTGGCAGTTCAGCCTGCAGAGCGATCGGCACAGCGACGCCTTGCCGCTGGCAGCCCTGGGCGACGACCGCTGGCGCAGCGTGCAGCCGCGCCACGGCCGCAACCTGGCCTACATCGACGACCAGCTGCGCTTGCAGCGGCGCAGCGCAGACTGGACGCTGGGCCTGGTGGCGCGCAGCCAGGCCACCCTGGTGGCCAACCAGCCGGCGCTGGAATTGGCCGCCTTGCTGGCCCAGGGCCGGCAACCGGCCCTGCCGCAGGACTGGACGGTGGACGCCCGCTTGCGGGCATTTTCCGGTGTGGGCGTGTCGCTGGGCTGGGACAGCCCGGACGGCCAGCCCTGGTCGCGGGCGCTGTCGGCCGCCACCGGCGGGCAGTGGCAGGCCAGCCTGTCGGCCGAACTGCTGGCCCTGGGCCGCTGGCGTGACCGCCGCCTGGGTGGCGCGGTCAGCCACGCCGGCGGCGGCAGCGGCGGCTATGGCTTCGCGCTGCAGTCCGACGCGCTGGACGACCGGCTCGAACTGCCTTTCCAGCAGGCTGCCGCCCGGCGCGGCAGCGGCCTGTTGCTGGGCGCGGCGCTGCAGTGGCAGGGCGAGGCCTGGTCGCTGAAGGGCGCGCTGCAGGACGGCGGCTGGCTGCACTGGCAACAGCTGCCGCGCCAGCAACTGGCGCTGGCCACCGACACGGTCGGCTTCGACGCCGATGGCTTTCTGCAATACCGCCCCTTGCTGACGGGCCAGAACAGCCAGGCCACGCGCAGCCGTTGGCAGCCCTGGCACGCCACGCTGACCGCGCGCTACCAGGTCGATGCGCAGCGCAGCCTGGCTTTGGCGCTGCGCCAGCTGCCCGGCGCACCCCTGCTGCCGGCGCTGCACTGGCGCCAGCGCCAGGGCCCGCTGCAATGGGGTGTGGGCTGGCAGCTGCATGAGCGCCGCGCCACGCTGGACCTGACCTGGCGTGCTTGGCAGCTGCGCGCTGGCGCCGACCGGCTGGGCGCCGGGGCGCACTCGCGCAGCCTGGCGCTGGCCTGGCACGGCAGCTGGCCCTGACGCGGCCAATCCGGCCGCAGTCGCTGCGCCTGCCTGGCACGCCCTGGCGCCGGCCTGGGCGCGAGCGCGCTGCACTTGCGCTTCCACTTCCGCTGGCACTTGCGCTGGCACTTGCGCTGGATCAAGCCCCGGCGCCGGGGCTGGCACACCATGCAGGCACCGACTCTTTGCCCCTTGGCGTCCACACCATGCACCACTCCCGCTCCCACGCCCACTCCCACCGCATCCTGGCGGCCTTGGCCGCTGCCGCCACCCTGGCCACCACCGGCGCGCTGGCCGCCGACCCGGCCGCCCGCATGCAGCAGCTGGCCGCCGACGCCGGCTGCACCGCTTGCCACCAGATGGCGCCTGGCGCCAAGGGCCCCGACGGCCAGGCGCCGATCGGCCCGTCTTGGCGCGCTGTCGCGGCCAAATACAAAGACCACAAAGACGCACAAGGACCAGAAAGACGCAGTCGCCCGGCTCACCAACACCGTGGTGGCGGGGTCCAATCCCTACCAGCCGCATTGGAAGGGCGCGGTCCCGGGCCTGGCCATGCCGCCGAATGCGATTGCCATCACCGAGGCTGACGCCAGGCGGCTGGTGGTCTGGATCCTGTCGCTGCAAGCGGGCAAGACACCCTGATCTGCGCCGCCTGGGGCGCCGGCCCGGGCTGCGACAATCCAGGCATGGTGCTTCCACACGCATTGCAATCGCTGCCCCCCGAGGGCGCCGCCAGCCCCTTCAGAACGCTTGGGCGAAAGTTGTTGCCCCCACGCTCACTTCGTTCGCTGCCCGCCAAGGGGGCCATCAGCCCCTTCGGAACGGCCGTGCGGCGCTGACATGCTCCGTTTTGACCTGCTTGCCACCGAGGGCCAGGCCCGCCGCGGCCGCCTGACGCTGAACCATGGCGTGGTCGAGACGCCCATCTTCATGCCGGTGGGCACTTACGGCACCGTCAAGGGTGTGCTGCCGCAGTCGCTGCACGCCATGGGCGCGCAGATCATCCTGGGCAACACCTTCCACCTGTGGCTGCGCCCGGGGCTGGAGGTGATCGAACAGTTCAAGGGCCTGCACGGCTTCGAGGGCTGGCACAAGCCCATCCTCACCGATAGCGGCGGCTTCCAGGTCTGGAGCCTGGGCGGCGCCGACGGCAGCGGCCGCAAGATCAGCGAAGAAGGCGTGCGCTTTGCGTCGCCGGTCAATGGCGACAAGCTGTTCCTCACGCCCGAGGTCAGCATGCAGGTGCAGACCGTGCTGGACAGCGACATCGTCATGCAGTTCGACGAGTGCACGCCCTACCAGACCGCCGGCCACCTGACCACCGAGGCCGAGGCTCGCCAGTCGATGGAACTGAGCCTGCGCTGGGCGCAGCGCTGCAAGACCGAATTCGGCCGGCTGGAAAACCGCAACGCGCTGTTCGGCATCGTGCAGGGCGGCATGTTCGAGCACCTGCGCCAGGAAAGCCTGGACGCCCTGGTGGCGATGGACTTCCCCGGCTATGCCATCGGCGGTGTCAGCGTGGGCGAGCCCAAGGACGAGATGCTGCGCATCATGGCGCACACCCCGCACCGCCTGCCGGCGCACAAGCCGCGCTACCTGATGGGCGTGGGCACACCCGAAGACCTGGTCGAAGGCGTGGCCTGCGGCGTCGACATGTTCGACTGCGTGATGCCCACCCGCAACGCCCGCAACGGCCATTTGTTCACCCGGTTCGGCGACCTGCGCATCCGCAATGCCCGCTACAAGACCGACGCCCGGCCGATCGACGCCAGCTGCAGCTGCCAGGCCTGCCAGGGCCAGGACGGCGGCGCCGGTGCGAGCCGCGCCTACCTGCACCACCTCGACCGCTGCGGCGAGATGCTGGGGCCCATGCTCACCAGCATCCACAATCTGCATTTCTATCTGCAACTGATGCGCGACATGCGCGCTGCGCTGGACGTCGGCCAGTTTGCGGCCTGGCGCGCGCAGTTCCACACCGACCGGGCCCGCGGCGTCTAGCTGGCGCCCCCACCCCACCGACCCACCACGCGCCGGCCCGCCTGCGGCCCGCGCCCCACACCGGACACGCACCGCCCCATGGCGACAACCCAACGATCGAGGCGCAAGACGCCGGCCCAGCCTGTTGACACCGCTGCAGCGCCTGCCGCTGCGCCTGCCGCCGCCACCGAATCCCGCCCCGCCCGCGCCCGCCGGGCCGGCGCTGCGGCTGCAACACCGGCGGCTGCAACACCGGCTGTCAAACCCGCTGCCAAATCGGCTGTCCAACCAGCCGCCAAGTCGGCTGCCGGCGCGGTGGGCAAGAAGGTGGCCAGCAAACCGGCCGCCGCAGCCAAGTCGGCGCGGGCCGCACCGGCTGGCTGCGCCGTTGCCGCGCCGCAACCGCCGCAACCGCCGCAACCGCCGCAAGCCGACCAGCGCCAGCTGCAAGGCCTGCATCCGCCAAGCAGCCGCCGGCCAAGAAGGCTACGGCGAAACAAGCTGCGGCCAAGGGTGTTGCGGCCAAAGGTGCTGCTTCCAAAACTGCTGCGGCCAAAGGTGCTGCAGCCAAAACTCCGGCGGTCAAACGCGCTGCGGACCAAGGCGCCGTGGCCAAAGCGGCTGCGCAGAAGACAGCCCCGCCGAGCACCTCCGCCGGTGGGCAGCCCACGGGCAAGAAGCCATCGGTCAAGACCCGCGCGGGTCGGCCTGCACCTGCCCAGACGGCAGCCGCTGCCGTGCTTGAGGCCGCAAAGCCGCCAGCCCAGGCCGCACCCACGCCCGCACCTGCGGCGACGCCGACGCCCGCACCAACCGCTGCTGCTGTTGCATCGCCCATCGCAGGCCGCCGCAACCGCCGCAAGCCTGTGCCCAGCCGCGACCCGCAGGCCGAGGCCACCGCCCAGGCCGTGCTGGCCGTGCTGGCGGCACCGGCCGACGCCCCCGTGGCGCCAGCGCCAGCAGCGCCCGCCCCAGCACCGGTGATGGAACAGGCCGACGCGCCGGCGCCGGCATCCAGTCCTGCCGCCGCACCTGCGCCGGAACCTGCACCTGCACCTGCACCTGCACCTGCACCTGCACCTGCACCTGCACCTGCACCTGCCCACCGGCCCGGCCCACAGCCAGTTGCTGTGCCTGCCCGGTGACCAGACCCACATCGTCTGGCAGCCTGGCCATGCCTGCCCGGCCGCGCTGCGCCAGGCTGCCCAGCGCCGCTGCACCGCACAAGGCCATCTGCCGCCGGACGACGACGCCGCCTTGCCGCAGTTGCTGCGCCTGGCCCACGAGGCCGGCCATGATCTGCGCGTCGATGACGCGGTCTGGGCGCTGCTGGCGGCCCACCGCGACGCCCGCCACCGCCTGTCAGCGCTGGAAGCGGCCTATCCCCATGGCCCGGCCAGCCCGGCGCTGCAGCAGCTGCTGCGCGCACCGCTGCCGCTGTTCCAGGCCGAGGGTGCGCTGTTTGCGGTGGTGGCCGGCCGCGCCCTGATCGCCGACGAGCGTGGCCTGGGCAAGGGTGTGCAGGCGATCGCCGCCGCCCAGCTGTGGCGCCGCCACTTCGGCGTGCAACGCGTGCTGGTGCTGTGCGCGCCGGCCCAGCGGGCCGCCTGGCAACGCGCCTGGCAGCGCTTTGCCGGCGTGCCGGTGGGCGACACCCTGGTCGCCGGCGCCCCGGATGCAAACACCCAGGTGGTCGACGGCGGCCACCACCAGCGCCAGGCGCAGTGGTCGGCGGCGGCCGGCGTGCGCATCCTGTCGCCCGACGCGCTGCAGAGCGACGCCGCCCACCTGGCGCACTGGTCGCCCGATCTGGTCATCGTCGACGAGCCGCAGCAGCTGGACTTGCATGCCGCCGACTGGGCCGCGCTGCAGGTGGCGCCCCATGCCCTGGTGCTGTGCGGCGCGCCGCTGGCCGACCTGCCCGCACTGACTGGACACCCTGGTGGCCTGGCTCGACACCGCCCGCCTGGGCCCGCTGGCGGCGCTGCGGGAGCTGCAGGCCGCCAGCCAGCGCGGCCGGGCGCTGGACGAGGCCGACATCGAGCGCCTGACCGCCGCGCTGTCACGCCTGATGCTGCAGCGCCTGCGTGACGACGTGGCCGACCAGCTGCCGCCGGTGGTGCACTCCGAGCGCCTGCTGGCGCTGGCCCCGGGCCAGCGCCAGGTGCATGACCAGCACGCCGCCGTGCTGCAGCGCCTGCTGGCTGGCTGGCAGGCCAGCGGCTGGTGCAGCGACAGCGACCAGTGGCGCCTGGCCCAGGCCTTGCGCGCCATGCAGCAGGCCTGCCACCGTGCCGACCCGGCCGATGCCGGCAGTGCGCTGGCCGAAGCCACGCTGCAGGCCCTGGCCGGCCAGCTGGCCGACTGGGCCGGCACCGGCAGCCCGCGCGTGGCGGTGCTGTGCCCGGCCGCTGCCGACCTGGCCCAGCTCGCCCAGCGCCTGGGCCTCCCCGGTGCGGGACAGGCGGGTGCCGACGCACCGGTGCTGTTGCTGGCGCCTGGTGACCCGCTGCCGGCGGGTGTCGACGTGGTGCTGCAAGTGGGTGTGCCCTGGCGGCCGCGCCGCCACCCTGGCGGGCCGCGTGGCGAGGCGCCGGCGGGCCAGCAGTGGGTCTATCTGGTGGCGCAGGACAGCATCGAATGCGGCCTGTTCGACACCCTGGCCGCCCGCCTGGACGCCCCGCGCAGCCCGGCCGACGGCGCCGCCCGCGGTTACCTGCAGGGTGATGCGCTGGCGCAGTGGCTGCAGCAGCTGCAGGCTGCCTGGGCAGCCACGCCGGTCAGGCCCGGCTGATCCAGCGCGCGGCTGAAACCAGGCAGCAGGCACCAGGCGTGCCGTGCCAGCTGCCAACCGGCGGCGCTGCGCGCCTGCCGCTCACCAGAACTGCCACTGCCGCGACGGCCACCACCCAGATGCCCAGCGCGCCGTTGGTCACCGCATGGGCGATCACCGCGGTCCACAGCCGGCCGGTGCGCGCGGTACAGCAGCGCATAGGCCAGGCCGGCCACGATGGCGGCCAGCCACAGCGGGTGTGCCAGCATGAAGACGAAGGTCGACAGCAGCACCGCCTTGAGCGCCGACGCGCTGCGGGTCCACGCCCTCGAACACCGGGCTCTGGATCCAGCGCATCAGGAACGAGCGCCAGAACAGCTCCTCCATCACCGGCACCAGCAGCGCCGCGCCGAGCCAGCGCACCACGATCAGCGGCCACAGCAGCTGGCCGTCAGCGTCCACCGGCACGAAGGCCGGCGGTGGGCTCGCCGATCTGCATCCAGGGCGCGTCCAGGTGGATCCACAGCACAAACACCCCCAGGCCCACGCCCACGGCCAGCAGCAATCTCGCGCGGGTCGGGCCAGTTGGGGCGGGCCAGCTCGCCGTAGTCGCGCCACCACAGCGCCAGCATGCCGCCCACCACCAGCAGATTGGCGGCATACAGCCAGCGGGTGTCAAAGCCCCAGCGGTCATCGGTGGGGGCCATGCCGCGCAGGGCCAGCAGGCCCATGAAGGCGGCAAACGGCAACAGACGCAGCCAGGCGGCGCGGGAGAGGTTCATCGTGGCGGGCTTGGAAAGCGCAAAAAACGAAGCGCACTGTACGTTTGATCGCGCTGGCGGCGCCTCCCCCTCTGGTGGGGGGCGGCTCAACCCGGCGTGTGCTTGCGCACGGTCTCGGCCAGCGCGCTGCTGCGGTGGTGCGGCTGTGGGTCTGCTGAGGTGCTGCGGCGTCGCGGCTGTGGCGCGGCTGTAGCGAGGTTGGGCAGGCTGATCGCCCCCTGCTGCCGGCCTGCGGCAGGGGGCAGCTGACAATGCGCAGCTTCACAACCCTTCACGGACAGTTGCCCCATGTCGAACGACAGCTTGCTGGCCAGCCTGGTCGCCAAGGTCGGTGATGCCGCCATCCTGTGGCGCCGCCTGCAAGGGCCGGTGCCGGCGCAGGCCGTCGGTGCCGCCCCCACCATCCCCGCCGCCCGCCCGCAAGGCAGCCTGCCCACGCTGAAGATGCCCACCGCCCAGGGTTGGGCCGCCGGGCAGCTGCCCACTGCCGCGCCCGGCCTGCGCGTCAATGCCTTTGCCACCGGGCTGAAGCATCCGCGCTGGCTGCATGTGCTGCCCAATGGCGATGTGACGGTGGCCGAGGCGCTGTTCGAGCCCGGCCCGGTCAAGACCCTGTTCGGCCACGCCATGGTGGCCACCATGCGCCGCGCCGCCGCCGTGGGCCCCAGCCCCAACCGCATCACCCTGCTGCGCGACGCCGATGGCGACGGCGTGGCCGAACTGCGCCACCGCTGCTGGAAGGCCTGCGCCAGCCCTTCGGCATGGCCCTGGTGGGCGACCAGTTCTATGTCGGCAACACCGACGGCGTGGTGGTCTTCCCCTACACCGCCGGCGAGCACCCGCATCACCGCGCCCGGCCGCCAGCTGTGCAGCTTCAAGCCCGGCGGCCACTGGACCCGCAGCCTGCTGGCCAGCCCCGATGGCCGCACGCTGTATGCCGGCGTCGGATCGCTCAGCAACATCGCCGACCTGGGCATGGACGTGGAGCAGGGCCGCGCCTGCATCTATGCGCTGGACCTGGCCAGCGGCAGCATCCGCATCTTTGCCGGCGGCCTGCGCAACCCGGTGGGCCTGGCGTGGGAACCCAGCACCGGCGCGCTGTGGACGGTGGTCAACGAGCGTGACGGCCTGGGCGACGAAACCCCACCCGACTACCTGAGCAGCGTGCGCGACGGCGGCTTCTACGGCTGGCCCTACAGCTACTGGGGCGGCACGGTCGACGACCGGGTGCCGCAGGACCCGGCGGCCGTGGCCAGCGCCATCGCGCCGGACTACGCGCTGGGCGGCCACACGGCGTCGCTGGGCCTGTGCTGGATGCCGGCCGGCACCTTCCCCGGCTGGCCAGAAGGCATGGCCATCGGCCAGCATGGCTCGTGGAACCGCAGCATCCTCAGCGGCTACAAGCTGGTCTTCGTGCCCTTTGCCGACGGCAAGCCGGCCGGGCCGCCGCGCGACATCCTGAGCGGCTTCCTGGCGCCCGACGAATCGGTGTCTTACGGCCGCCCGGTCGGCGTGGTGCTGGCGCCCGGCGGCGGGCTGCTGATGGCCGACGACGTGGGCGATGTGGTGTGGCGGGTGGTGGCGGCGGGCTGATGCGGGGGGCGTGACTGCGGTTGCACTTTGGCGTCTTCGGCACGACCGTCGTGGCCTTCTTTCTGGCCGAGATGGGCGACATGACGCAGGTCGCCGCGGTGGCGCTGGCCAGCCGCGACACAGACATCGTGCAGCTGATGCCCGGCACCACCTTCGGCATGGCGCGGGCCCATGTGCCCGCCGTGCTGCTGGGCGGAAAAATTGCGCCGCGGGTTTCGATGGGATTCGTGCACGGCATCGCGGCCGTGCTCTTCGCCATCCTTGGCATGCTGACGCTCTTCAACGTGGCCCACATCTTCTGCAGGGTGCGCTGCGCACAGGTACGCCCTTGCAGAAACGTTGCCAGGCCTGTCACCGGCGCAATGCCTGGAGCACCGCCGCTGGCAGCCCAACGCCCGGCAGCTGTTCGGCAAAGGCTGATTGCTTATGTCGTTTGTCGCCTAAGCATGTGACGACTCTGTCGTTCGCGCAGGCGTTGCATGCGGGCATACTCCGTCGCCCCGGCGCTCAAGCCGCCGCCAACCGTATCCATCGATGAACACGCAATTTGTCTCCACCCTCGCACTGCTTGGCGGCTTGTTGAGCACCGCTGCTGCCTGGGCTGCGCAGCCGCTCTTGTCACCCGCCGAACTTGAGGCGCTGCGCGCCAATCCAGCCATCCGCATCCTCGACGTGCGCGACCCCAAGTCCTATGCCGCCAATCACATCCCCGGCGCCATTTCGGCGCCCTACGGCAGCTTTCGCGGGCCGGCCGGCAACCCCGGGGAATTGCCAGAACTGGGCAAGCTGACGACGCTGGTGCAGTCCCTGGGCCTGTCGCCGGCGACCCATGCGGTCGTGGTGTCAAGCGGTGCTGACCAGACCGATTTCGGCAGTGCCGCGCGCGTTTACTGGACGCTGAAGGTGCTGGGCTTGAAGGAACTGTCGATCCTGAACGGCGGCGTCAAGGCCTGGGACGCAGCCAAGCTGCCGCAGAACAATGTGGTTCCGTCCCTCGCAGCCAGCGCCTACAAGCCCAGCATCGACAAGAGCTGGGTGGCCACGCGCGAGGAGGTCCGGCAGGCCGTGCTGTCGAACTCGGCGCAGCTGGTCGATGCGCGCCCGACCGCGTTCTTCGAAGGCCAGACGCGGCACCAGGCGGCGAAGTATCCCGGCACCTTGAAAGGTGCGGTCAACCTTGAGCATTCGCGCTGGTTCGAGCCGGGCAGTGCCAGGATGCTCAGTGGCGATGCTGCCCAGTCCCTGGCCAAGAGCTTGCCCGATCGCGGGCAGGGCGACACGGTGAGCTTCTGCAATACGGGCCACTGGGCGGCGACCAACTGGTTTGCCTTGTCCGAGGTGGCCGGGCAGAAGAACGTCCGCCTGTATGCCGGGTCGATGGTCGACTTCACACAGAACGGCGACGGCGAGCTCGTGGCCAACGTGCCCGGTCGCGCGCAGCAGCTGTTGATCGACGCCAAGCTGTGGGCGGAGCGGACCTTCAATTGACGCCGGCTGCGTCCGCGAAGCCTGCCCTGGGCGCATCGGATTCGGCGCCAGCGGATGCGCCGGGCCGTTGGCAACGGCTTCCGCTGGCCCTGGCGCTGCTGGCCTTCTTCGGGCTGTTGATCTGGTTCGTTGCCCTGCGACAGGCCGTGCTTTTCGCGGTGGGCATCGGCATGGGGGCGGCGCTGGCCGGCGCCCGCTTCGGCTTCACCACCGGCTGGCGCCAGCTGATCGAAGCACCGCGACCCGCACGGCACGGTCGGCCAGGTGCTGCTGCTGGGGCTGGCCGCCACGCTGTCGATGCCGCTGCTGGCAAGTTCCCCGAACTGCAGGCGGCGCTCGGGCCACCGAGCGTCAGCCTGCTGGTGGGCGCCTTCGTCTTCGGGCTGACGATGCAGATCGCCGACGGCTGCGGGTCCGGCACGCTCGTACAAGGCCGGGCTCGGGCGTGCCGCTGAACATGGGCATCCTGCCGCTGTTCGCGCTGGGCAGTTTTCTCGGCTCGGTGCACCTCGACCGCTGGCTCGCGCTGGGCCAGATCGAGCCGGTCGAGCCTCCTGCAGTCCTGGGCACCGACGCCGCGCTGGCGCGACCTGGTCGCGCTGATCGCCATCGGCGTCGGCGTGCGGCTGTGGGCCGGTTGGCGGGCGCACGTGGCTGGCGCGACGCTGGGTCTGGGGCGCGGTGGCGCTGGCCGTGCTGGCTACGCTGAACCTGGCTGCTGGCCGGCCAGCCCTGGGGCGTGGTCTACGGCTTCGGCCTGTGGGCGGCCAAGCTGGCGCAGGCCAGCTGGCGGCTGTTCGATCGCGGCAGCCAATGCGTTCTGGAGCCAGGCCGGCAATGCGCAGCGCCTGTCGCAGACGGTGCTGATGGATGTCACCATCGATCACCAACATCGGCATCCTGGGCGGCGCCTTGTGGATCTCGGCCAGGCCGGTCGCGACAGCCAGCCAAGCCGCTGGACGCGGCAGCAATGGGTGGTCGGCCTGGTGGCCGGCTTCGTGCTCGGCTACAGCTCGCGGCTGGCCTTCGGCTGCAACATCGGCGCCATGCTCAGCGGCATTTCCACCGGCAGCCTGCACGGCTGGTTGTGGGTGCCGCTGGCGTTTGCCGGCACGCTGATCGGTGTGCGCGTGCGCCGCCACTACCGGTTCTGACGGGCACGGCAGCGCGATGACATCCGCACGCCGCTGCACAGCACCCTGTTCTGGATCGGCCTGGTGGTCTTCCTGGCCTGGGACTGGTCGCACTCGCCGCCGATCGACCTGCGCCAGGAGCCGCCGCTGATCGCGGCCGGCTCCGGCCAGGCCGTCAGCGGCGGCCATTGCGCAGTGGCACGCTGAAGCGCGGCGCAGCGGGCAGAACGAGCGCCCGTTCACGCTGGGTCCAGAAGCGCCGCAGATCCAGGCTGTGGCCCTTTGTCGCGGCCATCACGCCCAGATTGGCGCCTGCGCGCGGCGCTGCCTCGGGCGGGTCGCATGGCGCAAGCGATATCGGGCCCCGGTCCCCGCCGATGGACAGATTTCGCCGCCTGACGTGGTGCACACGCTGGGCGCGCGCACGCACCTGCGTTCGGACGTTGGCGCAGTGGCCACGCCGAACGGACAGCAACCTCCTCAACCCGGCACCCCCAGCGCCAGCAAGCCGAAGCGCGCCAGCGCCTGCCCCGGCACCGTCGGCAGGTCGCCGCCGGCGCCCACCCACAGCCAGCGCACCGGGTGGCGGAAGCTGGCGTGGCGTTGCCACAGCGCCGTCAGCGCCAGGTTCAGCGCCTCGTGGTCGGCGGCGTCGGCCAGCACCAGGGTGGCGCGGCGTGGCATCCAGTTGGTCTGCAACTGGCGCAGCGCTGCCGGGCTGCTCTGTGCCCAGCCGGCGTCCCAGGGGTCGGTCGGCCGGCGGGCACGCCAGGGCCTGGCGTCGTTGAGCTTGGTCTGCAGGCGCCAGGCCAGGCCCTGCAGCCGGGTCGACATCGCGTCCAGCCGGATGCCGCCGTCGATCTGGCGGGCGAAGGCGTCGACCCAGCTGGTCAGCGCCTGGGCATCGGCGCCGGGGGCGCCGCGCAGGGCGCCCACCGCCATGGGCTGGCGCATGCGCGGCACGCTGCCCCGCATGCACCAGGCGGTCAATGCCTGTGTCGCCTGGGCCTGCGTGCGCAAGCGCGCTGGCGCGTTCGCGGCCGCTGCGGGCGGGCGCAAGGCCAGCGTGTCGAAGCGGGCCCGCAGGCCCACCGGGTGGTCGGCCCAGCTCATGCCGGGCCGCGCCGTGCTGCCAGCGCGCCCAGCACCGCCGCCGTGTGCTGGCCCAGCGTGGGTGCCGGGCTGCGGATGCTGCCCGGCGTGGCGCTGAGCTTGGGCACGATGCCGGGCACGGCCAAGGCCAGGCCGTCGGGCGTGCAGGCTTGTTCGATCATGCCGCGGGCCTGGAAGTGCGGGTCGCTGGCGATGTCGGCCACGGTGTAGATGCGCCCGACCGGCACGCTGGCGGCCTGCAGCAGCGCCACCACCTCGGCCACCGGGCGCGGCAGGGTCCAGGCGGTGATGGCCGCGTCCAGCGCGTCGACCCGGGCGGCGCGGCCGGCGTTGTCGGCCAGGCCGGGGTCGGCGCCCAGGTCGTCGCGGCCGATGGTGGCCATCAGGCGCTTGAAGATGCTGTCGCCGTTGCCGCCGATCACCACCTGGCCGTCGGCGCAGCGGTAGGCGTTGCTGGGCGCGATGCCGGGCAGGGCCGACCCGGCGGGCTGGCGCACTGCGCCAAAGGCGCTGTACTCGGGCAGCAGGCTTTCCATGCAGTTGAAGACCGATTCATACAGCGCCACGTCGACCACCTGGCCGCGGCCCTTGGGCGCGTCGGCGCTGATGCTGCGGTTGCGGGCCTGCAGCGCCAGCAGCACGCCGATGACGCCGTGCAGCGCGGCCAGGGTGTCGCCCAGGCTGACGCCGGCGCGCACCGGCGGCCGCCCGGGCTCGCCCATCAGGTGGCGCAGGCCGCCCATGGCCTCGGCCACCACGGCAAAGCCGGGCAGGTCGCGGTAGGGCCCGGTCTGGCCATAGCCGCTGATGCGCAACATCACCAGGCCCGGGTTGGCGGCGGCCAGGGTGTCGTAGCCCAGGCCCCATTTCTCCAGCGTGCCGGGCTTGAAGTTCTCGATCAGCACGTCGCATTCGGCCGCCAGCGCGGCCACGTCGGCGCGGCCTGCGGCGGTGCGCAGGTCCAGCACCACGCTGCGCTTGTTGCGGCTCTGCACCTGCCACCACACGCTGGTGCCCTGGTGCAGCAGGCGCCACAGGCGCAGCGGGTCGCCGTCGCCGGGGGGTTCCACCTTGATCACGTCGGCGCCGAAGTCGCCCAGGGTCTTGCCGGCAAACGGGCCGGCAATCAGCTGGCCCAGCTCCAGCACCTTCAGGCCGTCCAGCGGGCCTGCGGGCGGGCTGCTGGGCGGGGCTTCTTGGCAGTCGGGTGCGGCGGGTGGCGTGGTTTGCATGGCGGCAGATTGTCGCGTCCGCCAAGTCGCCGCCAACCGGCGTGACAGCCGGCCTGCCGTGGCAAAGGTAACCTTTGGGCCATGACAACCCTTTTCGACCCCATTCAGCTTGGCAACATGGCGCTGGCCAACCGCATCGTGATGGCGCCGCTGACACGCAACCGCGCCACCCGGCAACTGCCCAATGCGCTGATGCGCACCTACTACCAGCAACGTGCCAACCCGGCCACCGGCGCCGGCCTGATCATCACCGAGGCCACCCAGGTCAGCCCGATGGGCCAGGGCTACCTCGACACCCCGGGCATCCACATCGGCCGAGCAGGTGGCGGCCTGGCGCAGCATCACCGACGCGGTGCATGCCGAAGGCGGCAAGATCGTGGTCCAGCTCTGGCATGTGGGCCGCATCTCGCACAGCAGCTTGCTGCCGGGCGGCGCCGCGCCGGTGTCGTCGACCGACCGTGCGGCCAAGGGCAAGACCTTCACCAGCGACGGCTTTGTCGACTGTTCGGCCCCGCGCATGCTGCGGCTCGATGAGATCCCGGCCCTGGTCAATGATTACCGCCAGGCCGCCCGCAACGCCATCGATGCCGGCTTCGACGGTGTGGAAGTGCACGGCGCCAACGGCTACTTGCTGGAGCAGTTCCTGCGCGACAGCATCAACGACCGCGCCGACGCCTATGGCGGCAGCATCGCCAACCGCGCACGCCTGATGGTCGAGGTGATGCAGGCCATCGTCGCCGAGATCGGTGGTGGCCACACCGGCATCCGGCTGTCACCGATCACGCCGGTCAACGACGCCGGCCAGGACAGCGACGCCCAGGCACTGTATGAATATGTGGTGGCCCAGCTGGCGCCGCTGGGCCTGGCCTTCATCCATGTGATCGAAGGCCAGACCGGCGGCCCGCGCGACCTCAGCGCCAAGGGCGTGCAGCCGTTCGACTACGCTGCGCTGCGCGCCCTCTACAACGGCCCGTGGATGCTGAACAACGGCTACGACCGCCAGATGGCCCTGGACGCGGTGGCCACCGGCGCGGCCGATCTGGTCGCCTTCGGCAAGCCCTTCATCGGCAACCCCGACCTGGGCGCGCGCCTGCGCAGCGCTGCGCCCTGGCAGCCGCTGGTGCAGGCCACGCTGTACGGCGGAGGCGCTGCCGGCTACACCGACTACCCGACGCTGGGCGCGGCTGCTGCAGCCTGAGCCTGGGCATGGCGACTGCCGCTGGCGGTGCCAGCCGCCGGGCCGCCGGCCTGCGGGTGCTGGCCACCCTGCTGCTGGCCGGCCTGGCCGGTGCCCTGGCGCAGGCCCTGTACTGGCCCTTGCCCTGGGTGATCGGGCCCTTGCTGGCCACCGCCCTGGGCAGTGCCGCCGGCCTGCCGTTGGCGGCGTCGCACGGGCTGCGCAATGCCGGGCAATGGCTCATCGGCACCGCGCTGGGCCTGTACTTCACGCCGGCGGTGGTGGCGGTGGTGCTGGGGCTGGCGCCGGCCATCGCGCTGGGCGTGGTCTGGGCGCTGCTGCTGGGCCATGGCTTCTACCGCTTCTTGTGGCGGCTGTCGCCGCCGGGCACGGTGCAGCCGGCCTCGGCCTACTTTGCGGCGGCGATTGGCGGTGCGTCCGAGATGGCGCTTGCTGGCCGAGCGCCAACAAGCCCAGGTCGATCGTGTGGCGTCGGCCCATTCGCTGCGGGTGCTGATCGTGGTGGTGCTGATCCCGTTCGGCTACCAGGCGCTGGGCGTGCACGGGGCCGATGTGGCACTCAAGTCCACCGGCCTGGTGCAGCCCGCCGGCCTGGCCCTGCTGCTGGCGGCCACTGCCGCCGGCGGCGCGCTGATGCAGGCCTTGCGCGTGCCCAACCCCTGGGTGCTGGGCGCGCTGGCGGTGTGCATGGTGCTCACTGGCAGCGGCATCAGCTGGTCGGCGCTGCCGCGGCCGCTGGCCGATGCAGCGCAACTGGCCATTGCGGTGACGCTGGGCGTGCGCTTCACGCCGGAATCGGTGCGCGCCGCGCCGCGCTGGCTGGGCGCGGTGGCGCTGGGCACGCTGGCCATGATCGTGCTGTCGGCCGGCTTTGCGGCGGTGCTGGCCTGGGGCTGGGGCCTGCATCCGGCCACGGCGCTGTTGGCCACCTCACCCGGCGGCATGGCCGAGATGGCCATCACCGCCAGCGTGCTGGGCCTGGGCGTGCCGGTGGTCACCGCCTTCCATGTGCTGCGCTATGCCGCCGTGCTGGTGCTGACCGGGCCGCTGTGGCGGCGCGAGGCGGCGCGTCTGGCGCGCCGGGCCGCTAGTAGGTGAAGCTTCTGCGGCCGGGCTTCTGGCGCGACAGGAACAGCGCGCGCAGGTTCACCTCACGCGGGCCGGGCAGCAGATCGAAGTGTTCGCCGGCCTGCAACTGGCCCGGGTGCAGCACCGCCAGGTAGGCGCCGCAGTAGCCGCTCTGGTTCATCAGGCTGCTGGCCTGGGCAAAGCCCATCACCGCATTGAACTTGAAGCAGGGGTTGCGGGGCTCGCTGACCACCAGGGTGCAGCCGGGCCCCTGCAATTGGTCGCCGATCCACAGCTGCGCTTCATCCAGGCCGTCGACCGTGAGGTTTTCGCCGAACAGGCCGGCGGGCAGCGGCGCGCCGGGTGCGGCCACGCCGGCCTGGGCGCGCACCGTCTGCCAGAACGGGTGGTGGGCCACCGGGTACAGGTACACCGCCTTGCTCTGGCCGCCGTGCACGCTGGGGTCGGCCTGTTCGTCGCCGGCCAGGCCCAGCGGGCCCACGGCCACCGGCCCGGCCACCGGCTGCTTGCCGATGGCGCTGAGCACCGTGCGGCCCTGGATCAAGTGGGTGCTGGCGCTGGCGGTGTTGACGCTGAGGAGTTTCATGGTGCGGCGGGTGTGGACGTGGGTGTGGGTGCGGGCTGGGGCATGAGGGCATTGGCCGCAGCAGCTTCCAGCCCGGCCGGGGGGATCGGCGCATCGCGCTCCACCAGGCCGTCGACCAGTTCGACCACCCGGTCGCAGCGTGCGGCCAGGCGCGGGTCGTGGGTGACGATCAAAAAGGCGGTGTTCAGCGTGGCATGCATGTGGCGCATCAGCTTGAACACTTCATCGGACGACGCGCTGTCGAGGTTGCCGGTGGGTTCGTCGGCCAGCACCAGCGGCGGCTGCAGCACCAGCGCGCGCGCGATCGCCACCCGCTGCTGCATGCCGCCCGACAGTTCGCCCGGCCGCTTGGCCGCTGCCTTTTCCAGCCCCACCGCCTGCAGCATGGCCATGGCCTGGGCCCGCCGTGCGGCGCTGACAGCGCCGTCGCGCATCAGCGCGGGCAGGGTCACGTTCTCCAGCGCGCTGAAGGCCGGCAACAGGTGGTGGAACTGGAACACGAAGCCCAGCGTGGACCGGCGCTGCCGCGTCAGTGCTGCATCGTCCAGGCCGGCCACCTCGGTGCCCTGCAGCAGGTAGCTGCCGGCGGTCAGGGGCTCGAGCAGGCCGATGATGTTGAGCAGCGTGCTCTTGCCCGAGCCCGACGGCCCGATCAGCGCGACAAATTCACCCGGATGCAGGGTCAGCGACACGCCGTGCAGCACCTCGGCCTCGTTGGGCTTGCCGATGTTGTAGCGCTTGCGCACATCGCGCAGCTGCAGCAGCGGCGGCAACGGGTGCAGCTGAGGCGCTTGGATCGGCATGTCAAACCGCCCCTGTCCGGGCGCTCGGTTCGAGCAAGCAGACGCTGCGGAACCGGCTCCGCCGGGCCACTGGGGTCGCCCCCCCGGGGGGGCGTGCCGAAGGCGCTGCGAGGGGGGTCATATCCGGATGGCCTGGGCCGGGTCCAGCGCCGCTGCCCGCCGCGCCGGCGCCACCGCCGCCAGCACACCGCAGACCGTGGCGATGGCGGCGATGCGCAGCGCCAGCCCGGCTTGCAGCGTGATGTTGAACAGCGGCAGCCCGTCCGAGCCCTTGACGAAGAAGGTGAAGGCCCAGATCAAAGCCACCGCCAGCAGCACACCCAGGGCCGAGCCCAGCGCGCCGACGATGGCGCCCTGCAGCAAGAAGATGCGCAGCACCTGGCTGCGGGTGGCGCCCATGGCCCGCAGGATGCCGATCTCGCGCTGCTTTTGCACCACGCTGACCACCAGCACGCTGGCGATGCCCAGCACCACCACCACCATCACCACCGCGCGGATCAGGCCGGTGCTGACCGATTGCGCATTCAGCGCCGACACCAGCGGCGCATTGGTCTCCTGCCAGCTTTCCACCTTGTAGGGCCAGCGCTGGGCCAGGCTGGCGGCCATCGCCGGCGCGGCCCACACGTCGTGCAGCACCAGGTCGAGGTTGGTGGCGCCGCCGGGCAGGCCCACCAGGCTTTGCGCCGCGCGCAGCGGCACGATGACGGTGCGGCGGTTCAGCTCGCGCACGCCCAGGTCGACCAGGGCGGTGACGCGCACCGCGTCGCGGGTGCTGTCGGCGCCGCTGCTGGTGACCAGGGACACCCGGTCGCCCACCCGCACACCCAGATCGTTGGCCAGGTCGCGCCCCAGGATGGCCTCGCCGGGGCCCAGCCGTGCGCTGCCGGCCACCACCTTGCGCCGCAGGTTGACGATGCGGTCATAGCGGTCCAGGTCCACGCCCACCAGGGCGATGGACTTGCTGGCGTCGCCGCGCTGCGCCAGCCCGGCGCCGGCCACCATCGGCGAGACCCCGGCCACGCCGGGCAGCGCGTCCAGCACCGGCACCAGCGCCGTCCAGTTGGCCAGGGACCGCGGTCGCTGGGCGCGTGGCTGGGTCTGCTGCAGCGCGGTGGTGCCGGCCACCGGCGCGCTGGCGGCCACCACCTCGTCCAGCGGGCTGAGGCTGACATGCGCCTGCGCGCCCAGGGTTTTTTCCAGGGTGTTGGCCTGCAGGCCGGCAATCAGCGCCGAGATGTAGGCCACCACGGCCACGCCGGCGGCCACGCCCACGATGATCAGCAGGCTCTGCATGCGGCCTTCACGCAGAAAGCGCAGCGCCACACGGCGCTCGAAACCCAGCCAGCGCAGCATGGCTCAGCGGCCCATGGCGTTGCCCAGCGCGGCGCCGGACTCACCGCTGCCTTTGGCTGCGGCGGTACGGGCGCTGGCGCGGAAGTCGGCCTCGGCGCGCTGGCCTGGCGCCGGGCTGGCGCCCAGCAGCACCACATCGCCGGCGGCCAGGCCGCTCAGCACCTCGGCGCCGTCCAGCGTGCGCAAGCCCAGGCGCAGCGGTTGCAGCTGCACCCGGCCGTCGCGCAGCACATGCACCTGGGCGGTGTCGCCCGCCGTGCTGCCCACCAGGGCGGCGGTCGGCAGCACCAGGGCGGCGTCGCGCCGGCCGGTTTCCACCTCGACCGACAGGGTCATGTCTTCACGCAGAAACGCCGGCGCGGCTTGCGGCAGCGCCAGCTTCACCTCCACCGCACCACGCTGGGTGTCGACCAGCGGGGCGATCAGCAGCACCTGGGCGGCAAAGCGCTGGTCGGGGTAGGCGTCGGCCAGCACGCTGGCGGTCTGGCCCGGCTGCAGCTGGCCCAGATAGCGCTCGTCGACCTGGCCGACCAGCTGCACCGGGCCTTGCAGCGCCAGCGCCAGCAGGGCGCGGCCGGGCTGCACGATCTGGCCCGGCTCCACCAGGCGCTGCAGCACCCGGGCATCGGCCGGCGCCAGCAAGCGGGCCTGGGCCAGCCGGGCGCTGGCAGCGTCCACCGCCGCGCGGGCCAGGGCCAGCTGGGCCTCGGCCTGGGCCACGTCGCTGCCCTGGTCGGCCACGGCGGCGCGCTGGGCGCGTGGCGCCGGCCTGCTGGGCCTGGGCCACCGCCACCGCACGCTGGGCCTCGTCCAGCCGGGCCTGGCTGAGAAAGCCCTGCGCCACCAGGTCGCGGGTGCGGCGCAGGTCGGCCTGGGCCGCCAGCAGGGTGGAATCGGTCTGCGCCACCGTGGCCTGGGCGGCGCTGCGGCCGGTGCTGCGCAGGCCCGCCAGGCGGGCAGCGGCCTGGCGGGCGCTGGCCTCGGCCTGGGCCAGCGCGGCACGCAGTTCGGCGTCTTCCAGTTGCACCAGCGGCTGGCCGGCGCGCACGCTGGCCCCTTCGGCCACCAGCACGGCCGTCACCCGGCCGGTGACGGTGGCGCCCAGCTCAACCCGCTGCGGCGCCGCCACCCGGGCGGCAAACAGCAGTGTGCGCAGCAGCGGCGCGCTCTGCAGCACCATGGCCGGCACCTGCGGAACGCGTTGGACCCACCAAACTGCCGCCGCAGCCAGCACGGCGGACCCGACCAGCAGCGCAATGAGCAAGCGGCGTGACATGCCGCATTGTTCCATCTGCCCAGGCAACGGCCTGGCTGGCCATGGCGCTGCAGCTGCGCGCGCTGGCTGGATCAATCGCCGCCAAGCGTGCATCACGTCATACGGAATCTGCATGACCCCCCGTGGACCCGGTGGTTACGGCCCGATTACACTCATTTGACAATGCACCAGCTGTGTTACCCACGGTGTGGTGGTTTGGCAACGGAGCCACCGCTCCGGGGCCGTCATTGGCGGCCAGCGGCACCACGTTGCGCCTGGCCGTCCGCAAGGACCATCCCCTCCTCGACCAGAACGCGGCATTGCAAGAGCCTGCGGCGGCAGCGCCCACGGCGCGGTTCCTGCAATTCCGTTTTCAAACCTCAGCCTGATTGGAGCTCCCGATGAACCAACCCGCGATGGAAGGCTTGCGCCTGAACGTCCCCGCGTATGTGCAGCATGCCCGCCTGGTGGCCTGGGTGGCCGAAATGGCCGCCCTGACCGAAGCCAGCGAGGTGTACTGGTGCGACGGCAGCCAGGCCGAGTACGACCGCCTGTGCCAGCAGCTGGTCGATGCCGGCACCTTCCAGCGGCTGAACCCGGCCAAGCGCCCCAACAGCTTTCTGGCGCTGAGCGACCCCAATGACGTGGCCCGGGTCGAAGACCGCACCTTCATCTGCAGCGCGCAGAAAGAGGACGCCGGCCCGACCAACAACTGGATGGCACCGGCCGAGATGCGCGCCCTGCTGCAGACCGGCCAGGCAGACGGCACGCCCGGCCTGTTCAAGGGCTGCATGCAGCGGCCGCACCCTGTATGTGGTGCCGTTCTCCATGGGCCCGCTGGGCTCGCCGATCGCCCACATCGGCGTCGAACTGTCCGACAGCGCCTATGTGGCGGTGAACATGCGCATCATGACCCGCATGGGCCGTGCGGTGTTCGACGTGCTGGGCAGCGACGGTGTCTTCGTGCCCTGCATGCACACCGTGGGTGCGCCGCTGCAGCCGGGCGAGCAAAGCGCTGCCTGGCCCTGCAACAAGACCAAGTACATCGTGCACTACCCCGAGACCAGCGAGATCTGGAGCTATGGCTCGGGCTACGGCGGCAACGCGCTGCTGGGCAAGAAGTGCTTTGCGCTGCGCATCGCCAGCACCATGGGCCGCGACCAGGGCTGGCTGGCCGAGCACATGCTGATCCTGGGTGTCACCAGCCCGGCCGGCAAGAAGTACCACGTCGCAGCCGCCTTCCCCAGCGCCTGCGGCAAGACCAATTTCGCGATGCTGGTGCCGCCGGAAGGCCTGAACGGCTGGAAGGTCACCACCGTCGGCGACGACATCGCCTGGATCAAGCCCGGCACCGACGGCCGCCTGCACGCCATCAACCCCGAGGCGGGCTACTTCGGTGTGGCGCCGGGCACCAACTACAAGACCAATCCGAACTGCATGGATTCGCTGCAGGCCGATGTCATCTTCACCAACGTGGCGCTCACCGACGACGGCGACGTGTGGTGGGAAGGCATGGACGGCGAGACGCCCGCCCACCTGATCGACTGGCAGGGCCGCGACTGGACCCCCGCCATCGCCAAGGAGACCGGCGCCAAGGCCGCGCACCCGAATTCACGCTTCACCGTGGCGGCGACCAACAACCCGGTGCTCGACCCGCAGTGGGATTCACCCACCGGCTACGCCATCGACGCCTTCATCTTCGGCGGCCGCCGCAGCACCACCGTGCCGCTGGTGACTGAAGCCCGCAACTGGGCCGAAGGTGTGTACATGGCCGCCACCATGGGCAGCGAGACCACCGCCGCCGCCGCCGGCCAGCAAGGCGTGGTGCGGCGTGACCCCTTTGCGATGCTGCCCTTCATCGGCTACCACATGGGCGATTACTTCG
The DNA here is from genome assembly GCA_963844485.1 of uncultured beta proteobacterium. Classification (GTDB taxonomy): domain Bacteria; phylum Pseudomonadota; class Gammaproteobacteria; order Burkholderiales; family Burkholderiaceae_C; genus Pseudaquabacterium. The sequence continues at coordinate 419,313 of CAWJOQ010000008.1, forward strand.
GCCATTGGCTGCGCCTGGGGGACAAGGTCGCCGCCAGCGGCGCCAAGCTGCCCAAGATCTTCTGCGTCAACTGGTTCCGCAAGGGCGCTGACGGCAAGTTTGTCTGGCCCGGTTACGGCGACAACATGCGGGTGCTGAAGTGGATGCTCGAGCGCGTGGACGGCACGGCCGGCGGCGACGAGAGCTTCTTCGGCACCAGCCCGCGCTATGGCGACCTGACCTGGACCGGGCTTGATTTCAGCCAGGCCCAGTACCAGTCGGTGATCTCGGTCGACCGCGCTGACTGGTCCGCCGAGATCGACCTGCACGGCGCCCTGTTCCAGCAACTGGCCAGCCGGCTGCCGGCGCAGCTGCTGGCGATCAAGGGCCAGTTCGAGGCCAAGCTGGCAGCCTGACCAGGCCATCCGTCCACGGCGGCCGCGCCACACGGCGGCGGCGCGCCGGGTGTGACGGTAGCGGCCCCTGGTGCTGCTGAGCGCGTCCATGCGGCTGCAACTGTTTTCAGACCTCCACCTCGAATCCGAGCAGTTCGACCCGCAGCCGCTGCCGGGTGCCGAACTGCTGGTGCTGGCCGGTGACATCGACAGCGGCTGGGACGCCCTGGCCCGCTTTGCCGGCTGGCCGGTGCCGGTGCTGATGGTGGCGGGCAACCATGAGTTCGATTGCCGCGACCTGCGCCAGAGCTGGGACGACCTGCGCCAGTTCGCCGCCGGCCATGGCATCCGCCTGATCGAACGCGAAAGCGTGGTGCTGACCAGCGCCGCCGGCCTGCGTGTGCGCTTTGTCGGCACGGTGCGCTGGTCGGATTTCGACCTGTTCGGCCCGCCCGGCCAGGCCCGCGCCATGCGCGCGGCGGCCTACTTTCTGCAGCTGATGGGCGCCACGCTGGATGCTGCGCCGCTCACGCCCGAACTGCTGCGTGACGAATCGCTGGCCTGCCGCGCCTGGCTGGCCGCCGAGCTGCAGCGGCCCAACCCGGGTGCCGCGCCCGGGGGCTGGGACAGCACGGTGGCCATCACCCACTTTGCGCCCAGCCTGCGCAGTGCCGACCCGCGCTTTGGCCAGCAGCCCGGCACGGCCAGCTTCTGCAATGCCGACGACGACCTGATCCCGCTGGCCGACCTGTGGCTGCACGGCCACCTGCACTGCCGCCACGACTACACCGTGCCGCGCCCCGGGCGTGCACCGACGCGGGTGGTCAGCCAGGCCATGGGCCTGGTCCGCAAGGGCGAGGCCGAAGGCTTCGACCCGCTCAAACCGATCGACGTGCAGGCGCCAGCTTGATCCAGGGCAGTGCGGCGCAGCGCTTGCTGCGCCTGTGCGGTGCGACACTGCCCCTGTACGCAGCCGCCAACACCAGCGCATTTGCACCCGCCCCTATCCATCCAGGAGCCCGACCATGAAAATCCTCGTCCCTGTCGACGGCAGCCCGTTCACCAAGCGCATGCTGGCCTATCTGGCCGCCCATGACGAATGGTTGGGTGACGCCCACCACTACACCTTGCTGCATGTGTCGCCTGCCGTGCCGCCACATGCCGCTGCTGCGCTGGACAAGTCGGTGCTGCAGGGCCACTATGCCGACCAGAGCGACAAGGTGTTCAAACCCATCCGCAGCTTTTTCGGCAAGCAGAAGATCAACAACGCCGAGTTCGTGGCCAAGGTGGGCCCGGCGGCGGAAACCATCGCCACGCTGGCCACCAAGGGCAAGTTTGATCTGGTGATGATGGGCTCGCATGGCCACGGCCTGCTGGGCAACCTGGTGCTGGGCTCGGTCACCAACAAGGTGATGGCCCACTGCGGCGTGCCGGTGCTGGTCGTGCGCTGAAGCTGCGCTGGTCAGGCCTCGATCGCCCGCGTGCCGGCCAGGCCGTCAAAACAGGTCAGCATCACCCAGCCGACGATCTGGTCGTCGCTGTGGCTGCCGCCGGCCTTCAGGAAGCCCAGCACCGGGTCGCAGGCACGGGCGAAGATGGTGTAGAGCACCGCCTCGGGCGGCAGCGCACGGTTGACCGTGCCGTCGGCCTGGGCCTGCACGATCCAGGCGCCGAGCAGGTCGCTCAGCTGCATCAGGCCGTCCATGTAGCCCTTGTGGGCGATCAAGGCATTGCGCAGCGATGAGTTTTCAGCCGGCAGCGTCGGCATCTCGCCGGCCAGCTGCGTCTGCAGCGTCCAGCGGGTGATGGCCTTGAGCTTGTCGATGGCGCTGGTGTCGGGCTGCGCGTCTTGTGCCTGCGCTTGCTGCAGGGCCAGGTCCATCATCTGCACCATGGCGGCGGCAGCCAGCGCCTCTTTCGACGGAAAGTGCTTGTAGAGGCTGGCCTTGGCAATGCCGACTTCAGCCGCCACTTCGTCGACCGTCATCAGGTCGAAGCCTTTTTCAGCCAGCAGGCGCTTGACCGTGCCGACGATGGCGTCCTCGCGGGCGAGGTGGACTTTCTGGCGGAAACTGAGGCGGGTCACGCCGCGATTCTAGACGCCAAGTGCAAAAACAGACTGGCCAGGTCAACTGAAGACTCGGCGGTGTACTTAATCCGCCACAGCGCTGTGGCGGTGGCGGTGTCAGCGTGGGCTGTTGGCTTGCAACCAGCGCCGCAGCCAAGACCGCCGCGCCGGCGCGCCGGCGGCAGGCGGCCCGCCGTGGTCACGCTCATCGAGCCACTGCTCCATGCCGAACGCCGTGCCCATGTCGGCAGGCTCGGGCTGTCGCAGTGTGCGCGGGCGGCGTCGGGTGAGGCGGGCAAGCAGGTTGGGCTTGGCAGAGGCTGGCATGGACGACTCTCGGCGCTGGATGCGGTGGCGCCCGTGCTGGGCGGATGCAGACCATTGGAGCTGTTGTCCACGTGGTCTGTGCGGGCAATATTCACATTTGCACACCAGTTGCGCATCCCGCAGATGGACGACTGTGCGGGGTCTGTTGTGGCGATCACCGGTTTTGCCCGCAGCTGCGGCCTGGGTGGTGCGGCGACTTGCCGCCAGGTGCAGGCCCGGCTGGCCGACCCCAGCGCATGGCCACCACGGGCGTGGGTGCTGCATGGTCTGAAACATCAGTCGACGCTAAACTGATGATATGCTGAATATCATGAATGAATCTTCATGTTTCGGGCGGGACTGCGCACAATCAAAGCCAGGGCGTTGTGCCCGCAGGAGCAGCCCATGCAAGTCATCGTTCTCGGCGCCGGGATCATCGGCGTGTCCACCGCCTGGCATTTGCTGAACGAGGGCCACGAGGTCACCGTGGTCGACCGCCAGCCCGCTGCGGCCCTGGAGACCAGCTTTGCAAATGGGGCACAGATTTCGGTGAGCTTCTGCGAGCCCTGGGCCAATGCCGGCGCGCCGTTCAAGGTGGCCAAGTGGTTGCTGCGCGACGACTCGCCGCTGCTGTTCCGCCCCAAGCTCGACCCGCACCAGTGGCGCTGGGGCCTGTCCTTCCTGGGCCAGTGCAACGACGCTGCGTTTGAACGCAATGTGCGCCAGCTGGTGGCGCTGGGCCGCTACAGCCATGCGTCGCTGAAGAGCGTGGTGGCGGCCACCGGCATCCAGTACGACCGGCTGGAGCGCGGCATCCTGCACTTCTTCTCGTCGCAGGCCGACTTCGAGGCCGGTGCCGCCGGCGCCGCGCTGATGCGCAAATACGGCGTCGACCGCCGGGTGATGGACCGCGCCGAGGTGCTGCAGGTCGAGCCGGCGCTGGCCGCCTTCGGCCCCAACATCCACGGCGGCACCTTCACGCCCAGCGACGAATCGGGCGACGCGCTGGTGTTCACCCAGAAGCTGGCGGCGCTGTGCCGGCGCGCGGCGCCACCTTCCTGCACAGCACCGCCATCGAGCGCATCGACACCCTGGGCGGCCAGATCAGCGGTGTGCAGGTGCGCAGCCTGCAAGACGGCGCTGCCAAGGCGCCACTGCGCACGCTGGTGGCCGACCAGTACGTGGCGGCGATGGGCAGCTACACCGCGCCGCATGCTGCGGCAGCTGGGCATCTGGCTGAACATCTACCCGGCCAAGGGCTATTCGGCGACGCTGAAGCTGAAGCGCCCGCAGGACGCCAGCGTGGTCAGCCTGCTCGACGACACCCGCAAGATCGCGATCAGCCGGCTGGGCGACCAGATCCGCATCGCCGGCACGGCCGAGCTGGCGGGCTACGACACGGCGCTGGACGGCGCCACCGCGCAGAAGCGCTGCGCCGCCCTGGTGCAGCGCTACGAGGAGTTGTTCCCCGGCGTGGCCGACACCAGCCAGCCCAACTACTGGACCGGCCTGCGCCCCAGCACGCCGAACAACATCCCCTACATCGGCCGCAGCAGGCTGCCCAACCTGTGGCTGAACGCCGGCCATGGCACGCTGGGCTGGACCCACGGCGCCGGCTCGGGCCAGGCCCTGGCCGAGCTGATCAGCGGCAAGCGGCCGGCGCTGAGCTTCGGCTTCTGCGGCGACGCGCTGCCGGCGGCCAAGCGCCTGGTGCAAGTCAAGCGGACCAAGCCCGCCCGGACCTGAAGCGCGCCAGACCGGCAGGCCTGGCCACCACGCCAGAGCCAGCCGGTCAGTGCAGCATCGGCGCGCCGACCCGCAGTTCGGCCGCCAGCCCGGGTGCGGCCGGCGCGCGGGCCTGCCAGCGCGCCACCCAGTCGCAGAAGTCGGCCACCGGCAGCGGCTTGCTCATGTGGTAGCCCTGGCCTTCGTCGCAGTGCAGCTCGTGCAGCAGGCTCAGCACGGCGGCGTTCTCCACGCCCTCGGCCACCACCGTCAGGCCCAGGTTGTGGGCCAGGTCGATGGTGCTGCGCACGATCTTGGCGTCGCCGGCGTCCTGCTCCATCGCCATCACGAAGCTCTTGTCGATCTTCAGCTCGTTGACCGGCAGCTTCTTCAGGTAGGCCAGCGATGAATAGCCGGTGCCGAAGTCGTCGATCGACAGCTTGTAGCCGCGCTCGGCCAGCCGGTTGAGGGTGGATTCGGCGCGCTGCGGGTCGTCCATGATCGCGCTCTCGGTGATCTCCAGGCAGAAGCCGTCGGCCAGCGCCCGGTGGCGGCGCAGGATGGCGTCCAGCTTCTCGGGCAGCTCCAGGTCCAGCAGGTCGCGGGTCGACAGGTTCACCGACACCCGGCGCACGCCCAGCATGCGCCAGCGCCACCTGCTCGGCGGCGGCCTGCTCGAAGATCCACAGCGTCAGCTGGCGGATGAAGCCGGTCTGCTCGGCAAACGGGATGAACTGCATCGGCGGCACCAGGCCGCGTGTGGGGTGCTGCCAGCGCACCAGCGCCTCGGCGCCGCAGACGCTGCCGTCGTGGATGGCGATCTTGGGCTGCAGGAACAGGCGCAGCTCGTTGCTGGTCGACCGCGCGGCGCAGCTCGCTCAGCAGCGACAGGTTCAGCGCGCTGGCGGTGTCGACCGCCGGGTCGTAGACCTGGGCGCCGGCGGTGCGGCGCTTGGCGGCGTACATCGCCACCTCGGCGCGGCTGAGCAGGGCGTCGGCGTCGGCGGCATGGGCCGGCCAGGCGGCAATGCCCAGGCCGGCGCTCAGGTCCACCGTGTGGTCGTCCAGCAGCAGCGGCTGCTCGAAGGCGCTGGTGATGCGCTGTGCCACCGCCACCGCCAGGTCGACCTCGGCGTCGTGCATCAGCAGCGCAAATTCGTCGCCGCCCAGGCGCGCCACCACGTCGCCGTCGCGCACCACCTGCTGCAGCCGGTCGGCCACGCCGGCCAGCAGCCGGTCGCCCGAGCCATAGCCCAGCACGTCGTTCACATGCTTGAAGCGGTCCAGGTCCAGCATCATCACCGCCAGGCAGTCGCTGCGCCGGGTCGGCCTGGGCGATGGCGCGCTGCACCTCGTCGCGGAACTGCAGGCGGTTGGGCAGGCCGGTCAGGCGGTCGCGGTAGGCCAGGTCGCGGATCTGCGCACGCTGCGCGCCCACGTCGATGCGCATGTGGTCGAAGGCGCGCGCCAGCTCGCCGATCTCGTCGCCGCGGTCGTCGTGGGCCACCGGCTGGTCGTAGTCACCGCGGCCCAGGCGCTCGCTGGCACGCACCAGGCGGCGCAGCGGCTGGGTCACGCGGCCGGCTGTCCACACGCTGCCGGCGCCGAACAGCGCCAGGCCCAGCAGCGTGATGACGGCCAGCATCCACTGCAGGCTGCGGTAGGGCGCCACCGCCGCGGCGATCGAGCCGGCCAGGCGCAAGATGATGCGGCCCTCCGGCCCGCTGGCCACCGCGGTGGTGGCCACCATGTGGGGTTGTGCGGCCAGGTCCAGATCCCCATCGGCCAGCTGCTCGGCCAGCGGGGCGGCTGCGCCGGGTGCCTTCAGGCTGTGCACCAGCACCAGCGGCGCGCCGCGCATGGGCTGGGCCACCAGGCGGCGTGCACGCCCGACACCGCGTGCATGTCGTCGATCAGCGCCTGGTCCAGCGGGAAGCCCATCACCACCCAGCCGATCAGCGCCGGCGCGCGCATCGGCACCATCACGAACTGGTAGGGGCGGTTGGCCAACAGCGCGACCACGCCGCTGCCGGGGTGTTGCGCCAGCTGCGGCGCCAGGCGGGCCAGCGCGGGGGCCAGGGCCTGGTCGTCGGCTTCGCCCACTGCCTGCACGCTGAGGTCGGTGCCCAGCAGCGCGGCCAGGCTGGCGCCGATGCGCGCGCCGTGGTTGTCCAGCGCCGAGCGCACGGTGTCCAGGTCGCCGGTGCCCACCGCTTCGCGCATGCCGTAGTCGGCCGCCAGCAGGGCGGCGCCCTGGTTCAGCTTGGCCGCGCGCTGGTCCAGCAGGCGTTGCCAGATGCGTGCGGCCACCGCCAGGTGGTCGCCCAGCTGGGCATGGGCATTGCGGTCGATGCTCTGGCCGATCACCGCAAAGCCGGCCGCCTGCACCACCAGCAGCAAGGCCAGCGACACCAGCACGATGCGGCCCGACAGCCGCAAGGCCGGCCAGCGCCAGCGTGGCAGCCAGCGCCCTGCGAGGCTGCGCACTGCAGCGCGCATCACAGCGCCACCCCGGCCAGCTTGACAGCCACCGCCTGTGTGCCGGTGGTGGGCACTTGCAGGGCCTGGTCCAGCGCCGGCGCGCCGGGCGGCAGGCCCGGGTGCCAGGCGCGCAGCCGGTAGGCGCCGGCCGGCACCTGGTCCAGGCTGAGGCGGCCGTCGGCGCCGGTTCGGCCGTGGTGCGGCGTCTCGACCACCACCACCCAGGCGGCCATGTTGTCGTGGATGTTGCAGCCCAGCGCGGCAATGCCCGGGCTGTCGAACACCACCGGCGCGGTGGGCGTGCCGACGTAGAGCTTGATCTCGAACTTCTTGACCGGTGAGAACGAATAGACGTGGTGGCGCACCGTGTCGCGGTTGGGGAAGCTCACCGGTGTGCCCACCGTCACCACCGTCACCAGCGGCTGAAACTGGCGGTTGACCTGCACCACCTCCACCCCGGCCTCGGGGCGCACGGCAGCGCGCGCGTCCTTCGATTCCAGGAAGACCACCGCGCCGGCCAGGGGCTTGCCGGCGGGGTCGCTCACCTGCACCTGCACCTGGGCCGTGGCTGCGGTGGCGGGTGCGCCGGGCAGTGCAGCGCACAAGGTGGCAACAAGGCAGAGGAGAAGCGGCAGGCGGGGCATCGGTGTGGTCGTCCAGGGCAGGACGGCCACAGGCACAAGCGCCGTCTCTGCAGTCCTATCGGCCGCAGCGGCGCCTGACTTGAACCGGCTGGCCTTGGCCGGCGCTCAGCCGCGGGCGTCGGCAGCCGCAGCGGGCGCCGCTGAGGCCGCCGCTGATGCCGAGACTGAGGCCGACGCGATCACGCCGCCGCCCAGGCACACATCGCCCTGGTACAGCACCGCCGACTGCCCGGGCGTGACCGCCCATTGCGGCGCGTCGAACTGCAGCGCAAACCGGCCGCCGCCTTGTGCGGCCAGGCGGCAGCTGGCGTCGGCCTGGCGGTAGCGCGCCTTGGCCGCCAGGCTGCCGTCGGCCGGCGGCGCGCCAGCCACCCAGCTGGCGTCGTCGAACACCAGCGCCTGCGACTGCAGCCAGGGGTGGCCATGGCCTTGCACCGCGACCAGGGCGTTGCGCGCCAGGTCCTTGCGCGCCACGAACCAGGGTGCATGGTCGCCGGCACCGCGCGCCGCGCCTTTTTCCTTGACGCCGCCGATGCCCAGGCCCTGGCGCTGGCCCAGGGTGTAGAAGCTCAGGCCGACATGGTCGCCAATGCGGCGGCCACGTTCGTCGACGATGGGGCCGGGCTGGTGGCTGAGGTAGCGGTTGAGAAATTCGCGGAACGGCCGCTCGCCAATGAAGCAGATGCCGGTGGAATCTTTCTTCTTGGCATTGGGCAGGCCCACCTCGGCAGCGATGCGGCGCACTTCGGTCTTGGGCAGTTCGCCCACCGGAAACAGCGTCTTGGCCAGTTGCGCCTGGCTGAGGCGGTGCAGAAAGTAGCTCTGGTCCTTCAGCGGGTCCAGGCCCTTGAGCAGCTCAAAGCGGCCCTGTGCCGCCTCGCGAACGCGGGCGTAATGTCCGGTGGCGATCTTGTCGGCGCCCAGGCGCAGGGCATGGTCGAGAAAGGCCTTGAACTTGATCTCGGCGTTGCACAGCACGTCGGGGTTGGGCGTGCGGCCGGCTTCGTATTCGCGCAGAAATTCGGCAAACACCCGGTCCTTGTAGTCGGCCGCAAAGTTGACGTGCTCGATCTCGATGCCGATCACGTCGGCCACCGCCGCCGCATCGACAAAGTCGATGTTCGATGCGCAGTAGTCGCTGTCGTCGTCGTCTTCCCAGTTCTTCATGAAGATGCCGACCACCTCATGGCCCTGCTGCTTGAGCAGCCAGGCGGTGACGGCCGAATCGACGCCGCCGGACAGGCCGACGACCACACGCTGGGGTTTCATGGCGCCGATTGTCCGCAATTCATCCGCAGATTCATCCGCACAATCCTGCCGATGCAACTGACCCACCGCCCCGCCGTGCCCGAAGACGCCCCGGCCTGCATCGACCTGCGCGGGCGCACCCGCCAGAACGCGGTGCCGGCCGACCGGCTGGCGGCCTACGGCATCACCCCCGCCAGCTGGGCCGATGGCATCCGCAGCGGCGCCACGCCGGGGCATGTGTGCCTGCAAGACGGTGTGCTGGTGGGCTATTGCTTTGGCGACCGCGCCACCGGCGAAGTGCTGGTGCTGGCCGTGCTGCCGGCGTTTGAAGGCCAGGGCCTGGGCCGCGACTTGCTGGCGCGGGTGGTGCAGCAACTGGCAGGTCTGGGCTGGACCCGCCTGTTCCTGGGCTGCAGCACCGACCCGGCAAGCCGGTCGCATGGCTTCTACCGCCGCCTGGGCTGGCAGTCCACCGGCCAGCTGGACGACCATGGCGACGAGATCCTGGCCTTGCAGCTGGCGCCTGCCGCTGCTGCGGGGGATCAAGCCAGCCGGTAGCGGCCGTCGTCCTGCTGCTGCACCCGGCCGTCGGCCAGCAGTTCGTCCAGGTGCAGGGCGATGCTGCGGCGCTCGACGAAGTCGACCCACAGCGCGTCATGCTCGGGCGGGTACAGCAGGCGCTGGCGCACCAGCGCGTCCATGGTTTGCGGGCCGGCCGCCAGCATCGCCAGCAGGCGCGCCTCGCGCGCGTCGATCTTGGCGCTGAAGGCCGCCAACTGGGCCAGGAAATCGGCGCGGTCAGTGATGACCGCGCGGTGGTGCGAGGTCACCCACACCCGGGCGTCCAGCGTGGCCACCGCCGCCAGGCTGCGGCGGAAGTCGGCCAGGTTGGAGGTGGCGTCGCCGTAGTAGGGGCCGAAGCCGGACAGGTCGATGTCGCCGATGAAGGCCACGCCGTGGCTCTGCTCGATCAGGGCGCAGTGGCCGGCGGTGTGGCCGGGCAGGTGCTGGGCCCGCACGCTGACGCCCCCGCCCAGCTGCCACACCGCGCCGTCGGCATAGGCAGTGGCGTCGGGCCGCGGGTGGTAGAAGAACTCGGTCCGCAGCTTGTCGTGCATGGGCGCCAGCACCTCGGGCGGGTAGCCAAAGTGGCGCGACAGGCCGTCCCAGCTTTGTGCTGCCGCCAGGTCGGCGGCATGCACCTGCACGGCGGCCTGCGGCACGCGGTGCAGGCCGGTCATGTGGTCTTCATGCACATGGCCCAGCACGACCATGTCCACGCTGTCGAAGGCGGCGCCGATGCGGTTGCTGACCAGCGGCGTGTCGAAGGCCACCCGCAGGTCGGCGCCCTGCACGATCACCTGGTTGCCGTCCGGGTATTTGCCGGATTTTTCACCCAGGTGCACGGCCACCGGGCCGAATTGCAGAACGTCGTTCACCATCGCGGTCAGGCCCAGAGTGAGGGGTCGGCACCGACCACGCCCAGCGGGTGGCGCACGCCGGCCAGGTGGTCTTCGATGCAGCGCAGCACCAGCGGGCTGCGGTGGCGCGCGGCGCTGGCCCGCACTTCGGCCGGGCGTCAGCCACAGGGTGCGCACCACCGGGCTGTCCAGCGCGCGGCCAGGCTCGGGTGCGCCCACGCTGCCGCCATAGGCAAAGCGCAGGTAGGTGATGTCTTCTGCCGGCGCAGCGCCGCTGGCCGGGCGCTGCAGCCGGGCCAGGTACACCCCGACCAAAAACTGCGGCGTGAAGCTGCAGGCGGTTTCTTCCAGGCATTCACGCGCTGCGCCCTGCTCGGGCGTTTCACCGGGGTCCAGGTGGCCGGCCGGGTTGTTCAGCATCAGGCCGTCGGCCGTCTGCTCTTCCACCAGCAAAAAGCGCCCGTCCTGCTCGACCACGGCGGCTACGGTGACGCTGGGTTTCCAGCGGGGGCCACTCATGGCGGGCGGTGCGCTGTGCGCAGGCTGGCCCGCGCGGCGGGCCAGGGCCCGGCCAGGGCGGGGGGCGTGCACTGTGGTGGAAATCCCATGCAGCGCATGCTAGCGGGGCCGCTGGCGTGGTGCAGGTCACGGTGGCGACGGCCTTTTGCGTCGTGTCAGGTAAGCTTCTTGCAGTGGCTGCGGCCCAACCGCCGGCCGAGACAGGCCGGGCCCGGTGCTCACAACAACTGAGGAGTTCATTCCATGGGTTTGCTGATTGGTGTGCCGACTGAAACGGCGGCCGGCGAAAAGCGCGTTGCCACCGTGCCCGACGTGGTGGAGAAGCTGATCAAGCTGGGTTTCTCGGTGGCAGTGCAAAGCGGTGCGGGCGACGCCGCCAACTTTGCCGATGCCACCTACCTGGCGGCCGGCGCCCAGGTGCTGCCCACCGCAGCCGATGTCTATGCCCAGGCCGACATCATCTTCAAGGCCCGCGTGCCCAGCCCGGAAGAAGCGGCCCAGCTGCGCGCAGGCGCCACGCTGATCGGCTTCATCTGGCCGGCGCAGAACCCCGCGCTGATGGAGCAGCTGGCCGCCCGCAAGGTCACGGTGCTGGCCATCGACGCCCTGCCGCGGCAGTTGAGCCGCGCGCAGAAGATGGACGCGCTCACCTCCATGGCCGGCATCAGCGGCTACCGCGCCGTCATCGAGGCAGCGAACGCCTTCGGCCGCTTCTTCAACGGCCAGATCACGGCCGCCGGCAAGATCCCGCCGGCCAAGGTGTTCATCGCCGGTGCCGGCGTGGCCGGCCTGGCGGCCATCGGCACGGCGGCCAACCTGGGCGCCATCGTGCGCGCCAACGACACCCGCGCCGAGGTGGCCGACCAGGTGGTGTCGCTGGGCGGTGAATTCGTCAAGGTCGACTATGACGAAGAAGGCTCGGGCGGCGGCGGTTATGCCAAGGTCATGAGCGAGGGCTTCCAGGCGGCGCAGCGCGCGATGTACGCGCAGCAGGCCAAGGACGCCGACATCATCATCACCACCGCGCTGATCCCGGGCAAGCCCGCGCCCCGGCTGATCACCGCCGAGATGGTGCAGAGCATGAAGCCCGGCAGCGTGATCGTCGACATGGCCGCCGAGCAGGGCGGCAACTGCGAGCTGACCGTGCCGGGCGAGGCGGTGGTGCGCCACGGCGTCACCATCGTCGGCTACACCGACCTGGTCAGCCGGCTGGCCAAGCAGGCGTCGACGCTGTACTCGAACAACCTGCTGCGCCTGACCGAAGAGCTGTGCAAGACCAAGGACGGTGTGCATCAACGTCAACATGGACGACGACGCCATCCGCGGCCTCACGGTCATCAAGGACGGCAGCCATCACCTGGCCGGCGCCGCCGATCAAGCATGCCGGCGGCGCCGCCCAAGCCGGCGGCCGCTGCCGCGCGCCGGCGCGCCAAGAAGGGCCACGGCCATGGCGGCGCCAGCGAGCCGATGTCGGCCAAGAGCCTGGCCACGGTGTTCGGCGTCGGTGCGCTGCTGTTCCTGCTGGTGGGCCTGTATGCGCCGGCCAGCTTCCTGGCGCACTTCACGGTGTTCGTGCTGGCCTGCTTCATCGGCTACATGGTGGTGTGGAACGTCACGCCGTCGCTGCACACGCCGCTGATGAGCGTGACCAACGCCATCTCGTCGATCATCGCCATCGGCGCGCTGGTGCAGGTGGCGCCGCCGCTGACCGGCGGTGTGACCGACCGGCCCAATGCGCTGATCCTGGGCCTGGCGGTGTTTGCGCTGGCGCTGACGGCGGTCAACATGTTCGGCGGCTTTGCGGTGACGCGGCGCATGCTGGCGATGTTCCGCAAGTGATCCCCAGAACAAGAACAACAGCAAGGACACCGACATGACTTCCAGCCTGGCCACCATGGCCTACATCGGCGCCACCATCCTGTTCATCCTCAGCCTGGGTGGCCTGGCCAACCCCGAGACCGCGCGCCGCGGCAACCTGTTCGGCATGATCGGCATGGCGATTGCCGTGCTGGCCACGGTGCTGGGGCCGCGTGTCACGCCGGCCGGCATCCCCTGGATCATCGGCGCCCTGGTGGTGGGCGGCGCCATCGGCCTGTATGCAGCCAAGAAGGTGCAGATGACGCAGATGCCCGAGCTGGTGGCGCTGATGCACAGCCTGGTCGGCCTGGCCGCCTGCCTGGTGGGCTTTGCCAGCTATGTGGACACGTCCACCGTGTTCCCCACGCCGGCCGAAAAGGCCATCCACGAGGTGGAGATCTACATCGGCATCCTGATCGGTGCGGTCACCTTCTCGGGCTCGCTCGTCGCCTTCGGCAAGCTGTCGGGCAAGATCGGCGGCAAGCCGCTGCTGCTGCCCGGGCGCCACCTGCTGAACCTGGCCGGCCTGCTGATCGTGATCTGGTTCGGCCGCGAGTTCCTGCATGCGCACGACATCCAGACCGGCATGCTGCCGCTGCTGGTGATGACGGTGATCGCGCTGCTGTTCGGCATCCACATGGTGATGGCCATCGGCGGCGCCGACATGCCGGTGGTGGTGTCCATGCTCAACAGCTACTCGGGCTGGGCGGCGGCGGCCACCGGCTTCATGCTCAGCAACGACCTGCTGATCGTGGTGGGCGCGCTGGTGGGCTCGTCGGGCGCCATCCTGTCAGCTACATCATGTGCCGGGCGATGAACCGCAACTTCATCAGCGTGATCGCCGGCGGCTTTGGCGGCGGCGCACCGGTGGCCAAGGCCGCCGGCGGCGATGCCGCAGCCGGAGGGCGAGGTGTCGCCCATCCTGGCGGCCGAGACCGCCGAGCTGCTGCGCGACGCCAAGAGCGTGGTCATCGTGCCCGGCTACGGCATGGCGGTGGCGCAGGCCCAGCACACGGTGTTCGAGATCACCAAGCTGCTGCGCGAGAAGGGCGTGAACGTGCGCTTCGGCATCCACCCGGTGGCCGGCCGCATGCCCGGCCACATGAACGTGCTGCTGGCCGAGGCCAAGGTGCCCTACGACATCGTGCTGGAGATGGACGAGATCAACGACGACTTCCCCAAGACCGACGTGACCATGGTCATCGGCGCCAACGACATCGTCAACCCGGCGGCGCAGGACGACCCCACCAGCCCGATCGCCGGCATGCCGGTGCTGGAGGTGTGGAAGGCCAAGACCAGCATCGTGATGAAGCGCAGCATGGCCAGCGGCTATGCCGGCGTGGACAACCCGCTGTTCTACAAAGAGAACAACCGCATGCTGTTCGGCGACGCCAAGAAGATGCTGGACGAGGTGCTGATGGCGTTGAAGGCCTGATCAGGCCGGAACCTTGTCCATCGGGGCCGGCTTTGCCGGCCCTTTTGACTTGCGATCGCTCTGCTGTCGCACATGCACTATCCCGGTGGCAAAAATGCTACCATTTTGAGATGTTGCCGCGTTGCGTCATCGACACCAACGTCTTTGTCGGTGCCTGCCTGGGCACCGGCGCGGCATCACAGGTGATTACGGCCTGCCTGCAGCAGCGCGCCAAGCCACTGATGGGCGCGGCCTTGTTGGCCGAGTACGAGGACGTGTTGTCACGGCCGGCGTTGTTTGCGCAGTGCCGGCTCACTGCCGCTGAGCGCAGCGAGCTGCTGGACATTTTTTTGGCCACCTGTGAATGGACCCGGGTCTACTTTGGCTGGCGCCCCAATCTGCCGGATGAAGCCGACAACCACCTGGTGGAGCTGGCCGTGGCCGGCCAGGTGGGCTGGGTGGTCACCCGCAACTTGCGTGATCTGGCACGCGCTGAACTGGCCTTTCCCGGCCTGCGCTGCGCCAGCCCTGTCGATTTTTTGCAAGGAACCTTGTGATGAGCGCACTCACCGTCCGTTTGCCTGACGACAAGCACCAGCGCTTGCGCGCACTGGCCGAAAGCCGCGGCACCACCTTGAACCGGCTGATCGACGACATGGCCACGGTGATGCTGGCCGAATTTGACGCCGAGACACATTTCAAGCTGCGCGCCGCCCGCGGAGCCGGCCAGGCCGACCGTGGCCTGGACTTGCTGGACAAAGCTGCCGGCGCTGCACGCTAGGTGTTTGGGCGGCGGAGTTTTGTGGCCACCTTCGTCTGGATGCGCGAGACCGGCACCGCCCTGCCACACCGTGCCGTAGCCACGCCCTGGCTGGGTGTGCACGGCGGCAGCACCGTGTCACTGCTGTTCAAGGCATTCTGGGCGACAAGCGGCCGGCCGCTGGCAACGTGCTCACCAGCGCGGTGCTGGCCATATTGCAAGCCAGCGGCTGGCCGGATGGCCCGAAGCTGATTGACGGCGAAGCCTGCCGCCTGGGCGCAGCCCGGCTGGCAGCCGAAGGCATCACCTTCAAGCAACTGCCGCACGCGGTGCCGCGCTAAGCTTGGGCGCCGCTGGAGATTGCCATGCCCGACCCCATTGACACTGAGCTGCTGCGCCGCGACCCGGCCGTGATGAGCGGCGCCCTGTGCTTTGCCGGCACCCGCGTGCCGGTGCAGCACCTGTTTGACTACCTGGAAGGCAGCGCGTCGCTGGAAGACTTTCTAGCCGACTTTCCGTCGGTGGCCCGGGCCGCTGCCCTGGCGGTGCTGGAAGCCGCACGCCTGCGCCTGTTCGCCGATGCGCCTGTTGCTTGACGAATCAGTGCCCCGCCGGCTGCGGCAGCACCTGACGGGGCACGATGTGTCCACCGTGGTCGACATGGGCTGGAGCGGGGTGCAGAACGGCGCCCTGCTGGCGCTGGCCGGCACCGCCTTCGACGCATTCATCACCGTGGACAAGAACTTGCCATACCAGCAGAACCTGCTGGCGCTGCCGGTGGCCGTGGTGTTGCTGAGCGCGGTGTCGAATGAGCTGTCGGTGCTGGCCAAGTTGGTGCCCGCATTGGAGCTTGCGCTGGTCCAGCTGCAGCCGGGCAGCTTTGTGCGCGTGGGCAGCTGATCGCCTGCCGACCTTCACCCTCAAGCGCCACCGAGGCCAGGCTCTGCTGGCCCTGGAGCGTTGTCTGCGCCAGGCCAGCCTGCTTGGCGCGCACAGCGCCTTTCAGGCAGCGACCGGATTCGGCTACCAGCTCTAGCCCTTTGGCGACGTGCCGTGTGTGGGTCTGCGCATCGCCACCGGCGGTGGCAAGACCTTGTTGGCCGCGCATGCCATTGGCCGCCTGGCGCGTGAATGGCCAGGCGCCACGCCGCAGCCACTGGCGCTGTGGCTGGTGCCCAGCGACACCATCCGCACGCAGACGCTGGCCGCGCTGTCCACCCCGGGCCACCCGTTCCGCCAGGCCTTGGTGCTGGCCTGCGGCGAGGGCGTGCAAGTGTGCGACCTGGACGCAGTGGCCACGCTGTCGCCGCAAGACTTTCGATGCGTACGCGGTGGTGGTGGTGGCCACCATCCAGAGCTTTCGGGTGGAAGACACCGAGCAGCGCCATGTGTACGCGTTCTCGGAAGCCTTCGAGCGGCACTTCCGCAGTGTTCCCTCGGCGGCCTTGGCTGTGCTGCACGGCCTGCCGACGCGCTGGTGACGGCTGCGGACGCGGTTGCGGACAAGACCGGTCGCGCGATGCTGGCGCGCTTTGTCGGCCAGCCGCGCTACAGCCTGGCCAACTGGTTGGCCCTGCGCCGGCCGTCTGTGATCGTCGACGAGGCGCACAACACCAAGACCGAGCGCAGCTTCGAGGCCCTGAAGCGGCTGAATCCGGCGCTGATCCTGGAGCTGACGGCCACACCCATCCCCAGGCGCAGCAATGTGCTGTTCCATGTGTCGGCCCAGCAGCTGCAGGCCGAGCACATGATCAAGATGCCGATTGCCCTGGTGGAACATACCCGCGGATGGCAGGCCGCCGTGTTTGATGCGGTGCAGCAGCAGCGCCTGCTGGAAGCCGAGGCGCAACAAGCAGAAGCCGAGCCCGGCCTCAACCAGGGCGACTACATCCGCCCCATCGTGCTGCTGCAGGCACAGAACAGCGGCGAACCCGTGGATGTGGCCGGTGCTGCGCGCCCACCTGGTGGACGACCTGCATATCCCGTCCGACCAGGTGGTGGTGGCCACCGGCACCGAGCGCGGGCTGGCCGGGCTGGACCTGGCTGCGCGGGCTTGCCCGGTGCCCTAAATCATCACCGTGCAGGCGCTGCGCGAAGGCTGGGACTGCCCGTTTGCCTATGTGCTGTGCAGCGTGCAGGCCATGCGCTCGGCCACTGCGGTGGAGCAGTTGTTGGGCCGGGTGCTGCGCATGCCGTACGCACGGCCCCGCAGCCGGCCGGCATTGAACAAGGCCTATGCCCATGTCACCGAGTCCGAGACCGGGCTGGCTGCCAATGCGCTGGCCGACCGTCTGATCGACGGCATGGGCTTCGACCCGCTGGACCTGGCGTCGATGCTGACGCCGCAGCTTCCCCTGGGCTTGCCGGACGATGGCCCGTTGTTCCGCCACCTTGCGCCGGCCCTGCCCGCACTGGCCATCGACCTGCCGGCCGGCAAGCCGCTGCCAGCGGCGGTGCAGGCTGCCGTGGACGCGGGCAGTGCCACGCTCAGCAGCGACGGCGAGCGCCAGCGCGTGGTGTTGCGCGGCGCCGTGGCGCCTGCGCTGGGCGATGCACTGGTGGCAGGCGCGCAGGCACCGTCGCAGCGTGGTGTGGCGTTTGCAGCGGTGCCCCGGTTGTGGGCCGAACGCAGCGCCGGGCGCGCGGTGTTTGCGATGGTCTACCTGCAGGAGCGGGGCATGACCATGGCGCAGCAGCTGGCAGCTGCGCTGGGCTGAACCGGCCTCACAGCCGCGCCAGGGCCTGCAAGACCAGGCCCCAGGGCAGGCGCTCCTGCTCCAGCCGCAGGCGCAGGCCCCAGGTGCCTTGCACCAGGCCGTCGAAGGCCTCCCGCTCGCCGGCGTTCAGCGTGGCCAGGTGGGGCCCGCCATAGGGCTGCGGCTCCTCCACGCACAGGTCCAGATGGGCCTGCAACGTGGCGGCATCCATCAGCAGCGATGTGGTGTGCGGCCAGGCCTGGCGCGCCTTGTCCAGCATCGCAAAACCGTGGCTGTCGATGTCGCCCCAGTAGCGCACGCGGGCTTGCGCCAGCCAGGGCAGCTGGCGCAGCTGGCCCACTGCATGGCCCAGCTTGAGCACGGCCACCGTGCCGGCCAGTGGCGGCAGGGCCAGGCCGCTTTCCAGGTTTTCGACCACCAGCACTTGCTGCGGCGCCAGCGGCCAGCGCGCCAGGTCGTGCACGGGGGCCTCCACATCGCTGAGGCCGCCCACTTGCTGCTGCAGCGCCGGGCACAGGACGCGCAGCCGCAGCCGGGCGGGTGGGCGCAGCAGGCCCAGCCAGCTGTGCAGGTCACGGCCAGGCATGGTGGCCTCTGCCGCGCGGTCATCGGTGCCCACCGGCGCCATCGCGCCCGGCAGGCCCAGCAGGTCGAGGATCAAGGCCTTGCGCTGCTCCACCCACTTGGTGTCCAGGCCCGGCACCGGCAGCTGGCGCAGGTACAGGCCGGACCGCGGATGGTCGGCCAGCCAGCGCAGCAGGCCGGTGAGCCGCGCCATGTCGCTGTCGTGGAAGTCGGCCAGCGCGTCGAACAGCCTTTGGCCGGTGGCCGCGCCCTGCAGCGCCGGCCAGGCCTGCTGCAGGGTGGCATGCCGCGCGGCTGCACGGCGCCAGCGTGCGCCCTGGCCGGCCAGATCGGCCAGCGCTGCGGGCCCGTCCAGCAGCAGGGCCTGGGGCAGGGTTTGCCGGCCCAGGCGCGGCCATTGCCGGGTCACCGATTGCAAGGTGCCAGGCCCAGGCCAGGCCAGCCAGGCCTGCACCCAGGCGCGCACGGCCTCGGGTTCGGCGGCGGCATCGGCTTCGGTGGGCTGACCCAGGGGCAACTGCAGCGGCCAGCGCGGTGCTGGCGCGGTGGGGCCCGTCGCAGCGGCCTGGCCCAGCCAGGCCGCATGGCTGCGGCCGTATTGCCGGGCCAGCTGGGCGCTGGCGGCGTCAGGCAGCAGCAGTTTCAGCATGTGCTGCCGGGCCTGCCAGCGGTGGCGGGCCAGCGTCGGCCGCCAGCGCCACCGCCGGTGGCAACTGCAGCCGCCCGGTGCCAGTGTCGTAGTCGATGCGCAGCGCGCTGGAATGCTGGCGGTCGCTGTTGTGCACATAGCAGGCACCGCCGATGAAGGGTTCCAGCGTCATCACCGATTTCAGCGGCGTGGCCACCACCATCTGGAAGCCGAAGCTGTTGAAGATGTGCATGGCCATGGCGGTGAATTCAGCATCGGCCTTGTCGAAGGCTTCATCCAGCACCACGGTGGCGAAGGCCGGCCAGGCGCGGTCGCGCCCGCCCAACTGGTAGCGCAGCGCGGCGGCCAGGCAGGTGGCGGTGAGCTTCTGCCGCTGACCGCCCGATTTGCCGGCGCCGCTGCGGTAGACCTCGATCTCGCGGCCGCCGTCGTCCTGCAGCTCGCGGGCCATGAATTCCACATGCTGGCGCACGTCCAGCACCAGGGCGCGCCAGTGGCGGTCGGCGCTGTCCTGGCTGGCCAGGCGCTTGACCAGCGCATCCAGCAGCGCAAAGCGCTGCTCGGCCACCGCCGCGTCGCTGATCAGCCCGGCCGACAGCGAATGGCTCAGCGCGTCGCGCAGGCGCTGGCGGAAGGCGCGCACCTCTTCACCTTCATGCGGCAGGGTGTCGATCACCAAGTGGGTGCCGGTGTTGAAGGGCGCGCCCAGCAGGCTTTCGTTGACCAGCTCCATGCGGGCGCGGATGGCGCTGCGCTCCTGGTCGATCTTGCTGGCCAGCAAGGTCAGGTTCTGGTCGCTCTGCTCGCGCAGCAGTTGCATGAAGCGCTGCTCATGCTGGGGCAGGCCGTCGGTCTGCAGCCGGGTCAGCTTGCCCACATAGTCCTCGGCTGCTGCCAGCGTCGGGTCCAGACCGCCGGCCTCGGCGGGCCACAGCCGGTTGAATTCGGCCAGGCGCTGCTCGATGGCATTGCGCAGCGCCAGCATGCGCAATTCCAGCGCCTTGTCCTCGGCGCCCAGGGCACGGTCGACCTGCGCCACCAGCTGGTCGAGGTTGTCCAGCGCCAGCGTGCTGCCGCGCTCGGCCAGGCGCTGCGCCAGGCGCTCCTGCAGGCCCTGCTGCTGGCTGGGCGTTGGCGCCACCTCGGTCAGTCGGGCCTGGGCCAGCAGCCGGCCTTCGAGGCGGGTGATCTCGGCACGCATGCCCTGGGCCCGCACATCGGCCTGGGTGCGCGCCTCGGCGGCGGCGCGGTACACGCCGTCTTGCTGCTGGATCTGCATGTCCAGCGTGGCCAGTGCAGGCCGGGCGGCCAGCTCGGCGGCGATGCGCTGCTGCAGATCGGCCGCCTGCGCCACCAGGGTGGCCACGTCGATGTCGGCCCAGCTCAGGTTCTGCAAGGTGTTGCAGGCCATGTCCTGCGCGCGCTGCTTGTCGTCGTCGCTGCGGGCGGCTGCCAGCGCACGGTCCGCCGCGGCAATGGCCTCGGCCAGCGTGCCAGCCTGGTCCTGGTACAGCCGCAACTTGTCGCGGTTGTCGAACCCCAGCACCCACTGGCTGCGGTCGTCGATGCGCTGGCGGTCGTTTTTCTCGTGGCGGCTGCTGTCGCGCTTGATCTGCCCTTGGCGGGTGACGGCCCGGGTGGCGGCCCGAAAGGCGGCCAATGAATCGGCGCAGTCGAAGTCGAAGTGGGCCTGCAGCTCTGCGCGCAGCCAGTCGGCCACCGCCGGGGCCAGGCCGGGTGCGGTGTCGAGCTTGCGCACCAGCGACTGCGGGCCGGGGCTGCGCTGGCTGGCGGCCTGCGGCAGCATGCGGTTGTAGAACAGCCGCTCGCCGGTGTTGTTGTCTTCCAGCCAGGCGGTGACGGCGGCGTAGTGCTTGTCGTCGACCAGCAGGGCACGCGCAAAGCCACCCAGCACCCGCTCGATGGCGCCTTGCCAGGCGGCCTGGTCGGTGCGCACCTGCAGCAGTTCACCGGCAAAGGGCAGGCGCTCTTCGGCCAGGCCCAGGGCCTGGGCAATGCGGGCGCGCAGGTCCAGCAGGCGCGCCGGGATGTTGCTGCGCTGGCGCTCCATGGCGCGCACCTCGCGCAGCACCTGGGCAAAGCGCAACTCGGCGTCGGCCTTGTCGCGCTTGAGGGCATCTTTGCGCGCTTCGGCCTGCTGGCTGCGCTGGGCAGCGTTGGCCACCTGGGCGCGCGCCGTGTCGGCATGCTGCACAAACCAGGCCACGGTATCGGGCATGGCCCAGCCCAGCGTGGCGCAGGCCGCCTGCACCAATGCGCGCTTGCGCAGGCGCTCGGGGCGGGCGCGCTCGGCATCGGCCAGCTGGCGCTGCAGGTCTTCGATCAGCTGGCCACCACTGTCGGCACGGCGGCGCTTGAGCTCGCCCAGCTTGTCGAAGGCGCGCTCGGCAGCGTCGGCCAGCAGGCTGGCCTGTTGTTGCGCGCCGTCGCCGTCGGTGCGCAGCTCGGTGATGCGCTCGCCGAGCAAGCGGCTGCGGCATTGCTCGCGGAACGCATCGACGCCGGCCTGCAGCGCGCCCAGTGTGGCCTTGTGCGCGCTGCACTGCAGCCGCTCTTGCCAGTCGGCAGCGGCGGGTGCCAGCGTCTCGATCTGCCGCCTTGCAGCCACCACGGCCTGGTGCGCGGCATTGAGCTCGCCGAACTCCAGCACCAGGCGGTCGGCCACGGCAAAGGTCTCGGGCGCGTCCAGCATGAAGTCGCGCAGAAAGGTGTTCAGGTCGCCCAGGTTCTTGGCCGACTGGGTCTTGTGCAGCAGGCGCAGCGCACGTTCACTGGCGATGCCCAGCAGGCTGCGAAAGCGCTCCTGGTAGGCGCTGAATTCACGCGCCATGAAGGCCTGCGGCAGTTCATGCTTGAAGCGCCGCACATCAAAGTCACAGCGCGGCAAAAATTCCAGCGCCGCCAGGTCCAGCGGCTCGGTCAGCACCAGGTACACCTTCTGCACATCGGCGGCCTGGTTGCTTTTGCCGCGCACCCACAGCACCTGGGCCAGCACCACCACCCGGCCTTCACCATTGCGGTAGGTTTCGGCGATGGCGCTCCAGGTGGTGTCGGGGCGCAGCACCTGGGCCACCACCTCGCGGCCCTCGCCGCTTTGCTGGGCCCAGGCGCCGCGCAGGTAGGTGAGCAGGTTGCGGTCTTTGCCCTGGCGCTCGTTTTCACGCGCTGCGACATTGAAATCGACCCACTTGGGCGGCGTCAGCAGCGCGGCATGGGCATCCAGCAGCGTGGATTTGCCCGAGCCTGACGGCCCCACGAACAAATAGCCCTGGGCGGGAATGGCGAAGTCGAACAGGCCGCCGAAGGTGCCCCAGTTGAAGGTCTGCAGCCGCTGCAGGCGGAACTGGTGGCCATGGGCTGAGGCGGGCGCCACCGGGGCGGGGCCCTGCCTGGCCAAGCGGGGCTCAGCCGCTGCGGGGCTGCCAGGGCGGGCACCGGCCGCAGCATCGGTATCAAAGCCGGGTTGGTCGTCGAACAGCGATCTCATGCGTCGGTCTCGGGCGGGTCATCGTCATCATCGTCGGTGGCTTGGTTGGCGCCAGGCAGCGCCGCGCTGGCGCTGCCGTCGGCCAGCGCGCGGTAGGCGTGGGTCAGCGCCTGGATCTGCTCTGCCGGAAACAGCAGCTTGAGCGCGGGCGACACCTCGAAGCGCTGGTCGGCGCCGCCCAACAGGCGCAGCAGGTTCAGCTTCTTGGCTTTTTCGATGGCGCTGGCCACCTGGCGGCCGAAGCGCGCCTGGTCTGGGTTGGCGCTGCGCTCGAACACCGACAACTGTGCGGCCATCTCGTCGGCCGACACCACCGCGCGCTCGCCCTGGGCTTCGGCCTGGGTGAGGCGCTGGCGCAGGTAAAGCACCAGGGCGCTGTCGAGAAAACTGAGCTGGGATTTGCGCAGCAGCACCGGCGCGTCGATGTCGTCGGCCACCACCTGGCGGGTGAAGGCCACTTGCTGCTCCACGTCCACCACCAGGTCGAGGAACAGGTCGTGCAGGCGGGCGCGCAACACGGTCTCGTCACGCAGCAGCACGGGCCACAGGCGGCGCTGGCGGGTGGCGTCGATCGACGGGCCCAGCAACAGCTGCACCAGCACCCGGCGGGTGTCCAGCGGCAGGGTGCCGGTGTCGCCGGCAAAGCCGTGGTGCGCATGGCCGTCGGTGGGCTGGTCGTTGGGGCCGTCGTTCGGGCCAGCGTCAGATTCCGCGCTCAATTCAGTGGGCAATTTTTGCCTCCATGCGCAAGCGCAAGCCGCCAGGCGTGCCACAAGCCAAAGCAAGCGAACGGCCGCAGATCCGGCTTTGCCGGGCTGCTGGCGTTGCCCCCTTGAGGGGGCGCGCGGAGCGCGTAGGGGGTGGACCCATCTAGTCGGCAAGTTCAAGCAAACGCTCCCGGATGAAGTGGATGGTGGGCACCTGGGCGGCGCGCCAGGTGGCATCGGCGCCTTGCCAGCGCACCTGCTCGGTACCGGGCCCCAGTTCACCATGGCGCGCGCCCAGGGCCACATAGCCCACCACGCTGCCCAGGCCCTGGGCCGGCGGAAACTGTTGCAACAGCTGCGCCACCGACACCTGCGGCGCCTGCGCCAGCGCGCTGCGGATGTGCGCCCGCAGGCTGCGGAAATCAATCTCCGACTGGCGCACCAGCGCAGCCACGGCGTCCAGGCTGAGCGTGGGCGCAACCTCGGTGGGCATGCTGGCGTCAGCCATGCGCTGGGCCGGGTCCTGCAGCTGCCACTGCGCCACCGAGCGCACCCGGCTGCTGGTCAGCGTGATCGAAAAGCCCAGCGCCTGGTTGCTGCGCACCTGCTCCTTGACTTGCAGCGCGGCCTGCGCGGCCTCACGCAGCAGGGCTTGCAGGCGGCGCTGCTCGCGGAATTCACGGCTCTGCACAAAGGCCTTCAGGCTGCGGGCAAAGCGCTGCAGCACATCGTGCACGGCGCTGCCTTCGTTCATCAGCGTGGCGGTCAGGTCGAGCAGGAAGCGCCGTTCACGCGGGCTGAGCTGGCGCGCAAACGGCCGTGCAACGATGGCCTCCAGCGCGTCGAACAAGTTGGCCGACTGGCCGGGGTCGGTCAGCAGGCGCCAGAAGGCGTTGAAGGTGCGGCCGGCGTCGCTGTCGGCGATCAGGTCGACACCGGCGAACAGCTGCTCCAGCACCTGGCCGCGGCTGCCGTCATGTTCGACCAGGCTTTGGCGCAGGCTGCGGTTGAGGCGGTCGAAGTCGTCGCGCACGCGGCGGAAATCCGCCGCCAGCTCGTCGGCCAGCACGATGATCTCGCGTGAGCGTTCCAGCGCCCGGTCGTCGGGCAGGGTGCGCACCACGCCACCGCGCAGCGCGGCCAGCTCGGCGTCGATGCGGGCGCGCTCGGCTTGCAGCGTGGCGATGCGGCGCTCGGGGTTGCTGTCGGTCTCGTCGGCCAGGCGGGTGAGCTGCTGGATCACCGTGGCCAGCCGGCTTTCGGTGGCCGAGGACTTGGGCCGCAGCCGCCCGCCCAGAAAGCGCAGCGCGTCGGCTGCATCCACGCTCAGGCTGTAGACCTCTTCGCTGGCGCCATCGGGCAGGCGGCGCTGCAGCCAGCCCTGGCGCAACCAGTCGGCCAGGTAGGCCGCAGGGGTTTGCGGCAGTTCATGGCCGGCGTCGCGCAGCCCGTTCAGCTCACGCAGCAGGCGCTCTTGCAGCACCGATGCGGGCAGGCTCTGGTCGCCTTCCAACAGCAAGGCGCGCAGCAGCGCCACCACCGCAGGCGCCTTGGTGGCCGCCAGCAATTGCCACAGCGGCTGCTCGCGCAGCGCGTGCAGCGCGGCGGCCGTGGTGGCAGTGCTCATGGCCGCAGTGGCGTTGGTCGCAACACAGCAACCAGCGCTGCCAGGCCGTGGGCCGCAGCCATGGCGGTGGGGCGGCGTTGGCGTGCCAGCAGGGCTTCAGCCTTGGGTCTGGGTTTGGGTTTGGGCTTGGCCAGGGCCTGCGGCTTGGGTTTGACAGCGCCACAAGGTGCGCGGGCGGGGTGGGGTCGGTTGACTGGGGAGGCCATCACTGCGCTGCAACGGGGGGTTGTTGCGGATTCTGCAGCCACTGCAGCCCGCGCCCCGCAGCACAGGCTGCCATGCAAGCATCACGCGCATTGCATGCGCCGGTTCAGCAATCGGGGCAGCCCGGCGCAGGTCGACCTGGGTGCGCTGCGCGGCGGCGAGGCGCGCTGTTGCCGCCTTGACCGCTCAAGCCCTGCGTCTGGCCACCAAGCCCAGTGCCACCATGCCCGCCAGCAGCATCGCCCAACTTTGTGGCTCTGGCACAGCGGTCAGGAACACGCCTGAATCCGAGCTGTAGCTGACACTGGCCGGCAAGCCGACAAAGCTGAATTTGGCGGTGCTGCCGTAGTCGCAGACCAGGCCGATGTCGCAGTTCACGCTGAGAAACAGCGTGGGGTTGATGGTGGCGCTGGCGCCGACGATGTCGAGCCAGCCGTCGAACTGCATCAGGTTCCGGCTGTTCTGCACCCAGCTGCCGCCGGACAGTGCCGCATCGCCACGGTTCTCGTAGAACGGTGCGTTCTGGACGAAGCTGGCGTACGAGGTTTTGGACCAGCCTGCACTGGCCACCACGGTGTATGGCCCGTTGTCGTTGGCACTGGACAGGTCGTTGAGCAACAGGCGGGCCTCCATGCTGCCCGCACCCGGCTGGCCGTAGATGGTGGTCTTGCCGGTGTCATCGACCTGGCCATCGACGGCAAAGCTGAAGTTCACCCGGGTGCGGGTGCTGGCGTCGGCGCCGGCCACGTTGAGGGTGACGATGTCGTGCAGGTCGGCCACGGCCTGGCCGAAGACATAGTCGGTGTTGTTGGAATCGTTCACCACACTGGCGCGCAGACTGGCACTGGCCAGGTCGGCGGCGGCGCGTGCACGGCTGAAGGCCGGGTCCACGACGACGGTTGGAACGTTGTCCGGGTACTCCAAGTGGAAGCTGCGGCGCGTGGTGTCGGCAAAGAACGCAGTGGTGCGGCCCGTGGCATCGACCGTGCCTGTGGTGGTGTTCGCCAGGTAAGCGAGCCCCAGGCCAGGGTTGCCGACGCAACCTGTCAAGGCACCCGCAACGCCACCCATGTTGCAGCTGTAGCGGTTGTCACTGCCCGACCCGGTCCCGGTGAAGGCCCCGCCGGTGACGAAATACTGGTTGTAGACGCCGATCGGCGCCGCCTGGCTAGGGCCAGCCGCTGCAGCGGCCAGCCCCAGCAGCAGGGCAGCAGGCGTCAAACGGCCAGGCCGATGCGGGCCAGCGTGGCGGTGAAAGTGATGGCAGACAGCACGCGACATGCAGAACTCCTTGGGTGTGTGGTGGTGACCAGCGGCCGGGGCTCGCGCCGGTATGAGGCGCATGGTTGGGCGAGGCACCGTCACCCGCCCGTCACTGGCTGCGGGGGTGGCCTGAACGGGCAGCCCGGCGCATGCGGCAGCAAGTCAGGCTGCCAGGCCTGCGCCGCGCAGCGGGTGCAGGTGAAGGTGCCGCCGAGCGGGCCGTCGGGCTGGTAGATCAGCAGCTGGCGCCCGGCATGCCAAAGCCGCGTGCCGGCTGGCGGCGGCGGTGGTGCGTGCGGTGGCGTGGCGTCGGGCATGGCTTGGCGATACTCCACGCTGCAGCGTCACCACAGCGTCAACGCTCTCCCGCTGCCGCACACGGCCACCCACCTGGGCCAGGGATTGCGCAGCCGCCACCGTGCTTGCAAGCTGTCGATGGGATGTTTCGATGAACCTGCCTCCTGCTGCGCTGTCTCTGCGGTTGTTGTTGCACGGCGTGGCCTGCTGGCAGCGCGGCACGGACCCGCCTCGCCCGTTGGAGCGCAAGCACGCTGCCCTGCTGGCCTGGCTGAGCCTGGAAGGCCCGACACCACGGTCGCGCCTGGCCGGCCTGCTGTGGCCCGATGTGGGCGAAGAACGCGCGCGCGGCAACCTGCGCCAGCGCCTGCTTAAACTGCGCACCGATGCCGGCGATGTGGTGCAGGACAGCAACGGCGTGCTGTCGCTCAGCCCCACGGTGCAACTGCAGCCGCCCGAACCGGCTGGCGCCGAATTGCTGCAGTCTCTGGCCTTCGACGACTGCGAGGCCTTTGCCCGCTGGCTGGAAGGCCAGCGCGAGACCGCGCGCGACAGGCGCAAGCGCGATTGGCTGGCCGAGGTGCGCGAAGCCGCCCAGGGCCAGCGCCTGGACGACGCGCTGTATGCAGCCGACCAACTGCTGCAGACCGACCGCGAGAGCGAAGAGGCCTACCGCGTGCTGATGGAGGTGTACTACCTGCGTGGTGACCACGCCGCCGCGCTGTCGGCCTGGGACCGTTGCCGTGAGATGCTGCGCCAGCTCTATGGCGTGCTGCCCTCGCCCGCCACCCAGCAGCTGGGCCAGACCATTCTGGCGGCGGCGCAATCGGCCCAGGCGGTGCAGGCGGCCTGGGCGCCCACCCCGGCTGCCACCCGCAACTTACCCATCAGCGTGCTGCGCCCGCCCCGCCTGGTGGGGCGCAGCGCAGCCATGCGCCAGCTGGTGGCAGGCTGGCAGGCCGGCCATGTGCTGGTGGTGGCCGGCGAGGCTGGCCTGGGCAAGAGCAGGCTGCTGGGTGACTGGGCCGCAGCGCTGGGGCCCTGCGCTGCCGCCGCCGCCCGGCCTGGCGACGCCGTGCAACCCTATGCCGCACTCAGCCGGCTGGTGCTGGCGGTGGTCGACCGCTTCACCCTACCCACCGACACCGCCGACGCCCTGCATGCCGCCCGCCTGCTGCCGCGTCTGGCCAGCCTGGCCGGTGCCACGGTGGCGCCGGTGCGCACCGACCATGAGCGCAGCCTGGCGCTGCTGGCGCTGGGCCGCTGGCTGGGCAGCGCGGCCCAGCGCGGCTGCCTGGCCCTGGTGCTGGACGATCTGCAGTTTGCCGATGACGCCAGCCTGGCCGCGCTGGCTGTGCTGGCCGAGCCCGCCGCCCGGCCAGCCACCGCCAGCAGCGCTGACATCAGGGTTGACAACAGCGTTGACGACAGCGTGACAACAGCGCAGTGGGCGTGGGCGCTGGCGGCAGCCCCATCGGCGGCCCGTCGTCGGCGGGCTTGCGCTTCGCCCTGGGCCTGCGGCCCGACGAGGCCGGCAGCCAGGCGCAGGCCCTGCTGGCTGGTCTGGTGGCCGCCGGGCAGTTGACCCGGGTTGATCTGGCCGCCTTGTCGGCCGACGACGCCCAGGATCTGCTGGCCAGCCTGGCTGTGCCTGCGCTCGACGCCGGCACCTGGGCCGGTCGCCTGTGGCGCCAGGTGGGCGGCAACCCGGCCTTTTTGCTGGAATCGGTGAAGCTGCTGCTGTCCAGCGCCGGTGCGGACGGTGGTGCCGATTCCCTTGCCGCCGACGGCAGCCTGCCGCTGCCCGCCAGCATCGAGGCCGTGATCCAGCGCCGCATCGACCTGCTCTCGCCCCAGGCCCGCCATTTGGTGCAACTGGCCGCCATCGCCGGCAGCGGCTACAGCATTCCGCTGGCCGCCGCCGCGCTGGCCTGCCCGCCGATTGCGCTGAGCGCACCGCTGCGCGAGCTGGAGCAGCGCCAGGTGTTCTACGGCCGGCAGTTTGTGCACGACGTGATCGCCACCGTCACCGTGCGCAGCGTGCCGCAGGCGGTGGCCGAGTTCATGCACCGCTTCGTGGCCGAGCACCTGGGCCAGCACGGCGGTGACGCAGCGCAGATCGCCACCCACTGGCAGGCCTGCGGTGAATGGCGGCTGGCCGGCGCGTGCTTCCGCCAGGCGGCGCGGGCGGCCCGCGCCGCCGCGCTGGCCAATGAACACGCGGCCCTGCTGGACCGCGCCATCGGCGCGCTTGAACGCGACCCGGCAGCTGCGCCGCTGCTGTTCGATGTGTTGCAGGAGCGTGCCGGCGCTTTCGAGTCCCAGGGCCATGAGGCGCAGCGCCCGGCCATCATCGAGCGCCTGCGTGGCCTGGCCCGCACCGAGCCGCAGCAGCTGGCCGTGCTCAATCTGCAATGGGGCCTGCTGGTCAATCTGGGTCAGCCCCTGCCCGAGCCCGAGGTGCAGGCGGCCATCGACCGCGCCCTGGCTGCTGGCGCGCCGGATCTCGCCTGGCAGCTGTCGCGGGCGCTGGGCTGGACCATGGCCATGAGCAACCGCGCCGAGGCCGGCCTGGCGCTGCTGGCGCGCCACCAGGCCTGGATCGACAGCCAGCCCGACCTGGAGACCCGCGCCCATTACCGGCTGGCCCGCTCCAGCATCCATGCCTTCGGCGACCGGCTGGACGCGGCCATTGCCGAGGCCCGGCTGGCGCTGGCAGCCTTCAACGCACTGGGCGACTGGCCCAATGCGCTGCCGGCGATGAGCAACCTGGGCGTGATGCACTACTGGCGCGGCGAGTACGCCGACGCCTGCGCTGTGCTGACCGAGGCCCGCAGCCGGCGCGAGGCGCTCTACGGCAGCGGCGGCGCGGGCGTCAAGATCGACATCCACCTGGGCGCCGTGCTGCATGAACTGGGCCGGCACGACGAGGCCCGCGCCATGCTGCAGGGCGCCATCACCGAACTGCAGCGCCTGCCGGCGGCCGACTACATCCGCACCGACATCCTGCTGTGCGAGAACCACCTGGCGCAGATGGCGATTGCCCTGGGCCAGGCCGACGCGGCGGCGGCCGCGCTGGCCAGCGACACCGACGGCCTGGCCGAGCGCTTCGTCGGCCGGCGCCTGGCGCTGCGGCTGCGCTGGCAGCGCTGCTTTGGCCAGGTGGATGGCGCGCTGGTGGCCGCGCTCCAGGCCTTGGTGGCCCGCCTGGCGTCGCCGTTCAACCGGGTGCTGATGGAGCTGGAACTGGCGCGCCTGCTGCCGCCAGCCGAGGCGCTGGCTGCCTATGCCGCACTGCACGACAGCCCGGCAGCACGGGTGCGCCCCGGGCTGCAACTGCACGCGGCGGCCATGGCCGCCGATCTGGCCAGGCAAGCTGGTGACGCGCCTGCCCAGGCCCACTGGCTGGCCGCTGCGCAGGGGCTGGCGGCGACGTGCCAGCCTTTCGACATGGCAGCAGCCGAGCTGGCGCAGCGCCTGGCTGCGGCTGCCTGACGGGATGCAAGGCCCGGCACAGCTGCCGTCGGCCGGTTGCAACAGGCGGTGCCGCAGCCTGGCTTCGTCAATGGCTGTGTGCCAGTACCGCCCAGCGCTTGGTGATGTCGCCCTTGGCGGGGTCGAACAGGCCGGCGGCCAGGCCCAACAGCGCGGGCGGGCAGCCGTCACCCGCCCGAAAGCGCAGGCTGCGTTGCGGCCCCTGGTGCAGCCACAGCGCACTGTGGGCTGGCATCCAGCCGCGCTGCAATGCTGCCTTGCCGCCCCGCCGATGGCCACGCGGTACACCCCCTGGGTGGCCTGGTTGTGGGCCTCGAAATCACGGCACACCAGCGCGCTACCCAGCTTGTGCAGCGTGAAGCGTTGCTGGCGGCCGAACTGGCGGCGCAGGGCACGCTGCCAGCCCGCCGGGTCCATGGCCGCCCACCGCTCAGACGCGGGGGATCGGCCATTTGGCCGATGTGCGCTGGCGGGCGGGGCCCTAGGATGTCTCTCCAGTCGACCTCATCGATGCAGCCAAGGCCTCCATGTCCAACTTGTCTTCTTTCCTGTTGCTCGCCGCAACTGCCAGCATCACCGCGCAGGCCGCCCACGCTTTACCCGCAGCCAACACCGTGCCTGCAGCCAGTGCCAGCACCACATTGATCGCGGGCTCGACCGAGGCGCTGGAAGGCCGCGCCGAGGTTTTCACCCCGGACTTTGGTGCGCACCAGGCGGTCTACGCCGGTGGCCAGGCGCGCGCCAGTGTCACCTTGGGGGCCGACAACGCGAGCGTGCCCTTCATCGCCTACAGCGCAGCGGCCAGTGGGCGGGCGTTTGTCGATCTGACCGGGCAGATTGACTACGCCTGGTCCATCGCTGGTGATGCCAACGATGGAGAACTGATCCCGGTGACCATCACCACACTGGGATACATCCGCGGCTCTGTCACTGCGCAGGCACTGGACAGCAGCACGCGCGTGACTGCCAGCGTCAACATGCTGGGCATGCTCATCAGCACCGACTTCCAGACCTATGTCGAGGGCGGCGGGCTCGACTTCCAGGCCTATGGCCTGAATGCCGGCAACCGCGCGGGTCCCAAGCGGGTGGACTTTGCTGAAGATGGGCTGTTGTCTGCGCCCGGCGGCAGCATCACCGCCCGTGGCGACGCCAGCTTCTCCGAGACCTTCAGCCTGCTGGTGCAGCCCAATGTCGCCAACCGCATCATCATGCAGGTCGGGGGTGGCGCCGGTGGGACGTCCATCTACGCCGAGTCGGAGTTTGTCAGCTGGAGCCTCAGCGGCTACATCGACCCGATCATCACCATCGCCCCGGAGTTCAGCAGCCGTTTCAGCGTGGTGCAGAGCGACATCCCGATGGTGCCGGTGCCTGAGGCTTCCACCACCGCCATGCTGTTGGCTGGCCTGGGCGTGCTGGCCAGCTTGGCGCGTCGCCGCCGCACAGCAACGGCTTGATGCCTTGCCACCGGCTTCGTCTGCGGCGCTTGTGCGCGTCTGACACGCGTCAGGTGCCAAGCCGGCGACCGCGGTCTGGCTTGCTGCACCAGTCCTGAAGCGCAGCAATGAGATGCCTGCCAGGCCGGCGCCGCAGCCCCTGTCAGTGGCTGGGTGCTGGCACCGCCCAGCGCTTGGTGATGTCGCCCTTGGCGTTGGCGCTTTCCAGTTGCACGCCAAAGCCCCACAGCCGGGCCACATGCTTCAGCACTTCCTGCCCGCTGTCGTCCAGCGGCCGCTCGTTGTGCTGGAAGTGGCGCAGCGTCAGGCTGCGGTCGCCGCGCAGGTTCACGTTCCACACCTGGATGTTGGGCTCGCGTGAGCCCAGGTCGTACTGGCGGCTCAGCGCCTCGCGCACCCGGCGGTAGCCGTTGTCGTCATGGATGGCGGCCACTTCCAGTTCGGGCTGCTTCTCGTCGTCGTGGATGGCGAACAGGCGGAAGTCGCGCATCAGCTTGGGGCTGAGGTACTGGCCGATGAAGCTCTCGTCCTTGAAGTTGCGCATCGCGGCTTCCAGCGTGGGCACCCAGTCGCTGCCGGCGATGTCGGGGAACCACAGGCGGTCTTCGTCGGTGGGTGCCTCGCAGATGCGCTTGATGTCGGTGTACATCGCAAAGCCCAGCGCATAGGGGTTGAAGCCTGAATAGCCTCTGTCGGTGACCCGGGGCTGGTAGACGACGTTGGTGTGGCTCTTGAGCCATTCGATCATCACGCCGTCGGCCAGGTAGCCGTCGTCGTACATCTGGTTGAGCAGCCGGTGGTGCCAGAAGGTGGCCCAGCCTTCGTTCATCACCTGGGTCTGGCGCTGCGGGTAGAAGTACTGCGCCACCTTGCGCACGATGCGCACGATCTCGCGCTGCCAGGGTTCGAGCAGCGGCGCGTTCTTCTCGATGAAGTACAGCAGGTTCTCCTGCGGTTCGTCGGGGAAGCGCGCGCGCCTCAGCGGCTTCTTCGGCCTTCTCGGCCGCGGCGTGGCAGGGTGCGCCACAGGTCGTTGACCTGCTGCTGGGCATGGGCCTCGCGGTCCTTGCGCTCGGCCAGCTCTTGCGCCAGCGACTTGCGCGCCGGCCGGCGGTAGCGGTCGACACCGTGGTTCTGCAGCGCGTGGCAGCTGTCGATGAATTCTTCCACCACGGCCAGGCCATGGCGCTCTTCACATTCGGCCACGTAGTTCTTGGCATAGACCAGGTAGTCGATGATCGACGACGCGTCGGTCCACATGCGGAACAGGTAGTTGCCCTTGAAGAAGCTGTTGTGGCCGTAGGCCGCGTGCGCAATCACCAGGGCCTGCATCGGCATGGTGTTCTCCTCCATCAGGTAGCTGATGCAGGGGTTGCTGTTGATCACGATCTCGTAGGCCAGGCCCATGTGGCCACGCTTGTAGTTCTTCTCGGTGCTGATGAACTCCTTGCCATAGCTCCAGTGGCGGTAATTCACCGGCATGCCCACGCTGGAGTAGGCGTCCATCATCTGCTCGGCCGTGATGATCTCCAGCTGGTTGGGATAGGTGTCCAGGCCGTAGCGCTCGGCCGTGTGGCGGATCACCTCGTGGTACTGGTCGATCAGGTCGAAACTCCAGTCGGTTGGCGCAGGCAGGCGTTGCACGGTCTTGTGCAGCGGCAGCGGGCCGCGCAACGGCCGCACTGGTGCGGCATCAGCCAGCGGACGCTGCGGATCCGGCGCTGCCGGGCTGCTGGGGTCGGCCCCTGGAGGGCTGGTGCTGGAGGCGCTTGGGGCGTGGGTCATGGTCAGGCCGCCTGGGCGGCACCCTCCTTCTTGAACAGGTCGCGGAACACCGGGTAGATCTGGTCGGGCGCGGTGGCCTTGCGCATCGCGAAGTGGCGGTGCGCCTTGCCCAGCTGGGTGTATTCCTCCCAGAGGTTCTGCTCTTCCTCGGCCACCTGCACATAGGCGAAGTAGCGGCACATCGGCAGGATCTTGTCGGCCAGCAATTCGCGGCAGCGGCCGCTGTCGTGGTGCCAGTTGTCACCGTCGCTGGCCTGGGCGCCGTAGATGTTCCACTCGGTCGGGTTGTAGCGTGTGCGGACGATCTCTTCCATCAGCACCAGGGCACTGCTCACCACCGTGCCGCCGGTCTCGCGGGCATGGAAGAAGTTTTCTTCGTCCACCTCCTGGGCCTGGGTGTGGTGGCGGATGAAGACGATGTCGATCTTCTCGTAGTGCCGGGTCAGAAACAGGTAGAGCAGGATGAAGAAGCGCTTGCTCAGTTCCTTGCGGCCTTCGTCCATCGATCCCGACACGTCCATCAGGCAGAACATCACCGCCTTGCTGCTGGGCACCGGCGTCTTCACCCGGTTGCGGTAGCGCAGGTCGATCGGGTCCAGGTAGGGGATGCGCGCCAGGCGCGCGCGCAGGGCGTGGACCTTTTCTTCCAGGGCCGGCAGCTCCAGCTTGGCGGTGACATCACCGGCGTCGGCCGCGGCCCGCAGGATGGCGAGTTCGGCTTCCAGTTCGGCCAGCTCGCGGCGCGAGCCCGAGCCGATGGCCAGGCGCCGGCCGATGGCGCCGCGCAGGCTGCGCACCACATGCAGGTTGTTCGGCGTGCCGTCACTGGAATAGCCGGCACGGTGGCTTTTCCATTCGGGCACTTCAGCCAGCTGGGTGCGCACCAGGTGGGGCAGGGCCAGGTCCTCGAAGAAGACCTGCATGAACTCTTCCTTGCTGAGGGCAAAGCTGAAGTCGTCGTCGCCCTCGCCCTGGTCGCTGACGCCTGGCCCTTGCCGCTGCCGCCCCCACCGCCGCCTTGCGGGCGCTTGATGCGGTCGCCGCGCACATAGTCCTGGTTGCCCGGGTGCACCATGTCGCGCACACCACCGTTGGCATGGTGGAACACCGGCTCGGACAAGTCCTTCTTGGGGATGCGCACCTCTTCGCCGCGCTCCAAGTCGCGGATGCCGCGGCCGTCGACCGCGCGGCGCACCGCTTCCTGGATCTTGTCCTTGTAGCGGCGCATGAAGCGCTCGCGGTTGCCAATGGACTTGTTCTTGCCGGCGAGCCGTCGATCAATGATGGATTGGAGTGCCATCTACAGCCCCCCCCGATGCGGGGCAAGCCCGCCTCCCCCCCAGGGGGGCGCCGCCAGTGGCCCGGCGAAGCCGGTTCCACGGCGGCCGCTTGGTTGTCTCGTGCGTCCATGACGTCCTCCCGGTATGGCTGCGTATGAAGGACGTTAGCTTGACTTTCGCACGCGCAGGTACCACTCGCACAGCAGGCGCACCTGCTTGCTGGTGTAGCCCTTGGCCACCATGCGGGCGACGAAGTCCTCGTGCTTCTTGGCTTCGTCGGCGCTGGCCTTGGCGTTGAAGCTGATCACCGGCAGCAGCTCTTCGGTGTTGGAGAACATCTTCTTCTCGATCACCGAACGCAGCTTTTCGTAGCTGGTCCACACCGGGTTGTTGCCCTGGTTGTTGGCCCGGGCCCGCAGCACGAAGTTGACGATCTCGTTGCGGAAGTCCTTCGGGTTGGCGATGCCGGCGGGCTTCTCGATCTTCTCGAGCTCGCCGTTCAGGCTGCCGCGGTCGAACACCTCGCCGGTGTCGGTGTCGCGGTACTCCTGGTCCTGGATCCAGTAGTCGGCATAGGTGACATACCGGTCGAAGATGTTCTGGCCGTATTCGGAGTAACTTTCCAGGTACGCGGTCTGGATCTCCTTGCCGATGAACTCGGCGTACTTGGGCGCCAGCTGCTCCTTGATGAAGCCGGTGAACTTCTGCTCCAGGTCGGCCGGAAACTGCTCACGCTCGATCTGCTGCTCCAGCACGTACATCAGGTGCACCGGGTTGGCGGCCACTTCGGCGCTGTCAAAGTTGAACACCTTGGACAGGATCTTGTAGGCAAAGCGGGTGCTGATGCCGCTCATGCCTTCGTCGACGCCGGCGTAGTCGCGGTACTCCTGGTAGCTCTTGGCGCGCGGGTCGGTGTCCTTGAGGTTCTCGCCGTCATAGACCTGCATCTTGCTGAACAGGCTGGAATTTTCCGGCTCCTTCAGGCGGGTCAGGATCGCGAACTGGCTCATCATCTTCAGCGTGCCCGGTGCGCATTTGGCCGCACCCAGGCTGCTGCTGTTGATCAGCTTCTCGTAGATCTTGACCTCTTCGCTGACGCGCAGGCAGTAAGGCACCTTGACGATGTAGATGCGGTCGAGGAAGGCCTCGTTGTTCTTGTTGTTGCGGAAGGTCTTCCACTCGCTCTCGTTGCTGTGTGCCAGCACCACGCCGTCAAACGGGATGGCACCAAAGCCTTCGGTGCCCTTGTAGTTGCCTTCCTGGGTGGCGGTCAGCAGCGGGTGCAGCACCTTGATCGGCGCCTTGAACATCTCCACAAATTCCAGCAGCCCCTGGTTGGCCAGGCACAGGCCGCCACTGAAGCTGTAGGCGTCCGGATCGTCCTGCGCATAGGTCTCGAGCTTGCGGATGTCGACCTTGCCGACCAGGCTGGAGATGTCCTGGTTGTTCTCGTCACCCGGCTCGGTCTTGGCGATGCCGACCTGCTTGAGCACGCTGGGGTGGCGCTTGACGACCTTGAACTTGCGGATGTCGCCGCCGTATTCTTCCAGCCGCTTGACAGCCCAGGGGCTCAAGATGCGGTTGAGGTAGCGGCGCGGAATGCCGTATTCCTGCTCCAGGATGGCACCGTCTTCTTCCGCGTCGAACAGGCCCAGCGGGCTTTCGTTCACCGGGCTGCCCTTGATGGCGTAGAACGGCACCTCTTGCATCAGTGCCTTCAGGCGCTCGGCAATGCTGCTCTTGCCGCCGCCCACCGGGCCCAGCAAATAGAGGATCTGCTTTTTCTCTTCCAGTCCCTGGGCGGCATGGCGGAAGTAGCTCACCACCTGCTCGATGGCGTCTTCCATGCCATAGAACTCGGCAAACGCGGGGTAGCGCTTGATCACCTTGTTCGCAAACAAGCGCGACAAGCGCTGGTCGTTGCGGGTGTCCACCATCTGGGGTTCGCCGATGGCGCGCAGCATGCGCTCGGCTCCAGTGGCGTAGGCGATGGGGTTGCGTTTGCACTCGGCGAGATAGTCCTCGAGGGACATTTCCTCTTCACGGGTGCGTTCGTAACGGGCGGCAAAGTTGCTGATCACGTCCATGAGGACCTCCTTGATCGGACACAACACCGGTGCGGGGATCAACCCGATCGGCGGCGGGGAAGTTCTGATGAAGTCCCGGCTTCACAGGCCCAGGCTCCATCAGAGCTTTCCGGTCAATGCACTTGCAACTAGCGCGACATCTGGTGACAGCTTCCTTCATTCGGCAGTGGTCTGGTCGGTAGAAAAGCCGCCCTTGTTGCCCCTATCTTGCAGTGGTGTCAGCAAGCTGCGCGCCAGCGTGTTGTCACCTGCCTTGCCCTGCACAACGCGCGAATCTGGCGCGTCGCTGACAAGCATGCACCTTGTTTGCACATTTGCCTACGCATCTGCCGCATCCCGGTGCCTTGGCGTTGAGGCAACACAATCAGCTGCATGCATTGGTGCACGCAGCTGCCAATGCAGTGGCGGGTGCACCATCTTTACCCTGTTCCGGCTGGGGCTGACTGGGGTCAGTCCCGGCGCGTGCGGTGGCTGGTTCAGCCAGCGGTACCGTCGCCCAGCTGCGCCAGCATGCGCTCCAGCAGCAGGGCCATCTCCTGCGGGCCGTCGAGGCCGAAGCGTGCGCGTGATGTCGGGTCGTCACGGCCGATGCGCAAGGTCAGCCAGTGCGCCGGCGCAGCGATGAACACCGGTTCGTCGTTGACATCGTCGCCGGCAAAAAAGGCGCGCGGCCGCGCCGCAGCGCGCCACCAGCGCCTGCACCGCGTGCGCCTTGTCCGGTGCGTCGCCGGCCGCCGCATTGACCACCATCTTGCCGCCGAAGATGTGCAGGCCCGACGCCATGCTGCGCCAGCAGCGCGTCGATCAGCGCCTGGGCACGTTCGCGCTCACGCGACAGCCGGTAGTGCAGCGCGATCGACAAGCCCTTGTCTTCGACCGTCACGCCTGCCGCAGCCAGGGCTGGCCGCCTCGGCCAGCAGCGCTGCGCGCAAGCGGGTCCAGCGCGCGGCCGTGCGCCGCGCCATGCCGGGTGCGTCGTCGGGGTCTTCGGCGCCATGGTTGCCGACCACGAACTGCGGCGTCGAAGCCCAGCCGGCTCGCGCACATCGGCCACGGTGCGGCCGGTGACGATGGCCACCGGCAGCCGCGTGGCCAGCGCGCGCAGGCGCTGGCCGACG
This sequence comes from uncultured beta proteobacterium, assembly GCA_963844485.1. Lineage (GTDB taxonomy): Bacteria > Pseudomonadota > Gammaproteobacteria > Burkholderiales > Burkholderiaceae_C > Pseudaquabacterium. Next base: position 456,906 of record CAWJOQ010000008.1, read on the forward strand.
CGCCTGCGAGATGCGGGCGTCTTCCGGGCGGGCGACGATGGGCGCCAGCGTGCCGTCGAAGTCGAAGGCCAGCAGCGGGCGCAGGCGCAGCACGGCGGCCAGCGCCGCCTCGCCTTCGGGGGTGAACAGGTGCTGCATCGTCTGCCAAGCTCTCCGTGGTGTTCAGTCTGGTTGGTGGCGGCGCACACGCGCCTCGATGCGCGCGCGCAGCCGCCAGCGCCCGGCGTCGGCCAGCATGCGGCCGGCCCAGCGGAAGACGTTGAATTCGCGCACCGTGCTGCGCAGGCTGGCCATGCGTTCGCGCTGCTCGGCCGGCGGGCATGGTGGCGGCGCGGTGCAGCGCGTCGGCGGTCTCTTCGACGTGGTACGGGTTGACGATCAGCGCCTCGGGCAGTTCGCGCGCGGCGCCGGCAAAGCGGCTGAGGATCAGCACACCCTGCAGGTCGTCGCGCGCGGCGACGAACTCCTTGCACACCAGGTTCATGCCGTCGTGCAGGCTGGTCACCACGCAGATGTCGGCGGCGCGGAACAGCTCCATCACCGCGTCGTGTTCGTGGTGCTGCGCCAGCAGGTGCACCGGCTGGTAGCCGGGCCGGCCGAAGCGGCTGTTGATGCGCTCGGTGACGCGCTCGATGCGCTCCTGGAAGCTGCGGTATTCGTCCAGCGCGATGCGGGTCGGTGCGGCCACCTGCACGAAGACGAAGCGGCCGATCCAGTCGGGGTACTTCTCGAGCAGGCGCTCGACCGCGTTCAGGCGCTCGAGGATGCCCTTGGTGTAGTCGAAGCGGTCCACGCCCACGGCCAGGCACAGGTCGGCGGGCAGGCCCAGGCGCTCGATCACGCGCTGCCGGCATTCGGCCACCGGCGGCCCAGCCGGCGGTCTCGGTCGTCGTCGGGCCATTCGATCGAGATCGGGTAGCTCTCGACCAGGGTCTCCTTCTCGTGGAAGGCGATGGTCGAGTGCTCGTGCTCGATGCGTGCTTCGAGGTAGCGGTCGACCGTCTCGATGAAGTTCTTGCAGTGGAAGCGGGTGTGGAAGCCCAGGATGGTGCTGCCCAGCATGCCCTGCAGGATCTCGCGCCGCCAGGGGCAGATGCCGAAGGACTCGGGGTTGGGCCAGGGGATGTGCCAGAAGGTCAGGATGGTGGCCTGCGGCAGCTTGGCGCGGACCATCGCCGGCAGCAGCGCGAAGTGGTAGTCCTGCACCAGCACGACCGGGTCTTCGCTGCGCGCCTCGGCCACCACGGCGTCGGCAAAGCGCTGGTTGATGGCGCGGTAGGCCTCCCAGTCGGACTCGCGGAACACCGGCCGCACATGGGCCACATGGCACAGCGGCCACATGCCTTCGTTGGCAAAGCCGTAGTAGTAGCCCTGCTCCTCTTCGGCCGTCATCCAGATGCGGCGCAGCCAGTAGTCGTCCTGCCCGGCGGCACGCGCACGCGGTCGCTGGCGCGTCGACCACATCGCGGTCGGCACTGCCGCTGCCGTGCGCCACCCAGGTGCCCGAGCAGGCGCGCATCACCGGTTCGACCGCCGTGACCAGGCCGCTGGCCGGGCGCTTGACCACCACGCCGTCGGCGCTGCGCTCGTGGATGTAGGGCTCGCGGTTGGAGACCACGATGACCTGGTCGCCGCTGAGCTGGGTGCGCAGCAGGCTGCGCAGGCGCTCGGCGGTCCAGTCGGCCTGCGGGCCCTGCGAGCGCCGGTATTCGTCTTCCAGGTCGCGCAGCCGGGCGCGCAGGTCGGCCGCGAAGGGCGCCAGTTCGGGTGCCGCGGGCAGCATCGGGCTCAGCAGGCCCTCGCCGCGCAGGATGGCGCGCACGCCGTTGACCCAGCCGCGCCAGCTCAGCTGCGCCACCACCACGGTGATCAGGGCGATCACCAGGCCCAGCGCGGCGATCAGGCCGATCAGGTAGCGGCGGGTGTCCTGGCTGCGGCGCTCGATGAAGCTCAGGTCGTGCAGCAGCACCAGGCTGGCCACCTGCTCCGGGCCGTCGGTGCTGTCACTGGTGCGCACCGGCAGGCCCAGCCTGTCCACTGCGTCGTCCGGGATCGCCCCGGGTGCGGGGTTCACCGGCGCCAGCGCAGCAGGCGGGCGCTGCGCCACCACAGCATGCACGCCGACATGCACCGCGCCGCTGGCCAGCGCCAGCCGCGGCTCGCCCGCGGCCGCCAGACTGGTGGCCGCCGGCGCAGGACAAGGTGGGCGGGAAGGCGTCGCTGCGCTGCAGCATCCGGCCATCGGCGCTGCACAGGCCGATGGCGACCAGGCGCTCGTCTTGCACTGCCCGCGCAAACAGCGCCTGCAGCCGCGCCGGGCGGTCTTCGGCCAGCGCCAGCGCCACCGAATCCGACAGCGCGTTGGTGACCAGCACGCCGCGGCTGTTCAGGTCGCGGCTGAACCACCGCAGGGTGACCTGGTCCATCAGCGGCACCGCCAGGTAGGCGGCGGCGACCAGTGCCAAGGCCAGCGGCAGCAGAAACCGGAATTGCAGTCGGAGGGTCTTCAATGTCATGGCGTGGCCGGAAGTGACGGAACTTGTCTGTTGCGGCAAGGGTCTGTGATGGGATTCTTTAGATTTGTTCAAATATAAACGTTCCCTATGTCTGTTCCGATGTGCATTGATTTTTTGGTGTTTGCTGACCGAGGCCGGCGCCTGGCCGATCACCCATCTTGCGCCCAGAAGGCGCCCGCCGGAGGCTTGGCTTGAGCAGCGCCACCGACTTCCTGGCCGGCGCCGCCACCAACCTGCAGGGCCTGGGGGGCGTGGCCAGTTCCGGCGCACGCATCATCGGCATCGTCATCCTGGCCTGGATCGCCATTGGCGCGGCCCAGCGCACCATCCGCAGCCTGCGGCTGCGCATCGCCAGCCGGCTGGGTGACCTGGAGGCCGTGCGCCGCGCCGAAACCCTGGGCCGGGTGTGCCGCTACCTGGCCGCCGTGGTGATCTCGCTGGTGGCCGGCATGCTGGTGCTGAGCGAGCTGGGCATCAGCGTGGCGCCCATCCTGGGCGCTGCAGGCGTTGCCGGCCTGGCGGTGGGGTTTGGGGCGCAGAGCCTGGTCAAGGATTACTTCACCGGCCTGTTTCTGCTGCTGGAAGACCAGATCCGCCAGGGCGATGTGGTGAACCTGGGCAACCACGCCGGCCTGGTCGAAGAGGTGACCTTGCGCTATGTGCGGCTGCGTGACTACGACGGCAATGTGCACTTTGTGCCCAACGGCAGCATCGCCAGCGTCATCAACATGGGCCGTGGCCATTCACAGGCGGTGGTCGATGTCGGCGTGGGCTATGGCGTCGATCTGGACCAGGCCATGGACGTGATGCACAGCGTGGCTGCCGAGCTGCGTGCCGACGCTGACTTTGTGCCCCGCATCCTGCAAGACCTGGAGATGGCGGGCGTGGAGCGCTGGGCCGATTCATCGGTGGTCATCCGGGCGCGCTTCAAGGTGGCGCCGCTGCAGCAATGGACGGTGCGGCGCGAGTACCTGCGCCGCCTCAAGCGGGCCTTTGACCTGGCCGGCATCGAGATCCCGTTCCCGCAGGTGATGCTGCACCAGCGCGCGCCGCAAGCCGCCGCGCCGCGTGCAGACAACACGGGCACCTTGCAGCCGGTGCGCTGAGGGCCCGGCCTGGCGCGCGCCCGGCAGGCCTGCCGGCGCCGCCTGGCGTCCTGCCTTCAGCGTTCGCCCGCGCCCAGCTTGTCGAGCAGGCCGTTCAGCTCGTCGAGCGAGCCGAAGCTGATCGCCACCTCGCCCTGGTCGCCACGCCGGGTGCTGCGGTGGATGCGGATTTCGACCTGCGCGGTCAGCGCATCGGCCAGCTGCTCTTCCAGCCGCACGATGTCGCGCGACTTTTCCTTCTTCACCCGCAGCAGCGGCGCCTGGCGGCCATTGCCCTGGGCGCGGGCCACCAGCTTTTCGGCCTCGCGCACGCTCAGCTTCTTGCTGACGATCTCGGTGGCGCTGGCCACCTGGGCGCCGGCGTCCAGGCCCAGCAGGGCACGGGCATGGCCCATGTCCAGGTCGCCGGCCATCAGCATCTGCTGCACCGGTGCGGTCAGGTTGAGCAGCCGCAGCAGGTTGCTGGCGGCGCTGCGCGAGCGGCCCACCGCCTGGGCGGCCTGCTCATGCGTCAGCTGGAACTCGGCCACCAGGCGTTGCAGGCCTTGCGCTTCTTCCAGCGGATTGAGGTCTTCGCGCTGGATGTTCTCGATCAGCGCCATCACTGCGGCGGCTTCGTCGGGCACCTCCTTGACGAGCACCGGCACCGTCGTCCAGCCCCGCCAGCTTGGCCGCCCGGAAGCGCCGCTCGCCGGCGATGATCTCGTAGCCGCGGGCGCCCACCGGGCGCACCAGGATCGGCTGCATGATGCCCTGGCTCTTGATGCTTTCGGCCAGCTCGTAGAGCGAGCCCTCGTCCATGCGGGTGCGCGGCTGGTACTTGCCGGGCTGCAGCTGGCTGAGCATCAGGGTGCTGGGGCGCGAGGCGTCGGCCGGTGCCACATCGGCCACCTTGGGGCCGAGCAGCGCTTCCAGGCCGAGGCCGAGGCCCTTGGGTTTCTTGGTGACCATGGGACGGGATTGTCGGTGATCAGCCCGCGTTGGCGGCAAGCGCCAGGCCCGCGCGCTGCGCCAGGGCCGCCAGCAGGGGGATGCCCGCTGGCCAGTCGCCCAGGCCGCCATCGCCAGCGGGGCTGCCCGCCTGGTGGCCAGCGGCCGCCAGCGTGGTGGTGGCGCTGCCCCAGTCCGCCGCCAGCTGCTGGCTGCGGCGGCTGCTGCTGAACGGGTCGTCGGCCGGCAGCACCGCCGTGCTGGCAAAGGGCAGGGCTTGCCGCCTGGTCGGCGCCCAGACCTGCAGTTGCGGCGGCAAATCGGCTTGCTCCAGATCGGGCGGCGCCACCAGCAGGGCGCCGGCCACCAGTGCGGTGTGTTGCGAATGCTGCGCCCAGGCCGCCACCAGATGGCAGCCCAGGCCATGGGCCACCAGCAGCGCCGGGCAGTCTTCGGCCAGCAGGCTGTCTTCCAGCCTGGCCATCCAGTCACCGCGGCGTGGCCACAGCCAGTCGTCCTGTTCCAGCAGTTGAAAGCCATGCAGTGCCGACCAGCGGCGCTGCCAGTGGCCAGGGCCGGCCAATCGCCAGCCGGGCAACAAGAACACACGTGCAGCGCGCATGGGCTTGGCCTTATCCTCAGAAGCTCCGCTGCATTGTCACCAAGGGACGCACACCATGACCCACCTCATCTTTGTCGACGGCCAGGAAGGCACCACCGGCCTGCGCATCCACGAGATGCTGGCACGCCGCCAGGACGTGGAAGTGCTGCGCATCGACGCCGACAAGCGCAAGGACCCGGCCGAGCGCGCCCGGCTGCTGAACGCTGCCGACGTGGCCTTTCTCTGCCTGCCCGACGCCGCCGCCCGCGAGGCTGTGGCCCTGGTGCAGAACCCCAAGACCTGCGTCATCGACGCCAGCACTGCGCACCGCACCGTGCCCGGCTGGGCCTATGGCTTGCCAGAACTGGCCCCCGGCCAGCGCGACGCCATCCGCGCCAGCAAGCGCCTTGCCAACCCGGGCTGCCACGCCACGGCCTTTGTGCTGCTGCTGCGCCCTTTGGTGCAGGCCGGGCTGCTGCCGGCCGACGCCGCGGTCAGCGCCACGTCCATCACCGGCTATTCCGGCGGTGGCAAATCGATGATCGCCGCCTACGACCAGGCCCGCGAGGCCGGTGGCGATGCCAGGCTGCAATCGCCCCGGCCCTATGGTCTGGGCCTGGCGCACAAGCACCTGCCCGAGATGGCAGCCCACACGGGGCTGGCGCGGCCACCGGTGTTTCTGCCGGTGGTGGCCAACTTCTACAAGGGCCTGGCCGTCAGTGTGGGCCTGCAGCGCGACCAGTTGCGCCCGGGCACCACGGGCGCGCAAGTGCAGCAGGCGCTGGCCGCGCACTACGCCGGTGAGCGCTTTGTGCGGGTGCTGCCGCTGTCCGACCCGGCCACGCTGGCGGCCGGCTTCTTCGATGTGCAGGCCTGCAACGACAGCAACAACGCCGATCTGTTCGTGTTTGCCAATGACGACCAGGTGCTGCTGCTCAGCCGGCTGGACAACCTGGGCAAGGGCGCCAGTGGCGCTGCCGTGCAGGCGATGAACCTGCACCTGGGCCTGGATGAGGGCCTGGGCCTGGAGTGAGCCGCCGCGCCCGCGCAGCGGCGCGCACCGCCATCAAGGCGCCATGCGCTGCGCGGTGATGGCCACCGGCTGGTGTGCCTGCGCGGCGCCGGTGGTCTGCATCGTCAGCTGCAGGCTGCCGTTCACCAGGGTGCCGCTGTAGCGGTGGGTCAGCACCCGTTCCGGGCCGCTGCCGAGAACTTCGCTGCTGCGGGTGACGAAGTGCAGGTGCTGGCCGGCCACCTGGCCTGCTTCGATCCCGCGTGGCACCCGCAAAAAGGTGGCTGTGCCTTGCAGCGCCGTGCCGTCGCCCTGCAACTGCAGGATTTCGGTGAACCGGGCGCCAGGCCAGTCGTAGACGACATCGGCTTGCCAGCGGCCGTTGATGGCCGGGCGCGGGGCCACGGTCTCTGCTGTGGGCGGGTGGGCCGCAGTGCCCACCAGCCGGCCGCCACGAGCGCAGCCAACGCAGCCATCGCAGCCAGCGCAGCCAGTGCCACGCTGGCCGCCGTTGGCCGCCGCCGCGTGCGCCCTGGGGCGGCCACCCCGGCCGGCAGTGCCGCCGCCCGGGGTGCCGGCGGGTGTTGCGCGCCGTGGGCGGGCGCTGGCGCGCCCAGTGTGCTGCGCAGCAGGTCCAGCAGTTGCTGGGTGTCGGCGGCAAAGCGGCGCGGGTCCACCACCAGCGCCTGGCGCCGGGCCAGGGCCTGCAGCGCTGCGGGCAGCTGGTCCTCGGCCGGCATGGGCGCGCCGTCCAGCAGCACCGGGATCACCCGCAGCCCGCTGGCCAGGCCGGTGCTGATCTCCCGCCGCACCAGGTCGTCGGGCCGGTGCAGCCGCGGCAGGCCGTCGTCCTGCGGCGCCAGCCAGCGCGGGCCGATCAAGACCAGCAGCACCTGCGCCTGGCCGATGGCCTGGGCAATGCGCGTATCAAAGGCCTGGCCGGCGCTGATGTCGTCCACGTCGATGAACACCTGCTCGGCGCCGAACTGCTGCGCCAGCGCGTCGTTCAGGGCCCGCGCATAACCGGCGGTGTCGTCGCGCCGGTAGCTGATGAAGATCTGTGCGCCGGTGGGGGTCACAGTGGCACGCTCAGGCCGTGTCGGCGGCCGCCTGGGTGGATGGACAGGCGTCATTGCAGTGGAAACACAGCCGATTTGCAGATAACCGCAGCGTGGCAGTGTCTGGCCCTGGCGTCTACATCTGAGTTGGCAGCTGCGCCCACGGTCTGCCTGGCGCAGGTGGTGTGGTGTACCCAAAACCTAGCAATCAAAGCGTGCGGCCATGGGCTTGGCATGGGCCGCAGCGGCTATCGAATGCCCTGATGAGCGGCCCTGGGTCGCTCGGTGAGAATTCTCTTCGATCCCTGGAGCCGCTTGATGCAGAAGATTTGGCTGAAGCAATACCCCGCTGGTGTGCCGGCCGAAGTACAGACCGATGCTGAGCTGTCTCTGGTGGCGATGATGGACCAGAGCTTTCGCAGCCACCGGGACCGGGTGGCCTACAAGTTCATGGGTGCCTCGTTCAGTTTTGGCGCCGTGGACGACGCCTCCCGCGCGCTGGCTGCCTGGCTGCAGTCCACCGGCCTGCAGCGTGGCGACCGGGTGGCCCTGATGATGCCGAATGTGCCGCAATACCCGGTGGCGGTGGCGGCGGTGTTGCGCGCCGGCCTCGTGGTGGTCAATGTCAATCCGCACTACACCCCACGGGAGCTGGCGCACCAGTTGCGGGATTCGGGCGCCAAGGCCATCGTCATCCTGGAGAACTTTGTGGCGACCTTGGCCCAGGTGATCGACCAGGTGCCCACCAAGGTGGTGCTGGTGGCGGCCCTGGGCGACATGCTGGGCATGGTCAAGGGGGCGCTGGTGAACCATGTCGCCCGCCGGGTCAGGAAGCTGGTACCGGCGTTCAGCCTGCCCGACAGCGTGGGCAGCACCCGCTTCATGGACGCGGTGGGCCGTGGCCAGCGGCTGACCCTGGTGCCTGCCGCACCGGGCCCCAACGACATTGCCGTGCTGCAGTACACCGGCGGCACCACCGGCGTCAGCAAGGCGGCGGTGCTGCTGCACCGCAACCTGGTGGCCAACATCCTGCAGGCCGAGGCCTGGTACCAGCCGGCGCTGCAGAAAATCCCGCCCGGCGAGCAATTGGTGACGGTCAGCGCGCTGCCGCTGTTTCACATTTTCGGCTTCAACAACAGCATGATGCTGGGCCTGCACATGGGCGGCTGCAGCATCCTGATCCCCAACCCGCACGACCTGCCGGCCCTGCTGAAGGACTTGGCAGCCCAGCCCTTCCATATTTTTCCAGCCTTCAATTCACTGTTCGCTGCACTGGCCCAGCACCCGGACGTGGACAAGGTCGACTGGAGCCACCTCAAGATCAGCGTGGGCGGCGGCATGGCGGTCACCCAGGCCACGGCGCGGCAATGGCTGGACAAGACCGGCTGCCCGATCTGCGAAGGCTATGGCTTGTCCGAGACCAGCCCATCGGCCACCTGCAACCCGGTCGACAGCAGCGCCTATTCCGGCACCATCGGCTTGCCGATGCCCAGCACCGACCTGGTCTTGCTGGACGACGACGGCCGCGAGGCGGCGCCCGGCCAGCCGGGTGAAATCGCCATCCGGGGCCCGCAGGTGATGGCCGGCTACTGGCAGCGGCCCGACGAGACCGCCAAGGTGATGACTGCCGACGGCTTTTTCCGCACCGGCGATGTGGGCACCATGGACGAGCGTGGCCATTTCCGCATCGTCGACCGCAAGACCGACATGATCCTGGTCGCGGGCTTCAACGTCTACCCGAACGAGATCGAAGACGTGCTCAGCCAGCTGCCCGGTGTGCTGGAATGCGCCGCCGTGGGCGTGGTCGACGACAAGGCCGGTGAGGCGGTGAAGCTGGTCATCGTCAAGCAAGACCCGGCCCTGACCGAGGCGGCGGTGCGCAGCTTCTGCGAGGCCAACCTGACGGGCTACAAGCGGCCCCGGGTGGTGGAATTCCGCAACCACCTGCCCAAGACCACGGTGGGCAAGGTGCTGCGGCGCGCATTGCGTGAGGCCGCACCGTGAAGCCGGCACCCGGGAGGGCATGGCATTGAGCGCAGGCCAGTCCCTTGATCTGGGGGCGCACTATGCCAAGACCGACAGCGCGCGCACCGAGATCCAGCACCGTGGCCTGCCCTTGTCGCGGCCGGCGCGCAACCTGCTGCTGATCATCGACCCCAGCCGCAGCGCGCAGGCCTGGCTGGACCTGGTGCAGGGCGCGGGCCTGGCCGACCTGCAGGCCCTGGTCGATGCCGGCCTGCTGGCCCAGGCCGCGCCGACAGAGGCCGGGGCGCTGGCGCCCGCCGTGCCGCGCATGAGCCTGGCCCAGGCGCTGGAGACCAAGAGCCAGCAGACGCTGTTGGCCCGGGTGGTGGCCGAGGCCCGGCCCCGGCTGGGCCTGATCAAGGGCTACAAGCTGATCCGCGAGGCCGAGCGCTGCCAGGGGCCGGACGCGATGCGCCTGCTGGCCCGGCGCTTCGTCGAGCAGGTGCGTGCCACCGATGGTGACGGCGCGGCCGTGGCGTTGGCGCAGGTTCTGTTGGCGCCGGGCTAGACCTGGATGCGTGCCGGATGCGCAGGTGCCTGAGGCACACTGCACAGCCCATGCCGCCCCGCATCCATGTCGACACCCCGCTGCTGGCCGGCGCCGCTTTCACGCTGCCGCCGGGTGCCAGCCGCCATGTGCAGGTGCTGCGGCTGCAGCCGGGTGCTGCCATCACGCTGTTCGACGGCCAGGGCGGCCAATGGCAGGCCGAGGTGCTGGCCATGGGCCGCAAGGATGTGACAGCGCGCCTGCTGGCGCACCAGGCGCAAGAACGTGAGCTGCACAGCCAGGTCACCCTGGCGCTGGGCATGCCGGCCAACGAGCGCATGGACGCCCTGGTGGAAAAAGCCACCGAGCTGGGCGTGGCCGCCATCGTGCCGCTGGTGTGTGAGCGCTCGGTGCTGCGCCTGGCCGGTGAACGTGCCGAGCGCCGCAGCGCCCATTGGCAGGCCATTGCGGTGGCGGCGTGCGAGCAGAGCGGCCGCAACCGGGTGCCCCAGGTGCACCCGCCGCAGCCCCTGCGCGACTGGCTGGCCAGCCTGCCCGTGGCGACGCCGGGCCCTGGCCTGCGCCTGGTGCTCAGCCTGGCCGCGCAGGCGCTGCCGCTGCGCCAGCGGCTGGCCTGCGGGGCGGCGGTGGCGGGCAGCGGCCCGGTCAGCCTGCTCAGCGGCCCCGAAGGTGGGCTGTCACCCGCCGAACTGGCGGCTGCCGAGGCTGCCGGCCACCTGCCCACCAGCTTGGGCGCGCGCGTGTTGCGCGCCGACACCGCGCCGCTGGCGGCGCTGGCGGTCATCGCCGCCCTGGAAAGCCCTGCATGAACTTCCACCTCGCGCTGCTCACCCTGTGCCAGGGCCTGCTGATGGTCAACAACGTGGTGTTCATCGCCATCAACGGCCTGGTGGGCCTGGCGCTGGCGCCGGTGGGCTGGATGGCCACGCTGCCGATCACCGCCTATGTGGCCGGCGGCGCGCTGGCCACCGGCCTGGTGGCCAAGCACCAGCGCCGCTGGGGCCGCCAGCGCACCTTCCAGCTGGGCTTGCTGGTGGCCATCGCCAGTGCCGGCGTGTGCGCCTGGGCGGCCTTGAACCGCAACTTCTGGCTGCTGACCGCGGCCACCCTGGTGGCCGGCTACTACAACGCCAATGGTTCGCTGTACCGGTTTGCATCGGTCGAACTGGTCAAGCCGGAGTTCAAGGAGCGCGCCATCAGCTGGGTGCTGGCCGGTGGCATCCTGGGCGCGGTGGTCGGCCCCAACCTGGCCAACTGGAGCCGCGACGCCCTGAGCCAGCCTTTTGCCGGCGCCTACCTGGCGCTGATGGGTGTGGGCGCGCTCAGCCTGGCGGTGATGTCGTGCATCCCGTTTCCCACGCTGCCGGGCCAGGGCAGCACCACGTTGCAGGGCCGGCCCACCAGCGTGATCGTGCGCCAGCCGGTCTTCATCATCGCGGCGGCGGCCTGTGCCATCGGCTACGGCGTGATGAACCTGCTGATGGCCGCCACGCCGATCGCCATGGCGCAGTGCCTGCACCCCTTCAGCGCGGCCGCCCTGGTGCTGGAATGGCATGTGCTGGGCATGTTCGTGCCCAGCTTCTTCACCGGCAGGCTGATCAAGCGCTTTGGCGTGCTGCCGATCATGGCCACCGGCCTGTTGCTGAACATGGCCTGCGTGGCCTTTGCGCTGCATGGCAATGACGTGATGCACTTCCTGGGTGCGCTGCTGGTGCTGGGGGTGGGCTGGAACTTCCTGTTCATCGGCGGCAGCACCCTGGTGACCGAGACCTATGCGCCCGAGGAAAAGACCCGCGCCCAGGGCGCGCTGGACTTCTGCGTCTACACCACGATGGCGGTCACCTCGTTCAGCTCGGGCGCCCTGGTCACCACCGGCGGCTGGACGGCGATGAACCTGGGCAGCATCGTGCCCATGGTCTTGCTGGCGGCGGCACTGGTGTGGCTGGGCCGGCTGCGGCGCCAGCCGTCGGCCACGCCTGCGGCCAGCTGACTGCCCGACCCTGCAGCAGGCCGGTGGCCTGCACTGCGCGGCCAGCCACCCCCACAATCGCCAGATCAGTCACACCACAGGAGCAGGACCATGGGATTGCTGGATTCGGTGTTGGGCGGCGCGGTCGGTGCGCTGCAAGGCGGGGGCGCTGCTGGCGGTGGCCAGGCTGTGCTGATGCAGGTGATCGGCGCGCTGCTGCAAGGGCAGGGCGGCGCTGCCGGTGCGGGTGTGGGGGCGGGTGGTGCGGGGTGCCGGTGGCGCTGGCGGCTGGGTGGACTGGGCGGGGGGCTTGGGCGGCCTGCTGCAGCAACTGCAGCAGGCTGGCCTGGGCGAGGCGGCACAAAGCTGGGTCTCGACCGGACAGAACCTGCCGGTGTCGTCCGACCAATTGCAGGCCGCGCTGGGCGCTGACCGCATCGATGCGCTGGCCCAGCAGGTGGGCATGCCGGCCGGTGACCTGAGCAGCCAGCTGGCGCAGTACCTGCCGCAGGTGGTGGACCAGCTCACGCCGGGCGGCCAATGGCCCGCTGGTGATGGCGCTGGTGATGTCGCTGGTGGTGGTGCCGACCTGGGCGGCCTGCTGGGCAATGTGCTGGGTGGCCTGCTGCGCCGCTGAGCAGCGGCTGCTTCAGGCCGGCGTGTCGGCGCCCGGCACCGGGCCCCGCGCCGACCCCGCCACCAGGTCGAAGCGGAACAGCCGGCATTCGATCGGCCCATTCCACAGCGGCACACGCCGCGCTTCTTTCAGCCGCAAGGCTTGCGGCAGCTTCATGTCCGGGCTCAGCAGCCAGGCGGTCCAACCGGGGTAGTGGCGCTTCCAGTGCGCTGCCAGCTGGCTGAAGAACTCGTTCGGATTGCCGCTGTCCGTGGCGGCAGCAAAGTCTTCGCGCGCCAGGCGCGGGCCGCGGGCTTCCCCGCGTGAGCCCTTGGGCGCGATGCGCTCGCCGTACGGCGGATTCAGCATCAGCGTGCCCTGCGGTGTGGGCGCCTCGGGTGGCAGGCGCTGCAGGGCGTCCGCCGTCTTGAACTGGATGGCGTGGTCGACACCCGCACGCTTGGCGTTGTGCTCGGCAAAGTCGGTCATGCGGAACGACACATCGCCCGCGTGCACCGCCACCGCCGGCGCATGCTGGCGTGCACGCGCCGCGTCCTTCAGCTGCACCCAGGCGTGCTGCAGCGGCCGGAAGGGCAGCATCTTCTCGAAGGCAAAGCGGCGCTGCAGCCCTGGGGCGATGCCGCAGGCCAGCTGGGCCGCCTCGATGGCGATGGTGCCGGCGCCGCAGCAGGGGTCGAACAGCGGGCCGTCTTCAGCGCGGCCCTGCCAGCCCGCCGCCGCCAGCATGGCTGCAGCCAGGGTTTCTTTCAGCGGTGCCTCGCCCTTCAAGCCTTGCGCATCGCGCCAGCCGCGCTTGAACAGCGCCTCGCCCGAGGTGTCGGCATACAGCGTGGCATGGGTGGGCGACAGGTGCAGCGACAGCGGCAGGTCAGGGTGGCGGGTGTCGATGCTGGGGCGCTCGCCCAGCGCATCACGCACGACATCGCACACCGCGTCCTTGACCCGCAGCGTGGCGAAGTTCAGGCTTTGCAGCGGCGAGCGTTGGGCGGTGGTGTCGATGCGGAAGGTCTGCGCCGGCGTGATCCAGTCGACCCAGGGCACGGTGCGTGCCAGCGCATACAGGTCGTGCTCATTGGCGTAAGGGCCGTGTGCCAGCGGCCACAGCACCCGCTGGGCCAGGCGGCTTTCCAGGTTCAGGCGCATCGCGGTGCTGGCGTCGCCGTCCACCGTGACGCCGCCGCGCAGCATCTCGCCGCTGGCTTGCGGGCCCAGGATGCGCAGCACTTCGTCGGCCAGCAGTTCTTCGGTGCCCGCCGCGCAGGGCAGGAACAGCGCCACGGGTGCGTTGGCGGCCAATGGGGCCTTGCCAAGCGAACGCCGCAGATCCGGCTTGGCCGGTCCGCTGGGGTCGCCCCTCTGGGGCGGAGGCGCCGCAGGCGCATCGGGGGGGAGCGTGCTCACAGTGTCTTGCGCAGGTTGGCCGGGGCGATCTTCAGCGCCTCGCGGTACTTGGCCACGGTGCGCCGCGCCACGGTGATGCCCTGCTCGCCCAGCATGTCCGACAGCTGGCTGTCCGACAGCGGCTTGGCATGGTTTTCCGAGCCCACCAGTTGTTTGATCAGCGCACGCACTGCCGTGCTGCTGGCATTGCCGCCGGCGTCGGTGTTGAGGCTGCTGCCGAAGAAGTACTTCAGCTCGAAGGTGCCAAAGGGCGTGTTCATGTACTTGGCGGTGGTCACCCGCGAGATGGTGCTCTCGTGCAGGCCCAGCTCATCGGCGATCTCGCGCAGCACCAGCGGCTTCATCGCGATCTCGCCATGGGTGAAGAAGCTCTTCTGCCGCTCGACGATGGCCTGGCTGACCCGCAGGATGGTGTCGAAGCGCTGCAGGATGTTCTTCATGAACCAGCGCGCTTCCTGCAGCCGGGCGCTGAGGCCGCTGGCGCTGCCGTTGCGCTGGCCGCGGATGGCCTGGGCATACAGGTCGTTGATGCGCAGCTTGGGCATCACGTCGGGGTTGAGCGTGGCCTTGAAGCCGCGGCCGACCTTGATGACGATGACGTCGGGCACCACGATGTTGGCCTCGGCCTTGGTGAAGGGCCGGCCGGGCTTGGGCTCGCAGGCGACGATCAGCGCCTGGGCTTCGCGCAGTGTGTCTTCGTCGGCGCCGGTGGCGGCCACCAGCTTCTTCATGTCGCGTCGGGCCAGCAGCTCCAGGTGGCTGCGGCAGACCAGCATCGCCACATCACGCGCCGGGGTCTTGGGCAGCTCCCTGCAGCTGCAGGCACAGGCAGTCGCCCAGGCCGCTGGCGCCCACGCCGGTGGGCTCCAGGCTCTGCAGCCATTTCAGTGCGCAGCGCAGCCTGTCCATCAGCTCTTCGCGCGCCTCGGCGCCGTCGTCGCCGTCGAGCCCGAAGCCGGTGCCCAGGCGCTCGGCGATTTCGTCCAGCGGGTCGGCCAGGTAGCCGTCGTCGTCCAGGGATTCGATCAGCACCATCACTGCGGCTGCGTCTTCGGGCGACAGGCGCATGCCCAGCAATTGGCGGCGCAGGTGGTCCTGCAGGCTGGGGCCGTGGTCCGAGCTGTCCGCTGGCTCGTAGTCGTCGTTGTCGCCCGAGGGCGAGGCACTGCTGCTGGTGGGCAGCTCGCGGATGCCATCGAAGTCATCACGCTCGGTGCCGTTTTCCCAGTCGTCGCGCTCGCTGCCGCCAAATTCGGCGCTGTCCAGGCCGGCGGGCTCGTCGTTGCCGGCCTGGCCGTCAGCGCTGTCTTCGCGCTCGCTGAGCTTGCTTTTTTCGCGCTCGGCTCCACTGTCGGCGGCGGCGCTGATGCGCTCCAGCCCAAATTCCATCGGCGCGTGGTCTTCCTCGGTGTCGAGAAAGGGGTTGCTCTCGAGCATCTGCTCGATTTCCTGGTGCAGCTCCAGCGTGGACAGCTGCAGCAGGCGGATGGATTGCTGCAGCTGGGGCGTCAGCGCCAGATGCTGCGACAGGCGAACCTGCAGGGACGGTTTCATGTCAGGGCCGCAGGTTGAAGACGCGCCAGCCCATGCGTGCTGGCCAGCCGCGTGCGCCGCTGGGGCGCCGGGTGCAAAAGCAGAGGTCGCAGCGCCATGTCACATGCGGAAATGTTCGCCCAGATAGACCCGGCGCACGTCCGGGTTCTCGACGATCTCGCCCGGTGTGCCTTCGGCCAGCACCCGGCCTTCACTGATGATGTAGGCGCGGTCGCAGATGCCCAGCATCTCGCGCACGTTGTGGTCGGTGATCAGCACGCCGATGCCGCGGGCCTTGAGGAAACCGATGATGCGCTGGATCTCGATCACCGCGATCGGGTCGACACCGGCAAAGGGCTCATCGAGCAGGATGAAGCGCGGTTGGGTCGCCAGCGCCCGGGCAATCTCCACCCGCCGCCGCTCACCGCCTGAGAGCGCCGGCGCTGGTGAATCCCGCAGTTTGTCGATGCTCAAGTCCTGCAGCAGCGTTTGCAGCTTGGTCTCGATCACCGCGCCCTTCAGCGGCTTGCCAGCGGCGTCGAGCTGCAGTTCCAGCACCGCGCGGATGTTCTCTTCGACCGTCAGCTTGCGGAAGATCGACGCTTCTTGTGGCAGGTAGCTCAGGCCCATGCGGGCGCGCTGGTGGATCGGCTTGTGCTGCACCTCCACGCCGTCGATGCGGATGGTGCCGGCGTCGGCGCGCACCAGGCCCACCACCATGTAGAAGCAGGTGGTCTTGCCGGCGCCGTTGGGGCCGAGCAGGCCCACCACCTCACCGGCGGCCACAGCCAGGTGCACTTCCTTGATGACCTGGCGCGCGCCATAGCGCTTTTGCAGGCCGGTCACTTCCAGGCGGCTGGTGCTGGTGCCTGCGCTGTTGCTTGCGGCGGCCGCCTCTGCAGCGCCGGGGGCCGTGTGCACCGCAGCGCTCAACGCCGGTCCCCCAGGCCGGGCGAGGCCTTCAGCTCGCCACCGGCCGGCGCGGCGGGCGGCGCCGGCGTGTCGCTTGTCACACGCGGCGTGATCACCGCCCGCACCCGGCCGCCAGGGTTGGTGGCGGTGGGCGCGCCGCCGCGCACATTGAAGGATTCGGCCGTGCTGTCCCAGACGATCTGGTCGCCCTGGATCTCGTCGGCCACCGTGCTGCCCCGCAGCCGCCGCACCACGGCCGCGCCGTCAAAGCGCAGCGTGCCGGCACGGCTGTCGTAGTCGATGCGCTGGGCCTGGCCTTCCACGGTTTCGTCGGCACCGTCACGCTTCTGGCGGTAGGTGGCCGGCTTGGCGGCGTTGCCGGTGGCCAGCGCCATCTGGTAGCCCTCGGGCGTCTCGCGCAGTTCCAGGCGCTCGGCGCGGATCTGCAGCGTGCCCTGGCTGATGACCACATTGCCACTGCACACGCTGGTCTGCTTGAGCAGGTTGACGGTGCAGGGCTGGTCCGATTCCAGGGTCATCGGCCGCAGTCGGTCCGCCTTTTCAGCCCATGCAGCGGCGCTGCCGGTGGTCAGCAGCAAGGCGGAGAGGACAACAGGTAAATTGAGGGTAAACATTAACCGGCACAGAACTTGCAGATCATTCTAGACCCAAGTTCTGGCCGACCGGCCCGGGCAGGTGTGCAAATCTGCCGCCAGCGGCCCTGGCAATCAACCCTTGCGCGACTGTGCCAGCAGCGCGTCAGCCACCGCCAGGGCGCGTTCTGGTGAGCCGGCAATCGACGGTGAGGTCATGAACCGGCCCTGGATGCCCAGGGTGGGCACGCCGTCGATGCGGTAGCCGTCGGCCAGCTGCTTGGACTGGCGCAGCTTGGTGGCCACGCCAAAGCTCTTCATGGTGTCGCCCAGCTTGGCGGTGTCGGCACCGACGGTCTTGGCCCAGTCGAGGATGTCGGATTCGGTGTTCAGGCGCTTGCGCTCCACATGCAGCGCGGCAAACACCTTGCGGTGCAAGGTGTCGACCTGGCCCATGGCCTCGATGGCGTAATACAGGCGCTGCAGCGGCTCTTGCCCCGGGCTGAAGGCGACCGGAATGCGGCGGAAGCTGACGGTCTGCGGCAGCTTCTTGACCCAGGCTTCCAGCGCCGGCTCGAAGGCGCTGCAATGTGGGCACCAGTAGCCGAAAAATTCGACCACTTCCAGCTTGCCCTCGGCCACTGGCACGGGGGTCTCCACCCGCTTGTAGTCCCGGCCCTCTTGCGGGCCGCCCTGGGCCTGTGCCAGCAGCGGCAGGCCAGCCATGCCAGCCAGGCTGCCAGTTGCCAGTACCCAATCACGACGGTTCATGCAAAGCCTCTTTCAAAAGGTCAACAGACAGGTGTAACGCCTGGTGGAGTGCGCCGGTGCACCGGGAGTTCAATGGTTTTCAGCGCTCCACCCGCACCAGGTTGGCTTCGATGCCGGCGCCGGCCAGCTTGCCCTGGGTGTCTTCTGCCGGTTCGCGGGCGTCAAACGGGCCCACCCGCACCCGGTAGACGGTGCGGCCGGATTGCTCACGTTCGGTGACCCGTGATTCCAGGCCCAGCAGGCTCAGCTTGGCGCGCTGGGCTTCGGCGTCTTCGGGCCGCGCATAGGCGCCGGCCTGCACGAAGAAGGACGACGCTGCTGCACTGGCGGCCTTGGTGGCAGGCCTGGCATTGCCCTCGGGTTGACCGGCCAGGATGGCGGCTGGATCGCGTGGGTCACGTGCAGCGCGGCTGGCGGCGGCACGTGGCGCGGCTGCCGAGGCCGCCGGCACCGGTGTGCCCAGAGCCGCTGCGGCAGGGGCCGGGGCGGCCGGCACAGGGGCTGCCGGCACCACGCCGCTGGCGGCCGGCAGCGCCGGGCGCGCCGGGTTCTTGCCCGCCAGTGGTGCGTTGGGGTCCCAGTTCTTGTTGCGCTCGGCCTCGGCGGCGTCTTGTTCGGCGGTGCGCTGGGGCAGCTTGTCGATGAAGGGCACCGGCGTCTTGGTGACATACAGCGCCACCGCCAAGGCCACACCCAGGCCCAGCACCAGGCCGACCACCAGGCCGGTGATGAAGCCGCCGCGCGGCGGAGTTTTCATGCTGCGGCCCCGTCGGTGGTGCTGGTGGTGGTGCTTGTGGTGGCGCTGGGTGTGCTGGATGTGGTGGCTGGTGTGTCGGCCGCCGCATCGGGCGCAGGCTCGCGTGCCATGGCGTCGGGTGCGCTCACACCCATCATGCCCAGTGCATTGCGCAGCACCTGGCGGGTGGCGGCCAGCAAGGCCATGCGGGCGGCCGCCAGCGCCGGGTCGTCGATCAGGAAGCGCTCGGCCGCATACCAGCTGTGGAAGGCGGCGGCCAGGTCGCGCAGGTAGAAGGCCACGTCATGCGGCGCAAAGTCGGCGGCAGCGCCGGCCAGCATGTCGGGGTAGGCCGCCAGTTTCAGCATCAGCGCGGTTTCGGTGGGCGCGCCCAGCAGCGCCAGGTCGACACCGGCTGCCGATGTGCTGTCCACCTGCTGCCCGGTGCGCAGGCTGTACTGCGCCAGCACCGAGCAGATGCGGGCATGGGCGTATTGCACATAGAACACCGGGTTCTCGTCGTTGGCCTTCAGCGCCAGGTCGACGTCGAAGACAAATTCAGTGTCGGCCTTGCGGCTGATCAGAAAGAAGCGCACCGCATCGCGGCTGGTCATCTCGATCAGGTCGCGCAGGGTCACATAGCTGCCGGCGCGCTTGCTGATCTTCACTTCCTGGCCACCCTTCATGACCATGACCATCTTGTTGAGCACGTAGTCGGGCCAGCCCTGGGGGATGCCCACGCCGGCGGCCTGCAACCCGGCGCGCACCCGGGCGATGGTGCCGTGGTGGTCGCTGCCCTGGAAGTTGATGACCTTG
The DNA here is from genome assembly GCA_963844485.1 of uncultured beta proteobacterium. Taxonomy (GTDB): domain Bacteria; phylum Pseudomonadota; class Gammaproteobacteria; order Burkholderiales; family Burkholderiaceae_C; genus Pseudaquabacterium. The sequence goes on from CAWJOQ010000008.1 coordinate 476,030, forward strand.
TCGAAACCACGCTGCCACTTGTCGATGTGGTAGGCCACATCGGGCACAAAGTAGGTGTAGCTGCCGTCGGACTTGCGCATGACGCGGTCTTTGTCGTCGCCGTAGTCGGTCGACTTCAGCCACAGCGCACCGTCTTTTTCGTAAGTCTTGCCGGCGGCGCCGATGCGGGCCACGGCCGCGTCGACCTTGCCGCTGGCATACAGGCTGCTTTCCAGAAAATAGTTCTGGAACTGCACCCCGAAAGCCTGCAGGTCCAGGTCTTGTTCATGGCGCAGATAGGCCACGGCGAACTGCCGGATGGACGCCAGGTCGTCGGCGTCGCCGCTGGCGGTGAACTGCCGGTCGTCGGCATGCACTGTCTTCTTGGCCAGGAAATCGGCTGCGATGTCGGCGATGTAGCCGCCGTTGTAGGCGTTTTCGGGCCAGTCGGCGTCGCCGGGCTGGACACCCCGGATGCGGGCCTGGGTGCTGGCGGCCAGCGTGGCGATCTGCACGCCGGCGTCGTTGTAATAGAACTCGCGGGTGACGGCCCAGCCCTGGCTTTCATACAGGCGGCACACCGCGTCGCCCAGCGCGCCCTGGCGGGCATGGCCCAGGTGCAGCGGGCCGGTGGGGTTGGCCGAGACAAATTCGCACATCAGCTTGCGGCCGTTGGGCGCCTGGCTGCCGAACTGGCCGCCAGCGGCCAGCACCTCGGCCACCACCGCCTGCTTGGCGGCGGGCTTGAGCCGCAGGTTGATGAAGCCGGGGCCGGCGATCTCCAGCGCGTCTACCCACTGGGCCACGGCGGGCTGGGCCTGCAGCGCGGCGACCAGGGCGCTGGCCAGTTCACGCGGGTTGCGCTTCTGGGCCTTGGCCAGGGCCATGGCCGCCGTGATGGCGAAATCGCCATGCGCGGCCTGCTTGGGCGATTCGAACGCCGGGGTGTAGGGCGTGCCGGGAGCCACGCCGGCCACGGCATCGGCAAGGGCGGCGAGCAGGGCCTGTTTGGCTTGGATCATGTGCAGGCCCGCCCGGCCGCCCGAAGGGCCTGGAGCGCCCCCTTGGGGGGCAGCGAACGCAGTGAGCGTGGGGGCGTCATGTGCAGGCCCGCCCGGCCGCCCAAAGGGCCTGGAGCGCCCCCTTGGGGGGCAGCGAACGCAGTGAGCGTGGGGGCGTCATGTGCAGGCCCGCCCGGCCGCCCAAAGGGCCTGGAGCGCCCCCTTGGGGGGCAGCGAACGAAGTGAGCGTGGGGGCGTCATGTGCAGGTCCGCCCGGCCGTCCGAAGGGCCTGGAGCGCCCCCTTGGGGGGCAGCGAACGAAGTGAGCGTGGGGGCGTCATAGCTTGCAATTCTAAGGTTGGGGGTGCGGGCGGACCGGCGGCTTCAGTTGCAGGGCCGACCGGCCGACAACCAGGGTGGACCCGCCGCCCATGTCAATCCGCCTGCCCTTCTCGCCACCCGACGCCCAAGACCTGCTGGACGCCCAAGACCCCGGCCTGCCCCAGCGCATCGGCAAGTACAACATCGTCTCGCGCCTGGGTGAGGGCGCCACCAGCGAGGTGTTCCTGGCGGTCGACGAGTTCAACCGCCGCAACGTGGCCATCAAGCGGGTGCGCCTGCCCACCACGGGCGAAAGCGTGGAGAACCACTACCGCGACCGCTTCTTCGCCGCCGAGGCTGCCCTGGCGGGCAAGCTGGTGCACCCCAATGTGGTGCAGATCCACGACGCCGTGGCCGACCCGGTGCAGCCCTACCTGGTGATGGAGTACGTCAGCGGCGTGACGCTGCGCCGCTTTTGCCGCCCCGACAGCCTGCTGGCGCTGGACCAGATCGTCGAGATCGGCTTCAAGTGCGCGATGGCGCTGGCCTATGTGGCCCGCCACGGCCTGATCCACCGCGACGTGAAGCCGGCCAACATCCTGGCGGTGCTGCACAAGGAGCAGATCACCGACATCAAGATCACCGATTTCGGCAGCGTGTTCGACCAGCGCAGCGACCGCACCCAGGTGTTTCGGGTCGGGTCGCTGGCCTACATGTCGCCCGAGCAGCTGGACGGCAGCAACCTCGACACCCGCGCCGACATGTATTCGCTGGCAGCCGTGCTGTACCACCTGGTCAGCGGCCGCCCGCCCTTCGACGCGCCCAACCAGGTGGCGCTGATGCACCAGATCTACCACGCCGAGCCGGCGCCGCTGTCGGGCCTGCGCGAGGGCGTGCCCGCGCGCATGGACGCGCTGCTGCGCCAGGCCCTGTCCAAGCAGCCGGGGCGGCGGCCCACCGACTGGGACACCTTTGCACGAGAATGGTCGCTGCTGGTGGCCAATGGCGAGGTGCCGGTGGGCCGGTTGCAGGATGTGCTGGACTCCGAGCGCTTCAACCTGCTGCGCACGCTGGAATTTTTCAGTGGCTTCGGCGATGTCGAACTCTGGGAGGTGGTGCACCGCGCGCAGTGGCTGCGCCACCGCTATGGTGACGCGCTCTACCGCAAGGGCGACGAGGGCAACACCTTCCACATCATTGCCCAGGGCCGCCTCGACGTGTACCGCGACGGCCAGCGCGTGGCCCAGCTGGGCGCCGGCACGTCGGTGGGCGAGATGGCCTACCTGGCGCCCAGCCCCGACCTGCGCCGCCATGCTGCCGATGTGATCGTGGCCGAGCCGGCCACCACCATCACCTTCACGCCCGAGGCGGTGGACCTGCTGAGCCCGGCCACCCGCCACTTGTTTGACGCATCCTTCATCCGGGTGCTGGTGCGCCGCCTGCATGCGGCGCACGAGCAAATGGCACACCCGCGCCGCATCCTGTAAACCATTGGCTCCGGCCGGGCGTTGACATGGCGGGATGCACACCGCATTCCGACCAATTCCCCCGAGGGGAGGAGCACCACATGAAACGCTTGATCCAACTGGCCGCCCTGTCTGTTGCCCTGCTGGGCTTCGGTGCCCATGCCGCCGACAAGGCGCCGACCGCGCAGCAGAGCAAGATGAGCACCTGCAACAAGGAGGCCGCTGACAAGAAGGGCGACGAGCGCAAGGCCTTCATGAAGAACTGTCTCAGCGCCAAGCCGGTTGCCACTGCCGCGCCGGCCACGGCCCAGCAGACCAAGATGAAGACCTGCAACGCCGACGCCAAGACCAAGGCCTTGAAGGGCGACGAGCGCAAGAAGTTCATGAGCGCCTGCCTGTCGGCTTGACGGCGGGCTGCACGCTGTGACCGCACGCCGCCTTCGGGCGGCGTTGTTGTTTCTGCGGCCTGGCGTGCTTTGGTGGCGTGCTTTGGTGGCCGACACGTCTTGCGGGCGCTTCGCCGGTGTGCAGCAGCGCAGCGGCAGCGCGATCGCAAGGCGTGCCAGCAGGTCGCTGCAACCAGCAACGTACACCGAGCCTAGGCAGCCGTCAGCCGCTCAGCCGATCCCCTGCCGCCTGCCACTTGGCGCCAGAACGACGCATCCCCGTAGTGGTGTTTCAGGTAGTCGATCCACAGACGCACCCGCAAGCGGCAGGTGCTTGCGCTGCGGCAGCACGGCGTAGATGCCGTTGGCGGGCGCGGCGAAGGCCTCCAGCACAGCCACCAGGGTGCCGGCAGCGATGTCGCCTTCCACTTCCCAGGTGCTGCGCCAGGCCACCCCCAGGCCTTGGCGGCACCAGGCATGCAAGCACCTGGCCGTCGCTGCAATCGATGCGGCCGCTGGGCCGCAGGTGGGTCACGGCACCGTCGACCTGGAACGCCCAGCCGCGGGTCTGGCTGGCGTCGGACGACAGCGTCAGGCATTCATGCCGGCCCAGTTCACTGGGGTGCTGGGGCGTGCCGGCGCGCTGCAGGTAGGCCGGCGCGGCCACGCACAGCCGGCGGTTGTCGGCCAGGCGGATGCTGATCAGGCTGCTGTCGGGCATGTCGCCCACCCGCACCGCGCAGTCGAATCCCTCATGCACGATGTCGACCACCCGGTCGCTGAGGTTCAGCGACAGGTGCACATCGGGGTGGCGCGCCAGAAAGCCCGGCATCAGCGGCGCCACATGGCGCCGGCCAAAGCCCGCCGGCGCGGTGATGCGCAGTGCGCCACTGGCCTTCACGCCGCCGGCGGACACGCTGGCCTCGGCATTGGCAATGTCGGCCAGCAGACGCTGGCAATCTTCCAGAAAGGCGCTGCCCTCGTGGGTCAGGTTGATGCGCCGGGTGGTGCGCAGCAGCAGCTTGACGCCCAGGCGTTCTTCCAGCGCGTCGATGCGCCGGCCCACCACCGCAGGCGCCACGCCTTCGGCCTGCGCTGCCGCCGTCAAACTGCCCTTGGCAGCCACCGCAACGAATGATTCGATCTGCTTCAACCGGTCCATGGCCGCAGATTACCGATCATTCAGTCATGAATCAATCCACCCGGCGCCCCGCAGCGACGTTTGATTCGGTGCTGTTTCAGCATGAATCAACCAAAGTTTGCGTGCTTAATGGTGGCTGCTGCCCGTAATACAGTCTGGGCCATGCCGCGAAATTGCATCTTTGCCGCCCGTTGAAGCCGTGCTCTTCGACGCCTATGGCACCTTGTTCGACGTCTACAGCGTGGGCCTGGCGGCCGAGCAGCTGTGGCCCGGCCACGGCGACGCCCTGGCCCAGGTGTGGCGCGACAAGCAGATCGACTACACCCGGCTGTGCTCGATGAGCGGGCGCTACCGGCCGTTCTGGGACCTGACCCGCGCCGGCCTGCGCTTTGCGGCGCTGAAGCTGGGCCTGCCGCTGGACCGCGCGGCCGAAGACCGGCTGATGAACGAGTACCGGCACCTGTCGGCCTTTCCGGAGAACCGCGAGGTGCTGCAGGCGCTGGCGCCAGCGCGGCGTGCGCGCCGGCATCCTGAGCAACGGCGACCCCGAGATGCTGGCCGTGGCCGCTGAAGAGCGCCGGCCTGCAGGACCTGGTGGCGCCGGTGCTCAGCGCCGACAGCGTGCAGCGCTTCAAGACCGACGCCGCTGTCTACCAGCTGGGCCCGCAGGCGCTGGGCTTGCCGGCCAAGAAGATCCTGTTCGTCTCCAGCAACGGCTGGGACGCCATCGGCGCCACCTGGTTCGGCTTCACCACGCTGTGGGTGAACCGGGCCGGCGCGCCGCTGGAGCAACTCGACACCGAACCCACCCGCACCGGCCGCAACCTGCGCGCCGTGCTGGATTTCTTTCCCGCCTCCTGAAGCCGACACGGACACACACCATGACCGAACGCACCACCATCCACCGCCTGCAAGTGGCCAGCACGCTGGCCAGCTTCATCAATGACCGCGTGCTGCCCGGCACCGGCATCGACCCCGCCGCCTTCTGGGCCGGCTTCGATGCCATCGTGCACGACCTGGCGCCCAAGAACGCCGCCCTGCTGGCCGAGCGTGACCGCCTGCAGGCGGCCCTGGACGCCTGGCACACCAAGCACCCCGGCCCGATCCGCAACATGGCCCGCTACCAGGCCCATCTGGAAAAGATCGGCTACCTGGTGCCGGTGCCGGCCGATGTGAAGGTGAAGACCAAGAACGTCGACGCCGAGCTGGCCTTGCAGGCCGGCCCGCAGCTGGTGGTGCCGATCACCAACGCCCGCTATGCGCTGAACGCAGCCAATGCCCGCTGGGGATCGCTGTACGACGCGCTGTACGGCACCGACGCCCTGCCCGAGACCGATGGCGCCACCCGCACGGTGGACGGCCAGCCCGGCTACAACCCGGTGCGCGGTGCCCAGGTCATCGAGTACGCCCGCCATGTGCTCGACCGCACCGCGCCGCTGGCCAAGGCCTCGCACCTGGACGCCACCGGCTACAGCATCGTCGATGGCGCCCTGGTGGTGGCCTTGAAGAACGGCAAGACCGCCGGCCTGAAGAAGGCCAAGCAGTTGGTCGGCTGGCAGGGCGATGCCGCCGCGCCGTCGTCGGTGCTGCTGCAGCACAACGGCCTGCACCTGGACATCCGCATCGACCGCAACACCACCATCGGCGCCAGCGACGCCGCCGGCGTGTCCGACCTGGTGCTGGAGTCGGCGCTGTCGACCATCCTCGACCTGGAAGACTCGGTCGCCGTGGTCGACGCCGACGACAAGGTGCTGGCCTACGGCAACTGGCTGGGCATCCTGCAAGGCACGCTGACCGAAGACGTGACCAAGGGTGGCAAGACCTTCACCCGCGGCCTGAACCCCGACCGCAGTCTACAGCGCGCCGGCCGGCGGCACGGTGACGCTGCATGGCCGCAGCCTGATGTTCGTGCGCAATGTCGGCCACCTGATGTGCAACCCGGCGGTGCTGTGGGGCCCGGCCGACAAGCCGCAGGAGATCCCGGAAGGCATCCTCGACGCCATCGTCACCACCACCATCGCGCTGCACGACCTGCAGAAGCACGGTGCCGCCCAACGGCATCGGTCAACAGCCGCAAGGGCAGCGTCTACATCGTCAAGCCCAAGATGCACGGCCCGGCCGAGGTGGCGTTTGCCAGCGAATTGTTCGGCCGGGTGGAGACAGCTGCTGGGCCTGCCGCAGGCCACGGTCAAGCTGGGCATCATGGACGAAGAGCGCCGCACCAGCGTCAACCTCAAGGCCTGCATCGCCGCCGCCGCCGACCGCGTGGCCTTCATCAACACCGGCTTCCTCGACCGCACCGGCGACGAGATGCACACCGCCATGCTGGCCGGGCCGATGCTGCGCAAGGGCGACATGAAGAGCAGCGCCTGGATCCAGGCCTATGAGCGCAACAACGTGCTGGTGGGCCTGCAGTGCGGCCTGCGCGGCAAGGCCCAGATCGGCAAGGGCATGTGGGCCATGCCCGACCTGATGGCCGAGATGCTCAAGCAGAAGATCGCCCACCCCCTGGCTGGTGCCAACACCGCCTGGGTGCCCAGCCCCACGGCAGCCACCCTGCATGCGCTGCACTACCACCAGGTGGACGTGTTTGCGGTGCAGAAGGACCTGGAGCAGGTGGACGCCGATGCCGAACGCCCGGCGCTGCTGGCAGGCCTGCTCAGCGTGCCGGTGGCCAAGAAGCCGAACTGGACCGACACCGAAAAGCAGCAGGAGCTGGACAACAACGCCCAGGGCATCCTGGGCTATGTGGTGCGCTGGATCGACCAGGGCGTGGGCTGCAGCAAGGTGCCCGACATCAACGGCATCGGCCTGATGGAAGACCGTGCCACGCTGCGCATCAGCAGCCAGCACATGGCCAACTGGCTGCAGCACGGTGTGGTCGACAAGGCCCAGGTGCGCGCCACGCTCAAGCGCATGGCCAAGGTGGTGGACCAGCAGAACGCCAGTGATGCGGCCTACACCAAGATGTCGGGCCAGCTCAAGCAGAGCGCCGCCTTCCAGGCCGCCAGCGACCTGGTGTTCAAGGGCATGGCCCAGCCCAGCGGCTACACCGAGCCGCTGCTGCATGCCTGGCGTTTGAAGGTCAAGGCCGGCGCCTGAGCCTTGTTTGGCCTGGCCTGCGACGCCACCCCGCCCTCCGCCCGCAGCAGGTTGCGGATCCGTGCTGACGCCGGGGTGCGGGCGGTACCTGGCACGCACAGTGGGCGTGGTGTGGGGGCTGCGCCCAGGCCCAATCGAGCGCCCCGCTGGGGCGGCGCAGCACTGCCACGGCGCTGCGCACTGGCACCCCCCTAATTTGTGGCGCGCAGGCTAAACTCGCGCCGATTCAGCACGGTGGCTGCGGTGGCAGCCCACGGTGCCCACCAGGTGTCATGTTGTCGCCAGCCCCATGCGGCCGGCCAGCCAGAGGCAAGTCCATGGGACAAACCAGACCGCATCCAGCGGCAGCAGGACGGCGCACTTGACCGAGCCGGTGCCAGCCGGGCTGGCCTTGGTGGACCGCACGCAACCCTGGCTGGTGGCATTGGGTGCGTCTGCCGGCGGGCTGGAAGCCCTGCAGCGCTTCTTCGGTGCGCTGACTCCGCCCACCCAGGCGGCCTTCGTGGTCATCCAGCACCTGTCGCCCGACCACCGGTCGATGATGTCGGAACTGCTGGCCCGCCATACCAGCTTGCCGGTGCGCGAGGCCGTGGCCGGTGAATCACTGGAGGTCGACCACATCTACCTGATGCCGGCCGGCGTGCTGATGACCATCGAGCAGGAGCATCTGGTCTTCACCCCGCGGCCGCTGCGCGGCGTGTCGTTGCCGATCGACCTGTTCTTCCGCTCGCTGGCCGGCGCCGGGGCCGAGCGCTGCATCGGCCTGGTCTTGTCGGGGTCGGGGTCGGACGGCGCCATCGGCGCTGCGGCGCTGCGCGCAGCCGGTGGCTTCGTGATGGCGCAGTCGCCCGACTCGGCGCGCTTTGACAGCATGCCGCGCAGCGTGGTCACCGCCACCGGCGTCGACGCCGTGCTGCCGCCCGAGGAACTGGCTGCCCGGGTGCTGGGCCTGACCCAGGGCCGCGCAGGCCGCTTGGCCGACGGCGAGATGGTCGCCACGGCCCAGATCAAGCCGGCGCTGCAGCGCCTGTTCGATTGCCTGATGCAGCATGCCGGCGTTGACTTCAGCCACTACAAGCTGCCCACCCTGATGCGGCGCATCGAGCGCCGCATGACCGCGCAGGGCTGCGTGTCGGTGTCGGACTACGCCGACCGGGTCGAGCTGAACCCCGACGAGTGCGAGGCCTTGCGCCGCGAACTGTTGATCCCGGTGACCAGCTTCTTCCGCGACGAGGCGGCCTTTGCCGCATTGCGTGCGCCGCTGCAGGCACTGGTGCGCGACCTGCCGCCCGGCCAGACCCTGCGGCTGTGGAGCGCTGGTTGCGCCACCGGCGAAGAGGCCTACTCGCTGGCCATCGCCGCGCTGGAGGCCTGTGCCGCCGTGCAGCGCTGGCCGGGCATCAAGGTCTATGCCACCGATGTCGACCCCGGCGTGCTGGCCGTGGGCAGTGCCGGCAGCTACCCGCTGGGCGCGGCCGACCAGCTCACGCCCGAGCGGGTGGCGCAGTGGTTCCAGGCGCTAGGACGAGCGCCTGGTGGTCAAGCCCGAGCTGCGCCAGATGGTGCTGTTCGCGCGCCACAACCTGCTGGAAGACGCTCCCTTCACCCGCATGGATGCGGTGGTGTGCCGCAACACGCTGATCTACTTCCAGGCCGACGCGCAGGAGCGGGTGATGCGCCGGCTGCAGTACGCGCTGAACCAGCAGGGCCTGCTGTTCCTGGGCGGCAGTGAATCGCTGGGCGCGCTGCAGGCCGACTTCCAGGCGGTGGAGACCGCCCACAAGATCTACCGCTTGGTGCGCCCGGTGCTGACGGCACTGGCGGTGCGCGACGGCTTCGGCCGGTCCAGCGTGTCGCTGCGCGGGCGCAACCCGGTGCGCAGCCTGGCGCCCACCGACGCACCCCGGCTGGTGGACAGCGCCGTGCGCCAGCTGGTGCAGGCCTATGCGCCGCTGACCTTGCTGGTGACCGGGCAGCGCCAGCTGCTGCACGCCTGGGGCCCCACGCAACGCTACTTGCGCATGCCCGAGGGTGAACCGCAACTCGACGTGATCCGGCTGCTTGCCGGCGCGGCTGGGCGCCGTGGCCAGCCATGCGCTGTACACCGCGCTGCGCAGCCGTGCCGAGCATGTGTCGCCGCTGCTGCACCTGGACATGGACGGCGAGAACCAGCCGCTGCGGGTGGTGGCGCGCCCGCTGGCCAGCGACGACGACCGCGAGCCCTGCGTGCTGCTCAGCATCGAGGAGCCGGGCCTGGCCGGACCGCGCCGGCCGACGCCGCTGCCGCGCTGAGCGCAGGTCGATGTCGACCGCCTGACCGAACTGGAACGCGAACTGACCGAATTGCGCAGCAGCCTGCAGACCAGCATCGAGGAGCTGGAAGCCGCCAACGAGGAGCTGCAGGCCACCAACGAGGAGCTGATGTCCTCGAACGAGGAACTGCAGAGCACCAACGAAGAGCTGCAGTCGGTCAACGAAGAGCTCTACACCGTCAACGCCGAGTACAACGCCAAGCTCGACGCGGTGAGCGCGCTCAATGCCGACCTGGACGGCATGTCGCAGGCCACCGGCATCGCCACGCTGTTCGTCGACGGCCAGCAGCAGCTGGTGCGCTTCACGCCCGAGGCATCGGCGCTGTTCCGCCTGCGGCCCAGCGACATCGGGCGCCCGATCGGCGACTTCAACAACCAGCTCGACTATCCCGACCTGCTGCCGGACCTGCGCGCCGTGCTGGCTGGCGGTGCGGCGGTCGAGCGCGAGGTTGCCGGTCCTGCCGGTGCCAGCTACCTGGTGCGCCTGCTGGGCTATGGCGAGCGCGCCGGCGTGCCGCGCCGTGCCGTGTTGTCGCTGATCGATATTTCGCGCTTGCGCGACGCCAGGCGCCTGCAGGCCGTGATCGACTCGCTGCCCGAGCATGTGGCGGTGCTGGACGTGCACGGCACGGTGCGCCAGGTCAACCATGCCTGGCACACCTTCGCGGCCAACAACGACGGTGGCAGCGGCATCGGCAGCCAGGCCGACGGGCCGGTGGGCGTGGGCGTCAACTACCTGGCGGTGCTGGCGCGTGCCACCACGCCTGACGCACTGGAGGTGCTGCGCGGCCTGCAGCAGGTGCTGTCCGGGCGCCACGACCACTACCGTGTCACCTACCCCTGCCACAGCCCCAGCGCGCAGCGCTGGTTCGTGATGAACGCGTCGGCCCTGCGTGGCAGCGAGCAAGGTGCCGTGGTCAGCCACTTCGACATCACGCCCTGGCATGGGCTGATGGCCGATCCCACCGGAGCAAGCCGTGGCTGATCCCCGCCCGCTGCCGCAGGCCAGGCCCCCTGGCCGGGTGGCCGACCCGGCGCCGCCGCAAGCCGACGCCAATGTGGCGCAGACCGCGCACCGCAACCTGTTGCTCACCCGGGCGCTGGACGCGGTGCAGGCCGGCGACCTGGAAGCCGCCGAAGACCTGCTGCGCGGCGACAGTGGCGGGTCACTGACCTTGGGCCAGGTCTTCCGCCTCTACCAGACCGAGCTGGAAACCCAGAGCCTGCAGCTGCAGGAAAGCCAGCTGCGCACCGAGCAGACGCTGGACTGGTTCGCCAACCTGTTCCGCACCCTGCCGGTGGCAGCGCTGCTGGTCGACCGCGCCGGCATGATCATCGACGCCAACGCCATGGCGCTGGACGAACTGGAACTGCGCGACGCCTTGCGCATCCTGCCCGTGCCGCTGCGCCGCCTGACCTTCAATGCCGAGGGCGAGCTGCGCCTGGCGGCGCTGCTGCCCACGGTGACGGCTGACCACACCGGCGTGCTCGACGACGTCGCCTTGCGCACGCTCAAGGGCCGTGCCCGCTGGGCCGACCTGCGCATCACCCAGGTGCCCGCGCGCGAGGTCGGCAGCGCCGGGCCGCTGTACCTGTGCGTGCTCAACGACCGCACCGCCTGGGTCGAGGCGCAGCGTGCGCGCGACGCGGTGGCCATGGCCGAACACCAGCGCGACCTGGCCCAATCGGCCAGCCAGGCCAAGACCCAGCTGCTGTCCAGGGTGAGCCATGAGCTGCGCACACCGCTGAACGCGGTGATCGGCTTTTCACAGCTGCTGCTGTTGCGCGACAACAATCTGCCTGACGACGGGCGGCGCCAGGTGGCGCTGATCCAGGAGGCTGGCCAGCACCTGCTGGCGCTGGTCGACGAGGTGCTGCAGATCAACCGCGCCGAAGCCGGCCAGATGCTGCTGGACACCCAGGCGGTGTCCTTGTTGGACCAGGCCCGGCAGGTGCTGGCGCTGCAGCAACCGATGGCCGACGCGCTGGGCCTGCATTGCACGCTGGACCCGCCCGACAGCCATGAACCCCGGGTGCTGGCACTGGGCGACCCGCGCCGCGTGCGCGAGGTGCTGACCAACCTCGTCAGCAACGCCATCAAATACAACCGGCACAGCGGTTGGCTGCGGTTGCAGCATGGCCACGATGCCAGCAAGGTGTGGCTGGCGGTCAGCGACAGCGGCATCGGCATGACCGACCAGCAGATCGACCACCTGTTCGAGCCGTTCAACCGCCTGGGCGCCGACCGCCTGCCGGTGGTGGGCTACGGCCTGGGGCTGAGCATTGCCCGCACCCTGACCCACGCCATGGGCGGCAGCTTGCGGGTGCAGTCCACGTCGGGCGAGGGCAGCCGTTTTGTGCTGGAGCTGCCGCGCTGGGATGTGCAGCCGGCGCCACCGCTGCAGCCGGCGATGCCGGCTTGACAGCTGTCGCCTGACCCGCGCGGCGCGGCCCAGCACGGTGCGCTGGTGGCAGCGCTCGGTGTTTCAGCTGGCGATGGGCACACCGTTCATGCGGTCGAACTTGACGAAGAAATCGCGCGCCAGCGCCACCAGTTGCTTGTCGCTGGGGTGGTCCACGGTTTCATAACCGACGATCTGGGTGGCCACCGCCGGGCGGTGCTTCTCCACGTAGTGGCGAAAGTCGGACTGCGTGGTGTGCGCTGCCGCCACCAGCACCTCGCTGATGCCAGCCAGTGCATCGCACACTTCACCAAAAAACTCATGCTCGGTGCGCACGGTGCTGCCGTGCTGCTTGGTCGGGTGGCTGTGCGCCTTCAGCGTCTGGCTCTGCACTTGGTCGGGGTCAAATTGCAGCACCTGCGCGCTGTGGTGGTCGATGCGGACGACGGCGTGGAAAAGTGGCATGGCATGGGTTCCGGTTGGGTGGGTGGATGTGGGATCGGGGTGGTGCGCGGGTAGGCGCCCAGCTTGCGTTGCAGGCCGCACGGCTGTCACAGCGTTGCGGGCCGGCTGTGCCCGCGTTCCAGCACTGCGGCGCAGGCCACGCAGCGCAAGGCCTGCGGCGCCAGCCGCAGCCGCTCCAGCGGGATGGCGCTGCCGCAGTCTTGGCACAGGCCATAGCGGCCGCCATGCAGCCGCTGCAGGGCTTGGTCGACCTCGGCCAGCGCCACTGCATCGCGGTCGCTGCGGTCAAAGTCCAGCGTGCGTTCGGCGTCGCGCTGGGTTTCATCGTCGCCGTCCTGCAACAGCACCTCACGCGCGTGCAGCGGCGCGGCTCTGGCCCGCCAGGTGGGTGTTGCGCTGGGTCTGCAGTGCAGCCAGGTCGGCTTGCAACTGTTGCTGCAACTGCTGCCGGATGGCCGGCGTGAGAGCGGGATGCATGCGGTCTCCTGGTTGTGTGGGGTGGGGCGTTGGTTGGTTCGTTGACGTCTGTACGGATGGTGGCACCAGCCCAGCGCCCGGGTGTTGATGTCGGTCAAGCCATCTGGGGCTGCCTACAATTGACCGGGTCCATGCACCGCACCCGAAATGACCCAGCCCGCCATCCCTCCGCCCACCTGTGATGTGCTGGTGGTCGGTGCCGGGCCCGCCGGCAGTGCCTGTGCCCTGTGGCTGGCACGCCAGGGCCTGCAGGTGGTGCTGGTCGACCAGCACGACTTTCCGCGTGACAAGGTCTGCGGCGACGGGCTGATCCCCGATGCCCACCATGCGCTGCGGCGCCTGGGCGTGCTGGACGAGGTGCTGGCCCATGCCCAGCCGGCAGCGCATGTGGGCTGCATCGGTGCCCGGGGCGGCCGGGTCGACGTGCCCGGCCGCTTGGCGGTGCTGCCACGCAAACAGCTCGACGACATCCTCAAGCGCGCGGCAGAGCGTGCTGGTGCCCAATTTTTTGCGCCCTGGCGGTTCGAGGCGCCGCTGCTGGAGGGTGATGGCGAACCGGCTGAGCAACAGGCTGGCGACCCTGCGGGCAACCCGGCTGGTGCCGCAGCAGTCGGCTTGGCAAGCACCGGCCAGACCGGCACCGTGGTCGGCGCACGCCTGAAGTCGCCCACGGCCGGTCTGTGCGAGGTGCGCGCCCGCTGGGTGGTGCTGGCCACCGGCGCCGTGCCGCGCGCGCTGATGGCCGCCGGCCTGTGCACCCGCCACACGCCCAGCGGCGTGGCCTTGCGCGGTTATGTGCACCATCCCGGCCTGGTGGGCCGGCTCAGCGCGCTGGAAGTGGTGTGGCACAAGCAGCTGCGCAAAGGCTATGGCTGGATCTTTCCCTGCCCGGGTGGCGTGTTCAACATCGGTGTCGGCCTGGCCCACAGCCACGGCCGGCAGGTGGACGGCCGCGCCACGATGGAAAACGTCAACTTGCGGGAGCTGATGGCCGCCTTCACCCGCATCCATGCGCCGGCCGGCGAGCTGATGTCCCAGGGCACGCCCCTGGGTGAATTGAAAGGCGCGCCGCTGCGCTGCTCACTGGAAGGTGCACGCTACAGCCGCCCCGGCATGCTCGCCACTGGTGAGGCCGCTGGCAGCACCTACGCCTTCACGGGCGAAGGCATCGGCAAGGCCATGGAGACCGGCATCCTGGCCGCCGAGGCCCTGCTGGCTGCGCGCGCCCATGCGGAGCCCGAGGCCGCCACCCGGGCGCGTTATGAAGCCACGCTGGCGGCGCTGAAGCCGCGCTTCGACCTGTACGAGCGGGCCAACAAGGTCAACGACCACCCCTGGTTGGCCGACCTGCTGATCTGGCGCGCCAACCGCAGCCCGCGCATCTTGCGGCGCATGGCCGGTGTGCTGGAAGAAACCGGCAACCCCGGCAACCTGGTGTCACTGCGCGGCCTGGCCAAGCTGTTTGTGCCCATCCGCTAGGCTTGCCGCATGTGTCAACTGCTGGGCATGAATGCCAACACCCCGACCGACGTGATGTTCTCGTTCGCCGGTCTGGCCACCCGCGCCGATGAGCACAAGGACGGCTTCGGCATCGCCTTTTTCGAAGACCCGGGCCTGCGCCTGTTTGTCGACCACCACAGCGCGCGGCGCTCACCGGTGGCCGACCTGGTCAAGCGCTACCCGATCAAGAGCGGCAACGTCATCGCCCACATCCGCAAGGCCACGCAAGGCCAGGTGGCGCTGCAGAACACCCATCCCTTCATGCGCGAGCTGTGGGGCCGCTACTGGGTGATGGCACACAACGGCGACCTGCAGGGCTTCAACCCGCGCCTGCACGGCAGCTTCCGCCCGGTGGGCGGCACCGACAGCGAGCTGGCCTTCTGCTGGCTGATGCAGGAACTGGCCAAGGCCCATGCCAGCGTGCCGTCGATCGCCGAACTGACCCGCACCCTGGCCGAGCTGCTGCCCATCCCGGCGCGCCATGGCAGCTTCAACTGCCTGCTCAGCAATGGCCAGGCGCTGTGGGCCCATTGCAGCACCCAGCTGCATTGGCTGGAGCGTGCGCATCCCTTCGGCGCTGCGCAGCTGGCCGATGAAGACTTGAGCGTCGACTTCGGCCCCCTGACCACCCCGGGCGACCGGGTGGCGCTGGTGGCCACCCAACCGCTGACCACGCGGCGAGGCCTGGGTGGCGATGGCGCCTGGCGAACTAAGGGCGTTTGTCGCCGGACAGCCGTACCGTATCGGCGCGGCTGGTGCCCGCTGCGAATAGGCACAACAAAATCCAAAGCATCAGGAATCGCGGCGTGTCCAGCAGGGTGTCCATGCTTCCGACAGTGGCGAGCGCGAGCAGGGAAACCGCCAGTGCAGCCGCAGCCGGCCGGCCCTGCCAGGCAGCGGGAAGGGCGCGCATGAAGGCCAGCGCCAACAGCGCCGCCATCAGCAACAGGCCTGGCAAGCCGATGTCAAAGAGCAGGCCCAGCGGCATGGACTTGGCATGCCATGCAAGGTGGTTGTCTGCGGTGAAGAACCAGCCGTCCAGTCCGGCCTGGAACGCACCATTGCGCAGCAGCGGCTGATCCGCCTGGTCCAGCAACTGCAGCGCTGCCACATCCACGGCAGCCGGGCCAGCCTGCGACAGCGACAGTTTGATCGGCCGCAGCGGCGACGCAGCGCCCACGGCAGCACTGTCTAGCGGCAGTTCCCAAGATTGCCAGCGGCCAACGGTGTCGGGCCTGGCCTTGACCGACACACAAGTCGCCGAGGCGATCAACCACTTCTCGCACAAGGCGACGCTCAGCACGGCCCCTTCGCCAAGGCCGCGCAGCTGCAGGCGCAGCCGGTAATGCGTGGCTGGCTTCACCGCCACCAGCTGCTCAACATATAGCGCCCCGCCGGCCCCAAGTCGCAGGGCGCGCTGGCCAGCTTCATCGACCAGACTGAAGCTGCCTGAACGCAGGCTGGCTGGCCCGTGCAGCAGCATCAGCGCGGGCAGCCGACCCACGCCCAACCCCCACCACACCGAGCCTGCGGCATCGGTAGCCAACGTGATCACCTGTTGCCAATGTTGTGTGCGGGTGCCCAGATCTGCCTGCACAGTAGCCAGCCGGCTTTGCGCAAACTGTCCACCGAGGATGGGTAGGGCCAGCGCAAGCACCGCCGCGCCAAGCACGGCCACTGGCCACCGCGCACGCGGCATACGGGCCCGGCGCTGGCGCCACCCGAGCGCGCTCATCAACAGCAGGACGGCCACCAATGCTGCATAGCCGCCCCGAGAAAAGGTCACCAGGACGGCGTACACCGCTGCCAACAGCAGCAGGCCACAAGGCAGCCACCACCAACCCCTTCGCGACCACAGCAGCACTAGCAGAAACGGCATCGCAGCGACCAGCCAGGCCTCGACATAAGCGCCACCCGTGTGCATCGCGGCAAAGGGCCCTGCCACCCGGTAGCCGTCGCTGACGTCCAACAAGCCGGAAAACAGCCAACGCTCGCCGGCGATGAAGACCACCGTTCCCAGCAGTCCGAGCACCATGCCGCGCCCCCAGGCTGAAACCACATCCACACCCGCCGCCTGCTGCCGCCGCGCAACCGCCCAGGCCAGCCCAGCCCAGAGCGCTCCCTTGGCGATGCGCAAACCGTTCAGCGGCCGCAGCAGGTTGAGCTCGGCATCGGCCGACAGGCCCTCCCAAGGCCACAACGGCCGTATCGCGCCCAGGCCGTACGTGACCAGTAGCGCCAGCAGCAGCATGCTGGCGAGCCAGTCTGGGCGCCCCGGGGCACCATTGCGAACGCGCCAGGCCGCAACCGTCAGCCCGGCTGCCAGCACGGCGTCATATTCGTCGAGCAGCATGCGCCCTGACCAAGGCGCCAGGTCCAGCGGAAGCAGCGCCGCCAGCACCGTCCAAAGCCAGCGTGGTTGCCAAGCGACCAGTACCGCCGTGGCCAGCGCCAGCAGCAGCGGGGGGCCATGACCGCCGAGCCATCCGATCATGTCCGGTGCCCAGGCACCAGCGGCTGAAACAGGCGTGCCACCAACATTTGGCCGAGCCCTGCGGCGGCTGCGGCGACCAGCACGTTGGTCGGATCGGAGTGGGATACCGATGACCACGACTTGGCGGCCTCGAGCAGCGCTGCCAGCAGCGCAGCCATCAGCACGGTGATGCCCGTTCGAACATGCCAGGCCCATCCCAACAAGCCCAATGGTGCATGCACACCTGCGATAGCCAGCAGGCTGACCAATGCCTGCATCTCGGTGGTGAAGTAGTGGTAGTAAAACGGCTGAAAGTGCACTTCCTCGGTCAGCCGCCACCAACCCTGCGCCGTATCCAGCCAGGGTCCGCGCCAGGCGCCACCCAACACCACCCAACCAGCCACCAGCACCAGCAGCATGGGCGAACTGCGGCGACGCACGCTGGCGCGCAAGTCTTCGACCGAGACCGTCTGCTGCCATGCCCACGCCGCCGTGCCGAGGGCGAATCCCAGCATGCGCGTCAAGACTGACAAGCCCTGGCTTTGGCCGGACGCGATCGCCAACTGGGCCACTTCGACCAGTATGCCCAGTAGCGCCCCACGCGCCAGCGCTGCCTTCCAAGGCAGCGGCCCGAACTGGCGGGCTGGCCTCGAGACCCACAGCGCCCCTAATGGCGCTACCGCCATCGTCTCGAAAAGCATCTTGGCCGCCAGCCTGACCAGCCCCAGGTTCAGCGACGAGTCGGCAAGCATCCATCCCACCAGCGGCCCATCCAGCTTGGTCTGCCACTCTGCAGCAGACAGCAGCAGGTCGAACGGGAACAGTGTCAGCAGTGGAAAAACCGCCGCGTAAAACCAACCAAGCTGTCGAGCCAACGTGCCGCCGCCCTGCGTCCATCCCCACAACAGCGCGCGAAAGCGGCCACGGTCGACCACCGCCGCCAGTGCACCCAGCAAGGTGCCGATCGCCTCGGCAAGCAAATCATTCCGCGAGACCGTTCGGTGGGGAAACGCCGTTTGCGCCAATTCCACCGCAGCCGCCAACATGCCGCCCACCAGCACAGCCACCAGCGCAGCCACCAGTCGACGGGCCAGCCCGGCACGCGACGGTAACAAGGCCACCACGCCAAGAAACCCGATGGGCAGATACAGCACCCCGTTGGCCACCCAATCGGCTCGGCTTTCGATGCCCAGCTTCAGCATCGGCGCATCGATCAAGCGTTGCCAAGCTTGCGCCCAGGGAATGGGATGAAAGTCCAGTGGCACCAGGCTGCCGTAGACCACGAACAGCAGCCAGAATAGCCACAACAGCCAGACCTGCACAGACGCCGATCCGATATCAGCGCTGTTGCGCGGCGATTGGGTGAGTCGGGACGATGGCGGCAAACGCTACTCCTGGTGGCCGGAGCGATAGACCCGATGTCAAAGCAGCTAGCCCCATGACACCAGAAAAAATCTAGTATTGGCGGCCGATGCCATAGCGCCCCTTGGTCAAGGGGTGCATGCGGTGCGCACTGATACCGATGGGCACACCTCACTCTGAGACACTGGCTGCCGCCAGTTCAACATCTTGCCATGCCGACGACCGACGCTGCCCCCCTGCCCACCCCCCGCTTCGACACCTTCTACCGCCACGCCGAGCTGCACCCAGCTGCTGCAGGCCTACGCCGATGCCCGGCCGGACCTGGTCGACCTGCAGGTGCTGGGCAAGAGCCATGAGGGCCGTGACATCGCCCTGGTGGTGGTGACCAACAGCGCCACCGGTGATGACCGGGACAAGCCGGCGATCTGGGTCGACGGCAACATCCACGCCGGCGAGCTGACGGCCAGCACCGCCTGCCTGTACTGGCTGCACCAGCTGGTGGCCGGCCACGGCAGCGGACCCGATGCCAACCCGCAGATCACCCAGTTGCTCGACACCCGGGTGGTGTACCTGTGCCCGCGGCTCAACCCCGACGGTGCCGAACTGGCGCTGGCCGACAAGCCGCGCTTCATCCGCTCGTCCACGCGGCCTTATCCGCATGACGAGCAGCCGGTCGACGGCCTGACGGTGGAAGACGTCGACGGCGACGGCCGGGTGCTGCAGATGCGCATGCCCGACCCGCACGGCCCCTGGAAGTGCCACCCCGACGAGCCCCGGCTGATGATCCCGCGGGAGCCGGGCGAGTTCGGCGGCCAGTTACTTCCGGGTGATGCCCGAGGGCACGCTGACCAACTTCGACGGCCTGCAGATCCAGGTCAACCGCGACCGCGAAGGCCTGGACCTGAACCGCAACTTCCCGGCCTTCTGGCGCCAGGAGCATGAGCAGGTGGGCGCCGGCCCCTACCCGACCAGCGAGCCCGAGGTGCGGGCCATGGTCGACTTCATCGTCAAGCACCCCAACATCGGCGCGGCGGTGAGCTTCCACACCCATTCGGGCGTGATCCTGCGGCCCATGGGCACGGTGGCCGATGAGCACATGACGCCGGAAGACCTGTGGATGATCAAGCGCCTGTCCGACATCGGCGCCAAGCTCACCGGCTACCCGGCGGTCAGCAGCTTCCACGACTTCAAGTACCACCCCAAGGAGAGTCATCACCGGCACCCAGGACTGGGTCTACGAGCACCTGGGCGCGCTGTTCTGGACGGTGGAGATCTGGGCCCCCAACAAGGAGGCCGGCATCGACGAACTACGACTGGGTGCACTGGTACCGCGACCACCCGCCCGAAGACGACCTGAAGCTGCTGCAGTGGAGCGACACCCAGTGCGGCGGCAAGGCCCACGTCACCTGGTATCCCTTCCGCCACCCGCAGCTGGGCATGGTGGAACTGGGCGGCTGGGACCGGCTGAACTACTGGCGCAACCCGCCGCCGCACCTGCGTGAGCGCGAGGCAGCGCGCTTCCCGGCCTGGCTCAACCAGATCGGCCTGTCCCTGCCCAAGCTGGAAGTGCTGCGCGCCGAGGTGCGCAACCTGGGCGGCGACAGCTGGCGCATCCGCTTTGCGGTGGCCAATGCCGGCTACCTGCCCAGCTATGTGACCAAGCGGGCGCTGGAGCGCAAGGTGGCGCGCGGCGTGGTGTTCGAGCTGCACCCGCCGCCGGGCCTGAGCCTGCAGTCCGGCCGCTACCGCATCGAGGGCGCGCAGCTCGAAGGCCATGCCGCACCCAATTCACTGCAGGCCTTCTTGCCCAGCCGGCAGATCACCGGCGACCGGGCGGTGGCCGAATGGGTGGTGACCGCGCCGCACGGCACCCGGGTGGCGCTGACCGCCACCGCCGACCGCGCCGGCACGCGTGCGCACCGAGGTGACGCTGGACTGAGCAGCGCTGGGCTTGCGGGCCGGCCGACGGCGCGGCCTGCTGACCAGGCCTTTGCGAGACGCTGGTGTTGGCGCCCAGCGCCGCAGGCTCAGGGGCGCGGTTGCAACGCCAGCCGGGTGGCCTGCGCCACGGCCCGGGCCGCAGCAGCAAAGTCGGCACCGGCCGACGCATACAGCACTGCGCGCGATGAGTTGACGATGATCGGTCCGCTGCTCTGCAGCCCGCTGGCGCCGTGTGCTGCCGCGCCAGCCAGCGCGCACCGTGGCCTCGGCATCACCGCCTTGCGCGCCCACGCCCGGGATCAGCAGCGGCAGCGTCGGCGCCAGCGCCCGCACCCGCTCGATTTCGGCCGGAAAGGTGGCGCCCACCACCAGGCCGAGCTGGCCGTGTGCGGTTCCAGGCGCCGGCGGCCAGGCGGGCGATGTGCTCGTACAGCAGGTCGCCGGCCTGGCCATCGGGGCCCACCAGGCGCTGCGCCTGCAGGTCGCTGCCGCCGGGGTTGCTGGTGCGGCACAGCAGGATCAGGCCGCGGCCGTCGTAGGCCAGGTAGGGCTCGATCGAGTCGAAGCCCATGAAGGGCGACAGCGTGACCGCATCGGCGCCGTAGCGCACGAAGGCCTCGCGGGCGTACTGCGCGGCGGTGCTGCCGATGTCGCCGCGCTTGGCGTCCAGGATCACCGGCACACCTGGCGCCACCCGGCGCATGTGGGCCATCAGCCGTTCGAGCTGGTCTTCGGCGCGGTGGGCGGCAAAGTAGGCGATCTGCGGCTTGAAGGCACAGACCAGGTCATGGGTGGCGTCGACGATGGCGGCGCAGAAGTCGAAGATGCGGCTGGCGTCGCCGCGCCAGGCGCCCGGAAAGCGCTCCGGCTCCGGGTCCAGCCCCACGCACAGCATGCGAGTCGGCCCGGTGCTGGGCGGTGGCCAACTGGGCGCTGAAGGGCGGAAGGTGGTGGTCATGGCCGCATTGTCCTGCGAAGCCCGCGCCAACGCGCCGCCAACCCGCCGCCAACGCGCCGCCAACATGTCGCCAACGCGCCGCCGGCCCGCCGCCCACCCGCTCCAGCAGGCGCGGCCTCAGCCCGGCAGCCCGCGCGCCAGCTGTGTCGCCAGGCCGGTGTAGCTGGCCGGCGACATCGCCCGCAGCCGGGTCTTCTCGTCTTCCGGCAAGGCCAGCTTGTCGACGAAGCCCAGCATCAGCGCGCGCGTCATCGGCTGGCCGCGGGTGAAGGCCTTGAGCTGCTCATAGGGCTCGGGCAGGCCGTGGCGGCGCATCACCGTCTGCACTGCCTCGGCCATCACTTCCCAGGCGGTGTCCAGGTCGGCGGCCAGCGCCGCCTCATTGGTCTCCAGCTTGTCCAGGCCCTTGGCCAGGCTGTCCAGCCCCAGCACCGCATAACCAAAGGCCACGCCCATGTTGCGCAGCACGGTGCTGTCGGTCAGGTCGCGCTGCCAGCGGCTGATCGGCAGCTTCTGGCTCAGGTGGCTGAGCAAGGCATTCGCCAGGCCGAAGTTGCCCTCGGCGTTTTCGAAGTCGATCGGGTTCACCTTGTGCGGCATGGTCGAGCTGCCCACTTCGCCGTCTTTGAGCCGCTGCTTGAAATAGCCCAGGCTGATGTAGCCCCACACATCGCGGCTCCAGTCGATCAGGATGGTGTTGCAGCGTGTCATCGCGTCGAACAGCTCGGCCATGTAGTCGTGCGGCTCGATCTGGATGGTGTAGGGGTTGAAGTCCAGCCCCAGCCGCTGCTCGACCACCATGCGTGCAAACGCCGGCCAGTCATGGTCCGGGTAGGCCGCCAGGTGGGCGTTGTAGTTGCCCACCGCGCCGTTCATCTTGGCCAGCAAGGCCACACCGGCGATGCGCGCGCGGGCTGTGTGCAGCCGCGCCACCACGTTGGCCACTTCCTTGCCCACGGTGGTGGGGCTGGCCGTCTGGCCATGGGTGCGGCTGAGCATCGGCAGCGTCGGCCATGGCCTGGGCCATGGCGTGCAGCCGGCTGATGATGCGGTCGATGGCCGGCAGCAGCACCTGCGCACGCGCGGTCTTGAGCATCAGCGCATGGCTGGTGTTGTTGATGTCTTCGCTGGTGCAGGCAAAGTGCACAAATTCAGCAGCGGCCTGCAGGTCGGCATGGCCGTGGAAGCGCTGCTTCATCCAGTACTCAACCGCCTTCACATCATGGTTGGTGGTGCGCTCGATGTCCTTGATGGCCTGGGCGTCGGCTTCGGAAAAGCGCAGCACCAGGCTGCGCAGGTAACCACGCGTGGCGGCTCGCCAGGGGCTTGAATTCGGCAAACCCGGCGTCCGACAGCGCGATGAACCATTCCACTTCCACCTGCACCCGGCGCTGCATCAGGCCGAACTCGCTCATCAGCGGGCGCAGCGTGGCCATGCGGCCGGCATAACGCCCATCCAGCGGGGACAGGGCGGACAGGTTGGAATGGGTCATGGTGTTGGCTCGGCAGGTGGCGGCGGGCGGCAGGCACGGCGCCGCACCACCTCGGACAAACCCGTGATTTTAGGCTGGCGGATGGCGCAATCGACACCGGCTGCCATGCAGCTTTGCAGGCGCGGCGCGCGGCGCACCCCGGGAATGCCCGCAGCCCCAGCCATGGCACGGAGATTGCAAACTGTCGGCCTGACCCAGCGTGATCGGGCCTGGGTCTACAGTCCGCCCGCCGACACCAGCCCGCCACACCACCCCATCCGGAGCCGCCCATGACCGTCACCCGCCGTCTGTTGATTTCTGCCACCGCCCTGGCTGCCAGCTTGGCGGCCACCCCTGGCGCCTTCGCGCAAGCCAAGCTGAAGGTGGCGGCCATCTACACCGTGCCTGTCGAGCAGCAGTGGGTCAGCCGCATCGACAAGGCGCTGAAGGCCGCCGTGGGGCGCGGCGAGATCGAGTACGTGTTCAGCGAGAACGTGAGCAACGCCGACTACGAGCGGGTGATGCGCCAGTACGCCGAGCAGGGCAACACCCTGATCGTCGGCGAGGCATTTGCGGTCGAGGCCGCCGCACGCAAGGTGGCCAAGGACTACCCCAAGATCAGCTTCTTGCTGGGCAGCAGCGGCAAGCCGCAGGCGCCCAACTTCAGCGTCTTCGACAACTACATCCAGGAGCCGGCCTACCTGACCGGCATGCTGGCCGGCGGCATGACCAAGAGCAACAAGATCGGCCTGGTCGGCGGCTTCCCCATCCCCGAGGTCAACCGGCTGATGAACGCCTTCATCGCTGGTGCCAAGGAAGTGAACCCCAAGGTCACCGTCAGCATCAGCTTCATCAACAGCTGGTTCGACCCGCCCAAGGCCAAGGAAGCCGCCTTCGCGATGATCGACAAGGGCGCCGACGTGATGTATGCCGAGCGCTTTGGCGTCAGCGACGCCGCCAAGGAGCGCAAGGTGCTGGCCATCGGCAATGTGATCGACACCCAGAAGGACTACCCCGACACCGTGGTGGCCAGTGCGCTGTGGCACATGGAACCCACGATCGACGCCGCCATCAAGGCTGTCAAGGCCGGCGCCTTCAAGGCCGAGGACTACGGCCCGCTGTCGATGATGAAGCCCAAGGGCAGCACGCTCAGCCCGCTGGGCAGCTTCGAGAAGAAGCTGCCGGCCGACCTGGTGGCCAAGGTGCGCGCCAAGGAGCAGGCGATCCTGGCCGGCCAGTTCACCGTCAAGGTCGACGACAGCCAGCCCAAGGCCAGATGAGCCCGTGCCCAGGGGCGCGGCTGGTTCCTGGGCATCACGGCGCGGACACGCGCAGCTGCAGATGGCCTGCAGTGTCCACCGCAGTTTCCAGTGCCAGCAGTCGCTGGTTGACGGCGTCAACCACCGGGGCCGGCGCGTCGACTGTGAGCAGCACCACGGGCGCCGAGTCCACCACCTGAACGTTCAGTTGCACCTGGGCGCCGCGCGCGCGCAAGTCGACCGCCAGCGCCTGTGCGGCGGCCACCGGGTCGGCCACCCGCCAGTGCGCGACGTCGGGCGGCGTCGTGAGGTCGGAGCCACGCATCACCGCAGCAGGGTCGTTGTCGGGGCTGAGCTGCCAGGGCTGCCATGCCAGTAGCAGCCCAGCCGCCAACAGCGCCGCTGCCGCCCAGCCCAGTATCGGGCGCCAGGCAGCGTCATTGGCGGCCTGGGACGGCCTGGCCGGGCTCGGGACGGCGGCGATGTTTGCGGCTGCTGCACTGCTGTCTGCCGCGTTGCCGTCCACCGCTGCGGCACGCCGTTCGATCTCGGCCCAGGGTGGCGGTATGCCTGGTACCGCTGTGGAGCGCAGCGCAGCACCAAGCCTTTGGCCATCTGCATGCACCTCACCTTCGCCGGCGCGGCCAGCCAGGCCGGCCAGCCAGGCGTCAGCGACTGCGGGCGTGTCGGGGTCCGTGTCGGCAGGAAGCTCAGGGGCCATGGCAGTGCTCGATGAAGGGTTTCAGCCGCGCCTTGCATTGCGACAGGTACTCGGTGGCCGCATGGGTTGTGCGGCCGATGTGCGCCGCCAACTCTTCCCGCGTCCAGCCTTCGACCACGGCCAGGTAGACAAGCTGCGCCCGCGCTGGGTGCTGCGCGCTGAAGGCGGCAAAACCGCGCCGCACGCAGTCATCCTGGTCCGTTGGATGCGCGTCCGGCGCAAGCGTCAGGCTGTCTGGGTCGATCGGGGCGCCTTCGGCATCCGTGGCCGGGGTGGCACCCGGTGGCGGCTTGCTGCGCCAATGCGCCAGCAGCACGTTGCGGGCGATTGCCCACAGCCAGGTGGCCAGTTGGCTGTCACCCTTGAACTGGTCAATGGCGCGTAGCGCGTTGACGAAGCTGTCCTGTGCCAGATCATTTGCGGCCGACTCGCTCAGGCCGCTGCGTCTGAACCAACCTGCCAGCTTGCCATAGTGGCTGCCGTACAGCTGCTCCAGCGCATGGCGCGACGAGGCCGCTGTGGTGCCGTGGCCTGCATTGGTTGTGGGGAGGGTTGGGCTGTCGCTTGAGGCCATGGACGCAGTGGCGCGCAAACGGGAACCGCAAGGCGCGGCGCCTGAGGCTTGCCGGCGACCGCAGTGTATCGGCTGCCCCTGGCCACCCCCCTGGATGTGTGGTGGCCACAGCCTGAGGTCTGGCCGACCTCGCCCATCCAACGGGGAAGTGGGGTGGCCTGGGTACCGGGAACCGTCCCTGCGCCCCAATCCAACCCAGTCAACTCGGACGTTTCTGCCATGAACCAGCGCACTGCTCCCCGCTCCGCCGCCACGCGCCACTCCGCGGGCCTGCCCCTCCTTCTTGCCGTGGCTGCCGCCGCCCTGGTGGCCTGCGGCGGTGGAGGCGATTCGGCCACCGAATCGCCGGCCCCCACGCCTGTGCCCACCCCGACCGCCACCGCGCTGACAGGCAAAGTGATTGACGGCTATCTGGCCGGTGCCACGCTGTGCCTGGACCTCAATGCCAACCAGTCCTGCGACAGCGGCGAGCCCACTGCCGTCTCGGGCGGCGGTGGCGCCTATTCGCTGAGCACCACCGGATTGGACGCCACGCAGGTGGCAGCCGCCTATGTGCTGGTGACGGTGCCAGTGACCGCCCGCGACGAGGACGACGCCGGCCGAACGCTGGCCGAGGCCGGCAAGAAGGCCTTCACGCTGCTGGCTCCGGTGGCCACCGACGCCGCTGGCGCAGCTGCGCCGACGCTGGTCACGCCGCTGAGCACGCTGGTGGCGCAGCAGATGATCAGCGGCGGTCTGACTGCGGACCAGGCTGCGCAGGCGGTGCGCAGTCAGTACGGCCTGCCTGGCAGCGGGCATCTGAACATCGACTACGCCGCCGACAGCACGCATGCCGCGCTGGCAGTGCTGGCGCGCGTGGCAGCGGTGACGCTGGGTGAGGTGCAGGCTGCCGTCCGGCAAGGTGCCAGCGGACAGGCTGAGCGGCACCTGTTGCTGGCCAGTCTTGCTGCGTTGGGCCAGTCGCTGGCTGGGGTTCAACTGGCTTTAGGGCTGGAGCTTGCGCCTAGCGCACTGCCCACGCCTGCCGCCATCCAGGCCGCCGTACAACCGGCTGCAGCCACGCTGGCAGCTGACGCTAGTGGCGTTCTGGCCGCCGCCCGGGCCGCCATCGATGGCGCCACCACGCCACTGGACGCTCTGCTGCGCCTGGGCTTTGGCGATGTCTCGACATGGACGGACGGCTGTGCCGCTGATGCCGAGAACTGCAATGTCGTCACCTCGGTGCATGTGACCGATGGCGGCGACGGCCGCTGGCACGGCGCATCATGGCAGGCAGGCAATGGCGGTGCCTTCATCGCACAGGCCGTCGACAGCGGCTGGATCCTCGGGGCCGATGGCTGGCAAGCCGAGGCCGAGGGCGGCAGCTACAGCCGGCAGGCCGATGGCCGCTACCTGGTCACCGGCAGCGATTTTGGCGCAGCCGGCGCGCTGGGCCGGCTGAAGGTGGAGGACGTCTCAGGCCTGCCGATGGCCGTGGCCGGTGAGATCGGAGTTGCCGCCAATGCCCTGTTCCCTGCCGGGTCGCAGGCGATCTGGGGCAGCTTCTACAGCGGCAGTGACCGCTATCGCCTGGACGCGGACGACGCAGTGCATCTGTACGTCGCGGGTCAGGGCCTGCAGACCGTGGCCAGCCTGGAGGCTCTGGTGGATGGACTGCAAAGCCCGGTTGCCGGGCAGCCGGTGGGCCAGCATTGGGGCTGGAACGGGCTGAAGTTCAGCTTTGATGGCAGGTTGGCGGAGAGCGGAATGCTCAGCTTCTGGAGCAATACCGGCAGTCTGCTGGGCCTCGGGCGCTACCAGCAGCGCAGCGTGGCGGGCCAGCGCGTGCTGGTGGTCAGCGAGGCGCCGCGCGCCGCGCTGGACGCTGCCGCCGCTGGAAATAGCCGGTTGCTGGGCGACTGGGCCAACCGCCGGCGGCCGGTGTTCGGCTTGGTCAACGGTGTGGTCTACCTGGGCAGCACCACCCCGGCTGGCACCACCACGGACCAACGGCCCAGTCTCAACCTGCCTGCGCTGAGCGCCCTGCTGGCTGCACGCGGCCTGTGCCAGTTGCCCAATGCCAGCGGCCAGAGTGTGTGCCCCGGCCGCCCTTGAGGCCTGCGGGCGGCAGGGGCCTGGCCGTCTCCCCAGTCACTCACCGACCTGTCTGCAGCCCCCCGGCTGCCGCCCCCGATATGCCACCCCCCAGTTGCCAGGCGGCCTGCCTGGCTAAGCGAGATTCCATGCACACCTTCCATCCGCGCCTGACCGCCATTGCCGCCAGCGCCCTCCTGGCACTCAGCGCCTGCGGCGGAGGCGGCGCTGACAGTCCGGCCATTCCACCCGAGACGCCGCTCACCCCAGTGGCACCGCTGCTGACCGGCCGCGTCATTGACGGCTACATCCGCGGCGCCGTGGTGTTCTGGGACTGTAATAAGAACGGTGTGCAGGACGTCGACGAGACAGGCGCCCTGTCTGGTGCCCAGGGCGTTTACCAGATCGTTGACTTCAGCGCCCGTGGTTGCCCGCTGCTGGCCTATGTGGGCCCGACTGCAGTCGACGAGGACAAGCCGCTGCAACTGGGCAGCGCCTACACCTTGCAGGCGGTAGACGGCCAACCTGGCCTGATCACCGCCTTCACCACCTTGGTGGCGGGCAAGGTGGCGTCGTCGGGCCTGACTGTGGCGCAGGCCAGCACAGAGGTTGCCGCGCTGTTCGGGCTGACGGAGGACGTGCTGGTGGACTACAAGGCCAGCGGCTCCGCGCCGCTGCGCGCTGCGGCAACAGCCTCAGTGGCAGCGCTGCAAACCACCCAGGCCCAAGGGTATGGCTTCTTGACCGATTCGGTGCGCCAGTCTCTGAGTTTGGTGGAGCAGCAGTTTGCAGACTCTGGCTTGCGTGCGGCTATCGGCAGCGGCGTGACCCCGTTTGTCAGCGCATTCAAGAGCCTGGCGGACCAGGCGGCGCTGCTGGTCACCGGCAACGACAGCAACCGCCTGGTGCGGCGGGTGGCCTACCCCAGCGCCGCCCAGAACGACGCACTCAAGGCCATCGTGGCGGCTGTCAACGCAAAGGCCAGACCGCGCTATGGCTACCCGGCCTGGGGCCTCTTCAGCACCGAGGAACTGCAGGCATTTGCACGGACCATCAACCGGCTCAACGCGGTGCAGTCGGATTCACCCCACAGCGCCATGCTGCAGGCCATGCAGCAGCGCCGCAATGCAATGTTCGCCGCCGCCAGCCAACGCATGAACAAGGAGGTTGGCTACGACGGTGCGCTGGCTGGCGTGTGGGACTTCTTCAGCAGCGACCCGAGTGCGTCGCTCGACTACGGCATGTCGGCCCTGGCGATCTCGGGCGACATCGCTGGCGACGTGCTGACCCTGGCCACACCCCGCCCCAAGGTGGGGCGCCCGAACAAGCTGACGCAATACAAGAAGAAGCTGGTCGCGCAGCTGGCGATCTACGACAGCGTCGTTGCTGCCGGCGATTGTGTGGTGAAGGTGAACAAGCTCGACGCCACCGACGACCTGGCGGCCGCTCTGGTGGACGTGGTCACTGCTTGTGGCGGTTTCATGTCCGACCAGCTCAAGGAAGTGGGCAGCACGCTGCATACCGGCAAGCTCACCGACGGGCTGTCGGCCGCGCTCAACGCCTCGGGTGGCACCTACGGCGTGGTCAAGGAAGAAGACCGCACCCTGGTGGCGCTGAAGATGTCGGCCACCACCTTCAGTCTGACGCACGACCTGCTGGCGCTGTTTGCCAACGACCCGGTGACCAGCAAGGCGCTGTCGGTCACCGACCTGGGCTTGCAGTTTCTCAACGCGCGGGTGGCTGCGATGGAGCTGGAACGCGCCGCCAACCAGAAGCTCGACGACAAGCTGCGGGCTGCCATCGTGGCGTTCGATGCCGAGATGGCCAAGGCCTGGCGCAGCTATTTCATCTCCTTCATGGAGCTGTATGGGGACTACTACTTCGAGGTCAAGGACAGCAGCCTGTGCACCAGCGGGCAAGTGTTGCGCGACGATGGCGTCTGTGGCAATGCGGTGGACCCTGGCAGCCCGTCGATGGCGATCAGCCTGGATCGCGCCAGCATCACCGCGCTGGGTGGCAGTATCGACAGCACGGTGCGCTTTGTGGACGGTCGCAACGGCATCGGTTCAGCGGCCAAGTTCGGCGGCCTGGTGCAGCCTGGCAGCATCCGCATTCCCAACAGCCCGGCGATGCAGTTCACGGCGGGCGGCAGCATCGACATCTGGGCGCGCATCGACGCCAACAGCGGCATGTCGGGTTATGGCGGTGCGTCGACCACTGCCTGGGGCATGGCCTTGCTTGCCAAGTCGCACGACGTGTCGGGGGTGGGGTTGCTGACCTTCGCGGCCAGCACCGCATTGCCCGGCCTGGGTCGCACCGGCCTGGCCAGCTACGACCCGTCGTGGCAGGGCTGCACCAGCACGTCGTCCCTGCCTGGTGATACCGGCGTGGCGCTGGGCGACTGGTTTCGCATCACGGTCACCCTGTCATCGACCACCGGCTATGCGGTCTATGTCAACAAAACGCTGACGGTCAATTGCCCAGCGGTGCGACCCAACTTCATGGCGATGAACGCACAAGACCTGTACCTGGGCAAATTCCGCGACCGCTGGTACCCGCTGGACGGTGCATTGCAAGACCTGCGCATCTACCCAAAGGCCTTGAGCGCGGAGGAAGTCGCCGCGCTGCCTTGAGCAGGCAGCACGACGCGTGCGGGGTCGGCGATCATCCCCGCATGCGCCTCTTTCACCTTTGTCATCTGCCAGCCGGCGTCCCGCCGCGCTGGCTGGCCGCCCTTCTGGCGGGCTGGTTGCTGCTCTGGCTGGCGCCGCCAGCATGGGCCGGTCAATACGCGCTGCTGGTTGGCGTCGACCGTGTGGCTGCGCTGCCGCAACGGCTGTGGCTGCAAGGTGCGGCCAACGATGTCACGGCCATGCGCCAGGCCCTGCTGGCGCGCGGCTATGCGCCGGCCCACATCACCGTGCTGGCCGACGCTGGCTCGGCAGCCAGCGGCCGTGCCACCCGCGCCGCTGTGGACGCCGCGCTGGCCACGCTGCTGGCCCGCGTGCGCAGCGGTGACAGCGTGTGGCTGCACTTTGCCGGTCATGGCGTGCAGGTGCCGCAGGCCCCGGGCGCTGCCTGGCCTGAGCCTGATGGCCTGGAAGAGGTCTTCCTTACCGCGGATGCCCAGGTCTGGGATGTGCGCACCGCCCGCCTGCCCCAGGCGCTGTACGACGATGAGATTGGTCGCTGGATCGATGCTCTGGTCGACCGGGGCGCCACCGTCTCGGCCGTATTCGATACCTGCCATGCCGCCGGACTGAGCCGCAACGCCGCGCCGGTACTGCACCCACGCAGCGTGGCGGGTGCTGCGCTGGGCGTGCCGCAGCGGCTGCCGGTGGGTGCTGAGCTGGATGCGGCCCGCCGTGTCAGCGCACCACGCAGTGACGGCAGGGTGTTGATGTTTGCCGCCCGCGCGCATGAGTTGACCGGCGAGCAACGCCTGCCCTGGGCTGGCGCGCCCGGGGTACAGAGGGTGCAGGGCATCTTCACCCATGCGGTGGGCCGCGCACTGGTCAACGGTGCCAGCGACGCCGCCAGCATGCGCAGCGCGCTGCGCATGCAGTACCAGCGCGCCGGCCGCCAATCGCCGGTACCGCAGGTGTTGGGCGCTGACACCGAGGCCCTGCCGTGAACCGCTGGCGTATTTGGAGCCAAGCTGTATTGGCCGCAGTCTTGGTGGCCACCACCCTCATGGCCACCACCGTGCTGCCGGCCTGGGCCGGCAGCAGTAGCGTGCCATTGGCGGCTGGCCCAGGCGGTGCCCAACACCCCATCGCCGGCCTGCCAGCCGCGCTGGCGCTGCAGCAGGCAGGCCGGCACCAGGAGGCCGTCGCCCTGCTGGAGCCCATGCTGCAAGCCATCCGCCGCCAGCACGGCGAGCGCCATGCCGATGCCGTGCAAGTGGCCATGCAGCTGGGCCGCTGTTACCAGGCGCTGGGCCAACTCGACCGGGTGCTGCCGTTGGATGAGAGCCTGCTGGCCCAGTTGCTGGTCTGGCGCGGCCGCCAGCACCGTGAGACGCTGGCCGCGATGGTCAACCTGAGCACCACCTACTTCGACCTGGGCCAGCATGCACGCGCGCTGCAGTTGCAGACCGAGGGCCTGCGCCTTGCCGAGCGCCACCTGGGCCCCGACGCGCCCATCACCATTCGAGCGCTCACCTCCATGGCCACCATCCTGGCCGGCCTGGGCCGCCACGTCGAGGCGGTGGGCTTTGATCGCCGTGCGCTGCAGGCGCGGCGCCGCAGCCTGCCCGAAGACCATCCGGACATCGAAAGCTCGCTGAACAACCTGTCGAACTCACTCGTCAGTGCCGGCCTTCATGCGGAGGCGGTGCCGCTGGCCGAGCAGGCCCTGCAGCGGCGGCGCCTGCGCCTGGGTGCGCAACACCCTGCCACACTGACCGCCACTCTCAACCTGGGCGAGAACTACACCGCCGTGGGTCGCTATGCCGATGCCATTGCGCTGCTGCAGCCGGCCCTGGCCTGGGCCAAACTGCGGCCCGGGCCCGACCATGTCGACACCCTCTACGCGCAGTACACGCTGGTGGCTGCGCTGCACGAGGCTGGTCGCACACCCGAGGCGCTGGCCGTGGCGGCTGACGCGGTGCAGGGCATCGAGATGCGGCGTCTGCAACACCAGCTTGGTGCGACCGAACGCCAGAGCCTGCTGGCCAACTTCACACCAGATCTGTTGCTGTATGCCCGATTGCATGGCCAGGCCGGGCCGGCGCAATGGCCGGTCGGCTTTGCGATCGCCGAGCGCAGCAAGGCCCGCACTCTGGTGGAGACCATGGCCGAGGTGGCCGCCGAACGCCGCGCCGCACTGCCGCCCGAGGCAAGGCGCCGGCTGGACGTACTGGCGACAGAGGCGGTTGACCTGGAGCAGCGCCTGGCCGCGCGGTCCGGGCTGCAGGCCGACACGGGGCAACCGGGCATCACCCAGGCCGACATTGCGCTGGACAGCCAGCGCCGCACCTTGGCGGTGCAATTGGCCAGTGAGCGCCGTGCGCTGGCGCAGCAGTTCCCGCAGGCGATGGAGGCCCTCGATGCGTATGCCGACGATCCCGCCGCTGTGGCCGCGCGGCTGGGCCCGGATGCCGTCTATCTGAGCTGGCTGCTGGACGGCGATGGCCACCTGCAGGCCTGGTTGCTGGGTGCTGACGGCCAGCCGGTGTTCGTTGACGGTGGCCTGCACCCGGGGCTGGCGTCCACGGTGGCCGTCTACAAGGCCTTGCTCATGGCGCAGCGCCAGCTACCTGTCTGGCAGCTGGCCGGCGGCGGTTTTGTGCTCGCCGATGGCACACCCCCGCCGGGCAGCCGGCGTGCCAGCGGCGATTTGCCGGGACAGGTGGGTCAGTACTTGGCGCAGTTGCTGCTTGCCCCGCTGCAGGCGCAGCTGGCTGGGCGGGCGCAGTGGATTGTGGCGCCGGGCAACACGCTGGCCCTGTTGCCCCTGGAAGCCCTGCCGCTGCCCTGGGCTGCGCCGCAGGCGGGCGCCGTGGTGGGCGATTTGGTGGCCACGCCGCGTGTCGCCCAGCGCCATGCGGTGTCACGGGTGCAGAGCCTGGCGGTGCTGCGGGCGCTGCAGGCCCGCCGCAATGCGCTGGCCGACAGCAATGGACGCAAGCTGTTGCTGGCGATGGGTGATGCGCAGTACCAGGCCGGCAAGACCGCGCCGGCTGCGTCGCAGCACCGTGGTGTCATGCCGGGCTGGCGGGTGGTCGGCGGCGAAGCAGGGGCCGCGGCCGGGTCTGGTGGCGAAGCGCGTAACGGCGCTGCTGGTGTGCCTTTGGCAGCACTGCGCTGGAGCAACCTCCCGGGTACAGGGCGTGAGGTGGCCGCTGTGGCGACTGTGGCGCGCGCCATGGCAGCGGGACAGGACGGTGCGCAGGTGGTCACCGTGCTCACCGGCGCCGACGCCAGCGAGCGCCAACTGGCCGCACTCAACGCCAGCGGCGCGCTGCGGCAGTACCGCTGGCTGCTGTTCGCCGCGCACGGCTACTTGGCCGATACACCCGCGCTGTCGAGCATCGTGCTCACCCAGACGCACAAGACCGCGCGCCATGATGGTTATGTCACCGCTGCGGAATGGGCGCGCTACGACCTGCGCAGTGAGCTGGTGGTGTTGTCGGCCTGCGACACCGGCGCCGGCCAATTGCAGCCCGGCGAAGGCGTGCTGGGCCTGCCTTTTGCGCTGGCGGTCGCGGGCAACCTGAATACCCTGCTCACGCTGTGGCCAGTGGACGACGAGGCCACAGCTGCGTTCATGCAGGGTTTTTTCAGCCGACTGGCGGCTGGCAGCAGCCCGGTGCAGGCGCTGGCGGACCAGCGCCAGGCTTTTCTGCAGCACCCGCGCTGGCAGGCGCCGCGCTACTGGGCGCCCTTTGTGCTGTACGGGCCTTGAAGCCCTGCGCAAGCCGATGTGCGGCTGACCTGCCGGATTTGGTGTTGCGGTGCCACAGAATGCAGCCATGCCCTTGTTGCAACTGGATGGCATCACCAAGCGCTTTGGCGCGCTGGTGGCCAACGATGCGATTTCGCTGCAGCTGGACCGCGGCGAGGTGCTGGCCTTGCTGGGTGAAAACGGCGCCGGCAAGAGCACCCTGGTGTCCATCCTGTTCGGCCATTACCTGGCCGATGCCGGCCGCATCACGGTCGATGGCCAGCCGCTGCCGCCGGGCAACCCGGCTGCTGCGCTGGCCGCTGGCATCGGCATGGTGCACCAGCATTTCACGCTGGCCGACAACCTGAGCGTGCTCGACAACGTGATGCTGGGCACCGAATCGCTCTGGCAGCCGTTTTCACGCCGGGCCGCTGCACGCGCCTTGCTGACACAGACAGCGCAGCGCTTCGGCCTGCAGGTCGACCCCGACGCCCGCATCGCCGACCTGTCGGTCGGTGAGCGCCAGCGGGTGGAAATTCTCAAGGCCCTGCTGCCGTCCGCCTGCCAGGGCCGCAAGACCGGCGCGC
Source organism: uncultured beta proteobacterium (assembly GCA_963844485.1). Taxonomy (GTDB): domain Bacteria; phylum Pseudomonadota; class Gammaproteobacteria; order Burkholderiales; family Burkholderiaceae_C; genus Pseudaquabacterium. Next base: position 510,389 of record CAWJOQ010000008.1, read on the forward strand.
GCATCCTGATCCTTGACGAGCCCACGGCCGTGCTCACGCCACAAGAAAGCGAGTCGCTGTTCCACACCCTGGGCCAGCTGGTGGCGCAGGGCCTGGCCATCATCTTCATCAGCCACAAGCTCGACGAGGTGCTGCGGGTCAGCCACCGCATTGCGGTGCTGCGCGGCGGCAAGCTGGTGGCCGAGCTGCCGTCCGCCGGTGCCAGCAAGGCCCAGCTGGCCCAGGCCATGGTGGGGCGGGAGGTGCAGCGGGTCACCCGGCAGGCCAAGCCTGGGCCGGCACTGGCTGCAGCGCCGGTGTGCGCGCTGCGGGGCGTCACGGTGCGTGGCCAGGGCGCCTGGCCGCAGCTGGACGCTGTGCATTTGGCCCTGTACCCCGGTGAGGTGGTCGCCATCGCCGGTGTGGCCGGCAATGGCCAGCATGCACTGGCCGACTTGTTGCACGGCCTGGTCGGCGCCGATGCCGGCACGGTGACGGTGGCCGGCCAGGCCTTGCCGGCCACGCCGCGCGCCTGGGTCGATGCCGGTGTGGCCCGCATCCCCGAGGATCGGCATGCGGTGGGCGTGGTCGGCGACCTGCCGCTGTGGGAGAACGCGGTGCTGGAGCGCAGCAGCAGCCCGGCCTTCGCCCGCTGGGGCCTGGTGAAGCGGGCGGCGGCCCTGGCCCATGCCCAGGGCCTGGTCAGCCGTTTTGACGTGCGTGGCACCGAGGCCGCCGGCCTGGCCACCACCACCCGCAGCCTGAGCGGCGGCAACATGCAGAAATTGATCCTGGGCCGGGCCCTGGCCGGCGACCCCGACCATGCGGCAGCACCGGTGCTGATCGTCGCCAACCAGCCCACCTGGGGCCTGGACATCGGTGCGGTGGCCTATGTGCACCGCCAGCTGCTCGACGCCTGCGCCGCAGGCGCGGCCCTGCTGCTGATCAGCGAAGACTTGGACGAGATCTTCGCGCTGGCCGACCGCATTGCCGTGCTGCACCATGGCCGGCTCACCGCCGCCCGGCCCGCCGCAGACTGGACACTGCCGGCCATCGGCCTGGCCATGGCCGGGTCTGCCGATGCCGCTGCCGTGGCTGTGGCCGATGAAAGCGCCCATGCAGCTTGAACGCCGCGCCCAGACATCGCGCGCCATGCTGCTGGCCGCACCTGCCGGCGCGGTGCTGGCCACGCTGCTGGTCACCTCCTTGCTGGTGGCCTGGGCCGGTGCGCCGGTCGGCCGGGCCTATGCGCTGCTGCTGGAAGGTGGCTTCGGCTCGCGCTTTGCCTGGACCGAAACCCTGACCCGCGCCACGCCGCTGATCCTGACCGGCCTGGCGGCGGCGGTGGCTTTCAAGGCGCGGCTCTACAACATCGGCGGCGAGGGCCAGCTGTATGCCGGCGCCATGGCCGCCGTTGCCGTGGGTGGCATGCATGGCGGCAGCGGCTTCGACCAGCCGGCCTGGCTGCTGTTCCCGCTGATGATGGCCGCCGCTGCCGTGGCCGGTGCGCTGCTGCTGCTGGGCCCGGCGCTGATGAAAAGCCGGCTGGGCGTGGACGAGGTCGTCACCACGCTGCTGCTGAACTTCATCGTGCTGCTGGGCGTGTCGGCCTTGCTGGATGGGCCGATGAAGGACAGCAGCGCCATGGGCTGGCCGCAGAGCGTGGCCATCCAGGACGCGCTGCAGCTGGGCAAGCTGATCGAGCGCAGCCGCGTGCACACCGGCCTGCTGTGGGCGCTGGTGCTGGCGCTGGCGCTGTGGGCGCTGCTGGGCTACACCACCACCGGTTTCCAGATCCGCGCGGTCGGCGCCAATGCCCGCGCTGCGGCCTTTGCCGGCATGCCGGTGGGCTGGGTGGCGGTGAAGGTGGCGCTGCTGTCGGGCGCATTGGCCGGGTTGGCCGGCGCCATCGAGGTGGCCGGCCGGGCCGGCTATGTGACGCTGGACATGTCGCCCGGCTACGGCAGCAGCGGGGTGGTGATTGCGATGCTGGCTGCACTGAACCCGCTGGGCGTGGTGGCAGCCGCCATCTTTGTGGCCGGCATCCTGGTGGGGGCCGACAGCATGGGCCGGGCGGTGGGCGTGCCCACCTACATCGCCGATGTCATCGTCGCGGTCAGCCTGATCACCATGCTGATCGCCACCTTGCTGACGCAATACCGCATCCGCTGGAAATGACATCCTCCCCGAAACGCCTTCGGCACCTCCCCCCAGGGGGCGCCGCCAGCGGCCCGGCCAAGCCGGTGCCGCAGCGTCCGCTTGGACAGACTGCGCGTTGCAGCCATGTCTGAGGTCATCGACCTGCTGCTGGCCGCGCCCTTCTGGGTGGCGGTGCTGCGCATTGCCACGCCGCTGATCCTGGGCACGCTGGGCGTGCTGCTGTGCGAGCGGGCCGGCGTGCTGAACCTGGGTGTCGAAGGCATTCTGGTGGCGGGCGCGTTTGCCGGCTGGCTGGGTGCCTACAACGGCCTGGGCCTGTGGGGCGGTGTGCTGGTGGCCGCAGCAGTGGGCGCGGCCTTCGGCCTGCTGCACGCCTTGCTGACGGTCACGCTCAGCCTGTCGCAGCATGTGTCGGGCCTGGGCATCACCCTGCTGGCCACCAGCCTGGCCAGTTTTGCCTACCGCGTCAGCTTTCCCAAGGTCGACAGCCCACCCACGATCACGCCCTTTGCACCGATGCACTGGCTGCCGATCCCGGTGCTGAACCAGCAGACCGCCGCTGACCCTGCTGGCCTTGCTGGCGGTGCCGCTGGTGGCCTGGGTGCTGTACCGCACACCGCTGGGGCTGGCGATCCGCATGGTGGGCGAAAACCCGGCGGCTGCCGAAGGCCAGGGCCTGGACGTGCAGCGCCTGCGCACCGGCGCCATCGTGGCCGGCTCGGCGTTGATGGGGGTGGCCGGCGCCTTTCTCACCCTCAGCGCCTTCAACGCTTTCTACTTCAACATGGTCAACGGCCGCGGCTGGGTCTGCGTGGCGCTGGTGGTGTTTGCCAGCTGGCGGCCTGGCAAGGCACTGCTGGGCGCGTTGTTGTTCGCGTTTTTCGACGCGCTGCAATTGCGGCTGCAGCAGTCTGACAGCGGCCTGTTCGGCCTGGTGCTGCCCTACCAGCTGTACCTGGCCCTGCCCTATCTGATGGCCATCGTGGCCCTGGTGCTGGTGGCCCGGCGGGCGGCCTATCCGCAGGCGCTGATGAAGCCTTACCGCCAGGGCGAACGCTGAGCCTGCAAGGCGCACGGCCCAAGGGCCACCGCCTGCCTCACAGGTCGGGCGCGTAACGCCGTTCCATCTCTTCCTTGGTCTCGTGGGCCACCGCCAGGCCGGTCTGGTCTCCGATCATCTGGCCGATCGTCGGCAGCGTGGACCGTGGCACCTGGGCGGAGGCTTGCCACAGCTTCGACCGCAAAAAGGCTTTGGCACAGTGCAAGTAGGCGGCGGCAACCGCCACGCGCAGCACCAGCTTGGGCGCCCGCCGCTCGGTGGTGCAGGCGGCCAGCAGGGCCGGGTCGGCGGACAGCGTGGCCCGGCCATTCACGCGCAGGGTTTCGTCGAATCCGGGAATCAGGAACAGCAGGCCCACCTGGTGTGTGGCCAGGATGTTCTCCAGCGAATCCAGGCGGTTGTTGCCGGGGGAATCAGGGATCAGCAGGTCGCCGTTGTCGGCCACTTGCACAAAGCCCGGATCACCGCCGCGCGGCGAGGCGTCCAGGTTGTGGCTGGCGTCGCTGGTGGCGACGATCACGAAGGGCGACAGCGCAATGAAGCGGCGGCAATGTGTGTCCAGCGCGGCCATCTGCTTGCGCAACACCCGCTCCTGCGGTGCGGCATACAACTGGCGAAGTTGGTCGAGCGTGGTGATGTCCATGGGCTGTCTCCAATGGTGGCTTCAGGGTGGCTTCAGGGTGGCGCTATGGTAAGGATGGCGATCGGCTGATGCAGTGCATGTGGATCATGTGCCCTATGTGCCCTATGTGTCCTATGTGCCCCACGTCCTTGCGCTTGTCGTGCCATGCCTCCTGCCAGAACTGGGCCCCCGCTGGCATGGCTGCCTGCAACAAAGCGGGCACCGTGCCGACCAGGCCTTGTGCGCACGGCAGCCCCGGCGCTGTGCTGCCGCTGGCCACGCCACTGACCAGCACCTGGCGCCGCCGCGACCGGCAGGTTTGCAGCGCTGCACTCCGTATCATCAGCCGCCATCGCATGCATTCGCCGAACTTCGCAGGAGCACACCATGTCCACCGTCGGATTCGACACCACCCAGGTCCTGATCAACGGCCAATGGCGCGCCGGCGCCAGCGGCGAGACCTTGCCCTTGCTGAACCCCAGTGACGGCAGCCTGCTGGCGCAGATCGCCCGCGGCACGGCGGCCGATGTGGATGCCGCCGTGGCCGCCGCGCAAGCCGCGCTGGCTGGCGCCTGGGGCCAGCTGACCGCCGCCGAGCGCGGCCGCATCCTGCTGAAGATGAGCGCGCTGACCCTGGCCCGTGCCGATGAACTGGCCCGGCTGGAAGCGCTGGACGTGGGCAAGCCGCTCAAGCAGGGCCGCGCCGACGCCGTGGCCATGGCCCGCTACCTGGAGTTCTACGGCGGCGCGGCCGACAAGGTGCATGGCGAGACCATTCCGTTTGCCAACGGCTACACCGCGCTGACCCTGCGTGAGCCGCACGGCGTCACCGGCCACATCGTGCCCTGGAACTACCCGATGCAGATCATCGGCCGCAGCGTGGGCGCGGCGCTGGCGATGGGCAATGCCTGCGTGCTGAAACCGGCCGAAGAAGCCTGCCTCACCGCGCTGGCCTTCGGCCACATCGCGCTGGAAGCCGGCCTGCCGGCCGGCGCGCTGAACATCGTGCCCGGCCTGGGTGAAGAAGCCGGCGCGGCGCTGTCGGGCCACCCCGGCGTGGCCCATCTGTCGTTCACTGGCTCGGTGGCAGTGGGCCAGCTGATCCAGACGGCGGCGGCGCAAAACACCATCCCGGTCACGCTGGAACTGGGCGGCAAGAGCCCGCAGATCGTGTTTGCCGACGCCGACCTGGATGCGGCCCTGCCCTTCCTGGTCAACGCCGGCATCCAGAACTGCGGCCAGACCTGCTCGGCCGCCAGCCGCATCCTGGTCGAACGCCCGGTGTTCGACGAGGTGCGCCGGCGCATGGCCGAACGCTATGCCGCGCTGCAGGTGGGCCCGGCCCTGGGCGACCCCGACGTGGGCCCGGTGATTTCGGCGCGCCAGCGCGACACGGTGCTGGGCTTCCTGGCCATCGCCCAAGAGACCGGCCTGCAGATCGCGGCCCAGGCCACGCTGCCGGCCAGCCTGCCGGCCGGTGGCTGTTATGTGGCGCCCACCCTGCTGGCGCCGGCTGCGCCCAACCACCGCCTGGCGCAGGAAGAGATCTTCGGCCCGGTGCAGGTGATGATCCCGTTCGACGGTGAAGCCGAGGCGCTGGCGATCGCCAATGGCACCCAATACGGCCTGGTGGCTGGCGTCTGGACCCGCGACGGCGGCCGCCAATTGCGCATGGCGCGCAAGCTGCACTGTGGCCAGGTGTTCATCAACAATTACGGTGCCGGCGGCGGCATCGAGCTGCCGTTTGGCGGCGTCAAGCATTCCGGCCACGGCCGCGAGAAGGGCTTCGAGGCGCTGTATGGCTTCTCGTCGCTCAAGACCGTGGCCATCAAACACGACTGAAGGAGACCCCATGGGTGATCGTTTGCAGGGCAAAGTGGCCATCGTCACTGGCGCAGCCTCAGGTTTTGGCGCGGGCATTGCCGAGAAGTTTGTGGCCGAAGGCGCGCAGGTGCTGATCGCCGACCGCGACCTGGCGGGTGCCCTGGACGTGGCTGCCCGTCTCGGGCCGGCCGCGCGTGCGCTGCGGGTCGATGTGGCCCAGGCCGCCGACGTGCAGGCCATGATGGAAGCTGCCGAGCTGCACTTCGGCCGCATCGACATCCTGATCAACAACGCCGGCGTCACCCACTTGCCGCAGTTGCTGGAAGAGGTGAGCGAAGACGATTTCGACCGCATCTTCCAGGTCAACATGAAGGCGATCTACCTGGCCATGCGCAATGTGGTGCCGCGCATGAAGGCCAACCCTGCCGGCCACCGCGGCATCCGCGGTGTGGTGCTCAACGTGGCCAGCACCGCCGGCGTGAGCCCGCGGCCGCGTCTGGGTTGGTACAACGCCAGCAAGGGCTGGGTGATCACCGCCACCCGCGCCAATGCGGTGGAGCTGGCGCCCTTCGGCATCCGCGTGGTGGCGCTGAACCCGGTGGCCGGCGAGACCCCGCTGCTCAAGAGCTTCATGGGTGAAGACACGCCCGAAGTGCGGGCCAAGTTCTTGTCGACCATCCCGATCGGCCGCTTCAGCCAGCCCGACGACCTGGCCAACGCCGCTTGTTATCTGTGCAGCGACGAGGCCAGCATGATCACCGGCGTGTGCATGGAAGTGGACGGCGGGCGCTGCATCTGAGCCCTTGCATGCAAGCCGCTGTCGCGGTGGTGCGGCTCAGCGCGACGCGGCCGGCGCTGGGCCAGAGGCCGCCGCCGGGCCGCCCGGCCCCGCACTGCGGATGGTGATCTGCCGCAGCACCGCGCCTTCGGCGACCGAACCGCTGCGCTCACCTTCGCCACGTGCCAGTCGCTCGCAGGCGGCACGTTGCTCTTCTTTCACGCGCTGGCAGCGTTGCAGGGCGTTGGCCCGCAGTTGCGTGGCCGATTCGCCGTTGTCCAGCTTGCTGCCTTTGGCTTCGGACCGCGCCGCGTCGGCCTCCTTCAGGCATGTGGCGCGGTCTTGCGCGCTGCTGCCGTTCAGGCAGGCGGCACGCTCTTGCTGGTAGGCCTGGTCGGCATCGCGCGGCTGCGCGATGGCGATGCCTGTCGCGCCAGCCAGCAGCAAGGCGGTCAGCAGGCGTCCAGGCGCTCGGGGTAGCAGCCGTGGCTGGGCATGGGTCTGGTGCAGGCAATTCATCGTGGGCTCCTGGTGGCGTGCCGATGGGCCGGCGCCGGTCTGCTGATGGTGCATGCCAGGCGCGCACGCCAGGGTCAGCGGCTGCGGTTGGATGCCGTAGGACGGCAGGCCGATCGCAGCTGATGCAGCCCGGCTGCCAGGTTGGCGGGCTGCCCTCCGGTCTGCCCTTCAACCTGCCAACCCTTCAGCCCGGGCACAGCATCAGCCCTGCAGCACGGCCGCCAGGGCCACAGCGGTGCGTTCCACATTGCCGGTGTTCAGCCCGGCCACGCAGATGCGGCCTGAGCGGATCAGGTACACCGCGTGGTCGTCGCGCAGCTGGTCGACCTGGGCCGCGCTGAGGCCGGTGTAGCTGAACATGCCGCGCTGGCTGAGGAAGTAGCCGAAGTCGCGCCCCGGCAGCAAGGCCGTCAGCCGGGCATGCAGGGCCACCCGCATGGCGGCGATGCGCTCGCGCATGGCCGCCAGTTCGGCCTGCCACAGCGCACGCAGGTCGGCGTCGCCCAGCACATGGGCGACGATCTTGCCGGCGTGGATGGCCGGGCTGGAGTAGATGCGCCGCACCGTGAAGCGCAGCTGGCCCAGCACCAGCGCGGCCTCGGCCGGCGTGGCGCACACCGCGCTGAGCGCGCCGCAGCGCTCGCCGTAGACGCTCATGCTCTTGGAAAACGAATTGGCCACGAAGTAGGTGAGGCCGGCATCGGCCAGGGCGCGCACCGCATAGGCGTCTTCGTCGATGCCGTCGCCGAAGCCCTGGTAGGCCAGGTCGAGGTAGGGCAGCAGGTCGCGCTCGCGCAGCACCGGGATCAGCGCGTCCCATTGCGCCGGGCTCAGGTCCACGCCGGTGGGGTTGTGGCAGCAGGCATGCAGCAGCACGATGCTGCGCGCCGGCAGGCCACGCAGGCAGGCCAGCATGGCGTCGAAGCGCAGGCCGCCGGTGGCCGCTGTCGTAGTACGGATAGGTGTGCACCTGGAAGCCGCTGCCCTCGAACATGGCGCGGTGGTTGTCCCAGGTCGGGTCGCTGACCCACACGGCCGCATCGGGCAGCCAGGTCTTGAGGAAATCGGCGCCCACCTTCAGCCCGCCCGAGCTGCCCACCGTCTGGATGGTGGCCACGCGGCCGGCGGCGATGGCCGGGTGCGCCGCACCCAGCAGCAGCTTGGCCACTTCGGCGCGGCAGGCGGCATCGCCTTCCATCGGCAGATAGGGCTTGGCGCCGCCAGCGGCCAGGATGCGGGATTCAGCGGCCAGCACGCTGGGCAGCGCCGGCAGGCGGCCCTGCTCGTCGAAGTAGATGCCGATCGACAGGTTGACCTTGTGCGGCCGGGGGTCGGCGTGGAAAGCGTCGACCAGGGCAAAGATCGGGTCGCCCGCATAGGGCTGGATGTGCTCGAACATCGGTGGCTCCTGAATTGAGCCGCTGATTATCCGGGTCGCTCCCAAGCGGGCCGCGCACCCGCCTGGCGGGTGGCGCCGCGTACCCGCGGCGCCGGGTGCCACTGCGGCCCAGCGCCGGGCCGCTCCCAAGCGGGCCGCGCACCCGCCTGGCGGGTGGCGCTGCGTACCCGCGGCGCCGGGTGCCACTGCGGCCCAGCGCCGGGCCGCTCCCAAGCGGTCCGCGCACCCGCCTGGCGGGTGGCGCCGCGTACCCGCGGCGCCGGGTGCCACTGCGGCCCAGCGCCGGGCCGCTCCCAAGCGGGCCGCGCACCCGCCTGGCGGGTGACGCCGCGTACCCGCGGCGCCGGGTGCCACTGCGGCCCAGCGCCGGGCCGCTCCCAAGCGGGCCGCGCACCCGCCTGGCGGGTGGCGCCGCGTACCCGCGACGCCGGGTGCCACTGCGGCCCAGCGCCGGGTCGCTCCCAAGCGGGCCGCGCACCCGCCTGGCGGGTGGCGCCGCGTACCCGCGGCGCCGGGTGCCACATCACCCCAGCGCAGCCTCGATGTCGGCGGCCAGCTTGGCCGGTGTGTCCTGCGGGGCGTAGCGCTTGATGCACCCGGCCGTCGCGGCCGACCAGGAACTTGGTGAAGTTCCACTTGATGCCCTTGCTGCCCAGCAGGCCCGGCGCTTCGTCCTTGAGCCAGACAAACAGCGGGTGGGCGTCGGCACCGTTGACCTGGGTCTTGGCCATCATCGGGAAGCTGACGCCGTAGTTCATCTGGCAGAAGCTGGCGATCTGGTCGTTGCTGCCCGGGTCCTGGCCGCCGAACTCGTTGCTGGGAAAGCCCAGGATCACCAGGCCGCGGTCGCGGTAGCGGGTCCACAAGCTCCTCCAGCCCGGCAAACTGCGGCGTGAAGCCGCAGGCGCTGGCGGTGTTGACGATCAGCAGCACGCTGCCGGCGTGGTCGGCCAGGCGCACGGTCTTGCCGCTGATGTCCTGGGCTTCGATGTCGGGGAGGGTGGAGGCGGGCATGGGCTGGCGCAATGGGGGTGCGGGCGGTGGCAGGGCTTGTCATCGTATCCCCGCAATCTGCCCGGTCTGGGTGCTGGTGGTGCTGGCGCCCCGCTGGCCGGCGGGCCATACTGGGCGGTCAGCATCCACCGCGTCGCCATGCCCGTTCCCATCCCGGTCGCCATCCTCGGATTCAGCGTCTTCGACCGCAAGGCGCTGGCGTCCTATTTCCAGCGTGGTGTGCCGCGGCCAGGCCGCGCTACGAGCATGTGCTCAGTGCCGACCTGGCCGACCTGGTGATGGCCGACGCCGATGAACCCGGCGTGCTGGAACTGCTGCAAGCCCTGGGGCGCGTGCAGGACGCGCTGTTCATCGGCGCGCTGGCGCCGGCCGAGGCGGGCGCCTGGATGATGCGGCCGATCGACCAGACCCAGGTGCTGCGTGAGCTGGACGCGCTGATCGGCCCAGCGCGACAACCCGCTGTCGCTGCCGCTGCCGCTGACACTGCCCAGCAGCCTGGGCCGCGGCGCCTTGCGCACCGTCGGCACCGTTGGTGCCATCGGTGCCTTCGATCTGGCTGGCCAGCCCGCACGGCGGGCCGACGACGGCAGCCCGCCGCTGCGCCGCCACCCCGAGCAACTCGACCCGAACGAGGCCCGCCGCCGCGAACTGGCCGCCGTGCGCGGCCCGCAGATCGCGCCGCGTGCACTGCTGGTCGACGACAGCGAGGTGGCGCTGCATTTCCTCAAGCGCCAGTTGCAGGCCTATGGCATTGAGGTGGACATGGCCCGCGACAGCGACCGCGCGCTGGACCTGCTGACCCACCATGTCTACGGCCTGGTGTTCCTGGATGTGGACCTGGGCCCGGACAGCCGCACCGACGGGCTCACGCTCTGCCACCAGGTGCGCTACCGGCTGCAGCACCCGGGCGGGCGGGCGCCGCTGGTGGTGATGGTGTCGGCCTTCCATGACCCGGTCGACCAGGTGCGTGGCACGCTGGCCGGTGCCGAGGCGTATCTCGCCAAGCCCTTGGACCTGCCGGCGCTGGACCGCCTGCTCGGCCGCCAGGGCCTGTACCGGCGCCTGGTGCCTGCGGCCCAGCCCGGCCAAGCTGGCCAGGGGTCTCCGACGGGTCAGCGGCCGTAGCCGGTCGAGCGCCCAGCTGCCAGGCGACCGGCCTTCCAGGCCTTCAGTCGCGCTGCACCGACGCCAGCAGCGCACCGCTCAGGATCATCAAGGCGCCCAGCGTCTCGCGCCAGCCCAGGCTGCCCGCACCCAGGGCCAACGCCGACGCGCTGGCAAAAAACACCTCGCTGATCATCACCACCGCCGTGGTGTTGGCCGGCAAGCGTGCGGCGCCGTATTGCAGCGTGAGGTTGGACACCAGGAACCAGGCCGCCAGGCCCAGCGCCGCCAGCCCCCAGCCCCAGGCCAGCGGCGGTGGTGCAGGGGCCACGCCGGCGGCCGTGAGCCAGGCCGCCAGCGCCAGGGACACCACGGCGCCTCCCACAAACATGGCCAGCGCGCGCGCCGATTCAGGCTGCCGGGCCTCACGCCGCAGCATCACGTTGTTCAGCGCAAAACAGAAACCGCCCAGCAGGCCCAGCAGATCGGGCAGCAGCGCTGGCAGCTGGCCTGCGCCGCCGCCCAGGCTGGTGGCAGCCAGGCCTGCTGTTGCTGCTGCTGCTGTGGCAGGCGGGCCGGCCGCCGGCCACAGCACCACCATCGCCCCGGCCAGGGCCAGCGCCACCCGCAGCGCGCCCCGGCTGCTGATGCGCTCGCCCAGCAACAGGCGCGACAGCAGCACGGTCCACAGGGGCATCAGATAGAACAGCAGCACCACCCGCACCACGTCGCCGATGCTGACGGCCCAGTTGAAGCAGGCATTGGTGCCGCCCGCTGCCAGCACCAGCCACCACAGCGAGCGCGTGCGCAGCAACTGCCCGGCAGCAGCCGGCCGTGCCAGCAACAGCACCACCACCGCAATGCTGTAGATGCAGCCGGTCAGCCACAGGGGTGCAGGCCCAGCGCGCCCAGCTGGCGAAACGGCCACCAGCTCACGCCCCAGGTGAAGGCGTTGAACACCAGCGCGCCCACCGCCAGCCAGCGGCCGGCGCCTTGCAGCGGGGCGGTGGTCAATGTTTGTCCGTGCGGGCGATGGCGAGCAGGCGCTCCACCTCGTCCCGGTGGTCGATGCAGTTGCGCTGGTGCCAGCGGCGGATCAGCCACATCACGGCCGACACGCTGAGGCCCAGCACCGCAATCGCGGTGAAGGCCGACAGCCCCCAGCTTGACCATGCCGGTGTAGAGCGCGCCCAGCGCCAGGATGCAGGCCTGCTCATTGAAGTTCTGCACCGCGATCGACCGACCCGCGCCCATCAGGTTGTGGCCGCGGTGCTGCAGCAGCGCGTTCATCGGCACCACCAGGTAGCCGCAGACCGCACCCATCACGATCAGGAACGGCACCGCCGCCCAGATGTTGGTGAGGAAGTTCAGCCCGATCATCAGGAAGCCCACCGCGATGCCCAGTGGCAGCACGCCCACGGCGCGGTCCAGCTTGAGGGTGAGCGAGGCCACCACCGCACCGATCACCGAGCCCAGGATCACCACCCCCGCCAGGTTGGAGGCCTGCATCGTGGAGTAGCCCAGCGCTGCGGCGGCCCAGGCAAACACGATCACCCGCAGGTTGCCGAACACGCCCCACAGCAGGGTGGTGGTGGCCAGCGAGATCTGGCCCAGCTTGTCGTCCCACAGGCGGGCATTGCACTGCGCAAAATCACGCACCAGCACCGCCGGGTTCATGGCCAGCGGCCGCAGCGGGGCCTCGGTGCGCGGGATGTAGAGGTTGAAGATGGCCGCGATGATGTAGACCAGCACCATGGCGGCGATCGAGGCCTCGGCCGGGGTGTCCACGCCGGTGTCGAGCAAGGGAAAGTCGATGCCCAGCAGCAGGCCCGACAGGCGCGGCCCGATCAGCTGCCCGCCCAGCACGATGCCCAGGATGATGGAGCCGATGGTCAGACCCTCGATCCAGCCATTGGCCTTGACCAGCTGCGATGGCGGCAGCAACTCGGTCAGGATGCCGTACTTGGCCGGCGAATAAGCCGCCGCGCCCAGGCCCACCACCGCATAAGCCAGCAGCGGGTGGCTGCCGAACAGCATCATCAGGCAGCCCAGCACCTTGATGCTGTTGCTGATGAACATGACCCGGCCCTTGGGCACCGCGTCGGCAAAGGCGCCGACAAAGGGCGCCAGCAGCACATAGAACAAGGCGAACATCGGCGCCAACGCCGGCACCTGCCAGGACGGCGCGTTCGACGATTTCAGCAGTTCAATGGCGGCCACCAGCAGCGCGTTGTCAGCCAGCGAGCTGAAGAACTGCGCCGCCATGATGGTGTAGAAGCCTTTTTTCATCCGCTTTCCGGCGCGCTGCTGGCTCTGTGCTGCAGGTGAGGGGGTCCCCACCTTTGTCTCCGATCGGTACGCAGGGGGGCCAGGCTGACGGCACCATGCATGCCACCCGGGAGGCTTTGCCCGAGTGCGGCGCGGTTATAGCACGCACCCCCATGGGCCCAGGCGCAGCCAGCCCGGCGGCGGCGGTGCGGCTGCGGGCCGCGCTGTCAAAATGCGCAATTTGCGGCTTGTACCGCTGCCTGCCAGGCCCCACGCCACCATGCCCCGCCCGATCGAAGCGCTGATCCACCCTGACGCCATGGCCCACAACCTGGCCGTGGCGCGCGCCCACGCGCCCGACGCCCGCATCTGGGCGGTGGTCAAGGCCAATGCCTATGGCCACGGCATCGAACATGCCTTTGCCGGGCTGCGCGGCGCCGACGGTTTTGCCCTGCTCGACCTGGCCGAGGCCGAGCGGCTGCGTGCGCTGGATTGGCGCGGCCCCATCTTGCTGCTGGAAGGTGTGTTCGAGCCGCGCGACCTGGAGCTGTGCTCGCGCCTGAACCTGTGGCACGCGGTGCACAACCACCAGCAGATCGACTGGCTGGCGCGCCACAAGACCCATGCACCGCACCGGGTGTTTCTGAAGATGAACAGCGGCATGAACCGCCTGGGCTTCACGCCCGGCCGCCTTCCGCCAGGCCTGGACGCGGCTGAATGCGCTGCCGCAGGTCGACGAGATTTCGCTGATGACGCACTTCAGCGATGCCGACGGCCCGCTGGGCATCACCCGGCAGGTGGCGGCGTTTCAGGCCGCCACGCATGACTTGCCCGGCGAGCGCAGCATCAGCAACAGTGCAGCGGTGCTGCGCCACATGGGCCCGGACGGCGCCGCCCAGCAGGTGGCCAACGACTGGGTGCGCGCCGGCATCCTGTGTTACGGCAGCGCGCCCGATGCGGCCCAGCACAACATCGGCCACTGGGGCCTGCAGCCGGCCATGACGCTGCAGGCACGGGTGATCGGCACCCAGGATTTGCAGCCCGGCGACACCGTGGGCTACGGCAGCAGCTTCACCGCCACCGAGGCCATGCGCATCGGCGTGGTGGCCTGCGGTTATGCCGACGGCTACCCGCGGCTGTGCCCCACCGGCACGCCGGTGCTGGTGGACGGCGTGCGCAGCCGCACCCTGGGCCGGGTGTCGATGGACATGCTCACCGTCGACCTGAGCCCGGTGCCCGGCGCCGGCATCGGCAGCGACGTGACGCTGTGGGGCCGCAGCCCGCGCTTTGCCCAAGACGGCGCGGTGCTGCCCATCGACGCCGTGGCCGCCGCCGCCGGCACCATCGGCTATGAGCTGATGTGCGCGCTGGCGCCGCGCGTGCCGGTGCGGCTGGCCTGATCTGTCGCCATGCCGGGCCGGCTTGCCCGGCGGGCCGGCCACAATCCAGACCATGGCCAAGGACAAGACCCAGTACACCTGCAATGCCTGCGGCGCCAGCAGCGCCAAATGGCTGGGCAAGTGCCCCGGCTGCGGCGAATGGAACACGCTGGAAGAAACCATGGCCGAGGCCAGCGGCACGGCCCGCCACCGCTATCAGAGCCTGGCCAAGGCCCAGGCGGTGACCACGCTGTCGGAGATCGAGGCGGCCGATGTCGAGCGCACGCCCACTGGCCAGCCCGAGCTGGACCGGGTGCTGGGCGGTGGCATCGTCGAAGGCGGTGTGGTGCTGATCGGTGGCGACCCCGGCATCGGCAAGAGCACGCTGCTGCTGCAGGCGGCCGAAACCCTGTCGACCCAGCCCGCGCTGGGCCGCTCCCGAGCGGGCGGCGCCCCCTCAGGGGGCGGGTCGCCGGCAGGCGGCCCTGGGGGCCCATTCCTCAAGGTGCTGTACGTCACCGGCGAAGAAAGTGGTGCCCAGGTGGCGCTGCGGGCCCGGCGCCTGGGCCTGGCGGGCACCCAGTTGCGGGTGCTGGCCGAGATCCAGCTGGAGAAGATCCAGGCCGCGCTGGCCGCTGAGGCACCGGCCTTCTGCGTCATCGATTCGATCCAGACGGTCTACTCCGACCAGCTGACCAGCGCGCCGGGCAGCGTGGCCCAGGTGCGCGAATGTGCCGCCCAGCTCACCCGCACCGCCAAGGCCAGCGGCTGCGCCATCGTGCTGGTGGGCCATGTCACCAAGGAAGGCGCGCTGGCCGGCCCGCGGGTGCTGGAGCACATCGTCGACACGGTGCTGTACTTCGAGGGCGACACCCACAGCAGCTACCGGCTGGTGCGGGCGATCAAGAACCGCTTCGGCGCGGTCAATGAAATCGGCGTGTTCGCCATGACCGAGCGCGGCCTCAAGGGCGTCAGCAACCCGAGCGCGATCTTCCTGTCCACCCATGGCGCGCCGGTGCCGGGCAGCTGCGTGCTGGTCACGCTGGAGGGCACCCGGCCCTTGCTGGTGGAAATCCAGGCCCTGGTCGACAGCGGCGGGCCCAGCCCGCGGCGCCTGAGCGTGGGCCTGGAGCGCGACCGCCTGGCCATGCTGCTGGCGGTGCTGCACCGCCATGCCGGCGTGCAGTGCGGCGACCAGGACGTGTTTGTCAACGCCGTGGGCGGCGTGCGCATCAGCGAACCGGCGGCCGACCTGGCGGTGTTGCTGGCCATCCAGGGCAGCCTGCGTGGCAAGGCCTTGCCCAGCGGCTTCTTCGCCTTTGGCGAGGTGGGCCTGGCCGGTGAGGTGCGCCCCGCCCCGCGCGGGCAGGAGCGGCTGAAGGAAGCCGCCAAGCTGGGCTTTTCCATCGCCCTGGTGCCCCGCGCCAACGCACCCAAGAAGCCGATCGACGGCCTCACCGTGCATGCGGTCGAGCGCATCGAAGAAGCGATTGCCGTGGTGCGCGGGCTGTAGCCGCGCCCGGCTTCAACAGGATCAGGACCGACATGGACGCAAGATGGGGATGGGCGCTGGCGGTGGCCGCCGTGGCGCTGGGCTATGTGCAATTCGGCTGGCAGGGCGTGCTGATGGCGCTGTCGGCCATCGTCTTCTGGCTGCTGATGCAGTTCACCCGCGCCTTGCGGGTGATGCGCACCGCCGGTGGCGCACCGGTGGGCCATGTGGCCAGCGCGGTGATGCTGCAGGCCCGGCTGAAGACCGGCATGCGGCTGATGGACATCATCTTGCTGACCCGCAGCCTGGGCCGAAAACTGGCCGATGACCCCGAGACCTTTTGCTGGACCGACGCCTCCGGCGCATCGGTGACGGTGGAACTGGTCAACGGCCGCTGCCAGCGCTGGCAGCTGGCGCGCCCGGCGGATGTCGCCGAATCAGCCTGACAGCGGGCCCGCCGGCCGGGGCGTGCCGACTAGAATCAAGCCTCCGGCAACCTGAGCAAATACCGAGGAATTTCGATGTCCATGTCCGACCGCGACGGCAAGATCTGGATGGACGGGCAGATGGTCGACTGGCGCGACGCCAAGATCCATGTGCTCAGCCACACCCTGCACTATGGCTGCGGCGCCTTTGAAGGCGTGCGGGCCTACAACACGGCCCAGGGCACGGCGATCTTCCGGCTGCAGGAGCACACCGAGCGCCTGTTCAACAGCGCCAAGATCCTGCGCATGAAGATCCCCTTCACGCCCGACCAGGTGATGCAGGCCCAGCTGGATGTGGTGCGCGAGAACAAGCTGGAAAGCTGCTACCTGCGCCCGCTGGTCTGGATCGGCGACCAGAAGCTGGGTGTCAGCCCCAAGGGCAACACCATCCACCTGATGGTGGCGGCCTGGCCCTGGGGTGCCTACCTGGGTGAAGAAGGCCTGGCGCGCGGCATCCGCGTCAAGACCAGCAGCTACACCCGCCACCACGTCAACATCACGATGACGCAGGCCAAGGCGGTGAGCAACTACACCAACAGCATCCTGGCCAACATGGAAGCCACCGACGAAGGCTACGACGAGGCCCTGCTGCTCGACGCCTCGGGCTTTGTCAGTGAAGGTGCGGGCGAGAACCTGTTCATCATCAAGAAGGGCGTGGTCTACACGCCCGACCTGTCGGCTGGAGCTTTGAATGGAATTACCCGCGACACCATCTTCAACATCTGCAACGACCTGGGCCTGACGCTGAAGGAAAAGCGCATCACCCGCGACGAGGTCTACATCTGCGACGAGGCCTTTTTCACCGGCACCGCCGCTGAAGTGACGCCGATCCGCGAGTTGGACCGCATCGAGCTGGGCAGCGGATCACGCGGGCCCATCACCGAAAAGATCCAGGCCGCCTTCTTCGACATCGTCAACGGCCGCAATCCCAGGTACGCCGAATGGCTCAGCAAGGTGTGATGCGATGAAGCCGCCTGTCGCTGTCGTCGAAGTGACCGCCGAAGACGTGCAAGGCCCCGGCGTGGTGGCCTGCCCCAACCCGAAGATGCCCCTGTGGAGCACCCACCCCAAGGTCTTCATCGACGTGGCCACCACCGGTGAAGGCAAGTGCGCCTACTGCGGCACGGTGTACCGGCTGCGCGCCGGCGAGAAACTGCACGCCCACTGACTCACTGACCCACTGACCCGCCGCCACGGCGGGCACCGCGTGCTGCGGCCGTACTGCCGGCACCGGCTGCAATGGCATGGTTAAAGGTGTGCAAGGCGGCGGCTTCGCTGCACCGCCGTGCCCCTTGCGCCTGTGCCTGTGGTCGAGGCTGCTCAGCGTCAACGGCAGCAGCAAACTGCCCATCAGGCAATCGCATCGGCCTTTGCGCAGCTGTCGCGCTGTCGCAGCTGGGCCGACAGCACCTTGGCTGGCGACTGCACGGACAGCCAGCAGGCGCTGTGCTTGGCGTCGGGCGCGCTGCGCCGCCCGCCGCCAGGCTCAGGGCACCAGCTTGCCGTAGAACACCACCGGGCCGGTGGGCTGGCCGGTCGGTGAGCCACCGCTCGGCTCGACGCTGACGGCCATGTGGTCGATGGCGCTGCCTTTCAGGCCGCCGGGCAGGGCGCCGGGCCGCAGCACGGTGACACCGTCGCCGCGGATCAGGCCCAGCGATTTGGGCTTGCCTTCCAGCGGCGCCCACCACAGCTCCAGCGTGCGGTCGGTTTCCAGGGCCACCGGCATCACCGGGCGCGCCACGGCGGCGCGGCCGTCGGCGCTGAAGCTGGCCACCACGCTGCCGGCCAGGGCCGGGCCGTTGCCGGTGGGTTGCAGCACCACCATCACCGGTGGCTGGGGTGTGTCGGGCCGGGCCAGCAGCACCGCCAGCGAGACCGCAGCCACCGTGGCAAAGCCCGACGCAGCGCGCCAGAAGCCCAGGGCCCGCCACCAGGGCAGGGGCGCCGCTGGTGCGGCGGACGCGGCGGTGGGCCACAGGCGTTGTTCGATGCGGTTCCAGGTGTTGGCCGGCGGGGCCTGTTCCTCCAGCACTGCCGTCAGCGGCATCAGGCCGTCCTGCCATTCGGCCACCGCTGCACGCAGCACCGGGTGGCCGGGCAGCAGCGCTTCAAAGCGGCGCCGCGCGCCACCGCGCAGGGTGCCAGCGACATATTCCGCTGCCAGCGCGTCGGCCAAAAGTTTGTTGGCGTAGTCCATCTCAGATTCCCACGGGGCCGTTGCCGGCATCGCGCTGTGCGGACCGTTCCAGGCAAGATTTCAGGGTGGACAGTGCGCGGCGTACCCAGCTCTTGACCGTGCCCAGGGGCTGTTGCAGCTTGTCGGCCACCTCGGCATGCGACAAGCCGTCGAAGAAGGCCAGCGCCACGCTCTGGCGCTGTTGCGCGCTGAGGCCTTCCATGCAGTGGCCCAGCTGGCGGGCATCGCTGGCACGTTCCAGCAGCGCTGCGGGGCCAGGCGCTTCATCGGCCATGCGCTCGGCGGCGCTGGGGCGGTCGTCGTCATCGTCATCCCGGTGCAGCGACTCCATGCGCGGCTGCGACTGCGCGCGGCGCAGGCTGTCGATGGCCTTGTTGCGGGCGATGTGCGTCAGCCAGGTCATCGGCTGGGCGCGCTGGGCATCAAAGCCGGCAGCGGCCTTCCAGGCGTTGACGTACACCTCTTGCAGCAAGTCTTCGGCCAGGCTGCGGTCGCGCTGGATGCGCAGGATCACGGCATACAGATGGCTGCTGCTCAGCGCATACACCCGCTGGAACGCGGCGCGGTCACCCAGCGCGCTGCGGGCCAGTTGCTGGGCCAGTTCCTGGCTGCGTTCGGTCCAGTCGGTTTGTGGCGTTTTCATTGACCTCGGGCCTTGCGGTTGCTGTGCCACTGTGGGCGGGGGCGCTGCCTACAATCTGCGGCCATGCCGCATCTCAATGAGTTCATCTTGACCTTGGCTTGCCGGGACACCACCGGCATTGTTTACGCTGTGTCAGGCCTGTTGTACCAGGCAGGCTGCAACATCATCGACTCCCAGCAGTTCGGTGATGTGCAGGGCGAGGATGCCACGGGTTTGTTCTTCATGCGGGTGCATTTCGAGGCCCCGCCGCACTTGGCCGATGCGGCCATGCTGGAGAACTTGTTCAACCATGTACGCACCCAGCATGGAATGGATGCACGCTTCCATGCCGTGGCGCAGCGGCCGCGCCTGCTGCTGATGGTCAGCACCCACGGCCATTGCCTCAACGACCTGCTGTTCCGCTGGAAGAGCAAGCAGCTGCCGGTCGACATTCCGGCCATCGTCTCCAACCACCCCAACTTTGCGGCGCTGGCCGACAGCTACGGCATCCCGTTCCACCACCTGCCGCTGCCCAACGGCGCCGACGCCGCCACCAAGCGCGCGCAGGAGCAGCAGGTGGAGGCCATCGTCGCGCAGGAGCGCATCGACCTGGTGGTGCTGGCGCGCTACATGCAGATCCTGAGCGCTGATTTCTGTGCCGCGCTCAAGGGCCGGGCCATCAACATCCACCACAGCTTCCTGCCCAGCTTCAAGGGCGCCAAGCCCTACTTCCAGGCCCATGCCCGCGGCGTCAAGCTGATCGGTGCCACCGCGCATTACGTCACCGCCGACCTGGACGAGGGCCCGATCATCGAGCAGGATGTGGCGCGCGTGGACCACGCCATGTCGGCCGAGCAGATCACCGCCGTCGGCCGCGATGTGGAATGCGGTGGTGCTGGCGCGTGCGGTGCGCTGGCATGTCGAGCGCCGGGTGCTGATGAACGGCCACAAGTCGGTGATCTTTCGCTGAAGGGCCGCACCGCCATGCCGACCAACCCGCCCCGCACCGCCCACCTGATGGCCTCGCCCGACGATGTCGAGGCCCAGTTCTACGAAGCCCTGCGCGAGGCCGACCTCGACAAGCTGATGGCGCTGTGGGCCGACGATGACGAGGTGTTCTGCGTGCACCCGGGCGGCCCGCGGGTGGTCGGGCCGCAGGCGGTGCGGGTCGCCTTCGAGGCAGTGTTTGCCAGCAGCGGGCGCATCCTGGCCCAGCCCGAGCGGGTGCGGCGCGTGCAGTCGCTCGACAGCGCGGTGCACAACCTGGTCGAGCGTGTCGAACTGCACACCGCCGAAGGCGTGCGCACCGGCTTTGTGGTCGCCACCAACGTCTACCTCAAGACTGCGCAGGGCTGGCGCATGGTGGCCCACCATGCCAGCCCCGGCACGGCACAGGAGGCGCCCGAGATCGTGGAAGCGCCATCGGTCCTGCATTGACAGCCGTTGCGATGCAGGCCTTCCGTGCGCCCTGGTGGCTGCCGGGCGGCCACACCCAGACCATCTGGGCCGCCAAGCTGGCCCGCCATGCACCCGCGCCCGGGCCGGCACCGCGCTGGCTGCGCGAGCGCTGGACCACCCCCGACGCCGACTTCATCGACGTCGATCTGCTGGATGCGCCTGCGCTGGGCGCCGATGCGCCGCTGCTGGTGCTGTTCCACGGCCTGGAAGGCTCGTCGGCCAGCCACTACGCCCAGGCCTTTGCGCGCTGGGCTGCGGGCGCCGGTGTGCGCCTGGCGGTGCCGCACTTTCGCGGCTGTTCGGGCCCGCTGAACCTGGCGCCGCGCGCCTACCACTCGGGCGACTTCGAGGAGATCGGCTGGATCCTGGCGCCGGCTGCGCGCAGCGCAGCGCCGCGCCGCTGCAGGCGGTGGGCATCTCGCTGGGCGGCAATGCGCTGCTGCGCTGGGCGCAGGAGGCCGGCGACAGCGCGGCGGCCGTGGCCAGTGCGGTGGTGGCGGTGTGCTCGCCGGTGGACCTGGCGGCCAGCGGGCATGCCATCGGCCGGGGCTTCAACCGGCAGGTCTACACCCGCATGTTCCTGCAGAGCATGAAGCCCAAGGCCCTGGCCAAGCTGGCCCAGCACCCGGGTCTGTTCAACCGCGAAGCCATGCTGGCCGCGCGCGACCTGTACCAGTTCGACAACCTGTTCACCGCGCCGCTGCATGGCTTTCGCAACACCGACGACTACTGGGCCCGCGCGTCGGCCAAGCCGCACCTGGCGCGCATCCGCATCCCGGCGCTGGTGATCAATGCGCTGAACGACCCATTTGTGCCTGCCGCCAGCCTGCCGCGTGCCGGCCAGGTGGGGCGCTTTGTGCAGCTGTGGCAGCCGGCGCACGGCGGCCATGTGGGCTTCCCGCAAGGGCGATTTCCCGGCCATGTGCACGCGCTGCCGCAAGCCGTGGCAGGCTGGCTGGCCCAGCACCGCTGACCCGGCGCGCAATCAACCGGAGCCCACCATGGACGACATCGTCAAGGCTGCACTGAAAAAATGGCCCAACGTGCCGCAACTGCTACGGCTGGCTGGCGCTGGACGCCCGTGGCGACTGGTACATGCGCGACGACCGCATCCAGGCCGCCGGGCCGTTTCCGCAGGTCAAGGGCAGCCGCGTCGACCACGACAAGCTCAAGGCCTTCATCGCCCGCAACTACCAGGCCGACGCCACCGGTTGCTGGCACTTCCAGAACGGGCCGCAGCGGGTGTATGTGCAGTTGGAGTCCACGCCCTGGGTGTGGCGGCTGCAGTGGCCTGATGTGGCCGACGCTGCAGGCGCCAGCCAGCAGCCCAGCGTCACCAGCCACACCGGCCTGCCCGCGCAAGTGCAGGCTTGCTGGCTGGACGCCGAAGGCCGGCTCTACCTCAGCACCGACCTGGGCCTGGGGCTGGTGCACAGCCAGGACATGCTGGACGCAGCGCGCGCCATCGAGCAAGGCCTGTGGCAGCCGCAGCCGCTGGATGCCGCCGAGGCCCCGCAGCGCTTCGGCTTCGTGCGCCAGCCCAGCCCCTGAATGGCAACAGCCGCCCGCAGGCGGCTGTTGTTGTGCAGTGGCCAGCAGTGCCTGGCCAACGCCAGGCGCGTGCCGGTCAGGGCCGGCCGCTGATCACTTCGATGCGGCAGCGTCGGGCGCCGATGCCGCAGCGGCAGCCGGCACCGCCGGCTCGGCAAACTTGCCACCAGCTTGGGCCGTCATGTAGACCACGGCCCGGCCGATTTCCAGGTCGCTGATGTCGCCGCCGCCCTGGGCACCCATGGCACCCTTGCCCTTCAGGGCCGAGGTCAGCAGGGCCTCATAGCCGGTCTGGATGCGTGCGCTCCAGGCGGCGGTGTCACCGAGCTTGGGTGCGCCCGCAGCGCCAGCCGCGTGGCAGGCCGCGCATTGGGCGGCGTAGACCTGTTCGCCGGTCTTCAGCACCACGGGTGCCGAGGCGTCCTTCAGCACGATGGAGCCCACCGGCTGGATGCGCCGGGCCACGGCTTCGGCGGTCATGCTGTCGCTGCCGGCACCCGACTTGCTGCCGAAGTCGACAAAGTTGGCCAGCATGATGATCACCACGATGGGCACCACGAACGAGGCCAGCACGGCGCCGATCAATTGCTTGGGCGTGCGGATCGGGCCTTCGTGGTTGGCTTCGTGCTCGGTGTGCTGGGCGTCGCTCATGGGGTCCTCGGGGTGGGCGCGGTTCTTTGTTGATCTGCCGGGCGGTGAATGGTGTGTCCGTTGGCCCAACGCGCAGCGCGCGCTGAACACAGCCTGTTGATTATAGAGGGGGGTGTCGTGGCCTGCGGCCGGGCTGGGCGGCGCGGGCCGCTGGCGCCCCGGCGCTCTGGCATAGAATGCAAGGCTGTCATCCCCGCTGCGACCGTGGTGAAGTGGATATCATTGGGCCCTCCGAAGGCTTAGTCGCAAGTTCGATTCTTGCCGGTCGCACCAAGCCAAGGCCCGCTGTTGTTGCAGCCTTTGTGACAGGTCGGCCATAGGACGGCGTTGTCGCCAGCTGATGCCTCACCGCAAGCCGCGCCAGCTGATGGCTGATCCTGGGGCTGAAGGGCGCAACGCACTTTCAAAACGAAGAACGGCTGCCGGATCGCTCCAGCAGCCGTTTTGCTTTGTGCCAGGTGCCGCCCGATGCGGCTGGTACGACCGGTAGTCCAGCTGCGGCTTCTCCTGGGTCTCGCCGAACGCGGCGCGGACCCGCCGGGCCGCCGCCTCGATCTTGCGCAGGAAAACTTCGCGCATTCGAATCGCAGCCGACGGGTCCATGACCGAACGATCCCCCAGCCCGATCCGGATCAGTGCCAGCACAGTCCACTCCACCGCACTGGGGTAGAAGTACGCGCCCTCGCCCTCGCCCTCGCCTTTGGCGTTGCGTGGAGTCAGGCGCCGGCTGTCTTTCAGCAGTTTCATTGCGACCGCTTCGGCCTTGGCGATGGCTTGGTCGTGCCTTGCAGTGTGCGCAGCCGCTTTCCGATCGCGGGTCGACTTGCGAACCGCGCTGTACAGCTCGCTGTGTTGCGCCAGGGTGGCCGTGTGCATCGACCTGGGGGCGTGAGCCGCCGTGCATCGACGCGCACGCAGGTGTTGGCTGTTCTCGCGCCTCTCTCGCACGCAAGGCGTGCGGTTCCAGCCTCCACCGGGGCATGGGTTTTTCAGGCGCACGCACAGCAGCAATCTCAGCCTTTGCTTCAATGCGTTGTCACAGCCCGTCTGCGGTGCGCCGTGGTGCGTTGGCGGTGTCGCTGGTGGCCTTGCTGTAGAAGCGCTGCAGCGATTCGGTCTGCTGTTGCAGCGCCGCCAAGTCTGCCCGCAACGGCGCGGCCAGCGCGGGATCGGCCAGTTGGGCCAGCTTGGCAAGGTGCGTCTGCATGCGCCCCTGCGTGGTCTGCAGCTCGGCCAGTCGGTGCCCTACCTGGTCGATCAGCGCGCCGCGTGGCACCGGCTTGGGCGTGTTGCGCAGTTTGCGCAAGTAGCGCAGCACAAATTCGATGTTGGTCCAGCGCAAGTTGTCGAAGATGCCGAAAGGTTCGACGCCGGCGAAATGGTTGTTCACCGTCACCATCACATAGGCGATGTCATCGGACCAGCTCGACACGCTCAGCAGCCCGCCATAGGGCGCTTCGTCCTGGCCCAGCAAACTGCCGTCGGCGCTGTAGGCCAGCAGCTGCGGCCAGTTCCAGATCGGCTTGCCCTGGTCTTCATGGTGGATGCGGTAGTCGCTCTGGATCTGTACCGCGCAGGCCGGTTTGTCGAAGTCGATGCGCACTGCGTGGCGGTTGTCCATCAGTTGCGACAGGTAGCTGCCGCTGCCATAGCCCACATTCAGGCTGTTGGGCGGCGAGCTGGAATAGCCCGCATTCGGAGAGACGCTGTCATGCACCGCAAACACATGCGGCTCTTCCCAGGACGCAAAGTCGCCGCCCAGCGCGCGGGGCTGCATGGGCGTGAAGCCCGAGACCTGGGTGGCCCAGTCATAGGTGTGGACGAACGGAGAAAACACCACGCCATGGTCGGCCTTGTACAGGGTGTCGATCACGGCGTTGACGCTGTTGCCGGTGCTGACCAAGGCCTCCTCGAAGTTGATTTGGTGCACCGTCTTGGTGGGCATCAAGATGTGGCCATTGAAATGGCGCGCCAGCGCGTCATTGAAGCTGCCGCCCAGCAAGCCCCGGAAGTCGATCGCACCGCGGTCGGGAACCTGAAGTTCCGCCTTGAGCTGCTGGATGTTGATGGGCTCCATCGTTGTACTCCTGCCTGGTTGGTGGCCACCACAACGGCGGTCACTTCACGCTCACTTTAGGCGTCAGGTGGCGCTGCCCACTGATCTGCGTCAAGCAGCGTGGTGGTGGGGGTATGCATAGGCGGAGGTCAGCACTGAGCTGACGCGGATGCGCACCCACCCCGCTGCCACAGTGCCGCACCGCCAGATCCTGTGGCCGGCGAACTGCGCGGGCCTGAGACACAATCTTTGAGCAGTCTTAACGCCGCCAGCGCTGGCCGCCAGCGCTGGCCGTATGCGGTGACTGCACCGGGCCGATTGGGCGGCTGCTGCACAAGAGGTGGTCCTGAGATCGCAGGGCTTGATGTGCATGTTCTTGCAGGTGGATGACATGGCCGAGGCAGGTGTGCACGTGATGAAGCTGGGCCCGGCACAGGACGCTGTACACGCGCCTGCGCTGCCGGCGCACACCGCTTGGCCGGTGTCGGTCCGCCCGGGCGGCCTGCGGCGTTGTGCGCGTCGCCACAGGGCGCCCGGGCAGCCATGTGACGCGCCCCGCCGGACGCCCATGGCCCCGCTTTGAACCACGATCCCCAGCGTCCGGTGGCGGGTCGGCCAGGGCTGCAGCTGCAGCAGCTGGCCACCGTGCTGGCCAAGCTCACCCTCGTGCTGCTGGGCATGCTGCTGTTGGCGTCGGCCAGCGGTTCAGCTTGGGCTGCAGTGCTGCTGCTGGCCATCGGCCTGGCCAGTTATGCCCTGGGCGCCTGGCTGCGTGGTCGCGCTCCTGACAGGCTGAACACCTGCATGGCACGCCTGGCCGTGCCGGTTGCGTTTTGCCTGATCGTGGCCTTGAACCTGACCGGCCTGATCGGCACGCTCACTGGTGCCAGCGCCACGCTGCAGACGGGTGCCAGCCCCTGGATGGTGGCGCTGCCGTTTTACCTGCTGGGCGCGGCGGCGTTCATCGTCGAGATGGCGCTGCAGCGCCGATCGATCCCCTTGCCCCACCTGTTGGACTTTCTGGTCTATCTGGTGCTGCCGTTCAAGCTGCTGGCCGGGCCTTTGGAATCGCCGCAGCTGCTGGCCCAGATTGCGCGCTTTCGGGCGCGGCTGCCTGGCCGGCGGCTGCTGGTGGGCTGGCCCTGGATAGTGCTGGGCGCGTGCATGAAGTTCGTCATCGCCAACCGGCTGGACCCGGCGCGCCATCTGGTCGAGACGGGCCCGGTCGCCTCGTTCCTGACGGCGGCCGTGTTCGAGCTGAAGTTCTATTTCGACTTTGCCGGCTACAGCTTCATGGCCTACGGTGCCTGCCTGGTCTTGGGGTTGCGCATCAGCCGGAATTTTGAGCATCCTTTTTTGGCGGCCAACGTGGTGCTGTTCTGGCGCGCCTGGCACATCAGCCTGGGGCGCTTTCTGACACGCTATGTGCTGGAGCCGAATCTGTCGCTGTTCCGGGGCCGGGGGCAGAAGCTGCTCTTTGCCAGCGGCATCTTCTTGGTCTCGGCGATGTGGCACGGTGGCACCCTCAACTACCTGGCCTGGGGCCTGTTCCACGGCCTGTGCTACTTCAGCTATGGGCAATGGTTGCGCCGGCGTGCAACACCAGCCTGGATTGGCATGGTGGCCATGCTGCTGTTTTTTGTGTTCGGCCGCCTGTTGGCGATCGATGCCGACAGTGGGCGCCTGCTGCTGCGGCTGGCGTCTTTCCTGGACCCGGGCGCCTTTTCCCTGGGCTTTCTCACCGCCGACGCGGCCCGGCCTTTCATCACCGGGCCCGAGGGCAAGGCACTGGCTGCGGCCGCGCTGTTCATCGCTGTCGAAGTGCTGAGCAAGCGGCGCTACGGCCACCGGGCCTACCACCTGTTCCGCCGGCCGCTGGCCTGCTTCTGCCTGTTGCTGGTCTTCTTGCTGGCCGGCACCGACACCGGCGGCCTGTTGTATGCCCGGCTCTGACCTGCGCCGTGTCCGGCAGCTGACCTGGCTGGGCCTGGCGCTGTGGCTGGCGGCGGTGCTGCTGCATGCCCTGCTGCTGGCCTACCCCACGGTCTGGTCGGCTGCCATGCGCAGCGGGTCGCTGCTGCCAACGGCGCCGGCTGCGCCGGCCCACTGCCGCATCGTGCTGGTGGGCAGTTCGCCGGTGATCTTCGGCCTCAGCGCGGCCGACCTGCAGGCGGCCACGGGCTGCACTGCCGTCAACCTGGGTGCGCTGGCGGTCGGCCATGTGCTCAATGACTATCTTGCCGAGGTGCTGGCAGCAGTGCGGCCGGGTGACACCGTGGTGCTGAGCGACCGGCTCTGGACCCAGCCCGGTGCCGCTGCGCAGCCCTGCGAGACCGGCCCTGCCTGGCGCTGCCTGCTGCAGTGGGCCAGGTTGGTACCCACCTTGAATGAGGACATGCTGCGCTTGCGCGGCTACGGCCTGCAGCGCAGCCCGCAGGGCGACCTGCTGTCCTTTGTGCCACTGGCGCTGGCCCCTCTGCCACCCTTGGCCGGGCCGCTGGACCAGCGGGACTATCGGCTGGACCGCATCGCGGCGCAGCTGCAGTTGATCCGGGCCCGGGGCGCGCGGCCCCTGCTGGCACCGGTCCCGGTGCTGGCATTGCCCGCTGCCCGCAGCGTGGTTGAGCAGGATCTGGCGCAACTGTCCGCGCAGCTGCGGCAGCGCATCGGGCCCGGCGTCTGGCTGACGCCCATCGTCAACACCGACAGCGCCGCCAGCACGCTGGACGGCGAGCACGCCACGCCGGCAGGCCGGCAGCAGTGGACAGCGCAGGTGGCTGCGGCGCTGCGTGGGCCCGGGCCGCCGTGACAGCGCCCCAAACCCCTGCGCATCAGCCGGCGGTCATGCCGCCGTCGACCGAATAGCGCCCGCCCGTGCAATAACGGCTGTCGTCACTGGCCAGAAACAGCGCGGTGGCGGCCACTTCATCGGCCGTGCCGTAGCGGCCCGCGGGGATGCGGCCGGTGATCATCTGCTTGGCCGCTGCTTCGGCGCCCGGGGCGCGGCCATGCTCGATGGCGCGCATCATGCGGGTCTCGATCGGCGACGGGTGGATGGTGTTGATGCGCACGCCCGACGCGCCGGTCTCCAGCACGGCCGAGCGCATCAGCCCCACCACCGCATGCTTGCTGGCGCCGTAGGGCGCCAGGTAGGCCGCCCCTTTGAAGCCCGCCACCGACGAGGTGATGATGATGCTGCCGCTGCCTTGGCGCTGCATCAGCGGCAAGGCGTGCTTCAGGCCCAGAAACACGCCGCGCACGTTGACCGCCATCACCCGGTCGAAGTCTTCCACCGGCATCTCGGTCAGTGCTGCGATGCGGCCTTCAATGCCGGCATTGCAGAACAGCACGTCCAGCCGGCCATGCTGCGCCAGCGTGGCCTGCAGCACGCCGCGCATCTGTGCCTCGTCGCTGACATCGGCCACGTGGTGGCTGATGCTGGCGCCTTCGACCTGGGCCTCGACCTCGGCCACTGCCGCCTGCAGCAGCGCGGCGTCCAGGTCCACCAGCACCACGCTGGCGCCTTCGGCCGCAAACAGCCGGCCGGTGGCCAGGCCGATGCCGCGGCTGCCACCGGTGATGACCGCTACCTTACCCGCAAGACGATCCATCGCAAGCCCCTTGCCTGTCGTTGACGTGGATGCGACCGACGCCGCCCGAACCCAGCGAACGCCGCGGAACCGGCTCTGCCGGGCCGCTGGCGTTGCCCCCTTGAGGGGGCGGCCGAAGGCCGTAGGGGGTGGGATCAGATACACTTCGAACAGGCCGGCGCCGCCCATGCCGCCGCCGATGCACATCGACACCACCACATGCTTGGCGCCGCGGCGCTTGCCTTCCATCAGCACATGGCCGGCCAGGCGGGCGCCGGTCATGCCGAAGGGGTGGCCGATGGCGATCGACCCGCCGTTGACGTTGTAGATGGCGGGGTCGATGCCCAGCTTGTCGCGGCTGTAGAGGCACTGGCTGGCAAAGGCCTCGTTCAGCTCCCACAGGTCGATGTCGCTGATCTTCAGGCCATGGCGCTCCAGCAGGCGCGGGATGGCGAACACCGGGCCGATGCCCATTTCATCGGGCTGGCAGCCGGCCACCGCCCAGCCCTTGAAGGCGCCCAGCGGCTGCAGGCCGCGGCGCTCGGCTTCCTTGGCTTCCATCAGCACCACGGCGGCGGCGCCGTCCGACAGCTGGCTGGCGTTGCCGGCGGTGATGAACTTGTCCGGCCCCATCACCGGTGTCAGCTTGGCCAGGCCTTCCAGCGTGGTGTCGGGGCGGTTGCATTCGTCGCGGTCGACCACGGTGTCGACGAAGCTCTCGGCCTTGGTGGCCTTGTCGACGACCTTCATCGTGGTCTTGACCGGGATGATCTCGTCCTTGAACTTGCCGGCTTCTTGCGCCGCGGCCATGCGGCGCTGCGACTCCAGCGAGTACTCGTCCTGGTACTGGCGGCTGAGGCCGTAGCGCTCGGCCACGATGTCGGCGGTGTCGATCATCGGCATCCAGAAGGCCGGCAGCAGCTCGGTCAGGCGCGGGTCGCGGCCGCCGCCGCCACCGCCCTGGAAGGTGATGGAGTCGACACCGCCGCCGACCATCACGCTGGCGCCTTCTTCGACGATGTGGTGCGCTGCCACCGCAATCGCGTTCAGGCCCGACGAGCAGGCGCGGTTCAGCGTCATGCCCGAGGTGGTGACCGGCAGGCCGGCCAGCATGGCGGCGGCGCGCGCCACGTTGCCGCTGGCCGCCACGTTGCCGGCGATCACGTCTTCCACCTCGGCCGGGTCGACACCGCTGCGGCGCACCGCATGCTCGATGGCATGGCCCAGCATGGTCATGGTGGACGTGTTGTTGAAACCGCCGCGGCCGGCCTTGGCCAGGCCGGTGCGGGCATAGGAGACGATGACAGCCTGGCGCATGGTGGTGCCTTTCAGTGGTGTGGAACAGATGGCTGGCCAGTCTTCCACAGCAGCCGGCTCGCTTGCGTCACACGCGGTACAGCCCCGGCGACCCAGCGACCTGATCCGCCCTGCGCCAGCGCGCAGCAACTCAGAGCCGGCCCTTGCCCAGGTCGAGGTGGCCGCGCGCCAGGTTCACCTGCAGCACATCGGTCTCGCCTTCGGCCAGGCGCAGTGCGCGCAGCCGGCGCAGCGCCGCTTCCAGCGGGTGGCCGGTCACCAGGGCTTCGCCGCCCACCAGCTGCACCGCCATGTCGACCAGCTGGCCGGCCACCTCGGTGGCAAACACCTTGGCGGCGATGCTCTCGTTGACGGCGTCCTGCCCGCTGTCGTGCAGGCGCGCGCTGCGGTAGACGGTGGCGCGCGCCGCATAGGCCTGGATGCGCATGGCGCCGTAGCGCAGCCGCAAACGTTCGCTGGCTGCGCGCGGGCCGCCGCGCCGTTCGCGCTGCAGGTCGGCGCCGACAAAGTCCACCGCCCAGGCGGCCGTGCCCAGCGCGTCGGCCGCCACCGCCCGGCGCACCGCGCTGATCTTGGTCAGCGCCTGGCTGCGGCCGGCGCCCGGCGCGCCGATGGCGTGCTGGCGAGGCACGCGCACGGCGTCGAAGCGGAAGGCGGCATGGCCGCTGCCGTCCAGCGAGCTGAAGCGCCGCGTCAGCACCACGCCGGGCAGGGTGGTGTCGATCACCAGCATCGCCGGGCCCTGGCCGTCGACCTCGACCAGTGCGACCAGAAAGTCGGCCTCGGCACCGCCGGTCACATAGCTCTTCTGGCCGGTCACCACCAGGTGCTCGCCGTCGACGGCGGCCCAGCTGGGGCGGGGCGCGTCACTGGGCTCGGTGAAGGCGAAGCCGCTGCGCTTGTCGCCGGCCAGCAGCGGCAGCAGGTGGCTGCTGCGCAGCGGCTCGGCCACGCCCGCCAGCAGGCCGGCGTCGGGGCCGAACAGGCCGGGCAGGTGGCCCACCTGGTGGCGGGCCAGGGTTTCGCGCGCCACCAGCAAGGTCAGCGCAGGGGTGTCGGCGGCCTGGGTCAGGCCGATACAGGCCGGCTGCCTTGGACAGCGCCCGCACCTGAGCGGCCAGGTCGGCGGGGCGCAGGCCGCTGTTGTCACGCAGCGCGGCCAGCGGCCCTTGGGCCAGGCTGGCCACGCGGTCGCGCAGGGCGTTCAGGGCATCGGGCAGAAAGTCGGGCATGGCGGTGTGGTCGGGCGGTCGCGGTCGCGGTCAGAGTTCAAAGGTTCAGCGCTTGACCGCCGCCGGCATGCCGGCGGGGTCGATGACCGTGCCGAACACCTCCTTGTTGTGCGCGTGGCACAGGTGGTGCAAGCCGAAGGCCGTGTCGACGGCGGTCTGCTGGCCCATGATGTCCAGCGTCTGGTTCACCGCCTGCTTGGCCATGGCCAGCGCAAAGGCCGGCTTGCTGGCAATGCGCCCGGCCATGGCCAGCACGGTGGCCTGCAACTCGGCGCGTGGCACCACCTGGTTGACCATGCCCAGGCGGTGCGCCTCTTGCGCCGACCAGTTGTCGGCGGTGAACAGGAATTCCTTGGCCTTGCGCGCGCCCAGCTCCCAGGGGTGCACAAACCATTCCACGCCCAGCACGCCCATGGTCACCACCGGGTCGCAGAACAGGGCGTCGTCGCTGGCGATGATGATGTCGCAGGCCCAGGCCAGCATCAGCCCGCCGGCGATGCAGCGGCCCTGCACGGCGGCGATGGTGGGCTTGGGCAGGTTGCGCCAGCGCCGGGTGTTCTGCAGGTAGATCTCTTGCTCGCGGGCAAAGCGGCCATGGGCGCCGGGCTGGGCAAAGCCGCCCCAGTTCGACACCGTGGGCTGGGCGCCCAGCACCACGCCACCGTCGCCGCGCAGGTCGTGCCCCGACGAGAAGTGCGGGTCGGCGGCGGCCAGCACGATGACCTTGATGGCGTCGTCGGCGACGGCGCGGTCGAAGGCGGCGTTCAGCTCATAGCCCATCGGCCAGGTTCTGCGCATTGCGCGCCGCCGGGCGGTTCAGCACGATGCGGGCCACGCCGGGCGCGGGCTGTTCGTACAACAGGGTGTCGAAGTCGCTCATCGGGGCCTTCCGCTTGGCTTGCAGGGTGGTGGGTGGTGCCGGGCCGTCACAGGCCCCGCAGCCAGGGCAGCAGCAGGGCGTTGACGGCGGCTGGCGCCTCTTGTTGCGTCCAGTGGCCGATGCCGGGCAGCAGGTGGGCGCCGCGCAGCCCGGGCAGGTGTGGCGCCATCAGCGCCACCGGGTCCACGCCCGGCAGCATCTTCAGCGCCAGGTCGCGCGTGCCGCCGATGAACAGCGACGGCTGGCTGATCAGCCGGTCGGCAAACTGCTGCTGCCAGATGAAATCGGCCTGGTGGTTGCGGTAGCGGTTGAGCGGGCCACGAAAGCCCGAGGCCTGGAACTCGGCGACGAAGTGGTCTTCATCGGCGGGGGTCCACCAGGCTGGGAAGGGTTGCGGGTCGGGCAGGCCGTCCAACAGCCCGGCGCCATGCGGCTTGTTCTTGGGCCAGGTGCCGTCGGGGGCATCGCCGCTGATGGCGTAGACAAACTTGCGCAGGCTGGCGCGCACATCGGCTTGCAGCTCGGCCTCGGCCACGCCCTCGTCCTGAAAGTACATCTGGTAGAAGAACCGGCCCTTGGCGGTGAAGGCGGCGTGGATGGTGTCGAGAAACGGCGCCTTGGCAATGCCGGTCCAGGGCACCGACAGGCCCGCCACCGCGCGCACCCGGTCGGGCCGGGCCAGGGCGGTGTTCCAGACGATGGGCGCGCCCCAGTCATGGCCGACCAGGATGGCCGGTGCATCGGGTTGCAGGTGTTCGGCTGCGCCGGCCACGTCGGCGGTGATTTGCGCCAGGCTGTAGTCGGCCACCGCCGGCGGTTTGCCCGAGCCACCGTAGCCGCGCACGTCGATGGCGCAGGCGGTGAAGCCGGCCGCAGCGATGGGGCCGAGCTGGTGGCGCCAGCTGTACCAGCCCTCAGGGAAGCCGTGCACCAGCAGCACCAGCGGCCCGCTGCCCTGCACGGCAGCACGCAGCGTGCTGCCGTTGCTGGGGATGGTGATGAAGTGCGGGTCCATGTTGGCGGGGGTTGGCGGATAGGTCAGTGCGCGCCAGGTGGCTGCGGCGTCAGTTCCAGCCCCGGCAGGGTGCCGGCGCGGCGCCATTCATCGAGCAGGCGGATGAACACCATCGGCCCGCGCCAGAACTGGTTGTTGCGCTCGGTGCGGGCATCGGGCTTGCCCTCGTTGTTGTAGTAGCCGGGCGTGCAGGCGGCCAGAAAGTCATGCCGGGTGCGGGCCAGCTTGACGATGGTGTCGACCCATTTGCCTTCGGCTTCGGCACTGGCTTCCAGGCAACGCAGGCCGCGCGCCTTGACCTCGCCCAGGATGTAGGCGATGTGGCGGCTTTGCTCGTCGAGCATGTGCTGGAAGTTGGCGCTCTGGCCCGACTGCTGCGTGGTCATCACGAACAGATTGGGAAAGCCGCGGGTGAACAGGCCGTGGAAGGTGCTGGCACCGTCTTTCCACTTGTCGGTCAGCGTCAGGCCGCCGCGGCCGGTCACCTCGAAGCCCAGGCGGCGGGTGAAATCGGTGCCCACTTCGAAGCCGGTGCCGAAGATCAGGCAGTCCAGCGGGTATTCCTGGCCGGCCACCACCACACCGCGTTCGGTGATGGCCTCCACGCCCTGGCCCTGGGTGTCGACCAGTTGCACATTGGGCCGGTTGAAGGTGGCCAGGTACTGGTCGTGGAAGCAGGGCCGCTTGCAAAACTGGTTGTACCAGGGCTTCAAGGCCTCGGCGGTGGCACGGTGTTGCACCACCGCGTCGACCCGGGCGCGCACCTTCTGCATCTTCAGGTCGTCGGCGCGCTGCACCAGGGCGTCGGGGTCGGCCACGTCACCGCCGGCCTGCGCGTGGCGGTGCGCGGCCAGCGCGATGTTGTTGATCAGGTCGGTCCAGCCGTCGTTGACCAGATCCACCTCGAAACGGCCACCCGAGATCACCGTGGTGAAGTTGTGCATGCGCTCGCGCTGCCAGCCGGGCTGCAGGCTGCTGGCCCAGTCCGGGTCGGTGGGGCGGTCGTTGCGTTCATCCACCGACGAGGGCGTGCGCTGGAACACGAACAACTGCTGGGCACTTTCACCCAGGTGCGGCACACATTGCACAGCGGTGGCGCCGGTGCCGATGATGCCGACACGCTTGTCGGCCAGGCCGCGCAGGCCACCCATGGAACTGCCGCCGGTGTAGGCGTAATCCCAGCGGCTGGTGTGGAAGCTGTGGCCCTGGAAGCTGTCCAGCCCCGGGATGCCGGGCAGCTTGGGCAGGTTCAGCGGCCCGCCGGCCAGCACCACGAAGCGCGCGGCCAGCGCATCCCCGCGGTTGGTGGTCACGC
The DNA here is from genome assembly GCA_963844485.1 of uncultured beta proteobacterium. Taxonomy (GTDB): domain Bacteria; phylum Pseudomonadota; class Gammaproteobacteria; order Burkholderiales; family Burkholderiaceae_C; genus Pseudaquabacterium. Next base: position 544,359 of record CAWJOQ010000008.1, read on the forward strand.
GCCAGCGTGCGGCGCCGTCGTCCCAGGCCATGCCGGTGATCACGGTCTGGAACAACGCCGACGGGTACAAATTGAAATGCCGGCCGATGCGGCGGGAATGTTCCAGGATCTCGGGCGCGCGGGCGTACTTGGACACCGGCATGTAGCCGGTTTCTTCCAGCAGCGGCAGGTAGATGTAGCTTTCGGTGTCGCAGGCGGCGCCGGGGTAGCGGTTCCAGTACCAGGTGCCGCCGAAATCGCCGCCTTTCTCGATGATGCACAGGTCCTCGTAGCCAGCGGCGCGCAGGCGCGCAGCCGCCAGCAGGCCGCCAAAGCCGCCGCCGACCACCAGCACGTCCATGTCGCGCAGCACCGGGTCGCGGCTGAAACCGGGCGCCACATACGGGTCGTCCAGGTAGTGGGCATAGCGGCCGCTGGTGGCCACGTATTGGGCGTTGCCGTCGTTGCGCACCCGCTTCAGGCGTTCGGCCTCGTACTTGCGGCGCAGGGCTTCGGTGTCAACCGGCATGTCTGCCACGGCCGTGTCACGGGCGGCGGTTGGGTTGGCCGGTGCGGTGGCCGGTGGGGTGGCGGTGTCGGCGGACTGGCTCATGCGGGAACTCCTGGCGTGCGGTCAACAGCACCCGGCAAGCGGGCGCGCCGGCCACTCTAGGCGCGAAGGCGCTGCAGTTTCTGTCGCGCAGTGGTCACTGCAGTGCGGCCGTGTAGGACAGCGCCCACAGCGATTGCAGTGCCACACCACTTACCGGGACCGGGCTGGTCTGTTGATAATCCAGGCTGTGATCACCGTTCCGTCAGCCTCGCCCCGCGCCAGCACGGCACTCGGGCCTTCCGCAGCTTCCCGAGACCCCATGCGTGTCCCGCCCATGCCCGACTCTGTGCCGCAGCGGCTGCTGCGCTGCTTCATCGTGGAAGACAGCCCCATCATCCGGCACAACCTGATCGCCACGCTGGAGGAGATGCTGCCGATGCAGGTGGTGGGAACGGCCGACGACGAAGAGGCGGCGCTGGACTGGATGCAATCACCGGGTGCAGGTTGCGACCTGATGATCATCGACATCTTCCTGAAGGCCGGCACCGGCCTGGAAGTGCTGCGCCAGGCCAAGACGCTGCGGCCCGAGGCGCGGCTGGTGGTGCTGACCAACTACGCCACGCCCGACATGCGCCGGCGCTGCGCCGATCTGGGTGCGCACCGGGTGTTCGACAAATCGGGCGAGCTGGAAGAACTGCTGTCTTACTGCGCGGAACTGGCAGACGATGCCACCCCGCACTGAGCGGGCCGGCGGCCGCAGGGCCGCCGCCACGTCACTGGATCAGGCCGTTCTTCAGCGCGTAGTAGGTCAGGTCGCTGTTGGACGCCAGCTTCATCTTTTCCATCACCCGGGTGCGGTAGGTGCTGACCGTCTTGACCGACAGCGACATGCTCTCGGCCATGTGGCCGATGGTCTCGCCCTTGGCCAGGCGCAGGAAGACCTGGAATTCGCGCTCGGACAGCAGCTCGTGCGGCAGCTTGTCGGCATCGGCGCCCAGGCCGTCGGCCAGCAGTTCGGCCACCGCCGGGGTGATGTACTTGCGGCCGCGCGACCACGGTGCGGATCGCCTTGACGATCTCTTCGGGGTCGCATTCCTTGTTCAGGTAGCCGCTGGCGCCCTGGCGCAGCAGGGTGGTGGCGTAGTGGGTCTCGGGGTAGCCGCTGAGGATCAGCACCGGCAGGTCGGGCCGGCGTGCCTTGATCGCGGCCAGCGCATCGACGCCGCTCTGGTCGGGCATGGACAGGTCCATCACCACCACATCCAGGTCGCCGGCGCGCACCAGGTCCAGGGCCTCGCGGCCGTTGGCGGCTTCGCCGGTCACGCGCAGGTCGACCTGGTCGCCGAAGAACTGGCGCAGGCCGGCGCGCACCACGGCATGGTCATCGACGATCACGACACGGATCACGTGGGGCCTGACGCAGAGTGGATGTCGGGCAGAGTGTAGGCCATGGACCCGCGCAGCCGCCTCTGGATCCACCGCCTGCGCGGCAGCGCGCTGGTGCTGTCCGTGCTGCTGGCGGCAGCGCTGGTGGCCATCAGCGAGGTGGGCTACCAGAAGGCCACGCGCCAGCTCAGCGAGCTGGTGCTGATGGGCCAGTCGCGCTTGGAACTGGTGCGCGTGGTGCGGCGCGTCACCGATGCCGAGTCCAGCCACCGGGGCTACCTGCTGACCGCGCGGCCGGAATACCTGGCGCCCTACCAGGACGCCCGTGCCGATGTCGACCGCGGCCTGGCCCGGCTGGCTGAACTGCAGTCGCTGCGCAGCGACGACGAGGAGATGAAGGAGAACATCGCCGACCTGCGCGCCCTGGGTGAGCATGTGGGCACCCGGCTCAGTGAAATGCATGAGGTGCTGGGCATGTTTGCGCTGGGCAAGCGCGAGTCGGCGCAGGAGCTGATGCTGACCGGCATCGGCCGTGACGAGATGGTGCGCATCCGCGCCGTGTCGGACCGCATGCTGGCGCGTGAAAACGCGCGGGTGGCCACCGGGCTGCGGCTGGTGTTCGAGACCCTGGCGCGCAACCGCGTGGGCATCGCCGCCGTGACCCTGCTCAGCCTGCTGCTGGTGGCACTGGTGCTGCGCCAGCGCAGCCAGGCCGAGCAGCAGCGCCAGGCGCAGCAGCAGGCCATCCGGGCCGAGCGCGACCGCCTGGAAATGGAAGTGCAGCACCGCACCGCTGAACTCACCAGCCTGGCCCGCCACCTGGAAACCGCCCGGGAGGACGAGCGTGCCCGCCTGGCACGTGACCTGCACGACGAACTGGGCGCGCTGCTCACCGCCGCCAAGCTGGACGTGGCACGCCTGCGGCCGGGCCTGCAGCAGGCGGCCCCGGCCCTGTTGCCGCGGGTGGAGCACCTGGTGCAGGCGCTCAACAGCGGCATCGCATTGAAGCGCCGCATCATCGAAGACCTGCGCCCGTCCAGCCTGGACAACCTGGGCCTGTTGCCGGCGCTGGAAATCTTGTGCGCTGAATTTGCCGAGCGGCTGCAGGTGCGCATGGCCACGGCCCTGGCGCCGGTGGCGATGTCCCGGTCGGCCGACCTGACCGCCTTCCGCCTGGTGCAGGAATCACTGAACAACATCGCCAAGCATGCGCAGGCCAGCCAGGTGACCGTGACAGTGGCGCAGCAAGACGGCATGGCCGCCATCAGCGTGCAGGACGATGGCGTGGGCTTCGACCTGGCGCGCCAGGCCCAGGGCAGCCACGGCCTGGTGGGCATGCGCTACCGGGTGCAGGCCGAAGGCGGCCAGTTGCGCATCGAGACTGCGCCGGGCGCAGGCACCCGCACGCTGGCCCTGCTGCCCTTGCAGCCGCCAGCCTGAAGCCGACCAAGCGGCGCGCCCGGCCGCCGCTGTTGCTGGCGCGGCCCGTCGCCCGGTGGCTTGCAGCGTTCAGCTGGCCAAGGCCACGATCTGCGCTGTGGGCAGCGCGCCAGACTGGCGGCGCTGCTCGGCCCCAGCCTGCAGCCGCACCAGGGTGGGAATGCTGCGGATGGCGAACCTGGCGCTGGTGGCGGGGCTGTCGTCGCTGTTGACCTTGACCAGCAGCGCCCGGCCCTTGAGCTGGCGCGCCGCCGCGTCGAACTGCGGCGCCATCTGGCGGCACGGGCCGCACCAGGGCGCCCAAAAATCCACCAGCACCGGCAGGCTGCTGTGTTGCACGAAGGCGTCGAAATTGCGATCGTCCAGCGTGATGGGCGCGCCAGTCAGCAGCGGCTGCTGGCAGCGGCCGCAGTTGGGGTCGTCGCCCAGCCGGTCGGCTGGCAGGCGGTTGGTGGCGCCACAGTGGGCGCAGACGATGTGGTGGCTGTCCATGCCTGACATCTGGGCCCGATGGCCTGGGATTCAAGCCAGCCGCCGGTGCACCGCAGCCCGGCGCTGGGTGCCAGAGCGGCAATGCTTGCAGCTGCAAGCGTCGCCACTACACTGCGCGGCGTGCGCGGCGTGCGCGGCTTGTCGGCCTGACCGCGCCCGCGCTGACCCAGCGCCAAGGCCCACCACCCCTGCGATTACCGGCCGCTGCCGGCCCGGAGCCCCCCCATGGCCGACCCCGTGCCGCCACCCGCTGCCGCCCTGCGCCTGTGGCCGGTGTGGCTGGTGCTGCTGGCCGCCGCCGGCACCTTTGCGCTGACCATGGGCACGCGCCAGAGCATGGGCCTGTTCCTGGGCCCGCTGAACACGTCCACCGGCCTGGGGCTGGGCAGCATCAGCCTGGCATTTGCCTTTGGCCAGCTGTGGTGGGGGCTGACCCAGCCGTTTGCCGGCGCCATGGCCGACAAGGTGGGCGCCGGCCGGGTGCTGCTGGTGGGCGCCTGCCTGGTGGCGCTGGGCACCGTGCTGACACCGCTGATGACCAGCACCGCCGGGCTGATCTTCGCCATCGGCGTGCTGTCGGCCGGCGGTGCCGGCATGGCCGGGCCGGCGGTGCTGATGGCCACCACCGCCCGCCTGATCCCGGAGAGCAAGCGCGGCATGGCCACCGGCATCGTCAACGCCGGTGGCTCGTTCGGCCAGTTCGTGATGGCGCCGGTGGCCGGCGCCTGATCCTGGGCCTGGGCTGGGTGCAGGCGCATGCAGGTGATGGGCCTGCTGGTGCTGCTGTGCCTGCCGGCGGCCTTCATCCTGAAGGGCGCGCCAGCGCAGGCGGCCGCAGCCCGGCCAGGTCAAGCGCAGCACCAGGGACGCGGTGAAGACAGCGCTCGCCGACCGCTCGTTCCGGCTGCTGGCAGCGGGCTTCTTCGTCTGCGGCTTCCACGTCGCCTTCCTCGGCACCCACCTGCCGGGCATCGTGGCGTCGTGCGGGCTGCCGCTGCAGTACGGCGCCTGGGCGCTGGCGGTGCTGGGGCTGTTCAACATCGTGGGCAGCATCGGCATGGGCTGGGCGGTCGGCCGCTGGCGCATGAAGTCGCTGCTGTCGCTGGTGTATGCGGCCCGCGCGCTGGCGGTGCTGGTCTTCCTGCTGGCGCCCAAGACCGGGCCGGTGGTGCTGGTGTTTGCCGCCTTCATGGGCCTGACCTTCTTGTCCACCGTGCCGCCCACCGCCGGTCTGGTGGCCAAGTTCTTCGGCGTGGGCCACATGGCCACGCTGTTCGGCCTGGTGATGCTGACCCACCAGGTGGGCGGCTTTCTCGGCGCCTGGCTGGGTGGCCAGGTGTTCCAGAGCACCGGCAGCTTCGACACCATCTGGATGATCGACATCGGCCTGGCGGTGGCCGCTGCGCTGATGCACCTGCCGATCCGCGAGGCGCCGCTGGCCCGGCCGGTGGCAGCCTGAACGGCCGGCACATCCAGCGCACTGCACCCACCGCCCGGCCATGCACTACCGCCACGTCACGCTGCGCCAGTTCCGCTACTTTGTGGCCGTGGCCGAAAGCGGGTCGGTGGCAGCGGCATCGCGCATGCTCAACATCGCGCAGAGCGCCCTGACCAAGAGCCTGCTGGAGCTGGAGGCTGAGATCGGCAGCAGCCTGTTTGCGCGCAGCTCACGCGGCATGGCGCTGACTGCCCAGGGCCACCGCTTTCTGGTCAGCGCGCGCAAGGTCATCGCGTCGGTGGCCGATGCCATGCGCCTGCATGGCGACGCTGCTGCGCAGGCCCTGGGGGGTGTGCTGGCGGTGGGCGTCACCAGCCTGGTGGCGGGCTACTACCTCAGCGAGCTGTTCAGCCGCTTCCGCCGCAACTGCCCTGCTGTGCAGGTGTTCGTCACCGAAGACAGCCCTGGCTTTCTGGAGCACCTGCTGATCAATGGCGAGCTGGACGTGGCCATCCTGGTCAGCAATGCGCTGAGCGAGCCGCAGGCCATGTTGTCGGAGACGCTGACCCGCAGCCCCAACCGGGTGTGGCTGCCCAGCAACCATGCGCTGTGCGCGCAAGAGCAGCTGAGCCTGGCCGATTGCGCCGCCTGTGACCAGATCGTGCTGGAAGCCGACCGCATCAGCGACCTGATGGTGCCGGTGTGGGCACGCCACCAGCTCAAGCCGCAAGTCATCTTGCGCACCAGCTCGCTGGAGGCGGTGCGCTCTCTGGTAGGCGCCGGCGCGGGCATTGCGGTGCTGCCTGATTTCCTCTACCGCCCCTGGACCCTGGACGCCGAGCATGTGGAAGTGCGGCCTCTGCGGGATGCCTTGCCAACAACCGACGTGGGCCTGGTGTGGCGGCGCGGCTCTGGGCTGAAGCCGGCGGCAGCCGAGTTCATCGCGCTGGCGCGTGAGCAGTCGCGGCTGCGCCGGGCCTGAGATGAACCCACGCCCATGCCCTCGCACCAGGTCTGCAGTTGCAGCAGCCAGGATGGTCCGTGCTGCGGTGACAGCCGCGCACCCGGCGCGCGCGCAAACTGCCAGGGTAAACACCGTTTGGATTCGCTGGTCTGTTGCAGCGCATCCCTGTACAAGTTCACCGGCTTGCACCACGCATTGCGGTGATCGGCCAGTCGAACCCAGAAGAGAGTGCGCCCATGGAACTGCTTGAGAAATTCTTCGGTGTCATCAACGACCTCACCTGGGGCTGGGCATTGATCCCCTTCCTCGTCGTCTTGGGCCTGTTCTTCACCGGCGCAACCGGGTTCGTGCAGTTCCGATATTTCTTCCGCATGTTCCGTGTCCTGTCGGGCAAGAACCAGTCGGGTGACCCGAATGCCATCTCTGCGCGCGAGGCGCTGCTGGTGTCCGTCGGCGGCCGTGTCGGCGGCGGCAACATCGCCGGCGTCGCCGTGGCCATCACGCTCGGCGGCCCGGGCGCGGTGTTCTGGATGTGGGCCATCGCCGCCGTGGGCATGGCGACCAGCCTGATCGAGTGTTCCCTGGCGCAGCTGTACAAGCGCACCGAGCCCGACGGCAGCTTTCGCGGCGGGCCGGCCCGCTCGATCATCCACGGCCTGGGCGCCGACTACCGCTGGCTGGCCACGCTCTACGCGGTGTGCCTGATCGCATCGTTCGCCATCGGCTTCAATGCCTTCCAGGGCAACACCGTGGCCGGTGCGGCGCTCGACAGCCTCGGCATCGACCGCTTGTGGACTGGCCTGGCGCTGGCGGTCGGGACCGGGCTCATCGTGTACGGCGGCATCCACCGCATCGTCAAGGTGGCCGACGTGATCGTGCCGGTGATGGCGCTGGGTTACATCTTGCTGGCGCTGCTGGTCATCGTCACCAACCTGGGCGAACTGCCGCGCGTCATCGGCTCGATCTTCGCGAATGCCTTCGGCTTGGAAGAAGCCGTCAGCGGTGGCATGGGCGCCGCGCTGGCGCAGGGGCTGCGCCGTGGCCTGTTCTCGAACGAAGCCGGTCTTGGCTCGGCGCCCAACGTCGCCGCCACGGCCGATGTGCGCCACCCGGTCAGCCAGGGCATCACGCAGTCGTTCTCGGTTTTCATCGACACCTTCGTCATCTGCAGTTGCACGGCCTTCGTGATCCTGCTGGGCGACGTCTACGTCCCGGGCGCCGAAGGCATCGACGGCATTGCCCTGACCCAGCAATCCTTGGTCGCGCACCTGGGCGGGTGGACCCAGTACGCGCTCACCGGGGCGATCCTGCTGTTTGCCTTCAGTTCCATCATCTACAACTACTACCTCGGCGAAAACGCATTGGCGTTCATGTCGGACAGCAAGCTGGCGGTGCACGGGCTGCGCCTTGTGGTGGTGGCCATGGTGCTGCTCGGCGCGGTGGCACCGGGTGCGACGGCGGTATTCTTCTTCTCCGACCCGTTGATGGGCGTGCTGGCCGTGGTCAACCTGCTGGCGCTGATGATGCTGTTTCCGACCGCCAAGCGGCTGTTGGTCGATTTCCGTCAGCAGTTGCAGGCTGGCGTGGCGCGCCCGGTGCTCGACCCGGACAAGTTTGCTGACCTGGACATCGACCGCCGTGCGTGGACTGGCAGGGACCCGAATGCCGACTGAGCGCATTGCGTGGCAGCGACCGCAGGCGGCCTGGCGCTGCGCAATGCACCGCAAGCGCCCGGCGCACCTGGCTGTGGGGGCCAGCGGCTAGGTCGCTGCGCTCAGGTTGCGACTGCTGGCTCGCCGACGGCGCGCGCAGGGTCGACCGGCTTGTCAGGAAGTTGCTGGTCGCCCGCCACGCCTGGTGGCCGATGGCGCCGCTACAAATACGCGCCAGTCCGCTGACTGTTGCGATCGCTGCTGAGCAGCTTGGTGTGTTCGTGCACGCACAGTGGCCACAGCGGTGGCCCGCCAACAGCAGTCCGGCCTCCCTGTGCTCTGGTATTGTCTTCAACTGCGCTGCAGCCTGCGGCGCGGCGGGAGCCGCTGGCGATGATGATTCCTGAACTCGCGCGGCGATTGGCCGCCACGACCATGTTTTCGCCCCTGCCCATGGCGCGGCTGCTCGCCTTGCTCGGCAACAGCCCGCGCCGGCAGGCGCAGGCCGGCGACTGGGTGGAAGACTCAGCCGCAGGCCTGCAGCGGCATCTCATTTTGCTTGCGGGTGCAGTCGAAGCCCGCCGCAGCTGGGTGGCGCCCGATGGCCAGGCCTGCAGCTCCACGCGCGTGGTGCAGGTCGACACTGGTGGCCCCGGCTTTGCGATCGTCAGCGCTGTCGGCCCGCAACTGCAGGTGCGGGCGCTTGGCCAGGTCGACTACCTGTCGATCGACAGCGATGCACTCGATGACTTGCTGGGGTGGGGCCATCTGGGCGCCTTTGTGCTGCCCGAGCCGCACCTGAAGGTGTTCCACCGCCTGCCTTTGGACTGTGTGGCGCAGGCGATCCAGCGGCTGACTGAACGCACGGTGGCGGCGGGCGATGTGATCGTCCGGCAAGGCGCGCCCGGTGACGCCTATTACGTCATCCTCGCCGGCGAAGCCGAGGTTTGGGAGCACGGTGTGGACGGCGCACCGCCGCAGCTGGTCAACCGTCTGGTCGACGGCGACAGCTTCGGCGAAGAAGCGCTGCTGGCGGACAGCCTGCGCAGCGCCACCGTCACCATGACCACCCCCGGCCGGCTGCTGGTGCTGGGCAAGGCTGATTTCGACAACCTGATGCGGCCACCGCTGGTTGCGGAGATCGACGCCGACCTGGCGCGCCAGGCGCTGCAGCGCGGCGAGGCGCAGATCCTGGATTGCCGCCAGCCGGACGAACATGCCGCCGGCCACATTCCGGGCGCCCGGCTGCTGCCGCTGGACAGGCTGCGGCACGACGGTGTCTTCAGCCTGGATGCTGGCAGCAGCTGGATCGTCTGCTGCCGCAACGGCCAGCGCAGTCGGGCGGCGGTCTTCCTGCTGCAGGAGCGCGGCATCCGTGCGCTGGCACTCACTGGCGGCTTCCAGCTTTTACCACGGGGGCAGCCCAAACCGCACCAGCCACGCTACAAACTAAAATAGCTAGTTTATGCACGGCTACGCAAGCACTGAGTTTCGTTTTTGCACCATTATTAAGTACAGGCTTATATCAGTGGAATCAGCATTTACCTTATTATTTTTTATTGGCTTTGATGACGGGGCTGATGCTGTACTTTAGCTTCAAACATATACAAGCAAACAAGGATCTCAGTAGCGTGGCTTGAGATTCTTTATCGAGGATGTTTAACCAAGAAGATAAATGACAGCGTGAATTAAACTTGGGCCAAACAGCACCATGAAGATACCTGCTAAAACCATACTGAGGCAGGCCGCGACACCTTCTTCTTTATGACGTCTGAACGCAGTACTGGTACCAAAACCATGTGCGGCACTACCCAATGACGCACCTTGAGCAAATTTAGAATCTAATTTTAGAACAAGTAATACGGTGTTAGCCAAGAGGCCACCAACGATCCCCGTAATCACAGTGAACAAAATCACCAGCTCGACTGAGCCTCCGACGGCTTGAGTGACTTCCATGGCAAAAGGGGTAGAGATAGAGCGGCTCATCAAACTATAACTGGTTGCGGCATCGAAATGGAACAACCGTGCCAAGTAAAAAGAGCTGACTACGCCAACCAACATACCCACGATAATGCCTAAAGCAATCGAAAAAGCATGCTGCTGAATGACTTTGCGATATTCATAGATCGGGATGGCAAATGCGACCGTTGCAGGACCTAACATCCAGACTAACCATTTGCTGTAATACATATAGTTGTCATACTGAATGTTGAAAAACACCAGACATAAAATAATCAGACAGGGAATAAAAACCGCTGGTGAGAGCAATACATACGGGTGTTTCTGATAAAACTTTTTACCCCAAAGATAGGCCAGTACCGTTCCGATAAAACAGATCAAGGCAACGAAATGAATATGCATGATCGTACCTTAAATGTGACTTTTCAACTGATGTGACTGCTTGGGCTTTTTTTGAAACTTGGCTTCAAGCTTAAAGCCCAAGAAAACACAGTAGGCAGTGCAGGTCATCACGCAAATGGTTCCAAGGACAATAGAGAAAACCAGTTGCCAACCTTGGGTAAGAAAAAGATGTTTGTATTTGATTAAGCCAATAATACAGGGAATAAAAAACAACAACAGTTCAGCTAAAAGCAGATCCGAACCTGACTTAATCCAGTCCAGCTTAAATACACCCGCTAACAGAGAAATAAGTAAAAGCGTTAGACCCACGACCCCACCTGATATCGGTAAAGACAGGGCGACTTGTATCAGCGTTCCGATATACCAAATCCCAATCAGCAAACCTACTTGAAGAGTAGAACGATAAGGCAATTTGAACGAACGCATTGGAAGACCACAGGGTATAAGTTGTTGGTGTTATTTTAAGTTTGATCTGATCTTGTAATTATGAATAATAAAATAATAATTATGCTTAATTGGAATAATTTTGGATTTTAAAGCGCTAAAAATATTTGTGCAGCTGGTGAAAAGTCACAGTTTTAGTCTTGCTGCGGAGGAACTATCTGTGACTCAACCCACTATTAGTAAATCTTTAAAACAGTTAGAAGACGAGATAGGTCTGCCTCTATTTCATAAAGGCGAAGCAGGGCGAAAGCGAGAAGTCAAACTGACCTATATGGGAGAACAAGTCTATCTACATGCTGTGCAGATTTTGCAGCAGGAGCAACAGATCTTTGAAGCAGCAGATCAAATTCGTGGGCTGAAACAAGGTGTGCTGAGATTGGGTTTACCGCCTTTAGGTTCAGTACTGTTGAGTTCCTTAATCGTTAAATTTCACAAATTGTATCCCAACATTGAATTGAACTTTTTAGAAGTCGGTGCGACAGGCATTGAAGAAGCCATTTTGGCCAAAAAAATTGACGTTGGGATTTTATTGGGCGAGTTAAAACCCAGCATTCAAGGCATTCAAATTATCGATTCACCGTTGTGTTTGCTTTCCAACTACGATTCACAGTGGAGAAAGCGCGATGTGGTGCAGTTTGCTGAACTTCAAGAAGAATCCTTTCTACTATATGCAGACACCTTTACTTTAAATCATGTGATTCTAGATGCGGCGATGGCGGCTGGTTTTGAACCCAAAGTGTTATGTAAAAGTAGCCAGTGGGACTTTATTGCCAAAATGGTCGAGTCAGGTGTCGGTATTGCTTTATTGCCGCAAATTTATTGTGAGCAGTTAGATCGCACAAAATTCAGTGTCAGTTTAGTGGAACAACCCAGCTTGCGTTGGAACTTAAATATGGCATGGAATTCAACCGTAGTGATGAATCCTGCAACTCGTGCATGGTTATCGATCATTGATGAATATAAAGATCAAATTCATTTTTAGAAGTTTCATCTTCAGACACGCTTTATTAAAAAATGATCACTTTGGTTACGTTTTGATTACCTAAGATTACCTTTTGGTTACAAAAAAACGCCTAAATGCCAATTTATTGATCAATAATTAAACAAAAATGTTTCATAAAATCAGATCAGAGTCTCTGTGCCCGATTTTTGTATAGTCTAAGTGCAAACATAAAAACGGAGGCTAAATGTTTAAATTTAAGAATGATATTGTGCATGGTGCGCTTTTTGACATGGATGGAACAATGTTTGATACCGAACGTTTACGGTTTCAAACCTTGAAACAGGCATCCAAAGAGCTGATTGGGGTTGAGTTTTCAGATGCCTACCTTATGGCATGTTTAGGCTTAAGCGCTCGAAGTGCGGAAGCCTTGGCGCAAAAGCAATATGGACAGGAAGTTCCCTATGCAGAGATTCGTAAGCGGGCAGATGAATTAGAATTAGAAACAGTGCGCCAATATGGTGTGCCGATTAAAAAAGGTTTGGTACAAGTTCTAGAACGCTTACGTAAAGCAGGATTACGTATGGCCGTGGCGACTTCTAGCCGAAGAGCGATTGCTGAAGAGTATTTAATCAATGCCAATGTTTATAAGTTTTTTGACGTCTTGGTCTGTGGTGATGAGGTTGAAAAGGGAAAACCACATCCTGAAATTTTTTTAAGTGCAGCGCAAAAACTAAACCTTGAACCTGCGCAGTGTTTCATGTTTGAAGACTCTGAAAATGGTATCCGCTCGGCACATGATGCTGGGGGCATCTGTGTACTGTTCAAAGATATTAAGGAACCCAATGCAAGCATGTTGGCACATGCCAATTATTATTTTGAAAATATGTATGACTATCTAACGGAATTAGATATCTACAGCTCGCATCTGGAAATGCCTAATTTACAAGAAAGCTTTCCTCAAACTTTAAATCAACTAACTGTGGGGATTCATGGATTTGGCGCCATTGGCGGAGGCTATATTGCACAAATCCTGTCGCATTGGGATGGCTATACGCGTCCTAAAAAAATCTATGCGTCTACACGTAACAGTTTATACCGTTCAGCCGTAAATGCTTTTGGGGCGTATTGTATTCGTTATGGGCAAGTGTCTTATGATGAGCGTATTGAAAATATGCATATTATTGATGCTGAAGACTTACAGCAGATGCATGCCATGTACGTCGAGTCGAGTTTAATTGCGATTTGTTTAGCTGAAAATGCTTTAGCCAGTGAAGCTGCAACCATTGCACAGGGCCTCTATGCACGCTATCTGGCGCAAGATGAGCAAGTTCAAACTCCACTGACGCTGTTAATTATCTTAAATAAAATTGGTGCCAAGCAGTTGGTTCTAGAGCAGGTACGTAAAGCATTGGTAGAGTTAACAGACCATGCTGTTGCTGATTTTATTTTAGAGCAGCACTATTTCTGCGATACGGTAGTCAACCGTATGGTGTCTAAGCTGAGCGATAAAAATCTATATCGTCAACTGTGCATTAAATACAATATTTTTAAGCAATATCAACTTGATGACGAGAGTAATCAAATTGAAGTTGAAGATGTCAGTAAACTCAGTGCAGAACAAGAGCGCCGTGCCAGTGAATATGTAGAAGATTTAAGACAAAATTTTCAACCGAGTCATATTTTACAGCATATGGATTTAATCCTTTTCAATGCTGAAATGGATATGCCGATCTACGTGGAAAACAAAAGTCCCTTACTCAGTAAAATGCGTCAAATGATCTTGGTAGATCAAATTTCAGATATTCAGCTCATTAAAAACCGTTTATGGAATGGCGTACATGCCATGACTGCGTGGTATGCAAGCCTACTCGGACATCAGACCATTGGTGTAGCGATGGGCGATCCGCGAGTGCAGTATTATGTTGAAAAACTGCTTGCAGAAGTGACGCAAGGTCTGACACATTACCTACCGAAACGCAAAAATGATTTAACGCGCTTAGCACGAAGTTTTGATCAATCTTGCCAGTATGCTTATAAAGACCCATGTAGTCGGGTTGGGCGTGATCCACTGCGTAAGTTGAGTGCATTTGAACGTGTATTTTCATCGGTCGCGTATAATGTCTCGCATGGATTTTCTTTTGAAGCGCTATTAAGTGGTGCGATCTTTGGCTATTTGTATTTGATGGAAGAAGAGGAACAGCCCATAGATGTGTTGTTAGGGCATTTGAAGCAACAACTTCAACAGATGAACCTGTCAAAAGCGCACAAAAAAGCGCTGTATTATGTCATTCAAAAACGTCTCAATGAATATCAAAAAGGTGAGCTGGGAATGGAAGATTTTATGATCCCTGACCAACCTCAAAAGATTGAAATGAGCTGTGCTTAAGTCTTCATGACATTCAGATTTCTTTGAGCCGATCTTAAATGTTAAAAAACCATAAGAAAAGCTGGGTAAAAAGAGCTTTTCTTATGGTCTTAAATCTTTTAACGTTAGACCTAAGAGAGACTTGGTTTTTTACAATGAAATGGGATGAGATCGGGGAACAACCGTGTTCAATAGCACGAACGCTGTCGGTGATTGGTGATCGGTGGACGATGTTGATTTTACGAAATGCATTCTTGGGTGCACGCCGTTTTGAAAGTTTTCAACAAAACTTGGGTGTCACTCGTCATGTGCTTTCTGAGCGTTTAAAGCGTTTGGTTGAACATGATATTTTGGAGAAAAGACCTTATACAGATCGTCAAGAGCGCTTTGAATATTGTTTGACTGAAAAAGGTCTGGCTTTATACCCAGTGCTGATGTCCATGGCAACATGGGCCGATCAATGGATGGACGAAGGCTTAGGTCGTCCCGTGCAGTTTATTCATAAAACCTGTGGGCATAGCATTCAGCCACATTTGGTTTGTAACGAATGTGGTGATGCCATACATGCCAAAGACATCAAAGCAATACCGACACAGGTTTATGTAGATGCTTTAGCTGTTCAATCAGACGTTAAACAAGCTTAAGTTTATAAACAGTTTGCAGGTTTTGGCACGCCTGCCAAACGACTCAGATGGCGCGCTACAAGCCCAGTATTAAACTTTTCTTGCAGTATGGCATTATTGATGTCTGCACTGACTGTTTTCATTAAAAACTTAATCAGCGGACGTGTTGTAGGTGAGTGTCCAAACTGTTGGTAAAACTGACGCACTGCAAGGAGGATTTCAAAGTGCCAATCAGTCAATTCAATCTCTAAAGATTTTGCTAAATCTTTTGCAACCTCTTGATTCCAAATGGTGTAATCGACTAAATGACCATCTTGGTCTAATTCTAAATTCATCTAAACACTCAAAACTATTTCAAACTGATACAACGACTATGGTTTAAGCATAGCTCAGCAAACCTAGTATAGCTGATGGTTTCTAAATTACTCGGATGGACAGCAGCAATATTTTCAGCATCCTGTTCAAGCACAAATACACAAGCTAGCTGCTGAATAAAAATATGCTGTATATATAGGGCTGCATCACCCATTAAAACCACATCATCTCCTGATTGATACAGGTTTTGTAATTTACTCAGCGTTTGTTCCGTCGCGGAAAATGGAGACTGCACGAGATAAAGTGTTTTGCTCATAGTTGTCTCCTTACCAATACAATACATGGTCAAACTGTTGTATTAAATTGGAATTGAGTTCAACACATTCAATTTCTTGCTCTGTTTGTTGAACAAAGTCAGAAGCTTGATTCTTGGTTTCAATCCAAATCGGGCTTAAGTCATAAAACTCAAAGCTATCAACCATATTTGAAGCCAGTTTAAACGCATGTTTTAAGGGTTCAAATGACTGAGCATTGTTTAATAAGCTGAGAGCAGCATCTTGTAATAAGACTTTGACTTCACAGCCAAAAGTTGCAAGAACCATGGTTGCAGACAGGCTTTCATGCACTTGCAAAGAGTTCAAATTGGCTTGGGTTAAAATAACCAGTACAGATTTCACACAATATACCTTTTAAAAGCAACAAATTCTTGAAAACTTAGCACTTAGAATTGAATTAAGCGCTCTGCAGACTGAACGGCATCGGCCAGTTCCCCTAGGCCTACCAAGTCAAAACCTGTAGCAAGATTATGCTGTGCTAGCTGATGACGCTTTGCATTTTCGGCATCGGTAATTCCTCGAGCCAAGGCTGCACTTACACAAACGGGTAGTCGAATGGCGAGTTTTTGCCACTCAGAACATAGATTCCGTTGGTCGTCAGGTACCCATTGCAGAGCATTGGCAACCTGAACAGCATCTTGGTAGAAAAACACTCGAAAGGGTTCATTTTTCGCATGCAGTGCTTGTGCTAAACCTAGAGCATGCCATGCATGAATTGAACTCGGTGCGGAGGTAATTAGTAATAAAGTACTCATCAAACTTCACTAGAGGAATGTCCAAAGCTTGCTTGGTACATTCGGACTTCATAATAAAAAGGTAGTATACAATGATTTTAGTGACTGGTGGTTTAGGCTTTATAGGCTCTCATATTGCTTTGAGCTTTATGGCGCATGGGCAAGAGGTCATTATTGTAGACAATTTATCCAATGCGAACTTACAAACTCTTGAACGATTAGAATTTATTAGTGGCATGTATGTGCCTTTTGTCAAAATTGATATACGAAATACGCCTGCTTTAAACAAAGTTTTTGAGCAGTATTCCATCGATGCGGTGGTGCATGCAGCAAGTTTTAAATCGCTTGAAGAATCTGTACTCAAGCCTTTGGAATACTATAATGATAATGTCAGTTGTATCATGAGTTTACTGCGTGCCATGCAGCGCACAGGTGTCACGAACTTTGGTTCATCTTTCAAGTCTTGCGGTCTATGGTGAATCCAGCCTACATTTAGAAGAAGATTTAGAACTGAATTTCGGCTATCCAAACCCGTATATCAAGTCGCAGCAAATGGTCGAAGAAATTATTCGAGATACAGCAAAAACGGATAATGAATGGAAAATTGCAATTTTAAGAATGGGCAATGTTGCTGGTGCATTTGAAAATGCGATGCTCGGAGAACTGTTCCCACCTTTACCGAAAAATATTATTCCACTGTTGATGCAAGTCGCTGCAAAACAGCGTGATCATATTGAACTTAGAAAAAGTGCACAAACCACAGACCATACCGTAGAGCGTAGTTTTTTACATATCCTCGATGCCTGTGATGCGATTGCGGCTTCGCTACAATGGTTAAGTACTCAACAGTTTGCTTGTGAAGCCTTTAATATCGCAGGTCAAAGTGTGTCGATACAGCAGTTGGTTGAAAAAGTTGAAAATGTGACGCAAAGTGATATTTCTACAGTCGATGTTGTGGATTCGCACATCGTGGAATTAGATCAGGTCGCAGCAGAGTGTAGTAAAGCGAAAAACGTTTTACACTGGCAAGCGAAACGCAGTTTAGAACAGACCCTTGAAGATGGGTGGCGTTTCTACCGACAAAGTCTAGATGGCCGTTAATTAATTTAATGATAACAATTATCATTTACATATTTTTGCTTAATCATTAAGATAAGGAAAACAAGCGCAAAATAATCATTTTGTAATTCACTTAAAAAGGAAGAGGTTAAAATGCAAACACGTATTGAACATGACACGATGGGCGAAGTTGAAGTACCGAGTGAAGCACTTTGGGGTGCTCAAACTCAGCGTAGTTTGCAAAACTTTAAAATTGGTAGTGAACGTCTACCACGTCCAATGATTCGTGCCATGGGCTTAGTGAAAAAAGCAGCAGCATTGACCAATGCTGAGCTCAACCAAATTCCACAAGAATTGGCACAATACATCGTCGGTGCTGCGGATGAAGTGATTGCAGGGCAGTGGGATAGTCAGTTTCCTTTGGTGGTATGGCAAACTGGTTCAGGCACACAAAGCAACATGAACTGTAATGAAGTGATTGCCAATATCGCCAATCAGAAACTCGGCAATCCTTTAGGCGCGCAAAAACCTGTACACCCGAATGATCACGTGAACCGTGCTCAGTCAACCAATGACTCGTTCCCAACGGCGATTCATGTCGCAGCAAGTATTCAAATCAATGAATTACTGATTCCTGCGGTTACCCATCTTCGAGATACTTTAGAGGCAAAGTCTCAAGCATTTGCTGACATCGTCAAAATTGGGCGAACACATTTACAAGATGCGACACCCTTAACCTTAGGCCAAGAATTTAGCGGGTATGTTTCTCAGCTCGATCACGGCTTAAAGCGTTTACAACAAGCACTTTCAGGCTTGTATGAGCTGCCTTTAGGTGGAACCGCTGTAGGTACAGGATTGAATGCTCATCCTGATTATGCAGAAAAATCAGCGGAGCAACTGGCACATTTGACAGGACTGCCTTTTGTGACTGCACCAAATAAATTTGAAGCATTGGCTGGGCGTGATGCAGCAGTGTTTGCTTCAGGCGCATTAAAAACGCTTGCGGTAAGCTTGAACAAAATTGCCAATGACATTCGCTGGTTGGCAAGTGGTCCACGTTGTGGTTTTGGCGAGTTACGTATTCCTGAAAATGAGCCAGGCTCAAGTATTATGCCGGGGAAAGTGAACCCGACTCAAAGTGAAGCGATGACCATGGTGGTGGCTCAAGTCTTAGGCAATGACACCACGATTAATGTTGCGGGTGCATCGGGTAACTTTGAACTGAATGTATTCATGCCAGTGATTGCGTTTAATTTGTTGCAGTCGATTCAGCTTTTGGGTGACGCATGTAATAGTTTTAATGATCACTGTGCAGT
This sequence comes from uncultured beta proteobacterium, assembly GCA_963844485.1. Classification (GTDB taxonomy): domain Bacteria; phylum Pseudomonadota; class Gammaproteobacteria; order Burkholderiales; family Burkholderiaceae_C; genus Pseudaquabacterium. The sequence continues at coordinate 562,758 of CAWJOQ010000008.1, forward strand.
AGGTATTGAACCAAACCGTGAAAAAATTGACCACTTCTTACATGACTCATTGATGTTAGTTACGGCTTTAAACCCTGTGATTGGCTATGAAAATGCAGCGAAAGTTGCCAAAACAGCGTATAAAGAAGGCAAAACCCTAAAACAAGTGGCTGTGGAGTTGAACTTGGTCACTGCTGAGCAGTTTGATGAAGTGGTACGTCCAGAGCAAATGATTTCCCCAAATGTAAAATAGCCCTTGGTCCAGATGCTCAACTAAAGAGCAAATGAACATCAGCGGTTTTTATCTTTGGGCGAAGTCGGTACAATGGTCGACTAAAGATAAACTGCTGATGAGTTACCATGCTTGATATTTATTTGACAGATGTTCAGAAAAACGTGCAATTTAACGATTATCCGGGTGAACATCCTGTTAAATTTGTTTTAAATTTCAAAAAGATTTTCCCAAGTGTTATGGAGTTATTGCTTCCTGTACTACCTGAAAATGAAAATCTTGAAGAAATGACATGGGAATCAACCACGACTGACTTTGAACTTTTCAAACTGTTGTTGAGTGGTTGGGGCGTGATTGAATTACGTTTAAACGCGATCAAACAGTTTAAAGATAAAGATTTTGCAGATGCTCTAGTGAAACGTGCACAACAAAAACGCAAAGACTTTGCAAAAGCACAGCAACAGTTGAAAACAGTTGAACTTGATTATTTATTTATGCATGAGATTCATGCATTGATCGATGCAGAATTGGTTGAACTGGGTGAAAAGTTCTATTTACCCGTTCTTCGTGACTTATGGAAAAATAAAATTCCAACTCAAGTCTTAGAAGCCAAATTTTAAGTCATTCAAAAAATCCTCCAAATGGAGGATTTTTTATATCGATAGCAAAACTATGTATTTGCGAGCACAAGAAAGTATTTAAACTGCATCTAAAGCACTAAATTTTATTATTTGGTCAAATGTTGGAATTAATATTGCTTGATACATTGCGTCATCATTCACACTATAGTCGTAAGGATTTTATAATATGTCAAATCAGTTCATCGACTTAATCACAAAGCGTCGTACCATTTATGCCATTGGTAAAAAGGTCGAGCACAGCCCTGAATTTTTAACTGATTTGATTCAGACTGCCATTAAACAAAGCCCATCATCGTTCAATTCACAGTCATCTCGGGCGGTAATTTTATTTAATGCGGAACATGAAAAGTTCTGGACTTTTGTGGCTGAAAAACTGAAGTCTTATGCTAAAGATGCAGAAAGCGCGGCTAAAACAACGACAAAAATGGCCAGTTTTGCAGCAGGTATAGGAACAGTTTTATTTTTTGAAGATTTAGATGTAATTCAGAACCTACAAGAGCAATTTCCATCTTATGCTGAAAATTTCCCAGTATGGGCAGAGCATTCAACTGCAATAGCACAGTTTGCAACTTGGACTGCATTACATACCTTAGGTTTAGGTGCATCTTTACAGCATTACAATCCAATTGTAGATGAAGAAGTCCATGCTGAGTGGGATGTGCCTGCAAGTTGGAAACTGCGTGCACAACTGGTCTTCGGCTCGGTTGAAGGGGAAGCTAAAGAAAAAGGCTTTGTGGATGATGCTGTACGCTTTAAAGTCTTCAAATAATCAATGAAAAAGCCGCTCTACACGATGGAGCGGCTTTTTTTAGGCTTAGTTTTTACAGATCGACTACTTCTTCATTTTGCGGTAGTCACTCGGGCGAATAGGGCGGGTGCCGCGCCATAAACCTTTCTTGTGCTTTTTCGCATGACTTTGTAAAGCATTCATATGTTTCAAATGCTTTTTATCCTTAATATAGTCCTCATAGACCCATGCTGCACCACGTTTGACCATCTCTTCATTCATACTTCTCCGAAAACGATAGATTTCACCTACACAGCGACCATAACGGTCAATGTCTGTAATGCGAACACGAACCACTTTCCGATAAACCATTTTTTTGATTAAGCGTTTGGATTCAGGCCCATAGCTTTGAGTGGACTCAGGCGCATCAATATAGGCAAAGCGTAATTTGGTTTCAGAGCGTCGAAAGTTAAAGCGATAGCATGTCAGTGTATCACCATCACTTATAGCCGTAATTCGACACCAATAGGTTTTACCTTTTTTAAAAGGATGGAGAAATTGGCTGAGAGCATTTTGTATTTTATAAAAAGTAAATACCAGTATCAGGCAAAGGACGAAGCCAATACCGATGAGCCAGCTATTGGACAGGTGATCAAACATAGAGGAGAGCAATGGAAAATAAAAATATCAAAAAGACATTGTATGGCAGATACACTATTTAAAATGTTTTAAGTGATCTCAAGTGTTTATTTTTCATAAGAAAGTAGATGTTTAATTAAACAAGTAAACAGGAACAAAGTTCTAGCGAAATAAAAAAGCAAATAGCTAGTTTATTTAGAAATAGCCTAAGCAAAAATTTTATAAATTTCGTTCCTTAAAAAATGGTGTCTTTTATTTTCCAGTTAAATTTTTATGCCAATAAATTCCAATATTCATTTGCGGCAGTTTCACAGGAACATCAAAAATATTGAGTAGAGGGGAAACATGTAAATGGCTCAAAATATTTTGAGGAATCGTTAAAATTGCATTTGGATATTGCTCTAAAATTTGTAGCGCAGTGGAATAGTGCTGACAACGCAAAAAAACCTGCCTAGACAGTTGCTTACGATTTAAATGAACATCTTCAACCAAAACACCAGTACGCCGCGAAGATACACCAATATGCGGTGCAGCCAAATACAATTCAGCATTGATTTGCTGGAGCTGAGTACAAGCCACAAACTGGTCTTTGACCAAGCTCTCAAATTGAATTTTATCGCCAAAATTTTGTTCCAAATCAATCACAAAATCAATTTGTTGAGAAACTAAATCGGCATCTACTGTTTTACGGTCCAGCTTACTACTCATAAACTGAATACTTAATCCAAGTTTTTGAAAGTGAGCGACTAACTTTGGGAAAACAATTGGTTCGATTTCATCATGAATCGCAATTTTTAGGCTTTGAACCATGTTCGGGTCGAAGCTTTGCTGCTGCATGGAAATACTTTGGATTGCAATTAAAGCATTTTTAACAATCAGATAATTTTGTTCTGCAAAAGGTGTTGGAAGCATTTGGCTGCCAGAGCGAACAAATAAATCATCCTTTAGATGGCTGCGTAGACGCTGCAAGGCATGACTGGCAGCAGACTGCGTAATCGACAAGATTTGAGCTGCTTTTGAAATACTTTTTTGCTCATAAATCGCAATAAAAAGCGGGTATAAATTTATATCGATACGATGAAAAAGCCCCATATCAATGGGTGACTTACTATGAATACTGTTCATGCTGATCTATAAAATAAAATCATTTTGTTCATATTAGTTTTCAGGTTATGTTGATGTAAAGCGAAAATATCAAAATAGATCGAAGGAAGTAGCCATGTTTGAACTTTCAGCACGTGCTCAAGATTATGTAGAACGTACCAAACAATTTATTCAAAACGAAATTGAGCCTATCGAAACCGACTTTTGGCATGAGGTACATGAACTGAACCAAGGTGGTGACTGGACCAAATGGCAGTGGCCTGCACAACTTGAAACGCTAAAAGCCAAAGCAAAAGCTGCGGGTTTATGGAATATGTTTTTGCCATGTCCTGAATTGGGTCAAGGTCTATCGGTTCAAGAGTATGCTCATATTGCAGAACTCACAGGTCGTAGTCTTCTTGCGCCGACCGTATTTAACTGTAATGCGCCTGACAGTGGCAACATGGAAGTATTGTGGCGTTATGGCTCTGAAGCTCAAAAGCAAGAGTGGCTTACGCAGCTTTTAGATGGAAAAATTCGCTCTGTTTTCTGCATGACAGAACCAGCTGTTGCTTCATCCGATGCGACCAATATGCAAGCAACAGCCGTGATCGAAGGCGATGAAATTGTGTTAAATGGCCGTAAATGGTGGTCTTCAGGCTTAGGTGACCCCAATGCCAAAATTATTATTTTTATGGCGCATACACCAGATGAAACCAAAGATCGCCACCATCAACACTCGATGGTTTTAGTGCCTGTTGAAACGGCTGGAGTCAAAATAGAACGAATGTTACCAGTCTTTGGTGACTACGATGCACCCCATGGTCACGGCGAAATTAGCTTTAGTAATGTTCGTGTTCCTGTTTCCAACTTTATTGGTGGTGCAGGTCAAGGTTTTGAAATTGCCCAAGGTCGTTTAGGACCGGGTCGTATTCATCACTGTATGCGCTGTATTGGTGCTGCGGAAAAATCTTTAGAGTTGATGATCGATCGTGGTATGAGTCGTACTGCATTTGGCAAAGAGATTTTAAAATTAGGCGGAAACCTAGAGCGCGTGGCTGATGCACGTGTTGCAATTGATCAAGCACGTTTATTAACCTTGTATGCTGCGTATAAAATGGATACTTTAGGGAATATGGCAGCGTTAACTGAAATCTCTGCCATTAAAGTCGTTGCGCCAAGTGTGCTTGAAAAAGTGGTCGATATGGCGATTCAAATTCACGGCGGAGCAGGTGTGTCGCGTGATACGCCTTTGACAGGTTTCTTCGCTCAAGCACGTTCACTGCGTTTGGCCGATGGTCCAGATGAAGTGCATAAAGGCATGATTGCAAAATTAGAACTGGCAAAACGCGGCTATAGTACGCGTCGTAAAAAATAATAGAGGAGAAGATCATCTCTTTAATTCATCGTGTTGAAATAAGAATAGATGATCTTCTAAGTTATAAAGAAAAGATTGAGAGTTTGGGAAAAAAGAATGTCAGCGATTGATGTAGGTGGAACAGTTCGGGCTGGTGAAGAACTGGATGCTGTAGCCGTAGAAAACTGGCTCAAAGCACAAGGTATCGATCTACAAGGGCAGGTTGAAGTTACGCAATACTCAGGCGGTGCATCTAACTGGACGTATAGATTGAAATACGACAATGTCGATCTAATTCTACGCCGCCCACCCAAAGGTACCAAAGCTAAATCTGCACATGACATGGCACGTGAATATCATGTGCAAAAGAATTTAACCCCTTTTTATCCTGTACTTCCCGAAATGGTTGCATTGTGTCAGGACGAATCTGTTCTTGGCTGTGACTTCTACGTGATGAAACGTGTAGAAGGCATTATTCCACGTGCCAATTTACCGAGAGAGCTAGATTTTAAAGAAGCCCAAGTTCGTGAGTTGTGTATCAATGTGATTGATAAACTGATCGAACTTCATCAAGTCCCATACCAAGGCACAGAACTTGAGAACCTTGGTAAAGGTGATGGTTACTGTCGTCGTCAAGTGGAAGGTTGGGACGCTCGTTTTGAAAAAGCCAAAACCATTAACGTCCCTTCATTTAAATATGTACGAAAGTGGCTGAAGGATAATATTCCAGCAGACTCAAAAACTTGTGTGATTCATAACGATTGGCGGTTTGATAATGTTATTTTAGATCCGAATCATCCGACGCAAATTATTGGCGTTTTAGATTGGGAAATGGCAACGCTTGGTGATCCACTCATGGACTTAGGTTCGGCTTTGGCATATTGGGTTGAAGAGTCGGATAGTGCACTCTTTAAAGCGACACGTCGCCAACCGACAAATCTTAAAGGCATGTTCACACGTAAAGAAGTGGTCGATTATTATTTAGAAAAAATGGGTTTAGACGTAGAGAATTGGACCTTTTATGAAGTCTTTGGCATTTTCCGTTTAGCCGTGATTGCCCAGCAAATTTATTATCGCTATCACCATAAACAGACCAATAACCCAGCTTTCAAAGATTTTTGGATTTTAATTCATGCTCTCCATATTCGCGCACTTAAATTGATTGGTTTACAGAAAATTGAAGCCAATGAAGTTGCTCAAAAATACATTGTTAAAATGAAGGAAATATTAGGCAAATGACCACTATTTATTTCATTCGCCACGGGCAAGCATCTTTTGGTGCAGAAAGTTATGATCAACTCTCTCCCAATGGTGAACTCCAAGCCAAAATTTTGGGTCAATATTTTGATCAGATCTTAAAAGAAGCGCCTATGGTGGTGTCAGGCTCCATGCAGCGACATCAGCAAACGGCATGTATTTCTTTGGCTGAATGCTTTCCTGAAGTAGATGTCTTAACAAATTCTGCATGGAATGAGTTCAATCATCAGCAAGTCTTTGCTCATTACGAACCGCGTTTTAACGAGCCACATTTACTCAAAGCCGATGTGGCTAAAGAGTCGAACCCACGTGCATATTTGGCCAAGATATTTGAAGGGGCAATTGAACGCTGGACAGGTGGCGACTATCACCATGAATACGATGAATCATGGCCTGAGTTTAAAAGTCGAATTGAAGTCGCTTTACAAGATTTGTGTGATGAATTGGCTCAAAGCAAACCGCGCTATGCTGTGGTGTTTACTTCAGGCGGTGTAATTTCAGTGGTTGCAGGTAAGCTGTTAGGTTTAAGTCCAAATAAAACTTTTGCGCTAAATTGGGCTATTGCCAATAGCAGCATGACCACATTACGACTGGTGGGGAATGAACCGCAGCTTTTAAGTCTCAATGAACATCATTTTATTAAAGCCGAAAACTCAAACTTACTGACATGGATCTAAGGACAGGATTAAGACATGGCTAAAACAATTTTAATTACAGGGGCAAGTTCTGGCATTGGTGCAGGTATGGCGCGCGAATTTGCACAAAAAGGCTATAACTTGGCAATTTGTGCACGACGCTTAGATCGCCTTGAAAGCTTAAAAGCAGGAACTTGAGAGTAAGTACGGAATAAAAGTCATCCCTAAAGTTTTAGATGTGACCAATTACGATCAAGTGTTTGAAGTCTTTCGTGCATTTAAACAAGAATTTGGTCGTTTAGACCGTGTGATTGTAAATGCTGGAATTGGAGATGGGCGTCGAATTGGCAAAGGTAGTTTTGCAATTAATAAAGCCACGGTTGAAACCAACTTTATTTCAGCTCTAGCGCAGTGTGAAGCTGCAGTCGAAATTTTCCGTGAGCAAAATGCAGGACATTTGGTTGTTATCTCTTCTATGAGTGCAGTCCGCGGTATGCCAAAACATTTGACAGCGTACGGTGCAAGTAAAGCGGGCGTTGCACATTTGGCTGAAGGCATTCGTGCAGAACTGCTCAATACCCCAATCAAAGTCACGACTATTTTTCCTGGCTATATTCGTACAGAAATCAATGAGGGCGCAAAACCACTACCTTTTGAAGTAGATGAAAAAACAGGTTCACGACTGTTGGCCGCAGAAATTGAAAAAGCCCCTGTAAAAGCCTATGTCCCTAAATGGCCGTGGTTACCACTGGGTTTGGCGATGAAAATTTTACCGCTGAAATTGGTCAATAAACTGGGTTAATGATTGAAATAAAAAGGCTGTAAATCAGCCTTTTTATTTTTAACTATGTGAGTGCCTTCTAAACAAGCACTGCTATTTCCAGATGATCATTTGAAAGTATTCATGAGTTGGTCATAAACTCGAGGTAGCATTGCAGAAAAAAGGTGATCAAGATGTCCACACAATTCGACTTTGTTTCAGTTAGAAAAAAGCCCAATGTCCATTTTGGTGGGCGCTCAATCAGTCATGTCATTCAATGTGAAGATGGTTCACAAAAGACCCTTGGCGTTATTTTGCCTACAGATCAACCACTGACTTTTGAAACGCATGTCGCGGAGCATATTGAAATTGTTTCAGGTCAATGCCAAGTTAAAATTGGGCTACAGACTGAAATGAGGCTGTATCATGCAGGTGAAAGCTTTGATGTTCCTGCCAACAGCCGCTTTAGTATGATGGCAAGTGAAGTCGTAGATTATATTTGTCACTTGGAAAAATAGCCGAAGACAAAGACTTAAAATGGCTAGAATAATATTAACTCTTGTAACTTTATGATTATATGTATTTTTTATCATTAACTTTGAAGCAATATTTCTGAAGAATATTTAAGTCTGTGTATCGATGCAATTCAACGTATACTATTTTCATCTCTCAGCTAGTTTAGACCCAGTCACTGAATATGCGATTAAAAATTTATACGCTGGCTTTGATTCCAGTCATTCTTTTTCAAGGTTATGCCGTCAAAAAAAATACACCAAGATTGGCCGAACCCGAAGGAGAGCGCATTGGACAAAAGGGCGTGGGTAAGTCGCTTGCTTTGCTCATTTTGGGGGATTCAGCAGCGGCGGGCGTCGGTGTAAATGTTCAAGATGATGCGTTATTGGGTTCAATTTTAAAAGAACTGTCATCTGAGTTTAGTATTCAATTTTATTTACATGCAACGACGGGATTCACCACAGATCAGGTCATTCAGTCCATCCAAACACTTGAGACACAGCATTTTGATGTCATCATTACTTCTGTGGGCGTAAATGACATTACAAAATTCACTTCGCCGCAGGCCTGGATCGCAAAACAGAAGCAGCTTTATGACATACTCAAACATAAGTTTAGTCCACAACTAACAATTGCATCAGGTGTCCCCCCGATGGATCAGTTTCCTGCACTTCCAAACCCACTTGCATGGTTGTTCGGTCAATATGCCAAAGCGATGAACTTAGAATTAGGCCAATTTGTCGCACAGCAAAATCAGATGGAGTGGATAGAGTACGATCTCAAGAAGTTTTTGGCTTTAAACTTAGTTATGGCCGAAGACGGTTTCCACCCTAGCAAAGAAATTTATCAATTTTGGGGTAAACAAGTGGCTGAAAAAATACGCCAATCTTTTTAAAATGCAATAAAGACAAATTTTCTATAGCTTATGACACATTCAGTTGAAATTGAAAAACATCCACTTAAACCGTTCCTGCCAGCTAATGCCAAATTATTGATGCTGGGCAGCTTTCCGCCGCCCAAGACCCGCTGGAAAATGGACTTTTACTATCCAAATTTTCAAAATGATATGTGGAAAATATTTGGTCTGTGTTTTTTCCAAGATAAAAATTATTTTCTCAATATCGAGCAGAAGACATTTAAAGAACAACAGATCCGTACATTTTTAAATGAACGGGGCATTGCGATTTTTGATACGGCCTATGAAGTGATTCGCCAAAAAGGCAATGCTTCAGATAAGTTTTTGCACATTATTACCCCAACCAATATACAACATTTACTTGAACAAATGCCCGATTGTCATAGTGTGATGACCACTGGCGATAAAGCCACTGATACGCTCATGCTGTCTATGCCTACAGGTACATTAAAACCACAAATTGGCATGAAGTCCGAGACACATTTTGCTGGGCGAGATCTGAGGCTTTATCGGATGCCATCTTCTTCTCGTGCCTATCCTTTGGCTTTAGAGAAAAAAGCCGAGGCTTATTACAACTTATTTTCTGATATAGGCTTACTTTAGGTCACTATTTGGATTATCCACATGACTGAATATTCCGGCCATTCGTAGATGGTTGGTCTGCTTTAGTCTTCGTACTCAACATAGTCCCAGAGATTAAGCCGCGCTTTAATCTGTTTACGTAGTTGTGGCAGCATAGGAAATAATGTTCCATCAATCCATAGGCTGAGTGCACCTGCCGAAAGTGGCTGTTGCGATTCATCGATCAATTGTGCACCTTTCACCAAAACAAAAGTCTCTTCGCTTGCAGCTGTTTCGATCCCTTTAAACTGAACCAAAAGTTCATGGTCTGTATCTTGGATTTGCCACTCCAGTTCAATTTGGATATTTTGATTGGATTTTAAAACGACTTGCCCTTCAACCATGTCATTGTCACTCAAGCAGTCATGTTCAACACGCACTTTACTTAGAAACCATTCTTGTCGAGCAAGATCTTCTAGTGTTTTGTAAGGGGTTAAAATATTGCTGAGATTAAACTGACGACTTAAATCAAAAAATTGCATTACTAAACTTTGTAAAGGAGAGATAAAAAAGAAGGGCTGCATGTTAAATCAAAGTGTGTACTGAGTAAAACCTTTCAAGCCCTTGAATGAATTTAGGTATCAGATCCAATTATTCTGTACGAGTCTTATATTCAAAGTTGTTTATTAAGAGTAGTAATAGCTAAAGTATTTTTAAGCTGAGCCTAAAAAACAAAGCACTCAGCCTAAACAGAAAGCTATCGTATATTAGAGAATATGGATAACGTCATTCACTTGTAATTACATCATCCATTCAATGGGTACGTATGACACGGCTTTCATCATAAAACGCTGAAATTTTGTAGTTTCGGGTTCTTTTTGATGTTCAATGACAGTTCCATCTTTTTGATGTTCAAGCCAAATGATATCGCCTTGAGGATTAAGTTTTAACTCATATGCGATATGTGGGAGAAATTCATCTAACTTGTGTGAGATTGCATTTTGCAATTGATCTGACTCCACCACTAAGCCCACTTCTGTATTTAAATGGGCTGAGCGTGGGTCAAAGTTAAACGAACCGACAAAGACTTTTCCATCTTCGACAGCGCCTCGATCGTCGGCTCGTCGTGGAACAGGCTCGACAGCAAGGGCGATGCGCCAATCAGATCGCCCGCCGCCACCATGATCGTGTTGGGCCGCGCGCTCAGCTCCTTCACCGCCGTCGCCAGACGCGGCGCGCCACCGGCTGGCGCCGTATCCCACCGCGCCGGATTGGCCGGGTTGAAAATGCGCGCGCCGCCCGATGGCGGATCGAGATTGCCGTGGAAGTCGTTGATCGCGAGCAGGTTGATCTGCACCGGCGCGCCGCTCACGGCCGCAGGCGAGGGTGTCGCCACACACCCGGCCAGCACCGCCAGAACACCAATCGACACAAGACTGTTACGCATGTCCAATTCCCCGCACCTGACCCTCGCTGCGATCACGCCTTTTAGGCGCGATCCAGCCCCGTCTGGCAAGCGCGCATCTGGGCGCAGGGAGTAGGCGTGCCAAATTCAGGATGCTATGTTTCATCCGCATTGGATTGGGGAATCTCATGAAATCCGCGTGGCGCATCGGCCGTGTGATGCAGGGCAGGCTGGCCGCAATCGCGCTGGCGCTGATGCTCGCCGGCGCCCCGGC